>NZ_JBIVPH010000002.1:832515-1276946 GCF_044754545.1 Streptomyces sp. NPDC093071 | reverse complement strand
AACGCCCGGTTACATTCCGAACCCGGAAGCTAAGCCTTTCAGCGCCGATGGTACTGCAGGGGGGACCCTGTGGGAGAGTAGGACACCGCCGAACAATCATTGTGGGAAAGCCCCGCACCTTCTGGTGCGGGGCTTTTCTGCGTTCACGGGGCCGGCGAGACCCCTGTGCGCGGGGGTTCGGCGGCTGAAGGTAGGGTCAGGGGGCAACGTCGGCATCATCCCAGCAGGAGGCCCCCGGGTGGAGGTCCAGGAGACTCGCGTTCAGACCGACCGGGTCCTCACCATCCCCAACATTCTCAGCATGGCGCGCCTCGTCGGCGTGCCGCTGTTTCTGTGGCTGATTCTCCGCCCCGAGTTCGGCGGCCCCAAGAGCGACGGATGGGCGCTTCTCGTCCTGGCGCTCAGCGGCGTCAGCGACTACCTCGACGGAAAACTCGCCCGACGCTGGAACCAGATCAGCAGCCTCGGCCGGCTGCTCGATCCCGCCGCCGACCGTCTGTACATCCTGTCCACCCTTGTCGGCCTCACCTGGCGGGAGATCCTTCCGCTGTGGCTGACCGCTGCCCTTCTGGCGCGCGAGCTCATGCTCCTCGTCATGGTGGGAATCCTCCGCCGGCACGGCTACCCGCCGCCGCAGGTCAACTTCCTCGGAAAAGCTGCGACTTTCAACCTCATGTACGCGTTCCCGTTGCTGCTTCTCAGTGACGGAACGGGCTGGCTTTCGTCACTCGCTGAAGTTTTCGGGTGGGCCTTCGCCGGATGGGGTACAACTCTGTATTGGTGGGCAGGGATCCTCTACGTGGTCCAGGTCCGTCGACTCGTGAAGACGGATACCGAGGCCGATTGAGCCCGTTCCTTCTGTGTCGAGCAGCGTCGCCGGCAACAACGAGGACGTCCGCGGGCTACTGAGCGGACAGGCGAAGTCGGCAGGACCGTCATCTCTTGAAGGAGGACGCTTCCGACATGAAGGCCGTCGTGATGGCCGGTGGCGAGGGAACCCGTCTTCGCCCCATGACCTCGAGCATGCCCAAGCCTCTTCTGCCGGTGGTGAACCGGCCGATCATGGAGCACGTCTTGCGACTGCTCAAGAGGCACGGTCTCAACGAGACCGTCGTCACCGTGCAGTTTCTCGCCTCTCTCGTCCGGAATTACTTCGGTGACGGCGAAGAGCTCGGGATGGAGCTCACCTATGCCAACGAGGAGAAGCCGCTCGGTACAGCGGGAAGCGTGAAGAACGCCGAGGAAGCGTTGAAGGACGACGCCTTCCTCGTCATCTCGGGGGACGCGCTCACCGATTTCGATCTCACCGATCTCATCGCCTTCCACAAGGAGAAGGGCGCACTCGTCACGGTCTGCCTCACCCGGGTCCCCAACCCCCTGGAGTTCGGCATCACGATCGTCGACGAGGAGGGCAAGGTCGAGCGCTTCCTGGAGAAGCCGACCTGGGGCCAGGTCTTCTCGGACACCGTGAACACGGGCATCTACGTGATGGAGCCCGAGGTGTTCGACTACGTCGAGGCCGATACGTCGGTCGACTGGTCGGGGGACGTCTTCCCGCAGCTCATGAAGGAGGGCAAGCCGATCTACGGCTATGTCGCCGAGGGCTACTGGGAGGACGTCGGCACGCACGAGAGCTATGTGAAGGCCCAGGCGGACGTCCTGGAGGGCAAGGTCCAGGTCGACATCGACGGCTTCGAGATCTCGCCTGGGGTGTGGGTCTCGGAAGGCGCCGAGGTGCACCCCGACGCCGTGCTGCGGGGACCGCTCTACATCGGCGACTACGCCAAGGTGGAGGCCGGTGCCGAGATCCGCGAGCACACCGTCGTCGGCTCGAACGTGGTCGTCAAGAGCGGTGCCTTCCTGCACAAGGCCGTCGTCCACGACAACGTCTACATCGGCCAGCAGAGCAATCTGCGCGGCTGTGTGATCGGCAAGAACACCGACGTCATGCGGGCCGCCCGGATCGAGGACGGAGCTGTCATCGGGGACGAGTGCCTGGTCGGTGAGGAATCGATCGTGCAGGGCAACGTCCGGGTCTACCCGTTCAAGACGATCGAGGCCGGCGCGTTCGTCAACACCTCCGTCATCTGGGAGTCCCGGGGCCAGGCCCACCTCTTCGGGGCGCGCGGGGTCTCCGGCATCCTCAACGTGGAGATCACCCCCGAGCTGGCCGTCCGCCTCGCGGGCGCGTACGCCACGACCCTGAAGAAGGGCTCGACCGTCACCACGGCCCGTGACCACTCCCGGGGCGCCCGCGCGCTGAAACGGGCGGTGATCTCGGCACTGCAGGCCAGCGCCATCGACGTACGGGACCTGGAGAACGTGCCGCTGCCGGTGGCGCGCCAGCAGACCGCGCGCGGCAGCGCCGGCGGCATCATGATCCGGACCTCGCCGGGCGTGCCCGACTCCGTCGACATCATGTTCTTCGACGAGCGCGGCGCCGACCTCTCGCAGGGCGGGCAGCGCAAGCTCGACCGGGTGTTCGCGCGGCAGGAGTACCGGAGGGCCTTCCCCGGTGAGATCGGGGACCTCTCCTTCCCGGCGAGCGTCTTCGACTCGTACACCGGCTCGCTGCTGCGGAACGTCGACACCTCCGGGATCGCGGAGGCCGGGCTGAAGGTCGTCGTGGACGCCTCTAACGGCAGTGCCGGGCTCGTCCTGCCCAGCCTGCTCGGACGGCTCCAGGTCGACTCGCTGACGATCAACCCCGGGCTCGACGAGTCCAGGCCCACGGAGTCGGCCGAGAGCCGGCGGGCCGGGCTCGTACGGCTCGGGGAGATCGTGGCCTCGGCGCGGGCCGCGTTCGGCGTGCGGTTCGACCCCGTCGGCGAGCGCCTCTCGCTCGTGGACGAGCGGGGCCGGATCATCGAGGACGACCGGGCGCTCCTGGTCATGCTGGACCTGGTGGCGGCCGAGCGGCGGTCCGGGCGGGTCGCGCTGCCGGTGACCACCACGCGGATCGCCGAGCAGGTCGCCGCGTACCACGGCACCCAGGTCGAGTGGACGACCACCTCGCCCGACGACCTCACCCGGGTCGGCCGGGAGGAGTCGACGATCTTCGGCGGCGACGGGCGCGGCGGGTTCATCGTGCCCGAGTTCAGCAGCGTCTTCGACGGGACCGCCGCCTTCGTGCGGCTGCTCGGTCTCGTGGCGCGGACGCAGCTCACGCTGAGCCAGATCGACTCCCGGATCCCGCGGGCCCACGTCCTCAAGCGGGACATCGCGACCCCGTGGGCCGTGAAGGGGCTCGTGATGCGCAAGGTGGTCGAGGCGGCGGGCAGCCGCTCCGTCGACACCACCGACGGCGTCCGGGTGGTCGAGGCCGACGGGCGCTGGGTGATGGTGCTGCCCGACCCCGCCGAGGCCGTCACCCATCTGTGGGCGGAGGGCCCCGACGACACCTCCGCGCAGGCCCTGCTCGACGAGTGGGCCGCGGTGGTCGACAGCGCGGGCAACTGACGCGATCGGGCCGTTCCGGTGGGGAGGTGCCCCAGGGCGCCTCCCCACCGGCGTAGAGGGGCCATTCGGCGGTAGGCCGTACGACGTGCGACGATGTGCGGCATGTCGCAGCAGCCCCCCGTTCGGAGCACCGGATCACCGCCGCCGCGACTCGACGCGTCCATGTCGCTGCTGAACAACGTGATCGACCACGCCCTCGACGACGGTTACGCCGAGGCGACGGCCCGGCGGGCCGCCGAGGGCGGGGGACTGCCCCGCAGCCTGCGGGCGAAGCTCGGGGTCGCCGCCGGCCTCCTGCTCGCGGCCGCCGTCGTGACCGTCGGCGCGGCCGAGGCGCGGGTCTCCGCGCCGGTCGTCGCCAAGGAGCGGCAGAATCTGATCGACCGGATCGAGACGGAGACGTCGGCGGCCGACGGCCTGGAGCGGGACATCGAGCGGATCCGGGCCGAGGTCGGCGAACGCCAGCGGCAGGCGCTCCAGGAGCACGGCGGGGACCAGGCCGAGCTGGTGGCGCTGCTCTCGGGCGCGACGCCGGTGCACGGCCCCGGGGTGAAGCTGGTCGTCGACGACGCCAAGGACACCGACACCGGTGGCGGCGGGCCGAGGGAGAGCAGCGGTTTCTCCGACACGGGCCGGGTCCGCGACCGGGACATGCAGCGCGTGGTCAACGGGCTGTGGGAGTCGGGCGCCGAAGCGGTCGCGATCAACGGGCAGCGGCTGACGTCGCTGTCCGCGATCCGGGCCGCCGGCGACGCCATACTGGTCGACAACAAGCCGCTGGTGCCGCCGTACACCGTCCTCGCGATCGGGAACGGGCAGAAGCTGAGTACCGCGTTCCAGGACAGCGCCGACGGGCAGTACCTGCACGCGCTGGTGGAGAACTTCGGGATCAGGAGCAGCATCTCCGCCGAGGGCGACGTGCGCCTGCCGGCGGCGCCGAGCCTGACCGTACGTACCGCAGAGCCGAGGGGGGTCGGGGCGACGCCCTCCGGCCGGGCCACGGCCGACACAGGGAAGGGCACATCGTGATCGCCGTACTGGGCCTGATCGTCGGAGTGGTGGTCGGACTGTTGGTCCGCCCCGAGGTTCCGGCGGTGGTCGAGCCCTATCTTCCGATCGCCGTGGTCGCCGCCCTCGACGCGGTCTTCGGCGGGCTGCGGGCCATGCTCGACGGGATCTTCGTCGACAAGGTCTTCGTGGTCTCCTTCCTGTCGAACGTGGTCGTGGCCGCGCTGATCGTCTTCCTCGGCGACAAGCTGGGCGTGGGCGCGCAGCTGTCGACCGGTGTGGTCGTCGTCCTCGGCATCCGAATCTTCTCCAACGCGGCCGCCATCCGGCGCCACGTCTTCCGGGCGTGAGGCCGATGAGCGAGAACTCGCAGAACCCCGAGAACCCGCAGGTCCCGCAGAATCCGCAGGTCCCGCCGAGCCCTCAGACGCCCCAGACCCCTCAGGGTCCGCAGAACCCCCAGAGTCCCCAGAGCCCCCAGAACCCGCAGGTTCCCCGGGATCCCCGTGTTCCTCAGGGGCCTCAGGGGCCCCGCAGCCCTCAGGAGCCGCCGCGCGCCGCGGAGCCCGAAGTCCCCGAGGGGGCCGGGGCTCCGGAGAGGCCCGCCGCGCCCGAGGTGCCCGAGGACGAGAGCACCCGGGTCCTCCGGAAAGTGGAGCAGCGGCCCCCGTACGCCCGCCCCCAGCCCCAGTCCCACCCCCACCAGCACCGGAAGCCCCCGCACGAGGGCGTGCCCGGCGCGGTTCCCGACGGCCCCCCGGCCCGGGAGGACGCGAACGGGGGCGTACGGGAGCTCGAGACGCTCCCGGCCGCCGAACCGCCGGCCGCGGGCGCGTCCGGCGGGGACGAGCAGGGCGGACGGCGCAGACTGATCTCCGCGCTGTGGCCGCCGAGGGTGACCAGGGCCCAACTCATCGTCGCCCTGCTGCTGTTCGGCCTCGGGCTCGGCCTGGCCATCCAGGTCTCCTCGACCAGCGACAACAGCGCCCTGCGGGGCGCGCGCCAGGAGGACCTGGTGCGGATCCTCGACGAACTCGACGACCGCACGCAGCGCCTGGAGGACGAGAAGGCCCGTCTGGAGAAGCAGCGTTCCGAGCTGGAGTCCAGCTCGGACCAGGCCGAGGAGGCGCGCAAGCAGACCCAGGAGAAGGAGCGGCAGCTCGGCATCCTGGCCGGCACGGTCGCCGCCGAGGGTCCCGGCATCACCCTGTCCGTCGGCGACCCCAGCGGATCCGTCGAGTCCGACATGCTCCTGGACGCCATCCAGGAGCTGCGCGCGGCGGGCGCCGAGGCGATCCAGGTCAACGGTGTCCGGGTGGTGGCGGACAGTTATTTCACCGGTAGCGGTGACGACATGAGGATCGATGGAACGCGGGTGGCCGCTCCGTACGTCTTCAAGGTCATCGGCAAGCCGGAGGATCTCGAGCCCGCGCTCAACATCCCCGGCGGTGTCGTGCAGACCCTCGAGAAGGAGCAGGCCACGGCCACGGTGGAGCGCTCGGCGAAGATCGTCGTCGACGCCTTGCGACCGGCGAAGCGGCCTGACTACGCTCAGTCGTCCTCGCAGTGAGGAGGCGTACGAGGGGGGTCCCGCGACAAGGGCAGGGCCTTGCGGGGGGTCGGCGCATCACAACGGTGGTGCGTGGTGGAAACTGTCCGGAGGATACGGACGTTGTGAAGGTGTCCGGGTCGGCAGGTGTGATGGATCTCGGTTCGTCCTGCCCCACGGGCGGGTCTGTTTCGGTCAAGGGGAATCGCCCGTGAAGTTGTTTGCGAAGTTGTTCGGCAAGAGCGCACGCGAGGACGGCGGCAACGCCCGGCACCGCGCGCCGCGCCACGCCCAGAGCGAGGAGCAGGGCGGCGAGCGCCCGCTCTTCCGTGACGAGGTCGGGGGCGGTGACATTCCGGGCGCACCGGGCGCGTCTTCTGTTGACCCCGCCGGGGCCGCCCGCATAGGTTTCGGAGAACCATCGACCTCGAGTACGGGTGGAGGGTTTACCCCCGACCCGTACGCGACACAGACCTCGGCGGGGCAGCCGCGGCAGGAGGATGCGTCCATGCCGGTGTGTACGAGGTGCGGTCACCGCAACGCGGCCGACAGCCGCTTCTGCTCCCACTGCGGCACGCCGCTGCGGGGCGGAATCGCCCCCGAGCGCGCGTCGGAGACGACGTCGACGATCTCCATCTCGGGCCTGGAGGCCTACGACGCGGAGGTCACCGGTCAGAACGCGCTGCCCTCGCTCTCCCCGGAGGCGCTGGCGGCCGTGGAGGCGCTGCCGCTGGGCTCCGCGCTCCTCGTGGTGCGCCGGGGGCCGAACTCCGGCAGCCGGTTCCTCCTCGACGGGGAGCTGACGACGGCCGGCCGTCACCCGCAGAGCGACATCTTCCTGGACGACGTCACGGTCTCCCGACGGCACGTCGAGTTCCGGCGGGCCCAGGACGGCAGCTTCACCGTCGCCGACGTCGGCAGCCTCAACGGCACGTACGTCAACCGCGAGCCGATCGACTCGGTCGTCCTGTCCAACGGTGACGAGGTGCAGATCGGCAAGTACCGGCTGGTCTTCTATTCGAGCCAGCGGGGCGTGTGACGCCCCGGGGAATCCCCTTCAGGGAAGGTCCATGCTGCGAACACCGACGGGCGGTGCCGGATCCGGCACCGCCACCGCGGGCGACATGGTCAGCATCGGCACGGTGCTGAACCAGCTGCGCGACGAGTTTCCCGAAGTGACCATCTCCAAGATCCGGTTCCTGGAGGCCGAGGGGCTCGTCGAGCCCCGCAGGACGGCCTCCGGGTACCGGAAGTTCAGCCCGCAGGACGTGGAGCGGCTCGCCCGCATCCTGCGGATGCAGCGGGACCACTACCTTCCGCTGAAGGTCATCCGCGAGCACCTCGACGCCCTCGCCCGGGGCGAGGAGATCCCCCTCCCGGCCCCCGGGCGCCGGCGGGACCTCCTGGAGGGCCCCTGGGAGCAGGAGGCGGAGCCGCCCGCCCCCGCGCGGCTGGGGCGGGACGAGCTGCTCGCCGCCGCCGAGGTCACCGAGGCCGAGCTCGCCGAGTGGGAGTCGTACGGCCTGATCGCCGAGACGGACGGCGGGGGGTACGACGCCGAGGCCGTCACCGTCGCCCGGCTCGTGGCGGATCTGGGGAGATTCGGTCTGGAGCCCCGGCACCTGCGAGCCGTGAAGGCGGCCGCCGAACGGGAGGCCGGGCTGATCGAACAGGTGGTCGCGCCGCTGCGCCGGCACCGTAATCCGCAGACCAGGGCCCATGCGGAGGCCACCGCCAAGGAGCTGGCCGCGCAGTCGGTACGGCTGCACGCGGCCCTGATGCAGATCGCCCTGGGCATCCGCGCACAGTGATCTCGCGGTGCCCCCGGAGGGGCCCGACTATCCAAACCGGTCGGGCACGTCCTAGGGTTGCTGTGTGAACGAGCTCGACGTTGTGGGTGTCCGAGTGGAAATGCCCTCCAATCAGCCGATCGTGCTCCTACGTGAAGTGGGAGGCGATCGTTACCTCCCCATCTGGATCGGACCGGGGGAGGCGACCGCGATCGCCTTCGCGCAGCAGGGGATGGCCCCTCCGCGGCCGCTGACGCACGACCTGTTCAAGGACGTGCTGGAGGCCGTGGGGCAGGAGCTCACCGAAGTCCGCATCACGGATCTGCGTGACGGGGTCTTCTACGCCGAGCTGGTCTTCGCCAGCGGCGTCGAGGTGAGCGCCCGGCCGTCCGACGCGATAGCGCTGGCCCTCCGGACCGGGACGCCGATCTTCGGCAGCGACGGCGTCCTGGACGACGCCGGCATCGCGATTCCGGACGAGCAGGAGGACGAGGTGGAGAAGTTCCGCGAATTCCTCGACCAGATCTCACCGGAGGATTTCGGGACCAACAGTCAGTGAGACCGGGCGGTACGGCCGCGGGCCGTTCCCGGGGTGCTGTCAGCGCATTCGAGTAGCCTTTCCCCGAAGAGAGACACGGGAAACCACTCTCAGGGTGATTATCACTCGGCGTGCCGAGTGTGGCGATCGTTGACGCACCCCGAGTGACTGCCTACCTTCGTGTGGGCAGGTCAAGGACGGAGGGTCGGCGTGATGAGCAGCGCGGACGGTACGGCGGGCAGCTCCCTCGGACGGGTGTCCGGGGAGAACGGTCCGTATCCGCTTCACGGCAGGGTGGGCGACTTCGGTACGGACGCCGGTACGGGCGCGGCCGACGAGGTGATCGGCTACCGCGGACCCACGGCGTGCGCGGCCGCCGGCATCACCTATCGCCAGTTGGACTACTGGGCGCGCACCGGACTCGTGGAACCGAGCGTGCGGCCCGCGTACGGGTCGGGGACGCAGCGGCTCTACAGCTTCCGTGACGTCGTCGTCCTGAAGATCGTCAAGCGTTTCCTCGACACCGGGGTGGCCCTGCAGAACATCCGGGCCGCGGTGCAGCACCTGAGGGCCCGGGGCTTCCGGGACCTGGAGCGGATGACGCTCATGAGCGACGGGGCCACGGTCTACGAGTGCTCCTCGCCCGACGAGGTCGTCGACCTGCTCCAGGGCGGTCAGGGCGTCTTCGGCATCGCCGTCGGGGTGGTCTGGCGGGACGTGGAGGCGGCGCTCTCGCAGCTGCACGGGGAGCGGGTGGACACCGGCGAGACGCTCGTGGGGCACAACCCCGGCGACGAGCTGGCGCGGCGGCGACGGGACCGGGCGGTCTGAGCGGGTTCCCGGGCTGGCCTCCTCGTGGGGCGGCCGGGCGTTGTCAGTGGCGTGGGGGAGCATCGGAGGCGTGAGAGCCGCGCCGACGATCCTGCACCTCGACATGGACGCCTTCTTCGCCGCCGCCGAGCAGGCGGCGAAGCCCAGCCTGCGCGGAAAGCCCGTGGTCGTGGGCGGGCTCGGGCCGCGGGGCGTGGTCGCCACCGCCTCGTACGAGGCGCGCCGCTTCGGGGTCCACTCGGCGATGCCGATGGGCCAGGCGCGGCGGCTGGCGCCGAACGCGGCCTATCTCGTGCCGCGCTTCGCCTTCTACCGCTCGATCAGCGAGCAGGTCATGCGGCTGCTCGGGGGCCTCTCCCCGCTCGTGGAGCCCCTCAGCCTCGACGAGGCCTTCGTGGACCTGGAGGCGGGCGGCGTGGCCGGTGACACAGCGAGCGCGCGGGCCGTGGGGGAGCGGCTGCGGGCCGACATCCTCGCGACGACGGGGCTCACCGGGTCGGTGGGGCTCGCGGGGTCCAAGATGCTCGCGAAGATCGCCTCCGAGGAGGCGAAGCCGGACGGGCTCGTCCTGATGGAGCCGGGCACCGAGCGGGCGCTCCTCGGGCCGAAGTCCGTACGGATCCTGCCCGGGGTCGGACCGGCGACCGGGGAGCACCTGCGGCGGGCCGGGATGACGACGGTGTCCGACCTCGCGGAGGCGGGCGAGGACGAGCTCGTACGGCTCCTGGGGCGGGCGCACGGGGCCTCGCTGTACCGGATGGCCCAGGGGTACGACGACCGGCCCGTGGTGGCCGAGCGGGACGCCAAATCCGTCTCCGTCGAGGACACCTTCGCCGTGGACCTGCACGACCGGGTGCGGATCCGGAGCGAGGTCGAGCGGCTCGCGGAGCGGTGCGTGGGGCGGCTGCGGGCGTCGGGGCACTCGGGGCGGACGATCGTCCTGAAGGTGCGGAGGTTCGACTTCTCGACGCTGACCCGGTCCGAGACGCTGCGGGGGCCGACGGACGCGCTCGGGGTCGTGCGGGAGGCGGCGGGGCGGCTGCTCGACTCGGTGGACACGACGGGGGGCGTGCGGCTGCTGGGGGTGGGGGTGAGCGGGCTCGCGGACTATACGCAGGAGGATCTGTTCGCCCAGGAGGCGGAGGTTCGGGTGGGGGAGGACGTCGAGGCCGAGGGCGTTCCGCCGGAGGCCGTGGTGGCCGAGCCGGCCGGGCCCGCCGAGCGGTCCTGGGCACCCGGGCACGACGTGCGGCACGCGGTGTACGGGGCCGGGTGGGTGCAGGGGAGCGGGCTCGGGCGGGTCACCGTGCGGTTCGAGGAACCGGGGTCGGCGCCGGGGCGGGTGCGGACCTTCGCCGTGGACGATCCGGAGTTGGGGGCGGGGGAGGCGTTGCCGCTGGTGCGGGGGGCTGGGGCGGGCCTTCCCGTGGGTGGTGTCGCGCCGTCGGCGGCTGCGGGCCGTGAGGGTGCGGGTCTGCCCGGGGGCGGTGCCGCGCCGTCGCCCGCCGCGGATCGTGGAGGTGTGCCCGGCCTGACGGCCGGGCCGGGTTCCCACCCGCACCACCCGTGACGGTGGGTGGGCAGGGGGGCGGGTCTTCCCGTGGGGTGTCGCGCCGTCGGCCGCTGCGGGCCGTGGGGGCGCGACCGGGCGGGGGTTTCGGGTCAGGTGCCCTCCTGGCCCGCCAGGCGGCCGAAGTCCTTGTCCGGGGTGTTCGGGTGGGGTGGCGGGGGGAGGGCGAGGCTGTAGTGGCGGTAGAGCTGGAGTTCCTGCTCCGGGGAGAGGTGGCGGCCCACGCCGAAGTCCGGGGCGTCCTTGATGAGGGCGCGTTCGAACGGGATGTAGAGGCCGTCGTCGAGCAGGTCGCTCGGCTCCAGGGGGACGAAGGCGTCCCTGCTGAACAGGCCCGTGCGGACCGCGGCCCACTCCGGGACGCCGGTCGCGTCGTCGAGGTACACCTCGTCGACGGTCCCGATCTTGTGTCCGTTCCGGTCGTACGCCTTGCGGCCGATCAGGCTGCGCGGATCGATGTCGGTCTGCACGGTCCCTCCAATTGGTCGCAACTCCTCTACCCCCTACCAAAGGGCACATCCGGGATGTCGGCCACTTGAGCGAAGGGAGTCTCAACCGCGCTGGTAGGCTGGGTGTGGCTGTCGACCCCGTGCGGGAGAGTCCCCCGGAGAAACCTTCCGGTGGGCGCCGAAGGAGCAAATCCTCCCCGGAATCTCTCAGGCCCCTGTACCGCGCGGACGAGGTCACTCTGGAAAGCAGAGCGGATGTCCGACGGCATTCGCTCTCACCGACGGTGAAAGCCGGCGTGCCGCGAGGCGTGCCGGTGAAACTCTCAGGTTGAGATGACAGAGGGGGAGGCCGTCCGGGCACCCGCGCCGCGGTGCCCCTCGCAGGTCGTGACGACCAGGAGGCCTCCGTACATGACCGCCAACCGCATTCCGCTCTCCGAGCTCGAGCAGGGCATCCCGTTCGAGCAGCGGCACATCGGGCCCGACGCCGAGGCCCGGGCCAAGATGCTCGCCCAGGTCGGTTACGGCTCGCTCGACGAACTCACCGCCGCCGCGGTGCCGGACGTGATCAAGAACGCCGAGGCGCTGGGCCTGCCGGCCGCGCGCACCGAGGCCGAGGTGCTCGCCGAGCTGCGCACGCTCGCCGACCGCAACCAGGTCCTCGCGCCGATGATCGGCCTCGGCTACTACGGAACCTTCACCCCGCCGGTGATCCTCCGCAACGTGATGGAGAACCCCGCCTGGTACACGGCCTACACGCCGTACCAGCCGGAGATCTCCCAGGGCCGCCTGGAGGCCCTGCTGAACTTCCAGACCATGGTCGCCGACCTGACCGGCCTGCCCACCTCCGGCGCCTCCCTGCTCGACGAGGGCACCGCCGCCGCCGAGGCCATGGCGCTGTCCCGCCGCGTCGGCAAGGTCAAGAAGGGCGTCTTCCTGATCGACGCCGACGCCCTGCCGCAGACGATCGCCGTCATCGAGACCCGCGCCGAGCCGACCGGCGTCGAGGTCGTCGTCGCCGACCTGAGCGAGGGCATCCCGGCCGAGATCGCCGAGCGCGGCGTCTTCGGCGTGCTCCTGCAGTACCCCGGTGCCTCCGGCGCCGTCCGCGACATCAAGCCGCTGATCGACGCCGCCCACGAGCTCGGCGCGATCGTCACCGTCGCCGCCGACCTGCTCGCGCTCACCCTGCTCACCTCGCCCGGCGAGCTCGGCGCCGACATCGCCGTCGGCACCACCCAGCGCTTCGGCGTCCCCATGGGCTTCGGCGGCCCGCACGCCGGTTACATGGCCGTCCAGGACAAGCACGCCCGCTCCCTGCCCGGCCGCCTCGTGGGCGTCTCCGTCGACGCCGACGGCAACCGCGCCTACCGCCTGGCCCTCCAGACCCGCGAGCAGCACATCCGCCGCGAGAAGGCCACCAGCAACATCTGTACCGCTCAGGTGCTGCTCGCCGTCATGGCCGGCATGTACGCCGTCTACCACGGCCCCGAGGGCCTCAAGGGCATCGCCCGGCGCACCCACCGGTACGCCGCGATCCTCGCCGCCGGACTGCGCGCCGGGGGCGTCGAGCTGACCGGGGATGTCTTCTTCGACACCCTCACCGCCCGCGTGCCCGGCAAGGCTGACGAGGTCGTGGCCGCCGCCCGCGAGGCCGGCGTGAACCTGTACCGCGTCGACGCCGACCGCGTGTCGGTCTCCTGCGACGAGACCACGACGCGCGAGCGGCTCGCCGCCGTCTGGGGCGCCTTCGGCGTCACCGCCGACGTCGAGGCCCTGGACGCCGCCACCGAGGACGCGCTGCCCGCCGGTCTGCTGCGCTCCGACGCGTACCTGACCCACCCGGTCTTCCACGCGCACCGCTCCGAGACCTCGATGCTGCGCTACCTGCGCCGTCTCGCGGACCGCGACTACGCGCTCGACCGCGGCATGATCCCGCTCGGCTCCTGCACGATGAAGCTGAACGCGACCACCGAGATGGAGCCGGTGACCTGGCCCGAGTTCGGCCAGATCCACCCCTTCGCCCCGGTCGAGCAGGCCCAGGGCTACGTCACGCTCATCACCGAGCTGGAGGAGCGCCTCGCCGAGGTCACCGGCTACGACAAGGTGTCGATCCAGCCCAACGCCGGTTCGCAGGGCGAGCTGGCCGGTCTCCTCGCCGTCCGCGCGTACCACCGGGCCAACGGCGACGAGCAGCGCACCGTCTGCCTCATCCCGTCCTCCGCGCACGGCACCAACGCCGCCTCCGCGGTGATGGCCGGCATGAAGGTCGTCGTGGTGAAGACCGCCGACGACGGCGAGGTCGACGTCGAGGACCTGCGGGCCAAGATCGCCCAGTACCGCGACGAGCTGTCCGTCCTGATGATCACGTACCCGTCCACGCACGGCGTGTTCGAGGAGCACGTCGCGGACATCTGCGCCGAGGTCCACGAGGCCGGCGGCCAGGTGTACGTCGACGGTGCCAACCTCAACGCCCTGGTGGGCCTGGCCAAGCCGGGTCACTTCGGCGGCGACGTCTCGCACCTCAACCTGCACAAGACCTTCTGCATCCCGCACGGCGGCGGCGGCCCCGGCGTCGGCCCGGTCGGCGTCCGCGCCCACCTCGCCCCGTACCTGCCGAACCACCCGCTCCAGCCCACCGCGGGCCCGGAGACCGGCGTCGGCCCGATCTCGGCCGCCCCGTGGGGCTCCGCCGGCATCCTGCCGATCTCCTGGTCGTACGTGCGCCTGATGGGCGGCGAGGGCCTCAAGCGCGCCACCCAGGTCGCGGTGCTCGCGGCGAACTACATCGCCAAGCGCCTGGAGCCGCACTTCCCGGTGCTCTACACCGGTCCGGCCGGTCTGGTCGCCCACGAGTGCATCGTGGACCTGCGCCCGCTGTCCAAGGCGACCGGCGTCACCGTCGACGACATCGCCAAGCGCCTGATCGACTACGGCTTCCACGCGCCGACGATGTCCTTCCCGGTGGCCGGCACGCTGATGATCGAGCCGACCGAGTCCGAGGACCTGACCGAGCTGGACCGCTTCTGCGACACGATGATCGCGATCCGGGCCGAGATCGAGAAGGTCGCCTCGGGCGAGTGGCCGGCGGACGACAACCCGCTGCACAACGCCCCGCACACCGCGGCCGCGCTCGGCGGCGAGTGGAACCACGCCTACACCCGGGACGAGGCGGTCTTCCCGGCCGGCGTCTCGGCCGCCGACAAGTACTGGCCGCCGGTGCGCCGCATCGACGGCGCCTTCGGCGACCGGAACCTGGTCTGCTCCTGCCCGCCGCTGGACGAGTACGACCACTGAGGGCCCACGCCCTCGTGACGCGGGCTTCATGACCGGGGGCCGGTCCGGAGAGTCTCTTCTCCGGGCCGGCCCTCGGGCTTCGGTCCCTCGTACGGGTTCCTCAGGCGGCGGTCGTCACCCGGCCCGCCGTGAGCGGCCGGTGCGGAGCGATGATCTGTCCGTCCGGCAGGAGTTCACCGGTGTCCTCGAAGAGCAGGACGCCGTTGCACAGCAGGCTCCAGCCCTGCTCCGGGTGGTGTGCCGTCAGTCGGGCCGCCTCCCGGTCGGCGGAGTCGGCGGTGGGACAGGCGGGCTGGTGCTGGCACATGGGTGGGTTCTTTCGCTGCGTCGTGGTGGATGTCCTGCGGCTCTGCGTGCTCATGGCCGCCCCCGGCGGTCGGTTCGGTTCCGGTCCAAGTCTTGCCCCCGGGACGGACTTCCGCAGGGATTTCGCGGCAGCTCGTCCTCTTCGGGGAGGACGCGTCACTCCCAGGGGCGGTTCAGCTCAACCACCCCGTCCCTTCGGGTGGTTCGGGGTGGCCCGAGCGGGCTAGTCCGTAAGGGAGGGGTGTTCGGGCGGCGCGTTCGGACGGGTGGTTCGGACAGCAGTGCGCCCCGTGACCCGGGCGGGTCACGGGGCGCGGCGCGCGGACGGTGGATCAGGCGGGCGCCGCCGAGCCCAGGAGGGGCGGCGGCGCGAGGCGCGTGCTGAGGACGGGCAGGAGGTCGGCGACCGGGTAGGGCCGGTGGGCCGCGATTCCCGGTGGCGCGGGGGCCATGGGCACCAACAGGTCGTCGGCGGCCGGAGCGACGGTGGTGCCGTCCGTCTCCGGGTCGGCGTGCAGCCAGAGGGTCAGCATGTACAGCTCCGGCACGGAGAGCAGCCGCGGCCGGTAGGTGCCCGGCAGCCCTTCGGCCTGGTGCAGGGCCCGCTCCGTGGCGGAGACGTACGGCCCCTCGAAGAAGTGCGAGAAGGACCAGCCGTCCGGGGTGAGCATGGTGTCCGCGGCGGCGATCGTCCGGTCCCCGTTCCGGATCAGGAAGCGCCATCCGGCGAGCCGGGTGCGGGGAGGGTGTCCCGGTGCTCCGGTGACGCCCAACACATGGACGGGCAGGGGGAGTTCGGGGCTCAGTGGTCCCTGCGCGGCCCGCAGGGCGGGGGTGCGCGCCTCACGGACGGCGGTCGGTGAGCCGAGCGCCGCGAGGACGCTGCGGAGGGCCGGCGCAGGGGCCGGGGAGGGTCGGAGCATGGTGGGTCGCCTCTCGCTCAGGAGACACGGTGACGCGTGGGCAGGTACGACGGCGCTGTCGGCGGCGGGGCCAGAGAGGGGCCATGGGGCCATGGCCGGGCGCCAACACTCTGCCTCGTCCGCGGAGTTTATACGACATGTGTTCACACAGTGTTTCCGCTAGACGTCGCCGATATTCCTGACAAGGCATCATCAGGTCGTCATCGAGGGGCGTTCAAGAGGAATCAGAAGGACGATACCGCCCCCACCTGCACATACCGCGAGGAGCCGGTCGGCTGAATTCCGACCCCTAATCCAGCGACAATATGACATTGGTATATGTCGTCTGTTCCATGCCCGTGGAATGTGCCGTTGGAGTGCTGCATCCAGCCTATCCTCCGACAGGCTCCCTCCGCAGGCGTTGTGGATCAAAGAGGTGGGCATCATGGTCCGTGACGCGCGGCCGCCGTGACGGCCGCCCACCCGGGGAAGGACGCTTCGATGGGCGAGAAGGTCGTGGCCGACGGGTTCGGCCCGTCCGACCGGCAGCAGTACCGGAGGAAACTCCAGCAATGTCTGGCGGGGCTCGCGAGGCTCCTGGCGGAGAAGAGGTTCGACCGGCCGCGCAATCTCATGGGCGTGGAGATCGAACTCAATCTCGCCGGTGCCGACGGCCTGCCCCGCATGTTGAACGGGCCGGTTCTCGAAAAGATCGCGAGCCCCGATTTCCAGACCGAACTCGGAATGTTCAATCTCGAAGTGAACATCGCTCCCCACCAGCTGGAGGGCCATGTATTCGGCCGGCTCGCGGAGGAGATCGGAGCCGGAATCGGGTACGCCGACCGCAAGGCGGCGGAGCTCGACGCGGGCGTCGTCATGATCGGCGTGCTGCCCACCCTCGAACAGCACGACCTGGTCCCCGAGAACCTGTCGGACAACGACCGCTACGCCCTCCTCAACGACCAGATACTCGCCGCACGGGGCGAGGACTTCATCCTCGACATCCACGGCGTCGAGCACCTCCGGTGCACCTCGGAGTCGATCGTCCCCGAGGCCGCCTGCACCTCGGTCCAGCTCCACCTCCAGGTGACCCCGGCCCGGTTCGCCCCCGTCTGGAACGCGGCGCAGGCCGTCTCCGGGGTGCAGATCGCGCTCGGCGCCAACGCGCCCTTCGTCTTCGGCCGCGAGCTGTGGCGGGAGTCCCGCCCGCCGCTCTTCCAGCAGGCCACCGACACCCGGCCGCCCGAGCTCCAGGCCCAGGGGGTGCGGCCGCGCACCTGGTTCGGGGAGCGGTGGATCGACTCGGCGTACGACCTCTTCGAGGAGAACCTCCGCTACTTCCCCGCCCTCCTCCCGCTCCACGACGAGGAGGACCCGCTGCTCGTCCTCGACCGGGGCGGGGTGCCGCGCCTCCAGGAGCTCGTCCTGCACAACGGCACGGTCTACCGCTGGAACCGGCCGGTGTACGGCCTGGTCGACGGCGTCCCGCACCTGCGCGTCGAGAACCGGGTCCTGCCCGCCGGACCGACCGTGACGGACGTGATCGCGAACGCCGCCTTCTACTACGGCCTGGTCCGGGCGCTCGCCGACGAGCCCCGGCCGGTGTGGAAGCGGATGGCCTTCGAGGACGCCGAGGCCAACTTCGACGCGGCCTGCCGCCACGGCATCGAGGCGGAGCTGCGCTGGCCCCGGCCGGGACGCGCGGGCGGCGTCACCACCCTGCCGGCGGTACGGCTCGTCCTCGACGAACTGCTGCCGCTCGCCGCGTCCGGGCTCGACGCCTGGCACGTCGAACCCGCCGACCGGGACTTCTACCTCGGGGTGATCGAGCAGCGCTGCCGCCTGCGGGTGAACGGCGCTTCCTGGCAGGTCGACACCTTCCACCGGGCCCTGGAGACGGGCCTCGACCGGAAGACGGCGCTCGCGGCGACGACGCGCCGCTACCGGACGCTCATGCGGGAGGGGGAGCCGGTGCACACCTGGCCGGTGGGCATCCACTGACGCGCCTCCCGGCCCCCGTCCCCCTCCCGGGCGGCTCATGGGCGATCATGTCCAGACGGCCCGGGTCGTCCGGGCGGTGCCGTCCGGGCGACCCCGCCCGGGAAGCACGGCGTCCGGGAAGTGGAGACGGGTGTGGTGGCGGAGCAACGCGTAAGGGACGACCTGCCGTCTCCGGGGGAACCGCCGCGCGCGGTGTTGCGCTCCGAGACGCTCATCGTGCTCGCCCTCTCGCTCGGGGCGAGCGCGGTCTCGGCCCTCATCAGCTTCATCGGCTCGCTGACCAGGCCCGGGGCGCTGAAGGAGCAGGCGGCGACGCTCAACGGCTCGTACGCCCCCGGACGGCCCTGGCTCGACCTGTCCTGGCAGCTCTTCGGCATCGCCACGGCGCTCGTGCCGGTCGTCCTCGTCGCCCACCTCCTGCTGCGGGAGGGCTCCGGGCTGCGGGCCATCGGCTTCGACCGCACCCGGCCGTGGCCCGACCTCGGGCGCGGGGCGCTGGTCGCGGCGGGGATCGGGAGCGCCGGGCTCGCCTTCTACCTGGCGGCGCGGGCGAGCGGGTTCAACCTGACGGTGGTGCCCGAGTCGCTGCCGGACGTGTGGTGGAAGTACCCCGTCCTCATCCTGTCGGCGATCCAGAACTCCGTCGTGGAGGAGGTCATCGTCGTCGGCTATCTGCTGCGCAGACTCGGGCAGTTGGGGTGGACGCCGACGGCCGCCCTGGTGGCCAGTTCGGTGCTGCGCGGCTCGTACCACCTCTACCAGGGCATCGGCGGCTTCATCGGCAACATGGTGATGGGCGTGGTCTTCGTCCTGCTGTACCGCCGCTGGGGCCGGGTCGGGCCGCTGGTCGTGGCGCACGCGCTGCTCGACATCGTGGCCTTCGTCGGATACGGGCTGCTCGCGGGGAAGGTGGGGTGGCTGCCGACCGTGTGACGGGACGGTCGCTCATGACGCAGGGGCGTACGGGATCTCCTCCGTACGCCCCTTCCGTCGTCGTGCTCCCGGACGGTCAGGCGTGCAGGTCGCCCTCGATGACCGTGACGGCACGGCCGCCGAGGAGGGTGCGGTCGCCGCGCAGACGGGTGCGGACGAGGCCGGTGCGGGCGCCGCCCTGGCGGCCGGTGAGGTCGTCGCGGCCGAACCGGGCCGACCAGTAGGGGGCGAGCGCGGTGTGGGCGCTGCCGGTCACCGGGTCCTCGTCGATGCCGACGGCCGGGAAGAAGCCGCGCGAGACGAAGTCGTAGCCGCCGTCCGGGTGCTCGGCGGCGGCGGTCACGAGGGTCCCGCGCGAGGACATGCCCTTCAGGGCGGTGAGGTCGGGAGCGAGGGAGCGGACGGCGGCCTCGTCGCGCAGCTCGACGACGAGGTCCCCGATGTGGACCCCCGTGTCGTGGACGGCGACGATCTCGGCGCCGAGCGCCTTCTCCAGGCCCTCCGGAGCGGGGACGGGGGTCAGGGGAGAGGTCGGGAAGTCCATCGTGATCGTCCCGTCGGCCTCGGCGGTGGCGCCGAGGACGCCGCAGCGGGCCGCGAAGCGGACGGTGCCGGTCGCGGCGCCGGTGGTGTGCAGCACGTGGGCCGTGGCCAGGGTGGCGTGGCCGCACATGTCGACCTCGGTGGTCGGCGTGAACCAGCGCAGCGCCCAGTCGGCCTCGCCGCCGGCGGGCAGCGGGTGCGCGAAGGCGGTCTCTGAGAGGTTGACCTCGGCGGCGACCTTCTGGAGCCAGGCGTCCTCCGGGAAGGAGTCGAGGAGGAGGACTCCCGCGGGGTTGCCGGAGAAGGGCCGGTCGGTGAAGGCGTCGACGATTCGGATACGCATGACGCCGACGGTAGCGGGGGCGGATTTCCGGTGGCCAAGGCCAATCGCGGAGAACTGGACCGGCCGTTCCGCGCGTCCCTGCGGAGGGGGCGCGCGGAGTGTCCGCCGCGAGCGGCCTCGGGGGGCTTCGATGATGTTCGGGTACGCGGACGACTGGTGGGTCCTGTTCCTCTACCCGGTGCTGCTGTGGGTGCCG
This sequence comes from Streptomyces sp. NPDC093071, assembly GCF_044754545.1. Lineage (NCBI taxonomy): Bacteria > Bacillati > Actinomycetota > Actinomycetes > Kitasatosporales > Streptomycetaceae > Streptomyces > Streptomyces sp. NPDC093071. Next base: position 1,257,231 of record NZ_JBIVPH010000002.1, on the reverse strand, counting down.
TTCGGGCCCTTCCTGATGGGGGCCGCGGGGGCGTGGTGCGCGGCCCGGCCCGGCCCGAGGCCGCGGCTGTGGTCGGTGCTGCTGCCGCTGGTACCGGTGGGGGTCTCCGCGACCGTGATGCTCCTGCCCCTGGACCAGGAGAAGCGCACCGAAGACCTCGTCGGCTACGCCGCCGTGTACCTCGGGGGCATCACGGTGCTGCCCTGGCTCCTCGGGTACGGGATCACCCGCCTGGTCCGGGCGGTGCGGGCGCGGCGGAACGGTCCTTGAGGGGCGGGTCAGCCGCAGAGCTTCGCGATGACGTCGTCGAAGCCGGGGAACTCCCGGGCGGCCCGCTCGATCAGGTCGGCCGCCGGGGCCCGGAGGCCCGGTGCGTACCGCTCCGCGACGGCGGTCAGCTCGGGGTGGGGGTACGAGGCCGGTACGGGCCCGTACGGGTTGGTCGCCTCCCAGGGGCCGACGCCGTCGGCCAGCAGCCACAGGAAGGAGCCCAGGTCGTTCGCGACGACGCCGGTCTCGCCCTCGGAGCCGAGGAAGACGACGGGCTGTCCGTCCAGCGCCCGGTCCGGGCGGACCAGCCAGAACGCGGCGTACCCGCCGGTGCCGTCCTGCCCGAACACGCGGAAGTCCTCGCCGGTGAGCTGCTCGTTTCCGGTCCACGCGCGGATCCACTCGGTGGTCTCACCGGCGGGGAGGAAGGCGGGGAAGGGCTCGAAGTCGACGCCGTCGCCACCGGTGTGGGGGGAGCGGACCGCCAGGGCGGCGGCGAGCGCGGGAGGGAAGCGGAGGTCTTCGTCGGGCGTCACGCGGACAGGTTATCGACCGGGGGTGGAGGGGTGGGGCCCAGGTAGGACGGGAGGTCCTCCAGTGTGCCGGGGCCGGTGAAAAAGGCCTCCGCGGCGGCCAGTTCCCTCACGAATCCGGGCGCGCGTTCTTCGAGCACCTCTTCCAGGGGCCGTCGTGAAGGCCGGTCGCGGGCGGAGGCGTGGAGGTCGGCGACGGTCGCCAGCATCAGCCGCTGCCACTGTTCGCCCTGTTCGGCGAGCGCGTAGATGCCGGACAGCAGGTCGGCCGCGCCGAAGGGGCGGGTGAGGGAGGAGGGGTCCGTGCCCACGACGGGACGGAGTTCCCAGCCCCCGGCCCGGGCGGCGAGCCGCAGCACGCCGGCCCAGTTCCCGATCCTGCCGAGCCGCACGTACACCGATTCGCCGGTGTGCGGGGGCAGGAGGCCGCCGTGCAGGGGGTTGGTGGCCGCCACCATGTCGGCCAGGACCGGGCCCTCCGTCTCCGTCGGCGTCCACCGCCCCTCCTGCCGGGCCTCCAGGGCGGCGTACGTCCAGTCCTCGGCCGCGGCCAGGCGGGACGCGAAGTCCGCCGGGCCGTTGAGCGGTGCGTACGGGTACTCGGTGATCACGCCGTCCAGTATCCGGCGCCGGGGACGCGTCAGCGCCGGTCGCGCAGCCCGAGGACGTACGTCGCGGTGAGGGCGACGGTGCGGTCCTCGTCGTGCGCCAGGGCCGCGAGGGCGCGGGACGCCGTGGCGCCCGGGATGTCCGCGAGGGTCTGGACCAGCCGCCGGCGTGCGGGCGGTCCTGCGGCGGAGCGGGCGAGGTGGTCCACGAGACCGGTGGCGATGCGGTCCGCGAGCGCGGGGTCGCTCGCCAGCGCGCTCAGCGCGTCGGCCGCGTCGACGTCGTTCGTCTCCTCGGCCCCCTTCGCCCTCTCCGTCTCGCCCACGGCCATGGCGACGAGCGTCGGGATCGCGTCGGCCACGCCCCGGGTCCCGAGCGCCAGGGCCGCGTACCGGCGGACCGTCACGTCGGGGTGGGCGAGGGCGTCCCGCAGGAGAGCGGTCGCCTCGTCGCCCGGGAGCTCGGCGAGGGACAGGACGGCGCGTTTCCGCACCTCGGCCGCGGGGGAGCCGAGGCCCTCCGCGAGGAGTGCCGGACCGTCCTCGCCCGCGCGGACGAGGGCCCAGCGAAGGGCCCCGGCGACGTTCGGGTCCGACTCGTTCAGTACGGCCTCGACCAGCGCTTCCACCGGCAGGGGGGCCTCCCCGGAGGTGGCCAGGGCCGCGCGCTGGCGGGTGTCCGCGCTCTTCGACCCCAGCGCCCGGAGCAGCGCGACGGTCTGGAGGACGTCCTCCCAGCCGGCGGGTTCCGCCGCGCCGATCCGGCGCAGGCGCGTGAGCAGCTCCGTCTCCGCCGCGATGCGGTCCCGCGTCCGGCGGGCGAGGTCCTCGACGAGCTCGGCGGGCGCGAAGCCGGGATCGTCGAGGGCGCGCCCGACCTCGCGCAGCGACAGGCCCAGCGACCGCAGGCTCTCGACGTGGAAGATCCGCCGGATGTCCTCGTCGGAGTACTCCCGGTAGCCCGAGCCGGTGCGGCCGGTCGGGCGGACCAGGCCGAGCGACTCGTAGTGCCGGAGCATACGGGCGCTGACCCCGGACCGCCGGGCCACGTCACCGATCAACACGCCCGTCACCCCTCCTGTCCGGCCCCGCCGAGGGCCACGACGCGCTTCGCCTCCTCGACCGCGAACCCGAACCCGGCGTCCGGGTCGTGCCACAACCGCTCCGTGGCGATCGCGTGCGCGCGCACGTGGGGGCCGGGGTCCGTCGCCGCGGCGGCGAGGACCGGCAGCATCGGCTCCCCGAGCGCGATCAGCGCCCGGCTGAGGCTCAGCCGCGTCTCGCGTCCGCCGCGTCCGAGCTGCGTGGCCAACGCTACGGCCAGCTCGTGTTCCCCGCCCTCGGGCACGAGGACGACCGCCGCCCGCCAGGCGCTCCGGGCCACCTCGTCGTCGGCGTCGGACAGCAGCGCCGGGGTGATCACCGGCCACGCCCGCCGGTCCCCGATCTTGGACAGGGTGTGCAGCGCCTGGCTCCGGGCCCGCGCGCTCTCCGAGCGGACCTCGGGGAGCAGCTTCGGGACCGTCGCCGCCGGCGGGTGACGGGTGAGCGCCCACGTCAGCATCTCGCGTACGGAGAAGTCGGGTTCGACCGCGCACCGTTCGATGAGCCCGTCCACGGCCTCCGGACCCGGGGCCGTGCCGACCGCCAGGGCCGCCCGCAGCCGGACCGACGGGTCGTCGTTCTCCAGCGCGCGCAGGGCCCGCGCTGTCTCCTCGTTCACCGTGGTCATCGGGACCACCTCCTCGACGCCAGTGAAGGGCTTGTCACGGTGTCAAGGTCAAATATCGGTTCCTGGCGGACGGCGCCTGCCTCTAGGGTGTGCCGATGGCAACGATCAAGGAATTCCAGGTCACCTTCGACTGCGCGGACCCGGAGCGCGTGGCCCGTTTCTGGTGCGAGGTGCTGGGCTATGTCCTGCCGCCGGTGCCGCAGGGGTTCGACACGTGGGACGACTACCACCGCTCGCTGCCGGAGGGGCAGGAGGGCAAGTGGTTCGCCTGCGTCGATCCCTCGGGCAAGGGCCCGCGGCTGTTCTTCCAGCGCGTCCCCGAGGGCAAGATCGTCAAGAACCGGGTCCACCTCGACGTCCGGGCCGGCACCGGCCTCGTGGGCGAGGAGCGCCTCACCACGCTCCAGGCGGAGTGCGCGCGGCTGGTCGAGCTCGGCGCGGTCCATCTGTACACGCTGTTCGCCGACGAGGAGAACGAGTCCTGCATCACGATGCAGGACGTCGAGGGCAACGAGTTCTGTCTGGACTGAGGTCCACGAAGGCGCCCCCCGGTCGGGGGGTGCCTTCTTTGTGCCCTTTCTTCTTGCCTTTGAATCGAACTGGAGTTCGCCTTCCGTTCGTCGCTTTTCGGGTTTCTTGCTTACCGAACAGTTCCGATATATCGTTGAGCCATCGCGATGGTTCGTAGAAGAAATCCCGATGGAAGGAGCGTTGCGATGCGTTCACATGGACACGAGTACGGAAACGGACACGGGGCCGGTCATGGAGGCCGTGGCCCCGGAGGCCGGGGAGACTTCGAGGGGCGGCGTGCCGCGTTCGGGCCCTTCGGGCCCGGGTTCGGCGGCGGGCCGTTCGGTGGCGGCCCCTTCGGGGGCCGGGGTCGCGGTGGCGGCCGGGGACGGGCGCGGCGCGGTGACGTGCGGGCCTCGATCCTGGCGCTCCTGAAGGACCGCCCGATGCACGGCTACGAGATGATCCGCGAGATCGGCGAGCGCAGCGACGGGGCCTGGAAGCCCAGTCCCGGCTCCGTCTACCCCACCCTCCAGCTCCTGGAGGACGAGGGGCTGATCACCAGCGCGAGCGAGGGCGGCAAGAAGCTGTTCACGCTCACCGACTCCGGGCGCGCCGAGGCCGAGAACGGGCCCGAGGCTCCCTGGGAGGAGGCCGGGCGCGGGGTCGACTGGGACGCCGTGAACGAGATCCGGCAGGCCGGCTTCGGCCTGATGGAGGCGTTCGGGCAGGTCTGGAAGACCGGCAGCCCCGAGCAGCGCGAGAAGGCGGTCGCCGTGATCAACGAGGCCCGCAAGAAGCTGTACCTGATCCTGGCCGACGAGCACTGAGGCCGGAAGGACCGGAAGGAGGGGCCCGCGGCGACCGCCGCGGGCCCCTCCTCGCGTTCCCCGGCCCCTCAGGACCGGTGGACCGTCAGCTCCGCCGCGGCCGGGCCCGTCCCGTCGCCGATCCACCAGATCTCCGCCGCGTCGAAGCTGTCGGAGGCGCGCGGCGCCCCGTCCTCCTCGTGGCAGTGGAACGCCGCCCAGAACAGATCGGCGGGCAGCGCCTCCCGGGGCGCGTACACCCGGTACACGTACTGCCGCCCGTCGAGCGCGAGCAGGCCCACCATCCAGAACACGTGCGGAAGGACGAGCGCGGAGGGGGTCGTGGTTGCAGGAGGGGCGCGAGGCAAGGCGGCGCGCGCCTCCCGGGGCGTGTCGCGCGCGATCTCCTTCCCAAGGAGGAGGAACCGGACGCCCGTACCCGACTCCGGTGGGACGCGGACATGCTCCTCTCCGGTGATGTTCCGGCCGTCTTGGCCTGATGAGGTGGGAGGGTGCACAGTCCCGTCCCGCGTCCCCCGTCGTTCCTGCCGTCCGCGGTCCCGCGCGCGGAGCTCACCCCCTACCTGACGCCGTCGCTCGCGGCGGCCGTCTCGGGCGCGCGCCGCAGGGCCCTCCGGGACGGGGACCGCCAGATCGACACCGCGCACCTGCTGCACTCGCTCGTCGAGTCCGACCCCGAGGCCGCCGCCGCGTTCGAGGACCGCGACCGGCTCGCCCGCGTCCTCGGCTACCTCGTCCAGCGGTCCATCGGCTACGGCCTGCGCTGGCAGCGCTCCGTCGAGGACTCGACGGCCCGGCGCCTGCTGCCCGCGACGCGCGGGACCGACCTCCGGAACGCCCGGACTCCCGGCTGGTCGCCCGCCGCCACCGCCGCCCTGGAGGGAGCCCTGCGCCGGGCCGCCGGGCGCGGCGAGCCGCAGGCCCGGGGCGTCGACCTGCTCGCCGCCGTCGCCGCCGACCCCGAGAGCCGGGCCGTCGAGGTGCTGCGCCGCGCCGGGGTCGACCCGGCCGCCCTGGCCGCCCGCGCCGACCTCGCCGCCGCCCCGTGCGAGGCCCTCGACCGCGCGGGCGATCCCGCCCGCCACGAGGGGCCGTCTCAACAGGTGTGACGGGACTTACGCCCCTGACGGCGCCCTGTCATGATGACCCCATGCACGCGTCTCAGGGGAGAAGCGCCGGCCTGGGACTCGCCCTGGCCTCGGCCTTCGCATTCGGTGGTTCGGGAGTGGCGGCCAAGCCGCTCATCGAGGCGGGACTCGACCCGCTCCACGTCGTCTGGCTCCGGGTCGCCGGCGCCGCGCTCGTCATGCTCCCGGTGGCCTGGCGCCACCGGGACCTCCTGCGCCGCAAACCCGCCCTCCTCGTGGGCTTCGGCCTGCTCGCCGTCGCCGGCGTCCAGGCCTTCTACTTCGCCTCGATCTCCCGCATCCCGGTCGGCGTCGCCCTCCTCGTCGAGTACCTCGCCCCGGCCCTCGTCCTCGGCTGGGTCCGCTTCGTCCAGCGCCGGCCCGTCACCCGCGCCGCCGCCTTCGGCGTCGTCCTCGCCGTCGGCGGGCTCGCGTGCGTCGTCCAGGTCTGGTCCGGACTGAGCTTCGACCTCCTCGGGCTCCTCCTCGCGCTCGCCGCCGCCTGCTGCCAGGTCGGCTACTTCGTCCTCTCCGACCAGGGCGCCGACGAGGCGGAGCCGGCCGACCCGGTCGGCGTCATCGCGTACGGGCTGCTCATCGGCGCGCTGGTCCTCACCGTCGTGGCCCGGCCGTGGGGCATGGACTGGGCGGTCCTCGGCGACCGCGCCGTCATGGACGGCACCGACGTGCCCGCCTGGCTGCTGCTCGGCTGGATCGTGCTGATCGCCACCGTCTTCGCCTACACCACCGGGGTCGTCTCGGTGCGCCGGCTCTCCCCGCAGGTGGCGGGCGTCGTGGCCTGCCTGGAGGCCGTCATCGCGACCGTCCTGGCCTGGGTCCTGCTCGGCGAGCACCTGGGCGCGCCGCAGATCGCCGGCGGCCTGGTGGTCCTCGTCGGCGCCTTCATCGCCCAGTCCTCGACGCCGAAGGCACCGCCGTCCGGGCCCGTGGCCGGCGGAACGGGCGAGGCGGGCGGGACCGGGTCCGACGAGGCGGGGGCCGACGAGGCCGGTCGGGGCGCCGGGTTGTCCGCCGGACGGACCGCCCCGTAGGGTGCCGATCATGCCTTCGACCGTGCTTCCGCCTCCCGCCGCCTAGCGCGCGGGGGACCCTTCCCGACGAAGACCGGACCCGGGCCGCGACCCCTCGCCACCGGGCGGTTCGTCGCTGCCCGCGCGCGGAGTCCAGCGACCACCCCTCCCTCCCGTCTTCCACGGAGAAGCCACGTGTCGAACTCCTCGGGATCCGCCCTGTCCGTCGGGCGGAGCCTCTTCTATCTGATCGTCGCCGGGATCGCCTGGGGCACGGCCGGTGCCGCCGCCTCGCTGATCTTCCGCGTCAGCGACATGGGCCCCCTGGCCCTCTCCTTCTGGCGCTGCGCAGGCGGCCTGGTCCTGCTGCTCGGCGCCCTCGCCCTGCGGTCCCGCCGGGCGGCCGTCCCCGCCGTGCGGGAACCGCGCCGCCGGAGGGCGGTCCGCGTCCTCGGCACCGGCGTCGGTCTCACCGTCTTCCAGAGCGCCTACTTCGCCGCCGTCGAGGCCACGGGCCTGGCCGTCGGCACCGTCGTCACCCTCGGCGCGGGCCCCGTCCTCATCGCGCTCGGCGCCCGCCTCACCATGGGCGAGCGCCTGGGCCGGGGCGGGACCCTCGCCGTCGTCGGGGCGCTCGCCGGGCTCGTCGTCCTCGTCCTGGGCGGCACCGCCGCCGAGGTGCGCCCCCTCGGCGTCGCCCTCGCGGTCGTCTCGGCGGCTGGATACGCGGCGATCACCCTGCTCACCCGCCGGCTCGGCCGCGACGGCGGCGGCGCGGACGCCCTGGCGACCACCGCCTGGGCCTTCGCGATCGGGGCCGCCGGGCTGCTGCCCCTGGCGCTCGCGGAGGGGCTCGTCCCGCACACCGGAGCGCCGCTGGGCGTCCTGCTCCTCCTCGTGTACGTGGCGGCGGTGCCGACCGCGCTCGCGTACGCGCTGTACTTCGCCGGAGCGGCCGTCGTCCGGGCCGCCACCGTCTCCGTGATCATGCTCCTGGAGCCGGTGAGCGCCGCCCTGATCGCGGTCTCGCTCCTCGGCGAGCGGCTCACCGCCGCGATCGTGCTCGGCACGCTGCTGCTGCTCGCGGCCGTCACGGGCCTCGCCCTCGCGGAGACGCGGACGGCGGTGGAGCGCAGGCGGGAGGCCGCGACGGTATAGCGCCCGGCCCCCGGGGCGTCAGCCGGACGCGAGGCGGCGCAGCTGGTGGGTCCGGGCCTCCCGGTCGCCGGGCCCGGCGCGTTCCGAGAGGTGGTGGGCGACGCGCTCGCGGACCTCTCGGGGCTTGTTGCCCGCGTACTTGAACTTGGCCCGTACGTCGTTCACTTCGAGGTCGAGGACGCGGATGCCCGACAGGAGGCGGCCGAACGGCACCTCGCCGGGTGCGGCGGGCGCGGTGCCGCCCTCCGGCTGGAAGTGGGCGACCTGGCGGTTGAGGAGCGCGGCCTTCTCCGCCGGGTCGTCGACCACGCGCGCGGTGCAGCGCAGCTGGACGGCGGCGTAGTACGAGGTCGGCGTGCCGTGCTCGGGCGGCGCGCCCTCGGCGGCCGTCCAGTGGCCCGGTACGAACACGTAGTCGTCGACCACGCTCAGGAGCACCGCCGGGCTCGCCTCCAGGGCCCGCCAGAGCGGGTTGGGCCGGGCCAGATGGGTCAGGACGCGGCCCTGGGGACCGGGCTCCGGCTCGTACAGGAAGTGCGTCGGCTGCACCCACGGCGGTTCGCCCGGCGGGCCGTTGACGGCGAGCTGGCCGAAGTCGTGCCGGGAGAGCCACGCGCGCCACTCGTCCTCGTCGCGGGCCGCGTCCCAGGGGTGGATCAGCATCGTTCGTGCGTCCCTTCGCCCGCCGTCAGAGCGCGGCGAGGTAGCCGGGCAGGGCGACGGACGGGTCGAGGTCGTCCGCCGGGACCGGGGTGCCGTAGCCGCCGCGCACGGGGACCACGCCGGACCAGTGGGGGAGGGCCAGGTCCTCGGGGTCGTCGTTGGGGCCGCCGGTGCGGACCTTCGCGGAGACCTCGTCGAGGTCGAGGCGGATCACGGCGGTGGCGGCGAGCTCCTTGGCGTTCGCGGGGCGCGCGTCGGCGGAGCGACCGGGGACGACGTGGTCCACCAGGGCGTCCAGGGCGGTCCGCAGCTCCTCGGGGTCGGTGACCCGGTGGGCGGTGCCGTGGACGACGACCGAGCGGTAGTTGAGCGAGTGGTGGAAGGCGGAGCGGGCGAGCACCAGGCCGTCGACGTGGGTCACGGTCAGGCAGACCGGCAGGCCGGGGGCCTTCGTGCCGTCGCCGGTCGCGCGCAGCGGCCGCGAGCCGGTGGAGCCGTGGACGTAGAGGCGCTCGCCGACCCGGCCGAAGAGGGTGGGGAGCACCACGGGCACGCCGTCGCGGACGAAGCCGAGGTGGCAGACGTAGGCCTCGTCGAGGATCGAGTGGACCAGCTCCCTGTCGTACGAGGCGCGTTCCCGGGAGCGCGTGGGCACGGTCCGGGCGGTCGGCGCGTAGGCGTCCGGTGGCGACACGGGGACGGGGCCGGCGGGCGAGGGGGCTTCGGTGGTGTCGCTCATTGCGCACTCCATTGCACTAGTGCATACTGGTCTTTGTGCTAGGAGAGTATCGGATCGAGGGTCGTCGTGCATCGGACATCGCCGCCAGCGTCGAGCGGGGGGTCGGCACCGGTGCGCTGGCACCCGGCCAACTCCTGCCCCCCATGAGGGAGTTGGCGGTCATTCTGGGGGTGAACCCCAACACCGTCGCCGCCGCCTACCGCACCCTGCGCGAGCGCGGGGTCATCGAGACGGACGGGCGGCGCGGCAGCCGGGTGCGGCCGCGCCCCGCCACGACCGCGCGCGGCTCGATCCGCGTCGAGGCGCCCGCCGGGGTCCGGGACGTCAGCAACGGCAGCCCCGACCCCGCCCTCCTCCCGCCCCTCGGCGACGCCCTCGCGGAGGTCGCCCGGCGGTACGCCGAGCGGCCCGGCATGTACGGGGAGGCCCCGGTCGACGAGGAGTTCGGGCGGCTCGCCCGCGCCGCCTTCGACGCGGACGGCGTGCCGGACGGGCCCGTCGGCGCGGCCTCGGGCTCCCTCGACGCCATCGAACGGGTCCTCGCGGTCCACCTCAGACCGGGCGACGCCGTCGCCGTCGAGGACCCCGGCTGGGGCAGCCTCCTCGACCTGGTGCCCGCGCTCGGACTGCGGCCGGTGCCGGTCGCCGTCGACGACGAGGGGCCGCTCCCCGGGGAGGTCGAGCGCGCGCTCCGGCGGGACGGGGCACGGGCGGTGATCGTCACCGACCGGGCGCAGAACCCGACCGGCGCCTGCGTCGGCGAGGAGCGGGCCCGGGAGCTGCGGCGGGTCCTCGCCGCGCATCCCGGCGTCCTGCTCGTGGAGGACGACCACGGGCACGGCATCGTCGCGCAGCCGCTGCACCCCCTGGCCGGGGTCGCCGACCGCTGGGTCCTGGTCCGTTCGGTCGCCAAGGCCTACGGCCCCGACCTGCGGATCGCCGCCTTCACCGGGGACGCCGAAACCGTCGACCGGGTCCTCGGACGGCAGCGGCTCGGCCCCGGCTGGGTCAGCCGGCTGCTCCAGCGGACCGTCGCGCACCTCTGGGCCTCGGAGGCGGTCGACCCGGCCGTCGTCGCGCGCTCGTACGGCGAGCGGCGCGACGGGCTGGTCCGCGCCCTCGCCCGGCGCGGCGTCGAGGCGTACGGACGCTCCGGGATGAACGTGTGGGTGCCGGTCGCCGACGAGACGGGCGCGGTCGCGCGGCTCCTCGCGGCGGGCTGGGCGGTGGCCCCGGGCGCGCGGTTCCGGATGGACACCGGGCCGGCCGTCCGGCTCACCGTCTCCGGCCTGTCCGTCGCGGACGTCGAGCCCCTGGCCGACGCCGTCGCCGGGGCGGCGGGGCCCGCGCCGGCGCGGAGCTACGGATAGAGGCCCTCCGGGAAGCGCCGCGTGCCGCTCCAGTGACGTTTCTGCGGTGAATGCGCTGGGCCTGGAGGGTGAGTCGCCCCCGGCGGGGCGCGCGTTCGCCCGGTGCGTCGCGGAATCATCGGGTCCGGCGAAGGCCCGCCGCTCCGCCGGGGCGGGCGGCCCCTTCGCGCCTCCCGTGTTTCCCGGACCCTCAGGAGCAGGACGATGAGCCATGGCAGCAGGTTGCGCGACCGGATCGCGGAGCCGGGGACGACCCCGCTGATCGGCGTGTACGACATGTACTCGGCCTCCCTGTCGGCCGCGCACTACGACGGGATGTTCGTCTCCGGATTCGGCTTCGCCGCCTCGCACTACGGGCTGCCGGACATCGGCTTCATCGCCTGGCCCGACATGGTCGCGTTCGTGCAGCGGCTGCGCGGCGCGTTCCCCCGGCACCACCTCCTCGTGGACATCGACGACGGTTACGTCGACCCCGAGGTCGCCTGCCACGTGGTGGAGGGCCTGGAGCGGATCGGCGCCTCGGGCGTGATCCTGGAGGACCAGAAACGGCCCCGCCGGTGCGGTCACGCGGACGGCAAGCGGGTGCTGCCGCTCGACGAGTACCTCGCCAAGCTGGAGATGGTCCTCGCGACCCGCCGGGACATGGTCGTGGTGGCCCGTACGGACGCCACCGAGGAGGAGGACATCCTCCACCGGGCCAAGTGCCTGGCCGCCACCGACGCCGACGTGGTCCTCGTGGACGGCGTGCGCGACGTGGCGGGGATCCGCGCGATCCGCGAGGTGACCGGCGACAAGCCGCTGCTCTTCAACCAGATCGCGGGCGGGAAGTCCCCGCGCCTCTCGCTCGCCGAACTCACCGCGCTCGGCGTGGACGTGGCGATCTACAGCACCCCCTGCCTCTTCGCCGCCCACGAGGCGATCGACTCGGCGCTCGCCGAGCTGAAGCGCGCCGACGGCAGGCTGCCGGACCCCGGCCCGGACGGCGGCGTCGGGGTCGCCGCCTCGACCCGCCTCCTGGAACGGAACCTGGCCCGCCGCCGTACGGAGGCGTGAGGGTGCGGTCCGTACCCCCGGGTCGTCACCCCGGGGGTACGGAAGTTCAGACGCGGGTCGCGGGATGCCGGGGAGCGGCGGGGGCGGGCTCCCGGACGTCGGGGAGGGGAGCCGCAGGGGTGGGGAGGGAGGCCGAAGTGGCGGGGAGGGGAGCCGGAGGGGTCTGGAGCGGCGCCGTCTCTTCGGGGCCGGGAGGCGTGCGGCGGCGGGAGGTGCGGGTCTGGGTGAGGGCCGCGCCCGCCAGGACCACGACGGCGCCGACCGGGGTGTTCCAGCCGAGGTCCTCGCCCAGGAGCGTGACGCCCGCCGCCGTGGCGATGACCGGGATGAAGTACGTGACCATGGAGGCCGTCGTCGGGCCGACCTCCGCGACGATGCCGTACTGGAGCAGCATCGCGTACCCCGTGCCCAGCGCGCCGAGCGCGAGCACGGCGAGCAGCGGCAGGAGCTCCACGGACTCCGGGACCGAGGTGAACACCGGGGTGACCACGGTCAGTTGCAGCGTCGCCAGGCCCAGCTGGGAACCGGCGAGCGAGAGGTTCGAGGCGCCGGTGCCGCTCAGCGTCCGGCGGACGTAGATCCAGCCGACCGCGTAGCTGAAGGAGGCGAGGAGGGCGAGCGCGGTGCCGGTCACGTCGAGGCCGGAGAAGCCCTGCCAGGCGCCGAGCACCGTCAGCACGCCGACGAAGCCGATGCCCAGACCGGCCGCACGGACCCGGGTCGGGCGGTCCTCGGAGAGCGCGACGAGGGAGAGCACCATGCCCCACAGCGGGGTCGTCGCGTTGCAGATGCCCGCCAGGGTCGAGGGGATCGTCAGCTCCGCGTACGCGAAGAGCGAGAACGGCAGCGCGTTCAGGAGGAAGGCCGCGACCGTCAGATGTCCCCAGACGCGGGCGCCGCGCGGCAGCCGGTCCCGCTTCACGACCAGGGCGACGGCGAGCACCGCCGTACCGAACAGGAGCCGCCCGAAGGTGACCTGGAAGGGCGCGAAGCCCTCCGTGCCGACCTTGATGAAGAGGAAGCTGAAGCCCCAGATGAGGGCCAGCGCGCCGAACCGGACGCGCCAGTCGAGCAGACGGGAGGCGGGGGCGGAAGGGGTGGCGGGAACGGAGGGGACGGGGGGAACGGAGGGCGGGGCTGCGGGGCTCATGCTCCTCAGGGTGGCCGGAACGATCGCTTAGGACAAGTGAGACTTCCTCGACCTCTTCCCTTAGCATTGCTTACATGTTGAACCTGGAGCGCCTCCGCACCCTCGACGCCGTCGCCCGGCACGGCTCCGTCAGCGGCGCGGCCGACGGCCTGCACGTCACGACCTCCGCCGTCTCCCAGCAACTGGCCAAGCTGGAGCGCGAGGTCGGGCAGCGGCTGCTCGCCAGGAACGGGCGGGGCGTACGCCTCACCGACGCCGGAATGCTGCTCGCCGAGCACGCCGCCCGGATCCTCTCCCAGGTGCAGCTGGCCCAGGCCGACATCGAGGCCCAGCGGGGCCGGGTCGTGGGCGAGGTGCGGCTCGCCGGCTTCCCCACGGCGGCCCGGGGCCTCTTCCCCGGCGCGCTCGCCGCGCTGCGCGCCGGCCACCCCGAACTCCGGGTCCGCACGACGGAGCTGGAGCCGGAGCCGGGGGTCCGCGCGGTGCTGCGCGGCGACGCCGACCTCGCGATCGTCCTGGACTGGAGCAACAAGCGGGCGCCCGTGCCCGGCGGCCTGGAGCGCGCCCACCTCTTCGACGACACCGCCGACGTGGCCCTGCCCGCCGGGCATCCGCTGGCCGGGCGCGAGGCGGTGGACCTGGTCGACTTCGCCGACGAGGAGTGGGTCTCCTGGCCGGAGGGCGAGTTCTGCCACGACTGGCTGATGTTCACCCTGCGCTCGCAGGGCATCGAGCCGCGCATCGGCCACTTCGCGGGTGAGCACCACACCCAGCTCGCGCTCGTCGCGGCCGGTCTCGGCGTCTGCGTGACCCCCCGCCTGGGCCGCCCGGTGCCGGAGGGGGTCGCCTTCGTGCCCGTACGCCAGAAGATGCGGCGGCACATCTACGCCACCTGGCGCGCCGACGCGGGCCGCCGTCCCTCCGTCCGCGCGGTCGTCGGGGCCCTGCGGGCGGTGGCCGAGCCGCTGGGCTGCTGAGGCGCGGCGCTTTCCGGGGTGACCGGTCCGGTCAGGGGCCGGGGATCTTGCGGAAGTCCCAGGAGGCGACCGCGTCCGGGGTCAGACGGAGCCAGGCGTGGCGGCCGTCGTGGGGCATCGCGTCCAGACCGAAGTACTTGGCGGCGAAGAGCCTTTCCGGCACGTCGAGCGCGGGGCACGGCCCGCCGGTGCGGGGCGCCTCCCCGACGGGGACGGCCGTGCCCGACAGCTCCGCGCCGCGCAGCTCGCCGTACTCCTCGCCGTCGTCCACCACCACGGCGATCCTCGGATCGGCGCGCAGGTCCGCCCAGCGGCGGCTGCGGGTCAGGGAGTACAGCCACAGCGAGGTGCCGTCCCAGGCGAACCAGAGCGCGCTCGCGTGCGGGCGTCCGTCGGCCGACACGGTCGCGACCCGGCAGGTGCGCTGCCGCGCGAGGTAGGAGTCGAGTTCGGCCGGGGTCATCATGATCCGGCGTCCACGGCGCTGTGCGGCGGTCATCGTCCGTACCCTTCCGGTTCGCTGAGCGGGTGTCGGAAGCATGGGGGACCGGGCGTGTGCGGGCAAGGGGGTACGGGTCGGGGCCTCGGCCCCGGGGCCCCGACCTCCGGGGGTGTCCCGTGCGCCCGGAAGAGGACCTGGCGAGCCTTACAGTTCTCAGTAGAATGTCCGAACCTGGACATCCTTCCAGGAAAGTGTCCAGCTTCGGGGAACCCGGGGCGCGACGCGGCCGGAACGGAGGCGACGCGCGTGTCGACACGGTCGGTCAGCTCCCACCACGTGCGGGCCGCGCTGCTCGGCGCCGAACGGCGCGGGGTGGCCCCCGGGCCGCTCCTCGCCCGGGCCGGACTGCCCTCCGCGCTCCTGGAGGAACCCCAGGCCCGGGTCCCCGCCGAGCAGTTCGGCCGGCTCGTCAGGACGCTGTGGGCCACCCTGGACGACGAGCTGATCGGCTTCGGCGGCGCGCCCAGCAAGGTCGGCACCTTCGCGATGATGGCCCACGTCGTGGTCCACGGCAGCCGGGACCTGCGCGAAGCCCTGCGGCGGGCCCAGACCTTCTACTCCCTCTTCCCTGCCGGGCCGCGCTTCCGGCTCGTGGAGCCCGCGCCGGACGAGGACCTCCCCGGCGAGGAGGCGGCCGACGAGGCCCGGCTGGAGTTCGACCTCTCCGGGTACGACGACCCCCTCCACTTCGGCGCCGAGTCCACCGTCCTCGTCGCCCACCGCTTCGCCGGCTGGCTGATCCGGCGCAGGATCGGCCTGCGCCGGGTCGAGTTCGTCCACCCCGAGCCCCGGCACGCCCGCGAGTACGACCTCCTGTTCGGCGCGCCCTGCGTCTTCGGCGCGGAGCGGACGGCCGCCGTCTTCGACCGGGCCGACCTCGGCGAACCCGTCCTCCGCGACGGCGCCGCGCTCAAGGTCTTCCTGCGCCGCGCCCCCGTCGACGTGCTCGTCTCCGCCGACTACGGCAGCACGCTCACCGGCCGGGTGCGGCACCTGATCGGGCGCTCCCTGCCCGCCGGTCCCGTGCCGACGCCCGAGCAGCTCGCCGTCCGGCTCTCGGTCAGCCCGCAGACCCTGCGCCGCCGCCTCGCCGCCGAGGGGACGACGTACCAGCGCCTGCGCGACCAGGTGCGGCGCGACCACGCCCTCGCCGAACTGGCCGGCGGCCGCGTCTCCATCGAGCGGCTCTCCCGGCAGCTCGGCTTCTCCGAACCCAGCGCCTTCCACCGGGCGTTCCGGCGCTGGACGGGCGAGACGCCCCGCGCGTACCAGGGGAGGGGCCGGGGGTGACTCCCGGACGGTCCGCGCCCCCGGACGCGGGCCGCGTCCCCCGGAACGGTCCGCGCGGTCAACAACCCCGAGCGGTACGGTCACGGCCGACGGCCGCCGCCCGGCCTACCGTCCCGCCATGACCGAAATCGACCGGTCCGGACGCGTGCGGCGCCCGGACCCCACCCGGCGCCGGTGAACGCGCGCCGGGCGGCCGGCGCCGTCCTCGGGACCGGAGTCCTGCTCTGCCTCCTCGCGGGGGTGGCCGTCACCGCCCTCGGCATCCGGGTCGACGGCACCAGCATGGCCCCCACCCTCCACCAGGGCGACCGCGTCCTCGCCGCCCCGGGCTCCGCCGGGGAGGCGCGCCGGTTCGACGTGGTGCTGCTGCGGGCCACCGGGAAGGACACCCTCCTGGTCAAGCGGGTGATCGGGCTCCCCGGCGACCGGGTCGCGATCGTCTCCACGCCGGACGAGCCCTTCCAGGTCCTCCTCCAGGAGGGTGGCAAGGGGCCCGTGTACCGGGTGGCGGCGCCCCAGTGGGCCGCGCAGGCCCACCGTACGGGTGCCTGCTGCACCCCGGAGGGCACCCGCTCGTCGCGAGCCGAACTGCGGACCGTGCCCGAGGGGGCGTTCTTCTACCTGGGCGACAACCCCGACCTGTCGGACGACTCGCGGGCGTACGGCTGGGGCGAGATCGACCGGGTCGAGGGGAGGGTCGGCGTGCGCGCCTTCCCCGTCTCCTCGTCCCCGGACATCGGCAACCGGCCCGTCCTGGAGGAGTACCGGGGGCCGAGCCCCTGAGGAGCTACTCCGCCGGGCCCGACGGGAGCTCCTCGCGGCCCGTGCTCAGGGCGACCCTGACCACCGTGTCCGCGATGCGGCGGGCCGACACCTCGGGGGAGGCGGTGGCCTGCACGATGTGGCTCGCGGTCAGCCGGACCGCCGCGTCCACGGCCAGCTCGCGCGCCACCGGATCGACGGTGGGCCAGGCCTCCGTGACGTACGCGTCGGCCATCGCCGTGGCCGTCGCGAACGCCGCCGCGGAGCGGGTCGTGAGGTAGGGGAGGAGCCCGTCCTCGCCGGTGCTGGTCAGCATGGCCCTGATCAGCGGGTTCCGTCCGGCCAGCGTGAGCGTGAAGCCGACGGCGGCCTCGACGGCCGCGCGCAGGTCGTCCCGGTGCGCGTCCAGGCCCGCCTGGATGCCGACGAGGCAGCGCTCCAGCTCGCGCTGGAAGAGTGCCTCGCCGACCGCCTCCTTGGAGGGGAACTCCGAGTACAGCGTCTGCCGGCTGACGCCGACCGCGCCGGCCAGGTGCGCCATGCGCAGCTTGTCGAAGCCGCGGTCCGCGACCGCCTCGTACGCCGCGTCGAGCAGACGCTCGCGCAGCAGTGTCCGGACCGTCTCCCTGAACCGTGGCATCGGCCAAGCCTAGTCCAGAGGAATTCTCCCCAGGATTGTCCGAAGTGTTGACACTCCATAAGAGAGTGTCCAATTCTCGAACATGCAGCCGCAAAGTGTCACCCGTCTCCGACCATCCGGCCGAGGACGCACGGCTGTGTTCACATCCCCACCCGCGCGGCACGTGCGGGACGACGGTTGGAGAGCACATGCAGGAAGAGATCAGAGGGGTCACCCGCTGGCGCAGATCGGCGGCCCTGGCCCTGCCGGCCACCCTGGCGATCGGGGCCATGGCCACGGCGATGGTGCAGGGCGCCCTCGCCGCGAACCTCTCGCTGACAAGCGTCCCCTTCACCCTCAGCTCCAAGACGGTGGCCGCGCCGCAGGGCATCGGCGCGGTCATGCACACCGTCGACGCGGGCGGGCCGAAGGGCGCCGCGGAGGTCGGCCTCGCCAAGGCGGGTCTCGACGGCATCTGCGTCCACGCCGTCCAGTCGGTCAACCTCCCGGTGATCGGCAGCCTCGGCACCTGGTCGCTCAACATCTCCTCGCCGGCCGCCGCGACCCCGCTCACCAGCGAGCAGCTCGTCGCCGGTGCCGGGCTCCAGGCGAACAAGCTGGTCCTGGACGCCCAGGCGCTCAAGGCGTCGACGGCCACCCTGCACGCCGCCGACGGCAGCCCGAACGTCATCGGCGCGGCCGCCGACAGCGCCGGGATCAAGAGCACCGGCATCACCGACGGCACCCCGGGCCAGTTCGGCCTGGACGCCACCGGCGGCCGGACGGACATCAAGAACCTCAACGCCGACGCCAACGCCGCCACGATCTCCGGCGCGATCACCCTGCCCGACCTGGCGATCGGCATCGCCCACGGCGACAAGGGCTGCTGAGCCGTACGGCCCCGGCACCGCCGCCACCGGCGGGGGCCCGCGCCTCCGGAGCCCCACGGGCCCTCCGGGCTCCCGGGTCCTCAGGCCCCCGGGCCTTCCGGGCCCCGGGCCTTCCGGGCCCCGGGCCTTCCGGGCCCTCCGGAAGCGCGGGCCCCCGCCCCCGCCCCGTCCCTCCCCGACCCACCGCTGCGAGGCCTCCATGAGCACCGATCCGCCGACCGATCCGCCCGCGCCGCCCCGGCCGACCGACGGGACCGCGCCGACCGACGGGACCGCACCGGCCGACGGGAACGCGCCGACCGACGGGAACGCCGCGGCCGCGTCACCGCTGTCCGGGCCGCTCCCGGCCGGCGGCCGACCGCGCGGCGCCCGTGCGGCCTTCCGTCACTGGCGCCGCACCCGGCCCTTCTGGGCGGCCGTCTGGACCGGGATCGGCGGCTTCGTCATCTTCTTCCTGCCGATGGCCCCCCTCGGCAAGATCCTCCAGGTCGGCGTCGGCGGGATCGCGGGCATGGCGGGCGGAGTCGTCCTCATGGCGATGGCTCTGCTCATCCTGCTGCTGCCGAGCCAGCGCCACACCGCCGGCGTCCTCGCGGTCATCGCGGGCGTCGCCTCCTTCCCCCTGTCGAACCTCGGCGGCCTCTTCGTCGGCATGGTCCTCTCGGTCCTCGGCGGCTCCATGGCCTTCGCCTGGCTCCCCGAGAAGCCCGCCAAGCGGGCCGGCGGCCTCCTCCGCCGCCGGACGGCCGCCGAAACCCCCGTACCCCCCGTGTCCATTGGGAGCGGATCCGCATGAACCACCTCTTCTCCGGCCCCCGCGGGCTCGGCACGTCCCTCACCCGGATGCGCACGGCCGGCGCCCGCGCCGCCGCCGACTGGAACACCCGGATGCTGGCCGAGGCCGCCGACGACACCCGCCGGGGCACCCGCTGGGGACGCGGCGCGCTCGCCCTCGTCCCCTCGGCCCTGGCCATCGGCGCCCTCGGCACGGCCCTCGCCCAGGGGGCGCTCGCCGCCAACTTCAGCGTCACCGGCGAGCCCTTCACCCTGACCTCCAACGGCGTCCAGGGCAGCGGCTTCGGCGCCATCGTCAACACCCCGGCCGTCGGCCGCCCGGACGGCACCACGACCACCAACACCGCGATGGCGCGCGTCGGTTTCGCCAGCGCCGGACTCGCCGGACTGTGCGGCATCGTGCACCAGAAGATCGCCGGCGTCCCGTACTCGCTGCTCCTGACCGGCGGCCAGAAGGTGACGGCCACCCCGCCCGGGACCTTCACCACCGACATCGACGCCTCGAACCTCTACATCCAGGCCACCGAACTCCAGGCGTACGGGCCCACCACCCTCCAGAACGCCGTCCTCGGCCAGTCCGCCGACCAGGTCACCGTCGCCGGCAAGCCCCTCACGGGCGCGCTGCCCGGCGGGTTCGGACTCGGCTCGGCGGGCGGCGAGGGCGGCAGCTCCATCAAGCTGCACGGCCTCAACGCCACCGCGTACGACGCCGAGATGGCGGGCGCGCTCGTCCTGCCCGACCTGAAGATCAAGGTCGTTCCCGGAACGGCCACGACGTGCTGAGCCGGGCGAAGGCCGCGTGGGCCTGGTTCGGGGCCTTCCGCCGCACCCGCCCCTTCTGGGGCGGGGTGTGGCTGGTCGCCGGGGGCTGGACCGTCCTCAAGTTCTCCCTCAGCTCCCTCCAGCTGATCGTGAGCACGGGCTTCGGGGGGATCGCCGGCTACCTGGTCGGCGGCGGGATGATCCTGTGCGGCCTCATCCCGATGGCGCTGCCCGCCCAGCGGTACACCTTCGGGCTCATCGGCGCGGTCCTCGCCGTCGTCTCCCTGGTCGTCTCCAACCTGGGCGGCTTCCTGCTCGGCATGGTCCTCGGCGTCCTCGGCGGCTCCATGCTGGTGGGCTGGGGAGCCAAACGCCCGCGCCGCAGGGCGGTGGAAGGGTGACGGCCGGGACGCGCGGGGCGGGCGCGGCGCGGCGGAAGCCGCTCGCCGTGAGCACCGCCCTGGTGCTCGCCGTCGCCACCGCCGTCTGGTCGGGGCAGCCGGGCAGCGCCTCGGGGGCGCCCGCCGCGGTCCAGCCCCTCGGCGTCCCCTTCCTGCCCTCCCCGGACCCGCTGCGCGTCACCATCGACAGCATGGTCGCCGTCTCGCTGACCGTCGACAAGAACGTCACCATCCGGCTCTCGGACGGCACGACCCGGACCACCAACAAGTACACCTTCACCAAGCTCAAGATCCGCTCGCACATGAACGTGGTGCAGAAGGCGAACGGCCACACCGTCACCATCGACGTGCCGAACGAGGGCTCGCTCGGCGGCTACGACAGCGCCGGGAAGCCCGAGACGACGACGATGTGGGGGAACATCACCAACGTCTGTCTCCGCGTCCTCGTCAAGATCTGCGGAGTGCAGGGCCTCCTCGACTTCTTCGGCTCGATCATCCCGCTCACCGCCGGGGCCGAGGACTTCTCCGGGGACATCTACGCGATCCGGACCGTCGACGACCACGCGGCCCTCAACTCCACCGACAACCCCGTCCACCTCCCCGGAACCATCACGGTGACCTCCCCATGAGCCCCGTCACGAGCCCCGAGAGCCACAGCCCGGAAGGACACGTCCCGGAAGGACACGTCCAGGAGGGGCCCGCCCGGGAAGAGGGCCGCACCCACTGGCGCCGGTCCCTCGCCGTCGCCGTGCCCGCGCTCCTCGCCGCCGGCGGCCTCGGGGCCGCCATGGCGAGCGGCGCGCTGGCGGTCGGCCTCCAGATCCAGGACCGGCCCGTCGACTTCACCACCAGCAGCCTCTACGGGACGCAGTACGGCGCCGCCGTCGTCGACCAGGCCGTCGTACGGCCCGACGGCTCGGCCGGGACCGTGCGGGTCCTCCGGATGGGCTTCGCGGACGGCATGATCAACGGCCTGTGCCTGAGCCAGAAGCAGCAGATCGGCGGAGCCACGTACACCCTGATGCTGGTCCTCGGCGACGACAACCCCGGCTCCTGGGAGATCAGGACCAAGAACACCGTCCTCGACCTGAAGAACGCCACCGGCGTCCTCGACATGGACGGCATCGTTGACCTCAACACCAACGGCGCCGACGTGAAGACCGTCAAGGACGCCTCCGGGGCGTACGTCGACAACCCGCTGAACAGCCCGCAGCACCGCTTCGGCATCCAGGCGCGCTACGCCAAGTTCGACCGGATCGTCGGCACCGCCCAGGACTTCCAGCTCCCGGGCCTCCTCACCACGCCCAGGCTGAAACTGTCCGTGAAGCCGGGCTCGGTCGCCTGCCCCACCCCGCCGGCGCCGACCGGAACGCCCGGGACGCCGTGAGGCGGGGCGGCGACCGCCCCGCCTCCTCAGGCCGCCGGCATCGCCATCGTCGCCACCGGGTCCGAGGTCGGGCGGGGCGAACCGCCCTCCGGCTCCACGGTGATGCCGATGCCGGCCGAGCGGTTCGCCGGCCCCTCCAGGAGGACCGTCGAGGTCGCCGCGTCCGGCGTCATCAGACCGGCCGGCCGCATCGTCCCGGAGTCGTCGTACCAGAGCTGGTAGACCTTCCCGGGCGGCGGCGCGGGCATCCCCGCCGCCGCGAACACCGCCCGGTCCAGGGACGGCGAGTGGACCAGGGTGCCCACCGCGCCGTCCGCGAGCCGGGCCGTGGAGACCCGGGCGTCCGGCGCGGCGAGGACGGCCGCCACGGCCTCCGCCCGCTCCTCCGCGACGGCCGCGCGGCGATCGGCCTCCTCCGCGCGCCCGTACTGCCATCCGGCGATCCCGCCGAGCGCCACCAGACCGGCCAGTGAGGCGGCCAGCGCCCAGCGGGGCAGCCGCCGCAGACCCCGCGGGCCCCCTCCCGAGCGGCCCACGGGCCGGGTGGCGGGCGGCAGTTGGCGCACGTCCGTGATCCGGCGGAGCACCTCGGCGCGCAGGGCCGGGTCGACCGGCGCGGCGGCGGCGAGGCCCAGGCGCACGGTCGTCTCGGACAGCTCGCGGACCTCGTGCGCGCACGGGGCGCACTGGGTGAGGTGTCGCTCGACGGCCTCCCGCTCCTCGTCCGTCTCCAGGGCGTCGAGGACATAGGCGCCGGTCAGCGTGTGCAGTTCGTCGGTGGTCACGCCGTCACCCCCAGGCAGTCGCGGAGCCGGATGAGCCCGTCGCGCATCCGGGTCTTCACGGTCCCCAGCGGGAGCGAGAGCAGCTCCGCGACCTCACGATAGGTCAGACCGCGGTAGTAGGCGAGGGTGACGGACTGGCGCTGGCGTTCGGTGAGACCGCGCAGACAGCGCCGTACCCGCTCGCGGTCCAGCCGGTTCTCCACCTCCTCGGTCACCTCGTCGTACGCGGGACTGTGGTCCAGCAGCGCGACCCGCCGGGCGCGGTCCGAGGCGGCCTGCTCGGAGCGCACCCGGTCCACGGCCCGGCGGTGGGCGAGGGTCAGCGCCCAGTTCAGGACGGAGCCCCGGTCCGGCCGGTAGCGGGCGGCGGAGCGCCAGAGGTCGACCATCACCTCCTGCGTCACCTCCTCGGACTGCGCGGGGTCGCGCAGCACCGAGCGGACCACGCCCAGGACGGGACCGGAGACCCGGTCGAAGACGCCGGCGAAGGCGTCCTGGTCCCCGCGGGCCACCCGGACCATCAGCTCCGGCAGCCCGTCGCTCCGGTCCGGGGCCGGAACGCCTCCGACGCGTGCGTGCTCTCTCATCCGCCTGTGCCCTCCTGGGTGTCCTCGGGTGCGCCCCTCCTGGGGGTCTTCGGAGCGGGCGCCCCGGGGGATTGGTCCGGTCTACGCGTGGTCCGGAGCGCTCACCCCCTCCTTCGGGAGGCGGCTCAGCGCGCCCGGCCACCACGCCTTCGGGCCGAGGTCCCGGACGAGCGCCGGGACGAGGAGCGAGCGGACCACCAGGGTGTCGAGCAGGACGCCGAAGGCCACGATGAACGCGATCTGCACGAGGAACGCCAGCGGGATCACGCCGAGCGCGGCGAAGGTCGCCGCGAGCACCACGCCCGCCGAGGTGATCACGCCGCCGGTCGCGGTCAGACCGATGCGGACGCCCTCGCGCACCCCGTGGCGCAGCGACTCCTCGCGGACCCGGGACATCAGGAAGATGTTGTAGTCGACCCCGAGCGCCACCAGGAAGACGAAGCCGTACAGCGGCACCGAGGAGTCCGTGCCGGTGAAGCCGAAGACGTGCTCGAAGACGAGCGCCGAGACGCCCAGGGTGGCGGCGAAGTTGAGCGCCACCGTGGCGACGAGCAGCAGCGGCAGCACGAGCGAGCGCAGCAGCGCCACCAGGATCACCAGGATGATCGCCAGGACCACCGGCACGATGAGCGCGCGGTCCCGGGCGGCGGTCCGCTGGGTGTCGTACTGCTGCGCCGTCGAGCCGCCGACCAGGGCGTCCGCCCCGGGGACCGCGTGCACGGCGGTACGGAGCCGGGCGAGCGTCTCGCGCGCCGCGTCGCTGTCGGCGGCGTCGGCGAGGGTGGCGTCGATCCGGACCCGGCCGTCGACCACGAGCGGCTTCCCGGGGGCCGGGCGGCCCGTCGCGTCCACCGGGAACGCCGAGTCGACGCCCTCGACGTCCCCGGCCGCGGCGGCCACGCGGGTCGCGGCCCCGGCGTCGGCGATGATCACGGCGGGGTTGCCCGCGCCGCCGGGGAAGTGGCGGCCGAGGGTCTCCTGCGCGGCGACGGACGGCGCGTCGTTCACGAAGATCTCGTCGAAGGGGACGCCCCGGGAGTTCAGCGCGGGCGCGAAGGCGGCGCAGGCCAGGAGGCCGGCGAGGGTGATCGCCCACACCTTGCGGGGCGCGCGGTCGACCACGTCGGCGATGCGGTGCCAGACGGCCTGACCGCCCTTCGCGGCCGTGCCGTCCGCGCCCTCGGGGAGCGTCTTCGGACGGGCCGGCCAGTACGCGGCGCGGCCCGTGAGGACCAGGGCCGCCGGGAGGAAGGTGAGCGCGCTGAGCACGGCGCAGACGATGCCGATGGCGCCGACCGGACCGAGCGCCCGGTTGTTGGACAGGTCGCTGGCGAGCAGCGCGATCAGCGCGAGGGCGACCGTGGCGGCGCTGGCGACGATCGGCTCGAAGGAGCGGCGCAGGGCCTTGCGCATGGCGGCGAAGCGGTCGGCGCCGGGGGCGGTGAGCTCCTCCCGGTAGCGGGCGGCGAGCAGCAGCGCGTAGTCGGTCGCGGCGCCGATCACCAGGATGGACAGGATGCCCTGCACCTGGCCGTCCACCCTGACCAGGTCGGCGTCGGCGAGCACGTACACGACCGCGCAGGCCAGACCGAGGGCGAACACCGCGCCCACGATGATCATCAGGGGCAGCAGGACGCTGCGGTAGACGACGAGCAGGATCAGCAGCACCGCGATCAGGGCGACGCCGAGCAGCAGGCCGTCGATGCCGGAGAAGGCGCCGGAGAGGTCGGCCTGGGTGGCGGCGGGGCCCGCGAGCCACACGGTCGTCCCGGGCACTGCGGCCGCCGCCTTCCGCACCGATGCGAGCGTGTCCGGCAGGGCGTCGCCGAGGTCGGGCCGGAGCGGGACGACGGCCCGCAGCGCCTCCCCGTCCTCGGAGGCCAGGGCGGGGGAGGGGGGCCCGGCGATCCCCGGGCGGCCGGAGAGGGAGGCGAGGGCCCGGGTGGCGTCGGCGGCCGTACCGGGGGAGAGGGCTCCGCCGTCCTTCGCCGTCCACACCACGATCGCGGGCACGGACTCCGAGGTCCGGAAGGCCTTCTGCGCCTCGATGACCTTGGTGGACTCGGCGCTGCGGGGCAGGAAGGCCGCCTGGTCGTTGGTGGCGACCTCGCCGAGCCGGCCGGCGAAGGGGCCGAGCCCGCCGCCGACGGCGAGCCAGACGAGGAGGAGGACCAGGGGGACGAGGAAGCGGGTCCGGCGCGGGGCGCTGGGCATCGGGTCTCCGAACTATGACTTGACCGTTAAGTATCTCAATGGTTGAGAGAAGTGTGTATCACGCCGGGAAGGGCCGGACCCCCGGGTACCCGGAAAGGACGATCGGATGCCAGGGAACACCGCGTACGAGTGCTCTCGTGGGGGCTTCGGGCGGGGCGGGGCGGGCGGATGCACCCGTTCGGAGTACTCGCTCGTTCGGAGTGCCCGCGTATTCGCTCGTACGGGATGTCCGTTCGCGTCGGGTGCTCGTTCGCCGGGGCGCCCGGTCGTCTCGCGCGACGCGTCCGCCTCAGTGGCGCATCCGCCTCAGCGACGCGGCACGCGCAGGGCGCCCAGTTCGTTGTTCAGGACGTTCAGGAAGCGCAGGGCCACCGCGAGTTCGTCGTCGTCGAACCGGTCCCGCGCCCGGGCCGTCGCCTCCGCGAGCGGCAGGAAGTACCGCCGGGCCGCCGCCCGCGCCCCGTCCTCGTAGTGCACGTGCACCAGGCGGCGGTCGGCGCTCTCCCGGGACCTGCGGATGTGCCCGGCCCGCTCCAGCCGATCCAGGCAGGCCGTCACCGCGCCGGAGGTGAGCCCGAGGTGTTCGCGCAGCCGCCCCGGCGTCAGCGGCTCGGGGCTGTCCAGGACGACGGCGAGCGCCTGCACGTCCGTGGGGTGCAGCCCCTGCGCCTGCGCGAAGCCGTGCACGAGCCGGTTGATCTCGCCCTGCGTCCGCCGCAGCGCGACGGCGAAACTGTGCAGGTCACCGACGGCGCCCGGAGGGGCGGCGGGAACGTCTCGGTCTTCTTCGCGGGCCACGCGTTCAGCCTATAGACCCCGCCCTCCCGCATCCGTCCGGGCCGCGACGGAAGAAGACCGGGAGAAGAATCGACGTGGGACCCGTTCCGCGCGGGCCCCGGCACGCCCATCCCCGGGACGGAACGGAGCACCCCCGCCATGGCGACGCACCCCAGCGCCACGCCCGACCCGACACCGGACGGACCGCCCGTCGAAGGCCCGCCCGGTTCCGGTTCCGGTCTCTGTCTCGTGACCGGGGCCGGCGGCTACATCGGCGGCCGGCTCGTGCCCGAGCTGCTCGACGCCGGCCACCGGGTGCGCTGTCTGGCCCGCACCCCCGCCAACCTCCGCGACTACCCCTGGGCGGGCCGGGCCGAGGTCGTCAAGGGCGACGTCACCGACGCGGCGAGCCTGCGGCCCGCGTTCGAGGGCGTGGAGGTGGCCTACTACCTGGTGCACTCCCTCGGGGCCGGCCGCGACTTCGAGGAGACGGACCGGCGCGCGGCCCGGACCTTCGCCGAGGAGGCCCGCGCCGCCGGCGTCCGCCGCATCGTCTACCTGGGCGGCCTCACCCCGAAGGACGTGCCCGAGGGCGAACTCTCCCCGCACCTGCGCTCCCGCGCCGAGGTCGGACGCATCCTGCTCGACTCCGGCGTCCCCACCACCGTGCTGCGGGCCGCCGTCGTCATCGGCTCCGGCTCCGCCTCCTTCGAGATGCTCCGCTACCTCACCGAGCGGCTCCCCGTGATGCTGACCCCCAGCTGGGTCAGGACCCACGTCCAGCCCATCGCCGTGCGCGACGTGCTGCGCTACCTCGTCGGCAGCGCGACCATGCCCCCGGACGTCAACCGGACCTTCGACGTCGGCGGCCCGGACGTCCTCACGTACCGCGACATGATGATCAAGTACGCGGCGGTCGCCGGTCTGCCCAAGCGCCTCATCGTGTCCGTGCCGATGCTCACCCCGGGCCTGTCCAGCCACTGGATCGGCCTGGTCACGCCCGTCCCCGCCGGCCTGGCCCGGCCGCTCGCGGAGTCGCTGCGGTACGAGGTGGTCTGCGCCGAGCACGACATCGCGGAGTACGTCCCCGATCCGCCCGGCGCCCCGATCTCCTTCGACCGGGCCCTCGCCCTCGCCCTCCAGCGGGTCCAGGAGGCCAAGGTCACCACCCGGTGGTCCTCCGCCTCGCTGCCCGGAGCGCCCAGCGACCCGCTGCCCACCGACCCCGACTGGGCCGGCGGCAGCCTCTACGTCGACGAACGCGAACGGACCGTCGACGCCCCGCCGGAGACCCTCTGGAAGGTCGTCGAGGGCATCGGCGGCGAGAACGGCTGGTACTCCTTCCCGCTGGCCTGGGCCGTCCGCGGCTGGCTCGACCGGCTCGTCGGCGGCGTGGGCCTGCGCCGGGGCCGCCGCGACGCCCAGCGGCTCCGGGTCGGCGACGCGCTCGACTTCTGGCGGGTCGAGGAGATCGAACGGGGGAGCCTGCTCCAGCTGCGCGCCGAGATGCGGCTCCCCGGGCTCGCCTGGCTGGAGATGCGCTCCGAACGGGACGAGCGGGGGCGGACCCGCTACCGCCAGCGCGCCCTGTTCCACCCGCGCGGACTCGCCGGACAGCTGTACTGGTGGAGCGTCGCGCCCTTCCACGCCGTGGTCTTCGGCGGCATGGCGAGGAACATCGCCCGCACGGCGGAACGGGCGGCCGACGCGTCCCCGAAGGGTGCGAATACGGGCGCGGACGCGTCGACGGCCCGCGCCGGGGACGTACCGCCCCGGAGCTGAGTCCTGCCGCTCCGGGGCCCGAGCCCCACCGCCCGGGGCCGGGACCCGCCGTGTGCGGGGGACCTCCTGTCCCCGGGCCTGGGGCCACCGCATTTCCGGGCGCCGTACTGGACTTGGGACCCGCCGTGTACCGGAAACCCGCTCCGGAGACCCGTCGCATTCCGGGGCGCCGTCCCGGACCCGAGACCCCGCCCCGCTCCAGCCCTGGCGCCACCGCCTCCCGGAGGCGCCCGCCCGCACGTACGGCACCGTCATTCCCGCCCGCCCCGCATCCACGCACCCGCCATCGGGAGAAAAAGGGCGGCACGGCCCTCCTGCGGACACGTCCCACCGGAGGGCACGGCCCCACCGAGGGAACAGCCGCACCACAGCCGCAGTCCACCGGGCGCCCGGCCCCCAGGGGCCGCCCGACCCGGTGGCCGAACCCCAGGAACAGGCGCCATGACCGTCTCCGTCGTCCTCTTCACCTCCGATCTCCGGGTGCACGACCACCCGCCCCTGCGCGCCGCCGTGGACGCGGCGGACGAGGTCGTCCCGCTGTTCGTCCGGGACCCCGCCGTCGACCGGGCCGGATTCGCCGCGCCGAACCGGCTCGCCTTCCTCGCCGACTGCCTGGCCGACCTGGACACCGGGCTGCGGCGGCGCGGCGGGCGGCTCGTCGTGCGCACGGGCGACACCGTGGCCGAGGTGTGCGGAACGGTGCGGCGGTCCGAGGCCGACGAGGTCCACATGGCCGCCGGGTACTCGGCCTTCGCCCGCGCCCGGGAGGAACGGCTGCGGCAGGCCCTGGAGGAGGACGGCCGCCGCCTCTACGTCCACGACGCCGTGACCACCGCCGTACCGCCCGGCGACGTCACCCCGCAGGCCTCCGACCACTTCGCGGTCTTCACCCCGTACTTCCGGCGCTGGTCGGGCGAGCCGCTCCGGTCGCCCCTCGCGGCCCCCCGGGCGGTACGGGTCCCGGACGGCCTGCGCTCCGACGAACTGCCCGCGCGCTCCTCCGTGCCGGGCGTCTCCGAGGGCCTGGCGAAGGGCGGCGAGGAGGCGGGCCGCCGCAGGCTCGGCGCCTGGCTGTCCCGGCACGCCGACGCCTACGAGACCGGCCACGACGACCTCGCGGGCGACACCACCTCGCGCCTCTCCCCGTACCTCCACTTCGGCGCGGTCTCGGCCACCGAGGCCGTCCACCGGGCGCGGGCGCGCGGCGGCCCGGGCACCGAGGCCTTTGTACGGCAGCTGTGCTGGCGGGACTTCCACCAGCAGATGCTCGCCGCGCGGCCCGCGGCGGCCGTCGAGGACTACCGGCCCCGGCACGACCGCTGGCGGCGGGGCGCGGAGGCCGAGGCGGACCTGCGGGCCTGGCGGGAGGGCCGGACCGGCTACCCCGTGGTGGACGCGGCCCTGCGCCAACTCGCCCACGAGGGCTGGATGCACAACCGGGGCCGGCTGCTCACCGCCTCCTTCCTCACCAAGACGCTCTACCTCGACTGGCGGGAGGGCGCCCGGCACTTCCTGAGCCTCCTCGTGGACGGCGACGTCGCCGAGAACCAGCTCAACTGGCAGTGGGTGGCGGGGACGGGCGCCGACACCCGGCCCAACAAGGTCCTCAACCCCGTGCTCCAGGGCAGGCGTTACGACCCCGACGGCGCCTACGTACGCCGCTGGGTCCCCGAACTCGCCGCCCTGTCCGGCGCGTCGGTCCACGAGCCCTGGAAGCACAAGGACCGGGACCGGGTCGCGGGCGACTACCCCGAACCGCTCGTCGGCCTCGCCGAGGGCACCGCCCGCTTCCGGCACGGCAGGGGTCTGGAGTAGGGCGGGAGGGACGCGAGACGGGAGGGGCGGGAGGGTGAAACGGGAAGCGCTGCGCCGGGAGGGGAGAGACGATGCACAAACGATGCGAGTTGTTCCGCTCCGCTCCCCGGCCGGAGGCTGAGGGAGCCGGGGGCACGGAGCCCCAGCGAGGAGGAGCTTCGCCATGAACGCAGCCCGTACGGCCGTCCTCGGCCCCGCCCCCGCCCACGAACCGATTGCCTCGCCCCACCCCGCGGACCCCCGGAGGGACGGGGAGGCGGACCTTCCCCTCGGCCTCTCCGACGCCGAGGTCGGCCAGGGGCTCGTCCGGGGCGACGAGCGCTGCCTCGCCCTCGCCCACCACCGCTGGGCACGCCTCGTGCACACCCTGGCCTCCCGCGCCCTGGGCGACCCGCGCGAGGCCGAGGACGTCACCCAGCAGGTCTTCCTCGCCGCCTGGCGCGGCCGCGCCGGATACCGTCCCGAGCGCGGCTCCGTACCCGCCTGGCTCGTCGGCATCACCCGGCGGAAGATCGCCGACGCCCTCACCGCCCGCACCCGCCGGCTCGACCTGGTCGCCGCCGCCGGAGCGGCCCTGCCCCCGTCCGACGGCACCGGCGAGGGCCCCGACCACGTCCTCGACCGGATCGTGGTCACCCGCGAACTCGCCCGCCTGCCGCGCGTCCAGCGCGACGTCCTGGCCCTCGCGTTCTTCGGGGACCTGACGCAGACGCAGATCGCCCACCGGACGGGCCTGCCCCTCGGCACGGTCAAGAGCCACGCGCGCCGGGGCCTCCAGCGGATGCGCCGCAGCCTCGCCGTCGCCGAAGCGTCCACCGGCCGGGCGGCCACGGCCTGACCCCGGGCCCTGCCCGACCCAGGCCCCGCCTGATCCCGGCCACGGCCTGACCTCGGGCCCTGCCCGACCCCGGGCACCACCTGAATCCGGCTACCGCCTGAACCCGGCCACCGCCTGACCCCAGGCCCGGCGACCTGACGTTCTCCGCCCCGCGCGAGCCCCGTACGAGCCCCGCGCGCCCGGCGCCCGGACCGCTCCGGGGCCCTCCCGTCCGGTGGGGCCCGTATCTGACAACCCGTGGGACCTGGCAGACTGCGGGCCTCACGGTCGTCTCCCCCTCGTCATGAGCGGACCGCTCATCCGGGGAAGCGGCAAGCGACTCCTGGAGGCCCCCATGGCACAGCGGCCCGGACACGCGGCCCACGAGGCCCGCGCGAGCGGTCCCTCCCCCCGGCCGGCGCGCCGCCGCGCGGGCGGGACGGCCGCGCGGTGAACGTCTGCCGTACCCGGCGCGCCGAGACCGGCGCCCTCCTCGTCCGCAGCGCCCCCGCCGCTCCCGCCACCCCCACCGCCGCCGTCCTGCTGCTCCACGGCGGCCGCGCCGACGGGCCCGAGCCACCGCCCGCCCTCAACCTCCCCGCGCTGCGGATGCGCCCCTTCGCCGCCGCCGTGACCCGTGCCGTCCGGGGCCGCGGCGTCCTCGTCGCCGAGGTCCGCTACCGCCACCGCGGCTGGAACGGGGCGCGCGCCGACGCCGCCAAGGACGCCGAGACCGCCCTGAACGACCTCCGGGAGCGGATCGGGTCCGTGCCCGTCGTGCTCCTCGGCCACTCCATGGGCGGCCGCGCCGCGCTCCGCGCCGCCGGCGACCCCGCCGTGCGCGGGGTCGTCGCCCTCGCGCCCTGGTGCCCGTCCGGCGAGCCCGTCGAGCACCTCGGCGGGCGGCGCCTCTACCTGCTCCACGACGAGACCGACCGGGTCACCTCCGCCCGCGAGTCCTGGGACTTCGTCCGCAGGGCCAGGGCGGCGGGAGCCGACGCGGTCGGCATCCCGATGCGGATCGGCGGCCACGCCATGCTCCGGGGCGCGGACCTCTGGCACCGCCGGGCGGCCGAGCTCACGGCGGCGCTGCTGTCGCACGGCTGAGACCGCCGGTTCCCGTCCCGCGCCCGGTCACACCGGGAGGGCGGCCCGTACCCCCGCGTGGTGGGAGAGCGCGTCGAGCGCCTCCCGCAGGCCGCCCGGGCGCAGCGTCCCCGGTTCCGGCCTCCGGCCCGCCCAGCCGGGACCGGCCAGGAGCATCAGCGGACGCGTCCGCGCCCCCTTCACGCCGAACGAGCTCCCGGCGACGTGCCGGGCGAGGGCGTGGTTCGCGGTGGAGCGCGCCTGCGACCAGAGCACGACCGCGGCCGGGCCCATGCGCCGCACGGCGGCGTCGAGCGCCTCGGCGGGAACGGCCGCGCCGAACATCCGGGTCGGCAGGCCCCGTTCGGAGAGCCCCGCCGCCAGCGCCTCCAGCGGCAGGGTGTGCTGCTCGCCGGGCACACAGGCCAGGAGCACCGGCGGTACGGAGGCCACGGAGCCGTGTCCTGCGGGCACGACCTGCCGGAGCGCGGTCGACACGTGCCAGGACAGCAGGTGCTCCACCTCGACGTAACGGTCCCCGGACGACTCCCACTTGCGCCCCACGGCGTGCAGGGTGGGGGCCATCACCTCCTCCCAGGCGGTGACGAGCCCGTGGTCCGCGACGGCCTCCCGGAGCAGGGCGTCCAGGGCGGGGCTGTCGAGCCGCACGGCGGCCCGCGCGAGCCCCCGGCACTCCCTCCGTACGTCACCGAGCGGAAGCCCGTTGCCGGACCCGGGCTGCCGCTGCCGGGCGGGCCTCGCCCCGTCCACCGGCCGCGACCGCCCGTCCGGGGCGTCCGGGGTACGGGGCCGGGCGTCCGGCTCCTCGTCCCGGTGGTCCTCCGGCCCCGGGGAACGGACGGGACCGGCCGCTTCGGAACGATCCGGCTCCGGACCCCCACGACGGCCCGGGTACGGCTCCGTGGCCCGGCCCCGCGTCTCCGGAGCCGTACGACCGGGGTCCGCGCCGGGACCCGTACTGGAACCCGTACCGGGACCCATTTCGGAAGCCGCGCCGGAGCCCGTCTCGGGGGCCGGGCCGGAGCCCGCGTTGGAAGCCGTTCCTGAGCCCGGTTCGAGACCCGCGCCCGGGCCGAGACCCGCGCCCGGATCCGCGCCCTCCGTCCTGCTCGCCCGCGCGATCCGCGCCGCCTCCGCCGGAGGGGCGCCCGAGGCCGTCAGCCGGCACATCTCCTCCAGCATCGCGACGTCCTCCGGGGCCCACCGCCGGTGCCGCCCGTCCTCGCGGGCGGCGGGCCCGATCCCGTACCGCCGGTCCCACGAGCGCAGGGTGGTCGGGGACACCCCGAGGCGCCGCGCCATCGCCCCGGTGGTGATCCCGTACGTCGCCGAGTCGTTCATACGGCCAGGTTACGACGCACGAACGATGCGAGTGCGCCTCAGACGGCGGAACCGGTGCGCTCGGCGGCCAGCAGGCCCGCGCAGGCCTCCCGGGTCGCCCGGTGCACGGCCCGGGCGAGCCGCGCGCCCCAGAGCGAGCGGGGTCCCGCGAAGGATTCGGCGAGCGGCCCGTCCCCGTCCCCTCCGGGGGAGGGCGCGGCCACGCAGACGGCGTCCGTCGGGGTGCCGGAGGCGTCGGCGCCCAGCTCGACCAGGGCCTGCGTCTTCGCCTCGGTGGCGGTGGCCACCGCGTTCACGAGGGCCGCGTCCGTCAGGGGCACGGGCAGCGACACGATGATGTTGATCGTCCCGGGGCGCGGGACCGCGACCCCGCCGACCCCCGGAGCGGCGGCCCAGCCCCGCACCCCGATCCCGGCCGTGACCACCGCGTGCGCGCCGCCGTCCACCGCGTGGCGCCGGTCCGCGACCGAGGCCGCCGTCATGAGGCCCACGCCCTCGCCCGCGAGCCCCGCGCCCGAGGCGAGTTCGCGGAGGTGGGCGACGGGGTCGAGCCGGTCGTAACCGGGCGGCACCTGGGCGTTGACCACCCACTCCCGCTCCCCGATGCCCCCGCCGAGCACCGCGCTCGACACCATCCGCACGCCCGGCCCCGGGGCCCAGACGAGGAGGGGCCACGCGCGCCCCCGTTCCGTGTGGCCGAGAAGGACGGCGTCGGCGAGGGACGGGTGGGCGGCGAGGGAAGGGCGGGCGGGGAGGGTCCGGGGAAGCACCCCACACCCTAACGCGCGGCCTTTTCTCACTCGAACGGGTGAAAGCCGCCTTCGGACCCATCCGGTCGGCGCCCGGTTCCGAATCACCCGTGACAGCAGGGCCGGAAGCGACCGATTCGCCGCGGACGGCCCGGACGCGCCACCGCGCTCCCCGCAAGGGAGGCGGTGCCGTCTCCTCATACACGTGCGCAGTCCTCTACGCATCCGGACCAAAGAGGTTCCTCCCATGACCACTTCCCGCATCCGCCGCGTCGCCGTCGCCGTGGCCGCCGCGGCCGTACTGCCCTTCTCCCTGGCCGCCTGCTCGGACTCCGGAAAGAACGAGGCGTCAGGGTCCGGTGCCCAGGCCTCCAGCGCGCCGGCGCAGGAAACCTCCTCGGCCCCCGCCGACTCGGACATGACGCCCGACGGTCCCTTCGGCCCGGCCTGTGCCGGCGTGCCGAAGGAGGGCGCCGGTTCCTTCGACGGCATGGCGAAGGACCCCGTCGCCACGGCCGCCTCGAACAACCCGGCCCTGTCCACCCTGGTGACCGCCGTCAAGCAGGCGGGCCTGGTCGACACCCTCAACAACGCCCAGAACATCACCGTGTTCGCGCCCACCAACGACGCCTTCGCGAAGATCCCGAAGGCCGACCTGGACAAGGTCCTCGCCGACAAGGAGATGCTCACCAAGATCCTCACGTACCACGTGGTGGGCCAGAAGCTGACCCCGAAGCAGCTGGAGAACGGCACCTTCGAGACCCTCCAGAAGAGCACCCTGACCACGAAGGGCTCCGGCGAGGAGTACACGGTCAACGACTCCTCGAAGGTCGTCTGCGGCAACGTCCCGACGGCCAACGCGACCGTCTACATCGTCGACACCGTCCTCATGCCCAAGTAGGCGCCCCACGCGCGCGTGGAACCTGCGGCGGGGCGGCCGCGGGACGGACCGAACGGGATCGGTCCCCACGCGCGCGGTACGGCGGGGCATCCGCAGGGCACTCACACGCGGGACCACCGGACTTGGGGCCGGTGGTCCCGTCGCCCTGTCTTCCTTCGTCCCCTCCTGCCCTGCCCTGCCTCGCCGTTCGCTCCCGCCCGCCGGGCCGTCACCGAAGGCGTGGACCCGCCACGGGGGTGGAGTGACGCGGGCCCGCCACACTCGTTTGCCGGTCATGCCGTCCCGTCACGCCACCCCCGGCTCCTCGATATCCGCCCACCGCCCGGCCCGCGAGGCCGCCGAGGCCGCGCTCGTCGAGCACTACCCCGCGCTCGTACGGCTCGCCTACCTCGTCCTGCCGCCCGCGCTCGGCCGCCACCGCCGCGTCCTCGCCGCCCACGCCCTCGTCCAGAACTCCCTGGCCGAGGCGGCCGGTCGGGCGAGATCCGGGACCTCCCGGACCGGGACGCCGCCCGCCGGGGCCGCCCTGCCAGGACAGCGTTCCGGCGAGCGCCCCGCGCACGCGTGGCTGCGGGCGACCGTCGTCCGCGCCGCGCTCCGCCCGCCGCGCCGCTTCGGGCCCCCGTTCCCCCTCGTCCTCGGCCTGCGGCTCTTCCCCCGGGCCGGAGGGACCGACGAACTCGCCCTCGACCGGGCCCTGGCCGAGGCCGCCCCCGCCACCCGGGCCGCGCTCGCTCTGCGGACGCTCGAAGGCCTCCCCGCCGACGCGACCGCCCGGCTCCTCGCCTCGGCCGGCGTCGCGGACCCCGCCGCCGCCCTCCGCGCCGCCGAACGGATCGGCGCGGCGTCCGGCACCGACGTCGAGACGCTCCTCCGCAGCGCCGAGTTCGACCCGTGCACCGTCCACACCCGCCCCACCGACCTCCTGCGCCGCCGCCGGCACACCCGGCTCGCCGCCCTCGCCGGCGCGCTGCTGCTCGTCACGGCGGGCGCCGCCGTCACCGCCGGGATCCGCGTCGGTACGGAACCGGAACCGGTCGCCTCCCCGGTCGCCCCCACCCGGGCGCTCGACCCCACCGCCCTCCTCCGCACGCCCGCCGACCGCTGGGCCGACACCGGCCGCGTCGACCTCACCGCCTGGCCCGCACGCGGCGCCGGGACGGGGGACACGGCCCTGCTCCGGCGGGCCCTGGACACCTGGGCCCGGGGCCCCGGGGACGGCGTCCGGCGGACCGCCACCCCGGGCACGCCCGTCTCGCCGCCCGCCGAACCGCCCCGGCTCCTCTTCGCGGGCACGGTCGACGGCGCGGGCGTGGTGCTCCTGTACGACGGAGCCAGGCTGGCCCGGTACGCCGAACCCCGCGACGGACGCGGGCCCGCCGCCCTCGACCTCGCGCGGGCCGACGACGCCGACGTCACCACCGGCGCCGCCGTGGTCCTCGCCCGCACCCCCGGACGGGCGCGGTACCTCCTCGCGCCCTGGATCGCCGAGGCGGCGGTACGGGACCTCGGCGCGCCCGGCACCGCGGCCCGCCCCCTGGACGTCACCCCGGACGGCGTGACCGGCCCCGTCCCGTACGACATCCCGTCCACCGCGGGGGCCCCGGGGCGTGCGCCCGGCGCGTGCGCGGGCGTGACCGCGCTCCAGCTGCGCTCCTCGTCCCTGATCGTCGAGGACCACGCCTTCCTCCTCGCGGACCTCGGGGAACTCGCCCCGGCGCACCTCACGTGGACGCCCCCGCCGGGCGCGGGCGCCCCGGCCCGCGCGCCCCGCGAGGCGACCGGCGCACGCGGGCTCGCGGCCTGGGCGCGCTCGGCCTGCTCCCTGGCGGCGCTGCACGGCGCCGGGGTCCGGTCGGCCAACCGCTGGGAGTACGCCGAGCAGACCCTGCCCGAGCGGGCGGGCCGGGCCCGGTGGGTCTGCTCCCGCGTGGACACCTGGGAGGGGAGCGGCCGGGCGGCCGTCTCCTTCGAGGCCCCGGGCGGCGGCGCGCCCCGGCCCGTGGCGGAGCTCCCGGACACGGCTGCCTGCGGCCGCTTCGGCCAGCACGTCCTCGCGGGCACGTACTGGACGGCCCGCTCGGGCACGCGCTACCTGCTCGCGGCGGGCAGCCGCCGGCTGACCGGCGTCACCGCCGGGGGAGCGGTCACCGCCACCGCGCGCGGCCCGTTCCTGACGGCCAGGGCCACCGGGGAAGGCCCGGTGCGCCTCACGGGCCGGCTTTCCGACGGCTCCGCCCTCGCGGGACTCACCGGCCTCCCGTAGGGGTCCGGTCGCCGGCCGCGTCAGGGTTCCAGGACCTCCACGTGGTCGGCGACCGCCACCACCAGGACGCGCGCGCCGGGGCCGACGGTCCGCCAGCGGTGGCGCACCCCGCCGGACATCAGCAGCGTGTCCCCGCGCCCGAGCCGGTGGACCCTGCCCTCCGCCTCCACCTCCACCGCGCCGTCCGCGACGTACAGCAACTCGTCGTTGCGGTGCAGGAACTCGCGGTCCGCGTCGTGCTCGCCGGTGAACTCCAGACCGTGCACCTGATGGCGGCCCCGGACCACCGGGCGCACCCGCGCGCCGTCCCGCAGACCGCTGTCGTCGCCCGCGCGGACGACGTCCACCGTGCGGGTCTCGTCCGACGCGGCGAGCAGCCGGACGGCGGTCGTGTCGAGCGCGTCGGCGATCCGCTGGAGCGACCGCATACTCGGGCGGGCCCGGTCGTTCTCGATCTGGCTGAGGAAGGGCGAGGAGAGCCCGCTGCGCTCCGCCACGTCGGCCAGGGTCAGGTCGAGCGACCGCCGCCGCCGCCGCACGGCCGCTCCCACGCGCGGCGGACCGGCCTCCTTCCCCTCCCGGCCCCCGTCTGCCGAGCCCTCCGGCCCTCCACCGCGTGACACGCCCGCCGTCGCTCCGGGCCCCCGGCCGCCCGGCGCGCCCGCCTCCCCGGCCGTTCCCCGGCTCCCGCCAGGGGACGCGCCCGCCGAGGCCTCCGCCCCTTCGCCACGCGGCACGTACCCCGCCGCTCCCGGCCCTCCGCCGCCCGGCGCGCCCGTCTCCCCGGCCGTTCCCCGGCTCCCGCCGTCCGGCGCATCCGTACGCCCGCTCCTCCTCCGGCTCCCGCCGCCCGGCTCCCTCGCCTCCATGGTCGTCCCCGTCCCTCTCCGCCCGGCGGTTCCTGCCGCGATCTTCGCTGCTCCCGGCACCCTACGCGGCGGTCGTGACGGGATCCGGGCACGGTTTCGCACTCCCGACACACGCCCGTCACATGACGCCTCTAGTTTCAAAGCCAGTTGCTCCAGTCAAAGAAAGTTTGACGACGAGCCCCGCAGCCGACCCGGAACGCAGGAGCCCCGCCATGCCCGCGATCGACCAGAACTCCCGCCGCCGACGACCGACCGGTCTCCTCGCCCTGGACGAGACCGCCGCCTACGCCGGCCACACCCTCTACGCCCCGCTCACCGGCACCGGCGAGGTGTACCTCGTCGACCTGCGCGGCGAGACCGTCCACCGGTGGGACCTGCCCTACCGCCCCGGCCGCCACGCCCGCCTCCTCGCCGACGGCACCCTCGCCTACAACGGCGTCCTGCCCGGCGAGGACGCCCTGTTCCCGATGTGGCACAAGTACCGGGGCGGCGTCATGCTCCACGCCGCCCCCGACGGCACGGTGCTGCGCGAGCACCGCGACCCCCTCCAGCACCACGACGCCCACCACCTCGACGACGGCCGGATCCTCTACACCGCCCTCGAACCCCTCCGGGGCGCCGACGCCGAGGCCGTACGCGGCGGAGTGCCCGGCTCCGAGGCCGGCGGCGACACCGTCTGGGCCGACACCATCCGCGAGGTCGGACCCGACGGCGAACTCCTCTGGTCCTGGCGCGCCTCGGAGCACCTCGACCGCGACGCGTACCCGCTGCACGAGGCGTACGCCCGCGAGCACTGGCCCCTGATCAACAGCGTCACCCCGCTCCGCGACGGCAACGTCCTCGCCAGCCTGCGCAGCGTCTCCGCCGTCGTCGTCATCAGCCGCGAGACCGGCGAGATCCTGTGGCGCAGCGCCCCCGGCACCACCAGCCAGCAGCACGCTCCGACCGAACTCGACGACGGCCGGTTCCTCGTCTTCGACAACGGCGTCTTCCGGCCGCACCACGACGTCCCGTACTCCCGCGTCGTCGAGATCGACCGCGAGACCGGCGCGATCGCGTGGGAGTACCACGACCCGGCCCGCGAGTTCTTCTTCGCCCCGTTCATGGGCTCCGCGCAGCGCCTCCCCAACGGCAACACCCTCGTCACCGACTCCCCGTCCGGCCGGCTCTTCGAGGTGACGAAGGACGGCTACCTGTGCTGGGAGTACGTCGTCCCGCACTTCGCCGGATACCGCGAGAGCGAGGTCCGGGGCCTCTTCCCGTCCGAGCCCAACGCCGTCTTCCGCGCCTACCGTTACGCGGCCGCCGACATCCCGTGGCTGGGGGCCGGCGCGTGAACCCGACCACCGCTCCCGCTCCGGCCGCCGAGTCCGGCACCGCCCCGGTCGACGCCCGCGTCCCGGCGCGCCGGCTCCTGCCGCTCGCCGCGCAGCACGTCCTCGCGATGATCGCCGCGCCCGTCTCCACCGTCTTCCTCACCGCGGGCACCCTGCGCCTCGCGCCCGGCACGACGGCCTCGCTGCTCAGCGCCGTCCTGATCCTGTGCGGGGCGGGCGCCCTGCTCCAGTCCCTCGGCGTGTGGCGGATCGGCGCCCGGCTGCCGTTCGTCATGCTGCCCGGCGGCGCCGCCACCGCCCTCTTCCTCCAGATCGCCCAGGACCACGGCACGCCCACCGCCGCCGGTTCCGTCCTCCTCGCGGCGGCGCTGCTCATCGCCGTGCTCCCGCTCTACGCGCGCGTGGTCCGGCTCTTCCCGCCGCTCGTCATGGGCGTCACCGTGCTGCTCATCGGCATCGCGATGATCCGGGTCGCCGCCCGGCTCGTGACCGGACCCGACGGCGAGGGCGAACCTCGCGCCGTGCTCCTCGCGGGCCTCACCGTCGCCGCCACCGTCGGCGCGTACGTCCTGCTGCGCGGGGTCTGGCGGCAGACCGCGATCCTCACCGGCATGGCGGCCGGCGTCCTGCTCGCCGTCGTCACCGGCCTCGGCACCTTCGCGCCCGCGCCCGGCAGCGGCTTCTCGCTCCCCGCCCCCCTGCCGTACGGCACCCCGGTGTTCGACGTCCTGGCCGCCCTCCCGCTGCTGGTCTTCAGCCTCACCACCCTGGCCGAGATCACCGGCCAGACCGTGCTGAACAGCGAGACCGTCGGCCGGACCCCCGACCCCGGCAGGGACGTCCCCCGCGTCGCCCGCGCCGACGCGCTCGTCTCCCTCGTGGGCGGCCTCTTCGGCACGTCCCTGATGGTGACCAGCGCCGAGAACATCGGCATCGGCCGGCTCACCGGGGTCCGCAGCCGCTTCGTCACCGCGGGGGCCGGGGTGCTCCTGATCGGCGTCGGCCTGGCGACCCCGGTCTCCCGCGCCCTCGCCGGCATCCCGGAGGCGGTCGTGGGCGGCTCCTCGCTCGTCGTCTACGCGGTGATCGCCGTGATGGGCGTCGAGATGCTCCGCCGCGCCGAACTCTCCGGCACCGGCACGGGCACCATGGTCGCCGCCCTGGCCCTCGCGGCCGGTCTGCTGCCGCTCCTGACCCCGGGCCTGTACGACGGCTTCCCCGGCTGGGCCCGCACGATCCTGGGCAGCGGCGTCGTCGCCGGCACCCTGACCGCCGTCCTCCTGACCGCACTCCTCGGCCGGTTCGGCCGCCGGGACGGACCACATGACGACGTACGTCCGTGACGCAATCACGGCAAGAAACATGTAACTTCATGACTCCTTTTGCGCTAGAGTTGCGTTCGTGACGCGACGACTTGCTCTGGTAGCGAAAAAAGTGGGAGTCAGCGAGGCCACGGTCAGCCGAGTTCTCAACGGCAAGCCGGGGGTCTCGGAGGCCACCCGCCAGTCCGTGCTCAGCGCACTGGACGTCCTTGGCTACGAGCGCCCCACGCAGCTGCGCGGGGAGCGGGCCCGGCTGGTGGGCCTGGTCCTGCCGGAGCTGCAGAACCCCATCTTCCCGGCCTTCGCCGAGGTCATCGGCGGTTCGCTCGCGCAGCAGGGCCTCACGCCGGTGCTCTGCACGCAGACCAAGGGCGGGGTCTCGGAGGCCGATTACGTCGACCTCCTCCTCCAGCAGCAGGTCTCCGGGGTGATCTTCGCCGGAGGGCTCTTCGCGCAGGCCGACGCACCGCACGAGCACTACCGGCAGCTGGCGGAGCGCAACATCCCCGTCGTCCTCGTCAACGCGCCCATCGAGGAGCTCGACTTCCCGTGCGTCTCCTGTGACGACATCGCCGCGGTGGAGCAGGCCTGGCGCCACCTCTCCTCGCTGGGGCACGAGCGCATCGGCCTGGTCCTCGGCCCCGAGGACCACATCCCCTCGCGCCGGAAGCTGACCGCCGCGCGGACGGCCGCCGCGGCGGCGGGGACGGAGCTGGCGGAGGAGTTCGTGGAGCGCTCCATGTTCTCGCTCGAAGGGGGACAGGCCGCCGCGGGCCGGCTGTGGGACCGGGGCGTCACCGGGGTCATCTGCGCGAGCGACCCCCTGGCCCTGGGCGCCATCAGGGCCGCCCGCAGGCGCGGGCTCACCGTTCCCACCGACGTGTCCGTGCTCGGATTCGACGACTCGGCCTTCATGAACTGCACCGAGCCGCCGCTGTCGACGGTGCGGCAGCCGATCGAGGCCATGGGGCGGGCGGCCGTCGACCTCCTGTGCGCCCAGATCCAGGGGACGCAGGCGCACCCCGGCGAGCTGCTCTTCGAGCCGGAGCTCGTGGTGCGGGGCTCGACCGCTCCGCCCTCCACCGCCTGATCCGCACCGCTCGCCCACCGGCGCGCTCCCCGCGACGATCCCCAGGGCCAGACCTGACGGTCTGGCCCCTTTGTCGTGCCTGTTCGCCGTGCCTGTTCGCCGTGCCCGCCGCCCGCCCTCCTAACGGTCCAGTCGTGTCAGTCCTATGGGCGAAGACGTGGCCTGCTGGAAATCTGCCATTCAGTAATCACAAAAAACTTACTGAGTCACTCAAAAAACTTGCTGACACTCAAATATTCCGATTTGGACATGAAAGGTGTCGTAGTACCCGATGGTCCGGGAGTTCTTCCTCGTCTTCCGGAAGACCGAGGACGGCCGCACCACCTGGGTCGGCCTCGACAACCTGAACACGGTCGTCAACGGCCCGGCCCTCTGGCGGGCGCGGGGCAACACCGCCCTGTTCACCGTGCTCGCGCCGGTCCTCGGCTTCGCGGTGCCCCTCCTCGTCGCGGTGGTCGTCAACGAGTTCCACCACGGCCAGGGCTGCCTCCGGCTCCTCGTCCACCTGCCCGTCATGCTGCCGCCGGTCGCCTCGGTCCTCCTCTTCAACACCCTGTACCACGCCTTCCAGCTCGCCCTCGACGTCGCCGCCGCCTACTCCCTCTCCAAGCTGCGGCCCGTCTTCGGCAAGGCGATCCTCGGCATGATGCTCGCCACCCTGATGATCCCGGCGACCGTCCTCGTCGTCCCCGGTGCCTCACCGTGCTCGACGTGCCCGTCATCGAGCGCAACCTGCTCAACACGCCCTGGGCCATCTGGCTCCCGGCCGTCACCAACGCCTTCGACATCTTCCTGCCGAAGCGGTTCTTCGACTCCATCCCCAAGGAACTGCTCGACGCCGCCTCGATGGACGGGGCCTCGCCCCTGCGGATCCTGTGGTCGATCGTCCTGCCGATCTCCCGGCCCATCCTCGGCATCGTGTCGATCTTCGCGGTCGTCGGGGCGTGGAAGGACTTCCTCCGGCCCGTGCTCACCCTTCCCGACCCGTCCAAGCAGACGCTCGACGTCGGCATCTACTCGCTCTCCAACGGTGCCCCGGTGAACGTGCTGATCGCCGTGCTCGCCATCGCCTCCCTCCCCAGACTGCTGATCCTCCTGGCCTTCCAGCGGAACATCACGAGCGGTCTCACCGCCGGCGGCCTCAAGGGCTGAACAGGCCCGCACCCCCTCCCCGTCACGAGCCCGCACCCACAAGCCTTCGTTGCCGGCCCCTCCGCCGTCCCGCTGTCCGGGCCGGCGGTGAAGAACCACCCTGCCCGAAAGGACCGTCCCGTGGCGGCCCCTCATCCGCCCCGTACCGACGACTGGTGGCGCGACGCCGTCATCCACCAGGTCTACCCGCGCAGCTTCGCCGACGGCGACGGCACCGGGGACCTCGCGGGCGTCCGGGCGGGACCGCCCCATCTCGCCGAACTCGGTGCCGACGCCCTCTGGTTCACCCCCTGGCACGCCTCCCCGATGGTGGGCGGCGGCTACGACGTCGCCGACTACCGGGCCGTAGACCCGGCCTTCGGCACCCGCAACGAGGCCGAGAAGCTCATTGCCGAAGCCGCCGAAGCCACCGAAGCCGCCGAACCGGGCCTGCGCGTCATCGTCGACATCGTCCCCCACCACGTTTCCGACCAGCACGCCTGGTTCCGCGCGGCCCTCGCCGCCGGCCCCGGCAGCCCCGAACGGGAACGCTTCCACCTCCACCCCGGCCGGGTGGCCCGGAAATCCGGGCCGCCGGGCTCGTTCAGGCGGTTAACCTGGGGAAATGCTGACAGAAGTGACAGCGACCCGCTACGTCACGCCCCTGCGTGAAGGCGGCTCGCTCCCCGGGATCGTCGAGGCCGACGACCTCGGTACGTACGTCATGAAGTTCACCGGTGCGGGGCAGGGACGCAAGACCCTGGTCGCCGAGGTGATCTGCGGGCAGCTCGCCCGCCGGCTCGGACTGCGGGTGCCCGAGCTCGTCACCATCCAGCTCGACCCGGTCATCGGGCTCTCCGAGCCCGACCAGGAGGTGCAGGAACTGCTCAAGGCGAGCGGCGGGCTCAACCTGGGCATGGACTTCCTGCCCGGGTCGCTGGGCTTCGACCCGCTGGCGTACGAGGTGGACCCGGCGGAGGCGGGCCGGGTCGTCTGGTTCGACGCCGTGATCAACAACGTCGACCGGTCCTGGCGCAACCCGAACATGCTCGTCTGGCACGGCGACCTGTGGCTCATCGACCACGGCGCCACCATGATCTGGCACCACAACTGGAAGGGCGCCCAGGCGTCGGCCGCCAAGCCGTACGACGCCTCCGACCACGCGCTCGCCCCCTTCGCCCCCGACGTCGCCGCCGCGGCCGCCGAGCTCGCGCCGCTCGTCACGCGCGAGCTCCTCGACGAGGTCGCCGCCGACGTGCCCGACGAGTGGCTGGTGGACGAGCCCGGCTTCACGGGCCCGGACGAGGTGCGCGCCGCCTACGTCGAGGCGCTGCTGCCCCGCGCCGCCACCATCCACGAGCGGATCACGCTCGGACCGCGCACCGAGAACCGGCCCCAGCAGCCGCCCGGCTGGCTCGCCGAGCGCCTCGCGCCCCGGCCGCACCCCACCCAGGAGGCCACTCAGAAGGCCATCGAGAAGGCCATCGAGAAGGACGGCACCACGTGAGCGACCGTGACGTCTTCGAGTACGCGCTGCTGCGCGTGGTGCCGCGGGTCGAGCGCGGCGAGTGCTTCAACGCGGGCGTGGTCGTCTACTGCCGCGCCCGCTCCTTCGTGGCCGCCCGCACGCACCTGGACGAGGCCAAGCTGACGGTGCTCGACCCGGCGGCCGACGTGACCGGGGTGCGGGCGGCCCTCCGTGCCGTCGAGGGGGTCTGCCTCGGCGGGGACGCGGCCGGCCAGGCCGCGCGCGACGACGCGGGGCGCCGCTTCCGCTGGCTGATCGCGCCGCGCTCCACGGTCGTGCAGCCGGGGCCCGTGCACACGGGCCTCACCGCCGATCCCGAGGCCGAGGTGGAACGCCTGCTCGATCTCCTCGTGCGCTGAGCGTCCGCGCCCGGACGGAGCGTGACCAGGTGCACCCGGTGGGCCGTTGACACCGGGTGCCAGGGCTTCTAGCGTCTCGCCTGCGGACGATACTAAGCGGTCGCTCATGTGCGGGACGCAGGAGCGGGCGACGGTCCGGCCGCCACCAGGGACGATCCAAGGGCGAGGAGAACCAAGCATGTCCACCACCGAGCAGCGCGTAGCCGTCGTCACGGGTGCCGCACGGGGCATCGGCGCGGCCACCGCGCTCCGCCTCGCGGCCGAGGGCCGCGCCGTCGCCGTACTCGACCTCGACGAGGCGGCCTGCAAGGACACCGTCGAGAAGATCACCGCCGCGGGCGGCACCGCCCTCGCGGTCGGCTGCGACGTCTCCGACGGCGCCCAGGTGGAGGCCGCCGTCGCGCGCGTCGCCGCCGAGCTCGGGGCGCCGACGATCCTCGTCAACAACGCGGGCGTGCTCCGCGACAACCTGCTCTTCAAGATGTCCGAGTCGGACTGGGACCTCGTCGTGAACGTGCACCTGAAGGGTGCCTTCCTGATGGCGAAGGCCTGTCAGAAGCACATGGTGGACGCGGGCTTCGGCCGGATCGTCTCCCTCTCCTCCTCCTCGGCGCTCGGCAACCGCGGCCAGGCCAACTACTCCGCGGTCAAGGCCGGTCTCCAGGGCCTCACCAAGACCCTCGCCAAGGAGCTCGGCAAGTTCGGCATCACCGCCAACGCCGTCGCCCCGGGCTTCATCGTCACCGAGATGACCGCGCAGACCGCCGAGCGCGTCGGCATGGGCTTCGAGGACTTCCAGGCCGCGGCCGCCTCCATGATCCCGGTCCAGCGGGTCGGCCGCCCCGAGGACGTCGCCAACGCGATCGCGTTCTTCACGGGCGACGACGCCGGCTTCGTCTCCGGCCAGGTCAT
This sequence comes from Streptomyces sp. NPDC093071, assembly GCF_044754545.1. NCBI lineage: Bacteria > Bacillati > Actinomycetota > Actinomycetes > Kitasatosporales > Streptomycetaceae > Streptomyces > Streptomyces sp. NPDC093071. The sequence continues at coordinate 1,212,383 of NZ_JBIVPH010000002.1, read as the reverse complement.
GTACGTGGCCGGCGGCCCGCTCAACTGACGACCGGCAGCCACAGGAGCAGGAGGAGACGGACATGAGCACCAAGGAGCAGCCGGAGCCGTCCGGCAAGGTCGCCCTGGTCACCGGGGCGAGCCGGGGCATCGGCTACGGCATCGCCGAGGCGCTGGTCGCCCGCGGCGACCGGGTCGTCATCACCGGACGCGGCGAGGAGGCCCTCAAGGAGGCCGTCGAGCGGCTCGGCGCCGACCGGGCGATCGGCGTCCCCGGCAAGGCCCACGACGAGGCCCACCAGGCCGCCGCCGTCGAGGCGGCGATGGACGGTTTCGGCCGGGTGGACTTCCTGATCAACAACGCCGGTACGAATCCGGTCTTCGGCCCCATCGCGGACCTGGACCTCAATGTGGCCCGCAAGGTCTTCGAGACCAATGTGGTCTCCGCGCTCGGCTTCGCCCAGCGGACCTGGCACGCCTGGCAGAAGCGGAACGGCGGGGCGATCGTGAACATCGCCTCGATCGCCGGCGTATCCGCCTCGCCCTTCATCGGGGCGTACGGAATCAGCAAGGCCGCGATGGTCAATCTGACCCTTCAGCTGGCGCACGAATTCGCGCCGGTCGTACGGGTCAATGCGATCGCCCCGGCCGTTGTCAAGACCAAATTCGCGCAGGCGCTCTACGAGGGCCGCGAGGCGGAGGCGGCCGCCTCCTATCCGCTCGGCCGGCTCGGCGAGCCGGAGGACATCGGCGGGGCCGCCGCCTTCCTCACCTCCTCCCAGTCGGAGTGGATCACCGGCCAGACGCTCGTGGTCGACGGCGGGATTTTCCTGAACGCCGGAGTCGGGTGACCGATAACCGGACACTTTCCGGAATTCGTGTCCGGATTGAGCCCGGTTCTGCATCGAATGCCTCAAGTGCCCCGTCGGGCTCGAACATTGACCTGACGGGGTGCTGCGGTATCGTCGGCCGACCCATGGCTGAACGAGGAGCGTGCACGTGTTCAACCGGACCAGTCTGCAGGCAGCTGCAGCCCTTGTGTCCATATCCCTGGTGACCGGATGCGGTGTCTTTTCGGACAGCGAATCCCCCGGGGATCAGAGGCTCGTGATCGGCACGACGAGTTCTCCCACCACGCTTGATCCAGCCGCGTCCTGGGACAATTCCTGGGAACTCTTCCGGAACGTCTTCCAGACTCTGGTGAGTTTCCCCACGGGCAGCACGACGCCGCAGTCGGACGCCGCCGACTGCAAGTTCACGGACACCGCCAGCCGGGTCTTCGAGTGCAAGCTCATTGACGGCCTCACGTTCTCCAACGGGCACAAGCTGGACGCCAAGGCCGTGCAGTACTCGATCGAGCGCATCCGCACGATCAACCACAAGGGCGGCCCCAACGGGATGCTCGGCTCCCTCGGCAAGATCGAGACCGTCGGCGACCGCACGATCGTCTTCCGCCTCAACAAGCCGGACGCCACCTTCCCCTTCGTCCTCGCCACCCCCGCCATGTCCATCGTGGACCCGGCCGACTACCCGGCCGACCGGCTCCGCTCCAAGGACGGCAAGGTCAGCGGCTCGGGGCCGTACGTCCTCGACGGGTACACCGAGGGCGAGACGGCGGAGCTGACGAAGAACCCGACCTACAAGGGCTTCGCGCACCTCAAGAACGGGGGGGTGACCATCAAGTACTTCAAGGAGTCCGAGGCGATGGTCGCGGCACTCCGGAAGAAGGAGATCGACGCCACCTACCGCGGCCTCACCGCCGAGGAGGTCATCTCCCTCCAGGACGACAAGCCCGAGAACAAGGGCCTCCAGCTCGTCGAGTCCACCGGCGCCGACATCCGCTACCTCGTCTTCAACACCCAGGACCCCTCGGTCGCCAAGCTCCCCGTCCGCAAGGCCATCGCCCAGCTCGTCGACCGCGACGAACTGGTCAACCGGGTCTACCAGGGCACCGCCGAACCCCTGTACTCCATGGTGCCCAAGGGCATCGCGACCCACACCACCAAGTTCTTCGACCGCTTCGGCACGCCGAGCGCCGAGAAGGCCACCAAGATCCTCCGCGAGGCCGGCATCGACGAGCCCGTCAAGCTGAGCTTCTGGTACACCACGGACCGCTACGGCTCCTCGACGGCCGCCGAGTTCGCCGAGCTCAAGCGGCAGCTGGAGGAGTCCGGGCTCTTCGAGGTCACCCTGAACGGCAAGCCCTGGACGGAGTTCCAGGCGGCCTACCAGAAGGGCGAGTACCCGGTCTTCGGCCGAGGCTGGTTCCCCGACTTCCCGGACCCGGACAACTTCGTCGCGCCCTTCGTGGGCAAGGAGAACGTCCTCGGCACGCCCTACCTGAGCCCCCGGATCACCGACGAGCTCCTCCCGAAGTCCCGCCGCCAGAGCGACCGCGGGACCGTCACGGACGAGTTCGTGGCGGCCCAGGAGATCATGGTCCAGGACGTCCGCCTGCTGCCCCTGTGGCAGGGCAAGCTCTACATCGCGGCCCGCGAGGACATCGGCGGCGGCGAGCGCGCCCTCGACCCGCAGACGGTCATGCAGCTCTGGGAGCTGCACCGCCGGGCCAGCTGGTAGCGGACACGGAGGGACCGGGAGCGGACACGGTCCGAAGACCTGCGGGGGTCACTGTCAGTGGCCCCCGGTAGGTTCTGGGGCGTAGACAGGAACGTCCACCGGAGGTTGTTGACCGTGACCGACACCAACATGCTGCCCGAGTCCTGGCGGGGTGTCCTCGGCGAGGAGCTGCAGAAGCCGTACTTCGCCCAGCTCACCGAATTCGTCGAGGAGGAGCGCGCCAAGGGACCGGTCTTCCCCCCGAAGGACGAGGTGTTCGCCGCCCTCGACGCCACCCCGTACGACAAGGTGAAGGTCCTGATCCTCGGTCAGGACCCCTACCACGGCGAGGGCCAGGGCCACGGCCTCTGCTTCTCCGTCCGCCCCGGCGTGAAGACCCCGCCCTCCCTGCGGAACATCTACAAGGAGATGAACGCCGAGCTCGGCCTGTCGATCCCGGACAACGGCTATCTGATGCCGTGGGCCGAGCAGGGCGTCCTCCTGCTCAACGCGGTGCTGACCGTCCGCTCCGGCGAGGCGAACTCGCACAAGGGCAAGGGCTGGGAGAAGTTCACGGACGCGGTGATCACCGCCGTCGCCTCGCGCCCCGACCCGGCCGTCTTCGTCCTGTGGGGCAACTACGCGCAGAAGAAGCTGCCCCTCATCGACGAGGAGCGGCACGTCGTGGTGAAGGGCGCCCACCCCTCGCCCCTGTCGGCGAAGAAGTTCTTCGGTTCGCATCCCTTCACACAGATCAACGAGGCCGTGGCGGCCCAGGGCCACGAGCCGATCGACTGGCGCATCCCGGACCTCGGCTGAGCCTCGGCCCGATCCGGGCCGGGTACGGCTAGCGTCGGCCCTCCCAGTGGTGATCTTGTGGAGGTCGCGGTGACCGAGCAGCAGCAGGTGTCGGACGACGGGGTCATGACCAGGATCGGGCAGGCCCTGATGCTGCTCCACGGCGGCGACCGCGAGGAGGCCCGCAACCGCTTCGGGCTGCTCTGGCAGCAGATCGGCCCGGACGGGGACCCCCTGCACCGCTGCACCCTCGCGCACTACATGGCGGACGCCCAGGACGACCCCGACACCGAGCTGGCCTGGGACCTGCGGGCGCTGAGCGCGGCCGAGGACCTCACGGACGAGCGGCTCGCCGCGCACGACGCCTCGGCCGCGGTCCGGGCGCTGTACCCCTCGCTCCACCTCAACCTGGCCGCCGACTACGCGGGCCTCCACCGGCCCGACGCCGCGCGCGCCCATCTCGACCGGGCCCGCGCGGCGTCGGCCCACCTGGACGACGACGGCTACGGGAACGGGGTGCGGGCCGCGATCGAGCGCCTGGAGCTGCGGCTGCGGGGGCGGTGACGGAGGGCCGGCCCGGACGGGCGTCCCCGGTTCACCGGCCGTACGGCTCCGGACAGATCCCCGACCGGTCGCCGCCGGGGCCCAGCGCCCCGTACCGCTCGCCCAGCGCGCAGACGTCGGCCCGGGAGAGCGGCGGGTCCCCCGGCAGGTCCGTCGCCGGCCGGAGCGGTCCGGCCGACGCGGACGGCCCGGCGGGCGCGGACGGACCGGGCGGGTCCGGTACGAACAGGCCCGGCCGTGCCGCCGGGCGCGGACGTGCGCGCGGGGGCGGTACGACGCCGGGGCGCGGGGCCTCCGGGAGCGCCGGGGCCGCCGCCCTCCGGCCCGGCCCGTCCGCGGGGGCCGCGCGGGGCGCGGCGGACGGCGGGGGAGCGGGCAGCGCCGCTTCGAGGGCCTCGCGGGCCGGGCCGTCGACGATCTGCGGCGCGACGTCCTTCCCGGGCCGTACGGGCTCCGCCGCCGGAGCGGGGACGGGCGCCGTCATCGGCGCGTCCACCGAGACGCAGCCGGTCAGGGCGGCCATCGCCGCCCCTAACAGGATCTTCGCTGTGGTTCGGGTTCCATGCACCCGCGCCACTCTGCTGCTCCGGCGGCGATCTTCGCGCCCCTACCGGCGGGGAATGCCCCGCACGGGTGAGCCGGCGCGTGCCCGCTCTTGACCCCGGGGCCGGCCGGGCGGCTCAGTCGCCGGTCGCGCCGTCGATCCGCTCCCGGAGCAGGTCCGCGTGGCCGTTGTGACGGGCGTACTCCTCGATCATGTGGAGGTAGATCCAGCGGAGGTTGAACCTCGTCCCGCTGTGGTGCTTGCCGGAGTCCAGGTCGTCGAGGCCGCGGGTCGCCGCCAGGGCGCGGGCGTGGGCGATCTCGGCCTGCCAGGTGGCGAAGGCCTCCTCGTAGGTGTCCCCCTCCTTGGTGTGGATGTCCCCGTCGTGATCCTCCTCCGACGAGTAGATCCAGTCGGCCTCCTCGCCCGCCAGGGTGCGGCGGAACCAGCCGCGCTCGACCTGGGCCATGTGCCGGACGAGACCGAGCAGGTTGAGGTCCGACGGCGGGGCGGATGGGGTGCGCAGCTGGACGTCGTCGAGCCCCTCGCACTTCCTCGCGAGGGTCGCGCGGTGGAAGTCGAGCCACTGCTCCAGCGCTTCGCGCTCGCCCGAGGTGGTGGACGGGGAGACGCGCGGGGTGGTGTCGATCTGTTCGGTGGTCATGCCGGGCATCGTTCCCCATGGCCGCGGGGCGATGCCACCGGATTCGGCTCTGTTCGGATCGGGTTCGGTTTTCGGACCGGGGCCGCTCGCGACGCTCTCCGCGCGGCGGCCCGACCGGTCCCGCGTAAGCTGACCGGCGCGAACGGCCCGTACCGGCGGGGCCGGCGAACGACGACAAGGGAGACTCCCGTGAAGGTTGGCTGCATCGGACTCGGCGACATCGCGCAGAAGGCCTACCTTCCCGTCCTGGCCACCCTCCCCGGGATCGAACTGCACCTGCAGACCCGCACCCCCGCCACCCTGGCGCGGGTCGCCGACACCCTGCACCTGCCCGCCGCCCGGCGTCACACCACCCTCGACGGGCTGCTCTCCGCCGGGCTCGACGCTGCCTTCGTACACGCGTCGACCGCCGCGCACGCCGAGATCGCCGAGCGGCTCGTCGAGGCCGGCGTCCCCACGTACGTCGACAAGCCGCTCGCCTACGAGTACGCCGACTCCGAGCGGATCGTGGAGCTCGCGGAGAAGCGCTCGGTCTCCCTCGCCGTCGGCTTCAACCGGCGCCTCGCCCCGAGCTACGCCCAGTGCCTGGACCACCCGCGCGACCTGATCCTGCTCCAGAAGAACCGGATCGGCCTGCCCGAGGACCCCCGCACGCTGGTCCTCGACGACTTCATCCACGTCGTCGACACCCTGCGCTTCCTGCTGCCCGGCGAGACCGAGCACATCGACGTGCGGGCCCGGGTCCGCGACGGGCTCATGCACCACGTGGTGCTCCAGCTCTCCGGCGACGGCTTCACCGCCATCGGCATGATGAACCGGATGAACGGCTCCACCGAGGAGATCCTGGAGGTCTCGGGCCGGGACGCCAAGCGGCAGGTCCTCAACCTCTCCGACGTCGTCGACCACAAGGGCCAGCCGACCGTCCGCCGGCGCGGCGACTGGGTGCCGGTGGCCCGGCAGCGCGGCATCGAGCAGGCGGTGCTCGCCTTCCTCGACGCGGTCCGCGAGGGCCGGGTGCTCAGCGCCCGCGACGCCCTCCTGACCCATGAGCTGTGCGAGCGCGTCGTACGGGAGTCCCTGACCCAGGCGTCCTGACGCACGGGGGCACCGGACCTCCGGCCATACTGTCCGACATGCGCGTGAACGTGGATCCCGAGTCGACCGACGGCACCTCCTTCTACCGGCTGCTCACCGCCACCGTGGTGCCCCGGCCGATCGCCTGGGTCTCCACGAGGTCGGCCGACGGGACGGACAACCTCGCCCCGCACTCGTTCTTCACGATCGCGGCGGTCACGCCGCCGGTCGTGCAGTTCACCTCGGTCGGACGCAAGGACTCGCTGCGGAACGTCGAGGAGACGGGGGAGTTCGTGGTCAACCTCGCCCCCGAGCCCCTCTTCGACCGGATCAACGCGACCGCGACGGACTTCCCGCGCGGCGTGAGCGAGTTCGACGCGTGCGGCATCGAACGCGAGCCGAGCCTGCGGGTGAAGCCGCCCAGGGTGGCGCTGTCCCCCGTGGCACTCGAATGCGAACTGCACAGCACCCTGCGGATCGGCGACTCCACGGTGGTCTTCGGCCGCGTCGTCCACGCGGCCGTCACCGACTCGGTCCTCGTGGACGGCCACCCCGAGACCCCCCTGATGCGCCCCCTGTCCCGGCTCGGCAAGAACGAGTGGGGCACCCTGGGCGGCATCGAGGAGATGGCCCGGGTGCCCTACCGGTCCTGAGGACCGGTCCCGAAGGCGGTGTTCGAAGGCCGCTCCCGGGGCGTCAGCCGGCCGACTCGCCCGCGTGCGGGCTCAGGACGTCCGTGCCGACCAGGACGAAGAGCAGGATGCCGAGCAGGATGCGGTAGATCACGAAGGGCATGAAGCTCTTGGTGGTGATGAAGCGCATGAACCAGGCGATGACGGCGTATCCCACCACGAAGGCGACGATCGTCGCGAAGATCGTCGGGCCCCAGGAGACGTGTCCCTCGCCCGCGTCCTTCAGTTCGTACGCGCCCGAGGCGAGGACCGCCGGGATCGCGAGGAGGAAGGAGTAGCGGGCCGCCGACTCGCGGGTGTAGCCCATGAGCAGGCCGCCGGAGATCGTCGCGCCCGAGCGCGAGACGCCGGGGATCAGGGCCATCGCCTGGCAGACGCCGTAGATCAGGCCGTCCCGGACGCCGAGGTCCTTGAGGGTCTTGCGCTCGCGGATCGCCCGGTGGCGGCCGCCGATCTCGTCCCGGGCGGCCAGCCGGTCCGCGACGCCGAGCACGACGCCCATGACGATCAGGGTGGTGGCGATGAGCCGCAGGTCCCGGAAGGGGCCCTCGATCTGGTCCTTGAGCGTGATGCCGAGGACGCCGATCGGGATCGAGCCGACGATCACCAGCCAGCCCATCTGGGCGTCGTGGTCGGACCGCATCGCCTTGTCGGTGAGGGAACGGAACCAGGCCGAGACGATCCGCGCGATGTCCTTGCGGAAGTAGATCAGGACCGCCGTCTCCGTACCGATCTGGGTGATCGCGGTGAACGCCGCCCCCGGGTCGTGCCAGCCCGCGAACGCCGCCGTGAGGCGCAGGTGCGCGCTGGAGGAGATGGGGAGGAACTCCGTCAGCCCCTGGACGAGTCCCAGGATGAACGATTCGAACCAACTCATGGGGCCAGGGCCGTCCCGTTTTGTACGTGTGTGGTCAGAAGGTCGTGCGCAGCGTACCGCTCCGAGGTGAAGAATCCCCCGACGGAGCATGTACGCGAAGTAGCGCCCGCCCCACGCGCCGGGACGTCGTCGGCGGGCCTCAGCGGGCGCTGCCCGCCAGCTCCGGTTCGGGCGTGTCGTCCCGTACGGGGGCCGGGGCCCGCAGGCCGTGCCGCTTGCGCCAGGCCACCACCGCGGCGCCGAGCCCCGACAGGACGATGAAGCCCGCCGAGAAGAGGAAGGCCGGCGAATCCGGCGAACCGGCCTGGGCGCCCGCCACCACGTACGCCGCCGTGTTCGGGACCGTTCCGATCCCGGTCGCCAGGAGGAACGGCACGTACTTCATCCGGGAGACCGCCGCGCAGTAGTTGGCCGCCGCGAACGGCACCCCGGGGAACAGCCGGATCGCCAGCATCGAACGGAACCCGTGCCGGCTCAGCTGCCCGTCCGCCGCCGTCAGCAGACGGCCCCGCAGCAGCGGCCGCAGCGCGTCCTGCCCCAGGTACCGGCCGAGGGTGAACGAGATCCCGGCGCCGAGCACCGTCCCCGCGACCGCCCCCGTCAGACCGGCGGCCGAGCCGAAGAGCGCGCCCGCCGCCAGGTTCAGGACGGGGCGCGGCACGAAGGCCGCCGTGCACACCCCGTACGCCAGGGCGAACAGCAGCACCGCGTCCGCGCCGCTCGTCCGCGGCGGCCAGCCCGAGGCCAGCAGGCGCTGCGGCTCGTAGAGCACCACGAGGGTGGCCGCCGTGAGCAGCAGCAGCGCGAGCAGCGAGAGCCGCGAGCGGGGAGCGAGGAGGGCCCGGGAGCAGCGGACGGCGAGGGAGCCCGGCGGCCGGGGCACGGGAGCGAGCATTCGGGGAGAGTAACGGACCCGGGTGTAGGAGCGCCGTAATGTGCGTCATGTCCGTCCGGGCCGGGTTCCGGAACGCGCCACGACCGAGGAGCCCTCATGACGACCGATCCCGCGCCCGGGGGAGCCCCGGCCGAGAGGCCCCCGGCGACCGGACCCGTGCCCGGCGAAGTCCCCGACAGCGCGCTCGCCGACACCGTCCTCGAACGGCTCGCCGTCGTCTACCCGGCCGCCGGGAACCCCTTCCGGGCGCAGGAGATGGTCGCGTACATGAAGGGCGTCGCACCCTTCCTCGGGGTGCGGACGCCCGAGCGGCGGGCCCTGTCCCGGACCGTCCTCGACGGCACCCCGCGCCCCGACGAGGACGACTGCGCCGCGATCGCCCTGCGCTGCTTCGCGCTGCCCGAGCGCGAGTACCACTACTTCGCCGTCGACTACCTCCGCCGCCACGTGCGGCGCTGCTCCTCCGGCTTCCTGCCCGTCGCCCGCCGCCTCGTCACCACCGTCTCCTGGTGGGACACGGTCGACCACCTCGCCGCCCACGTCGTCGGCGGCCTGGTCGCCGCCGACCCCGCCCTCGCCCCCGAGATGGACGCCTGGATCGAGGACGAGGACCTGTGGGTCGCGCGCACCGCCCTCCTCCACCAGCTCCGCTTCAAGGGGGACACCGACGCGGACCGCCTCTTCGCCCACTGCCTGCGCCGCGCCGACCACCCCGACTTCTTCGTCCGCAAGGCGATCGGCTGGAGCCTGCGCGAGTACGCCAAGACCGCCCCCGCCGAGGTCCGCGCCTTCGTCGCCGCCCACGGGTCCCGGCTCTCCCCGCTCTCCGTGCGGGAGGCCCTCAAGAACCTCACCCCGCCCCCCGGCCTCCCCAACCACCGCGCCAGAATGGGGACATGACACGGGAGACGGAGAAGCGGACGGCACTGGTACTGGGCGCGGGCGGCATGGTCGGGGCCGCCTGGGAGACCGGAGTGCTACGGGGACTCCTCGACGCCGGGCTCGACGTGACCGGGGCCGACCTCGTCGTCGGCAGCTCCGCCGGCGCGGTCGTCGGGGCACGGCTCGGCGCGCTCGGCCCCGACGCGCTGTACGAGCGGGAGCTCGGCGACGAGGACGCGGAACCGGCCGCGCGGCTCGGCGTCCCCGTCCTCCTCCGGTACGCCGTCGCCGTCCTGCGGTCCCGCACCCCGGAGGAGTACGGACGCAGGCTCGGCCGGATGGCCCTCGGGGCCCGCACGGCGGACGGGGCGGCCCGCCGCGAGACCGTGGTCCGGCGGCTCGGACCGGCCACGGAGTGGCCCGGCCGCCCGCTGCTCGTCACCGCCGTCGACGCCGCCACCGGCGAGCTCGTCGCGTACGGCGCCGACGCGGGCGTCCCCCTGGCCGACGCCGTCACCGCGAGCTGCGCCGTCCCCGGCCTCCAGCCCCCGGCCACCGTCGGCGGGCGCCGTCTGATCGACGGCGGCGTCCACTCCACGGCCAACGCCCACCTCGCCGCCGGGTACGAGAGGGTCGTGGTCGTCGCCCCCGACGGACGCGGCAGCAAGGTGATCCCCTCGCCGGACCGGCAGGGCGCCGACCTCGCCGCCGCGGGGGCCCGCGTCGAGGTGATCACCCCCGACGCCGCGTCCCGCGCGGCCTTCGGGCGCAACGCGCTCGACCCCGCCCACCGGGCCGCCGCGGCCCGCGCCGGACGCGCCCAGGCCGCCCGCCACGCGGAGGCCGTCGCCGCCGTCTGGAACGGCTGACCGCCCCCCCCACGAGTCGGGCGGTCGGCCCCGCCCCCTCACAATGGGAGCGTGAACGAGCACATCCCCGTCGTCCGCGAGGTCGACCAGGGCACCGCGCGCCTGATGCCCGACGTCGACCGGGAGCGGGCCTGGCTCCTGACGGTCGACGGCGCGCCCCAGTCGTACGTGGACCTGGACGACCCGGCACACCTGGAGTTCGAGTACGCGCGCCGGCTCGCCCACGTCGTCGACGGCGCGGCTGGCGAGGGCGAACCGCTGGACGTCCTGCACCTCGGCGGCGGGGCGCTCTCCCTGCCCCGGTACGTGGCCGTCACCCGGCCCGGCTCGCGCCAGGACGTCGTGGAGGCGGACCGCGGTCTGCTCGCCCTGGTCACGGAGCACCTGCCGCTGCCCGGGGGCTCCGGGATCGCCGTGCACGGCGCGGACGCCCGGCGCTGGCTGGAGGCGGCCCCCGCCGCCTCGGCCGACCTGATCGTCGGCGACGTCTTCGGCGGCTCGCGCGTGCCCGCCCACCTGACCTCCGTCGAGTACGCGCGCGAGGTCGGGCGCGTCCTGCGGCCCGGCGGCGTCTACGCGGCCAACCTGGCCGACGGCGCCCCCTTCGCCTTCCTCCGCTCCCAGCTCGCCACCTTCGCCACCGTCTTCCCCGAGCTCGCGCTCGTCGCCGAACCGGGGGTCCTGCGCGGCCGCCGCTTCGGGAACGCCGTCCTGGTCGCCTCCGCCCGCGCGCTCGACACCGCCCGCCTCGCGCGCCGGGCCGCGGCGGACGCGTTCCCCGCGCGCGTGGAGCACGGGGACGCGCTCGCCCGGTTCACCGGGGGCGCGGAGCCGGTCGGGGACGCCGGGGCCGTACCGTCACCCGTTCCCCCGGACGGGGCTTTCGGCATCGGCTGAGCGGGGGCTCGGGACGGCCGGGAGTTCCTTTCCGGTGGGCTCGGCCGGCGCGTGCGGGCGCCGGGTCAGGTTCCGTACGTCCGGGACCAGCAGGACGAGGGCGGTGACGAGCACCATCAGCGCCGCCGCGCCCCACAGCGCCCCGCTCCGGCCGAACGCGCCCTCCGCCGGGCCCGTGAGCGCCGTCGTCAGCGGCAGCAGGGCCGTCGAGCCGAACCAGTCGTAGGCGGAGACCCGGGACAGCTTCTCCTCGGGGATCTCCTGGTGCATCGTCGTCATCCACGAGACGCCGAACACCTCGATCGCCACGCCGCTCACGAACATCGCGGCCGTCAGACCGCCCGCGGGCAGCGGCACCGCGAGCGCCGCCGAGGGCAGCGCGATCGGGAAGACGCACAGCGTCCCGACGAACAGCATCCGGCGCGGTTTCCACCGGGTCATCAGGACGGCGCCCGCGACCGTCCCCGCGCCGAACGCGGCGAGCGCGAAGCCCCAGGGGCGCGCGCCGCCCAGCTCCTCCCGGGCGACCAGCGGCCCGTACACCGCCTCGACCGCGCCGATCAGGCCCACCACCACGGAGAACTGCGCGACGATCGACCACAGCCAGGGGCGGCCGGTGAACTCCTGCCAGCCCTCGCGCAGGTCGGCGAAGAGCCCTCCGCCGGGGGCGCGCTCGGGGACGCCCTTCACGTCGAGGAAGGCGCGCATCCCGCCCGCGACGGCGAAGGCGACGGCGTCGACCGCCAGGACCCAGCCCGGCCCGACGAACGCGACGAGCGCGCCGCCGAGCGCGGCACCGCCGATGGAGGCGCCGTGCATCGCCATCCGGAAGACGGCGAACGCCCGGCTCGCCTGCTCCCCGCTGACGGTGGCCAGGAGCATTCCCTCGGCCGCCGGGTTGAAGAAGGCCTGGCCGGTGCCGCAGAGCGCGGTGAGCACCATCATCTGCCAGATCCGGGCCTCGCCGGAGAGGACGAGGGCGGCGAAGACGGCCTGCGAGACGCAGTTGAGGACGTTGGCGGCGACCATCACCCGGTGCCGGGGCAGCCGGTCGGCGACGGCGCCGCCGATGAGCAGGAAGAGGACGAGCGGCAGGAAGCGCGCCATCGCCACGAGACCCACGTCGCCCGCGTCGCCGCCGGAGTCGAAGACCGCCCAGGTGGTGGCGATCAGGGCGCCGTGCGTGCCGAGGTTGGTCACGACCGTGGCGGCGGTCAGCAGGAGGTAGTTGCGCCCGGCCCACTCGGGCCGGCGGGAGCGGGCCGGAGCGGGGGCGGGGGAGACGGGCGAGGGGGAGACGGGCGAGGGGGAGTCGGGGGAGTCGGCGGGTGATGTCACCCCGGGACTATCCCCGCCACCCACCCGAAGTGCCAAACCGATATCCGGACAGACGGTGGCGCCGGACAGGTCGTGACGCCGGGCAGGTCACGGCGTCGGGCCGGCCGTGGCACCGGACGGGCCGTGCCACCGGCCCGGCGGCCCATCCGTCCGCCGGCCCATCCGTCCGCCGGGCCACCGGGACGCCAGGGCCAACGGGACGGTGGGTCCCGGTGGTCCCGGCGGTCAGAAGGTCCCGGCGGTCAGAAGGTCCCGGTCGTCACGAGTCCTCCGCGAGGCGGACCGTGGAGAGGATCTGCCGGATCGTGGCGTCCGGCAGCTCGTCCGCGACGCCGTCGGCCGCGTTGAGGACCCAGGTCGAGAAGTCGTTCTTCGCGTTCTTGAAGGTGAAGGCGATCGCCTTGCCGTCCGACTCGCACTTGTTGCGCTTCTTGACGCCCGGCGCCGTGGCCGTCGACATGCTGCCGGTGAGACCGGACTTCGTCGTGTACGGCACGGCCTTGGTGATCTTGATGGTCTTCTGCGGCATGTGCTGCGCGTAGCCGCCCCACACCCACGTGCCGGCCTCGTTGTACGCGGCCTCGCCCGTGCTCTTGGCGCCCTGGCCGCCCTTGGTGCCGGCCGACGCCAGGCTCCAGGACTCCTCGCTGCCGTCCTTGTTCGTGTCGTAGGTGCACCACTTGCTCTTGAGGTGCGTGGGCCCCGACATCGTGACGAGCGGGCTGCCGTCGCCCTTCTTCTCGTCCTCCAGGAAGCTGATCGTCCCGGGCTTCGACACGTCCCACTCCGGCGGCACGTCGAAGAGGGTGCCGTACTTCGGGTTGTAGACGACCTTCCAGCCGGGGATCGTCGGCTGCCGCGCGGCGTCGTCGCGCGGGTTGTCGAGCTCGGACGACTGGCTCGGCTCGGGCGCCGGGATCGCCGACGGGTCCGCGGGGGCGGTGGCCGTCGCGGACGGCTTCGGGTCGGCGGCGGCCGGGTCCTTGTCGTCGTTCTTGTTCAGCACCAGGAAGCCGGTGACGCCGGCCGCGACGACCACGGCGGTCGCCGCGACGATCGCCACGGCGGTGTTCTTCTTCTTCCCGCCGACACCGCCGACACCGCCGGGACCGCCCGGCCCGCCCGGCTGCCCCGGCCCCGGGACCGCGTACTGCTGCGGCACGGTCGGCTGCTGGTACGGGTTCGGCTGCCCCGGCTGCGGGCCGTACCCCGGCTGCGGGTACCCCGGCGGGGCCGGCGGCTGCTGTCCGTACCCCGGCTGCGTCGGCGGCTGCTGCGGGTACCCGGGCTGGGCCGGCGGCTGCTGCGGGTACCCGGGCTGGGCCGGCGGCTGCTGGTACGGGTTCGGCTGCTGGTACCCCGGCTGCTGATACGGGTTCTGACTCTGGTCCTGCGGGTTCTGCTCGCCCCCGGGCGGCTGCTGTCCTGGCCACATGGCCAGTAACCATAGAGGTGCGGAGGCCGTCCGACCACGCCCGCCCCCGGTCCCGGGAGACCGCGACGGACGCGCGGGGGATGGCCAAGACATCTACCCGTGAGTAACATCGGGTTCCATGAGCGCAGACCAGATGACCGTCGGCGAGATGCTCGCCGCGACGGTGCCCATGGCCGGGACCCTGAACCTGGAGTTCCTGGAGACCACTGCCGAGCGCGCCGTCGTGCGCCTGCCGGACCAGCCCGCCTACCACAACCACGTCGGCGGCCCGCACGCCGGAGCGATGTTCACCCTCGCCGAGTCCGCCAGCGGCGCCATCGTGCTCGCCGCCTTCGGCGACCAGCTGAGCCGCGCGGTTCCGCTCGCCGTCAAGGCCGAGATCGGCTACAAGAAGCTGGCCATGGGCGTCGTCACGGCCACCGCCACCCTGGGCCGCCCCGCCGCCGAGGTCGTCGCCGAGCTCGACGCCGGACAGCGCCCGGAGTTCCCGGTGCGGATCGACATCACCCGCGAGGACGGCGCCGTGACCGGCGAGATGACCGTCGTCTGGACCCTGCGCCCGAACGCCTGACCCGGCCCGGAACACCGCGCCCCCGCCCCCGTACCCCTTCCGGTGCGGGGGCGGACGCGTTCCCGGCGTCCGCCACGGGGCCGGAGGCGAAGGCCGGCCCCGTCCTCGGCGTCGAGGTCCGCCCTCCCCGACCGGGTAGGCTGCCCCGGCGTGCCCGCCGAGGCGCGCACCGGCGCCGCGCCCCCGACCACGGGCGGGGCGCGACAGGGGAGCCGAAACGGGAGGAAGCCGCGTTGCACGTCCAGGAGTGGCTGGAGACGATCCCCCCGATCGCCGTCTACCTCCTCGTGGGGGTGGTGATCGGCCTCGAAAGCCTGGGCATCCCGCTGCCCGGCGAGATCGTCCTCGTCAGCTCGGCGCTGCTCGCCTCGCAGCACGGCGACATCAATCCGTACGTGCTCGGCGCCTGCGCCACCGCCGGCGCGATCATCGGGGACTCGATCGGCTACGCCATCGGCCGCAAGGGCGGCAGACCCCTGCTCGCCTGGCTGGGGAAGAAGTTCCCGAAGCACTTCAGCGAGGCCAACGTCGGACTCGCGGAGAGCTCCTTCCAGAAGTGGGGCATGTGGGCGGTCTTCTTCGGCCGCTTCGTCGCCCTCCTGCGCATCTTCGCCGGTCCGCTCGCGGGCGTGCTGCACATGCCGTACTGGAAGTTCCTCGTCGCCAACGTCTTCGGCGGCATCCTCTGGGCCGGCGGCACCACGGCCGTCGTCTACTCGGTCGGCGTCGTCGCCGAGGCGTGGCTGAAGCGCTTCTCCTGGCTCGGCCTCGTCCTGGCCGTCCTGATCGGCCTCACCTCGATGCTCGTCATCAAGAACCGCGCCAAGAAGGCGGCCGCCGAGCGGGCCTCCGCCGCCCCTGCCGCCGCCGAGGCGAAGCCGGAGCCGGTCCTGGCGGACTGAGCCCGTCCCGTACGGCGAGGAGGACGGCACCCCGACCGGGGCGCCGCCCTCCGCCTCTTCACGGCGCTCAGTCCGCGAAGGCCTCCGCGTGGCCCTTGGCGAGGTGCAGGTACATCTCGGCGTTGAGCCGGATGCCCGCCCGCTCCTCCTCGGTCAGCGGGCGGCGCACCTTCGCCGGGACGCCCGCGACCAGCGAGCCCGGCGGGACCTCCATGCCCTGCGGGACGAGCGCCTGGGCGGCGACCAGCGACCCGGCGCCGATCCGGGCCCCGTTGAGGACCGTGGCGCCCATGCCGACGAGCACGTCGTCCTCGATGACGCAGCCGTGCACGGTGGCGTTGTGGCCGACGGTCACCCGGTCCCCGATCGAGACGGGGAAGCCGGGGTCGACGTGGACCGTGCAGTTGTCCTGGACGTTGGAGTCCTCGCCGATCTCGATCGGGCCGCAGTCCGCCCGCAGCACCGCGTGGTACCAGACGCTCGCGCGGGCGCCGAGGGTGACCTCGCCGAGGACCACCGAGGTCGGGGCGGTGAAGGCCGTCGGGTCGATCCGCGGCTCCTTGCCGCCCACGCCCTTGATCAACGCCTCTGTCATGGTTCTTCGCTCCTGATCGTCAGCGGTCGTGTCGCGCCCGGGGGTGCCCCCGTGCCGCACCCTATGCCGTGCTCATGACGGACATCACAGCGCACGGCGGTGATCGGGCGCGACGGCGCCGACTACCGTGGCCGGGTGCCCAGGAACAGAAACACGTTCTCGTCCCTCGCCGCCCGGCGGCGCCGGATCGTCGCGCACGCCCTCCAGGGCGCCTGGCGCTGGGTGCAGCAGGCCGGTGCCGTCACCGCCGAGCACCAGGGGCGGCTGCGCTTCCGCCGGCTCGGCGAGGGCACCCGGCTCGCCTTCCCGCAGGGCACGGTCTTCGGCGAGCGGTGGATCGAGATCGGGGCGTGCTGCATCATCGCCGAGCAGGTCACGCTGACGGCCGGGATGCTGCCGGACCTCGACCTCGGCACGGAGACGGTCCTGGCCCTCGGCGACGGGGTCGTCCTCGGCCGGGGTAGCCACGTCATCGCCGACGCGAAGGTGACGATCGGCTCGGACACGTACTGCGGCCCGTACGTCTACATCACCTCGACGAACCACAGCTACGACGACCCGGACGAGCCGGTCGGCCGCCAGTGGCCCCGCTCGGCGCCGGTCTCCATAGGCCCCGGCTGCTGGCTCGGCACCGGCGCGGTGGTCCTGCCCGGCGCGCGCCTCGGCCGGAACGTGGTCGTCGCGGCGGGCGCGGTGGTGCGCGGCGAGGTCCCGGACCACTCGGTCGTGGCCGGCGCCCCGGCGAGGGTGGTCCGCAGCTGGGACCCGGAGAAGGGCTGGCAGCCCCCGCTCCGCACCCCCGCCCCCGTCCCGATCCCGGAGGACGTCACCCCCGAGCAGCTCGCGGCGCTCGCGGCGTGGGAGGTCGAGCAGGCGGGCACGGCGGCGTCCTGACGGACGTACGGCCGGACAGACGCCAGACATCGCACACGCACGCCGCCGCACACGGACAGGCGCCGCAGACATACGCCGCCGCACACGGACAGGCGCCGCACACGCACGCCCCCGCCCGCACTCCGAGACGGCGCCCCGTCCGCCCGGCGCCGGTTGTTAGCGTGGCGGACATGCGCGCACCCATCGGAGACTTCACCGACGCCCGGCCCGCCCCGGACGTCCTCGACCTCCTGACCGGACCCGTCGCCGACGCCGTCCGGGCCTGGACCGGTCCCGTCCCGGCCGACCAGGTGCTGTACGTCGACACCGACCCGGCCATCGCGGACACCGCCGTCTTCGTCGAGCACCACGGCGCCGACCTTCTCGACGCCTCCGCGAACTGCGTGGTCGTGGCGGCCAAGCGGGGCGGCGACACGACCCTCGCCGCCTGCGTCGTCGGCTCCGCCACCCGCGTCGACGTCAACGGGGTGGTGCGCCGTCACCTCGGCGCCCGCAAGGCCTCGTTCGCCCCGATGGACACGGCCACCGGCGAGACCGGCATGGAGTACGGCGGCATCACCCCCGTCGGCCTTCCCGCCGCCTGGCCGCTCCTCGTGGACGCCGCCGTGGTCGACATGCCCTGGGTCCTCGTCGGCAGCGGCCGCCGCCGGGGCAAGCTCATCCTCCCCGGCAAGGCCCTCGGGCAGTTCCCCGGCGCGGTCGTCCTGGAGGGCCTCGGCGTCCCCGCCGCCTGATCCCCTCAGCCCAGGCGCGGAATCTCGATCGCGGGGCAGCGGTCCATCACCATCTCCAGGCCCGCTTCACGCGTCCGCGCGAAGGCGGCCTCGTCGATCACGTCCAGCTGGAACCAGACCGCCTTCGCGCCGATCGCCACCGCCTCGTCGGCGACTCCGCCCGCCAGCTCGCCGTTGACGAACACGTCGACGACGTCGACCGGGAAGGGGACGTCCGCGAGGGACGCGTAGCCCGGCTCGCCGTGGACCGTCTCCGCCTTCGGGTGGACGGGGACGATCCGCTTGCCGAAGCGCTGGAGGACGGCCGCGACCCCGTAGGCCGCCCGCGCCCGGTTGTTCGAGAGGCCGACCACCGCCCAGGTGTCGCCCGCGGACGTCAGGATCCGCCGCACCGCCTCCGCGGCGGAGTACTCGGCGGGGCCGGTGGTGGTCGTGCTGTCGGCGCTCATCGTCTCTGCTGCCTCTCCTCGGCGCGGTCCGTCTCCCGGGAGAACGAGCCGCGCCGACCCCTGATTCCCGCCGCCCCGACCGGCCGCCGGAAAGCGCCGGGCCGC
This sequence comes from Streptomyces sp. NPDC093071, assembly GCF_044754545.1. Taxonomy (NCBI): domain Bacteria; kingdom Bacillati; phylum Actinomycetota; class Actinomycetes; order Kitasatosporales; family Streptomycetaceae; genus Streptomyces; species Streptomyces sp. NPDC093071. The sequence continues at coordinate 1,194,066 of NZ_JBIVPH010000002.1, read as the reverse complement.
ACGGAACGTAGGCTGGCCGGATGCAGGAGCAGTACCGCACCCCGGCCCGCGAGGGCGTGCACGAGACCGAGATCAACCGCTCGCGCTTCCTCTGCGCGCTCGCGCCCGTCGCCGACGAGCGGGAGGCGCAGGAGTTCGTGGCGAGGATCCGCCGCGAACACCCCACGGCGACCCACAACTGCTTCGCGTACGTCATCGGCGCCGACGCCTCCGTGCAGAAGGCCAGCGACGACGGCGAACCGGGCGGCACCGCCGGCGTCCCCATGCTCCAGATGCTGCTGCGCCGCGAGATGCGGTACGTCGTCGCCGTCGTCACCCGCTACTACGGCGGCGTGAAGCTCGGCGCGGGCGGTCTGATCCGCGCGTACGGAGGAGTGGTCGGCGAGGCGCTCGACGCGCTCGGCACCGTGACCCGGCAGCGCTTCCGGCTCGTCACCGTCACCGTCGACCACCAGCGGGCGGGCAAGCTGGAGAACGACCTGCGGGCGACCGGCCGCGCCGTCCGGGACGTGCGGTACGCCGACGCCGTCACGATCGAGATCGGCCTCCCGGACGCTGACGTCACCGCCTTCCGCGCCTGGCTCGCCGACGTCACGGCGGGCACGGCCACGTGCGAACTCGGCGGCGAGGCGTACGGCGACGCGTGACGCACGTCCCGGTGACGGGGCACCGGGACGGCCGCGCCCACGCCCCCGCTCGGGATAGCGTGGTGGACGCACACGGACGGGAACCGGGCGGGACCGGTGGGGGAGGGACGGCGACGTGAGGCTCCTGCACACCTCGGACTGGCACCTCGGCCGGTCCTTCCACCGCGTCGGGCTCCTCGGCGCCCAGGCCGCCTTCCTCGACCACCTCGTGGCCACCGTCCGCGAGCAGCGGGTCGACGCCGTCCTCGTCGCCGGGGACGTCTACGACCGGGCCGTGCCCCCGCTGCCCGCCGTCGAGCTCTTCGACACCGCCCTGCACCGGCTCGCGGAGGCCGGGGTCCCCACCCTCATGATCTCCGGCAACCACGACTCGGCCCGCCGCCTCGGCGTCGGCGCCGGACTCATCGAACGGGCCGGCATCCACCTCCGCACCGACCCCGACGGCATCGGCACCCCCGTCGTCCTCGCCGACGCCCACGGCGACGTCGCCCTCTACGGCCTGCCCTACCTCGAACCCGCCCTCGTCCGCGAGCGGCTCGGCGCCGGGAAGGCCGGCCACGAGGCCGTGCTCGCCGCCGCCATGGACCGGGTCCGCGCCGACCTCGCCGGCCGGCCCGCCGGGACCCGTTCCGTCGTCGTCGCCCACGCCTTCGTCGCCGGCGGCACGGCCAGCGACAGCGAGCGGGACATCACCGTCGGCGGCGTCTCCGCCGTCCCCGCCGGGATCTTCGACGGCGTCGACTACACCGCCCTCGGCCACCTCCACGGCAGCCAGACCCTCACCCCCCGGGTCCGCTACTCCGGCTCCCCCCTCGCGTACTCCTTCTCCGAGGCCGACCACCGCAAGACCATGTGGCTCGTCGACCTCGGCCCGGCGGGCCCCGACGGCGCGGAGCTCGACGCCGAACGCCTCGACTGCCCCGTTCCGCGCCCCCTCGCCCGGCTCCGGGGCCGGCTCGACGACCTCCTCGCGGACCCCGCGCACGCCCGGCACGAAGACTCCTGGGTCGAGGCCACCCTCACCGACCCCGTCCGGCCCGCCGACCCCATGAACCGGCTCGCGGAACGCTTCCCGCACACCCTGAACCTGGTCTTCGACCCCGAGCGGACCGAGGACGACCCCGGCGCCTCCTACGCCCGGCGGCTCCGGGACCGCAGCGACCAGCAGATCGCGGAGGACTTCGTGGCCCACGTGCGCGGCGGCGCGGCACTCGACGGAGCGGAACGGGCCGTCCTGTACGGCGCCTTCGACGACGTACGCGTCGACACGGCCGCGCGCGAGGTGGACCGGTGAGGCTGCACCGCCTGGAGATCACCGCGTTCGGCCCGTTCGGCGCCACCCAGACCGTCGACTTCGACGCCCTGTCCTCCGCCGGGCTGTTCCTGCTCCACGGGCCGACCGGCGCGGGCAAGACCTCCGTCCTCGACGCCGTCTGCTTCGCCCTCTACGGAAGCGTGCCCGGCGTCCGCCAGACCCCCGGCGCCTCCCTGCGCAGCGACCACGCCCCCGTCGGCACGTACACCGAGGTCCTCCTCGAACTGACCGTGGGGGACCGGCGGCTGGAGATCACCCGCCGCCCGGCCCAGCAGCGGCCCAAGAAGCGCGGCGGCGGCTTCACCACCGAGAAGGCCCAGACCTGGCTGCGTGAATACGACCCCGCCACCGGCGCCTGGAACGGACTCAGCCGCTCCCACCAGGAGATCGGCGAGGAGATCACCCAGCTCCTCGGCATGAGCCGCGAGCAGTTCTGCCAAGTCGTCCTCCTGCCGCAGGGCGACTTCGCCCGCTTCCTGCGCGCCGACGCCGAGGCCCGGGGCAAGCTCCTCGGCCGCCTCTTCGACACCCGCCGCTTCGCCGCCGTCGAGGAACGCCTGGCCGACCTGCGGCGGGTGGCCGAACAACGAGTGCGGGAGGGGGACGAGCGGCTGCTCGCCCTCGCCCACCGCATGGCCCAGGCCGCCGGCGGCCTCGACGCGGCCCGCACCCCCGTCGAGGGCCGGCCCGGCGAACCCGGACTCGCCGCGTCCGTCCTCACCTGGGCCGCCGTCGCCCGCACCGAGGCGCGCGAGGCCCTCGACATCGCGGACGCCCGGCTCGCCGCCGCCGAACTCCGGCGGACCGGCGCGCGCGCCGCCCTCGACGCCGAGCGCGACCTCGCCGGCCGCCAGGCCCGCCACACCGACGCCCTCCTGCGCCGCGAGCGGATCGCCGGGCGGGCCCCCGAACGCGACCGCCTCCGGGCCGCCCTCGACCGGAGCCTCCGGGCCGACCGGGTCGCCCCCGCCCTGGCCCTGCGCCGGGACGCCGAACGCGAGCACGCCACCGCCCTGTCCGCCCTCGCCCGCTCCCGCGCCCAACTGCCGCCCGACCTGGCCGACGCCGGGACCGCCCAGCTCTCCGCCCTGGGCGACCGGCTGCGCGAGGAGCTCGGCGGACTCGAAGCGGCCCGCCGCGCCGAGCGCCGCGCCGCCGCCGTCGCCGAGGAACGGGCCGCACTGGCACGGGAGGCGCGCGCCGACGAGGACGTCCTGCGGGACGCGGCCGACTGGCTCGCCGGCTGGGAGCCGCGCCGCGCCCGGCTCACCGGGCACGCCGAGGCCGCCCGGGACGCCGTCGCCCGCACCGAGCACCTCGCCGGACGCCTGGAGCCCGCCCGCCGGAGGCTCGACGCCGCCCGCCGCCGCGACGCCCTCGCCCGGGGCGCCGAAGCCGCCGAGAGCCGCCTCGCACGGGCCCGCGAGCGGCGGAACGACGCCCACGAGACCTGGCTCGACGTCAAGTCCCGCCGCCTGGAGGGCATCGCCGCCGAACTCGCGGAGGCCCTCGACCCGGGCGCCCCCTGCCAGGTCTGCGGCTCCACCGCCCACCCGGCCCCCGCCCGCACCGGCGCGGACCACGTCGACCGCGCCGCCGAGGACGCCGCCTACACGGCCTATACCGACGCGGAGGAGACCCGTACGGCCGTCGAGCGCGAGCTGGCCGTCACCCGCGAGTCCTGGACGGCGGCCCGCGCGGAGGCCCGGACCGGACCCGACGACGACCCGGCCGCCGCCGACCCCACCGTCGAGGAACTGGCCGGTGGGGTCGAGGAGCTGACCCGCCTCCACGCCGACGCCCACGCGCTCGCCGGACAGGCGCACGCCGCCCGCCAGGCGCTCGCGCGGGCCGAGCGGGAGCACGAGGAGCGGGTGGCGGCCCAGCGGGAGGCCGAGCGGCGGGTCGCCGCCCGGACCTCGCGGCGCGAGACGCTGGACCGGGAGCGGGCCGCGCTCGACGAGGAGATCGCCCGGGGACGCGGCGCGTTCGCCACCGTGGCCGAACACGCCGACCGGCTGGAGCGGCGGATCGCCCTCCTCGCCGACGCGGCCGGCACCGTGCGCTCCGCCGAACTCGCCGACCGGCGCCTCAAGGAGGCCGACGCCCTCCTCGCCGACGCCGCCTACAAGGAGGGCTTCGCCACCCCCGACGAGGCCGCCGACGCGTTCCTGGCCGAGCGGGCGCGCCGCGAGCTCCAGGACCGCCTGGACGCCTGGCAGGCCGAGGAGGCCGTCGTCGCGGACCGGCTCGCCGAACCGGCCACCGCGGCCGCCGCCGCGCTCCCGCCCGCCGACCCCGCCGCCGCCGAGGCCGCCCACACGGCGGCCGAACGCGCCCTGCGCGAGGCCGACTCCGCCCTCGCCGCCGCCCGCGAACGGGTCGCGGACCTCGCCGGACTCTCCCGGCGGGCCGCCGCCGAGGTCCACCGCCTGGGGCCGCTCCGCGAGGAGTACGAGCGGGTGGCCCGCCTCGCCGCCCTCACCGCCGGCACCTCCGCCGAGAACGAGCGCCGGATGCGCCTGGAGTCGTACGTCCTGGCCGCCCGGCTCGAACAGGTCGCGGCCGCCGCGACCGCCCGCCTCCTGCGGATGTCCTCGGGCCGCTACACCCTCGTCCACTCCGACGCCCGCTCCGGCGCCAAGCGGGCCGGGCTCGGCCTGCACGTCGTCGACGCCTGGACCGGCAACGAGCGCGACACGGCCACGCTCTCCGGCGGCGAGACCTTCTTCGCCTCCCTGGCCCTCGCCCTCGGCCTCGCCGACGTGGTCACGGACGAGGCGGGCGGCGTCCGGCTCGACACCCTCTTCATCGACGAGGGCTTCGGCAGCCTCGACGAGCAGACCCTCGACGAGGTCCTCGACGTCCTCGACTCGCTGCGCGAGCGGGACCGCAGCGTCGGCATCGTCAGCCACGTCGGCGACCTGCGCCGCCGGATCCCGGCCCAGCTGGAGGTCGTCAAGGCGCGGCACGGCTCGGCGGTGCGGCTGCGCACCGGCGGGGACGCGCTCAGCGGCTGAGGGAACGCCGGGGCAGCGGCGAGGAGTAGACGACGCTGGTCGTCACCGAGCCGAGCCCGGAGATCTTCCCGGTGATCGTCTCCAGGTCCCTCATGGAGCGCGCCGCGACCTTCAGGACGAAGCAGTCGTCCCCGGTGACGTGGTGCGCCTCCAGGACCTCCGGTGTGGTGTCGAGCAGGTCGTGGAACGGCTTGTAGTTGCCGTGCGGATAGCGCAGCCGGACGAAGGCCAGGATGGGGAGCCCGAGCCGGTCCTGGTCGACGAGCGCCGTGTACCCGGTGATCACCCCGGCCTCCTCCAGGCGCCGCACCCGGTCGGTCACCGCGGACGGCGACATCGACACGGCGCGCGCGAGTTCGGCGAAGCTGGCGCGGCCCTCGGACTGGAGGGCCTCGAGGATGCGCCAGTCGGTGGCGTCCGGGGTGTGAGCGGTGTGAGCGGTGGTCATGGGGGAGGGATAGCAGGGGAATCCCCGGCCGATCAAGTGGACGGCCGGGGCTGCCCCGCCCCGCGCTCAGAGCCGTGAGATCTCGTCCACCAGGTCGTCCAGGCCGAGCGGCCCCTGCGAGAGGGCCGCCATGTGCCAGGCCTTCGCGTCGAACGCCTCGCCGTGCGCCGCCCGGGCGTTGGCGCGGCCGATCAGCCAGGCGCGCTCGCCCAGCTTGTAGCCGATCGCCTGGCCCGGCACCGACAGGTAGCGGGTCATCTCGCTCTCCACGAAGGCCGGCGGGCGGCTGCTGTGCAGCTGGAAGAACTCCTGGGCCAGCTCCGGGGTCCACCGCTCGCCCGGCCGGAAGGGGGAGTCCGCCGGGATCTCCAGGCCCAGGTGCATCCCGATGTCCACGATGACCCGGCAGGCGCGCATCATCTGGGCGTCGAGGTAGCCGAGGCGCCGCTCCGCGTCGGGCAGGAAGCCGAGCTCGTCCATCAGGCGCTCCGCGTACAGCGCCCAGCCCTCCATGTTGGCGCTGACCTTGCCGATGGTCGCCTGGTAGCGGGAGAGCCGGTCGGCGACGTGCACCCACTGCGCGGTCTGGAGGTGGTGGCCCGGCACGCCCTCGTGGTACCAGGTCGACACCAGGTCGTACACCGGGAAGCGGGTCGTGCCGTCCACGGGCAGCCAGGTGCGGCCGGGGCGCGAGAAGTCCTCGGACGGGCCGGTGTAGTACGGCGCGGCGGCGCCGCCCGGCGGGGCGATCCGGGACTCCACCCGCCGCACCCGGTCGGCGAGTTCGAAGTGGGTGCCGTCGAGCGCCTCGATGGCCTCGTCCATGAGCCGCTGGAGCCAGGCCCGCACCTCGTCGACGCCCTCGATGTGGGTGCCGTGCTCGTCCAGGTGGGCGAGCGCCTCCCAGGGGTCCGCGCCGGGCAGGATCCGCTCGGCCTCGGTCCGCATCTCGCCCAGGAGCCGGTGGTACTCGGACCAGCCGTACGCGTAGGCCTGGTCGAGGTCCAGGTCGGTGCCGTTGAAGAAGCGGGACCAGCGGCGGTAGCGCTCGCGGCCCACCGTGTCCGGGGCGTCGGCGACGGCCGGGGCGTACACGTCCCGCATCCAGTCCCGCAGCGCGCCCACGGCCGCGGTGGCCTCCCCGCCCGCCGCCGCCAGTTCGCCGCGGAGCCCTTCGGGGAGCGTGCCGGGCCCGGCGGCGGCGAACTCCTCGAACCAGCCGGGCCGTCCGTCCTCCCCGCCCGCCCACTCGGTGAGCTGTCCGACGAAGGTGGCGGTGGGGCGGGGGCCCGCGAACAGCTTGCGCTCCAGGCCCAGGGCGAGCGAGGAGCGGTAGCCTTCCAGGGCGGCCGGCACCGCGCGCAGCCGGGCCGCCACCGCCGTCCAGTCCTCCTCGGTCTCCGTCGGCATCACGGTGAAGGCGATGCGGACGCTGTGCGCGGGCGAGCGCATGTTGCTGACGGTACAGAGGCCCTCCTCGGCCTCGTGCACGGCCAGTTCCGCCGTCAGGCGCTCCCGCAGCAGCCGGGCGCACCGCCGCTCGGCGTCGCTGTCGGCCCCCGGCGTCCGCTCGGCCGCGTCGAGCCGGGCGAGCGTGCGACGGGCGAGGTCGGCCACGGCCCGCTGGCCGGCGGGCGAGAAGTCGGGCAGCAGTCCGGCGCTCTCCCTGACGCCCAGATACGTACCGACGATCGGGTCGAGGGCGATGAGTGCGTCGACGTGGTCGTCGGCGACCTGGCGGGGCAGCGGGCTGCTGGAAATCTCTGGCATGGGGGCCATCCTGGCCTCTCCGGCGGGCCGCCGTCACCCTCGTCAGGGCTCAGACGGCTGACAAGGAGGGGCCCGCCGAAGGGGGCAGGAGCGGCCCGCACTCCCACTGCTGGAAGATCAGCCGGGTCTCCACCCGGGCCACCTCGCGGCGGGAGGTGAACTCGTCCAGGACGAGTCGTTGCAGGTCGGTGGGGTCCGCCACGGCGACGTGCACCAGATAGTCGTCGGGCCCGGTGAGGTGGAACAGCGCCCGGGACTCCGGCAGGGCCCGGATCCGGTCGACGAACGGACCGATCAGTTCCCGCCGGTGCGGGCGGACCTGGACGAGGAGGAGCGCCTCGAGCCCACGGCCGAGTTTGGCCGGATCCAGACGTAGTTGGTGTCCGAGGATCACGCCCGTGCGCCGCAGCCGGGCCACCCGGTCCAGGCAGGTCGAGGGAGCGACGCCGACCTCGGCGGCGAGCTCGCGGTAAGTGGTCCGGGCGTCGTTCTGCAGGAGGCGAAGAATGTGCAGATCGACCGGGTCCAGTACGACGGAATCGGCCATCCGCCGAACGTAGCACGGCGATTCCGCGCTACTTGCCGGTATCCGTTCACAGTGCCGCCATGGACGCCATGGATCTCGGCCCCTCGGCCACCCCGAGGGCCCTTGCCACCGAAGCCGTGCACGCGGGCCGCGAGGATCTCGCCGGGCTCGGACTGCACGCCCCGCCGATCGACCTGTCCACCACCTACCCCTCGTACGACGCCCGGGCCGAGGCCGCCCGGATCGACGAGTTCGCCACCACCGGCGCCCGGCTCGACGGCCCGCCCGTCTACGCCCGGCTCGACAATCCGACCGTCGCCCGCTTCGAGGAGGCCCTCGCCCGTCTGGAGGGCACCGAGGCGGCCGTCGCCTTCGCCAGCGGCATGGCGGCCCTGACCGCCGTCCTGCTCGCCCGGGCGAGCCAGGGCCTGCGGCACGTCGTCGCGGTCCGCCCGCTGTACGGGTGCAGCGACCACCTGCTCGACGCCGGCCTGCTCGGCACCGAGGTGACCTGGACCGACCCGGCCGGCATCGCGGAGGCGATCCGGCCCGACACCGGCCTGGTCATGGTCGAGTCGCCCGCCAACCCCACCCTCGCCGAGGCCGACGTCCGGGCCCTCGCCCACTCCTGCGGCTCCGTGCCGCTCCTGGTCGACAACACCTTCGCCACCCCCGTCCTCCAGCGGCCGGTCGAGCAGGGCGCCCGGATCGTGCTGCACAGCGCGACCAAGTACCTGGGCGGCCACGGCGACGTCATGGGCGGGGTCGTCGCCTGCGACGAGGAGTTCGCCCGCGTCCTGCGGCAGGTCCGCTTCGCCACCGGCGGGGTGCTCCACCCGCTCGCCGGGTACCTGCTGCTCCGCGGCCTCGCCACCCTGCCGGTCCGGGTGCGGGCGGCGTCCACGACGGCCGCCGAACTCGTCCGGCGGCTCGCCACCGACCCCCGGATCGCCCGCGTCCACTACCCCCGGATCGGCGGCGCGATGATCGCCTTCGAGGTGTACGGGGAGCCGCACGACGTGATCGCCGGGGTACGGCTCATCACCCCGGCGGTCAGTCTCGGCAGCGTCGACACCCTCATCCAGCACCCGGCCTCCATCAGCCACCGGATCGTGGCCGAGGGCGACCGGCGCTCGGCGGGCGTCAGCGACCGCCTGCTGCGGATGTCGGTCGGCCTGGAGGACGTCGAGGACCTCTGGCGTGACCTGACGCAGGCGCTCAGCGCTCCGCCGGCCGGGTCCCCTCGTGCCGCTGCGTCCGGGCGCCGGGGCGCCGTACCGGGGCCAGCCGGGCGGTGATCACCAGGGTGCCCTCCTCGATCTGGTAGTCGAGGGGCAGGTTGAGCGCCCGCATCGCGGCCACCATCCCCGTGTTGGACGACTGGGTCACGGCGTACACGCTGTCGCAGCCGGCCTCCTCGGCCATCGCCACGAGCCGGCCGAGGAGCTCGCCGCCGATGCCGCGCCGCTGCCAGTCGTCCTCGACCATCAGCGCGACCTCCGTCTCGTCCCCGTCCCACAGCAGGTGGCCCAGGGCGACGAGCCGGCCGGAGGCGGTCTGCACGGCGAGGGTGCGCCCGAAGCGGGGGCTGAGCAGGTGGTCGAGGTAGCGGTCGGCGTCGCCGACCGGACCGTGGTAGCGCAGGCCCAGGGTGCGGGCCGAGCAGCGGTCGTGCATGGCCCGCGCGGCCGTCAGGTCGCGCTGGTCGGCGCGGCGGACGGTGATCTCGTTGCCCTCGGGCAGGGTCAGCACGTCCCGGCCGCGCGGGAGGCGCGGGCCGAGCCGGGCGTCGAGCTCCACCAGGGCGCGCGCCCGGGCGAACTCGGTGGGGGTGAAGGGGAGGTAGGGGCGCTCGACGATGAGCGTGCCGCCGTGCGGGTCGCGCAGCCGCATCACGGTCTCCTCCAGGACCCCTTCGACCGGGGCCTGTTCGCCGGTGGGGCGCCCGGTGAGCGAGACGGCCGGCACGGAGTGGAGGGTGCAGCGGCCGAGGAGCTGGCGCAGCGCGAGCGGCAGTTCGGCCGCGTCGAGCGCCGTGCGGGTGGCGAGCCCGAGGACCCGGGTCGGCGTGTCCACCAGGTCGTGGGCGTCGGCCCGCTCGGTCCAGGTGTCCCGGCCGCCGGCCGCCGCGACCTCGCGGGCCAGCTCCTGGGCGGAGAGGCCGGCGGGGGCGCGCAGCAGGAACTCGTCGACCGTGCCGTCCGCCAGCGGGTGGGTCTGGAGGGTGAGGATGTCCACGTCCAGGCGGGCGAGGACCGTGCACAGGGCGGCGAGGCTGCCCGGGGTGTCCGCGACGGTGGTCCGCATCCGCCACAGCGAGGTCCCGGCGGCCCGGCCGGACTCCTCGTCCGTCCCCGCGCCGGGCTCCGGCCGCGCCGCGGGGACGGCGGTGCGGCGCCCGCCGGGATCACCGGCGGGCGGGGCATGGCTTGCATGACTGCGCCTCCGCGCCCACCAGGTGTGGAAGGTGGCGGTGGCGACCAGCGCGATCGCCGAGAACACCAGCAGGTAGGGGCCCTCCGGGCCCTTGGCGATGGTCTTGGCGATCGTGTCGGCCACCACCACGGCGGTGAACAGCGCGGCCAGCTCGATCAGGTCGTGCCGCCAGTGGTGCGGATGGCGGGCACTCTTCGAAGACGTCACATCGGTCATGACTTCACTGTGACCCAGTGGTGTTGCGTGATCACGAACGCTTTGTGACTGACGGGTTAAGCGCCCGGCTGGCGGCTTAACGGCTGATTCAGGCCTTTTCTGTCGGAGTCTGATCGGCCTTCTGACGGAGTGCGTTCAGCAGCCGCCGGGCCTGCATCACCAGCTGCGAGGAACCCCGCGCCGAGGCCACCGCGTCGAGCCCGGCGACCTCCCCCCGGGCCCCGCACCGCTCCGCGCAGTCGGCCGCGACCGCGAGCAGCTCACCGAGCCCCCGCACCGGCTTCTCCGCGCCGAGCAGCCCCGGCAGCGCCGCCTCCAGGACCGCCCAGACCGTCCCGTACGCCCCGGTGGCCGCCGCCGTCCGGGCCGCGTCCGCCAGCCGGTTCGGCTTGAGCGACCCCTCCGCCACCAGCCACGTCAGCTCCGCCCCGAGCGCCCGCGCGTTCAGCTCGCCCCGCGACGCCAGGACGAGCAGCGCGTCCACCGCGCGCAGCCGGTCGTCGGAGTCGACGCCGCCCAGCCCGAACGCCAGGGCCAGGTGCACCGCACGGCCGACCGGACCCCCGGCCTCGGCCAGCGCGGTCAGCGGCTCGGTCGTCCCGCGCTGGTCCCCGTCGACGGAGTACGCCATGGCCGGAAGCAGACAGGCCGCCAGGACCTCGCGGTCGGCCGGGAGCACCGGCGCCCACTGCGCCCGGTCCCCGATCCAGTGGTAGCAGTGCCGGGGAGTCGCCCGCACGGCGCCGCCCAGCCAGTGGAAGGCTGGCGGGAACTCCTCCCGGACCACGGCACGCTTTCCGAACTCCACCACGGTCCGGTCGATCAGCCACCACTTCCCCGAGAACTGCTTGGCCCCCCGGGGGAAGAACCGCACGGTCGCCCGCAGCGCGTCCTCGTCCCGCAGCCAGGCCGCCAGCCGCAGACCGGCCGGAGTGCCGAGCGCCGCCGCCTCCCCGGCCGCCCGCCCCGCCGACGGGTCGGCCCGCAGGACCCGGACCAGGGCCTGGGCGAGATCCACCGGGGCGGGCTCCACGCCCGCGTCCCGGTAGGCCCGCAGCCGCTCCACGAGGACCAGCGGGTCGATCCCGCCGGTGTGCAGGGTCGGCGTGGCGAGCAGGAACGGCAGCCCGTCCGTGCCCACCAGGGCGGCGGCCTCCCACAGCCGCGCCTGGAGGACGCCCGACAGGCCCTCGTGGGCACAGGAGTCCCGGTCGGGCACCTGCGCCCGGTGGGCGTCGATCACCGACCGCGGCACGAGGCCGAGCAGCGCCGCGAGCACCACGTGGATGCCGTGGCTGTAGTGCGTGAAGTGGTGGGGAGCGTCCCAGGACGCCTTCGGGAACGCCTCTCGCACCGCCTCCGCCACCGCCGCCCGGTCCCGGTGCGCGTGCCGCACCACACCGTCGAGCGCCCGCTCGAACGCCACGGGGTCCTCCATGAGCCCCTTCGCCACCAGCTCCTCCACCAGCGCCCCGACCGTGGCCGCCGAGGGCGCCACCGGCTCCGGCCCCGGCACCGGCGGCAGGATCTCCTCGTACGGCCCGGAGTCCACCGCCACCAGCGCGTCCCCGAACACCTCCGCGGCGGCCCGCCGGTGCGCCGGACCCAGCAGCCCGGCCGCCTCGGCCAGCTCCGCCCGCACCTCCGGGTCGACGGCGGACAGATACCGGCCCACCAGCTTCAGCGCCCGCTCCTGGACGCCGGTGTCCTCGTGCCCGAAGGCCTCCGCGACGGCGGGCAGCAGCTCGCCGGCCGCGCCCCGCTCCCGCGCGAGCACCTTGCCGACCAGGGTCAGCTGGGCCCGCACCAGCTTCTTCTCGGTCCGGAAGAGCACCGCGCCCGTCATCTCGGCCAGCGCCCCGACCGGCAGCCTCCCCGCCCCGGCGAGCCCCGCGAGGACCTCCTGCGCGTACCCGGCGACCGGCGACGGCGCGTCGGCCGTCATCCCGATCCAGTCCGGTATCCGCTCCCGCAGCTCCTCCTCGGTCGGCGCGAGGAGCCGCAGCACCTCCAGCGGGAACTTCAGGTCCCGCGCCCGCCCGCCGCGCAGCAGCCGGGACGCGCACAGGTCCATCACCCCGGCCCGGTCGAGCACTCCCTCCGCGACGAGCGTCGTGAGCGCCGTGGGCCAGTGCGTCGGCGCCTCGGGACCGACCGACCAGACGAGTCGGTCGGGGGTCTCGCCCATCGACAGCGCGTGCGCCACCAGGACCGGCGTCTGCGGGTCCGCGCGCAGCCGCTCCAGGAGCCGCTTGTCGGTGACCTTCCGCGTCCAGCCCAGGACGTAGCCGTCGGTCGCCGGGACCGGACAGCCGGAGCGCACCACGAGCCCGTGGACCAGTTCGTAGGCGCTCTCCGCGACGTTCCGCCGCTTGGCGAGCCGTCCCGCCACGTCCGCCAGCCAGGCCGGGTCCCGGTCGGCGAGCACCGCCAGGACCGGGGTCGCGTCCTTGAGGTCCCAGCCCAGCATGTCGCTGCCGGCCAGCCAGGTCGCGGCCGCCGCCGCGCCCGTGTGGCACCCGGCCCCCGCCACGTACAGGCCGCGCCGGATCCGGGCCGCCTCCTGTCCCCGCTTCCAGTCCCAGGAGCGGACCTCGGCGCGCAGCGCCTTCAGCCTCCCGAGGGCCTCCTTGCGCGCGGCGGCGTCCAGCGGCTCCAGGAGCTTCGGCACCTGCCGGGCCTGCCCGGCGCGCACCGCGTCGAGCAGCCGCCCGACCGCCGCTCCGCCCGGGGCCGCGCCCCGCGCTCCGTCCTCCACCGACACCGCCGCACCGCTCTCCGTACCGGTTCCCACGCCTGCCCCCATTGTCTTCCGTCCCGCCCCTTCGACCCGTGCCCTGATCCCGGCCGCCGCTCCGGCCGCCCACTCCCCAATTCCGATCCCGGTCACGGCGCCGCCCCGGCCGCGACCACCGCGCCCCGCCGGGCCATCCGCACCGCGAGCGCGTGCTTGCACGGCCCCCGGCGCCCCCGGTAGTCCGCCCACCACTGGCAGGTGCAGCTCAGGACCCCGTCCGACTCCCGCACCCGGTAGCGCCGGTCGCCCGAGGCCACCGCCGCCGACTCCCCGTCCAGCTCCACGGCGCCCTCCGCGACCAGTCGGCGCGCGCTCACCAGACGCGGGTTGTGGCGCTCGGCGCGGTCCGCGTCGTAGGGCAGCTCCCGGTGGAAGTAGGCCGCGTCCGCCACGTCGTACCCGACCCGGCCGGCCGTGCCGAGCCGGGTCAGCGCCGCCCGCACCCGGTCGGCCGTCAGGCCCGCCTGCGCCGCGAGGTCGGCCGGGTCGATCCGCGGCTCCCAGGCGAGCAGCACCGCGACCAGCTCGGCGTCCCGCTCCGCCTCCTCCGTCGCCAGCGCCTCCAGGACGCCGCCCTCGCCGGAGAAGCCCCGCGCCGGGTCGGGCGACAGCGTCAGCGTCAGCCGCATCCCCGGCAGGGTCACCTCCCAGGTGCTCGCCGCGGCCGTGCCGTCCGGCACCGGGCCGTACACCCGCAGCCCCGTCGCGTACCGCAGCACCCGCTCCAGGGCGACCAGCCGGTCCGGCCCCGGCAGGCACACCGCGCCCGCGCCCGGCCGGGTCGTCGGGCGCAGGGTCCGGCCCGACTGGACGATCCACAGCGGACCGCGCCCCCGGGACTGCGCACGCGGCAGGGACCGGAGGAACCGCACGGCCTCCGCCCCCGTCAGCTCCGCCCGCAGGTCGAACCGCGCCGAGGCGACCTGGGCCTCGGCGAACCCCCGCAGCCAGCGGTCGGGCAGCGGCACCTTCTTCTCCACGACCGCGCCCGCGAGGGTGCTCACCGCCATCTCGTCGGGGCCGACCCGCAGGTGCAGCGGATCGTCCCCCGTCATCCGCGACAGCGCCTCGCGCAACGGGTCGTTGACGTCGACGTTGGTGGTGCCGTGTCCCGTCTCCGCGCCCGCGAGGCCCTCGTCGAGCACGTCCAGACGCGCGTACACCCCGCCGCAGCCGGAGAAGGACTCGAACCGCAGCCGGTCCCCGTTCCCCGTCACCACCGGATCCAGCGAACCCGGCCGTATCCGCTGGTAGTAGCGGGCCGCCGCCACGTCGGCGACCGCGAGCAGACCGCGGGCGGCGACCTGCGGCGAGGCCAGGAACCCGGAGAAGAAGCGGGGATGGGCCTCGGCCCCGCGGGGCGTGAGGCCGCCCGCCGTCTCCAGACCGAGCAGCCGGCCGGAGCCCGTGGACTCCAGGGCGGACGGGCGTGCGTAGGCGAGTGCCTGTACGGATCGCGTCATGGAAAAACCGTAGGACCCACCACTGACAACGCCCCTGAACAGGGCTTTTCACACCGGGGACCGCCCCTGGCCGGCGTCGTTCGACGACCCTGTGTCACCGGACGCCCCGGCGTCACTGCCCGACGCGCCCCGGCCGCAGCACCTTGCTGAACAGGACCTTCCCGCCCTCCGCCCGCAGCCGCACGGTCAGGTCGCCGCTGTGGCCGTCGATGTCGACCTCGCCGAAGTACGAGGGGCTCTCCATCGGCGACAGGTTCCCCCGCTCCGGAGCCCGCACGAACACCCGGTCGGGCCCGAAGGTCCCGTCCAGAGCGCTCGCCGGGAACGCGCCCGCCGCCAGAGGCCCCGTCACGAACTCCCAGAAGGGGGCGAAATCTTTGAAGGCCGCCCGCTCCGGCGCGTAGTGCTGCGCCGAGGTGTGGTGCACGTCCGCCGTCAGCCACAGCGTGCCGGTGATCCGCCGGTGCTTGACGAACCGCAGCAGCTCCGCGATCTGGAGCTCCCGGCCCAGTGGCGCGCCCGGATCGCCCTGCGCGATCGCCTCGAAGTCCGTCGCCCCGTCCGGGACGACCAGGCCGATCGGCATGTCGGCCGCGAGCACCTTCCACACGGCCGTGGACGCGGCCAGCTCCCGCTTCAGCCAGGCCAGTTGCTCCGCGCCGAGGATGCCGGTGGTGTCCTCGGCCTGCCGGTTGGGCGAGTTGGGGTTCCGGTACGAGCGCATGTCGAGCACGAACACGTCGAGCAGCGGCCCGTACCGCACCACCCGGTGCACCCGCCGCCCGCGCCCGCCGTGACCACCGCGCCCGCCGGGCACGTGGAGGGTGGACACCGGCGTGTACTCGCCGAAGGCGCGCGCCGCGCGGGCGGCGAGGACGTCCACGTCCTTCTCCGTGTACCGGGGGTCGTCCAGGATCTGCCCCGGATACCAGTTGTTCCGCACCTCGTGGTCGTCCCACTGCACGATCGACGGCACGCGCGCGTTGAACGCCCGGACGTTGTGGTCGAGCAGGTTGTACCGGAAGTTGCCCCGGTACTCGTCGAGGGTCTCGGCGACCTTCGACTTCTCCGGCGTCGTGACGTTCCGCCAGATCCGCCCGTCCGGCAGGGTCACGCTCGGCTCGATCACCCCGTCCGCGTAGATCGCGTCGCCGCTGCACAGGAAGAAGTCCGGGTCGAGCCGGCGCATCTCGTCGTACGCGCGGAAGCCGCCGACGTCCGGGTTGATGCCCCAGCCCTGCCCGGCGATGTCCCCGGACCACAGGAACCGGACGCCGTCGCGCCGCCGGTCGGGGGCCGTGCGGAACGTGCCGGTGACCGGCTCGCCCGTACGGCGCGGGTCGTCCGGGTCCGCCAGGGTGACCCGGTAGTGGATCTGCTCGCCGGCCGGCAGGCCGCGCAGGGCGGTGGTGCCGGTGAAGTCCGTGCCCGCCCCGAGCAGCGGCCCGTGGTGGCGGCGCGCCCGCCGGAAGGACTCGGTCGCGGAGGTCTCGACGACCATGCGCGCCGGACGGTCGGAGCGCACCCACACCAGCCCGGAGGAGGCCGTGACGTCGCCCGTCTGCACGCCCCACGCGGCCCGGGGCCGGCCGGAGAGCGCGAACGCGGGGGCCGCGAGGCCGGCGCCGCCGAGGGCGAGCGCGGCCGAGGCGGCCAGCGAGCCGCGCAGGACGCCGCGCCGGGCGGGGGCGGCCGGTACGGGGGAGGGGGAGGGGCCGGACACGGGATGGGACATGGAAGGGCCTCCGGGAGGTGGTCGATTCCGGTCGTGGGCGGTACGCCGCCCCATGCCTAACGGCCGGGAACGGCGCCCGCGCGAACCCCGCGTGAACAGATCGTCCCGCCGGTCCCGTCCCGTCCGGGCCCCCCGTGTGAAGAGCCCACCCCACCGGTCCCGTCCGGGCCCCCGCGTGAACAGTCCACCCCGCCGGCCCCGTTCAGGCCCCCACCGCCCCCGCCAGCAGCCCGACCCCCTCCGCGACCGCCGACGGCGACAGGTGCGCGTAGCCGATGACGAGCCGTACGTCCCCGTCCGAGGGCCGGGCCGTGCCGTACTCCTCCAGGGACCGCAGCGCCACCCCCGCCTCCGCCGCCCGCGCCAGGAACCGCTCCGGCGGCCCGAAACGCGCCGGTACGCGCGCGATGACGTGCAGTCCGGCCGCGATGCCGCTCACCTCGGTGCCGGGGAGGCGCGCGGCGAGGGCGGCGAGCAGCGCGTCCCGCCGCTCCCGGTAGGCGCGCTGGCAGTGGCGCAGCTGCCGGTCGTACCCGCCCCGCGTCACGAACTCCGCGAGGACGGCCTGGTCGAGCACCGGATTGCCCAGGTCCATCGTCCGCTTCCGCTCCACGACCTCGTCGAGCAGCGCCTCCGGGACGAGCATCCAGCCGAGCCGCAGCCCGGGCGCCAGCGACTTGCTGACCGACCCGGCGTAGACGACCCGTTCCGGATCGAGGCCCTGGAGCGCGCCGACCGGCGCCCGGTCGTACCGGAAGTCCCCGTCGTAGTCGTCCTCCAGGACGTAACCGCCGATCGTCCGCGCCCAGTCGAGGAGCGCGGCGCGGCGCTCCGCCGACCAGCCGATCCCGGACGGGAACTGGTGCGAGGGCGTCACGACCACGGCCCGCACCCCCGAGGCGGCGAGCGGCTCCGGCCGCAGTCCCTCCCCGTCCAGCGGCAGCCACACCGTCTCCATGCCGGTCGAGGCGAAGAGCCGCCCGTGCTCCGGGCTGCCGGGGTCCTCGACGCCGACCGTGCGCAGCCCTCGCGCCCGCAGCACGAACCCCAGGAGCGTCGACGCCTGGGCCACGCCCGAGCAGACCACCAGCCGTTCCGGATCGGCCACCACGCCCCGGCGCCGCGCCAGCATCCCGGCCAGCGCCCCGCGCAGTTCGGGGAGGCCGCGCGGGTCGGGGTAGCCGAGGGCCCGGTGGGGGAGCCGCGCCAGGACGGACCGCTGCGCCGCCGCCCACGCGCTCCTCGGGAACAGCGACAGGTCCGGGGTCCCCGGCCGGAAGTCCACCCGCACGTCCGGCGCCCCGGCGACCGCGTCACGGCCCCCGGGCCCGGCCGCCGCCGCGCCTCCCGTCCCGGTCGCGGCGCCGACGCGACCCGCCCTGACCGCCCCGCCCACCCAGGTCCCCGCGCCCCGTTCGCCGCGCAGGTACCCCTCGGCGGTCAGCTGCTCGTACGCCTCGGTGACGAGCCCCCGGGAGACGCCGAGGTCGGCCGCGAGCTCACGGGTGGAGGGCAGCCGGGTCCCGGCCGCGAGCCGCCCCGAGCGGACCGCCTCCCGCAGGGCCTCCTGGAGCGCCCGGCCCCGCCGCCGCGCCGGTGCTCCGGCGGCCGGGAGCAGCAGCTCCCACGCGGGCTGCCCGGCGGGGCCCGGAACCCCGCCCGAAGTGGTCCCCGATGGTGTCATGGAAGTGGACCTTAACCGGGGCCGCGAGGATTCCTAGCGTCGGAACCATGAACGCGAACTCCCTGCGCGGGGTCCTCCTCGTGACCCTCGCCTATGCCCTCGTCGGCGCCTCCTTCACCGCGAACAGCCTGCTCGGCGCCTACCCGTACGCGGGCGGACAGGCCCTCCGCTACGGCGCCGCCTGTCTGCTCCTGCTCCCGCTGCTCGGACGCGGCGGACTCGCCCCGCTCCGGCTCCTGACCCCCCGTCACTGGCTGCGGCTCGCCGCCCTCGCGGCCGTCGGCATGGTCGGCTTCAACCTCGCCGTCCTGGCCGCCGAGCGGACCGCCGAACCGGCCGTCCCCGGCGTCCTGGTGGGCTGCGCGCCGGTCGTCGTCGCCGTCCTGGTCCCGCTGGCCGAGGGCCGCAGGCCGGCCCGCGCCGTGCTGTACGGGGCGCTGCTCGTCGCAGCCGGCGCGTTCACCGTGCAGGGCTGGGGGCGGACGGACGCGGCCGGGATCGGCTGGTCGGTGGCGGCGCTCGCGGGCGAGGTCGGGTTCACGGTCCTCGCCGTCCCGGTGCTGCGGATCCTCGGCCCGAAGCTGCTCACCGCCGCCGTCTGCGGGGTCGGCGCGGCCGAGGCGGCGCTCCTCGGGCTGCTCGTGGACGGCGCCGGTTTCGTACGGACGCCGACGGGCGTGGAGGCGGCGGCGCTCGTCTGGCAGGCGGCCCTGGCCACGGTCGTCGGCTTCGTCCTCTTCTACATGGGCGTGCAGCGGATCGGCATGGAGCGGGCCACCCTCTTCACCGGGGCGATCCCGGTCGCCGCCGCGCTGAGCGCCGTCCTGGTCGCGGGCGCCGCCTTCGGCCTCCCGCAGGCGGCCGGCAGCCTGCTGGTGGGGGCCGGCGCCGCCCTGGGCACCGGCCTGTTCACCCGTACGGGGAAGGCCTCAGCGGCTGCCGTCGAGGATCACGCGCGCGACGAGGGCCGGGTCGTCGTTCATGGGCACGTGGCCGCAGCCGGGCAGCCGGACGAGCCGCGCGCCGGGCAGCGCCTGCTTGGCGCGGACGCCCTGGCGGCGGAGGAGCAGCCGGTCGCGGGTGCCCCAGGCGACGGTGACCGGGACCGCGGACACGTCCTCGCGGAAGAGCACGGTCCGGCCCGCCGCCAGGGTCTGGTGGAAGCCGGTCGCGCCGCGCAGCGCGAGGGTCTCGGCGACGACCGCCTCGGGTGAACGCCGCGCGGGCCGGGCGTAGATGGTGCTGGTGAGGGCGGTGCGCCCGGCGGGCGTGCGGGAGAGCCGCCGGATCACCGGCACGGGCAGCGACAGGGCCGCGCCCCGCATGGCCCGCAGCGTCCCGAAGGCGTACCGGCGCTCGGCCTCCGTCCAGAAGCCGGCGGGGGAGAGGGCGGTGACCGAGCGGACCAGCTTCTCCCGGCCGAGCTCCAGCGCGAGCAGTCCGCCGAGCGAGTTCCCGGCCACGTGCGGCCGCTCCACGCCGAGGGCCCCGCAGAAGGCGCCGAGGACGGGGACGACGGTGGACAGGTCGTACGGGGCGCCCTCCGGGAGCGCGTCGGAGGCGCCGAAGCCGGGCAGGTCGACGGCGATCACGTCCCGCTCGGCGGCCAGGACGTCGAGGACGGGCTCCCAGGCCTGCCAGTGGTGCCCGATGCCGTGGAGGAGCAGCAGCGGCTCGCCCGCGCCCCTCCTCTCGTACGTCAGGGACGTCGTCCGGGGACCCGTGGGGGTCTCGATCGTGAACGTGATCCGTGCGGACATGAGGACTCCCTGTCGTGACACCTCTTAGACGACCCGTCAGTAAGAATTACCGGTCGGTAGCCGGGAGTTCAAGAGCCCGGCCCGAACTGGACAGGCCGGAGGCGGTGGGCTGGGATGGGCGGGTGCCCACCGACATCCCCACCGACACCCTGACCGAACTCTTCGAGGAGCACCGCCCGATGCTCCTCGGCGTCGCCTACCGGATGCTCGGGCGCGCCGCCGACGCCGAGGACGTCGTCCAGGAGGCCTGGCTGCGCTGGACCGCCGGGGACCGGGCCGCCGTCCGCGAGCCCCGCGCCTTCCTCGTGCGGATCACCACCCGCCTCGCCGTCGACCGGCTCCGGCTCGCCCACACGCGCCGCGAGACCTACGTCGGCCCCTGGCTGCCCGAGCCCGTCGTCACCGACTTCGGCCCGGCCGCCCCCGACACCGCCGAGCGCGCCCTGCTCGCGGACTCCGTCTCGCTCGCGGTCCTCGTCGTCCTCGAATCCCTCTCGCCCCTGGAGCGGGCCGTCTTCGTGCTGCGCGAGGCCTTCGGCTTCCCGTACGGGGAGATCGCCGCCGTCCTGGACCGCTCCGAGGCGGCCGTGCGCCAGCTCGCCGGGCGGGCCCGGCGCCACGTCGACGAGGGCAGGCCGCGCTACGACGTCGACCCGGCCGAGCGCCGCGACCTCACCGAGCGCTTCCTCGCCGCGGCCGCCGGCGGCGACCTGGGCGAACTGCTCGCCCTGCTCGCCCCGGACGTGCGCCTCGTCGGCGACAGCGGCGGCAAGTCCAAGGCGCCGCTGCGGATCATCGAGACCGCGTCCAAGGTCGGCCGCTTCCTCCACGCCGTGTCCGCGGACGCGGGCCTCTACGAGTACCGCCTCGTCGAGCTCAACGGCGCCCCGGCCCTGGTCGCGTTCGCCGACGGGCGCCCCGACACGGTGATCCAGCTCGAGGCGAGGGACGGACGCGTCCAGACCGTCCACATCATCCGGAACCCCGACAAGTTCCACGGCCTGAAGGGCGCCTGACCCTCCGGGCACGGCGACGGGCCTCCCACCGCACCACGGTGGGAGGCCCGTCGCCCGTCGGGGACGGAGACGCGTCACACGCCCGCTATCGACCTGATCCAGGAGCGGTACGCCGTGACGTTGGTGTACGCCGTGGTGGTCTGGCGGTCGCTGGTGGAGGCCACGCCGACCTGGACGCCGGCGGCCATCATCGGGCCGCCGGAGTCGCCGCCCGCGGTGATGCCGTCGCCCCGGCGGGCGCAGATCGCGGAGCCGCCGTAGGCGTCGGTGCAGCCGCTGGTGACGGTGACGTTGGCGACCTTCAGGTAGCGGGACTGGCAGTTGGCCTCGGAGCCGCACTGGGACGTGGCGCCCCAGCCGTACACCTGGACGTTCTGGCCGACGCGCACGGTGCCCGGCTGGCCGAGCGTCGCGTAGGTCGCCGAGACGGAGCGGTCCAGGCGGACGAGGGCCAGGTCCGAGCCGTGCGTGTAGGTCTGGGCACCGTTGGCCAGGGTGCCGCCGCTGTGCTGGTCGAGGCTGCCGATGCGGAACGACAGGCCGCCGCCGGTGACGCAGTGCTTGGCGGTGAGGATCCAGGTCGGGGCGATGATCGTGGCCGAACAGGTCTCCCGGCCGTTCGAGAGCAGCCGGGCCGCCCACGGGGCGTTGGAGGCGTAGCCGCCGCCGATGATCGGCTGCACGGCCTGGACGGCCGGGGGCGCGGGCGCGGGTGCCGCGGAGGCGGTGGGGGAGAGGAGGGCGAGGACGGAGACCGCCGCGGCCGCGAGGGCGGGCACGAGCCGTGAGATGCGCAAGGTTCCTCGATTCGGTGGGCGCGCCCGGCGGGCGCGTGTGGGGGGCCGGCGGCCCGGAGGGGCCGCGCACATGCCGGGGTCCCGCCGGCGGGGCGGTGGTTCGGCATGGACATGACCCATGATTCCGAAGGGAAGGGCGCGCGGGGTAATAACACTTGGCCATAACACGGCGCTCTCTCCCGGAAGAGCGCGCTCCGCCGCCGCCCGGCACCGCACGAACGCCCGCCCCCGTCACCCGGCGCCGTACGAACACCGGCCCCCGCCGTCCCGCGACGGGGGTTTTCCGCTACCGGAGCCTCACAGGGGTGCGAACGTCCTGTGAACGATCTAGGTCAGAGGGTCACATTCCGGGGTTTTCGACGGAGGATTGGTCTTGACCAAGGGGGTGGCTCGCCTTATGGTCGCAGAGTTAGTGCAGGAACCTTTAATAAACAAGGGCGCGGAAAAACGCCGCGGGACACGGCGAATTGCGGAGGATCAGGGTGGGGACCACGCAGCTGGCATCGGTACCGGAACCGAAGTACCAGCACCTCAAGACAGTGATCGGCGAAGCGCTCGACTCGGACTTCGCCGTCGGGGAGATCCTCCCCAACGAGCGCGAGCTCGCCGCCCGCTTCGGCGTCGCCCGGGCCACGCTCCGGCAGGCCCTGGAGCAGCTGGAGCTGGAAGGACGCCTCCAGCGCCGCCGCGGCGTCGGCACCACGGTCGCCCCGCCGCGCGTCGGCGTGGACGTCTCCACCACCCAGCACGCCTGGCCGGGCGTCGGCGACGAGGCCTGGCAGTCCCTGGACTCCGCCTCCGACGTCCCCCCGGCCGCCGTCGCGCGCGTCCTGGAGACCGGCGCCGAGGACCGGGTGCACGTCGTCCGCCGCCTCCGCGTCACCCAGGGCCAGCCGGTCGCCGCCGAACTGCTCTACGTCCCGGCCGACTCCGTCCCGGGCCTCAGCGGCATCGACGCCCCGGCCGGCCCCGCCCGCGCCCGCGCCGTGCTCCGCGAACTCCAGCACCTCGCCCTGGACGGCCAGGACCGCTCCGTCGAGCTCGGCTCCGCCCGCGCCGACGACGCCAAGGAGCTCGACCGGCTGCCCGGCGCGCCCGTCCTCGTCGTGACGACCCGCTATCTCTCCGGGGGCCGTACCGCCGCCGTCTCGGTGGCCACCTACCGCGCCGACACCTGCCGCCTCACCTTCGGCGACTCGGTCGACCTGGTCATGGCCTCGTAGCCCGCGCCCCCGACAGGCACCGGCCCGCCCCGGGACCGCCCCTCAGGCGGTTCAGCGGCGGGCCGTCACCGTTCCGTCGACCGCGAAGAGCTGCTCCTCGACGTGGTCGAGAGCGAGCCGCAGCGCCCCCGTGCCCACCGCGGCCTCGCCGAGCAGGGAGAGCACCACCCGGGGCGGCCGCAGGCAGAACCGCGCCAGCTCCTCGCGGAGCGGCTGGAGCACCCCGTCGAGACCGGCCGCCCAGCCGCCCACCACGACCAGCTCGGGGTCGATGGCCAGGACGAGGGCCGCCACGTCGTGCACGAGCCGCTGGATGAACCGCTCCACCGCCGCCCCGGCCCGCGCGTCGCCCTTCTTGGCCAGCGCGAAGACCTCCGCCACCGCCTGCTCGTCCAGCGGGTGCAGCGGCTCGTCCGTCGTCGAGAGCAGGTGCTCGGGGGTGACGTCCCGGCCGAGCAGGTGCAGGGCGCCGATCTCCCCGGCCGCCCCGCCGAAACCGCGGTGCAGCCGGCCGCCGATCAGCGAACCGGCCCCCGGGCTCAGCCCGGCCAGGACGAACACGATGTCGTCGGAGTCGGTCGCGGCGCCCTTCCAGTGCTCGGCCACGGCCGCCGCGTTGGCGTCGTTCTCCACGATCACCGGGCAGCGGAAGGAGCGCCGCAGCCGCTCGCCGAGCGCGAGGCCCGTCCAGCCGGGCAGCGCCGTGCCCAGGCGCACCGTCCCGTCGGCCTCCACGATGCCGGGCGTGCCCACGCCCACGGCCCGCAGATTGGACCGGGCGACCCCGGCCCTGCGCAGCACGTCCGCGACCACCGTGCGCACCCGGTCCAGACGCTCGTCCTCGGGCGCCGTCTCCGACACCTCGCGGGACCCGGCGCCGATGATCCGCCCGTCGAGACCGGAGAGCAGGGCGGCCACCCGGTGCGGGCCGATCTCGATGCCGAGCAGATGACCGGCCTCCGCGCGGAAGCGGAACCTCCGCGCCGGACGCCCCTGCCGCCGGGCCTCGCCCTCCTCGGGCGCCGACTCGACGACGAGCCCGCCCTCCATGAGGCCCTCGACGACCCCTTCGACCGTGGGCCGCGACAGACCGGTGATCCGGGTCAGATCGGTCAGCGTGGGCGCGTCGGCGCCCCGCAGCGCATGGAGTACCACCGCGGAGTTGATCCGCCGCAGCAGAGACGGATCCCCGCCGGTCAGCCGCCCCACCGTGTGTCCTCCCAGCTCGTGAGCCATTCAGCCGGATGGTACTCAATGGGCCTCGCTGCGGCGAGTGCCGCCCCCGTCACGCTTGGGTGACGGTCCGCCCCCGCGGCCCCGCCGCCCCCGCCGACGAACGCGCACGTCAGGCGGGAGGCGGGGCGGAACCCGAAGCGGAACGGGCCGTACGGGGCTCCCGCTCCGCCGCGCGTACGGCCCGCAGCCCGTCGTCGGTACGGGGGCCCCGCCCGCCGCCGGTACGGCCCCGTCGTACGGCGCGCGGGCCCCGGCTCCGGGCCCCACCCCGCCGGACAGGCGCCCTACGCCTCCGCGACCCCCGCCGCCTCGCGGAGCCGGGCGAACTCCTCGGCCATCGCCGCCGTCGACCAGTGGGCGTTGAGACCGCTCGGGCTGGGCAGCGCCCAGATCCGGGTGGTGCCGATCGTGCGCTCCTGCGGCCCGATGACCGCCTTCGGCTCGTCGAAGGCCGCGCGGTACGCGGTGACGCCGGCGATCGCCAGCCAGCGCGGCCTCAGCCGCTCCACCCGCGCGGCGAGCAGCCGCCCGCCCTCCCGGTACTCCTCGCGGGTCAGCTCGTCGGCCCGCGCGGACGGCCGCTCCACCACGTTCGTGATCCCGAGGCCGTACGTCAGGAGCTCCTCCTGCTCGTCCGGCCGCAGCTGCCTCGGGGTGAACCCCGACAGGTGCAGCACCGGCCAGAACCGGTTGCCCGGCCGGGCGAAGTGGTGCCCGGACGCCGCCGTCATCAGACCCGGGTTGATCCCGCAGAAGAGCACCGAGAGGCCGTCCGCGACCACGTCCGGAACGACGCGGTCGCGAGCGGCCTCCAGCTCCTGCCGGCTGAACCGGGGAGAGGGGGTCAGAGGATCGCCCCGGGGGTGTAGGCGGCGGCCTCCGGGTGCTGCTTGAGGATCTCCTCGACACGGGCGACCACGGAGGCGACCTGGTCGGCGGCGGCGCCCGTGAAGGACAGCTTGTCCGCCATCAGCTCGTCGAGCTGCGCCCGGTCCAGCGGGATGCGCTCGTCGGCGGCCAGCTTGTCGAGCAGCTCGTTCTCCACGGTGCCCTGCTCGCGCATGGCCAGGGCGGAGGCCACCGCGTTCTCCTTGATGGCCTCGTGGGCCACCTCGCGGCCGACCCCGGCGCGCACGGCGCCCATGAGGACCTTGGTGGTCGCCAGGAAGGGCAGGTAGCGGTCGAGCTCGCGGGCCACGACGGCCGGAAAGGCGCCGAACTCGTCCAGCACGGTCAGGAAGGTCTCCAGGAGGCCGTCCAGGGCGAAGAAGGCGTCCGGCAGCGCGACCCGGCGGACCACGGAGCAGGACACGTCGCCCTCGTTCCACTGGTCGCCGGCCAGCTCGCCGGTCATCGAGGCGTAGCCGCGCAGGATGACCATCAGGCCGTTGACGCGCTCGCAGGAGCGGGTGTTCATCTTGTGCGGCATCGCGGAGGAGCCGACCTGGCCGGGCTTGAAGCCCTCGGTGACCAGCTCGTGGCCCGCCATCAGACGGATCGTCTTGGCGGTCGAGGACGGCGCGGCGGCCAGCTGGACCAGCGTGGTGACCACGTCGTAGTCGAGCGAGCGCGGGTAGACCTGGCCGACCGAGGTGAAGGCGTGCGCGAAGCCGAGGTGACCGGCGATCCGCCGCTCCAGGTCGGCCAGCTTGCCGGCGTCGCCGCCGAGCAGGTCCAGCATGTCCTGCGCGGTGCCGACCGGGCCCTTGATCCCGCGCAGCGGGTAGCGGCCCAGCAGCTCCTCCAGGCGCGCGTACGCGACGAGCAGCTCGTCCGCCGCCGTCGCGAACCGCTTGCCGAGGGTGGTCGCCTGCGCGGCGACGTTGTGCGAGCGGCCGGCCAGGACCAGCTCGGCGTACTCGGCGGAGAGCCTGCCGAGGCGGGCGAGGACGGCGACCGTGCGGTCCCGCATCAGCTCCAGGGAGAGCCGGATCTGCAGCTGCTCGACGTTCTCGGTGAGGTCGCGCGAGGTCATGCCCTTGTGGACGTGCTCGTGGCCGGCGAGGGCGTTGAACTCCTCGATGCGGGCCTTCACGTCGTGCCGGGTGACCTTCTCGCGCTCGGCGATGGAGCCGAGGTCGACCTGGTCGAGGACGCGCTCGTAGTCGGCGAGGGCCTCCTCCGGAACCTCGATCCCGAGGTCCTTCTGCGCACGCAGCACGGCGAGCCACAGCCGGCGCTCCAGCTTCACCTTCTGCTCGGGGGACCAGAGGACGGCGAGCTCCGCGGAGGCGTAGCGGCCGGCCAGAACGTTGGGGATGCGGGGCTTCGCAGTCACAGCAGTCACGTGGGCAGAGTTTACCTGGCGGTTTCTGCAGGTCGGCGCCGCCGCCCGATGTAGAGCTTGCTACGAGACGCGGGTCACGAACGCTCGGCCCGGACGCTCACCGAGGGCGGGTACGGAAGCAGCTCCGGGCGCTTGGGGGCGCGGCCGTCGCCGGAGGAGCGGCCGGTCAGGCGCCGCCCGATCCAGGGGCCCAGGTGCTCCCTGGCGAAGCGGGCGTCCGCGAGCCGCCGGCTCGCCCAGCGCGGGCGCGCGGTCGGCGGCAGCGGGGTGCGCCAGTCCTCCTCCGGCTCCAGGCCGAGGGTCTGCCACACGGCCTCGGCGACCCGCCGGTGCCCCTCGGCCGTCAGGTGGAGCCGGTCCACGTCCCAGAGCCGGGGGTCGCCGAGCGACGGCGCCCCGTACAGGTCGACGACCAGGGCGCCGTGCCGGGCGGCGAGTCCGTCGATGTGGGCGAAGAGCTCCTCCATCCGGGGCCGGAAGCGCTCCATGACGGGTCCGTTCCGGCCGGGGCTGCGCATCAGGACGAGCTGCCCGCAGGCGGGTGTGAGGCGTTCCACTGCCTCGGTGAGGAGGTCCCTCACCCGGACCATGTCGACCTTGGGCCGGAGGGTGTCGTTGAGGCCGCCGACGAGGGTGACCACATCGGCCTCCATCGTTGCGGCCGGGCCGACTTGCTCCTCGACGATCTGTCCGATGAGCTTCCCGCGCACGGCGAGGTTCGCGTAGCGGAAGCCGGGGGAGCGGGCGGCGAGACGGCCCGCGAGGGCGTCGGCCCAGCCGCCGTAGGAACCGTCGGGCCTCAGGTCCGACATACCCTCGGTGAAGCTGTCGCCGAGGGCGACGAAACTGTTGTACGTGGCATTGATCTCCATGGCGGAGCGATCATACCGCGCGGTATGCGAGGCGTGCCGTGGAGAACCCGGAGGGGGAAACCCGATGAGCGACGCGCTCCTGAGCGCCCTGGCCGAGGCCCTGGCCGAACTGGTGACGGCGGTCGAGACCTCCGACGAGGACGTCCTCGACCCCGACACGGCGGTGGCGTGGCTGGAGTCCACCGGACACACCCTCGCCGGGCTCACGGCGGCCGACCGGCGCACCCTCGACGGACTGTTCCGCGCGGCCGCCCTGCGTGCGCCCGAGGGCCCCCGGCGGGACGAGCTGCTCGAGGTCTCCGGGGGCTTCGGCCTCACCGAGGACACCCACGCCGCCGCCTGCGACGCCGCCCTGGACCACGCCCGCCGCCTCGCCGCCGTCGTCCGCGCCGCCGACCCCGCCACCCCCGTCCCCGGCCGCCCCGACCGGACCCTCGCGGACCTCGCCCGGCACGTCGGCGCCGTCCACCGCTGGGCCGAGCACCTCGTACGGACCCGCTCCGCCGTCCGCGTCCTCACGGAGGACCTTCCCCTCGACCCGCCGGCCGACCCCGCCGCGCACGCCGACTGGCTGGTCGCCGGGGCCGAGCGGTTCGCCGCCACCGCGCGCGCCGCCGACCCGGACGCCCCCGTCTGGTCCCCGGGCGCCGACCCGCACGTCCGCCACTACCCCCGCCGGGTGCTCTTCGAGACCCTGGTCCACCTCGCCGACGCCGAGCTCGCCGTCGACGGGAAGACCGGCCCCCTCGACCCCGGCACGGCCGCGGACGCCGTCGACCACTTCCTGACCGACGCCCCGTACATCGGCCGGATCGCGGAGCCGGTCTCCCGGCTCGGCCGGGACGGGGCGGTCCTGCGCCTCGCCGCCCGCGACACCGGCGCCGTCTGGACCCTCGTCCTCGGCGGGGGCGGCTTCACCTGGACCCGGGGGAGCGGCGGCGCGCAGCCGACCGCCGCCGTCGAGGCGGACGCCGGGGAGCTGCTGCTCCTGCTGCACCACCGGTACGGGGCCGACGAGCCGTGCTTCGCGCACACCGGCGACCGGAGCCTGCTCGACGCCTGGCTGGCCGCCACCGCGCCCTGAACTCCGAAGCCCCTGAAACTCCGAACGGAAGAAGGGCCCCGGGACGGATCCCGGGGCCCTTCTTCCGTTCACGCGGACCGGATTACGACGCCGCGGGGCGTCCCACCAGCTCGCGCAGCACGTCCTCCATCGCCACGAGACCGGCCGGACGGTCGTTCTCGTCGAGCACCGCCGCCAGGTGCGTCCGGCTGCGGCGCATCGCGGTCAGGACGTCGTCCAGCGGCGTGTCCGCCCGCACCCGGGCGATCGGCCGCAGCGACGTCACCGGGAACGGCAGGTCGCGCGGGACGATGTCCAGGGCGTCCTTGACGTGCAGATAGCCCAGGATGTGCCGCTCCGGGTCGACCACGGGGAAGCGGGAGAAACCGGTCCGCGCCGACAGCGCCTCCAGCTCCTCGGGAGTGGTGCCGACCCGGGTGGACACCACCTTCTCCGCCGGCATCACCACGTCCCGTACGGGACGGCGGCCCAGCTCCAGGGCGTCGTGCAGCCGCTCGGCGGCCCGGTCGTCCAGGAGCCCGGCGTCACCGGCGTCGGTGACCATGCGGGCCAGCTCGTCGTCCGAGAAGGTCGCCGAGACCTCGTCCTTGACCTCCACCCGCAACAGCTTGAGCAGGGTGTTCGCGAAGGCGTTGATCGTGAAGATCACCGGCCGCAGCGCCCGGGCGAGCGCCACCAGGGGCGGCCCGAGGAGCAGCGCGGAGCGCGTCGGCTCCGCGAGCGCGATGTTCTTCGGCACCATCTCGCCGAGCAGCATGTGCAGGTACGTCGCGAGCGACAGGGCGATCACGAACGAGATCGGGTGCACCAGGCCGTGCGGGACGCCGACCGCGTCGAAGACCGGTTCGAGCAGGTGCGCGATGGCCGGTTCGGCGACGATGCCGAGGACCAGGGTGCAGAGCGTGATGCCGAGCTGGGCCGCCGCGAGCATCGCCGAGACGTGCTCCAGGCCCCAGACGACACTGCGCGCCCGCTTGTTCCCCGCCTCCGCGAGGGGCTCGATCTGGCTGCGGCGGACCGAGATCAGGGCGAACTCGGCGCCGACGAAGAAGGCGTTGACGACCAGGGTGAGCAGGCCGATCAGCAACTGGATCGCGATCATCGGCCGGCCTCCCCGGTCTCGTCCTCGGTGTCGTGCGCGGGCTCGTGCAGCAGCACGCGGGCCGCGCGCCGGCCCGAGGCGTCCACGACGTCGAGCCGCCAGCCGGCGAGCTCCACGCTGTCGCCGACGGCCGGGATCCGGCCCAGCTCGTGGGCGACCGCGCCCGCCAGCGTCTCGTACGGGCCGTCCGGCACCTTCAGGCCGATCGTGCCGACCTGGTCGGTGCGGGCCGCGCCGTCGGCGGACCACAGCACGCGCCCGTCCGCGTCCTCGCCGGCCCGTGCCAGGTCCGGGGTCTCGTGCGGGTCGTGCTCGTCGCGGACCTCGCCGACGACCTCCTCGACGATGTCCTCCAGGGTCACGACCCCGGCCGTACCGCCGTACTCGTCGATGACGACCGCCATCGTCTGCTTCCCGGACAGCCGGTCGAGCAGCCTGTCCACGGTCAGCGTCTCGGGGACGAGCAGCGGCTCGCGCAGCATCTCCCCGATCGGGCGGCGGTACCGCTCGCCGGCCGGTATGGCGAGGACGTCCTTGATGTGGGCGATGCCGACGACCGCGTCCAGGCTGTCCCGGTAGACCGGGAAGCGGGACAGGCCGGTCGCGCGGGTCGCGTTCGCCACGTCCTCGGCGGTTGCCTGCACGTCCAGGGCGGTGACCTGCACGCGGGGCGTCATCACGTTCTCGGCGGTCAGCTCCGCCAGGTTGAGGGTGCGGACGAACAGCTCGGCCGTGTCCGCCTCCAGGGCCCCCTCCTTGGCGGAGTGCCGGGCCAGGGCCACCAGCTCCTGCGGGGAGCGCGCGGACGCCAGCTCCTCGGTCGGCTCCATGCCGAGCCGGCGCAGGATCCGGTTCGCGGTGTTGTTGAGGTGGCTGATCAGCGGCTTGAAGGCCGCCGTGAACACGCGCTGCGGGGTGGCCACGACCTTCGCCACGGCGAGCGGCGAGGAGATGGCCCAGTTCTTGGGGACCAGCTCGCCGACCACCATCAGGACCACGGTCGACAGGGCGGTGCCCAGGACCAGGGCCACCGAGGAGGCGACCGTGGCGGAGAGGCCGACGGCCTCGACCGGGCCCTTGATCAGGGCGGCGATCGACGGCTCGGCCAGCATTCCGACCACCAGGTTGGTGACGGTAATGCCCAGCTGGGCGCCGGAGAGCTGGAACGTCAGCGATTTCACGGCCTTGAGCGCGCTCGACGCGCCGCGCTCGTCGCGCTTCACGGCGGCTTCGAGCTCGCCCCGCTCGACCGTGGTCAGCGAGAACTCGGCCGCGACGAAGGCGCCGCACGCGAGGGAGAGCAGGAGCGCGAGGAGGAGCAGGAGCACTTCGGTCATCGGTTCACCTCCGTCCCATGATCACGCGGCGGGAGGAGGATCGCTCGGCGTCGGCGGCCGGAGCCGGAGCTTTCGAGTCTGTGGAAACCAGTGCTACTGGGAGGCTCGCCCATGGGCGGACGCTCACACCTTTCGGTCGTCGGGATGAGAGACCATGGTAAAGGAGAGGCAAAGCGGGGTGCCGGTCGCCCCCGGGCTCCTCACCTGGCGCTTCACGCCGTTTTCCCTACCCCTCCCGCTTCTCTCGCCTCGTCCGCTCCGTGAGCGGCTTCACCCAGCGGCGCCAGTGGTCCTCGCGCTCGTACCCGGCGGCCGCCCACAGCATCCGCCCCGTCCCGTTCGCCTCCAGGACCATGGCGTCCACGCGCCGGCCGCCGAGCGCGGTGAACCGCTCCTCGGCCGCCCGCAGGAGCGCGGTGGAGATCCCCCGGCGCCGGTACGCGGGCAGGACGGCGAGCCGGTAGAGGGAGGCGCGCCAGCCGTCCCAGCCGGCGATCACGGACCCCACGATCCGGCCGTCGGCCAGCGCGAGGAGCAGGGCCTCCGGATCGCGCGCGACGAGCCGGGTGACCCCGTCCACGTCGTCCGAGACGGACGTCCCCTCGGCGGACTCCCGCCAGAAGGCGAGAACGGCTTCGGCCTCGTCGGCGGTGGCGGCACGTATCTGCAGATCGATCATGGCCGGATCCCATCACGGGGACCTCGGGCCGTGCCAGGGAGTTCCGGAGGGCGGGACGGCGCCGCCTCACCGGCGCGCCGTGCCCAGGACGCAGGGCGAGGACGGCAGCCGGGGCCCGCCCTCCGGGACGTCGAAGGAGCGGTACGGGCCGAGGGCGAACCCGGCGCCCTCGATCTCCGCCAGCGGAGCGCGGGAGGTGTGGCAGCCGCCGAAGAGCAGCGGCCACACGGTCCGGTCGAGGCCCCGCTGCACCCGCGCGAGCCCCGGGGTGTCCGCCGCCCCGTGCTCGAAGAAGCGCAGTTCGCCGCCGGGGCGCAGGACCCGGCGCAGCTCCGCGAGGGCCGCCGGCACGTCCCGTACCGTGCACAGGACCAGGGAGACCACCGCCGCGTCGAAGGCGCCGTCCCCGGCCGGCAGCGCCTCGGCCGTCCCCGGCACCACGGTCACCGGAACGGCCGCCCGCCGCGCGGCCCTCCCGGCCAGTTCGCGCAGCCGGGCCTCCGGCTCGACGGCCACGACCTCCGTGACCCCGACCGGGTAGTGCCCGAAGTTCAGCCCGTTCCCGGCCCCGACCTCGACCACCCGGCCGGCGAGCCCGCCGAGCAGCTCCGCCCGGAGGGCCCCGATCCCGCCCCGCGTCTCGGCGGAGACGCTGAACCGGGCGTAGAAGCGGGCGAAGAGGGGGTGGTGCACCCGGGACGGCCCCTCGGACCCCGGCCGCGAAGACGTCATCGGAAGCTCCTCACGCCTGGACGCGCACACTCCCAGCCTACGGAGCCGCACGCCCCGGAGCCCGACGACGGGCCGGACCCGCCCGCCCCACCCGTACGGGAGGGTGGGCCCTCGGCCGTGCGAGAGGACCGTGCCCCCGGGGCGCCCAGGACCCGGCCACACCGGGCACGCGGAGGAGACGTGCGGGGCGCGTGGGGCGGGCGGCCGTACGACACCCGGCCACCGGGCACGCGGAGAAGCCCCCCGCGACGCGGCCCGTCGACGCGCGACTGCGCCCCGGCACCCAGAGCCGCGCGGGCCCTGGACACCCCGGACCGGCGGTCAGCCCCCGTACGGCTCCGCGTGCGTCCGTGCGAACGACTCCGCGTCCCACGTCCCGCCCAGGGACGGGGCCAGCCAGCCGCCCGCCGCCGTCCGGAACTCCGCCGGGAGCAGGGCGCCCGAGCCCTCCGGTACGGCTCCGAGAAGGGGGGCGCCCGCCGCCTCCGGCAGGTCGGCCAGGTTGCAGCGGGCCGCCAGGTCCGGCGCGGCCGGCCAGCTGCCGATCACCACGCCCAGCCGCGCGATCCCGCGCGCCCGCAGCGCCTCGGCCGTCAGGGCGGTCGAGTTGAGCGTCCCGAGCCCGGCCGGGGCCACCACCAGGACGGGCGCGCCGAGCAGCGCCGCCGCGTCCGCGAGCGTGCCGCCCTCCTCGTCGAAGCGGACGAGCAGCCCGCCCGCCCCCTCCACGAGCACCAGGTCGTGCCCGGCGGCCAGCTTCCGGGCGGCCTCGGCGACCTCCCCGGGCCCGACCGGCGCCAGACCGGCCCGCCGGGCGGCCGTCCCGGGGGCCAGCGGCTCCGGGAAACGGCCCAGCTCGGCCGAGGCGGCGGCGCCCGAGAGCCGTACGACCTCGTCCGCGTCGCCCCGCTCGTCCGGCCCGACGCCCGTCTGCGCCGGTTTCAGGACGGCGACCGACCGCCCCGCGGCGGTCGCGACGGCGGCCACGGCCGCGGTCACGACCGTCTTGCCGATCTCGGTCCCGGTGCCGCTGACGACGACGATTCCCACAGCCCGCTCCATCCTTCGTTCAGCCCGCCGCCGCGGCGGCCCGTACCGCCGCGCAGATCCGGGCCACGTCCTCGTCGCCGGTCACGTACGGCGGCATCGTGTAGATCAGGTCCCGGAACGGGCGCAGCCACACGCCCTCCCGGACCGCCGCGCGCGTCGCCGCCGCCATGTCGACCTCGTGGTCGAGCTGGACGACCCCGATCGCGCCGAGCACCCGCACGTCCCGCACGCCCGGCAGGGCGGCGGCCGGGGCGAGCCCCTCGCGCAGCCCGGCCTCGATCCGCTCGACCTCGACCCGCCAGTCCCGCGAGAGCAGCAGGTCGATCGAGGCCAGGGCCACGGCGGAGGCCAGCGGGTTCCCCATGAAGGTCGGCCCGTGCGCCAGGACCGGCACCTCGCCCCGCGAGATCCCGTCCGCCACCCGGCTCGTGCAGAGCGTCGCGGCCATCGACAGGTAACCGCCCGTCAGCGCCTTGCCCACGCACATCACGTCGGGGGACACCCCGGCCGCGTCGGCGGCGAACAGCGTGCCCGTACGCCCGAACCCGGTCGCGATCTCGTCGAACACCAGCAGCACGCCGTGCTCGTCGCAGGCCTCCCGCAGCACCCGCAGGTACGCCGGGTCGTGGAAGCGCATCCCGCCCGCGCCCTGCACCACCGGCTCCACGACCACCGCGGCCAGCTCGTGCGCGTGCCGCCCGATCGAGGTCCGCAGCAGCTCCGCGTACGACTCCTCGTACGCGGCCGGCGGGGCGTCCGTGAAGACCTGCGGCTGGAGGACCCCCGACCACAGCTCGTGCATCCCGCCCTCGGGGTCGCACACCGACATCGGCTGCCAGGTGTCGCCGTGGTAGCCGCCGCGCCAGGTGAAGAGCCGCCGCTTCTCGGGGCGGCCGAGCGAACGCCAGTACTGCAGGCACATCTTGACGGCGACCTCGACGGAGACCGAGCCCGAGTCGCTGAGGAAGACGTGCCGCAGCGGCTCGGGGGTGATCTCCACCAGCCGGCTCGCGAGCCGGACGGCCGGCTCGTGGGTGAGCCCGCCGAACATCACGTGGCTCATCCGGTCGAGCTGGCCGCGCACCGCCTCGTTCAGGACGGGGTGGTTGTAGCCGTGCACCGCCGACCACCACGAGGACATGCCGTCGACCAACTCGTCCCGCCCCTCGGCGGGTTCGGCGAGCCGGAGGCGCACCCCGGACGCGGACGCGACGACCAGCGGTTCCGTGCGGCCCGGCATGGGGCCGTACGGGTGCCAGACGTGCGCCCGGTCCAGGGCGAGGAGCTCGTCGTTACGCATTCGGCGCGAGGTCCGTCCCGGCTCCCCGGCGGCGCACCGCCACCAGATCGGTCCGGGCGCCGCCCGGCGCGGCCTCGGCGGCCGGGGTCGCGGCGGGCTCGGGGACCGGGGCGTGACCGCCGCACGGGCCGCAGCCGCCGCCGGAGTGCGAGCCGCAGCCCGCGCCGGCCTCCGCCGCGCCGCCCTCCGCCGGCGCGTGCGAGCCGCAGCCGCCGCCGGCCGCCGGGGCGCCCGAGCCGCAGCCGCCGCCCGCCGCCGCGAGCGCGTCCGCGCGGTGGGCGGGCAGCGTGGGCGTGCCCGTGCCCTCCACCTCGAAGCCCGCGTCCGCGATCATGTCCAGGTCGGCCTGTCCGGCCTGGCCCTCACTGGTCAGGTAGTCGCCCAGGAAGATCGAGTTCGCGATGTGCAGCGCGAGCGGCTGCATCGAGCGCAGGTGCACCTCGCGGCCGCCGGCGATCCGCACCTCGACGTCGGGGCAGACGAACCGCACCATCGCCAGGATCCGCAGACAGCGCTGCGGGGTCAGGTTCCACTCCTTGGCGAGCGGGGTGCCCTCGAACGGGATGAGGAAGTTGACCGGCACCGAGTCCGAGCCCAGCTCCCGCAGCGCGTACACGACGTCGACCAGGTCCTCGTCGGCCTCGCCCATGCCCGCGATCAGACCCGAGCAGGCCGAGAGCCCGGCCGCGTGCGCCTTCTGGACGGTGTCCACCCGATCGGCGTACGTGTGGGTCTTGGTGATCCCCCCGTACGTCGCCTCGGAGGTGTTCAGGTTGTGGTTGTACGCGTCGGCGCCGGCCTCCCGCAGCCGCTCCGCCTGGCCGTCCGAGAGCAGTCCGAGGCAGGCGCACACCTCGACGCCCTCGTTCTCCTCCTTGATGGCCTCGATGGTCCTGCCGACCCGCTCGACGTCCCGGTCCGTCGGACCGCGTCCGCTCGCCACCAGGCACACCCGCTTGGCGCCGCCCGCGACGCCCGCCGCGGCCGCCTTGGACGCCTCGTCCGGCTTCAGCCAGGTGTACTTGAGGATCTCCGCCTTGGAGCCGAGCCGCTGCGAACAGTACGAGCAGTCCTCGGGGCACAGGCCGGACTTCAGATTGACCAGATAGTTGAGCTTCACCCGCCGCCCGAACCACTGACGGCGCACCTTGCCGGCCGCCGCCACCACATCGAGCAGTTCGTCGTCGGAGGTCGCCAGGACGGCGAGCGCTTCTTCACGGGTCGGCGGCTCGCGCCGCAGCCCCTTCTCCACCAGCGTGTTCAGCAGGTCCATAACCGCTGATCCTGGCCTATCGCCCGGCCCCGGGCCAAGGAGGATCCGAACAAACGGCTCCGAGCGGGGTGTGTGGATGACCACACCACGATCCCGGTCTCCTGCGGTTAGGGTCTGTGCGCTGCCTACAAAAGGCGCCGGCCGGCCGGCCGAAGGCGCCGACGGAGGAACCCGTATGCCACAGGCCGACGACGCACGGGCCGCGGGTCCGCGCCGCACCGCGTTCGACTGGACCGACGCCGAGGCGCGCCGCCGGGCCGACGCCGGTCTGGTCCGCACGCTGCGGCCCCGGGCGGCCGAGTCGGACCTCCTCGACCTGGCGGGCAACGACTACCTCGGCCTCACCCGCAGGCCCGAGGTCACCGGGGCGGCGGCCGAGGCGGCCCGGCGCTGGGGAGCCGGCTCCACCGGCTCCCGGCTCGTCACCGGCACCACCCTCCTGCACACCGACCTGGAGCGCGAACTCGCCGACTTCTGCGGCTTCGAGGCGGCCCTCGTCTTCTCCTCCGGCTACGCCGCCAACCTCGCCGTGCTCACCGCGCTCGGCGGCCGGGACTCCCTGATCGTCTCGGACGCCGCCAACCACGCCTCCCTGGTGGACGGTTGCCGTCTGGCGCGCGCCGAGACCGCCGTCGTCCCGCACGCCGACCCCGAGGCCGTGCGCAAGACCCTGGAGGCGCACCCCGGGCGCCGGGCCCTCGTCGTCAGCGACTCCGTCTTCTCCGTCGACGGCGACCGGGCCCCGCTCGCGGAGCTGGCCGCCGCCTGCCGCGCGCACGGCGCGGGTCTCGTCGTGGACGACGCCCACGGCTTCGGCGTCCTCGGCGACGGCGGCCGGGGCGCGGTGCACGGGGCCGGGCTCGCGGGCGACGAGGACGTGGTCGCCACCCTGACCCTCTCCAAGTCCCTGGGCAGCCAGGGCGGCGCGGTCCTCGGCCCGGCCCGGGTGATCGAACACCTGGTGAACGCCGCCCGCACCTTCATCTTCGACACCGGCCTCGCACCGGCCGCCGTCGGCGGCGCCCTCGCGAGCCTGCGGCTGATCGCCGCCGAACCGGGGCTCGCCGGGCGGGCCCGTACCGTCGCCACCACCCTGTACGAGCGGCTGACCGCGGCCGGACTCACCGCGGCCCGGCCCGACGCGGCCGTGGTCTCGGTCCGCGCCCCCTCCCCGGAGGCGGCGCTGCGCTGGGCGGCGGACTGCCGGGAACGGGGCCTGGCGGTCGGCTGCTTCCGGCCCCCGTCCGTCCCCGACGGCGTCTCGCGCCTGCGCCTGACGGCCCGCGCCGACCTGACGGACGCGCAGATCGCCCGGGCGGTGGAGACGGTCCTGCGGACCGCACCCGCCGCCTGACGCCAGGGACGGGGCCGTCCACGGTGCGTACGGTTCACCGCTTCGGGCGACAGACGGGGCGACAGCCTGGTGGAACCGGGTGGGGCGCGGCACCATCGGTGGGACTCTGACGCGCAGGGTGATCCGGGGCGGCGGCCCCGGCGGGAAAGGGACGGAGTCGCCATGGCAGACCATCAGGAAGCATCCGTCACCCTGCCGAGCGAGCCCGCCTCGGTCCCCGCCGCCCGGCGGTACGTCGCGGAGGTCCTCACCGCCTGGGGCCTCGACGACTGCTCCGACCAGGCGGACGCGGTCCGCCTGGTCGTGTCGGAGCTGGCCACCAACGCCGTCCTGCACACCTTCGGCCGGTCGCCCTCCTTCACGGTCGGCGTCCGCCTGGAGCACGGGGAACGGCTCCACGTCGGCGTCACGGACAGCCACCCGCGCCGTCCCCGCCGCCTTCCCGCGGCGGTCCAGCAGGACAACGGCCGCGGCATGGCCATCATCCGCTCCCTGGCGGCGCAGTCCGGCGGCCGCCTCTCGGTGACCCCGACCGAGGACGGCGGCAAGACGGTGGGCGTCACCCTGCCGTGGAAGGCGGCCGTCCCTGTGGCGAGTCGCTAAGACTCCCTCGTCACCGCGTCCCGCGACCGGCCTGAACCCCTGCCGCCGGCCCGGCCTCTCTCGGGACCACGGAACCACCGACCGAAACGGGGCGGCCCGGGGGCTCCGGTGGTGCCGACGGTTCACCGCGCTCCGCCGCCCGCGTGGAGGGCGCCGTTCCCGACGCCCCACCCTTGCCACAGGGAAAGGGAACCGACCTGCCCTGATGAGGCGATGTGCTGCGGATTCGGCGACTCCCTGTACGTGCCGGACGTCCTCTACGACCGCGACGGCGGCAAGCGCCCGGAGACGATCGTCACCGACACCGCCTCCTACAACGACATCGTCTTCGGCCTGCTCGTCCTCGCCGGATTCGCGTACGCCCCGCAGCTCGCCGACCTGCCCGATCAGAAGATGTGGCGCATCGACCGCACGGCCGACCACAGCGCTTTCCAAAGAGCGGCTTGCGGCCGGGTCGACCTCGCCCGCATCGCGCGGCACTGGGAGGACATCCTTCGGATCATCGGCTCCACCCGCACCGGCACCGTCCGCGCCTACGACATGATCCGGATGCTCTCCCGGGACGGGCGCCCGACCCCGCTCGGGGACGCGATCGCGCACTACGGGCGGATCTCGAAGTCGTTGCGCATCCTGCGCCTGGCCGACGAGCCCGGCTACCGCCACCAGATCAAGGTGCAGGCCAACCTCCAGGAAGGCCGACACGCGCTCGCCCGGAAAATCTTCCACGGCCGCGCCGGACAGCTCCACCAGCGCTACCAGGACGGTACGGAGGACCAGATCGGCGCGCTCGGCCGGGTCCTCGATGCCCTGGTGCTCTTCAACCCCCGGTACATGGGTGCCGCCGTCGCCCAGCTCCGCGCCGACGGCTTCGACGCCCGTGACGAGGACGCCGCCCGGCTCTCCCCGTTCGTGCGGTACCACGTCGACATGCTCGGGCGGTACTCGTTCCATCTGACGGTCCTCCGTCTTCCGCGGGCCAGGCGGGTCCGTATCGTTGGCGCGAAGGCTGCTCACATGTTCGGGGGTTGGGTGCGCATCGCAGATCACGCCACGTGGGACCGGGGCTTCCCGGTGAAGTACCTCCTGGTTCGGGAGGACGAGGACGGAGTGGAACAGCTCTGGGGGAGGTGTGCGGGCGTCGAAGGGCTGTTCGCCGACCCGGTCCCGCCCCCACGGGAGGTCCTCACCCTCCGAGGGTGCCTCCCCGACGGCCTCCTGAGCGAGGTCCTGGCTGAGCCCGATGCCTCGCCGCGGGGCCTGGGCGATGTGTGCGTCGAGGTCTGGGACGACGAGAAGCCCGTGCAGTGGTGGACGCTCGTCGATGCCGTCGTGGTGACCCATCAGCCCCACTCGGCCGATCCGGCGCGGTACGACATCGTGCTCGGCGCCGGCGTCAGAAACGAGGAGGGCTTCTTCGAACTGCCTGCGGCACCGCGCTTCGAGCTCTTCGCGGGAACGGCAGCCGCTGCGGCGAGGGCAGGGCAGTGCTCCTCCGTGGACGGCCTGTTCGAAGCACGAGTGGAACCGGCTCCCGCTCCGCTGGAGCTGATCGGCTGCGAGCCCGCGGAGCCCCTGCTCGCGGCGCTGCGGCGGCCCCGTCGAAGGGAGCGGGACCGGGCCTCCCTCCTGGTGCTGGATCGGCAGGGTGCCGTGATGGCCTCCCGCTCCGTGGGCCTGGC
The DNA here is from genome assembly GCF_044754545.1 of Streptomyces sp. NPDC093071. Lineage (NCBI taxonomy): Bacteria > Bacillati > Actinomycetota > Actinomycetes > Kitasatosporales > Streptomycetaceae > Streptomyces > Streptomyces sp. NPDC093071. Next base: position 1,154,625 of record NZ_JBIVPH010000002.1, on the reverse strand, counting down.
CATTACCGGAGCGCGTCCGTCCGTGCTCGGCGGCACGCTCGTCGACATCACCCTCACCGATGGCGGCGACGACCGGCCACCGCCGGCGGCCCGCCCGGTCTGGGCGGAGTGGTATCAGAGCCCGCCGGGAGAGCCCAATCTTTGGGCACCGTACGACTCACAGGGCAGGGCCGCATGGTTGGACCTCACCACACGTGCCTGGCGGGTGCCCGCGCCCCAGCCGGACCGGTCCGGCGGTGAGCACCATCTCGACGGCCGATTCGTCACGGACGTTGCCGGGCTGCACTGCGCGATCGCCGAGGCCCTGCTCGGGCCCGGCCGCTATTTCGGCCGGGAGTGGAACGCGTTCAAGGACTGTCTGGGCGGTGGATTCGGGGTGGCTCCTCCCTTCACCTTGACCTGGCACGACTCCGAGATCGCGCGCCGCGCGCTTCGGGACGTCGTGGAGGATCCGGAGGGCGGGCTCTCCTACTTCGAGGACATCGTGCGGCTCCTCGAACGGTGCGGCGTCACGGTCGTACTCCGGTGAGCCGCAGGCGCCCGAGCGAGTACGGCCCCTAGAGGCCGAGAGGTCTTCAGCGCCTGCTGTTGCCGGGCGCGAGCAGACTGGTGACCTCGGCGATCGTCTCCGGGGGCGGCTTGAAGTAGCGGTGGACGTTCTCCGTCCTCCTGCGCCGTGACTTCGCCATCAGAATCAGCGGACTGGCCCCGGCCCCACCAAGACGGGTCGGCCCGGAGTGACGGTACTCGTGCAGGTCCCAGCCGGAGCCTTCGGCGCGAACGAGACCGATGGAGTCAAATGCCGGCGCATTCGTCAATGACGGCGCAGGCGAGGCGAATGCCGCCCAGGACGGAGTCGGTGTACGCCAGGGCGCCCATGGCCGTCGGCTGGTCGTAGGCGAGGTCGGGCCGGTGCAGGTAGCGGTCCAGGTAGGCGGCGAGCAGGTCGGCATCTCGTGCGATGCCGAAACTCGCCAACGCCACGCAGTAGGCCCGCCCGTGCAGCAGACCTCGCTCTCCAGCAGCAGTGCTCCCAGACGCCCGCGGAACCGGTCACGGCGCGAGACGGCGACGAGAGCCATGCCGCGGTGCGCCGCTCGCGCCGGCTGCCCTCGAGGAGGAGGGTGAGCTCGGCATCGGTCACAGCTCTCGCATCACGGGCCGGGGCATGAAGGAACGGCTCGTACTCCTCCACAGCCGCGAACGCAAGGACGTACGTTCCCTCGTCCTGCCGTGCACGAAGCCTCGTCGAAGGCGGGGTACCGCCGGCAGCCCGAGGGCGGAGCGATCGCGCGGCCGCAGGACGTCCTCGTCCCGCTACCCCTGCGATTCGCTCCCGTTCCGTTCTCCGGCCCCGGTCGGGCGGGAGGGGCGGCGGCGCCACCGCACCCCCCGGTCCGTCTCGAGGCGCCCGGTCAGCGCCCGGGCGGGGTCACCGGACGCGTCCGTAGTAGACCTTCGAGGACCAGATCTTGTCGAGCTTCACCCAGGAGCCGGTCTTGGGCGAGTGCCAGATCTTGCCGCTCCCGGCGTAGATGCCCACGTGGTAGACCTTCCCGCCGGAGTGGAAGAAGACCAGGTCCCCCTTCTGCCTGCTCCCGGCGGAGACGTGCCGGGTCTTGTTGTACTGCTGCTGCGCGGTGCGGGGCAGCGACTTGCCCGCCTTCTTGTACGCGTAGAGCGTCAGGCCCGAGCAGTCGAACCGGGAGGGGCCGGCGGCCCCGTAGCGGTAGGGCGCGCCCTTCTTGGCGGCGGCGATGCTCAGCGCCTTGTTCGCGTGAGCGGTGGCCGCCTGGGCCTCCGGTGCCGCGCCCGGGGCGAGCAGCGTGCCGCCGACGGCGGCGAGGGTGAGAGCCGAGACGGCTCCGGCCCGGGACAGCAGGGACGGGACGTGCATCTGCGCAGTCATGCGCAACCCTTCGTCAGCCGCCTGTGAAGGATGACCTGTCGGGTTCGGGCAGGCGAAGATGCCCGGCCGCGGCTGCGGCTTCACCCCAAGGGCCGGCCCCGCTGCGGAAACAGCGCGTACGGCCCGTACTGCTCGGGTCCTCCACTCCTGCCGATCCAATCCTGTCGACCAGACGTCCGGGACAGCGGCAGGACTCGGCGTCCGCCCGGACCGCCCCGCCTCGGATGGCGGGGGCTTGTCGTCGGCAGGGATCTTGCCCCACAGCGTGGTCGAAATCCGAGCGGAAACAGCGATATGTGAGAGTCCTCACGACTGATCCATTCGAGTGGACAGGATGCTTTCGTGATCGCGGAGGTTTGACCGACGAGCCCCGCACCAGCAAAGGAACGCCCGATTCCGCCAGATGTGTACACCCCGTGCGCAACTCGTCCGAGCCATATGTCGACTCGTCGACTCCATCGAACGGACGAGTGCTTCCGGCGCGGCTGTCGGCCGTCCGGCCCTCGACACGACATGCCGGAATGTCAACTCCGTCATGCCCGGGGGAGCGTGACCCGGCCGGCCCGCCGCTCCCCGTCCAGCACCCGCAGGGCCCGCGCCAGGGTGTCCGCGTGGACCTCGCTCTCGCCCCGCGCGTGCATGAGCGCCAGGGCCTCGCGCAGCACCTCCGCGCGCCCCACCAGGGCCTGAGCCGCCCTCAGGGCCCCATAGGTATGCGTACTTCTGGATGGATTGATCTTCCCCAGGAGGTCGACCACCGCGAGGTACGCGTCGACGAGTTCGCCCTCGGCCCGCGTCAGGGCGGGCAGCGGCGGCGGTTCGGGGACCACGGCCCGCTCACCGCACCGCGTCGCGCCGGCGCGTGATGACGTGGTCCACCAGGCCGTACTCGACCGCGGCCGGAGCGTCCAGGACCGTGAGGCGGTCGAGGTCGGCGTCGACCCGCTCCCTGCTCCGTCCGGTGTGCCCGGCGAGCATCCCGGCCACCAGGTCGCGCTGGCGGAGCAGTTCGCGCGCCTGGATGTCGAGGTCGCTCGGCTGTCCGCGCAGGGGCTCGTCCACGGCGGGCTGCCGGAGCGTGACCCGGGAGCCGGGGAGCATCATGCGCTTGCCCGGGGTGCCGGCGGCGAGCAGGACGGCGGCGGTGGAGGCGGCCTGGCCCAGGCAGGTGGTCGCCACGTCACAGGCGAGCGTCCGGATCGTGTCGTGGATCGCGGTCATGGCGGCGACCGAACCGCCGGGCGAGTTGACGTAGAGCGCGATGTCCTGATCGGGCGCCGCGTACTCCAGGTGCAGGAGCTGGGCGATCACGTCGTTGGACGAGGTCTCGTCGATCCGCGTGCCGAGGAAGACGATCCGGGACTCCAGCAGTTTCGTGTACGGGTCGAGGGTCCGGGTCCCGTGAGCGGTCCGCTCCGTGAACTCCGGCAGGACGTGTCGAGCCTCCATGACGGGCACCTCCATCGGTAAAAAATGTACAGGACGTACAGACCGTAAGATGGGGAGCATGACCTACGAGATCCCGGTGACGCAAGCGCGAGCCGAGCTCGCGGACCTCATCAACCGCGTCGTGTACGGCGGTGAACGCGTCGTCGTCACCCGCCACGGGAAGCCCCTGGTCGCCCTGGTCTCCGCCGCCGACCTGGACGTACTCGAAGCGGCGGCGCAGCCGGAGGAGGAGCGGGTGGTCCGCTCGGTCTCCGGTTTCCACTCCCTCGACTCCGCTCCCGGCGAACAGGGGCACTTCGGCCTCGCCGCCCGCCACCGCGAGCCCGGCGCCCCGTAGCGGCCCGCCGGTCGGATGATCATGGGAACGCAAAGCCGGAGTTAACGAGCCGGAAAAACTTCCGCCCTAACGTGCAATGTCTCGCCGCGGGCCGCATCCGGGCCGTTCAACAGAGTGTTGACGGTCGGTAGGGTCCGCAGCTGTCCGGGTGCCGTCCCGGTCGACGACTGTGAGGTGGAAGAGTGCAACTGAGCCCGCACGAGCAGGAACGCCTGCTCATCCATGTGGCGGCGGACGTGGCCGAGAAGCGCAGGGCCCGGGGCGTACGGCTCAACCACCCCGAGGCCGTCGCCCTCCTGACCTCCCACGTCCTGGAGGGCGCCCGCGACGGCCGGACCGTCGCCGAGCTGATGGCCTCCGGCCGCAAGGTGCTCACCCGCGACGACGTCATGGAGGGCATCCCCGAGATGATCCACGACGTCCAGGTCGAGGCCACCTTCCCGGACGGCACCAAGCTCGTCACCGTCCACGACCCCATCGTCTGAACGGGCGCCGCCGATGATCCCCGGAGAGATCCTGTACGCGGACGACCCCGTCGCCCTCAACGAGGGGCGCCCCGTCACCCGCCTCACCGTGCTCAACGCCGCCGACCGGCCCGTCCAGGTCGGCTCCCACTACCATTTCGCCGAGGTCAACCCCGGCCTGGAGTTCGACCGCGCCGCCGCGCACGGGCGGCGGCTGCACATCGCCGCCGGAACCGCCGTCCGCTTCGAGCCCGGCATCCCGGTCGAGGTCGAGCTGGTCCCGATCGCCGGCCGCCGCGTCGTCCCCGGCCTGCGCGGCGAGACCGCGGGACCGCTCGACGCGGCTCCGGACGGTACGGACGGTACGGACGGAGGCCCCCGTGCCTGAGCTGCGCCGCCCCGTCTACGCCGACCTGTTCGGCCCCACCACCGGCGACCGGATCCGCCTCGCCGACACCGACCTCCTCGTGGAGATCGAGGAGGACCGCTCCGGCGGCCCCGGCCGCGCCGGAGAGGAGGCCGTCTTCGGTGGCGGCAAGGTCGTCCGCGAGTCCATGGGCCAGGCCCGCACCACCCGCGCCGAGGGCGCCCCCGACACCGTGATCACCGGCGCCGTGGTCATCGACCACTGGGGGATCGTCAAGGCCGACATCGGCATCCGCGACGGGCGGATCACCGCCCTCGGCAAGGCCGGCAACCCCGACACCATGGACGGCGTCCACCCCGACCTGGTGATCGGCCCCGAGACCGAGATCGTCGTCGGCAACGGGCGGATCGTCACCGCCGGAGCCGTCGACGCCCACGTCCACTTCATCTCCCCGACCGTCGTCGAACAGGCCCTCGCCACCGGCGTCACCACCCTCGTCGGCGGCGGCACCGGACCCGCCGAGGGCACCAAGGCGACCACGATCACCCCCGGCCCCTGGCACCTGGCCCGGATGTTCGAGGCCCTCGACACCTTCCCGGTCAACATCGGCCTCCTCGGCAAGGGCAACACCACGTCCCGCGAGGCCATGCACTCCCAACTGCGCGGCGGAGCCCTCGGATTCAAGATCCACGAGGACTGGGGCGCCACCCCGGCCGTCATCGACACCTGCCTGGACGTGTGCGAGGAGACCGGCGCCCAGCTCGCCATCCACACCGACACCCTCAACGAGGCGGGCTTCGTCGGCGACACCCTCGCCGCCATCGCCGGCCGCACCGTCCACGCGTACCACACCGAGGGCGCCGGCGGCGGGCACGCCCCGGACATCATCACGGTCGTCTCCGAGCCGTACGTCCTGCCCAGCTCCACCAACCCGACCCGGCCGCACACCGTCAACACCATCGAGGAACACCTCGACATGCTGATGGTCTGCCACCACCTCAACCCGGCCGTCCCCGAGGACCTCGCCTTCGCGGAGTCCCGCATCCGGCCCTCCACCATCGCCGCCGAGGACGTCCTGCACGACCTCGGCGCCATTTCGATCATCTCCTCCGACTCCCAGGCCATGGGCCGGATCGGCGAGGTGATCATGCGGACCTGGCAGACCGCCCACGTCATGAAGAAGCGGCGCGGCGCCCTGCCCGGCGACGGCCGCGCCGACAACCACCGGGCCCGCCGCTACGTCGCCAAGTACACGATCAACCCGGCCGCCGCCCAGGGCATGGACCACCTCATCGGCTCCGTCGAACCCGGCAAGCTCGCGGACCTGGTGCTCTGGGAGCCCGCCTTCTTCGGCGTGAAGCCGCTCGTCGTCCTCAAGGGCGGCCAGATCGCGTACGCGCAGATGGGCGACGCCAACGCCTCCATCCCCACGCCCCAACCGGTCCTGCCCCGCCCGATGTTCGGCGCGCTCGGCAAGGCCGCGGCGGCCGGCTCGGTCAACTTCGTCGCGGAGGCGGCGATCGAGGACGACCTGCCGCGACGGCTCGGCCTGAACAAGGAGTTCACCGCCATCGGGAACACCCGGCGGGTCACCAAGGCCGACATGCGAGAGAACGACGCGCTGCCCCGGGTCGAGGTCGACGCGGACACCTTCACGGTGACCATCGACGGCGAGGCGGTCGAACCGGCCCCCGCCGCCGAACTGCCCATGGCCCAGCGTTACTTCCTCTTCTGATGACGGCGCGATCCGCTCTGCTGGTGCTCGCCGACGGGCGCTTCCCCGCCGGCGGGCACGCCCACTCCGGGGGCGCCGAGGCCGCCGTCAAGGCCGGCCGGATCAAGGACGCCGACGACCTGGAGGCCTTCTGCCGGGGACGCCTGCACACCACGGGCCTCACCTCCGCCGGACTCGCCGCCGGAGCCGCGCACGGGCTCGACCCGCACGCGCTCGACGCGGCGGCCGACGCCCGCACCCCCTCGCCCGCCCTGCGCGCCGCCGCCCGCAGGCTCGGCCGCCAGATGATGCGGGCCGCCCGCGCCGCCTGGCCCGACCCCGGGCTCGACGCGCTCGCGGCCGCCTTCCCGCGCGGCGCCCACCAGCCCGTCGTCCTCGGCGCCGCCGCCCGGGCCGCCGGACTCGGCCCTGAGGACGCGGCGCACTGCGTGGCGTACGAGACGGTCGGCGGTCCCGCGACCGCGGTGGTGCGCCTCCTGGGCCTCGACCCCTACCGGGCCACCGCCGTCCTCGCCCGCCTCGCGCCCGAGATGGACCGGGTGGCCGAGCGGGCGGCGGCCGCGGCCCGGGACGGGGTGGACGCCCTGCCGGCCGCCTCCGCGCCCCTGCTCGACCTCACCGCCGAACAGCACGCGGCCTGGCCGGTCCGCCTCTTCGCGTCCTGACACCTCGGCGAACCCGCCGGCCCCTACCCCTCACCCCCTTTCCGCGACACGACCACCCCGGAGCCGCCCCATGCACCTCGGCCACGCCCACACCCACCACGGCGCCGTCTCCGCCGACGCCCACCGCCCCGACGGCACCCGCCGCGCCCTGCGCGTCGGACTCGGCGGACCGGTCGGCTCCGGCAAGACCGCCACCGTCGCCGCCCTCTGCCGCGCCCTGCGCGACACCCTCTCCCTCGCCGTCGTCACCAACGACATCTACACCCGCGAGGACGCCGAGTTCCTGCTCCGCGAGGCCGTCCTGCCGCCCGAGCGCATCCGGGCCGTGGAGACCGGGGCCTGCCCCCACACCGCCATCCGCGACGATATCTCCGCCAACCTCGAAGCCGTCGAGGAGCTGGAGGACGCCGTCGGCCCGCTCGACCTCATCCTCGTCGAGTCCGGCGGCGACAACCTCACCGCCACCTTCTCCAAGGGCCTCGTGGACGCCCAGGTCTTCGTCATCGACGTCGCCGGCGGCGACGACATCCCGCGCAAGGGCGGCCCCGGCGTCACCACCGCCGACCTCCTCGTCGTCAACAAGACCGACCTCGCCCCGTACGTCGGCTCCGACCTGGAGCGAATGGCCCGCGACGCCAAGGAGCAGCGCGGCGAACTGCCCGTCCTCTTCACCTCCCTGCGCTCGGCGGAGGGCGTCGGCCCCGTCGCCGACTGGGTCCGGGCCCGGCTCGCGGCATGGACCGCGTGAGCCTGCGCGCCACCGCCCGGATCGACGCCGACGCCGACGGCGGGCTGCCGCTCCTGGTGAGCGACGGCCCCCTCGCCCTGCGCCGCACCCGGGCGGCGGGGCCGTACACCCGGGTCACCGTCGTCGGGGCGATGAGCGCCCCGCTCGGCGGCGACCGGCTCGCGATCGAGACCCGGGTACGGGCCGGGGCCCGGCTCCTAGTCGACTCGGCCGCCGCCACCCTCGCCCTGCCCGGCCGGGACGCCGACCCGGCCGCGTACGACGTCCGGATCGACGTCGAGGGCGACGGCCTGCTCCGCTGGCTACCCGAGCAGGTGGTCTCCGTCGAGGGCTCGCACCTGCGGACGCGGACCACCGTCGCACTCGCCCCCGCCGCCCGGCTCGTCCTGCGCGAGGAGCAGGTCCTCGGGCGGCACGGCGAACCCCCCGGCACCCTCGCCACCCGCCTCACCGTCCACCGCGCCGGGCGCCCCCTGCTCGACCAGGAGCTGTCCTTCGGCCCCGGCGCCCCCGGCGGCTGGGACGGCGGCGCGGTCCTCGGCGGCCACCGGGCCACCGGACAACTCCTCGTGGTCGACCCGTCGTTCGCGGAGAAGCCGGTGGAGACCCGGCTGCTCGGGGAGCACGCGGTGATCGCCCCGCTCGCGGGCCCCGCCGCCCTCGTCACCGCCCTCGCCCCGGACGCCCTGGCCCTGCGCCGCCTCCTCGACACCGCCCTGGCCGCGCTCGCCCCGTTCTGAGCCGCACCGCCCGGCCCCGGCGGTTCACCGCTCAGCGGTACACCGCTCTCCGGTTATTGGTTCGGCAAAGAAACAGGCGTTCGCCCTTTCCTCCCGGGTCCCCCTGGCGAAAGGATCCCCTGGACCACCAACACCCGGCGCCACCACGGGAAACGGCGCCCCCACCGGGGGAGAACCCATGAGACGTACGACAGTGCTCGGCTCGGCCGGCACCCTGATAACCGGCGCGCTCGTCGCGGGCGCGCTCGCGGCTCCGACGGCGAACGCCCAGAGCGACCGCCACCACCGCGACGCCGAGTCGATCGGCGTCGCGGTCGCCGCCGCCCGGGCCGCCGCCACGGGCGTCGACTGGAAGGACTGTCCCGCCGACTGGGGCCTGGAGAAGCCCATCCAGTGCGGCTGGGTCACCGTCCCCGTCGACTACGCCAAGCCCCACGGCAAGAAGATCAAGCTCGCCGTGGACCGGATCGACTCCACCGGCACCCCCGCCGAGCACCGGGGCGCCCTGCTCTACAACCCCGGCGGTCCCGGCGCCTCCGGCCTGCGCTTCCCGCGCCGCGTCACCACCAAGAACGCCGTCTGGGCGGGCGCCGCCAAGGCCTACGATTTCGTCGGCTTCGACCCGCGCGGCGTCGGCCACTCGGCCCCCATCTCCTGCGTCGACCCGACCGAGTTCGTCAAGGGCCCCAAGGCCGACCCGGTCCCCGACAGCGAGGCCGACAAGCGCGCCCAGCGCAAGCTCGCCGCCGAGTACGCCGACGGCTGCGCCGAGAAGAGCGGCGCGATGCTGCCCTTCATGACCACGCCCAACAGCGCCCGCGACCTCGACGTCATCCGCGCCGCCCTCGGCGAGAAGAAGCTCAACTTCGTCGGCGTCTCCTACGGCACCTACCTCGGCGCGGTCTACGGGACCCTCTTCCCCACCCACGTCGGCCGCATGGTCCTCGACAGCGTCGTCAACCCGTCCCGGGACAAGATCTGGTACGAGGCCAACCTCGACCAGGACATCGCCTTCGAGGGCCGCCTCAAGGACTGGATGACCTGGGTCGCCCGGCACGACGCCACCTACCACCTCGGCGACAGCTACGCCGAGGTGCGCGGGCAGTGGGACGTCCTGCGCGCCGCCGCCAAGAAGAACCCGCTCGGCGGCAAGGTCGGACCGGCCGAACTCATCGGCTTCTTCCAGAACGCGCCCTACTACGACTCCATGTGGGCCCCGGTCGCGGAGGCCTGGAGCGCGTACGCCGCCGGCGACCCGCAGCCGCTGATCGACTCGGCCGCCGCCGACCCCACCGACACGGCCGGCAACATCTCCTCGGAGAACGGCAACGCCGTCTACACCGCCGTCGAGTGCGCCGACGCCCCCTGGCCGACCAGCTGGAAGAAGTGGGACCGGGACAACACCCGGCTCCACCGGAAGTACCCCTTCATGACCTGGGCCAACGCCTGGATGAACCTGCCCTGCGCCACCTGGTCCGCGCCGAGCCGGCGACCCGTCGAGGTCAAGACCCACCAGGGCCTGCCGCCGGTGCTCATCGTCCAGGCCGAGCGCGACGCCGCCACCCCGTACGAAGGCGCCGTCGAGCTGCACCAGCGCTTCAAGGGCTCGCGCCTGATCACGGAGCGGGACGCCGGCTCGCACGGCGTCACCGGCCTGGTCAACCCGTGCGTCAACACCAAGGTCGAGGCCTACCTGCTGACCGGGAAGCTGGACGCCGGGGACCGGACCTGCGCCCCGCACGCCACCCCGCAGCCGTAACGGCACCGGCGCGGGGGCGGAGGGAGCGTCCCTCCCTCCGCCCCCGCGTCACCCGCGCGCCGCGAGCCAGGCGTCCTCCGCCGCGTAGTCGAACCAGTCCACCCCGTACTTCGCGAGGCCCGGGAACGCCTCCCGCCACTCCCGCCCGCGCACCCGCCCGGCCAGCCACTCCACCGTCTCCGGCAGCGAGTCGGCGTACGACACCACCGGCCGGTACCCCAACTCCCGCTCCGCCGCCGCCATGTCGTAGACGATCGGGTGCGCCGAGGTCCACGGCGTGAGCCCCACCAGACCCCCGGGGCCCTCCGGCGGGCCCTCGATCAGGACCCGCTCGCCCTCCACGCCCAGGACCGCGTCGATCGCGGCCCCGATCTCCGCCACCGTCGGCGCCTGCGGATCGGCGCCGTTGAGCACCCGGCTCCCCGGCTTCGCCGCCGCCAGGCGGACCAGCTCCGCCAGGTTGTCCACGTGCGCCGGATGGAACCGCGACCTCCCGCCGTACGCGAGGACGCGCACCGGCCGCCCGTCGAGCGCCCGCTTCACGAACCACAGCTCGCGCGGCCCCGGGCAGTACGGCCCGTGGATCGCGCCCGCCCGCAGCAGCGTCGTCGGCAGCGCGCCGCCCGCCGCGAGCAACTCCCGCTCCAGGGCGATCTTCCGCGTCCCGTACGTGGTGTCGCCCGGCGCGACCGTCCGCCACTCCTCGGACAGCGGCACCGGATAGGCGGGGAAGCCGTCCGGCTCGTCCTGGGTGTCGAAGCTCCGCCCCCGGTCGTCCTCGTAGACGGCGCCGCTCGACACCACCACCGCCGAACCGATCCGGTCCGCGAGCCCGGTCAACTGCCGGGCGTGGGAACGGTCGTACGCGACGACGTCCACGAGCACGTCGCAGCCGTCGCCGATCCCGGCCGCGAGCGCCCCCTCCTCGTTCCGGTCGAGCCGCACCGACCGGACCTCCTCCGGCCACCTGTCGTCCCTCCCGCCGCCCCGCGAGGCGGCCGTCACCTCCCAGCCGTCCGCGGCGAGGGCCCGCACGGCCGCCCGCCCCACCTGTCCCGACGCACCGACGACGAACGCGTGTCCCTTGGTCATGGACGGGACGCTACGGCCGCCCGGGGCGCGGGCCCAGGGGATTGCGCCGTGCGCGGATCCGCCCTCAGCGTTCCCCGCCGGGGAACTTCCGCGGCTCCCCGTCCGGAGGGCTCCCGGGCTTCCCGCCCTCCGCCTCGGCGGCCTTCACCACCGCCGCGTACGCGTCCACGTACTCCTGCCCCGACAGGCGCAGGATCTCGTACATGATCTCGTCCGTGACCGCGCGGACCACCGCCTTCTCGCCCTCCTGCCCGGCGAACCGGGAGAAGTCCAGCGGCTCCCCGAAGCGGATGGTGACCCGGCGGATCCGGGGCACGACCCGCCCCGGCGGCTGGATCTCGAAGGTCCCCACCATCGCGCAGGGCACCACCGGCGCCCCGGCCCGCAGCGCCATCACCGCCACGCCCACCTTGCCCTTGTAGAGCCGCCCGTCGTGCGAGCGGGTCCCCTCGGGATAGATGCCCAGCAGTTCGCCCCGGCCCAGGACGCCGAGCCCCTCCCGGATCGCCGCCTGCCCGGCCTCCTTGCCCGAGCGGTCCACCGGGATCTGCCCGGCGGCCCGGAAGAAGGCGGCCGTGAGCCGGCCCTTGAGCCCCGGCCCCGTGAAGTACTCCTGTTTCGCCAGGAAGGTGATCCGTCGCTCCAGGACGGCCGGCATCAGGAAGTGGTCCGAGAAGGAGAGGTGGTTGCCCGCCACGATCGCGGCCCCCTCCGCCGGGACGTGCTCCAGTCCCTCGATGCGCGGCCGGAACAGCAGCCTGAGCAGCGGTCCGAGGAGCACGTACTTCATCAGTTGGTAGAACACTCGCGACCCCGTTCGCCGGTCCGTCGGTCCGTCCGTCATGTCTTCGTCTTCCCGCCACGCCCGTTGTATCCGCGCACGGGCCCGTGGTCCACTGGTGGGAGAGCGTCATCCCGACCGACGGGCACCCCATGACCAACGGGCACGGCATGACCGACGGACACGGCACGAGACGACCCGGCCGGATCCTCACCGCGTTCCTCTGCACGCTGACGGCGGCCGGACTGTACGGCTGCTCCGGCACGGCCGCGCCGGACCCGGCCCCCACCACGACGGCCCCGGCCGGCCGCTCGCCCTTCACGGGCCTCCCCGCCGAACCGGGACCCGTCCTCGGCGTCAAGATCGACAACGCGGCGGCGGCCCGCCCCCACACCGGGCTCGGCGCGGCCGACCTCGTCTACGTCGAACAGGTCGAGGGCGGCACCACCCGGCTCCTGGCCGTCTACTCCTCCCGCCTCCCCGAGCGCGTCGGACCCGTCCGCAGCGCCCGCGAGTCCGACATCTCCCTGCTCGCCGCCTTCGGCCGGCCGGCCCTCGCCTACTCCGGGGCGCAGACCGCCCTGAACCCGCTGCTCGCGGCCGCACCGCTGTACCCGGTCACCGAGAGCACCGCGCCCGGGGCCTTCCTGCGCTCCCCGGACCGGGCCGCCCCGCACAATCTCTACCTGCGGCCCGCCCGCGCCCTCGCTGCCGCGCCGGACGCCGGGGACGCCCGGGACATCGGCTTCCGCTTCGGGGCCGCCCCGCCGGACGGCACCCCGACCACCACCTCGACCGTCCGCTATCCGGCGGCCCGCTACACCTTCACCTGGTCCGCCGCCGACCGCGCCTGGCGGGTCGCCACGGACGGCCGCGAGGCCCGGTCCACCGACACCGGACCGCTCACCCCGGAGACGGTCGTCGTCCAGCGCGTCACCGTCCGCCCCTCCGACTTCCGCGACGTGACCGGCGCGGTCTCCCCGTACACCGAGACCGTCGGCGAGGGCACCGCGCTCGTGCTGCGCGACGGACGTGCCCACGAGGCCCGCTGGTCCCGGCCCTCCGCCGCGTCCGGCACGGCCTTCACCACCCCGGACGGGGCGCCCCTGGCCTTCGCCCCGGGGCAGGTCTGGATCGTCCTCGCGCCCCGCTGAGGAGGCGTACGGGGGTCAGATCCCCGTGGGACCCATCGGGCCCGTGGGGCCGCCGGGCCCGGGGCGCTCCGGCGGGCGCCGGCGCGGACCCGCGGGGGCCGTCGCGCTCTCCGACGCGGCCACCCCGATCGTCACCACGATCAGCACCATCAGACCGAACCAGAGCCAGCCGCTGCTGCCGAGCGCCACCGTGTACGCCGTGGTCAGCACCAGCGCGGCGCAGGTGAGCACCGTCATCGTCTTCGTGGGACCGGACATCAGTCCGCCCTCCTCCCGACCGAGGCCGCGGAAGCCGTCCCGACCATCGTCACCCGGGGGAGGGGGCGCGCGCTACTCCCCGGACGCTCCGGCGTGCGCCGGAAAACGCCTTCCGCACGCGGAACGGGTCCGGCGCCGCACCCGGCACCGGACCCGTCCGCGACCTTCCGGAGGTCAGTTCCCCCGCGCCCGGAGCGAGGCCAGGTACGCGTTGTACGCCTCCAGCTCCTTGTCGCCGTCCCGGTCGGCCGCCCGGTCCTTGCGGACCGCCTGCCGCTGCTCGGAGTGGTACCACTGGTAGACGAGGGCGATCAGGACGAGCACGGACGGGATCTCGCTGAACGCCCAGGCGATGCCGCCCGCCGCGTTCTGGTCGGCGAGCACGTCGATCCCCAGCGAGGCCGGCGGGTTCGCGTACGCCTCGACCATCGGCTCCGACGCCATCATCAGCGCGATGCCGAAGAAGGCGTGGAACGGCATACCGGCGAACAGCTCCAGCATCCGCATCACGTACCCCGGCCGGTGCGGGCCCGGGTCCACGCCCATGATCGGCCAGAAGAACACCACGCCGACCATCAGGAAGTGGATCATCATCCCGATGTGACCGGGCTTCGACCCCATCAGGAAGTCGAAGAGCGGCGTGAAGTACAGCGCGTAGAGGCTCGCGATGAACATCGGGATCGTGAAGCCGGGGTGCGTGATCACCTTCACGTACCGGCTGTGCAGCAGCTTCAGGAGCAGCTCGCGCGGCCCGGTCGAGCCCCGGCCCGCCACCGGCAGCGCCCGCAGCGCGAGCGTCACCGGCGCGCCGAGCAGCAGCAGGATCGGCGACAGCATGGAGATCACCATGTGCTGCACCATGTGCACGCTGAACATGACCATGCCGTAGTCGTTCAGCTTGGTGCACATCACGAGGGCGACGGTGAGGACGCCGACCGCGAAGAACACCGTCCGGCTCACCGGCCACGCGTCCCCGCGCCGCCGCAGCCGCGCCACGCCCCACCCGTACAGGCCGAGCGCCGCGAGGCAGCCGACCAGGAAGAAGAGGTCGGGAGAGAACTCCAGGCCCCGCCCCAGCGTGAACGGCGGCAGATCCGTGGTCATGCCGTGCCCGCTGTGATCCATCCGTACACTCCCGGAGCCCGATTCGCGCTTGTTGTCCGCACCAGACTAGAACCGCCCCCGGCCGCGATCGCGACCGGGGGCGGGTGTCACGTACGGGAAGGCGTACGGTCACGCACGGGAGCCGTCAGAGCACGCACTCCGCCTCGGCGTAGCGGTCGGCCGGAACCGTCTTGAGGGTCTCCACGGCCTGTGACAGCGGGACCATCACGATGTCCGTGCCGCGCAGCGCCGTCAGCATCCCGAACTCGCCGCGGTGCGCCGCCTCCACCGCGTGCCAGCCGAAGCGGGTCGCGAGGACGCGGTCGTACGCGGTCGGGGTGCCGCCGCGCTGGACGTGGCCGAGGATGACCGGGCGGGCCTCCTTGCCGAGGCGGCGCTCCAGCTCGACGGAGAGCTGGTTGGCGACGCCGGTGAAGCGCTCGTGGCCGTAGATGTCGGTGCCGGCGGTCTTGAACTCCATCGAGCCCTCGCGCGGCTTCGCGCCCTCCGCGACCACCACGATCGCGAAGCGCTTGCCGTCCGCGAAGCGGGCGCCGACCCGGGCGGTCAGCTCGTCCATGTCGAAGGGGCGCTCGGGGACGACGACCGCGTGCGCGCCGGCCGCCATGCCGGAGTGCAGCGCTATCCAGCCGGTGTGGCGGCCCATGACCTCGACGACCAGGACCCGCTGGTGGGACTCGGCGGTGGTCTTCAGCCGGTCGAGGGCCTCGGTCGCCACGGTGACGGCCGTGTCGAAGCCGAAGGTGACGTCGGTGGAGGCGATGTCGTTGTCGATGGTCTTCGGGACGCCGACGATCGGGAGGCCCGCCTCGGACAGCAGGTTCGCCGCCTTCAGGGTGCCCTCGCCGCCGATCGGGATGATGGCGTCGAGGCCGAGGTCCGCGACGTGGCCCCGGGCGCGCTCGACACCGTCGACCAGGTGCGCGGGCTGGACCCGCGAGGAGCCGAGGATGGTGCCGCCGCGGGCGAGGATGCCGCCCACGGCGTCCAGGTCCAGCTTGCGGTAGTCGCACTCCAGGAGGCCCTTCCACCCGTCGTGGAAGCCGATGACCTCGTCGCCGTGGTCCACCACGGCGCGGTGCACGACGGACCGGATGACAGCGTTCAGACCGGGGCAGTCTCCGCCGGAGGTGAGCACGCCAATGCGCATAGCCCAAAAACCTTTGCAACGTGGGCCGACTCCCGGACCACGTCGTCCGGCTGGATCCCCGCCACCCTATCGCCGCCGGGTGGCGGGGCCGAACCGGATGTCCGCACCGTGGACAACGCACGTGCGTGCGAGCGGCGCGGACGGGCCGTGCGGGCCGGTCAGGCGGGCTGCGTGGCCGCCGCGATGCGCTCGGCGCGCAGCGCCTCGTACCAGCGGTCGTCGGTCGGCGGCAGGGCGTTCACGTCGAGGGCCAGCTTCAGGAGCAGGTCCGCGATCTGCGGGTTGCGGGCCATGACGGGGCCGTGCATGTACGTGCCGAAGACGGTGTCGTTGTACGCGCCCTCGGTGCCGTCGCCGGTGCCGTTGCCCTTGCCGAGGACGGTCCGGGCGAACGGCCGGGCCGTCGGGCCGAGGTGGGTGATGCCCTGGTGGTTCTCGAACCCGGTCAGCTGGGGCAGGCCCAGGCGCGGGTCGATGTCCGCGAGGACGTCGCCGACGCACCGCTCGCCCTCGCCGCGGGTCGAGATCACGTCGATGAGCCCGAGGCCGCCCTCGCGCTCGCCGAGGTCGTTGATGAACTCGTGGCCCAGGATCTGGTAGCCGGCGCAGACCGAGAAGATGATCGCGCCGTTGGAGGCGGCCCGGCTCAGGCCGCCGTCCCGCCGCAGCCGCTCGGCCGCGAGCCGCTGCGGACGGTCCTCGCCGCCGCCGATCAGGTAGATGTCGCCCGAGGTCGGCACCGGCTGGTCGCTGCGGACGTCGACGCGCTCGACGCTGAGACCGCGCTGCAGGGCGCGGCGCTCGACGACGAGGACGTTGCCCTGGTCGCCGTAGGTGCTGAGCAGGTCCGGGTAGACCCAGACCAGGCGCAGGCTGCTGTCACTCATGCTGCATGTCCTCTACGGGTCAGTTGCCGACGCGGCGGCGGACGTCCTGGAAGGCGGTGTAGTTGGCGATGAGCTCGATCTGCCCGGGCGGGGCCATCGCGACGGCCTCGTCGAGGGTCTCGCAGACGCGGAAGTCCACGCCCGCGACCTCCAGGCGGACCGCCAGGTCGAGCCGCCGGTCGCCGATCACCATGATCGGGTGGCCGGCGAGCCGGCCGTAGTCGACGTCCCACAGCCAGGAGGTGTCCGTGCCGTCGGCGCCGCGCGCGTTGACGGAGAGGATCACCGGGGCCGGCGGGCCGTCGATGAGGGAGAAGGTCTCCAGCCAGCCGGCCGGGTTCTTCGCCAGGAGCAGACGCAGGTCGCGGCCCTGGAAGGAGACCACGTCGTAGCGGCCGGCGACGGCCTGCACCTGGTACATGCGCTCCAGGGCCACCTGCGGCGGCACCCCGAAGACGGCGGCGACGGCGGCCGAGGTGGTGGCGTTCGCCTTGTTGGCGCGGCCGGGCAGCTGGAGGCGGATCGGCCAGGCCGAGCCGTGCGGGTCGAGCACGTGGTCGCCGCTGAGCGCCCAGCTCGGCGCGGGGCGCCGGAAGCCGCACTCGCCGCAGAACCAGTCGTCGCCGGGGCGCTGCATCACACCGCCGCAGGCGGGGCAGGACCAGGCGTCGTCCTTCCACTCCTGGCCCGCGGCGACCCACACCACGTTGGGGGAGGAGGAGGCGGCCCACACGATCAGCGGGTCGTCGGCGTTGGCGATGACCACGGCCTTGGTGCCGTTGAGGCCCTCGCGCCACTTCTCGGCGAGCATCCGGGTCTCGGCGGCGCGGTCGAGCTGGTCGCGGGAGAGGTTGAGCAGCGCGATCGCCTTGGGCGTGGTGTCCCGGGCGACGCCCGCGAGGTACTTCTCGTCGACCTCGATCACGCCGTACTTGGAGTCCGAGCCGCCGGCGAGCGCCGAGGTGATGCCTGCGGGCATGTTCGCGCCGAGCGCGTTCGACACGACGGGGCCGGCGGCGCGCAGGGCCTCCGCGATCAGCCGGGTGGTGGTCGTCTTGCCGTTGGTCGCCGACACCAGGACGACGTCCAGATGCTGGGCGAGGCGCCCGAGGAGGTCGGGGTCGAGCTTCAGCGCCACCCGGCCGCCGATCACCGACCCGCTTCCGCGACCCGCCGCCCGCGACACCGCGGCCGCGGCCTTGCCCGCCGTCACGGCCAGCTTGGCGCGCGGCGACAGCGGCTCTGGATTACCGGGGTGTCCTGACATCGTTCTTGTTCCTCCTCGCGTCGGTCCGGGCTCAGCCTATCGAGATCCGGCCAGGAGCCCGAACAGCGGCACCGCCGAGCGATCGTACGAAACAGGCAGGTCACGGCGGACCGTACCCTTACCGACATGCGAAACCGCCCCATCCCCGGCAGTTCCGGGCTGGTCCGAGCGATGACCCTGCTCGGCGACCCCGTGCTGCACGCGCCCTGCGCGCCCGTCACCGACTTCGGGCCCCAACTGGCCCGGCTGGTCGAGGACATGTTCGCCACGATGTACGCGGCGAACGGGGTGGGCCTGGCGGCGAACCAGGTGGGCGTCGGCCTGCGGGTCTTCGTGTACGACTGCCCCGACGACGAGGAGGTCCGCCACCTGGGGCACGTGGTGAACCCGCGCCTGGTGGAGGCGGACGGCGACGTGGTCAGGGGACCGGAAGGGTGTCTCTCCCTGCCGGGCCTGGAGGCCCCGACGCCCCGCTTCGACCGCGCGGTGGTGGAGGGCGTGGACCTGGACGGGGCTCCGGTACGGGTCGAGGGCACGGGTTTCTTCGCCCGCTGCCTCCAGCACGAGGCCGACCACCTGGAGGGCGGGGTCTACGCGGACCACGTCACGGGGTGGCGGAGGTCACGTCTGCTGCGGGCGGTCCGCAGGCAGCCGTGGGGCGGCGGGGTGTCGGTGCTGGAGGGCTGAGGGGGCTTCCGCGGCTCCTCCCTTCCGGATGGCTCTTCCGGGCGGAGGCCTTCCCGGCGGGCCCGCCGGACGGGGCCTTCCGGGCGGGGACCTTCCGGGCGGGTCCTAGAACCCCGGTCCGTCCGCGCGGTCGTCGGCCTCGGCCAGCCGGCCCCAGAGGAGGTCCGCCAGGCTGCGGACCAGCTCGGCGCGGGAGCAGGGGCGCTCGCCGAGCCACCAGTCGCCGGCCGCGTGCATCATGCCGACGATGCCGTGGCCCCAGATCCGGGCCTGGGCCTCGGCGGCGGGGCCCAGGTCGACGCGTTCGGCGATGACCTGGCCGAGCTCCTCGCCCATCCGGCGGAGGAGCGGGGCCGAGTGGCGGCCGACGTCGAAGCCCTGCTCGTTCTGGTGGGGCTCCTCGGCGGGGTGCATGAGGAAGCGGTAGACCTGCGGCATGGCCTCGATCGAGGCGAGGTAGGTGTCGAGCGTGGACTCGACCCGGCGGCGCCGGTCGGAGGGGGCGTCGAGCGCGGCCCGCAGGGCGTCGAGGAGCGCGTCGGTGTGCCGGGTGGCGAGCGCGCGGTACAGACCGCCCTTGTCGCCGAAGTGGCGGTAGAGGATCGGCTTGGTGATGCCGGCCTCGGCCGCGATCGCGTTCATGGACGCCTTGGGCCCGTCCCGGAGCACCACCCGGTCCGCCGCCTCCAGCAGTTCGCGCCGCCGCTGCTCGGCGGGCGTCTGCTGGTCGGTGGTCCGGTGCGCGATGTCCATGTGCCTGTCTCCCCGGCCGTACGGTCGTCGGTCCCGCGGTTGCGCGGTGCTGTGTTTGTCGGGCCGTCGCAACGTAACACCCGGCCCGGTCCGGATGCCGGTCGGGCCGAACCGCTTCCGCGCAGGTTGACAGCCCCTACCCGGCGGTAACAGACTGCTGTTACCGCAAGTAACATACTGCTGGGAGGGAAAATGGGCGAGTTCACGTTCGAACTCAACGAGGACCAGAAGCAGGTGCGCGACTGGCTCCACGGCTTCGCGGCCGACGTCATGCGCCCCGCGGCCGCCGAGTGGGACGAGCGTGAGGAGACCCCCTGGCCGATCATCCAGGAGGCGGCCAAGCTCGGAATCTACTCCCTCGACTTCTACGCCCAGCAGTTCTTCGACCCGACCGGCCTCGGCATCCCCATGACCATGGAGGAGCTCTTCTGGGGCGACGCGGGCATCGCCCTCTCCATCGTCGGCACCGGCCTCGCCGCCGTCGGCGTCCTCGCCAACGGCACCGAGGAGCAGATCGGCACCTGGGTCCCGCAGATGTACGGCGACGCGAACGACGTCAAGGTCGCCGCCTTCTGCTCCTCCGAGCCCGACGCCGGCTCGGACGTCGCCTCCATGCGCACCCGGGCCGTCTACGACGAGGCCAAGGACGAGTGGGTCCTCAACGGCACCAAGACCTGGGCGACCAACGGCGGCATCGCCAACGTCCACGTCGTCGTCGCCGTCGTCGACCCGGAGCTCGGCTCCAAGGGCCACGCCTCCTTCATCGTGCCGCCGAACACCCCCGGCCTCTCCCAGGGCCAGAAGTTCCAGAAGCACGGCATCCGCGCCTCCCACACCGCCGAGGTCGTCCTGGAGGACGTCCGGATCCCCGGCCACTGCCTCCTCGGCGGCAAGGAGAAGCTCGACGAGCGCCTCGCCCGCGCCCGGGAGAAGGCCAAGGCGGGCGGCGAGCGCGTCAAGAACGCCGCCATGGCCACCTTCGAGGCCTCCCGCCCCGCCGTCGGCGCCATGGCCGTCGGCACCGCCCGCGCCGCGTACGAGGTGGCCCTCGACTACGCGAAGACCCGCGTGCAGTTCGGCCGCCCGATCATCGAGAACCAGGGCGTCGCCTTCCAGCTCGCCGACATGGCCACCCGGATCGACGCGGCCCGCCTCCTGGTCTGGCGCGCCTCCTGGATGGCGACGGCCGGCAAGCCCTTCACCTCGGCCGAGGGCTCCATGTCCAAGCTGTACGCCAGCGAGGTCGCCAAGGAGGTCACCGCCCAGGCCATCCAGATCCTCGGCGGCAACGGCTACACCCGCGAGTACCCGGTGGAGCGGATGCACCGCGACGCCGCCATCTACACCATCTTCGAGGGCACCAGCGAGATCCAGCGCCTGGTCATCAGCCGGACGATCGCCAAGTAAGTCAGGTGTCCGCAGCGCGCGTTCGCCCCGCACCCCCTCCGGGTGCGGGGCGTCCGCGTCAGAACGGCCGGAGCGCGTCCGCGACGGCGTCCAGGGCGGTCCGCCACGGGTAGGCCGCCGGGTCCTCCCCGCCCGGCTCGTGCGGTACGAACCCTCCCTCGCCGTACAGCACCCGCACCCCGGCGCCGCGGAGGACGTCGAGCGACCGGTCGAACCGGGGGTGCGCGGCGTACGCGGAGTTCACGCACGGCATCACCGCCAGGGGTGTCCGCTTCCCCATGCCCTCGGTCGCCACCCCGACGAGCCACGTGTCCGTGAGGCCCAGCGCCCACCGGTTGACCGTGTCGAAGGTGGCCGGCGCGACGACGATCGCGTCCGGCTCCGGCCACACGTCCGGCTGGCCCGGGAACGGGTGGTCCCAGCGCACGGGGTGCCCGGTGAGGGCGGCGAGCCCGTCGAGGGAGCCGGCGAGCCAGCGGGCGGCCGTCGGCGTGAGGCCGAGGCACACGTCCCAGCCGTCGGCCTGCGCCTCCTCGACGACCCGGGCGACGTCGAAGACGGGTGGGGCGGCACTGCTGAACAGGTACAGGGTCCGAGCGTTCATGACCTCCATCCGATCATATGAAGGTCATGAGGAAACGCTTCCGGTTCGGACTCAGCCCTTCCGCTTCCTGTCGTGCAGGTGCAGCGAGCGCAGGACCGCCTCCAGGGCGAAGCGGCGGTCGGGGTCGAGGAGCCGGTCGCCGAAGTGGTTGTCCAGGTTCCGGAGCCGGTAGCGGACCGTCTGGGCGTGCACCCCCAGCATTTCGCCGACCTGCTCGGCCGGGGCCCGGGTGGAGACGTGGACGCGCAGGGTCTCGATCAGCCGGTCGCGCCGGCTCCCGGACAGGCCGTCGAGCGGGGCCAGTTCGCGCGCGGCCAGGTGGTGCACGAGCGCCGGGTCGGAGAGCAACCACAACGTTGTCAGGTGGTCCTCGCAGTGCACGAGGGGGGCGTCCGCCACCAGGCCGTCGTCGATGAGCTGGAGGACGCGCCGCGCCCAGCGGACGGAGTGCGCGGCCTGCGCCGGGGGCACGGTCAGGCCGACCACGGCGGGGGTGCCGGCCAGGGCGGATTCGAGCATCGCGAGGCGCTCGGCGGTGAGCGGGCCGGGGATGAGCACGTGCGGCTGGGGGAGGCTGAGGTCGGCGAGGACGTCCCGGTCGAGACCGGCCTGGACGAGCTCGGCGACCGGGGCCCGTAAGGCGATCATCGTGCACTCGGCGGGCAGTTCCCAGGAGGCCTCCCGACACAGCTCGGCGATGGTCGTCCGGGGCAGCGGCGGCCCGGCGAGGACGAGGTGGAGGAGCTGTCTGCGCAGCGCCGCCGTGTCGGACACGGCGCGCCCCTGGACCATGACGTACCCCTCGCGGGAGAGCGCCTCCAGCTCCTCGACGTAGGCGAAGAGGGCGTCCGCGAAGGCCAGGATGAGGGTGGGGGAGAGGTTGTACGTGCGCCCGATGCTCTTGGCCCGGCGCAGCGCGATGCGGGC
This sequence comes from Streptomyces sp. NPDC093071, assembly GCF_044754545.1. Taxonomy (NCBI): domain Bacteria; kingdom Bacillati; phylum Actinomycetota; class Actinomycetes; order Kitasatosporales; family Streptomycetaceae; genus Streptomyces; species Streptomyces sp. NPDC093071. The sequence goes on along the minus strand of NZ_JBIVPH010000002.1, from coordinate 1,132,360 downwards.
GCCGAGGCGGTAGGCGCCCTGGAGGGTGTCGAGGTCGCGACCCTCGTAGGCCTCCACCCGGCCGAACTTGCGCAGCAGTTCGTCGCGGAGGGCCGAGTTCGTGCCGGGGTCGGCGACCCGGTCCACGAAGGCCGCCAGGGCCTGCTCCACGCCCTGGCGGATCGCGTCCGAGTGGGGCCCGTTGAAGAGGTGGGCGTACACGGGATAGGTCCGCTGGACCTCCACGCCGATCTCCTTGATGAGCCCGGGGATCTCCGGCCTCATCAGATCGGCGAACTCCCGGGGGAGCGGGTCGAGGGGTTCGCCGACGCTCGGCGGCTGTGCGATAGCGGGCATGAACCGATCCCTTGCTCTTCTGCGCGACCGGTGGGGGAACGGCGGTGCGGCGCCCTGCCCGGAGAACGGGGCGCCGCCACGGCCGTCAGGTGCGTACCTGCGGGGACTGCTGAAGCTAGGACAACTGCTCGGTGGTGTACACAACTTGCGCAGGAGTTGGCGTCCCCGCGAGGGCGTGTGCCGCCGACTAGGCCGGTAATCGCCCTTGGGTGGCCGTTACTTGACGGCCGAGTGCCAGCTCTGGGAGAAGACCTTCCCGGCGTCGGGGGCGACGACGCCTGGCGCGTACAGGCCGGTCAGATAGGTCTGGGTGTTGTTGAGGACGAGGCTGTTCTTCCCGGCGGGGGAGGGCAGGCCCGTCTTGAGGTTGACCGCGCCGTCGATCAGGCCGAGCAGCCCGAGGCCGCAGCCGCTGGCACCGGGGACGGCGAAGGTGTTGTCGCCCTGGGTGGAGCCGAGGAGGTTGATGCGGCTGATGTCGCCCTCCTCGTTCGGGGTGCCGTCGTTGCCGAAGCGGTCGAGGCCGAACTCGGGCGCGGTGAAGTTGCGCGGGCGCAGGAGGATCGGCTTCTCCTTCGTCCCGATGTAGCAGTTGCCGCCCAGGAACGGGTTCTCCAGGCGGATCCGGACCGGGAGGGTGACGATCGGCTGGTCGGTGAGGACGCCCGCGATCTGGTCGAAGTCCGAGGGGCTGCCGGCCGACTCCATGGTGGCGGTGATCTTGTTGAGCTTCCCGTCGGACAGCTGCTTGCAGATGCTGGTGATGAACGGGATGTCGCTCGGACACATCAGGCCGAGCAGGCCGCCGGGGACGGTGGCGGAGTCGGCGATGAGCGCGCCGGCGGGCGGGGCGACGACCGTGCTGGTGCCGTCGGCGTTCTGGACGACTCCCATCTGAAGGTTGGTCTTCCCGGTGTTCACCGTCGTCTTGCCCAGCTTGATGGAGCCGCTGAGCGAGAAGGAGACGATGCACTGCGGCGACCTGTCGAGGCCGTCGGTCGAGAGCATCGCCGGGGCGTCGACGGGGCAGCGGGTGGACGGCCCCCAGCCGCCGTTCAGTTCGGGGGCGGCGGCGGTCGCCGTGCCCATGGAGCCGAAGGCGCCGAGGGCGGTGAGGGCGGAGACGGTGGCCAGCTTCGTGCGGCGGGAGACGAGGGGCATGGCGGAGGCCTTTCCGGGCGAGAGGGGACGAGAGGGGCGGAACGTGCGGGGGATCAGCGTTCGGGCCTGGGCACCTGGCGGGGCTGGAGGTCCTCGGTGCAGTTCTCCATGGTGGGTTCCTCGACGCCGACGTTGCAGGTCTGGCCCTGGATCTGCTTCACGTGGTTGCCGGGGCCGGAGATGGACGCGGTGAGGAGCCGGTCGAGGGACTCGCCCTTGGTGCCGCAGCCCTTGAAGGCGGGGATGGTCACCTCCCCGGTCAGCGGGCCGCCGCTGGAGAGCAGGTAGCCGACGGCGTCGGTGCCGTTGATGAGCCGGCCCTTGCCCAGGAGCACCAGATGGTCTCCGGGGTACTTGGCGGGGTCGGGCTCGTGCGAGGTGAGCGGCTTCTCCGTACGGCAGGAGGGGCCGACGTCCAGCGGGGTGCCGTTCACCTCGACGCCGAGGACGCGCAGGACCAGGGGGACCCGGACGTAGGTCTCGGAGATGTTGTCGGGGAAGACCAGGAGGACGTCCGAGTCGACGGTCATGGGCCCCGTCTGTTCCAGGACCAGGGTCGCCGTGGTGGGGGCGAAGCCGAACGTCAGGAAGGTGGCCTTGAAGGGTGGGGTCTCCTTGCGTCCCTGGTAGGAGAGGAAGCCCTCCGACGGGGTGAGCAGGTGCATACTTCCGTCCGGCCGGACCACGAACTCCGCCTGGCCCTGCTCGATCAGGACGCAGGACACCGGGATGATGTTGGCGCCGTTCAGCTTCCGGACGTTGGAGTATCCGGTGATGTACGCGGACAGCGACATGGGGGTCGGCTTCTCGGTCACGCAGGGCGGCGCGGCCGGCCGGGCTCCCGGGGCGCCGGGAGCGTCCGCGTCGGCCGCCCTCGGCCCCCGGTCCTCCCGCTGGTCGGTCCGCGGGCCCGTAGGAGTCCCGCTCGTCCCGTTCGGGGCGTCCGGCCTCGCCGGGGACGTCCGGTCCGGCGGGAGGGACGGCAGGGGGAGGCCGGGCGAGGGGGCGGGCGACGAGGGGCCGGTCGGTGACGTGGGAGGAGGGCTCGGTTCCGTGCCGGGGGCGCCGGTGGCGACCGGGATCGTGACGAGCGGCGTGCCGCCCTCCGCGTCCGGGTCGGGGGCGCAGGCGAGGGAGAGGGACGGGGGCGTGGTGGCCGCGCCGTCGGCCGTGCTCGGGGCGAGGTCGAGGGCGAGGTTCCCGGCGGTGAGGACCAGATCGCCGGCGGTGTCCGTCGTCAGGGAGGGGACGTCGCCGGTCGTGGTGAGCGCGAGGGGCCCTTCGGCCGGTACGCCGACGGGTTGTGCCGTACCGCTCCAGGTCGCTTCCGCGCGCCGTTCGTTCTGGACCATGCCGACCGTGAGCCGTGACTCCGCCCGTACGGTGACTGCCCCGAGGGCGGTGAGGTCGGCCACGGCCGCCGCGGGCAGTTCCACCGTCGTGGTGACGTCGGCGGGGCGTATCTCCTCGCCGGTGGCGGCCCGTTCGGGGAAGGCCGCCGTGATCCGCACCGTCACGGGCTGCCGTCCCGAGGGCAGGACGCAGACGTAGGGCAGCGCGGTGTCGACCTTCAGCGTCTCCGCCGCGGCGACCGCGGCCGGAAGCAGGGGTGCGAGTGCCACGAACGCGGCGAGCGCCGCGCCGCGCGCGCGGAAGGATCGGGGGAAGGGCCGGAGGCCTCTCATCTGGTGCTCCGCTCGGATCGGTCGTGTGCCGGCGGGACGGGGACCGGCGAAGGGGGCGGACGGCCCGCGAAGGCGGGGGGCGTGCCTTACGGCTGGGATCCGACGATCGTCGGGACGACGGTGGTGCCCGTCTTCTTGACGAGGTAGTCGGCCTTGAGGAGCAGACCGGCGCCGACGGGGAAGGCCGAACCGCCGTTGAGCGACTCGACGATGGGGAGCTCGCCGGCGAAGCTGTCGACGGAGAGCTTGCCCGTCGCGTTGGTGTAGGTGGCGGAGGCCTTGCCCCGCACGCGGAAGACCGTGGCGCCGACGGTCAGTTTCATGTCGACGTCGCCGAGGTGCCCCTTGGTGACGCCGGTCGCGGCCGTGTGGTCCTGCGCCACGAAGGTCCAGGGAGTGGCCGGGACCAGGGTGATGTTGCCCAGCACGCTGCTGCAGGGGGCTCCGGCGGCGGCGAAGGAGAGGGAACCGACGGTGCCGACGGTCGCCGGGTTGCCGGTGGCGCTCCGCAACGCGGCCGTGGCGGTCGACTTCGTACACGTCCAGGCGATGCCGTTGACGCTCATGACGATGTTCGCGCCGTTCGACAGGGAGACGCCGACCGGCGAGGGGCCGACCGTCCAGACGGTCGAGGGCGCCGCCGAGGCCGGGGCCGCCGTGAGGACGAGCGCGGACGTGACCGCTCCCGCGGTGACGGCGAGCTTTCCGGTCGGTTTCTTCATGGTGGGGAGCGTCTCCTCGGAAGTGGCCTGCGTCGGGGGCACGGACAGGCCCGCGTCCGCCCGGCCGGGATCGCCGGCCGGGCGGACGCGGGAGGTCGCGCCTTACGGGTTGGAGCCGACGATCGTCGGGATGACGGTGGTGCCCGTCTTCTTGACGAGGTAGTCGCCCTTGAAGGTCGGCTTGGCGCCGACCGGGACGGCGCTGCCGCAGCCGGTCGACGAGACGACGGTCAGCTCGCCGGCGAGGCTGTTGACGGAGAGCTTGCCCGTCGAGTTGGTGTACGTGCCGGACGCCTTGCCCGTGACGCGGAAGACGCAGGCGCCGACGGTCACCTTGGCGTCGACGTTGCCCACGTAGCCCTTGGTGACGCCGGTCCCGGCGGTGTAGTCCTGCGCCACGATGGTCCAGGGAGTGGTCGCGACGGTGGACACGGTGCCCAGGACGCTGGTGCAGGGCGCGCCGCTGGCGCCGAAGGCGATGGCGCTGATGGAGGCGACGGTCGCCGGGTTGCCCGTGGCGTTGAACATCGAGGCCGTGGCGGTCGACTTCGTACACGTCATGGCGATGCCGTTGACGCTCAGGACGATGTTCCCGCTGTTGGTCGCGGAGGCGGCGACCGGGGACGGCGCCGGGCTGACGGTCCAGACCGTCGAGGGCACCGCCATGGCCGGGGACACCGCGAGGGCGAACGCGGCCGTGGCGGCTCCGGCGACGACGGCGATCTTTCTGATGGGCTTCTTCATGGCTCTGGGACTCTCCTTGGGGATTGACCGGCAGAGGGGTGGCCGCGGTGGAGGGGGACGAGCGGCCGGCGGCACGGGATTCCCGGGCTGCGAAACCTGACGTTACTTGCGGGAAACTTAGCTGAACAATGGCGCAGTCCATGATTCTTTCAAGTTGCCTTATTGCCTGTCAGGCGGGTGAGCGGTAGCGGGAACCGCCTTGGTTCCGGGGTGCGCAATGTCGACAATTATGATCGATCGCCCAAGGGTCGTTAACCAGCCGCATCGCAGCGGTCCGGACAGCCTCGAAGAGGCCCGTATTCACTCGTGCCGCTGACAAGTCGGACGGCGGAACTGTTTCCCCGATGACAAATATCCGGCCGTTCTTCTCCGTCTTCCGAAAACTCGGAACCCAGTATTGCCCCGGGAGGTTACTCGGCCGTAACGTTCCCCCGGCGACGCTCAGTCGCAGGTCGGCGCGTACCCACGGGCCGGTTCCGGCGCCGCGTCGGAGTGGAACTCCGGCGACGGGGAGCCGCTCGCAGGGCCTTGAGGAGAAGCGATGCCCGCTGTATCTCGGCGGAGACAAAGACCGGTCCCGGCTTTGTCTCCGCGGTGACAAGAACGGCAATGGATCAAGGATCTCGGCGACGCGCCTATTGTCCCGGTGATCCGCACCGACTTAACGTGCGCCCGCGGCGCACACCCGACTCACGCCTGCTGGAGGTGGTATGGGAATCGAAGTGGTCGTTGAGGGTCTGACCATGTCCTTCGGCAAGCAGAACATCTGGCAGGACGTGACGCTGACATTGCCGGCCGGAGAGGTGAGCGTGATGCTCGGCCCTTCCGGTACCGGTAAGACCGTCTTCCTGAAATCGCTCATCGGACTGCTGAAACCCCAGCGGGGCCGCGTCCTCATCAACGGGGTCGACATGGTCAGCAGCCCCGAACGCGACATCTACGAGACCCGCAAGCTCTTCGGCCTCATGTTCCAGGACGGGGCCCTCTTCGGCTCCATGACGCTGTTCGACAACATCGCCTTCCCGCTGCGCGAGCACACCCGCAAGCGGGAGTCGGAGATCCGGCGCATCGTCATGGAGCGGATCGAACTCGTCGGCCTCCTCGGCGCGGAGGGGAAACTGCCGGGCGAGATCAGCGGCGGCATGCGCAAGCGCGCCGGCCTCGCCCGCGCCCTCGTCCTCGACCCGCAGATCGTGCTGTGCGACGAACCCGACTCCGGGCTCGACCCCGTCCGCACCGCGTACCTCTCCCAGCTGCTCATCGACCTCAACGCGCGGATCGACGCGACGATGCTGATCGTCACCCACAACCTCGACATCGCCGCCACCGTCCCCGACAACATGGGGATGTTCTTCCGGCGCGAGCTCGTCACCTTCGGACCCCGCGAAGTCCTCCTCACCAGCGACGAACCGGTCGTCACCCAGTTCCTCGCCGGCCGCCGCGAAGGCCCCATCGGCATGTCCGAGGAGAAGGACGCCGCCACCCTCGCCGCCGAGGCGGACGGCGCCGGAGGCGTACGGACGGACGCGCCCCGCGTCATCGTCCCCCAGCTCGAACCCTCGCCCGGCCTGCCGTCCCGCGCGGCGGTCGCGCGCCGCAGGGAACGGGTCCTCGGAATGCTCGACCGGCTGCCGCCCGCCGCCCGCGCCGCCATCCAGGACACCTACGCGCGGAACGCCGGGGCACCCACCCTGCGGATGCCGGCCGCCGGGGGCGGCTCGTGATCACCGGCGCGCTGCGGCAGACCGGCCGCCTCTTCGCCCTCGCCGCCGAGGTGACCCGGGCCGTCTTCCGGCGCCCCTTCCAGTTCCGCGAGTTCATCGAGCAGTTCTGGTTCGTCGCGAGCGTCACCATCCTGCCGGCCGCGCTCGTCTCGATCCCGTTCGGCGCCGTGATCGCCCTCCAGGTCGGCTCGCTCACCCAGCAGCTCGGCGCCCAGTCCTTCACCGGCGGCGCCAGCGTCCTCGCCGTCATCCAGCAGGCCAGCCCGCTCATCGTCGCCCTCCTGATCGCCGGCGCCGGCGGCTCCGCCATCTGCGCCGACCTCGGCTCCCGCAAGATCCGGGAGGAGCTCGACGCCATGGAGGTCATGGGCGTCTCGCCCGTCCAGCGCCTGGTCGTCCCGCGCGTCCTCGCCACCATGGCGGTCGCCGTGCTCCTCAACGGCATGGTCTCCGTCGTCGGCACCCTGGGCGGCTACTTCTTCAACATCGTCCTCCAGGGCGGCACCCCCGGCGCCTACCTCTCCAGCTTCTCCGCCCTCGCCCAGCTGCCCGACCTCTACATCAGCGAACTCAAGGCCCTGATCTTCGGGTTCATCGCGGGCATCGTCGCCGCCTACCGGGGCCTCAACCCCCGGGGCGGCCCCAAGGGCGTCGGCGACGCCGTCAACCAGTCCGTCGTCATCACCTTCCTCCTGCTGTTCTTCGTGAACATGGTGCTGACGGGCATCTATCTGCAGATCGTCCCGCCGAAGGGAGGCTGAGGCCGATGGCCTCCCCGTTCGTCTGGCTCGACCGCTCCGGCGACCAGCTCCTGTTCTACGTCCGGGCCCTGCTCTGGATCCCGCGGACCCTGCGCCGTTACCTCAAGGAGGTGCAGCGGCTGCTCGCCGAGGTCGCCTTCGGCTCCGGCGGCCTCGGCGTCATCGGCGGCACCATCGGCGTGATGGTCGCGATGACGCTGTTCACCGGCACCGTCGTCGGCCTCCAGGGCCACGCGGCCCTCGAACAGATCGGCACCGCCGCCTTCACCGGCTTCGTCTCCGCCTACTTCAACACCCGGGAGATCGCCCCGCTCGTCGCCGGGCTCGCCCTCTCCGCGACCGTCGGCGCCGGCTTCACCGCCCAGCTCGGCGCCATGCGCATCAACGAGGAGGTCGACGCCCTCGAAGGCATGGGCATCCGCTCCATGCCGTACCTGGTCACCACCCGCATCATCGCGGGGGTCGTCGCCATCGTCCCGCTCTACGCGATCGGCCTGCTCTCCTCCTACCTGGCCTCCCGCTACGTCACCGTCCTCTTCAACGGCCAGTCGGCGGGCACCTACGACCACTACTTCAACCTCTTCCTGTCACCGACGGACGTCCTCCTGTCGGTGCTCAAAGTGCTGATCTTCAGCGTGATGGTGATCATCGCCCACTGCTACTACGGCTTCCGCGCCTCCGGCGGCCCCGCCGGCGTCGGCATCGCCGTCGGCCGCTCCGTGCGCAACGCCATCGTGCTGATCAGCGTCACCGACTTCTTCCTGTCGCTGGCCCTCTGGGGCGCGACCACGACCGTGAAGGTGGCGGGGTGAGATGAGCGACACCCGAGGCGCGACCCTGCGCCGCCGGTCCGCCGGCATCGTCTTCCTGCTGGTGCCCGCCCTGCTCGCCTGGCTGGCGGTCGCCGTCTACGAGAAGCGCTTCACCGCGTCCGACCCGGTCGTCGTCGAGACCGGCAGCGTCGGCAACGAGATGCACCTCGGCGCCGAGGTGAAGCTGCGCGGCGTCGTCGTCGGCGAGGTCCGCGCCATCGACACCACCGGCACCGGAGCCCGGCTCACCCTCGCCATGCGCCCCGGCACCCTGGACCACGTCCCCTCCGACGTACGCGCCCAGATGCTGCCCACCACCCTCTTCGGCGAACGGTTCGTGGCCCTCGTACCGCCCGGGAACCCCTCGACGCGCCCCCTCGGCCCCGGAGCCGTCATCCCCGAGGACCGCTCCGGCAACGCCGTCGAACTCCAGCAGGTCCTCGACAACGTCCTGCCCCTGCTGACCGCCGTCCAGCCGCAGAAGCTCTCGGCGACCCTGTCGGCCGTCTCCCAGGCCCTGGAGGGACGCGGCGACAAGCTCGGCGACACCCTCAGCCGGCTCGACGCCCACCTGCGCGAGTTCAACCCCCACCTGCCCACCCTCAACCGCGACCTGAAAGAACTCGTGAAGGTCAGCCACCTCTACGCGGACGCCGCCCCGGACATCGTCACCGCGCTCACCGACTTCACCACCACCAGCGGCACCCTCGCCGAGAAGGAGGCCGAACTGACCGGCACCCTCGGCGCCACCACCCGCACGGCCCAGGACCTGACCGCCTTCCTGCGCCAGAACAAGGACAACATCATCCGGCTCAGCGCCACCAGCAGGCCCACCCTGGAGCTGCTCGCCGAGTACTCCCCGTCCTTCCCCTGCACCCTGCGCACCCTCGCCCAGTTCGTGCCCGCCATGGACAAGGCGCTCGGCAAGGGCACGAACCGGCCCGGACTCCACGTGAACGTCACCACCGTGCCCTCGCGCGGGGCGTACGTCCCCGGCCGCGACGCCCCCTCCTACGGCTCCGGCGGCGGCCCGCGCTGCCACCCCGTGCCCTACCTCGGCGTCCCGGCCGCACCCGCCGCCCGGGCCTCCACCGCCGCCGACCAGGACCTCGGGCCCGCCAACTCCCCGCAGGAGAACGACCTCGTCAACGAACTCCTCGCCCCCGCCGCGGAGAAACGGCCCGGCGACCTGCCGGACTGGAGCAGCCTCCTCGCCGGACCCGCCTTCCGCGGAGCGGAGGTGACCCTCCGATGACGACCCCGTCCGCCCACACCCGCCGGCGCGGCCTGACCGGGACGGTCCTGAAGTCCCTCGTCTTCGTCCTGGTCACGGCACTCGCCACCACCGTCCTCGGCTTCAGCATCGCCAACACCGGCGTCGGCACCGACACCCGCTCCTACAAGGCCCTGTTCACCGACGTCACCGGCCTCGCCGAGGGCGACTCCGTCCGCATCGCCGGAGTGAAGGTGGGCGAGGTGACCGACGTCCGCGTGGTCGAACGGCGCACCGCCCAGGTCACCTTCACGGTCCGCGAGGACCGCTCCCTGCCCCGCTCCGCGACCGCCGCCGTGAAGTACCTCAACATGGTCGGCCAGCGGTACGTCTCCCTCGACCGGGGCAGCGGCGACCTCTCCGGCACCCTCCGGTCCGGGGAGACCATCCCGCTGGAGCGCACCACGCCCGCGCTCGACCTCACCCTGCTCTTCAACGGCTTCAAGCCGCTCTTCGAGGGCCTCTCGCCCGCCGACGTCAACGACCTCGCCGGCTCCCTCGTCCAGGTCCTCCAGGGCGAGAGCGGAACCGTCGACAGCCTCCTGCGGCACATCGGCTCCCTCACCAAGACCGTCGCCGCCAAGGACAAGGTCATCGGCCAGGTCGTCACCCACCTCAACACCGTCCTGACCACCCTCAACAACCGCGAGGCCGGCTTCAACGAGCTCGTCGTCACCCTCCAGAAGCTCGTCACCGGCTTCAACGCCGACCGCAAGCCCCTCGGCCAGGCCGTCCAGGCCATCGGCGACCTCACCACCACGACCGCCGGACTGTTCCGGGAAGGCCGCGCCCCCCTCAAGCAGGACATCCGCGAACTGGGCCGGCTCTCCGGGAACCTCGGCGACCGCACCTCCGACATCGAGGACTTCCTCGCCCGCACCCCCGCCAAGATGACCGCCCTGGCCCGCCTCTCCTCCTACGGGTCGTGGTTCAACCTCTACCTCTGCGAGGCGCGCGTGAGCGGCGTGGGAACCTCCGACGGCTCCAAGCCCCCGACCGGCATCACCGTGACCGAATCGAGGTGCCGCGGATGACCGCCCGCCCCCGGTTCAAGCCGGTCAAGGAACGCAGCCCGGTCGCCGTCGCCGTCGTCGGACTCCTCCTCCTCGCCCTCCTCGCCGCCCTGGCCTACAACGTGGAACGGCTCCCCCTCGTCGGCGGCGACACCGCCTACAGCGCCGACTTCACCGAGGCCGCCGGACTCGACGAGGGCGACGAGGTCCGCATCGCCGGCGTCAAGGTCGGCAAGGTCACCGGAGTCGCCCTCGACGGACCCAAGGTCAAGGTGACGTTCGAGGTCGGCGACGCCTGGGTCGGCGACCGGTCGACCGCCGCCATCGCCATCAAGACCCTCCTGGGCGAGAAGTACCTGGCGCTCGACCCGCTGGGCTCCGCCCCGCAGGACCCCGGGACCCGCATCCCGCGCTCCCGCACCACCTCCCCGTACGACGTGACGCAGGCCTTCCAGGACCTCAGCGGCACCGTCGACGCCATCGACACGAAGAAGCTCGCCGAGAGCTTCGAGACGATCTCCGACACCTTCAAGAACTCCCCGCCCCACGTCCGCAACGCCGCCACCGGCCTCTCCGAACTGTCCCGGTCCGTCTCCAAGCGCGACACCGAACTCGCCCGCCTCCTGGAGAACAGCAAGAAGTTCACCAGGACCCTGGAGGGCAAGAAGTCCAGCTTCGAGACCCTCATCGAGGACGGCGGCTCCCTGCTCGGCGAGCTCAAGAAGCGCCGCGAAGCCATCCGCGCCCTGCTCAAGGGCAGCAGGGAACTGGGCACCCAGCTCAGCGGCCTCGTCGGCGACAACGACCGGCAGCTCGGCCCGACCCTGAAGGCCCTCGGCCGCGTCACCGCCGTCCTGGAGAAGAACAGCGGCCGGCTCGACGAGACCCTCGCCCTCGTCGGCCCGTACTACCGGCTCGTCGGCAACACCCTCGGCAACGGCCGCTGGTTCGACAGCTACCTGTGCGGCGTGGTGCCCCGGAACTACCTGCCCGAAGCCTCGCAGCCCACGACCGGATGCCTGCCGCCGAAACAGACGGCGACGGCCAAGGGGAGCGGTGAACGATGACCAAGCCCAGAACGCCCCTCGTCGCCGGACTCGCCCTCGTGGTCCTCGCCGCCTGCGGATTCGTCGCCGTGCGCGTCCTCGAACCCGACGGCACCCGCATCACCGCGTACTTCGACCGGGCCGTCGGCGTCTACGCCGGATCCGACCTGCGCGTCCTCGGCGTACGGGTCGGGGAGGTCGAGTCCGTCGAACCCCAGGGCACCCGCGTCCGCGTCCGGCTCCACCTCGACGAGGGCGTCCTCGTCCCCGCCGACGTCCGGGCCGCCGTCGTCGCCCCGAGCATCGTCGCCGACCGCTACGTCCAGCTCGCCCCCGCCTACGGCACCGGACCCGCCCTCGCCGACGGCGCCGAACTGCCCGCCTCCCGCAACCGCGTCCCCGTCGAGATCGACCAGCTCTACGCGTCGATCACCGACCTGAGCGAGGCGCTCGGCCCGAACGGCGCCAACTCCGCCGGAGCCCTGTCCGAACTCCTGGACACCGGCGCGAAGAACCTCAAGGGCAACGGCGCCTCCATCGGCACCTCCATCGAGGAGTTCGGCAAGGCCGCCAAGACCCTCGACGGCAGCAGCGAAAAGCTGTTCACCAGCCTCGGACAGCTCCAGACCTTCACCACCATGCTCAAGAAGAAGGACGGCGACGTCCGCACCGCGCAGGAACGCCTGGACGAGGTCGTCGGCTACTTCGCCGACAACAAGGACGACCTCACCGGCGCCCTCAAGGAGCTCGGCAAGGCCCTCGCCCAGGTCAAGACCTTCATCAAGGACAACCGCGGCGAGCTGAAGAAGAACGTCGACCGGCTCGTGCCCCTCACCCAGACCCTCGTCGACCAGCGCGCCTCCCTCGCCGAGGCCCTCGACGTCGGCCCGCTCGCCGCCGGCAACCTCGTCAACGCGTACAACCCGGAGACCCGCACCCTCGACGGCCGCGCCAACCTCAACGAGATCAGCGCGGGCGGACCGCTGCTCCCGCTGCCGGCGACCGGCGGCTCCGCGACCGGCGGCTCCGCCGCGGGCACCGGGAAGGGGGAGTGATGGCACGCTCCGCCTCGACCTCCGGGAAGCTCCTCGGCGCCGGAGCCGTCGGCACGATCGCCCTCGGCCTGGGCATCGCCGTCGTCCTCGGGGTGGTCCCGGCCAACCCGCTCCGGTTCGACGGCATCGAGGACCTGCCGCTGCCCGGCGGCGCCGACCTCGGCCCCCACCCCTACACGGTCACCGCCGAACTCGAGGACGTCCTGAGCCTCGCGCCGCAGTCCGCGGTCAAGGTCAACGACGTCGCCGTCGGCCGCGTCACCGCCATCGAGCTGGTGCCCGGCAGCTGGACCGCCCGGGTCACCCTGAAGATCAACGGCGCCGTCCGGCTCCCCGCCGACGCCGGCGCCCGCCTGGAGCAGTCCAGCCTCCTGGGCGAGAAGTACGTCCAGCTCGTCGCACCGGGCGGGACCGGGACCGGTCCGGGCGGGACCGGCGTCCAGCGGGCCGCCGCGCGCCGGGACGGCGGCGAACTCACCGACGGCAGCGTCATCCCGCTGGCGCGCACCGGCCGGAACACGGAGGTCGAGGAGGTCTTCGGCGCCCTGTCCCTGCTGCTCAACGGCGGCGGCGTCAACCAGCTCAAGACCATCACCCGGGAGCTCAACGCGGCGCTCGGCGGCCGCGAGCCCGAGGTCCGCTCGATGCTGAAGCGGGTGAACACCCTGGTCACCAACTTGGACGCGCACCGCGGCGACATCACCCGCGCCCTCGACGGGGTCAACCGGCTCTCCGCCACCCTCGCCGGCCGCAAGAAGGACGTCGACACGGTCCTCACCGGCCTCTCGCCCGGCCTGAAGACGCTGGAGAACCAGCGGGGCTCCCTGCTGACCATGCTGCGCGCCCTGGACACCCTGTCCGGCGTCGCCGTCTCCACCGTCAACGCCAGCAAGCAGGACATGGTGGCCGACCTGAAGGCCCTCGCGCCGACCCTGAAGGCCCTCGCGGACGCCGGTGCCGACCTGCCCGCCTCGCTCCAGGTCCTGCTGACGTACCCCTTCACCGACGAGGTGATGCGGGGCATCAAGGGCGACTACCTCAACACCTATCTGCACCTCGCCGCCGTCCCCGGCACCGAGGTGATCCCGCCCCTGGTCCCCGGGGCAGACCCCGCCCCCGAGCCCACCCCGTCGCCCCCGGAGACGACCGACCCGGAACCCGAACCGGAGCCGGAGCCGGAACCCGAGCCGGAGCCGGAACCCGAGCCCGAGCCGGGCGCCCGCCAAGGACAGGGCCGGAGTACCGGAACGACCCTGCCGCTGCCCCCGGTCCACACGGGCGGCACCCCGACGCACGGAGGCGAGAACCGGTGATCACCCGTACCGTACGGCTGAAGAATCTCGCGTTCCTCGTCATCGCCGTCCTCGTCCTCGGCTTCGTCGGCATCCGCTACGCGGACCTCGGCCGCCACGTCGGCGTCGCCGACCACTACACCGTCAAGGTCCACCTCGCCCGCACGGGAGGCCTGTTCACCCACTCCGACGTCACCTACCGGGGCGTCTCCGTGGGCCGCGTCGGCGACATCGGCCTCACCGCCGAAGGGGTCGTCGCCGAGCTGCGCATCAAGAAGTCGGCCGCCCGGATCCCCGCCGACGCGAAGGCCGTCGTCGCCGGGCTCTCCGCCGTCGGCGAGCAGTACATCGACCTGCGCCCCGAGAGCGACGGCGGCCCCTACCTCGCCGACGGCGCCCGCATCGAGCAGACCGACACCCAGGTGCCCGCGCCGGTCACCGACGTGCTCACGAGCATGAACGACCTCACCTCCTCCGTGCCGCTGGAGTCCCTGCGCACCGTCGTCGACGAGTTCGGCAAGGCCTTCGAGGGGCACGGCGACGACCTCCAGGTCCTCCTCGACAGCGGCAGCGGCTTCGTCCGGGCCGCCGACCGGGCGCTGCCGTCCACCGTCCGGCTCATCGACGACGGGGAGGTCGTCCTGCGCACCCAGGCCGACGAGAGCCGCGCCATCCGGGGCTTCGCCACCGGAGCGCGCGACCTCGCCGCCGCCCTCAAGGGCTCCGACGCCGACCTGCGGCGCGTCCTGACCGTCGCCCCCGACGCGGCCGGCCAGGTCAGCGGCCTCCTGCGCGACCTCGACCCGAGCCTGGGCGTCGTCCTCGCCAACCTCCTGACCACCTCGGAGGTCGCCGTCACCCGCCAGCGCGGCATCGAGGAACTGCTCGTGAAGTACCCGGCGGCCGTCTCGGCCGGAGCCACCGCCGTCGACGGCGGAAAGGTGAACTTCGGCATGGCCGTCACCTTCTTCAAACCACTGCCCTGCACCTCCGGATACGGCGGTACGCGCTACCGCAACGGCCTCGACCTGGGCACCGCGCCCGCCCTCAACACCGGCGCGGCCTGCACGGGTTCCGCCGCGGCCGGGGTCAACGTGCGCGGCTCGGCGAACGCCCCGAAGGGCGGCCCCGTCCCCGCCCCTGCCAAGCCCGGATCCCTCCTCTCGGGCAGCGCGGGCGGCGGTGCGCCGGGCTCGCCGGGGCAAACCCTGCCCGGCGCGCTCGCGCTGCCGGGCCAGGGCGCCGGACCGGTGGACATGGCCGGGCTCCTCGGCCTGAGCACCGGGAGCGCGCGATGAGGCGGGCGAGGATCCTCGGCGCCGGCGCCCTCGTCGTCGCCCTCGGCTTCTGCGGGACCGGCGCGTGGACCTACGCGCAGGCCCGCGCCGACGAGGGCCTCTCCTTCGGCCGCGAACGGGACGCCGCGCTCGCCGAGGGCCGGCAGCGCCTCGCCGTGCTGAACACGCTCGACGCCTCGTCCCGCGAACGCGCCGCGGCGGGCATCCGGGCCTGGCGCGACGCCTCCACCGGCCCGCTCCGCACCGAACTGGGCCGCACCGAGCCCGTGGTGGGCGCCTCGGCGCGCGCCACGGTCACCGAGGCCGCCCTCACCGCGCTCGACACGCGGGCCGGTACGGCGAAGCTCATCGCGACCGTACGCGTCGACGTCACCCCGCGCGGGAGCGCCGCTCCGACCAGCGACCGCAAGCGCCTGGAAGCCGTCCTGACGCGCACCGGCGAGGACACGTGGAAGGTGGCGGCCCTGAGCGCGGTCCCCGTCACCGGCGTGGCGGACGGCGAACAGAAGGAGGGCGGGGACGAGTGACACGACTCCTGCGCGGAACGACCGACCGGACCCCGGAGACCCCGGAGACCCCGGAGACCTCGGAAACCCCGGAAACCCCGGAAACCCCGGTGGATCCTGAGACCCCGGAGCCCGACGGGAAGGAGACCCGGGACGCACCGGACATCCTCGAAGACGAAGACGAAGACGAAGACGAAGACGAAGACGAAGACGAAGACGAAGACGAAGACGAAGACGCGGGCGGTGACGGCGACAGCGGCGGCAACCGCTTCACCCCCCGATGGCGGACGGTCGTCCTCGTCACGGCCCTCGCCGCCCTCCTCCTCGGCGGAAGCGCGTTCTTCCACGGAGCCCACCAGCTCCGGTCGACCCCGGCCGCCCGCAACCACGCGCTCACCGACACCGCCGCCACCGTCCGCGTCGGCGGCGACGTCGGCGAGGGCCTGGCCCGGATCTTCTCCTACGCGCCCGCCCGGGCCGACGCCGCCGAACGCTCCGCCGCGTCCGTCCTCTCCGGCCGCGCCGCCTGCCAGTACACCGAACTGTTCGCCCAGGTCCGCGAGAGCCTGACCGCACAGCGCCTCACCCTCACCACCCAGGCCGTCCGCACCGGGGTGATCGAGCTCAAGGGGAACACCGCGCGCCTCCTCGTGTTCCTCGACCAGACCTCGCGGCGGGACGGGGCGCCCGCCACGTCCGCCGCCGCCCAGCTCACCGTCACCGCGGAGTTCCGGGACGACCGGTGGCTGATCGTCGACATCAAGGCCCGCTGAGCATGAGCGGCAGCGGGAGACGGGAGCACTCCATGACACGCGCGTTCCGCACCCCGGCGGGGATCGGGCCGGCCCTGGCCGTGGCCCTCGTGCTCACCCTCGTCGCGGGCGCCTTCGCGGCCTGGGCGGGCCGGGACTGGTACGCCGCGGCCCACGACGACTCCGCCGCGTACGGCGCGCAGCGCGACCGGGTGCTCGCGGCGGGGGAGCAGGCCGTGCAGAACCTCAACACGCTCGACCACCGGCGCGTGGACCAGGGCCTCGACCTCTGGGAGTCCTCCACGACCGGCGAACTCCACCAGCAGCTCGTGGACGGGCGCACGGAGTTCGCCGGGCAGGTGAAGGCCGCGAAGACGGTGACCACGGCCCGGGTGCTGTCCGGCGCCGTCACGGAGCTCGACGACCGCGCGGGGCGGGCCCGGCTGCTCGTCGCCCTGCGCGTCACCGTCACGACGCCCGACAGCAAGAGCACGGACAAGGACAGCCGGATGCTGGGCGAACTCACCCGCACCGACGGCCGGTGGAAGCTCAGTGCTCTGGGGCAGGCCCCCGTGGGCGGCACGGCGACCGGCTGACCGGCCCGGACCGTACCGCGAGAGCCGCCCGCACCCGAAAGGACACGCACGATGCCCACGCCCCGCCACCACCTCAACCGCCAGCGCCGCCGCCAGGCCCTCGCCGCCGCGCCCGAGGACACGGCCCCCCGCCCCCGCGCCTCCGTGGGCGTCCTGACCGGGCCCGCCCCCGGTGCCGGTCGGCGACCGGCGGCGAAGCCCGTACGGGAGACGGCCGGGGCGCCGGAGGAGGACACCGCCGCGAGCGGGTCCGGGCCGCGCAGGCTCGTCCCCCTCATGGTCCTCTGCGTCCTGACCCTCCTCCTCGGCGGCTTCGCCGGATGGGCGCACGGCCGGGCGGGCGAGCTCCGCGACGACCCCGCCCGGAGCAACACGGCCCTCACCGACCTGGCCCGCACCAGCGAGATCAAGGGGCAGACTGCGGCGGCCGTCGCCGCGCTCTTCTCCTACGACCACGCCGACACGGCCCCCTTCGAGAAGGCCGGGAAGACCCTCCTCACCGGGAAGGCCGTGGAACAGCACCGGACCCTGCTCGGCGGGGTGCTCGCCCGGGCGGCCGAGCAGAAGACGGTGATCACCACGACGGTCACCGACAGCGCGGTCGAGCGGATCGACGGCGAACGCGCCCGCGTCCTGGTCTACGCCGACCAGAGCAGCGTGAGCACGGCCGGGACCGCCAAGACCGGGGGCAAGCAGTCGAAGGCCCAGGACCAGGGGGTCTACGCGGGCGCCATGTTCGCCGTGGACGTCGTCCACCGCGACGGCCGCTGGCTCGTCGAGAACATCGACACCTTCGGCCGCTGAGCTGCGGGGCTGCTGGGCCACCGGGCCGCCGGAACGCCGAGTCCCTGAGTCACCGGGCCGCCGAGCCGCTGGAACGCCGAGTCCCTGAGTCCCTGAGTCACCGGGCCGCCGAAACGTCGAGCCGCCGCATCACCGAGCCCCCGCCCAGGACACCCCTACGCCTCACCCCGCCCGCCGCGTGGCGATCAGCACCGTCGCGTACCTCTCGCCGCACGTGACGACCTCCGCCGCCAGGCCGTGCGCGGCGACCGTCTCCGCCGCCCGGTCCGCCTGTCGTTCGCTCGTCTCCACCAGCAGGTGGCCGCCCGGCGCCAGCCACTCCGGCGCCCCGGCGGCGACCCGCCGCAGCACGTCCAGGCCGTCCGGGCCGCCGTCGAGCGTGACGAGCGGCTCGTGGTCGCGGGCCTCGGGCGGCAGCAGGCCGATGTCCCCGGTCGGCACGTACGGCACGTTGGCGACCAGGACCTCGACCCGGCCCCGCAGCCCCGGCGGCAGCGGCGCGAACAGGTCCCCCGCGTACACCCGGCCGCCGCGCGGCTCGACGTTCCGCCGGGCGCACTCCACCGCCGCCGGCTCGACGTCCGAGGCGTGCACCTCCGCGCCCGCGACCCGGTCGAGGAGCACCGCGCCCGCCGCCCCCGAGCCGCAGCACAGGTCGACGCAGAGCGCGCCGGGCGCGGCGAGGGCCACGGCCCGCTCCACCAGGAACTCGGTCCGCCGCCGGGGCACGAACACCCCCGGGTCCACGGCGATCCGCAGCCCGGCGAACCCGGCCCACCCCACGACGTGCTCCAGGGGCAGACCGGAGGCCCGCCGCTCGACCATCGCGTCGAGCCCGGCGGGCCCGGGAGCCGCCGCGATCAGCAGCGCGGCCTCCTCCTCGGCGAAGACGCAGCCGGCGGCCCGCAGCCGCTCGACCACCCCCGCGCCGGACACCACGTCAGACAAGCTGCGCCTCGATGGCCGCCACGACCTCGGGGGCGTCCGGCTCGGTGCGCGGACGGAAGCGGGTGACCTGCCCGTCCCGGCCGATGAGGAACTTCTCGAAGTTCCACTGCACGTCACCGGCCTCGCCGTCGGCGTCCGCGACCTTCACCAGCTCCGCGTAGAGCGGGTGGCGGTCCGCGCCGTTGACGTCCGTCTTCTCCAGGAGCGGGAAGGACACCCCGTAGGTGGTCGAGCAGAACGTCCGGATCTCCTCCGCGCTGCCCGGCTCCTGGCCCGCGAACTGGTTGCAAGGCACGCCGAGCACGGTGAGGCCGCGCTCCCCGTACTCCTTCTGCAGCCGCTCCAGACCCGCGTACTGCGGGGTCAGACCGCACTTGGAGGCGACGTTCACCACCAGGACCGCGCGGTCCCGGTAGTCGGCCAGGGAGACGGGCTCGCCGGTGAGGGTCTTCAGGGGGATGTCGTACAGGCTCATGGCCGCTCCTCGTGCGCACGGGGGATGGGGTTTGATCTGACCATGGGTGACGAACCACTGGCAATCTCGATCGATTCCGCCACGGAGGGGGCACCGCGCCGGGTGCGCTGCCGCCTCTGCGGCCGCCCCCTGACGGGCGCGGACTCGCGCCGCACCGGACTCGGCCCGGCCTGCGACGCCAAACTCCACCCGCCGGGCCCGGACATCCGCACCCGCCGCCACGAGGTGGAGCAGGACGTCCTGCCGGGCCTGGACCCGCCGGGAGCCTGAGCCGCGCGACGCTACCAGCCGGGAAAACCGGTGGGCCAGCGGTTTCCCGGCCGGGCAGGGTGGCCGGGATGAGAGCGGCACCCGAGCCACCGGAACCGGAGTACTGAACCGTGTCGACCCTGCGCGTCACCGCCGAAGTCCTGACCGTCCACCCGCATCCCAACGCCGACGCCCTGGAACTGGCCCAGGTCGGCCTCTACCGGGCCGTCGTCGCCAAGGGCGCCTACACGACCGGCGACGCCGCCGTCTACATCCCCGAGCAGGCGGTGCTGCCCGCCGCCCTCATCGAGGAGCTGGGACTGACCGGGCGCCTCGCCGGGGGGAACGCGGACCGGGTCAAGGCGGTGCGGCTGCGCGGGGAACTGTCCCAGGGGCTCGTCTGCCGGCCCGCCGCCCTCGCGGACACCGACCTGGTGCGGGCCGCCGCCGAGGGCACCGACTTCGCGGAGCGGCTCGGCATCGTCAAGTGGGCGCCGCCGATACCGACGCACATGAGCGGAGACGTGGAGGCCGCGCCCGACCTGCTGCCCTGGGTCGACGTCGAGAACCTCCAGCGCTACCCGGACGTCTTCGAGCCGGGCGAGCCCGTCGTCCTCACGGAGAAGCTGCACGGCACGGCCTGCCTGCTGACGTACGGGGCCGGGGACGGGCGCGTCCAGGTCTCCTCCAAGGGCTTCGGGGCCAAGGGCCTCGCCCTCAAGGAGGACCCGCGCAACCTGTACTGGCGGGCCGTCCACGGCCACGGCCTGGCCGCCGTCGCCGAGCGCCTGGCGCAGCGCCTCGGCGCCCGCCGCGTCGGCCTCTTCGGCGAGGTGTACGGCGCCGGGGTCCAGGACCTGGCGTACGGCGCCGACGCCCGGAGCGGGACCGTCGGATACGCCCTCTTCGACGTGTCCGCCGAGATCGACGGACAGGTCCGCTGGCTGGACCCGGCCGAGGTCCTGGAGCCCGGCGAGGTCCCGCTCGTCCCGCGCCTGTACTCCGGCCCGTACGACCTGGACACCGTCCTCGCCCACGCCAGCGGCCGGGAGACGGTCTCCGGCCGGGAGGCGCACCTGCGGGAGGGCGTCGTCGTGCGGTCCGCGACCGAGCGGTACAGCCCGGTCCTGGGCGGCCGGGCCATCGCCAAGGCGGTCAGCCCGGCCTACCTCACCCGCAAGGGCGGCACCGAGTTCGAGTGACGGCCGCCGGGGGCCGTCACAGCTTGCGGAACAGGCCCTCCTGGACCACCGACACCAGGAGCCTGCCCTCGCGGTCGTAGATCCGGCCCCGCGCGAGCCCCCGGCCGCCCGTGGCGATCGGGGACTCCTGGTCGTACAGGAACCATTCGTCCGCCCGGAACGGCCGGTGGAACCACATCGCGTGGTCGAGCGACGCCATGTCGAAGCCGCGCGGGCCCCAGAGGGGCTCAATGGGGATCCGGACCGCGTCGAGCAGGGTCATGTCCGAGGCGTACGTCAGGGCGCAGGTGTGGACCAGCGGGTCGTCGCCCAGCGGCCCCACGGCCCGCATCCACACCGCGCTGCGCGGATCGGCGCCCTCGACCTCCTCCTTCGTCCACCGCAGCCGGTCCACGTACCGGATGTCGAAGGGCTGCCGGCGGGCCATCCGCTCCAGGGCCTCCGGCAGCTCGCCCAGGTGGTCGCGGATCTCGTCCACCAGCATCGGCAGGCTCTCCGGGTCCGTCATGTGCCGGGGCGGCAGCTGGTGCTCGAAGCCCGCCTCCTCCGGCCGGTGGAAGGAGGCCGTCAGATTGAAGATCGTCCGCCCCTCCTGCACCGCCGTGACCCGGCGGGTCGTGAACGAGCGCCCGTCGCGCACCCGTTCCACCTGGTACACGATCGGCACTCCGGGACGGCCCGGCCGCAGGAAGTAGGCGTGCAGCGAGTGCACCGGCCGGTCGTCCTCCACGGTCCGGCCGGCCGCCACCAGGGCCTGCCCGGCGACCTGCCCGCCGAAGACCCGCTGGAGCGACTCCTGCGGGCTGCGGCCCCGGAAGATGTCGACCTCGATCCGCTCCAGGTCGAGCAGGTCCACCAGTCTCTCGGCGGGATTGGTCACCACGGCAACTCCTCCTACAGCTGTCCGACGGACGTGACGCGGACGACCGCGCGCCCCTCCTCGTCGGAGGCCGCGAGATCCACCTCCGCACTGATGCCCCAGTCATGGTCGCCGTTGGGGTCGGCGAAGGTCTGGCGGACCCGCCACAGGCCGTGGGCGGCGTCCTCCTCGATGTTCAGCAGCTTCGGACCGCGCGCGTCCGGGCCCGTGCCGAGGTCGTCGTACTCGTCCCAGTACGCGTCCATCGCCTCGCCCCACGCGTCCGCGTCCCAGCCGGACTCGGCGTCGAGCTCGCCGAGCGCGTCGACGTTGTCCAGGGCGGCCAGCTCCACCCGGCGGAACATGGCGTTGCGCACCAGGACCCGGAAGGCGCGGGCGTTCGCCGTGACCGGCTTGACCTGGTCGGCCTTCTCCTGGGCCTCCTCGGCCGTCTGGACCTCCGGATTGGCCAGCTGCTCCCACTCGTCGAGGAGCGAGGAGTCCACCTGGCGGACCATCTCGCCCAGCCAGGCGATCAGGTCCTCCAGGTCCTCGGTCTTCAGGTCGTCCGGGATGGTGTGGTCCAGCGCCTTGTACGCGCTCGCGAGGTAGCGCAGGACGATGCCCTCGGTCCGCGCCAGCTCGTACCAGGAGGTGAACTCGGTGAAGGTCAGGGCCCGTTCGTACATGTCGCGGATGACCGACTTCGGCGACACCGGGTGGTCGCCCACCCACGGGTGCGAGGTCCGGTAGACGTTGTACGCGTGCCAGAGCAGCTCCTCCAGCGGCTTCGGGTACGAGATCTCCTGGAGCCGCTCCATCCGCTCCTCGTACTCGACACCGTCCGCCTTCATCCTCCCCACGGCTTCGCCGCGCGCCTTGTTCTGCATGGCGGCGAGGATCTGGCGCGGGTCGTCGAGCGTCGACTCCACGACGGACACCATGTCCAGGGCGTACGAGGGGGATTCGGGGTCGAGCAGGTCGAACGCGGCGAGCGCGAACGTCGACAGCGGCTGGTTGAGCGCGAAGTCCTGCTGGAGGTCGACCGTCAGCCGGATCGTGCGGCCCTCGGCGTCCGGCTCGTCCAGCTGCTCCACCACGCCGCCGTCGAGCAGCGAGCGGTAGATCGCGATGGCCCGGCGGATGTGCCGCAGCTGCGCCTTGCGCGGCTCGTGGTTGTCCTCCAGGAGCTTGCGCATGGCCTCGAAGGCGTTGCCCGGCCGGGCGATCACCGAGAGCAGCATGATGTTGGTGACCTTGAAGCGGGAGGTCAGCGGCTCGGGTTCGGCCGCGATCAGCTTCTCGAACGTCGTGTCGCTCCAGGCGACGAAGCCCTCGGGGGCCTTCTTGCGGACGACCTTGCGGCGCTTCTTCGGGTCGTCGCCGGCCTTCGCGAGCGCCTTCTCGTTCTCGATGACGTGCTCAGGGGCCTGCGCGACGACCAGACCGGCCGTGTCGAAGCCGGCCCGGCCCGCCCGGCCCGCGATCTGGTGGAACTCCCGGGCGCGCAGCGTGCGCACCCGGTTGCCGTCGTACTTGGTGAGGGCCGTGAAGAGCACCGTGCGGATCGGGACGTTGACGCCCACGCCGAGCGTGTCCGTCCCGCAGATCACCTTCAGCAGACCGGCCTGCGCCAGCTTCTCCACGAGCCGCCGGTACTTCGGCAGCATCCCCGCGTGGTGCACGCCGATGCCGTGCCGCACGTACCGCGAGAGGTTCTGGCCGAACTTGGTGGTGAAGCGGAAGTTGCCGATCAGCTCGGCGATCTTGTCCTTCTCCTCGCGCGTGCACATGTTGATGCTCATCAGCGACTGCGCGCGCTCGACGGCCTGCGCCTGCGTGAAGTGCACGATGTAGACGGGCGCCTGCCTGGTCTCCAGGAGCTCCGTCAGGGTGTCCGTGATGGGCGTGAGCCGGTACTCGTACGACAGCGGCACCGGCCGGGTCGCGGAGCGGACCACCGAGGTCGGCCGGCCCGTGCGCCGCGTCAGGTCCTTCTCGAACATCGACACGTCGCCGAGCGTCGCCGACATCAGGACGAACTGCGCCTGGGGGAGTTCGAGGAGCGGGATCTGCCAGGCCCAGCCGCGGTCCTGCTCGGCGTAGAAGTGGAACTCGTCCATGACGACCTGGCCGATGTCGGCGTACTTGCCGTCCCGCAGCGCGATCGAGGCGAGGACCTCCGCCGTACAGCAGATCACCGGCGCGTCCGCGTTCACGGAGGCGTCGCCGGTCAACATGCCGACGTTCTCGGTGCCGAAGAGCTTGCACAGGTCGAAGAACTTCTCCGACACCAGCGCCTTGATCGGCGCGGTGTAGAAGGTCACCTGGTCGTTCGCGAGCGCCGTGAAGTGCGCCCCCGCCGCGACCAGCGACTTTCCCGATCCGGTGGGGGTGGACAGGATCACGTTCGCCCCGGAGACGACCTCGATCAGCGCCTCTTCCTGGGCCGGGTAGAGCGTGATGCCCCGCTCCTCGGCCCAGGAGGAGAAGGCCTCGAAGAGGGCGTCGGGGTCGGCGGTCGGCGGGAGCTGGTCGATAAGGGTCACGCCCCCATCTTGCCTGGATTCCGTCCGGAGGAGGGAACCGGCCGGCGACGGTGTTGATCACGAGCGGTAGGCTCGTCCGTCGACCGGACGTCAACCGAGCGCCGGCAGGGGAGAAACGGGGCGGGCCAACCATGATGGGACCGGCGCACTCGCTGTCCGGAGCGGCGGCCTGGCTGGGGGTCGGGGCCCTCGCGGCGGCCTACGACCGCCCGATGCCCTGGCCGGTGCTCGTCGTCGGCGCGCTCATCTGCGCGGGCGCCGCCCTCGCCCCCGACCTCGACCACAAGTCCGCGACCATATCCCGCTCCTTCGGCCCCCTCTCCAAGATCCTCTGCGGGATCATCGACAAGCTGTCGTACGCCGTCTACAAGGCCACCCGCTCCAAGGCCGACCCCCGGCGGACCGGGGGACACCGGACCCTCACCCACACCTGGCTCTGGGCGGCCCTGATGGGCGTCGGGGCCTCCGCGGCGGCGGTCGGCGGCGGCCGGTGGGCGGTCCTCGCCCTCCTCTTCGTCCACGTCGTCCTGGCCGTGGAAGGCCTCCTGTGGAAGGCCGCCCGCGCCTCCAGCGACGTCCTGGTCTGGCTGCTCGGCGCGGCCGGCGCCTGGATCATGGCGGACATCCTCGAAGACCCCGGCAACGGCGCGAACTGGTTCTTCACCGGCCCCGGCCAGGAGTACCTGTGGCTCGGGCTGCCGATCGTCCTCGGCGCCCTCGTCCACGACATCGGCGACGCCCTGACGGTCTCGGGCTGCCCGGTCCTCTGGCCCATACCCGTCGGCCGCAAGTTCTGGTACCCGGTCGGCCCGCCCAAGTTCATGCGGTTCCGGGCCGGCAGCTGGGTCGAGCTGAAGGTCCTCACCCCCGCCTTCATGCTCCTGGGCGGGATCGGCGCGGTCTTCGCGCTCGGCCTGGTGTAGCCCCGCCCGTACGCGAAGGGGCCCGCACCGGACATCCGGTGCGGGCCCCCTCGCGTACGCCCCGGGCCCGGTCACCCGTGCCAGGACCGCCACAGCGCCGCGTACGCCCCGTCCGCCGCGACCAGCTCCTCGTGGCTGCCCAGCTCGCTGATCCGGCCGGACTCGACCACCGCGATCAGATCGGCGTCGTGCGCGGTGTGCAGCCGGTGCGCGATCGCCACGACCGTGCGCCCGTCCAGGACCCGGCCGAGCGACCGCTCCAGATGGCGGGCCGCCCGCGGGTCCAGCAGCGAGGTCGCCTCGTCCAGGACCAGGGTGTGCGGATCCGCCAGGACGAGCCGGGCCAGGGCGATCTGCTGGGCCTGCGCCGGGGTGAGCGACCGGCCGCCCGAGCCCACCTCGGTGTCCAGGCCCCCGTCGAGGGCCCGGGCCCAGCCCTCCGCGTCCACGGCCGCGAGCGCCGCCCACAGCTCGGCGTCGCCGGCCCCGGTCCTGGCGAGCAGCAGGTTGTCCCGGAGGGAGCCCACGAAGACGTGGTGCTCCTGGTTGACCAGGGCCACGTGCTCGCGGACCCGCTCGGCGGGCATCCGCGCCAGCTCGGCCGCCCCGAGGGTGACCGACCCGGCCCGGGGCGCGTACACCCCCGCGAGCAGCCGCCCGAGGGTGGACTTGCCCGCGCCGGACGGACCGACCAGGGCGAGCCGGGTGCCCGGCGCCACCCGCAGGGACACCTCGTGCAGCACGTCGACGCCCTCCCGGTAGCCGAACCGCACCCCGTCCGCCCGCACCGTCCGGCCCTCGGGCCGCACCTTCCCGTCGCCCGCCTCCGGCTCGATCTCCCGGACGCCCACGAGCCGGGCCAGGGACACCTGCGCGACCTGGAGCTCGTCGTACCAGCGCAGCACGATCCCGACCGGCTCCACCAGCATCTGCGCGAGCAGCGCGCCCGTGGTCAGCTGCCCCACGTCCATCCAGCCGCGCAGCACGAACGCCCCGCCGAGCAGCAGCACCACGCACAGCACCACCACGTGCGTGAGGTCGACGACGGGGAAGAGCACCGAGCGCAGGAAGAGCGTGTACCTCTCCCACGCGACCCAGCGCCCGACCCGCCGGTCCGACAGGGCGACGCGGCGCGCGCCGAGGCGGTGCGCCTCGACCGTGCGGCCCGCGTCGACGGTCTCCGCCAGCGCGGCGGCCACCGCCGCGTACCCCGCGGCCTCCGAGCGGTACGCCGAGGGCGCCCGCCGGAAGTACCACCGGCAGCCCACGACGAGGAGCGGCGCCGCGAGGAGCGGGGCGAGCACCAGCGGCGGGGCGGTCACCACGAGGCCGCCGAGCAGCAGCCCCGCCCACACCACGCCGATCGCCAGCTGGGGCACGGCCTCGCGCATGGCGTTGGCGAGCCGGTCGACGTCCGTGGTGATCCGGGAGAGCAGGTCGCCGGTCCCGGCCCGTTCGAGCACGCCCGGCGGCAGGCCCACCGAACGCACCAGGAAGTCCTCGCGCAGGTCCGCGAGCATCTCCTCGCCGAGCACCGCCCCGCGCAGCCGTACGAGCCGCACGAACACGGCCTGGACGAGCAGCGCGACCGCGAACAGCGCGACCGTCCGCTCCAGGTGCAGCTCGCGCGCCCCGGCCGCCAGGTCGTCCACCACCGAGCCGAGCAGGTACGGTCCGGCCATCGAGGCGATCACGGCGACCGCGTTCACCCCGACGAGCAGGGCGAACGCCCGGCGGTGGCGGCCGAACAGCTCGCGGACGTAGCCGCGGACGGTCGCGGCCGTGGCGACGGGCAGCGTCGTCGCCGTCGTCGGGGCCGCCGGGTCGTACGAGGGCGGCGCCAGGCCGATCATGCCGATTCCCCTTCCAGTGCTTCGAGCGCGTCTGCTTCGAGCGCGTCCCCGGGAGCGGGGACGGCGGCGAGCTCCTCGTCCGTCTCGCGGGTGACGACCGCGCGGTAGCGGGGCTCCCGGGCGAGTAGCTCGCGGTGGGTGCCGACCGCGACCGCCGCGCCGTCGTGGACCAGGACCACCCGGTCGGCGCGGTCCAGGAGCAGCGGCGAGGAGGCCAGGACCACGGTGGTCGCGCCCGCCCGCAGCCCGGCGATCCCGGCGGCCACCCGCGTCTCGGTGTGCGCGTCGACCGCCGAGGTCGGCTCGTCGAGGACCAGCACCTCCGGGTCGGCCACCAGGGACCGGGCGAGCGCGAGGCGCTGGCGCTGGCCGCCGGAGAGCGACCGGCCCCGCTCGGTGATCCGGGTCCGCATCGGATCGCCCCCGGTGTCCACGGACGCCTGGGCCAGCGCGTCGAGCACGTCCTCGCAGCGGGCGGCGGCCAGCGCGTCCCCGGCCCGCACCGCGCCCGACGCGGGCACGTCGAGCAGCTCGCGCAGGGTGCCGGAGAGCAGCACCGGGTCCTTGTCCTGCACGAGGACGGCGGTACGGGCAGCCTCCAGCGGCAGCGCGTCGAGTGGGACCCCGCCGAGGAGCACCGAGACGTGCTCGGGACCGGGGTCGGCCGGATGGCCGCCGAGCCGGTCCGCGAGCCGCCCGGCCGCGTCCGGGTCGCCGCAGACGACGGCGGTGAACAGACCGGCCGGGGCGCGCACCCCGGTCAGCGGGTCGTACAGGTCGCCGGACGCCCGGCGCTCCCCGCCCCCGTCCCCGGTCCCGTCCTCGGTCCCGGTGGCGGTGGTCGTGCGCGCGAGCGCGAGGACCCGCGCGGCCCGCTTCGCGGACGGCCGGGAGAAGGCGAAGGCCATCGCGATCTCCTCCACGGTGCGCAGCGGATGGTGGGCCAGGGCCACGGCGCCGTAGACGGTGACCAGTTCGCCGACCGTGATCCGCCCGTCGAGCGCGAGCCGGGCGCCGTACACCACGACCGCGATGAGCAGCAGACCGGGCAGCACGACCTGGACCGCGGAGATCAGCGCCCACATGCGGGCGCTGCGGACGGCCGCCCCGCGCACCTCCTGGGAGGCGGCGCGGTAGCGGTTCAGGAACAGCTCCTCGCCGCCGATGCCGCGCAGCACGCGCAGCCCGGCGACGGTGTCGGAGGCCAGCTCCGTGGCCCGGCCCGCCTTCTCGCGCTGCTCGTCGGCCCGCCGGGTCGCGCGGGGGAGCAGCGGCAGCACGGCGAGGGCGAGGACGGGGACGCCCACGGCCACCACCGCGCCCAGGGCAGGCTGGTAGACGAGGAGGCCCGCGCAGATGGCGACCAGGACGAGGACGCTCGCCGCGAACCGCGACAGGGCCTCGACGAACCAGCCGATCTTCTCGACGTCCCCGGTGGAGACGGCGACGACCTCGCCGGCCGCGACCCGCCGGGTCAGCACGGAACCCAGCTCGGCGGTCTTGCGGGACAGCAGCTGCTGCACCCGGGCGGCGGCGGTGATCCAGTTGGTGACGGCGGTGCGGTGCAGCATCGTGTCGCCCGCCGCGATCGCGATCCCGAAGGCGACGAGCAGCGCCCCGGCGAGCCCGAGCCGCCCGCCGTCGCGGTCCACCACCGCCTGGACGGCGAGCCCGATGCCGAACGGCAGCCCGGCGATGCCCGCGTAGTGCAGCAGTCCCCAGGCCAGGGACCTGAGCTGCCCGCCGAGTTGTCGGCGGCCGAGCCAGACGAGGAACCACGTGCCCGAACGGACGTCGGGGGTCCCCGGGTCGGCGTAGGGAAGATCTCGAATCTGCATGGCGTCCCAGGGTCTCCGGGTCCTTCTGGGGGAACGCGCGCCGGAGGGGTGCGACGGCGTCGGAAACCGTGCAAGGTTCGCTTTTTCGCCGAGAATCGGCAATCGATTTTCCACCTGGGGGAACGGATCCGGCCGTGGTCGCGCTCGGCTGGCGCCGCCACCGGACGGGATGCCGCGCCCGGACATGACCGTGCCTGGCCCCTCACTTATGGGGGCAGGCCTGTGGCCAAGTGCTTAGAAGGCACCTGGTGGGTGGGGGAGTGGTGGCTCTGGCCTGCACGAATGCATCCAAGGGTCTGCCATTCCCCGGAACTTCGGGTGATTTTGGGGCGGCGAAGGAGCGGCGGTCCTGAACGCCGACATTATTTGCCTGGCACAAGCTCCAAGAGGCGACCCACGCGGTGCCAGCCGCCGACCAGGATGGCTGCCAGTACGGAGCATCCGGCGATGAGCCAGGGGCGCAGGTCGTCGTTCGCTCCCAAGGCGGGGAGTGCTGAAGAGGCCCCGATTGCTGCCGTCATGGCAGCGATGATGACCAAAGCCACGTGCGCGGACTCCCGCAGCGCGGTGCGCGTCGCGGACGCGGGGGTGGCCCCTGAGAGGGCCGCTTCTGGCAGCAGGGCTCCGATGCGGCCCTCTGCAGAGCGTTCCGCGATCGTGACCAGCATTGCCCCGAGCTGTGGTAGTGCGCTATCTGGCTCTGCGTCGATCTTCAGGGCTTCGGCTCGCAGGGCTCCGGCAACCAGCGCCGCGTGTGAGCGCGCAGCCGCACGCCTGACTGATCTGCGAGGGATCGTCCCGGCATGACGATGAGCGCGAAGGATGGCATCCTCTGCTGCCCTCAGTCCCCAATCGAGATCCCGAAGCTGCGAGGTACGGTTTCCTGGTGGCTGTCTGTACGCCGCCGCGCAAAGGTTGAGGGCATCCAAGGTCCGCATCGTCGCTTGGTGGCGGAAGATGGCTCCTCGTGCCATCCGGCGTTCCATCAGCCACCACACTGGCACTACCAGAGGCGTGGATACTACGACCACGAAGACGAGGCTGCCCCAGCCGTGGGCGGGTTGGTTCGCGACTTCAGGGCGGAGCTGCCACAGAACGTACTTCGCCGCCCGTGCAGTCGAGTCGGCTCCAGCGGCCTGTGCCAAGTTGTGGAGAAGGATCACCGATGGCTTGATCATCTTCAAGCCCATCAACGCGGCGAAGAGAGCCACGCCCATCGACCCGTATGGCGCTGTCTCGAGAGTCATCCGCGTGTTCCGTAATGCCCTGTGGGTATGCGGGAAAGACCTTTCCGCCACGCGAAGCGTTTGAAGCGAGGACCTGAAGTCGCGTACCCGAGTGCGGATAACCCGCTGGTTGACGCGGAGACGCCAGGACTTGATCTTCGATCGCGCTTGTGAGACATGCGGAGATATCTGTGCTGTGGTCGTCCGTACCAGGCTCAAAGTGTCCCTCTCTCGGCACCCATGGACTGATGGTGCCTGGAACGCGTGACTGCTGTGTCTTCTCTAGAAAAGGATCTTCGGCTGGGCTGGACGTGGACGCTGGCAACTGAGGCGGAGTCAAGGCTGGATGAAGGCCGACCATGCTGTGTCGGACCCTAGCCGCACCCCCGTAGTCGGGCGGAGCGACAGCGCTCCACTCTGCCCGCTCCGGGCGCTCTGACAGGAAACATCCCTTCTGCGCAGGGTGACGCGCCGGTGCGGACGCATTCGACCGTGATTCGGCATCGCATCCTTGTGGAGGCAGTCTGGCGCACTCATATGGGTAGAGCGTGTACATCACCTTGGGAGCTCGTGGCGTACATGACACCGTCGCTGATCGCGGGGGAGCCTTGGGGGTCCGGACTCACAAGAAGGTCTTGCGATCGGATCTTTCGGCCTGTCGGGAGCTTCCAGCTAGCCAACTTTGCGGCACGGTCTGCCGTGAACAAGGTGTCACCCGCAATAAGCGGTTGGTGGAGGAGAAGTCCCTCAGTCTTCTTCTCCTTGGCCCATAGGCGGTCTCCAGTCTTCGTGTCGAGAGCTACGAGCCGCCTTTCTGTGTCGCCGAAGATCAATGTCCCATCTGCCGCGACCGGCGCTGCGGCGAGACGGGCATTTGTATTGAACGACCAAAGAAGTTGTCCGCTCTCAGGGTTCACCGCCACAATCCGCTGAGGCGCTGAGGGGCCATTCGGCTGCACGACCGCGTATACGCCTTGGTCCGTTACTGCCCAATTCGGGGACAGAGGCGCGTCGGTTTTGCACGACCAGACCTCACGTCCCTTGGAGACGGCCACTATGCGATCTGCTCCAGGGTCTGTCGTGGCGCCCGACGCCTGAGATTCCCTGGCCATGAACAACATGTATCCGGCGGCGGGTTTGGGTCTGGAGATGATAGTGAGCTTGTTTGTGGGGAGAGACCAGAGGGGCCTGAGTGTCGAAGGGTCGAAGGCGTACAAGCTGCCATCCTGGGCTGGCGCGTATAGCACATTCTTCGAAACGCTCAGCAATCCGTCGCGGACCAGTACCGGATGAGATGCGCGGGGCTTTCCAGTCCGTAGGTCGACCGCATATAGACGGCCGTCTTTGCCCGGGAAATAGGCGGTGTCCGCATGAATGGCAGGGCTGCCGGGGTACCGCATCTGGATCAGACCGGACCGCTGCCGAGATTTGAGATCGATCACATGCAGCCTGTATGCCTCATGTACCGCCAACAGTCCGTCGGAGAGGACGGGCTGCCGAGCGGGACCGGAGGCGGCACGGGTCTGCCAGGGCTCGGGCTTGTGCCGCGCCCGGGTCCCAGCGGACCTACGAACCCGGCTGTCCGTGCGGTCTGGGGACCGCTGCTTCCGCTTCTTCCGAACCTTGGCCAGTGCGATGTCGTACTGCATCTCGCCACCCATACGAGGGTTTTGTGCAGCCCCCTCCTGATGAAGACGCTCACAGGCATACCGATAGAGCTCTTGGAGAGTGACGAAACCGTCGCCATTGAGATCGGCGGCACCGCTGGACATGCCCTCGATCAGCATCCCTGTGAAGAGGGACGGCGCGGGCGTATCAGCATCGGAGTGGTGCCCTTCCCAAGCCCTCTGTGACCTGGTGCCAGCAGTGATGACGACGCGACCGTGGCCGGCCAGCGCCTCCTCGACTCTCGCCGATTCGTCACTCTTCGCCCCTGGGAGGAAGAGGCCGCTGTAGCAGCAGTCGAGGATCACGACGATGCTCCGTGCGCGGCATTCTTCCATGGCTTCGTGGATGTACGACGCAGGGATTGTCGTATAGGCGGGTCGCTCGGGATCCGTTTGACGAATGGCGAAATGCAGCTTGTCATTACGGTTCAAGATCCCGTGACAAGAAAGGTACAGGAGACGCACGTCGTCGCCCCGAGCGGTGAGGAAGAACTCGTAAATCGCCCGCTCCAGCGTGGAGCGGTCGGCATCGATTAGTGTCTGGGCCTCGAAGGCGCCGATCTCGGGATCACGTAGGAGTGTGCCCAGGCGAGTGCAGTCCACTTCAGGTGAACGGAGCGCTGGCAGGTCCGGATGGTCGTACGTCCCCGTCCCGATGAGCAGGGCACCACGGTTTCCTTTGTCGAACGACTGTGTGGTCATATTTGTCAGGTCTGCTCGGCGGGATGTTCTTCGGTCTGACGCTCGGCTGGGACCTCGTGGTGAGCGAGGAACTGGTCGATCAAACGTTCCCGCTCGGCAGTTGAGGCGTCACTCAACTCGATCACCCGGCCTTCCAACTCCACCTTGATGCCGCGCACAGGCCGGTTCTTCAGCCAGGTGTCGGCGAGGAGGAGAGCTTGACGCAGGGCAAAGGACGCGGCCGTGACGACAACCGATCCGGCAGCAATCAGCTCGCCGCTCTTGGCCCCGTTCGAGATTCCTCCTGCGGACCGCCCCGACCGTACGTCCACTACATCCAGCTCTTCGAGAGCGCGGCGCAACTGGCTCCCAAGACGTAGCAGCTCGTCATCGTCAGAGTCGGCAAGCCCCAGAAGTTCCAACCGTACGATCTTGTGCATAGTTCCACCCCACTGTCAGTGCTCTGTGCGCACGACATTTTACGGAGAGAGCTAGCTGGGCTGGGGCGAGCGTCGGGACTGGACCGACAGCCTTCTCCCGATAGGGTCACCGAGGCCGGATCGGCATTTGCGGGCGTCGGGACGCACCACCCATCAGTTGAAGGATCATCGCTTGCGGTGTCCTGTGCAGGCTTGCCAGCTTCTGACCCACCGAAGGGGCATCCCGGGCGGGAGCCTGCTGCTTGACCTCTGCTAGTTTCCTGCGACGGGAGCGTTGCGGGTGCACCGACCCGGGAAGGTTTAGGGGCGTTCGAAAGCCAGTGCACGGAACACGTCGCGTGCGGTAGCGAGTAGCTCGCGATCGCGTGTGAAGTAGAGCTTGTTGGTGAGGAGGGCCGCCCAGCGTTGCTGCTTCGGGCTGATCCACATACCTGTGCCGGTGAAGCCGTAGTGGACCCAGACATCCTCACGCAGATCGGTGCCGGGTGCGGGGTGCCAGAAGAGGCCGCGGGAGGGGGTGAGCTCGCCGGTACGAATGTGGAGGGAGCCAGCGATCCAGGTCGGGCCGAAGGCGGCCTGCGTCGGGGCGAGCATGTGCTGGAGGAAGCGGCTGAGGTCGGCGAGGGTGGAGAAGGCGCCGGCGACGCCGCAGGTGCCGCCGAGGAGGCGGGCGGAGAAGTCATGGGCGGTGCCTTTGATGTGGGTGCCGGACTCCTCGTCGAGTTCTGTAGGAGCGCAGCGTGCGACCACGTCCGCTGGCAGGGGGCCGAAGCGGGTCTCGGTCATGCCGAGGGGCTCCCAGATGCGGCTGGCCGCCATGACGTCGAGGGGCTGACCGGCGAGGTATTCGGCGAGGTACCCGAGGACGAGGGCGGCTCGGTCGGTGTACTCGACGGCCTCGCTCGGGGCGCGGTGGAGGGCCTCGTGGAGGACACCGTCGCGGATGTCCTGGGGGTCGGTGCCGTAGAGGTTCTTGAGGTTGGCGCGTAGAGGGAGGCCCGCCGTGTGGGTCAGGAGCTCGTGGGTGGTGACCTGGGCGAGCGGATGGCCGGTGACCTCGGGCCAGAAGGTGCCGAGCGGGGTGTGGAGCTGGAGCTTGCCCTCTTCGACGAGGGTGCCGATGACGGCCCACACGGCGACGATCTTGGTGAGGCTGGCGATGTCGAAGACGGTGTCGAGCCGCATCGGCTCGTCGGGGCGGGTCGGGTCGAGGAGGCCGACCGCCCCACTCGCCGTCGTACCGGAGGCGTTGCCGACGGCCCAGACGGCTCCCGGGTAGACCCGGTCGCGGACACCGTCCTGGAGGAGCTGCTCAATGCGCGGGATGTCGAGCGTCATGGTGGTCCGATCGTAGTGAGGCGGCCCGCCCTCTTCGGGGTGCGCCACGGGTGATCAGGCGAGCCGCTTGCCGAGTTCGGCGAGGGCCGTGGCGGTGGTGCTCAGGGGGAAGCGAGCCGCGTTGGTGGCGCCGGCCGCACGGAGCGCCGACAGGAGGCCGGGGCTGGTGCGGAGGCGGTCGAGTTCGCGGGCTACGGCGTGCGGGTCGGCGAAGTCGGTGGCGAGGGCACTGCCGCCCAGGGACTCCTTGAGGCCGGGAACCGGCTGGTGGAGGACGGGTAGGCCGCACGCCTGGGCTTCGAGGGCCACGAGGCCCATGGCCTCCAGCGTCGTGGAGGGCATCACCAGGACGTCGTGGTCGGCGAAGGTCTTCCAGAGCTGCGGCCGGCGGAGCCAGCCGAGGTAGTGGACGTGTACTCCGAGCTGGTGGAGGCGGGGGCGGAGCGCGTGGAACTCGGCTCGGGGTGCCGCGATGGACAGCTCGGTGGACCGGGTGAGAGGGAGGGTCGTGAGGAGGGTGTCGAAGCCCTTCTCGGGGGTGAGGCGGCCGGCGTACAGGATCCGCAGGTGGCTGGTGGGATGGTTTCGGCGCCGTGGGGGAGGGCTGGCGATGAGCCGGTCCGGGATGCCCCACGGGATCTTCTCGATCTTGCGGCGTGGGATGTCCGGGGCGAGGAGAAGCAGTCGGTCCGCCATCGCGCCGGTCGGCACCACGACGACGTCCGCGGCCCGGGCCGCCTCGCGCAGGGTGGCGAGCTGCTCGGGGTGCGTCTCGGCGAAGAGGAGGTCCGTGCCGTGGACGAGGGCGATCCGAGGGCGTTTCGGGAAGGCTCGAAGCAGGGCCGGTGTGGCGCCGAAGGCCAGGTGTTGCAGGTGCAGAACTTCGACGTCGCCCGGGTCGACCGCCTCGGTGAGAGCGCGCTGGAGGGTGGCGACGTACCGGCGGAACGCATACCCGGTCAGGCACTTCCCCGGTGCCCGCACCAGTTCCAGCCCGGCCGGCACGGACGGCCGCAGGCCTCTGTGCTCGGGCGCGAGCATGAAGGACCGCGCGGGAAGGAGGGGACTGCGGCCGGTGTACAGGTCGAGGAAGAGCTCGACGCTTCCGCCGGGGCTCGGGAACGGCAGGTCGAGGGCCGTGACGACGGTGGGGTTCACGCGGGGCCTCCCGGGTTCTCTTCGTAGAGGCGGGACGCTTCGATGCCCTGGCTGGTCCGGTACTTCAGGCCGTGGTCCTGGTAGCTGGCCGTGGCGCCGAGGGCTTGGAGGAAGACGAGCTTGCCGAACGTCATGCGCGGATGGATCCGGACCGGTCGGCTCGCCCGGATCTCCAGCGTCCAGCGGATGGCGTGGCCCTGGTGCCCGAGGGGAGCGGACACGTGGACCCAGATGCCGAGCGCGCCGATCGTCCGGTCGCCGTTGAGGAACTGCGCGTACGCCTCCGAGCCGGTCCGCTCGTACGTCGTCCCCAGGTAGAGGACGTCCGGCCGCAGCACGTAGCCCGCGTCGGGGATCGTCACTTCCTGGAACTCCGTCGGCCTCGCCGCGTCCAGCGAGCCCTCGTGGAAGCGCAGGGTGTCGCCGAGACGCCAGTCGTAGGCGTTGGGGGAGATCCTCCGGGGCTCGTACGGCTCGATGGTGATCTCGCCGGCGGCCCTGGCGGCGGCGATGGCGGGACCGGTGAGGATCACGAGACCACCGCCCCTGGGGCGGCGAGGTCGCGCCAGTACGCGGAGGGCCGGGGGCCGGCGGAGGACTGGTACTTGCCCGCGTAGAGCGCCACCGGGCCGACCGACACGAAGAACATGACCTGGCCGATCCGCATGCCCGGGTACACGCGCAACGGCCGGATCGGGGAGAGCATGAGCGTCCACTGGCCGTGGAAGCCGATGTCCCCGATGGGTGCGGTGATCTCGACGAACAGGCCGAGGCGGCCTACCGAGGAGCGGCCGAAGAGGAGCGGGACGAAGGTGTCCGAGCCGACTTCCTCGATGGTGTGGCCGAGGTAGAGCTGGCCGGGCTGGAGCTCGAAGCCGTCCGGCCCGATCTCGACCGACTCGGTGGCGTTCGGCCGGTGGGCGTCCAAGGTGTCCGCGGTGTAGGTGAGCAGGGTGCTGCCGAGACGGACGTTGTAGCTGTTCGGGTTCACCTGCGCCGGCTCGAACGGGGAGATGCGGATGCGTCCGTCGGCCGTGGCCTGGGTGATTTCGGGGCCGGTGAGGATCATCGGGAGTCTCCATCGGTGAGCGTGCGCTGTACGGCCTGGCTGAGACGGATGCCGGCCTGTCGGGTACGGCCTCCGGGGTACGCGTCGGCGAGATAACCGGTGGTCAGCACGGTCGGCAGGCGGTCCGGCAGGGGACCGGGCGCGGACACGACCGGGCCCGCCTGCTCGGTGAGGTGGGCGAGGAGCGCTTTCGGGTCGGTGGCGAAGCGCTCGGGAACGTGGGCGTGCACGAGCTGGTTGTCGAAGGGTTCGACGGCCAGCAGCCCGCCTCGCGTGAGTACGGTCCCCAGCTCGGGCGACCGGAGCGTGGTCTCGTTCAATAGCACGGCTTCGGCGCCCAGGCCGTGGTGGAGGCGGTCGGCGACGTCGGCGAGCAGGGCGCGACGGTCGAGCGGACCGTTCCTGTACGGGAGCCGGAGCGGGCCGAGCGGAGTGCGCAGTTCCTCGCGGAGGGCGTCGACGGCCTGCCGCACGGGAGTCAGCTCGGGAGGGAGGACGGCCGCCGGCGGGAAGGATCCCACCTGCGCGGCCCAGCCGACGCCCATGGGTTCGGCCAGCGCGTACCCGGTCGCGAGCTCTCCCCCCTTGAGGACCAGCGTGTCCCCGACGGGCACCGGTTCCGGCCGCTCGCTGTGGCAGTGCCCGGCGAAGACGACGTCCAGAAACGGGCACGCTGCGGCCAGCTTGAGGTCCTCGTCGAACCCGGAATGGCTCAGCACGACCCAGGAGTCGGCCTGGTGGTGATGGGCCAGCATCAGCTCGCGCAACGCCCGGACCGGCTCGCCGACACGGTGACCGGCGCGCTGGTCGGCCGGAATGGCGTTGAACGCCTGCTGGCCGATGATCCCCGTGACGGCGACACGTCGTGAGCCGACGCGCACCAGGCGGATCGGGTGGAAGAGCGGCTCGCCGGTCTCGTCGTCGATGGCGTTCGCGCACACCGTGATGTCGTGGAGGCCGGGCTCGAAGTGGTGGACCCAGCCGTGATTGCCCGGGACGACAGCGTCGTAGAGACGAACGAGGACGTCCTGCTCGATCCGGCCTCGGCCGAGCCGGTAGTAGCCCGTGCCCTCGAAGAAGTCTCCGCAGTCGACGACGAAGCTGTCGCGCCTCGCGGCGTGCAGGCGCGCGAGCATCGGTACGGCGTCGTCGAAGGCGGAGTGGACGTCGGTGGTGGCGACGATTCGCCGGAAGCGTCTGGGGGCGGTCACGGGGTGACCTCGCAGATGTCGGCGCCGAGGGCGAGGAGCTTGCCGGGGAGGTCGGCGTGCCCGCGACGGATCTGGTCGACCCCGCCGAGCGTGGTGACGCCCCGGGCGGTGAGACCGGCGACCATCAGCGCCGATCCGGTACGGATGTCGGTCGCCTCCACTCCGGCGCCGGTCAGTCGCTGGGGGCCGGTGAACCGGCATTCGGTGGAGGACAGTTCGGTGATCTCTCCGCCCATGCGGACGAGCTGGGGTACGAGGTTGCTGTGGCGGCCGGGGTTGATCGGGTCCGAGAACAGGTGGGTGCCGGGGAAGCCCAGGGCGAGGCCGAGGAGCGGCGGTTCGAAGTCGGCGTCGAGGCCACCGGGGGCGAGGGAGGCCAAGGCACGCAGGGGGCGGCCGGCCGGCTGGGTGTTCCGGCCGTGGATGACGAGCGCCTCGGCTTCATCGGTCGTGGGGACACCCATCCGGTGCAAGGCTGAGACCAGCGGTGCGACGTCGGGTCCGTGGACGCCCTCGATCCGCGCCGTGCCACCGGTTGCGGCCACGGCACAGGCCAGCGTCCCTGCCTCGATCTTGTCTCCTGGCACCTTCCAGACGGGCACGTCCTCCGAGACGGAATCCGGCGGTACGAGGGTGAGGACGCGCTCGCCGGCACGGCACTCGTACCCCAGGGCCGTCAGCACGTCCACGACACCGAGGACTTCCGGGGAGAGGTTCGGCTGCCCGAGCCGCAGCGGCGTGCCCGCGACCACGGCGCGCAGCACCGCGGCGATCGTCGCCCCGCGCGAGCGGAACGGCAGGACCAGCGACACCGTGCCGGGGACCGACTTGCCGGCTTCGACCACGTACCCGCGATCGTCCACGCGGACGCGGTCGCCGAAGGCTTCGTACACCTTGAAATGCTGCTCCATGCCACGGTCACCGATCCGGCAACCGCCCGGCCAGGGGAGCCGGGCACGGCCGTACAGGGCGATCAGGGCGGGGACGAGGTAGTACGAGGCACGGATGCTGGACGCGGCCTCGCCCAAGCCGTCGGGCGTCAGGGTGGCCTCGCCGGGGAGGACGAGGACGGTGTGGCTGTCACCGGCCGGGTGGGTGATGTTCCAGCCCGCCTGCCCCAGCAGGTCGAGCAGTGTCTGGACGTCCGAGCTGGCGGGGACGTTGTCGAGACGTACGGGGCGAAGGAGGGCGGCCGCAGCGGCGACGAGCGGGAGTGCGGCGTTCTTTGAACCGTCGACCGTCACGGCCCCGGCGAGGGGCCGGCCGGGCCGGATCGCGATCACCTGGGCCGTGACGGCGGGGACGCGGGTGCTCACGTGTAACTCCTCTGTACGGGAAGGGACGCGGTGGCCGTGGCTGTGGCCGCGAGGGACGAGGGCCCGGCCATGTCGATCTCGGCCCAGCAGGACTTGCCGGAGTCCGTGGGCGTCGAGCCGAAGCGGCTGGCGAGCACGCCGACCAGGAAGAGGCCGCGTCCGCCCTCGCTGTCGTCCTCCGGCAGTGTCGGGGCGGGCAACGCGGGGCCGCGGTCGCGGACCTCTACGCGCAGCACCGCGCCGGACAGGCGGACGTCCACAGGGATCGGGTGGTGTCCGGCGTACCGGATCGCGTTCGTCGCGAGTTCGCTGAACACCACTTCGGCCGTGTGGACGACATCGGAATCCGGAGGGGTCTCCGCCCAGTCCTGGATGGTGTCCCGGACCCGTCGGCGTGCCGTGGTCACGGCAGCCGGCGTCGGCAGGACGGAGAAAGTGATCTGGTGCGCTTCCACGAGCAGCCTCCAGGGGTGGGATCGACCAGCCCAAGGAACCGTGGAACGGCGGGTGTTCGCGATGGCCCGTGCCCGTGCTGCATCGGCTATGCAGAAGCTGCATGACGGCCCCGGACGGCTCGCATACGCTCGTTCCCGCGGGCATGCTCGACACGGACGGAAGGGCATGGATGGCCGACGTGAAGACCGAAGCCGAGAAGATCGGCGAGACGATCAAGCGCGCCCGCCGACTCAGCGGACGGTCACAGAGCCACGTCGCTGCCGCCCTGGGCTACCACCAGTCCAAGCTCAGTCGTCTGGAAGGCGGACGAGGCACGGACGACATCCGCGTCTTACGCGCCGTCGCCGCCGAACTCCGCATTCCGCCACACCTCCTCGGCCTGAGCCACACCCACGTGTCCGCCGCGCCACATCCCGACGATCCCGAGACAGAAGACATGCGCCGCCGCACCTTCCTGGCCGCGAGCATCGCCTCCCTCACGGCCCCGGCCACGCCCGCCACCGCCGCCCATGACGACCTCGTAAGTTCACTTCTCCCCGGCCCCAGAGCGGCCACCGCCTCTTCGTGGAACGGCGAGATCCAGCCCCTGCGGGACAGACTCACCACAGCCCGCCGCCTCTTCTGCACCTGCGACTACGCGGAGCTGGAGGCGATGCTGCCCGGTCTCATCACCGATCTGCGGCAGGCAGCCGACGACCACCGCAACGCCGAGGAGACGGCCGGGCTTCTGGCCACCGCGTACCGGACCTCGACGAGCCTGCTGCTCAAGCAGGGCGACCAGGGCAACGCCTGGTTGGCGGTGGGACGCGCCATGGCGGAGGCCGAGAGCTCCGGCGATCCCGTCGTCCTTGCCTCCAGCGTCCGCCTCCACGCTCACGTCCTGACCCGTGAGAAGCACACCGCCCAGGCCGTCACCCTCGTCCGCCACACGGCAGGTCAGCTCGCCGGTTCCTACGATCGGCACTCGTCCCGGTACCTCGCCGCCGTCGGCCTCCTGCTCCTCCGAGGAGCGACTGCGGCCAGCCGCGGCGGCGACCGCGCGGCAACCCGGGAGTTCCTCGACGAGGCACGGGAGGTCGCCCGGTACGTCGCTCTCGACCAGCCCGACGCTTGGGCCAACTTCAGCCCGACCAACGTCGCGATCCACGCCGTCAGCGCCTCGGTGTCGTTCGGTGACGCAGGCATCGCTTTGCATGCCGCGGCGCCCCTCATGCGCCGGCACATCCCCGCCCCCGAACGCAGAGCAGCGCTCTGGGTCGAAGCCGCCCGCGCCTACAGCCAGCAAGGCCGCCTCGCCGAGGGCTACCAGGCCCTCCGCATCGCCGAGACCTGCGCCGCCCAGGACGTACGCCGCCCCGCCGTCCGCGACCTGGTCGCCGACATGGCCGCCCGGGACCGACGACGTACGCTGCCCGAGCTCCACCACTTCAGCCGCCGACTGGGAGTCCCCGCGTGAGCGCACAGCCGTTCCTGTACGTCGTCGTCTGCGCCGCCGGCATCGCGGGCGACGTCCACAAGCTGATCACCGCAGCGCAGCAGCGGGGCTGGGGCGTCGGAGTCGTCGCGACACCGCAGGGACTCGGCTTCCTCGACACCGAGGCGATTGAGGCCCAGACCGGTTACCCGATCCGCTCGGCCTGGCGCAGACCGGGCGACGTGCGCCCGCTCCCGCCCGCCGACGCCATCGCCGTCGCGCCGGCCACGTTCAACACCGTCAACAAGTGGGCCGCCGGCATCGCCGACACCCTCGCCCTGGGCATCCTGTGCGAGGCGTACGGAATGGGGATCTCGACGGCCGTGCTGCCGTACGTGAACGCGGCCATGGCCGCGCACCCGGCGTACGGGCGGAGCCTGGAGCGGCTGCGGTCGATGGGCGTGCTGGTCGGGTCGTACGAGCCGCATCGGCCGAAGGCGGGCGGGGGAGCGGACCGCTTCCGGTGGGAGGAGGCGCTGGAGCTGCTGGAGGCCAAGATCGACTGAACGCGGTCTGGCCTGCCCTCTCAGCGTCGTGGCGAGCGTGCCACCCATCAGAACGCGAGTGCTGCGCCTTTGGGGAACACAGTGGCTGTTCCTCTGGGGAACGTGCTCGGCGTTCCTTGGAAGAACGGCCCCGCTGTGTGCCCCCGGCAAGACTCGAACCTGAGGCCAAGTACTTAGAAGGCACCTGTTCTGCCCGCCCCCCCCATACGCGTCCCAGGCACAGGAAATCCCTCAGTCCG
This sequence comes from Streptomyces sp. NPDC093071, assembly GCF_044754545.1. Lineage (NCBI taxonomy): Bacteria > Bacillati > Actinomycetota > Actinomycetes > Kitasatosporales > Streptomycetaceae > Streptomyces > Streptomyces sp. NPDC093071. The sequence continues at coordinate 1,091,103 of NZ_JBIVPH010000002.1, read as the reverse complement.
GCTTCACCGAGTCCAGGCCCGGGCGGGTCTTCTGCCACTCCCCGCGCGTGAAGTCCGGGATCTCCTGCGGCGCCCCGCCCGCCTTGATCGAGGCGTGGCTGAGCGGCACCGGCGCCGTCCAGGTCGCGGCGTCGTACACGTCGAAGTCCGGCGGCAGCCCGAGCCTCATGCACTGCATCAGGCGGTAGACCATGATGTAGTCCATCCCGCCGTGCCCGCCCGGCGGGTTGGCGTGCTCCTTCCAGAGCCAGTGGTCGAACTCGGCGGCGTAGGCCGAGAAGTCCCCCCACCGGTCGTCCGTGTGGTCCGGCTCGATGTAGACCCGGGCCGGATAGTCCTCGAAGACCCCGCGCGTCCCGCCGAGGCTGTTGACCCTGCTGTACGGGTGCGGGGTGGACACGTCGTGCTCCAGCCGGATCACCCGGCCCCTGGCCGTCTGGACCACGCTCACCGTGCGGTCGCTCCCGACGTACGTCTCCTTCCAGCTCGGGTCGCCGGACGGCACGTGCTCCTCCCGGTACTCGGCGAGGCCGAGCGCCGGGGTGCCGAAGCTGCTGATGCTCACCGCCCGGTCGCCCCGGTTGATGTCCATGTAGGCGGCGACCGGACCGAAGCCGTGGTTGGGGTAGAGGTCGCCGCGCAGCCGGGTGTGCCACAGCCGCCGCCAGGGCCCCTCGTAGTACGTCGGGGAGAACATCAGGGACCGCAGGTCGTGGTTGTACGCCCCCGCCCCGTGCAGGAGCGTGCCGAACTTGCCCGCGTGCGCCATCCGCAGGACCCGCATCTCGGTCCGGCCGTAGCAGCAGTTCTCCAGCTGCATACAGTGCCGGCGGGTCCGCTCCGAGAGGTCGACCAGCTCCCACAGCTCGTCGAGCCGCATCGCGACCGGACACTCCACGCCGACGTGCTTGCCGTTCAGCAGCGCGGCCCGGGCGATCGCGAAGTGGCTGTCCCAGGGGGTCGCCACGTACACGAAGTCGAGGTCGGCGCGGGCGCAGAGGTTCGCGTGGTCCTCCTCGCCCTTGGTGTACAGGGCGGGGGCCGGCTGTCCGGCGGCCACCACCTTCGCGGCGGCCTTCTCGGCCTTCTCCCGCACCGGATCGCAGACGGCGACCACCCGCACCCAGGGCAGGGACAGATAGAGGCCGATCATGGAGCCGCCGCGGTTGCCGAGACCGACCAGACCGATCCGCACCGTCGAGCGGCCGGGGAAGGGGACGCCGGCCATGGTGGCGCTCCGGCGCCCGGGCGCCACCGGGGCGGCGGGCACGGGGACGGCGGCCGGAGCGGGCCCGGCACGCCCGGCGGCCCGGGCGGTCTCCGTTCCGGCGGCGAGGCCGAGGCCCGCTCCGGCCGCTCCCGCCGTGGTCCTGAGGACCTTGCGGCGGCTCGGGGTGGGCGGGGTCTGCTCGTTCACGGAACCTCCCGGAGCTGTGTGCACGGCCGTCGCGCGCGTCCCGCGCAGGACCCTGGCCCCGGCGGCCCGTGGGGGCGCCGACGGGACACGGGCAGACGGATGATCGGACTGTACTGTTCCGCACCCCGCGCGGAGCCGTACCCGCCTGCGCACCTCACCCGAACGGACGAAGGGCCCCTCACCGTCCGGGGTGAGGGGCCCTGCCGACCAGGGAACACAAGGGTCTTGACGGAGGGTCAGGGACGCGTGGCCCGCTCCAGGGCGATCAGCGCCGACACATAGGTCCGGCCCGTCGCCCGGTCCATCCCGATCTCGCACATCCGGTTGGCCGAGAGGTGCGCGTCGAACGGCCGGGACGTGACCTCGGCCGCCTCCCGGGCCGTCGCCGACGCCGTCAGCTCCGGGTGCAGCATCCCCCGGTCGCCCGCGAAGGCGCAGCAGCCCGCGTCGACGGGGACGACGACCTCCTCCGCGCAGGCCCCGGCCAGTTCGGTCAGCCGGTCCTCGTCGCCCAGGTGCCGCATCGAGCACGTCGGGTGGACGACGGCGGAGCCGACCCGGCGGCGCACGTCGAGCCGGGGGAGCAGCTCGTCCGCCGCCCACACGAGCGAGTCCACCACCGTCAGCCCGGCGTGCAGCTCCCGGTTCTCCTCCGTCAGGTACGGCACCACCTCGTGCGCGATGCCGAGCGTGCACGAGGAGGCGTCCACCACGAGCGGCAGCCGTCCGCCCGCCGTCCACCCCCAGGCAGCCTCGACGATCCGGTTCGCCATCACCTCGTTGCCCCGCTCGTACCCCTTGGAGTGCCAGATCGTCGCGCAGCAGGTGCCGGCCACGTCGTCCGGGATCCACACCGGCCGCCCGGCCCGCGCCGACACCGCCACGACGGCCTCCGGCAGCGAGGGCCCGGGCTCGCCGTCCGGATCGCCGAAGATCCGGTTCACACAGGCCGGGTAGTAGACGGCGACCGCCGCCGGGCGGTGGGTGCGGGGCAGCCGGCGCCGGGCCGCGCCGGGGACCTCCGGCAGCCACTCCGGTACGAGGTCGGGGCGGACGGCCCTGCGGGCGAGGCCGGTCACCGACTCCACGACCCGGTCGCCGATCCGGTCGGCGGCGGCGACCGCGAGCCGCGCGGAGGCCTCCACGGCCCGGAAGTTCCGCGCGGTCAGGGCGGCGATCCGCTCCTCGCGCGGCGAGTGCCGCTCGTGCCGGAACTCCTTCATGAGGGCGCCCGTGTCGATGCCGACCGGACAGGCCAGCCTGCACGTGGAGTCCCCGGCGCAGGTGTCGACGGCGTCGTACCCGTACTCCTCCAGGAGCCGGGTCTCGACCGGCGAGCCGTCGTTCTGCCGCAGCATCTCCCGGCGCAGCACGATCCGCTGGCGCGGAGTGGTCGTCAGGTCGTGGCTGGGGCAGGTCGGTTCGCAGAAGCCGCACTCGATGCAGGGGTCGGCGATCCGCTCCACGGCCGGGATCGTCTTCAGGCCGCGCAGATGGGCCTGCGGGTCGCGGTCCAGGATGATCCTCGGGGCCAGCACCCCGGCCGGGTCGAAGGCCTCCTTGATCCGCCACATCAGCTCGGTCGCCCGCGTCCCCCACTCCAGCTCCAGGAAGGGCGCGATGTTGCGGCCGGTGGCGTGCTCGGCCTTCAGGGAGCCGTCGAAGCGCTCCACGGTCAGCTTGCAGAACTCGTCCATGAAGGCCGCGTACCGCTCGACGTCGGCCGGGTCGGCCGCGTCGAAGGCGAGCAGGAAGTGGAGGTTGCCGTGGGCCGCGTGACCGGCCACGGCCGCGTCGAAGCCGTGCCGGGCCTGGAGGTCGAGCAGCGCGGCGCAGGCCTCCGCGAGCCGGGCCGGCGGCACCGCGAAGTCCTCGGTGATCAGGGTGGTGCCGGAGGGGCGCGAGCCGCCGACCGCCGTCACGAACGCCTTGCGGGCCTTCCAGTAGCCGCCGATCCGCTTGGGGTCGCGGGTGAACGCGTTCTCCACGGACGCCACCGGGGCGGTCAGGTCGAGTCCGGCGAGGACCGCGTCCGCCGCCCGCTCGTACGCCTCCAGCGCGGCGGTGTCCGGCGCCCGGAACTCGACCAGGAGCGCCGTGGTGTCCTTCGGCAGCTCGGCCCAGTCGGCGGGCACGCCCGCCACGCTGACCGAGGCCCGCAGCGTGTTGCCGTCCATCAGCTCGACGGCGATCGCCCCGGCGTCGTTGAACAGCGGCACGGCCGCGGCGGCGGCCGGGAGCGAGGGGAAGAAGAGCAGGGCCGTGGAGACCTCGCGGTCCAGCGGCAGGGTGTCGAAGACGACCTCGGAGAGGAAGCCGAGGGTGCCTTCGGAGCCCACCATGAGGCCCCGCAGGATCTCGACGGGGGTGTCCCCGTCGAGGAAGGCGTCGAGCCGGTAGCCGTTGGTGTTCTTGAGGGTGTACTTGGCCCGGATGCGGGCGGTCAGCTCGGCGTCCGCCTCGATCTCGGCCTTCAGCGCCAGCAGCTCCGCGCAGAGCGCCGGCTCGGCGCGCGCCAGCTCCTCGTCGGCGCCCGGGTCGGCGGTGTCGACCACGGTGCCGCTCGGCAGGACGGCGGTGAGCGAGGCGACGGTCCGGTACGAGTTGCGGGTCGTGCCGGCGGTCATGCCCGAGGCGTTGTTGGCGACGACCCCGCCGATCGTGCAGGCGATGGCGCTCGCGGGGTCGGGGCCGAGGACCCGCCCGTACGGGGCGAGCGCCGCGTTGGCCCGGACGACGGTGGTGCCGGGGCGGATCCGGGCGCGGGCGCCGCCGTCCAGGACCTCGACGCCGGCCCAGTGGCGGCGCACGTCCACCAGGACGTCCTCGCCCTGCGCCTGCCCGTTGAGGCTGGTCCCGGCGGCCCGGAAGACCACCTCGCGGCCCTTGCCGTGCGCGTACGACAGGACGGCGGAGACGTCGTCCAGGTCCTCGGCGACCACGACGACCTGCGGGACGAAGCGGTAGGGGCTCGCGTCCGAGGCGTAGCGGACCAGGTCGGAGATCCTTCCGAGCACCTTCCCCGGGCCGAGGATCCCGGTCAGCTCCTCGCGCAGCCGGCGCGAGGTCCCCTTGGCGTGCAGCTCCGGGACCCGGTCCGGGGCCGGGGTCCGTTCCCGGCCGGGACGGAGGGCCTGCGGGTCGGGTTCCAGCAGCGGCATGGCACGGCTCCCCTTCGGCGCGATCCCGTCCCCGAGGGGTCAGCGGCCGCCCTCCGGGCCGGGGTCGACCAGGGCGGTCAGCAGGCCTCCGAGCACCTCGCGCTGTTCGGCGGTCAATGGAGCAAGGATGTCCTCTGCGGCGGCCCGGCGCGCGCTGCGCAGCTCCCGCAGCGTGGCGCGGCCCGCGTCGGTGAGCTCGATCCGGATCACCCGGCGGTTGTCCGGATCGGGTGCCCTGCGCACCCGGCCGGCCGCCTCCAGGCCGTCGACGAGGCTGGTCACCGCCCTGGGAACGACCTCCAGACGGGCCGCGAGGTCGGCCATCCGGGGCGGCTCCCCGAAGGCGGCGACCGTGCGCAGGAGCCGGGACTGCGCGGGGGTGATGCCGACCGGCTCCAGATGACGCTTCTGGATGCGGTGCAGCCGGCGGGTGAGCCGGAGCAGCTGCTCGGCGAGGAGCCCGTCGGCGTCGGAGGCGCGCGGTCGGCCGACGCGGCCGGGGGCGCGGGCCTCGCCCGTCCCGTTCGTCCCGTCCGCGCGGCTCGGGGAGCCCGCCCCGTCCGTGCTGCCCGCGGCGTCCTCCGTCCCGTCCGTGCGTTCGGGAGCGTCCGGATCACTCGTACGGTCGGTAGTGCTCATGACGGGAACAATATCAGGACGCCGGTCATTGTGAGGATAGGTAACAGTGACCTATGCTCTGATCGACACCGAACCCTTCGAAGGAGCCCATGCGCCCCCACGACCCGCCCGAATGGACGCCCCCGCCCCGCGACCCCGGAGAACCGAAGGAGCCCGCCCAGGTGCGGCGCATCCTGCGGCTCTTCCGCCCCTACCGCGCGCGCCTGGCGCTCGTCGGCCTCCTGGTCGGCGCCGCCTCGCTCGTCACGGTCGCCTCGCCGTTCCTGCTCAGGGAGATCCTGGACGTCGCGATCCCCCAGGGCCGCACCGGCCTGCTCACCCTGCTCGCCCTCGGCATGATCGTCACCGCCGTCCTGACCAGCGTCTTCGGCGTCCTTCAGACCCTGATCTCGACCACCGTCGGCCAGCGCGTCATGCACGACCTGCGCACCGCGGTCTACGAGCAGCTCCAGCGGATGCCGCTCGCCTTCTTCACGCGCACGCGTACCGGCGAGGTCCAGTCCCGCATCGCCAACGACATCGGCGGGATGCAGGCGACCGTGACCTCCACGGCCACCTCCCTCGTCTCCAACCTCACCGCCGTCGTCGCGACCGTCGTCGCCATGCTCGCCCTCGACTGGCGGCTCACCCTCGTCTCGCTGGCCCTGCTGCCGGTCTTCGTCTGGATCAGCCGCCGCGTCGGCCGCGAGCGCAAGCGGATCACCACCCGGCGCCAGAAGCAGATGGCCGCCATGGCCGCCACCGTCACCGAGTCCCTCTCGGTCAGCGGCATCCTGCTCGGCCGCACCATGGGCCGCTCCGACTCGCTGACCAGGGCCTTCGCCGAGGAGTCCGAGCGCCTGGTCGACCTGGAGGTGCGCTCCTCCATGGCCGGGCGCTGGCGGATGTCCGTCATCGGCATCGTCATGGCCGCCATGCCCGCCCTGATCTACTGGGCCGCCGGACTGGCGGCGGGACCGGCCGGCACCGCGATCTCCCTCGGCACGCTCGTCGCCTTCGTCTCGCTCCAGCAGGGCCTCTTCCGGCCCGCCGTCAGCCTGCTCTCCACCGGCGTGCAGATGCAGACCTCCCTCGCGCTCTTCCAGCGCATCTTCGAGTACCTCGACCTGCCCGTCGACATCACCGAGCCCGCCGAGCCGGTCCGGCTCCCGGAGGTCCGCGGTGAGGTCTCCTTCGAGAAGGTCGGGTTCCGCTACGACCCCGGCGCCCCCGGCCGCCCGACCCTGGACGCCGTCGACCTGACCGTCCCCGCCGGCGGCAGCCTGGCCGTCGTCGGCCCGACCGGCTCCGGCAAGTCCACCCTCAGCTACCTGGTGCCCCGGCTGTACGACGTCACCGACGGGCGCGTCACCCTCGACGGGGTCGACGTGCGCGACCTGGACTTCGACACCCTCGCCCGCGCGGTCGGCGTCGTCTCGCAGGAGACGTACCTCTTCCACGCCTCCGTCGCCGACAACCTCCGCTTCGCCAAGCCGGACGCCACCGACGAGGAGATCGAGGCCGCCGCCCGCGCCGCCCAGATCCACGACCACATCGCCTCGCTCCCGGACGGCTACGACACCCTGGTCGGCGAGCGCGGCTACCGCTTCTCGGGCGGAGAGAAGCAGCGCCTCGCCATCGCGCGCACCATCCTGCGCGACCCGCCCGTGCTGATCCTCGACGAGGCGACCAGCGCCCTGGACACCCGGACCGAGCACGCCGTGCAGCAGGCCATCGACGCCCTGTCGGCGGGCCGCACCACGATCACCATCGCCCACCGGCTCTCCACCGTCCGCGACGCCGACCAGATCGTCGTCCTGGAGGAGGGGCGGATCGCGGAGCGCGGGACGCACGAGGAGCTGCTCGCCCGGGACGGGCGGTACGCGGCCCTGGTCCGCCGGGACGGCGCCACGGCCCCGGAGGACGAACCGGTGGGGGCGGCCGTCTCCCGGACCGCGTGAGCGCCCCGGAAGACGGGCGCCCGGCCTCCGTACGGGGGCCGTCGCGTGCGGGGTTCCCCGGATTCCCGTACGGGCCGGGTTAGCGTGCGCCCATGACGTACCGGCCGACACCGTACGCACCCCCGCACCGTCCCCGCCCCCGGCTCACCCGCCGCGGCCGGCTGGTGCTCCTCCTCGGGGCCGTCCTCGCCGTGGCCGCGGCGGTCGCCGTCCCCCTGCTGCTCGCCCGCGACGAGCGCCCGGCCGCCGAGCGGCCCCGCCCCCTGCTCGTCCCGGAGGGCCGCCGCTCCGCCCAGGTCTACGCCTCCGTCGACCGGGCGCTCGGACTGCCCGGGGGCACCGCCCGGAAGACCGCGACCGCGCCCGGCACCGCCCTCCCGCTGCCCGTCGAGGCCCGTGGCAACCCCGAGGGCTACCTCTTCCCCGCCACCTATCCGGTCCTCTCCACCACCACGCCCGAAGGGCTGCTGCGCTTCATGGTGGACACGGCCGGAAAGCGGTTCGGCACCGCGAGGATCGCCGAGGGCGCCAAGGCCCACGGAATGAGCGTGTACGAGGCGGTGACAGCGGCCAGCATCGTCCAGGCCGAGGCCGACAACCCGGACGACATGGCCAAGGTCGCCCGGGTCGTCCACAACCGGCTCGCCCGGGGCATGGCCCTCCAGATGGACTCGACCCTCAACTACGCGCTCGACCGCAGCACCGTGGACACCACCCGCGAGGACACCCGCTCCACGAGCCCGTACAACACCTACGCGCGCAAGGGCCTGCCGCCGACCCCCATCGGCAACCCGGGAGAGCAGGCCCTGGACGCGGTGATCGGTCCGGCGGACGGGGACTGGCTCTACTTCGTCACGGTGGCCCCGGGCGACACCCGCTTCACCGCCGACTACGCCTCCCACCAGGCGAACGTGGCCGAGTTCAACGCCAACCGGAGGTCGGGCCAACCCTGAGCCGACGGGAACGCGTCAGCCGGTGAGGACACATCGGCCGACGGGACGGATCAGCCGGTGGGGACGGCCGCCTGCTCGCCGTCCCGGTCCCCTTCGCGGCGCAGCAGCCGCCGGACGCCGGAGACCGCCGCGCGCCCGGCCCGGTTGGCGCCGATCGTCGAGGCCGAGGGGCCGTAGCCCACGAGGTGGACGCGCTCGTCCCGTACCGCGCGCGTGCCCTCCAGCCGGACGCCGCCGCCCGGCTCCCGCAGCCGCAGCGGGGCCAGGTGGTCGATCGCGGCCCGGAAGCCGGTCGCCCACAGGATCATGTCCACGTCGACGCTCCGGCCGTCCTCCCAGGCCACCCCGGTCGGGGTGATCCGGTCGAACATCGGGAGCCGGTCCAGGATTCCGCGCGCGCGGGCCGCCCGGATCGCGTCGTTGAGGGGGAGGCCGGTGACCGAGACGACGCTCTGCGGGGGCAGTCCGCGCCGCACCCGCTCCTCCACGAGCGCGACGGCCGCCCGCCCCTCCGCCTCGCCGAACGTCCCCTCGCGGAAGACGGGCTCGCGCCGGGTCACCCAGAACGTGTCGGCGGCGACCTCCGCGATCTCCATCAGGTGCTGGGTGCCGGAGGCCCCGCCGCCCACCACGAGCACCCGCTCGCCGGCGAACTCCTCCGGGCCCTGGTATCCGGCGGTGTGCAGCTGCCGCCCCCGGAAGGTCTCCTGGCCCGGATAGCGCGGCCAGAAGGGGCGGTCCCAGGTGCCGGTGGCGTTGATCAGGGCCCGGGCCGCGTAGACGCCCTCCGAGGTCTCCACCCGTAGTCGGCCGCCCTCGCCCTCCCGGACGGCGGTGACGTCCACGGGCCGGTGGACCCGCAGGCCGAAGGTCCGCTCGTACACGTCGAAATAGGCGCCGATCACCTCGGAGGAGGGGCGCGAGGGGTCCGCGCCGGTCAGCTCCATCCCGGGCAGCGCGTGCATCCCGTGGACCTTGCCGTACGTGAGGGAGGGCCAGCGGAACTGCCAGGCGCCGCCCGGGCTCGGCGCGTGGTCGAGGACGACGAAGTCCCGGTCCGGCTCCAGGCCGGTGCGCCGCAGGTGGAAGGCGGCGGAGAGGCCCGCCTGTCCGGCGCCGATCACGACGACGTCCACCGCGCGGGCTTCCCCGACCGCCGCTTCTTCCCTCACGAAATCGTTCACGCTTCTACCAACCGGGGCGGGGGCACGGATCTTCCCGCGCCCCCGCCCGCGCCCCGCCCCCGCCCGCGCCGCGCCCCCGTCCGTACCCCGTCCCCGCCCCGGCTCCTAGCGCCCGCCCGGCACGAGCAGCGGCGCGCCGCCCGGCGCCGAGGCCGGGCGCCCGTTCGTCGCCGGGACGCCCAGGAGCGGGGAGGCCGGGGGAGAGGAGAGCAGCCCGCGCGCCGCCAGCTCCGGCGTCACGCCCTCGCCGAACCAGTACGCCTCCTCCAGGTGCGGATAGCCCGACAGCACGAAGTGCTCCACCCCGAGGTCGTGGTACTCCTCGATCCGGTCCGCGACGTCGGCGTGGCTGCCGACGAGCGCGGTCCCGGCCCCGCCGCGCACCAGACCCACGCCCGCCCACAGGTTCGGCGAGATCTCCAGGCGGTCGCGGTCCAGCGCACCGCCCTGGTGCAGCGCCAGCATCCGCTGCTGGCCGACCGACTCGCTGCGGCCGAGGAGCTCCTGCGCGGCGGCGACCGTCTCGGCGTCGAGGTCGGAGAGCAGCCGGTCGGCGGTCGCCCAGGCCTCGCGGGCCGAGTCGCGGGAGATGGTGTGCAGCCGGATGCCGAACCGGACCGTCCGGCCGCGCTCCTCCGCGAGCCGCCGGATCCAGTCGATCTTCTCCTTCACCTGCCACGGCGGCTCGCCCCACGTCAGGTACACGTCCGCGTGCTCCGCCGCCACCGACCCGGCCGCCTCGGACGAGCCGCCGAAGAAGATCTCGGGCAGCGGGTCCGGCGGCAGGGCCGTGAGCCCGCCCTCGATGCGGAAGTGCTCACCTTCGAAGTCGTAAGGCCGCCCGCCCCACACGCCCCGCACCACCGAGAGGAACTCGGCCGTGCGCGCGTACCGCCGGTCGTGGTCCAGGTGGTCGCCGAAGCGCCGCTGCTCGGCCGAGTCGCCGCCGGTCACCACGTTGAGCAGGAGCCGCCCCCGGGTGATCCGCTGGTACGTGGACGCCATCTGGGCCGCGAGCACCGGCGAGATCACCCCCGGCCGGAACGCCACCAGGAACTTCAGCCGCTCGGTGTGCTGGGCGAGCGCGACCGTCGTCAGCCAGGCGTCCTCGCACCACGTGCCGGTCGGGGTCAGCACCGCCTCGAAGCCCAGCTGCTCGGCCGCCTTGGCGATCTGGACCAGATAGTCGATGTCGGGCGCGCGCACCCCGGACACGGTCCGGTTCCGGGTGATCCCGCCGTCCGTGTACGCGTGCCGGTCGACGAGGGTCCGGCCGTCGCCGCCGGTCGGCAGGAACCAGTGCAGATGGACGCTCATCAGGAGGCCTTTCCGTAGCTGCGCGCCGCGGTGGTCGACGGCGGCAGGTCCTTGTTGAAACGGGTGTCCACGTAGTCCGCGAAGCGGAACTTCCTGGGGATCAGCTTGAGTTCGGCGAAGGTGTCGGCGATCTTCTGCTCGGAGGCGATGGCCGCCTCGTCGAGGGCGACGGGGACGCGGGTGCCATTGCTGCGCTTCACGGAGGCCAGGGCCACCTCGTACGGCAGGCCGGTCTCCTTCGCCCAGGCCGTCGCCCACTCCTCGGGGTGCTCGTACACCCAGTCCTGGGCGCGGCGCAGCCGCTCGACGAAGTCGCCGATGGCCTTCGCCTTCTCCTCGTCGGCGAGCGCCGAGGGGGCGGCGACCTGGAAGTTGAGGCCGTTGACGGTTCCGCGTCCGTCGGTGAGGATCCGGCCCTTCCCGCTGAGCAGGACCTGCGAGGTGTACGGGTCCCAGACGGCCCAGGCGTCCACCTTGCCGGTGGTGAACGCGGCCAGGGCGTCGGCCGGCTGGAGCAGGGTGACCCGGACGTCGGACGGCTTCAGCCCGGCCTTCGCGAGCGCGGCGACGAGCTGGAAGTGGGCGGAGCTGCCCTGGGCGACGGCGACCTTCTTGCCCTTCAGGTCGCGCGCGGTGCGCAGCGGCGAGTCCTTGGGGACGAGGACCGCCTCGCCCGCCGGGTCGCCGTGGCTCGCGGCGATCACGGTGATCTTCGAGCCGGCGCCGGCGGCGAAGACGGGCGGGGTGTTGCCGACGGATCCTATGTCGACGGCCTTGGCGTTCACCGCCTCCAGGAGGGGTGGGCCGGAGGTGAACGTCGACCAGGTGACGCGGTACGGCAGGTCGTCGAGTTCACCGGCGGCACGCAGCAGGGCCTCGGCACCGCCCTTCTGGTCCCCGACGTTCAGGACGAGGGAGCCCTTGCCGTCGGTGTTCGAGGCCTCACCGGCGGCGGAGGCGCCGGAGCAGGCGGAGGCGAGGAGGGCCAGTGGCACGAGCAGGGCGGCGGACAGGCGGAAGGACTTCACGAGTTTTCTCCTCGGGGCGATTTACGGGGACGTGCGGGGATGTGCGGGGATGTACGAGGCCTTACGGGGATGTGCGGGGACGTACGGAGGGGGCGCCGGGAACGTACGAGGGCAGGAGGGGGGACGTATGGAGGTCAAGCCGCCTTCCCGGCCGACTCCCCCTCCTCCACGCCGAGTTCGGCGAGCAGCCGGGTGCGGAGCGCGGCCAGCGCGGGATCGCCGGGGGAGCGGGGCCGGTCCAGGTCGACGGCGGTGTCGTACGCGATGACGCCGTCCCGCATCACGAGCGCGCGGTCCGCGAGCAGCAGCGCCTCGTCCACGTCGTGCGTGACGAGCAGGACCGTGCAGCCGCGCCGCTGCCACAGCTCGGCCACCAGGCGCTGCGCCTTGATCCGGGTGAGCGCGTCCAGCGCGCCGAACGGCTCGTCGAGCAGCAGCAGGTCCGGATCCCGTACCAACGCCCTGGCGAGGGAGGCGCGTTGGGCCTCGCCGCCGGAGAGGGTCTTCGGCCAGGCGCCCGAGCGCTCGCCGAGGCCGACCTCGGACAGGGCCTTCTCCGCGACCTCCCGGCCCGGCTTGCCCGGAAGCCCGAGCAGCACGTTGCGCCAGACCTTCTTCCAGGGCATGAGGCGCGGCGCCTGGAAGGCGACGGCGCGGCGGCGCGGGACGAGGACGGTCCCGGATATCTCCCGGTCGAGCCCGGCCAGGACGCGCAGCAGCGTGGACTTGCCGCAGCCGCTGTGCCCGAGCAGCGCGGTGAACTGCCCGGCGTGGAGGGTCAGGTCGAGCCCGTCGACCACGGGACGGCCGTCGAAGGAGCGGGTGAGACCCCGGACGGTCACTGCCCGGTGAAGGTCGGTCGCCATTGCAGCAGCAGCCTTTCGAGAGTGCGGACGAGGGCGTCGGCGAGCAGGCCGAGGAAGGCGTAGACGACCAGGCAGACGACGATCACGTCCGTGCGGAAGAACTCCCGGGCCTGGTTCATGAGGAAGCCGATCCCGGCGTCGGCGTTGATCGACTCCCCGAAGACGAGCGCGAGCCAGGCGGTGGCGAGCGAGTACCGCAGGCCGGTCATGGCGCCGGGCAGCGCGCCCGGCAGGACGACGTGCCGGACCAGGCCCCACCGGCCGAGCCCCAGGGACTCCCCGGCCTCGACGAGCTGGGCGTCGACGCCCCGGATCCCGGCGTACACGTTCAGATAGAGGTGGAAGGCGACGCCCAGGGCGATGAGCGCGACCTTCGGGGCCTCCCCGATGCCCAGCCAGATGATGAACAGCGGGATGAGCCCGACCCAGGGCACCGTCCGCAGCATCTGCACGGGGGCGTCGACGAGGTCCTCCCCGAGGCGCGAGAGCCCGGAGACCAGGGCGAGTGCGATCCCCACCGTCCCGCCGAGCAGCAGCCCCACGGCGACCCGCCGCAGCGAGACCCCCATCGTGTGCGGCAGCGTGCCGTCCCCGATCAGCTCGCCGGCCGCCCGGGCGATGGTCCCCGGCGAGGCGAGCACGTCCGCCGGCAACACCCCGGCCGAGCTCGACAGTTGCCAGACGAGGAGCAGCAGCAGCGGTCCCACGGTCCGGCGCAGCCAGCGGGGGACGGAGAAGCCGCGCCCGGGTCCCCGTGCGGGAGCGAGGGACTCGACGTCCGGATCGGGCAGAACCGATATGTCGGGCGCGATAGGGGCCGAGGGGGGTGGGGCATGGTCGACCGTCATGACGGACTCCGGGAGGGAGGGGGCGGCGAGGGTACGCGTCAGCGCCCGTGGGCGCGGAACGGGCGCGCGCACACGGCGATCAGGGCGTCAGAAGGGTGCGAAGAGCGGTGAAAGGGCGTCAGCGGCCGCGGCGACACGCGGCGGAGGCCACCCGCAGCAGGTCGATGTGACCGCGCGTGGTGAGCAGGGCTGTACGCAACATGGCGTGAACGTAGCGGCCACCCCGCACCGGGTCAACGGCGTCTCGGAAGCTGGACGCGTCGTCCCGCCGGTCGGAACGGGATGCGGCCGTGCCTCCTCCTCGCGCCGGTGGGCGCCGGGCGCCCGGCAACCGGCGCCCGGATGAACGCGGCGGGAGACCAGGCCAATTGGCGCGTTCGCGGAACACCGGGGCAGCGGCCGGGCCAGAATGGGCGCCGGAGCTCGTCGAACGGGGGAGGGCGCTGTGGCATCGCGGCGTGTACGGGCATGGGCCGGGGCGGTTCTGGGCGGCATCGGCCTGGTCGCCCTCGGCGTGTTCTTCGTCCGTTCCGGTCTGGAGTCCGCCGATCGCCTGGCCAGTGTCATCGGGGTGTTCGTGGGAATCGCCGGCCTGGCGCTCGCCGCCTACGGAACGGTGCGGACCCGCCGGACCCCTTCCGGCCCGCCCGCCGGCCACCACGGGGACGTCACCAACGTCGTCCGTGACGCGACGGTGGAGGGGTCGGTCCTCCAGGCACGGGACGTGACGGCCGGACGGGGTCCCCGGGGAAGGGCCCCGTACCCCGGCGGCGTCTCCAACTCGGTGGAGAACTCGACGGTGCGGGGCGACCTGACGCAGTCCCGCGACACCTTCGGCGACGCCCCGCCCCCCGGCGGCGGGCGAACGGACGAGTGACCTGCCGGGCCACGCGCCCGCGTACAGGGAGTGGTCACCGACGAGGAGAGGCGAGACGCGTGGACCCACGGCGCGAGGAGGACTCCGGCACCCACAACGAAGCCGGGGGAAGGGTCGGCGGCGACCTCATCCAGATCGGGAACTACTTCGACTCCTCCCCGTCCAAACGGTGGCTGGTCTTCGCCGGCCTGCCCGTCCTCGCCGTCCTCGCGACGGTGGGCGGTGTCCTCGCCCTCCGGCAGGACGATCCCGGGCCGCTCCGTACCGTCGACGCCAAGGTGAGGACCGAGGCCGTGGCCGACTCCACCGCGGACAACTGGGAATGCGGCGACTCGGCGGTCGTCCCCGGCCTCGACGTCGGAGCCGAGGGACTGCCCATGGTGCGCACGTTTCCCCGTGGCGGTATCCGAGCCGACGGAAGCATCATCGAGGTCACCCTCCAGGGGACCACGCGGGAGGAGATCGTCCTGACCGGGGCGCGCACGGTGATCGTTTCCCGGCGTCCGCCCGCCGAGGGGGCGCACCTGGGCGTCATCTGCGCGTCGGACGTCCCCGTCCGTGCCTTCGAGGTCGACCTCGACGTCGACGGCGCCCCCCTGGTGCCCGTGCCCGACCCCCGTCCGAGCGCCGAGCAGAAGACGGTCACGAGATGGCCGTACGCCATCAAGGAAGGCGATGCGGAACATTTCGTCATCAGCCCGAAGACCATGAAGTACGACACGGAGTTCCACATCGTCGTCCGCTGGAGCAGCGGCGGGTCCAAGGGGGAGGTCGTCCTGGACGACCACGGCAAGCCCTTCCGCTACACCGCCACCACCGCCGCCGACCCGCTGTGCGTGGCCCAGGACCCGGACGGGGCCTACCGCCACCTGCCGGCGACGTCACCGCGCTGCCCGGGGAAGAGCTGATGCGCGCCGCACCGGCCGCGCGGGGCCGGTCCCGGACCCGCCGGGGCGGACGGCTCCTGGCCCCGGTGGCGGCGGCCCTCCTCCTGGTGCCGGCGTGCCAGGGGTCCGGGGACTCCCGGAAGGACCGCGAGCCGGACCCCGCGAGCATCCAGTGGGTCCGGGTGCCCCAGGAGGACACGTCGTACGTCTTCCACGGACTGCGGCCCCTCCAGGTCACCGCGACCTCGGCGGAGTTCCTCGTCCTGGGCGTTCCGTACCGGAGGACGGGCGGGCTCTACGGCTCCCGGGACGGCCGGACCTGGTACGAGACCGGCCCCGAGGCGGCGTTCGTGAACCACGTCACCGCGACCGCCGACGGCGCCACCCTGGCGGGCAACGCGCCGAACGCCGGCACGACCGTGCCGGCCGTGTGGCGGTCCACCGGGAAGGGCGGGAAGGGGAAGTGGGGCCCCGCGGAGATCCTGGCCGGCGGCGGCCCGTCCGACGAGGTGCTGGGCCTGGCCCGGGGCCCCCGGGGCACCGTCGTCGTCGCTCACGACGGCGGACCGTTCGGCGAGGAGCAGCCTTCCGACGACTCCTACCGGGGAGAGTCCCTGCGTCTGTGGACCGCCGGGAAGGGAGGGGGTTTCGGCCAGCCCCACGTGGTGCCCTGTCCGGCGTCACCGACGCTGGAACCCGAGGTGTCGGTCCTCGCCGACGCGCACGGCTTCGTTGTGTCGGCGCGGTGCGCCGACACAACGTCCGCGTCGAAGCGCGTCGTCCTCACCTCCGCCGACGGCACGACCTGGAAGAGCCGTCCCGAGCTCTTCCGGGGAGAGCTGAACGGCGCCGGGGCGACGGGTCCCCGCGGCAGCGTCCTGATCAGCCACCCCGAGAGCACGGGCGAGGAACCCGGCCTGTACGTGTCCACCTTCTGGAGCCGGGGCGGCGAGGAGGCGTGGACCGCCGGTGAGCCGATGGACGTGGGCCGCCTTCCCGACCGGGGGGTCACCCCGAGGAAGTTCCAGTCCGTCAACGGGGTGAGCGCCGTCACCGGCGGCTACATCGCCTCGGGCCGGGCCCTCGACGCCCTCCACGGGCAGCCCGTCGGCGCCCTGTGGACGTCGGCGGACGGTCGGCGCTGGACCAAGGCGCCGACCGGGAAGAACCTCTTCCACGAGGTCTACGACCTGTACGGCGCCGCCGAACTCGACGGAACGGTCATCGCGCTGGGGGTGGGAGCCGCGCCCGACACCAGCGAGGGATCCCTGCCCGACAGCAGCGAGAAACCCGCGCCGACCCGCCTCTGGATCGGCCGCTACGGCGCCCGGCCCGCATTCGACCGGCCGTCGGGGCTCGCGCCCTTCGTGGGGACCTGGAGCTGGGGCCACGGCAACGTCGTGATCGACCCCGAGGGACGGTTCACCTACCGGTGGCGTCTGTACAAGGACTGCGCCACGGAGCCGGCGCCCTGCGACAACGGGCCGGAGTGGGGCGGCAAGGCCACGGGGAAGCTCGCGCCCGCCGCCGGGGGAGTCCTCCGCGGCCGCCTGGAGACGACGAACAGGCCGGACGAGGAGGGCTACCGCCGGAACGCGGTCGTCGAACTGCGACGGGCGCCCTACAGCGCGGTGTGGATGACCGTGGCGGGCCGGCCGCACGGAATCTTCTGCGCGGGGGGAGAGGCGGACGCCCGCTGCGTCGCCTCGCACGGGTGAGCCCCGCGTCGCCGCGCACGGATGCCTCCCGCTCCGCGCGGGCACATCCGGGCCACGGAGCCGCTCCGTACCGGTCCCCCCGCCCCGGCCCCCCCGCCCCGTTCCCGTCTCCGCCCCGTCCCTGCCCCGTTCCCGTCTTCGCCCCGGTCCCCCGCCCTGTTCCTGTCCCCGCCCCGCTCCCGCCCCCGTCCCGGTCCACCCCGCACAGGCCCGCCCCACCCCCGTCCCGCGCCTTCCCCCCGCGTGCCGCCCGGCCCCCGCGTCGGCCGCACGGGCTACGGTGCGCGTGCGATCCGCGCCCGGCCACGGCGCGCGGCCCGCGCGCCCGACCGGTACGGACCACGACCCAGGAGCACCCGCCATGACCGACCGCGCCCGGACCCACCCCCGTCCCCACCCCTACCCCGACGCCCTCCGGCCGGACGCGGTGCCCGTGCCGCACCCCCTGCTCGCGCCGGTCCTCGGGCTGCTGGGGACCTGGGCCGGCCGGGGACGCGGCGGGTATCCGTCGCTCGACGAGGACTTCGCGTACGAGCAGGAGGTCGTCTTCAGCCACGACGGGCGGCCCTTCCTCCACTACGAGGCGCGCGCCTGGCTGGTCGACGGGGACGGCGTCCCGCTGCGGCCCTCGGCGCGGGAGAGCGGCTGGTGGCGGCTCCAGCCGGAGGGGCGCGTCGAGGCGCTGATCACCCAGCCCACCGGCATCGCGGAGATCTCCGTCGGCCGTGCGGACGGCGGCACGGTCGACCTCGCCACCCACGAGGTCGCCCTCGCCCCCACCGCCAAGCGGGTCGACGCCACCCGCCGCCGCTACGCCCTCGCCGACCCGGACACGCTCGACTTCGTCCACGACCTCGCGGCCGTCGGCCGCCCCCTCCAGCACCACCTGGGCGCACGGCTCCACCGGACCGCCTGAGGCCGGGCGCGCCGGTCGCGCACAATACGGGGGTGAGCGATGACGACCCGTACCTGTGGCTGGAAGAAGTCTCCGGCGACGCCGCCCTCGCGTGGGTGGCCGAGCGGAACGCCGAGACGGCGGAGGCCCTGGCCGCCGATCCCGGGTTCACCCCGCTGAAGGAGCGCCTGCGGGAGGTGCTCGACGCCTCGGACCGCATCCCGTACACCACCCGGCGCGGCGCGCACCTCTACAACTTCTGGCAGGACGCCGAGCACGTGCGCGGGGTGTGGCGGCGCACGACCCTGGAGCAGTACCGCAAGGACCGGCCCGAGTGGGAGGTTCTCCTCGACGTCGACGCGCTCGCCGCCGAGGAGGACGAGAAGTGGGTGTGGGACGGGGCGACCGTGCGCCGGCCCGACCACGACCGGGCCCTGGTGCGCCTGTCGCGGGACGGCGCCGACGCCGCCGTGGTCCGCGAGTTCGACCTGGGGACGAAGGAGTTCGTCGCGGACGGCTTCCGGCTGCCGGAGGCGAAGACGCAGATCGGCTGGATCGACGACGACACCGTCTTCGTCGGCACGGACACCGGACCGGGCTCCCTGACCGACTCCGGCTACCCCCGCACGGTCCGCCGCTGGCGGCGCGGCACCCCCCTGGAGGAGGCCGCGACGGTCTTCGAGGCCGAGGCCGGGGACGTGTCGGCCTGGGGCTACCACGACGACACCCCCGGCTTCGAGCGGGACTTCGTCGGCCGCTCGCTGGACTTCTTCCGCGGCGAGACGTACCTCCTGGAGCCCGACGGGACGCCCGTGCGGATCGACGTGCCCGACGACGCCGTCGTCTACGCCCACCGGCGGCACCTGATCGTCACCCCGAGGTCCGCGTGGCTGGGGCAGCCGAGCGGCTCCCTCCTCGCGTTCGGCTTCGACGCCTTCCTCGCGGGCGACCGCACCTTCGAGGTCCTGTTCGCCCCCGACGAGCGGACCGCCCTCGCCGGGCACGCCTGGACCCGCCACCACCTGATCCTGGAGACGATGCGGGACGTCACCACCCGCATCGAGGTCCTCACCCCGACCGACGCGGGCCCCTGGGACCGGGCGCCCCTCGTCGGCGTCCCGCCCCTCTCCGCGGTCGACGTCGTCGACACCGACCCGGACGTCTCCGACGAGTACTTCCTCGACGTGTCCGGCTTCCTCCAGCCCTCCACCCTCCACCGGGGGAGCGTCGGCGGCGACGCGGAGGTCCTCAAGCAGGCCCCGGACCGCTTCGACACGACCGGCCTGACCGTCGCCCAGCACTTCGCGACCTCCCGGGACGGCACGCGCGTGCCGTACTTCGTCATCGGCCCCGACCACACGGCCACCGGCCCCGGCCCCACCCTGCTCTACGGCTACGGCGGCTTCGAGGTCTCCCTCACCCCCTCCTACGGCGCCGTACGGGGCCTGGCCTGGCTGGAGCGAGGCGGCACCCACGTCGTCGCCAACATCCGGGGCGGCGGCGAGTACGGCCCCGACTGGCACCAGGCCGCGCTCGGCGCCGCACGGCCGCGCGCCTTCGAGGACTTCGCGGCCGTCGCCGAGGACCTGGTCGCCCGGGGCATCACCACCCCGGACCGGCTCGGCGCGGTGGGCGGCAGCAACGGCGGCCTGCTCATGGGCGCGATGCTCACCCGGCACCCCGAGCTGTTCGGCGCGATCGTCGCGCAGGTCCCGCTCCTCGACATGACCCGCTTCCACAAGCTCCTCGCGGGCGCCTCCTGGATCGCCGAGTACGGCGACCCGGACGACGAGGCCGACCTGCCGCACCTGCGGGACCTCTCCCCGTACCACCGCATCGAGGCGGACCGGGCCTACCCGCCCGTCCTCCTGACGACCTCGACCCGCGACGACCGGGTCCACCCCGGCCACGCCCGCAAGACGGCCGCGCGGCTCCGGGAGCTCGGCCACCCCGTCCTGTTCCACGAGAACACCGGCGGCGGCCACGCGGGCGCGGGCGACAACGAACAGGCCGCCCACAACAGCGCCCTCCTGCACACCTTCCTGTGGCAGAACCTCACGAAGGCGGACGGGCCGGAGAGCGGCGTCACAGCCACCCCGAGCGCTGCGCCTGGAGCGCCATCTGGAACCGGCTCGTAGCACCGAGCCGGGCCATCAGGACCTGGATCCGGCGGAAGAGCGTGCGGCGGCTGATCCCGAGCTCCCGGGCGACGACGTCGTCGCCCGCCCCGGCCGCGAGCAGCCGGAGCAGCCGGCGGTCGGCGGGCAGCAGCCCCGCCGGCCGCACCGAGCGGCCGTGCAGGGGCAGGGCGCTCCGCCAGGTCTGCTCGAAGAGCGCCACGAGCGCCGAGAGCAGGCCGCACGGCTGCACGACCACCATGCTGTTGTGGACGTCGGCCTCCCTGATGGAGAGCGACACCAGCGCGTACGCCTCGTCGATGACCAGCAGCTTCACCGGCACCGACGGCAGCACCCGCGCCTGCTCGCCCGCCTCCACGCACGGCTCGATCGACTCCTCCAGCTGCCCGGGGAACTCCAGGGACGCCTGCGAGTAGACGACCCGCTGCGTCACCCCGCGCGCCAGGGTCGCGAGGGCGTCCTCGGTGGCGCCCGGCAGCGGGAAGTACGGGGGCGAGTCCAGCTGCCGGATCTGCTCCCGCGCGCTGGCCCAGGCCTGCCGCATCCGGGGGCCGACCGCCTCCCCGGTCACCACCTCGACCAGGTCGTCGTGGTACGCCGCGAGCCGCTGCCGCCGGAACGCCTCGAACGCCCCGCCGACCGTGATCCGGGACTCGTCCAGCTCGGCCGCCCGGTGCCGGCCCAGGATCTCCAGACCCGCCGCAGGGGGCACCGGCGCCACCGGGTCCCCGCCGTCCGCGACGGCGCTCGCGAGCCCCGCGTCGACCAGCTCGCCGTACGCCGCCGCGAGGCCGTCGCCGGTCAGACCGGCCGCCGCGCCGATCGCCTCCAGCGGCGCGGGCCCGAGTTCCAGGAGGCGCGGATAGAGCCGCCGGGCCCCCTCCCCGACCCCCAGCAGCCGGAGCGCCTCGCCGAGCCTCGCGTCGTTCGCCATGACCGCATTATCGGCGCTCGCCGCACCCCGCCGTGGCCGATCCGTGCCACTGGCGGACCCCGGCCACCGGCGGGCGCCGGGCGCAGTACCGTCCGGGGGCCGTCGACGCCCGGCGGCCGTGGAACGCCTCGAAAAAGAACCGGAAGAAGGAGCAGGACATGGCGAAGGGTCGCAAGAACGGTCTCTACGAAGGCGTCTCCGAGGAGCTCTCCGCCCTGATGAGGACGGGGTGGGCGGACACCGAACGGCACGGGCTCACACCCGGCGAGCAGGCCCCGTACGCGGCCCGCCGCCGTGCCGCGCTCTCCGCGCTCTTCCCCGGCGAGCGCCTGGTCGTCCCCTCGGGCAACCTCAAGTACCGCTCCAACGACGACGTCTACCCGTTCCGCCCGTACTCGGGCTACGCGCACCTGACCGGCGACCGGGCCCGCGACGGCGCCCTCGTCCTCGAACCCCGCCCCGGCGGCGGCCACGACGCGTACTGCTACCAGCTGCCCCGCGACAGTCGGGAGGACGACGAGTTCTGGCTCGGCTACACGGCCGAGCTGTGGACGGGCCGCCGCCCCTCCCTCGCCGAGTCCGGCGCCGTCCTCGGACTGCCCTGCCGCGACGTCCGCACCGCCGCCGCCGACCTGGCCGCCGGCTCCGGCGTCCCGACCCGGATCGTCCGGGGGATCGACCCGGCCCTCGAAGCGGCCGTCACCACCGACGAGGAGCGCGACGAGGAGCTGGAGGAGGCGCTGAGCGGCCTCCGGCTCGTCAAGGACGCCTGGGAGGTCGGCGAGCTGCGCAAGGCGGTCGACTCGACCGTGCGCGGCTTCATCGACTGCGTCGCGGAGCTCTCCCGCGCGGTCGCCACCTCCGAGCGCTGGATCGAGGGCACCTTCTTCCGCCGGGCCCGCCTGGAGGGCAACTCCGTCGGCTACGGCTCGATCTGCGCCGCCGGCGAGCACGCCACGATCATGCACTGGACGGACAACGACGGACCGGTCCGCCCCGGCGACCTGCTCCTCCTCGACGCCGGAGTGGAGACCCGCACGCTCTACACCGCCGACGTCACCCGCACCCTCCCGATCGGCGGCACCTTCACCCCCGTCCAGCGCCGGGTGTACGACGCCGTGTACGAGGCGCAGGAGGCCGGGATGGCGGCGGTGAAGCCGGGCGTCCCCTACCGGGCCTTCCACGAGGCGGCGCAGCGCAGCCTGACGGCCCGGCTCGTCGAGTGGGGCTTCGTCGAGGGCCCGGTGGACCGCGCGTACGCCCTCGGTCTCCAGCGCCGCTTCACCATGGCGGGCACCGGCCACATGCTGGGCCTGGACGTCCACGACTGCGCGCGGGCCCGCACGGAGGAGTACGTCGACGCCGTTCTCGCGCCGGGCATGGTCCTGACCGTCGAGCCGGGCCTGTACTTCCAGCCCGACGACCTGACCGTGCCCGAGGAGTGGCGGGGCATCGGCGTCCGCATCGAGGACGACCTGCTGGTCACCGGGGACGGCCACGAGAACCTGTCGGCGGGGCTGCCGCGCTCGGCGAACGAGGTCGAGGCGTGGATGGCGCGGGTGGCCGGCTGACCGCGCTCCCTGGACGCGGGCGCGTGCCATGCGGTTAGCTGCCCCTGCACCTAATCAACTAGTTGTCTAGGGAGTCGCGCCGTGCACCCGTTCCGCACCGCCGTGGAGAACCGCGACCTCGACGCCGTCGAGGCCCTGCTCGCCGAGGACGTCGTCTTCACCAGTCCCGTCGCCTTCAAGCCGTACCCCGGCAAGGCCCTCACCGCCGCGATCCTGCGCGGGGTCCTCCGCGTCTTCACCGACTTCCGGTACGTCCGCGAGATCGAGGGCGCGGACGGCCGCGACCACGCCCTCGTCTTCACCGCGAAGGTCGGGGACAAGGAGATCAACGGCTGCGACTTCCTCCACTTCGACGAGGAGGGGAGGATCGACGAGTTCACCGTCATGGTCCGCCCCCTCTCCGCCGCCCAGGCGCTCGCCGCCGCCATGGGCGCCGAGTTCGGCCGGATCCAGGAGGAGGCCGCCGCGGCCCTCGCGGCGGACGGGCGCTGAACCGCCGGCCCGATGTCGGGCGGAAGGGATCCGGGCCGGATTTTCACCGATTCAGGTGATGACGGAACGGGGGAAACATCCCTTCCGTACGGGAATCGGCAAGGCTCGACCCGACACGTGGAGCCAACCAGTGGAGGGGCCTGTGCAGCCGATTCCCCGTCATGAACCGCATCTCGTCGTCCGCTCGGCCGACGGACTCACCGTCGTCGCGCTCCGGGGCGAGCTCGACCTCGTCCTGGTGCGCCACCTGCGGCCCGAACTCGACGCCCTGGCCCGGGGGTCCGGGGACCTGACCCTCGACGTCCGCAGGCTCACCTTCTGCGACGCCACCGGACTCGGCCTCCTCGCCCGCTGCGCCGAGCGCACCCGCGAGCGGGGGAGGCGCTGGCGGCTGCTGTGCGACCAGCCGTGGATCCTCCGGCTCATCCGTCTGACCGCGCTCGGCGACCTCCTCCGGCCGGAGACCCTGCTGTCGGGCGTCCCCGTGCCCCGGCGGGAACGGACCCCGGGGACGGGACCGGGGCCGGGGACGGGCGCGGGACCGGGCACGGTGGGCCCCGCCGCGTGAGCGGCGGCCGTGGCGCGGGCCCGCCGGGCGGAAGGGCCCCCGGGGTACGGTCGCCGCATGTCTGAAGTCCGGTTGACCACGCCCTCCTACCTCGTGCTCGGCATCATCGACAAGCTGGGCGAGGCCACTCCGTACGACGTGAAGGTCGAGGCCGCGCGGACCGTGGCACCGTTCTGGTCCATGCCCCACGCGCAGGTCTACGCGCAGTGCGACCGGCTCCTGGAGGCGGGGCTGCTCTCGGAGGTGCGGCAGCCCGGAGGCCGCAACCGGCGGCTGATGAGCCTCACCGGAGAAGGGGCGGCCGCCCTGCGCGACTGGCTCGCCGACCCGGCCTTCGTCCCCGTCGAGGCCCGCGAACGCGGCATCCTCAAGCTGTGGTTCGGCGCCAGCCCCCGCGTCCACGCCCCCGTCCAGGTCGACGAGCACCGGCGGACCCTCGACGCGTACGAGGAACTCGCCCGCGACGTGGGCGAACTGCTGACGCGCGGACAGCGCGAGGCGCTGGAGTTCGGCATCCGCTACGAGCGGATGATGGTCGACTTCTGGCAGTGGGTCGAGAGCCGCGAGCCCTGACGGCCGTCGCGGAGCCCGTCGCGGGATTGTTGTTACCGACCGGTTGACCCCGCCCCGGGGTGGCCCTACCTTCCTCCCTAGTCCCTCCATGGTCCAGACAGGACTATCGCGGTCGTGAGCGCGCGGGGACGGTGACAGGGGGAACCGCCGTGGAACATGGACGTCCGGCAAGCACGAGGTGGGGCCGGGCGGCCGCCCTCGCGGTGACGGTGGTCTGCCTGGCGTACGCGCCGATCGCCGTGACCGAACTCTGGCCGTACGCCAGGCCGGGCGCGCCCGCCCTCGGCGAATGGGCCCTCGGCCGGACCGTCTCACCGGAGTTCGTGGCCGAGGCCGTCCGCGACCGGACGGAACCGTACGCACGCAGCCTGGTCCCGCTGATCGTGCACTCGGTCCTCGGCGGCCTCCTGATGCTCCTCGGGCCCGTACAGCTCCTCTCGGCCGTCCGGCGCCGGATCCGGCTGCACCGGGCCGCCGGGACCGTCTTCGCCGTCACGGTCTACGCGTCGATGGCGGGCGCCGCCCTCTACCTGGTGCGCACCCCGCCGGAGGAGGCGTTCAGCGGGGCCGCGTTCTGGATCGTCCTCGCCACCATCCTGGTGGGCACCGTCGGCAGCGTGACCTTCGGCGTCCTGGCCGCCGTCCGGGGCTTCCCCGACCTGCACCAGCGCTGGACGCTGCTCTGCTACGGCTTCCTGATGACCGCTCCGCTGCTGCGGCTCGAATGGGGCGCGCTGCCCCGGCTCTACCCGGGGCTCGACATCCTCGACGTCAACCGCGTCGCGATCATGCACCTCGGCGCGCTCGTCTCCTTCGGCGCACTGCTCGCCTCCCGCGCCCTCGACCACCGCACCGCCGTCCCCGGCCTGACCGGCACCTGGTGCCCGGCGCCGGTCCTGGCCGCCGCCCACCTCGCGGGCGCCGCGGGCCTGGCCTGGCTCACCGTCCCGTTCCTCGACGGGGGCACGGCGGGACGGCGGCTCCTGCTCGCGTACCTCGTCCCGTACGGCGCGATGTACGCCGTCATCGCCGTGCGGGCGGTCCGCGCCCGCGCCCGGGGGTCCCTCTGGGCCGCCGAGGAGTGGACCCTGCACCTCGCCGCCCTGTGCCTGGCCCCCGCGTTCTCGGCGGTGACGGCCCCGGTCCTGGAGCGGACCTTCGGCCTCGACCGGCCGACGGCCCTGATCGCGGGCGTCGGCATCGGCTGCGGCGTCCTCGCGTACGCGGCCGTCACGGTGGTGAGCCTGCGGATCCTGCACGCCCGGGAGGTCGTGAAACGGCGGGAGGCGCGACCGGCCCTCGTACACACGGGTCCCGCACCGGTCACCGGCGGGGAAGGGGAACGGGCATGAGCACCACCGGAGAACAGGCCGCCGTGGACGGGGGAACACCCGTCGGCCGGGACCTCTCGCCCGGCGTCGTGGTCCTGAGCAAGGTCGTCGGGGGCGTCAGCCTCACCGTCGGCACCCTGCTCGCCGCCACCGCCCTGGCCGGATACGCGGCGGGGGCCTGGGTGTCCCCGGAGGCGCTCAGCCCCGGCCTCCTCGGCGCGGCGATGGCCGGGGTGGCGCCCGCCCTCCTCACCGTCGGCCGGGCCCGCGTCTGGGAGGAGGTCCGCAGCCTCGTCCTGCCGCTCGCGACCGTCCTCGTCGGCCTCTTCGCGGTCAGCCTGCTGAACGGCGGAAGCCTCCGGGCGGCGAAGGGCGGCCCGCTGTTCCTCGTCCTGTTCAGCCTCGGCTGGGTCGCCACCCTCGGCGCCCTCGCGCTCGGCGCCGTCGGCTGCCTCGTCGCGCAGTACCGGGTGCGGGCCCGGCCGGCGGAGACGGGCCGGAGGGTTCCCGCCGCCCCGCTGCCCGGCTGGTCGAAGCCGCCGCTCGCCGTGCTCGGCTCCGGCTGGCTCGGCATCGGGGCCGGACTCCTCGCCTTCCCCGCCTTCTGGGGCCCGCTCGTGCCCTGGACGGTGAACCGCGCCGACGCGCAGGGCCTCGGGGTGTGGGCGCTCGCCCTCGGCGTCGGCGTCCTCGCCTCCCTGGTCGAGGACGACCTGACCCGCCTCCGTCCGGCCCTCGTCGCGGTGCCGTCCGTGGCCCTTGCCGCCGCCGTCGTCCTCGCCGTCCACGCCCCGCAGGTCGACTGGGCGTCGGGCCCCGGCGCCTCCCTCGTCGCCCTGCTCGTCGGCCTCCTGGTCACGGGCGCCTCCGGCCGGTGGCTCCTGACCAGGGCGTCCCGCCCGGCGGACGGCTGACCACCGGTCCTCCCTCCGGCCGAAATCCCGTGGCGGCACGGCCCGGTGGGGGACGAGGATGGCGGGATGACCGACAGCGCGCAGCCCGTGGAGATCCCGCCCGTCGACGCCCTGCTCGTCGTGGACGTGCAGTCGGCGTTCGTCACCGGTGCCGGAGCCGTGCCCGCGGCGGAACGGCTCGTCGACCGGACGGCGGACCTGATCGCCCGGGCCCGGCGGGACGGAGCGCTCGTCGTCCACCTCCAGAACGACGGCCCGCCCGGATCCGAGGACGAACCCCACACCCCCGGCTGGGAGTTGCACCACCCGGTGGAGCCCGGCCCCCTGGAACTGGTGATCCGCAAGCCCGAGGACGACGGCTTCCGGCGGACCCCGCTGGGCGGCGTCCTCACCGGCGCGGGAGTGCGGGCGGTCGCCGTCTGCGGCGTGATGTCGGAGATGTGCGTCCAGGCCACCGCCCGTACGGCCCTGGCGCGGGGCTACCGCGTCGTCGTGCCGCACGACGCCCACGCCACCCAGGACGTCCCGGCGGTACCGGGCGTCAGCGAGACGATCCCGGCCGCGACGGCCTCCCGGGTGGCGGCGTACGCCCTCGGAAGCGACGCGGAGGTCACCGCACCGGCCTCCGCCGTCACGTTCACGGCCCCCGGCAAGGCCTGACCGCCCGGCCCCTAGCGAGCGGAACGCGCCACGAACCCGTCCCGGAACGACGGCGAGCGGGCTGTTCAAAGGCTTGTCGATCTCTCTACGGTGGAGCCGGGACGCCTCGTCGGCGTTCCGCGCGACACGATGGGGGAGCGGTGGAAGAGCTGACGGTGCTCGCCATGTCGGGAGCGACGACCGTGCTCGGGCTCGTCGTCTCGGACCTCTGGGAGCAGGCGAAGGCGCGGGACTGGCGCCTGTTCCGCCGACGGGGCTCCGGCACGCCGGCCGACGGGGAGGACGGGCCGGACGGGCAGGACACCGGCCGGGACGCGGACCGGGTCGTCGCCGAACTGGAGGCGGCCGGACACGAGGTCGCGACCGCCCGGGCCGCCGGGGACGAGGCGACCGCCGCCGCGATCGAGGAGCGGTGGCGGGAGAGGTTCCTCCGGACCCTCCGGGACGACCCGGCCGCCGTGACCGAACTCCAGGAGATCGTCGCCGCCTTCGGGACGCCGGGCACGGTTGCGTACGTCAGCGCCGGGGTGAACCACGGCCCGGTCTTCCAGGGATCGCCGGTCCACGGCGATATCAACGTCTACGTGCCCCAGCCTCCCGCCCCCCGGCCGCGCCCCGACCAGGTGCCCGCGCTCACCGCCGCCTTCGTCAACCGCACCGCCGACCTCTCCGAACTCGACCGCTGGTTCGGCCCGCCCGCCCCCTCCGCCCCGGAAGCGCCGCCCCCGGTCGGCATCGGCGTCCTCCACGGACTGCCCGGCGTGGGCAAGACCGCGACCGCCTGGCACTGGGCCGCCGGCACCCGGGAGCGCTACCCCGACGGCCAGCTGTACGTGGACTTCGCCGCCCTGCGCGGACAGTCCGGCGGCGACGTCTCCGAGGCCGTGGCCATGTGCCTGCGCGGACTCGGCGTCCTCGACACGTACATGCCCGACTCGCTCCAGGAACGCGCCGCGCTCTTCCGCACCCGCACGGCCGACCGGCGCCTGCTCGTCGTCCTGGACGACGTGGGCGACCCGGCCCAGGTCCGGCCCCTCGTGCCCAAGGGCCCCGGCAGCGCCGTCCTCGTCACCAGCACGTCGGCACTCGGCGAACTGGCCCTGGACGGGGCGCGGATCCTCGCCCTCAAGCCGCTCGACCCGGCCGGCGCCCTGCGGCTGCTCGCCGAGCACGGCGGGAAGCGGATCACCGCCGACCCGGACGCCGCCGAGCGCCTCGTCGCCCTGTGCGGCGGCCTGCCCGTCGCCCTGCGGATCGCGGCGGGCCGCCTCGCCACCGACCCCTCGCTCACGGCGGCCGACCTGGCCGGGGAGCTCGCCGACGAGAACCGGCGGCTCGACGCCCTGTCCCTGGGAGAGGAGCACTCCATGTCCGCCGTACTCAACCCCACGTACCGCCTGCTTCCGCCCGACGCCGCCCGCCTCTACCGCTGCCTCGGCCGGTACCCGTGCGCCACCTTCGACGTCGAGTCGGCCGCCGCCGCCCTCGACGCCACGCCCGCCGCGACGGCCCCGCTCCTGCGCCGCCTCGCCGGCGACGGCCTGATCGAACGGACCGCCGACGGCCGCTTCCACATGCACGACCTGGTCCGGCTGCACGCCCGCGAGCGCGCCGACGCCGAGGAGCCGCCCGGCGCGGAGTCCGCACTCGTCGCCCGGGTCCTCACCCACCACCTGCTCCTCACGGCCCTCGCCGACCGGGCGATCCGCGAGGACAGGCTGCGCGTCGCCGACCTCGGGGCGCTCCTGGCGGACGCCCCGAACCCCTTCGCCGGACCCGCCGGCGTCGATCCGCTCGCCTGGCTGGAGAGCCGGAGCGCCGACGTCCTCGCCGTCCTGCGCACCGGAGCCGCCCGGGGCGGCCTGGACACCCCGGTGTGGCAGCTGGCCGAGGCGTACAGCGTGCTCTTCCTCCACCGGCGGGCCCTGGGCCCGTGGCGGGAGTCCCTCGCCCTGGGTGCCGCCGCCGCGGCGACGGCCGTCGCCCCGGCCGCCGAGGCCCGTCTGCGGAGCCTGCTGTCCCGGCCCCTGCTCGACCTGGGGGAGGACGAGCGGGCCCGGACCGAGCTCGACACGGCCCTCGCCTGCGCCGAGGTCGCGGGGGACGCCGTCGTCAGCGCCTCCGTGCGCGAGTTCGACGGACGGTACTGGGACCGGCACGACCCGGCCCGCGCCGTCACCTCCTACCGCGCCTCCCTGGAGCTCAACACCCGGGCGGGGGAGGCGCGCGGCGCGGCCATCGCCACGTACTTCCTCGGCTGCGCCCAGGACGCCGCCGGTGAGCACGCGACCGCCCTGGACACCCTGAACGCCGCCCACCGGATGCTGACGGAGTGCCGGGACCCGCGCATGGCGGCCCGCGCCACGGCCGCCCTCGGCGTCGCGCACGACCACCTCGGCGACCCCGGCGAGGCGATGCGCGCCCTGGAGGACGCCGCCGCCACCCTCCGGGCGGAACGGGCCACCCACTACGAGGCCCAGGCCCTCGTCGCCCTCGCGGACATCGCCGAACGCACCGGCCTGCGCCGCGCCGACGTCCCCGGCTGGCTGGACCGCGCGGCCGGCATCCACGAGGAGGGCGGCAGCCCCCTCGCCCCGGCCCTGCGGGCCCGCCTGCGCGCGTGGGGAGGCGAGTAGCGGGGCCGCTCAGCCGCGCCCCGTCGTCCCCTCCGGGGCGCGGACGCGCAGGACGAAGTCCTCCCCGGGCCGACCGTCGACGCGCAGGGACGCCGTCCCGGTCAGGGGGAGGCCGGCGCGCAGGTACGCGTACACGACCGCCGCCGCGCGTTCGGGGCCGTGCGCGCCGCCGGGGCCGGTCGCCTCGACGACCCGGCCGTCGCGCAGGCCCACCAGACAGCCGCCCGCGCCGAGCGGGACCGCGGCCGCGAGGCAGCCCGGCCGGGAGGTCAGGGTCCCGTCGATCCAGCGCAGCGCGGCCGCCCCGGAGGCGGCGGGCGCGGCGGCCAGGACGACCGACGCGCTCTCGGCGGTCCGCAGGTCGCGCTCCGTGTCCGTGCAGGCGAGGTGCTCGAACGCGCCGGGGGACTCCGGCCGGTGACCGGACGCCACCGCGGCCGGGACCCGCTCCATCCCGACGACCGCGCCCGCCCCGCCGTCCCGGACCGTCACGCGCGTGCGCACCCGCCACGACGTGACCGGCTCGGCCGGGACCCGCACCGGGGCGAGGGCCCGGACCGGCGGTGGCCCCGACGACGGCTCGGGCAGCCGGAGGAGCTCGTACAGGACCGCGCGCAGCCGTACGAGGGCCCGGCCCGGTTCGCTGAACGCCCGCTCTGCCACCCCCGCGTACCCGGCGCGCGCGGCGGGCTCGAACGCGGCCTCCACCTGACCGCGCGCGTCCCGGCCCGGGGCGAGGCGCGGCGCGTGCCGGCCGAGGACCTCGGCCGCCGTCCCCGGCACCGAGTCGCTCCCGAAGGCCCCCAGCAGCACCGGCCGGCCGAGCGCCGCGCCGTACAGGGTCACCGACCCGTGGTCCCCGACGACCAGGTCCGAGGCGAGCAGCACCGAGCGCCACGCGTGCGCCGGCGGCACGAGCAGCAGGCCCGCGTCGAGCGCGGCGGCGAGGTTCCGCCGGAGCTGCCAGGCGCCGTGCGCCGCCCACACGTTGGGGTGCACGATCGCCGCCACCCGGTACGTGTCGTGGGGCAGCGCTGCGAGGAGCCGCGCCGGGAGGTCCGGGTGCTCGCCGAGCAGCGAGGTCGGCCCCCAGGTCGAGCTGACCACGACGAGCCGCCGGTCGTCCCCGACGCCCAGCGCCGAGCGGTACGCGGGGCGCAGCGCGGCGCTCGCCGCCAGCTCGTCGAAGCACGGGTCGCCCACCAGCAGCGTCCGCCCGGCGGCCTTGGGGTGCGCGGCGAGCACCTGCTCGTCCTGGTCCGGGTGCGAGGTGGCCAGCCACGCCCGCCCCGCCTCCAGGAGCGCGTCGGGCACCAGACCCGAGAGCCGCACGCGGTCGGCGCGCGAGTCCGGCACGTACTTCTGGAAGCCGATCCCGTGCGGGAGGACGAGGACGGGGCACGTCCCCTCGGGGACGTCGACGTTCTCGCTCGCCGTGAGGACGAGGTCCGGGGAGACGTCACCCAGCTGCGACCAGGGCATCACGCGGCAGCCGGAGTCGTGGAGCAGGTCGAGGACGCCGTCGTTGAAGGCGGAGGTGGGGTCGTACGCGAAGACGACGCTCACCCGGCTGTCGTCGCGCAGGACGGCGGGCAGGCACTCCAGGACCCGGGTGGTGGAGACGACGGTCCGCGCGGCGACGACGAGCGTCCGCTCGCCGGGGAAGGTCCGCCACCGCTCGGCGTCCCGCCCCACGGGGACGCGGAGGGGCCGTTCAGTGTCCATGGCCACCTCGCCAACGTACGCCCGACTCACCCGTTACGCGCGGCTCGCGGCTCGCGGCTCGCGGCTCGCGGCTCGCGGCTCGCGGCTCGCGGCTCGCGGCTCGCGGCTCGCGGCCATGGTCCGGCTACCTCGATTCGTGGGAGAACGCAATGGATACGGGCCCGGATCCGGGGCCGACCGCCACCTTATCCGTATCCCTTCCACCCCCGGACCCCACGCCCCCGGCCCGCCCGTACGGCGTCAGTACGCCCCGAACGACCAGAAGACGCCGACCTCGTCGTCGTTCACCACGATCACGCCCAGGTCCTCGAAGAGGTCGAGGCCGTTGATGTACTCCGAGGTCAGGAAGGTGTGGGACCGCGTGCCCCGCAGGCCCGCCGCGAGGAAGTCCGGGGCCGGGTCGGTGGCGGCGGCCGTCGCGTTGGTCCAGTGGCGCGCCGTGGGCCCGTACCGGTCGAGCAGGGTACGGGCGTCCGCCAGCAGGGCGTCCCGGTCGGGGCGGGAGCGGACGGGAGCGGGTTCCGCCTGCCACTCCTCGGCCATGACGGCGAGCGCGCCGACCGCCGCCTCCGCCTCCAGAGGGTGGAGGCGCCCCGGGATCTCCGCCGGGCCCGGAGGCGCGAAGGGGTACGAGGGCACCGTGTGGCGGGCGGTGTTGAGGCGGTCCCCGTCCAGTCGGATCCAGCCCCGGGGATCGGGGACCGCCCGGTGCAGCACGGCATGGACGTCGTGCGCCCAGTCCTCGTGCCGCCGGGGCCCGGTGGCCACGAAGGTGTACGTGTCGTCCAGCAGCCGCAGCGCCGCCGCGTTCCAGGGGCAGCGGCGGCCGCGGAACTCCACGAGCAGACCGCCGACGTGACGGACGAAGGCGTCCGCCGGCTCGCGGGGCACGCGCCGGAGCCGGTCGAGGGCCCAGCGGACGAGTTCGTCGCCCCCTTCGCCGACGGGACCGTCCGGACCGTGCCGAAGGTCCTTCCCGTCCCAGAGCGCCTCCAGGTGCGCGTCGAACAGGTCCAGGGCGGCGCGGTCGTCGGGCGGGAGCATTCCGCCACCCTAGGCCGCCCCGGAGCGGCCCGTCCCGGCCGTCAGTCCTCGCGGGGATAGACGGAGGTCACCCGGCCCTTCGCGTCGGCCGCCATGTAGGCCGACCCGTACGCGTCGGACAGGTAGACGCTCATCCCGGCGTCGTTGCCCGTGAGCGTCGAGGCCGGGGTGACGACCAGATAGCGGCTGGTCGGCTCCGCCACCCCCAGCTCCTTCTCGGCGCGCTTCATCAGGGCCGGCAGGGCGTCCCACGCGAAGGAGTCCAGGTCGACCGGGACCGCGCCGGGGAAGGCGGTGCCGCCGGGGCCCTGCCGGACGGCCACGTCCCCGCCCCGGTACATGTACCGGTCGTAGCGCTTCGTGCTGCCCTTCACCATCGCCTCGGCCATCGCGTACTCCGGGTACACGACGAAGCTGGTGACCTTGGTGTTGCCCGAGGCCGCCTGGACCGCCTCGACGGCGGTCCGGATCCCGGCGGGCGTCAGCAGGTCGAGCTTCCCGGCGGTCGCCTCCTCCGCGGGCTCCTCGGCGGGTGCCGTCGTGGGCGCCGTGGACTCCACCGGCTTCTGGGCGCCCGGCCCCTGCCGCGAGGGGGCGGCGGTCGACTTGTCGTCCGGCTCGTGCGCGCCCCGGTCCCAGTTCACGACGGCGACGGGTATCCCCACCGCCAGGACCGCCGCCACGGCGGCCGCCACGAGGGTCCGGCGCCCGCGCCGCCCGGGAGCGTCCTTCACCGGCGCGGTCGCGGAGGACGCGCCCGGGAAGCCCGCCGGTCCCGCCGACGGCGGCGCGAGACGGAACGACGTCGTCCCCCCGGAGCCGGAGCCGGAGCCGAGGCCGGAGTCGGGGCCGGGGCCGGCTCCAGGCCCCCCGAACCCGGCCCCGGGCGCCCCGAACCCCGTACCAGGACCGGACGCCCCGGCCCCGAAGCCCCCGGACCCCAGCGCCTCGAAGCCCCCGGCCCCCGGCGCCCCGAAGCCGACCGCCCCCGAACCCGCTGCTCCCGGACCCGTCCCCGGCTCCCCGAAGCCCGGCACCCGGTCCCGTACCGCCCCGTCGTCCCCCGGCGTCCCCGACGCGACGGCCGCCAGCGCCCGGTCGACCTCCTCCGCGTCCGGCCGCGCCGCCGGGTCCCGTACCAGCAGCCGGGTCAGTACGCCGGTCAGCGCGCCGGCCCGGACCGGCGGAGGCACGTCGTCGGAGATGACCGCCGCCAGGGTCGCCAGGGTGTTCTCCCGGCGCAGCGGATGGCGGCCCTCCACCGCCACGTACAGCAGCATGGCCAGCGACCACAGGTCGGCCGCCGGGCCGCTCGTGCCGCCCCGGATCCGCTCGGGCGCCATGTAGTCGGGCGAGCCGATGATGGAGCCCGAGGCGGTCAGGGCGGTGGACTCCTGGATCGCCGCGATGCCGAAGTCGGTGAGGACCGGCCGCCCGTCGGGCCGCAGCAGGACGTTGGCGGGCTTCACGTCGCGGTGCTCGATGCCCAGGCCGTGGGCGGCGCGCAGCGCCGAGAGCAGCTCGCGGCCGATTCCGGCGGCCTCGGCGGGGCTCATCGTGCCCCGGTCGAGCCGGTCCTGGAGGGAGCCGCCGGTGACCAGCTCCATCACGAGCCACGGGTAGGTGCCCTCGCCCGCGTCCACGATGTGGTGGATCGTCACCACGTTGGGGTGGACGATCCGGGCCAGCGCGCGGGCCTCCCGCAGCACCCGCGCGCGCAGGGTCCGCGCGCCCTCGGTGTCGTACTCGGCCATCGCGGGGTCCGGCGGGCGCACCTCCTTGAGCGCCACGTCACGGTGGAGGGCCAGGTCCCGGGCACGCCACACCGTTCCCATGCCGCCGCCGCCCAGCCGCTCCACCAGTTCGAAACGGCCGTCGATCACTCTGCTCACGCGCGCACCCCTGTACTCGGGTCGTTCTCTGGTCCTCGGAGCGGCACCGGCCCCCCGGCCGGGCCGCCGCCCCGCTTCGCCGTACACGTCGTCCACCCGCCGGCCTCCGGAGGCCCGTACGGGGCCCCGGGAAAGGGGGGCGTACGGGTCCGCCCGGGGGCGTCCGTCCAGATCTTCGCCGCTTCCGGGCCGTACTGTCACCTTCCGCCCCCGAGCGGCCGGGATCACCGATCGGCCGCACGCGCAGCGCCCGCCGTCACTGTCTCCTATAGGGTGATTCGGTAGGGATTGCTCCCCCCGGGGCCGGGCCGAGGCGTAGGGCGATGCGTTGGAGACTCACCAGTCGTCGAGCAGGGTTCCGCAGCCGCCCCGGGCGGTCGTGGGGGACGCCGGCGTGCTCCGCGAGCTGCTGCCGATCGCCCTCTGGCGGGAGGACGCCGGCGGCCGCGTCGTCGAATGGTCCCTCGCCGCCCAGGACCTCCTCGGCCACCGTCCCGAGGACGTGCTCGGCCGGCTCGCCGCCCCGCTCCTGGTCCCCGACGCCAACCGGGAGCTCGCCGACCGGCTCACCCTCCGCGTCCAGGCGGGCGAGACCATCATGGGCACCCTGCCCGTCCGCCACCGCGACGGCCACACGGTCGCCATGGAGATGTGGATCGTGCCGGCGGCCGACCCGGAGGGCCGGACGGGGGCGATGCTCATCGCCGTGGAGACCTCCGAGGTCCTGCGGATGCGCGACAACCTGGCGGCGATGGAGAGCCTCTTCACCCAGTCGCCCATCGGCCTGGCCCTGCTCGGCCCCGACCTGCGCTTCCTGCGCGTCAACGACGCCCTGGCCCGGATGAACGGCGTCCCGGCCGCCGAGCACGTGGGCCGCCGCCTCACCGAGGTCGTGCCCGGCGTCAACGCCGACTCGCTCGAAGCCCTCATGCGCCAGGTCCTCCACGGCGGCACCGCCGTCGTCGACGCCCGCCGGGTCGGCCGCACCCCCGCCGACCCCGGCCGCGACCGCGTCTGGTCCTGCTCGTACGCCCCGCTCCTCGACCGCGGCGACCGCCGGCCCCTGGGGCTCATCGCCTCCCTCGTCGACATCACCGAGAGCCAGGAGGCGCACGACGAGGTCGAGCGGGCCCGCCGCCGCTTCGCCCTGCTCGCGGAGGCCGGCGCCCGCATCGGCACCACCCTGGACCTCGGGCGGACGGCCGAGGAGGCCGTCCGCTTCCTGGTGCCGCAGCTCGCCGACTCGGCCGACGTGCAGATGCTGGAGTCGGTCCTCGCGCCGGACGAGTCGGCCGCCTCCACCCGCGGCGTGCTGCGGCGGCTCGCCGCCCGGTTCCCCGAACCGGCCGCCCCCACCTCCCAGCTCGTGCCGGGCCAGACCTTCCAGATCCCGCTCGACTCCGCGTACGAGCGGGCCGTCGCGCAGGGGCGGCCCACCGACCTCTACGCGTCCGACCTCCCGGCCCTCTTCGGCGGCCCGCGCGCCGAGCCGCTGCGCACCTACTTCGCCGGCCGCATCGGCTCGGCGCGGGTCGTTCCGCTGGTGGCCCGGGGCACGGTCCTCGGCACGGTCACGGTGACCCGGCTGCGGACCCGCGAGCCCTTCGACGCGCAGGACCGGGTGCTCATCGACGAGGTGGTGGCCCGCGCCGCCCTCAACATCGACAACGCCCGTCTCTACACCACCCAGCGGGAGGCCGCCCTCACCCTCCGGCGCTCCCTCACCAACAACGTGCTCCCCGCCGTCACCGGTCTCGAACTCACCGGCCGTTACCTGCCCGCGAGCTCCCACGACGTCGGCGGAGACTGGTTCGACGCCATCGCCCTGCCCGGCGGCAGGACCGGGCTCGTCATCGGCGACGTCATGGGCCACGGCATCCACGCGGCGGCGGTCATGGGCCAGCTGCGCACCGCCGTACGGACCCTGGCCCGGCACGACATCCCGCCGGCCCGGATGCTCAGCTCCCTCGACGCCGTCGTGGCCGACCTCGGCGAGGACGAGATGGCGACCTGCGTCTACGCGGTCCACGACCCGGCCACCGGCCGCTGGACGATCGCCCGCGCGGGCCATCCGCCGCCGGTCGTCGCCACCCCGGACGGGACCGTCCGCTTCCTCGAAGGGCCGCCGGGCACCCCGCTGGGCACGGGGGCCCACGACTTCGGCACGGAGGAGGTCGTCCTGCCCGGGGGCGGACTCCTCGTCCTCTACACGGACGGCCTCGTCGAGGCCCGCGACCGGGACCTCGACGAGGGCATGGGGCAGCTCGCCCGGGCGCTCCGCCCCCTGGACCGGCCCCTGGACGCGCTGTGCGACGAGGTCCTCGTACGGCTCCTCGGGGGCACCGCCCAGGACGACGTGGCGATACTGGTCGCCCGCGGTGTGGGCTGAGCCCGCCGCTCCCGGAGGGTCAGGCCAGGTCGATGTGCACGCTGGTCGACTTCACGCGCGCGGTGGCCCGCATCCCGACCTGGAGGCCCAGCTCCTCCACGGCCTCCCGGGTGAGGAGCGAGACGAGCCGGTGCGGACCGGCCTGGATCTCGACCTGGGCCGCGACGTCCCCGAGCTTGACCGCGGTCACGATCCCGGGGAACGCGTTGCGCGCCGAGGTGTACGGCTCCTCGCCGTCCCCGGCGGCGCCCTGTCCGACCTCGACGGAGAAGGCGGCGAGGTCGCGGCCGTCGATGAGCCGCCGGCCGTTCTCGTCGCGGTGGGTGGTGACCCGGCCCGCGTCGGCCCAGCGGCGTGCCGTGTCGGGGCTCACGCCCAGCAGACGCGCCGCCTGCCCGATGGTGTAGGACTGCATGGGCGCAGATTAAGCAGCGGGCCGTCGCGTATGCAAGGCTAAATGGCCCCGTTTCGCCGCATCTGCGAGCCCGGGTGGGAAGTTCAGGGATTCTCCGGGCCCCGCCCGACCGCCTCGACCAGCGGCAGCAGCCGGTGGGGGACCCGCTCGCGCAGGGCGATCTCGGTCCGGGTGCGGACCACCCCGGGCAGCTGGATGAGCCGCTGGATGACGTCCTCCAGGTGTCCGGCGTCCCGCGCCACCACCCGGGTCAGCAGATCGCCGCCGCCGGTGATGGAGAAGGCCTCCACGATCTCCGGCACGGCCGCGAGGGCGTCCCCGACCTCGTCCAGATGCCCCTGGGTCACCTCGACGTGCACGAAGGCGAGCACCGGGTGGCCGAGGGCGGCGGGGGAAAGGACCGGCCCGGTCGCGGTGATCACCCCGTCCCGCTCCAGCCGGTCGATCCGGGCCTGCACGGTGCCCCGCGCCACGCCCAGGATCCGCGCGTACTCGCGCACGCTCGTCCTCGGCTGCTCGATCAGCAGCCGCAGGATCCGGGTGTCGAGCTCGTCCACCGCCATGCCCCGCCCGCCTCCTTCGGTCCCGCCTGCCCGGGGCCGACTCTACGCTTCCCGGGCCTTCGCGCTCCCGGTCCTCAGTCCTCCGCGCGGGCCGCGTGCCGGGCCCAGAGGACCAGGGGGAGCTGGAGGGGGACGCGGCCGTAGGCGACGGCCCTGGCCGCCGCGGGGCGGTGGCGCCAGTCGTACGCCATCTTCACGTTGGCCGGGAGGACGGCCGCGAAGAAGAGGGCGGTCGCGCGGGCACTCGCCCGGCGCGTGCCCGGCACCACGAGACCGGCGGCGAGCGCCAGCTCGGCGACCCCGCTGACCCGCGTCCACGTCCGCGGGCTGCCCGGCAGGGCGCGCGGCACGATCGAGTCGAACGGCCTCGGGACGAGGAAGTGGGCGGTGCCCGCGGCGGCCATCAGGCCGGCGAGAGCGAGGGCGGAACGTGCGGGCCGGGGCATGGGGATCCTCCGAAACGACGGCGCGGAACTGTTACTGACGGGTAAGTAAGAAGTGAGAATAGGCAGGTGTGGGGCGAACCGTCGAGGCCCGGGACCGCCTCCCGCCGGAATCCGGGCCGCCGCCCCGTCCGCCGCGACGACGGCGATCCGGCGGAAATGGTCCGTTGGCCCACCAGTGGAGCACAAGATGATCGGCGAACCGGGCCAATGGACCAGTGCATCCGCGTTGAGTTGAGCCAATGGGCTCCGGATGTTTTCCTGTGTCGTATCCACGTACTTTCGGCGCCGCGCAGCGCCGGGGCGGCGACGAGGCCGGTCCGGACCGCGGCGCCTTCGTCGTGTCCGCGCGACCCCACCACCCCGGGGTGCCGCGCGGCCGGCGAAAGGCAAGACAAGGGGGCGGCCTTGGCCGTGAAGAAGATGTTCGTGGCCCCGGATCCGGGCCTCGTCCGACTGCGCGTCTCCCTGCGGGCGGTTCTCGGCATCGGCCTCGCGGTCGCGCTGGCCGAGCTCGCGGGGTTCTCCCTCACCGCCTCCATCACGGCCGGCCTCGCCGCGCTGCTCGCCCTCTTCACCGTGGGCGACCCGACCGTGCGCCGCCAGGCCGTCACCACCGCCCTGCTGCCGGCCGCCGGCTTCCCCGTCCTCGCCCTGGCGACCCTCCTCCACGACGCCCCCCTCCTGCGCGATGCCACCTGGCTCCTCGTCGTCTTCGCCGGGGTCTACGCCCGCCGCTGGGGCCCGCGCGGACACGCGCTCGGCATCTTCGCCTTCATGCAGTTCTTCGTGACGCAGTTCCTGCACGCGCTCCCCGCGCAGCTGCCCGAGCTGTACGCGGCCGTGGCCCTCGCCCTGCTCGCCTCCGGCGCCGTCCGCTTCGGCGCCTGGTGCATCGAGCGGCGCGTCCCGCCGCCCGCCGCGCCCGTCCCGCTGCCGGGCGCCGGCCTCGCCCGCCCCACCACCCGCCAGGCCTTCCAGGCCACCGTCGCCTGCGCCGTCGCCCTCGCCGCCGGCCAGCTGATCTCCCCCGAGCGCTGGTACTGGGCCGTCGGCACCGCCTGGTGGATCTTCGTCAACACCGCCTCGCGCGGCGAGACCCTCGTCCGGGGCTTCCGCCGGGTCCTCGGCACCGTGACCGGCATCGCCGCCGGGCTCCTGATCGCCGTCCCGCTGGGCGGCGCGCCCGCCCCGACCGCCCTCCTCGTCGCCGTCTGCGTCTTCGGGATCTTCTACACCGCCCCGCTGTCGTACAGCTGGATGATGTTCTTCGTGACCGTCATGGCCGGACTCCTGTACGGGCTGCTCGGCGTCCTGCACCCCGGCCTCCTCGTCCTGCGCTT
This sequence comes from Streptomyces sp. NPDC093071, assembly GCF_044754545.1. Lineage (NCBI taxonomy): Bacteria > Bacillati > Actinomycetota > Actinomycetes > Kitasatosporales > Streptomycetaceae > Streptomyces > Streptomyces sp. NPDC093071. The sequence continues at coordinate 1,051,742 of NZ_JBIVPH010000002.1, read as the reverse complement.
CCAGGAGACCGCCGTCGGCGCGATCGGCGCCGCGATCGGCGTCGCCCTGCTGCCCGTGACCACGCACGCCGCCACCAACGCCTGGATCGAGCGGGCCGTGACCTGCGTGCACACCTGCACCACGGCCGCCGCCCGCCGGCTCGCCGGGGACCCGGACGCCGACCCGGCGCCGCACGCCGCCGAACTGGAACTCCTGCTCGGCCGGGTCCGGCTCTCCCTCGCCCCGCTCGTGCACCCGCTGAGCCCGCTGCGCGCCCGCAAGGCCCGCGCCCGCCGGGTCCTCGCCCTCCTGGACGACTGCGCCCGCGAGATCAGGGGCCTCGCCGCCGTCGCCGCCGACCCGGACGCCTCCCACGACGCCCGGCTCGCGGCCGCCGCCTGGCGCGTCGAGGCCGCCGTCCACGCCCTCGTACCCCCGGCGAAGCCCATACGGGCCTCGGTCGCCGAAGCGGCCGGGGTGCCGCGCCACCACCCCGGAGCCGAGGCCGCCCTCGGTCATCTGCACGGCCTGGAGCAGGCGCTCGTCGACCTCGCGGCGCCCCTGCGCACCTCCCCGCGCGCGCCCCTGGTCCCGGCCGCCTGAGCCGGAACGCTCCGACGCGGGGCCGGAACCGATCCCCGGTTCCGGCCCTTTGGTCTAGACCCCTGCTACCGTCGGCCGCGGAACGGCCGGCCGAACGCGACCGGCACCGGGACAGGGGAGACGCCGTGGGCGACACAGGAACGGTTCGGGACCGGGAGCACGAGGGCGCGGTCCGCGCCTACATCGGCTCCTTCACCTCGGCGGGCGGCCGCGGGGTCCTCGTCGCCGAGGTCGACGCGGAGACGGGCGCGCTGACCGTCACCGGCGCCAGCGACGCCGTCGCCGACCCCTCCTTCCTCGCCCTCGCGGGACCCCTGCTGTACGCCGTGTCCGAGACCGACGCGGGCGCCGCGGCCGCCTTCGACGTCACCGGACCCGAGCCCCGGCCGCTCGGCGCGCCCGTCCCCGTCGACGGCGCAGGACCCACCCACCTCTCCCTGGCCGCCGGATACCTCCTCACCGCCAACTACACCTCCGGCAGCGTCACCGCCCTGCCCCTGGCCGCGGACGGCGCCGTCCGCCCCGCCTCGGCCGTCCTGCGCCACGAGGGCGGCGGGCCCGTCACGGACCGCCAGAGCGGCCCGCACGCCCACCAGGTGCTCCCCGACCCCAGCGGCCGCTGGGCCCTGAGCGTGGACCTCGGGACCGACTCCGTGTGGATCTACGCCCTCGACCCCGCCACCGGGGCGCCCGTCCTCCACGGCGAGACCGCGCTGCGCCCCGGCACGGGCCCGCGCCACCTCGCCTTCCACCCGTCCGGCACCCACGCGTACGTCCTGCACGAGCTGGAGCCCGTCCTCACCGTCTGCCGCTGGGACGCGGAGACCGGCACCCTCGAACCGCTCGGCGAGACCCCCGTCGTCCCCGAGGACACCCCCGGCCCCAGCTACCCCTCCGAGGTGGTCGTCGCCCCCGACGGCCGCTTCCTCTGGGCCGCGATCCGCGGCGACGACACCCTCGCCGTCCTCGCCCTCGACCCGGACGGCACGAAGCCCGTCCTCACCGCCACCGTGCCCTGCGGCGGCACCTGGCCCCGCGACCTGACCCTCGCCCCCTCCGGACGGCACCTGTACGCGGCGAACGAGCGCTCCGGCGACGTCACCTGGTTCGCCGTCGACCCCGACACCGGCGTCCCGGCCCGCGCGGGCGCGATCGAGGCCCCGGCGGCCTCCTGCGTCGTCCTCGGCTGAGCGCCGCCCCCGGCCGGACACGCCGAAGGGCCCGCACCGACCGGTGCGGGCCCTTCCGTGGGAGCGGCGAACGGCGTCGCCGCCCTCAGAGCGCGGGCGCGCCCTGCGGCTGCTGCGGCGGGATGCCCAGCGCGGCCGAGTACTGCGAGAGCACCAGCTTGCCGATCGCCGGGTAGGCGCCCAGCGGCTCGGCGGCGGCGCACCCGGCCTCCTTCGAGGCCTCGTCGAGCAGCCCCTCGGCCAGCTCGGGACCGATCAGGTACGGCGCGAGGGCCAGCTGCTCCGAGCCGGCGGCGCGCAGCTGCTCGGCGACGGAGGCGATCGAACCCTCCTGGTCGAGCGCGGCGGCGATCACCGGCACGGCGAGGCGCGCGGCCAGCAACATGCCGGTGATCCCGGCGGCCTGCACGGCCTCCTCGCCGCCGACCGTGGCCAGGATGATGCCGTCGGCGGCCGTCGTGACCGTGAACAGGCGGGCGCGGTCGGCGCGGGCCAGGCCCGCCTCCGACAGGCGCACGTGCAGCGCCTCCGCGAGCAGCGGGTGCGGACCGAGGACGTCGGTCAGCTCGGCGGTGTTGCCGCCGTCCATCACGGCCTGGCGGACCCGGCGCGTCTGGGCGCTGTCCGGACCGGCGAGCAGCGGGACGACGACCGCGGCCGGACCCGTCGGGGCGGTGACCTCGCGGCCGGCGGCCACGGCCAGCTCGTACCGCTCGGTGCGCAGCGCCTCGACGGCCGTCAGCACGTTCGCCAGGGACGGGAACTCGGCGTCGTCGCCCTCCAGGAAGCCGATCACGGCCTCCAGGCCGGGCAGCTCGGAACGGGCGATGCTCACGACCTCTTCGGCCAGCGAGCGTATGGCGGCGGAGGGCACGCCGGGCACGGCGAGGACCAGTGCGGGAGCGCCCTCGGGCGCCGCCGCGGGTTCGGGGCGACGGTGCCGCCCGGACTGGCGGGGTCGAGGCATTCGTACAGGCAGGCCGGAAGCGGGCCCATTGGGGGAGCTCATGGCGCCGCATGTTACTGGTTTCGCCCCCGGCGCCGTTCGCTGAGGTGCGGTCACACGTCTTCTGTCCCCCTATGTCCGGTCCCCGGCGCCGCTTCCGCCCGCGTCCGCCGTCCCCGGACCCCGCCCCGGCCCGCCGCACCCGCTCCCATCTGGGCGGATGTCCCCGCTATACGGGCCCGGGGCCGAACAGCCGGAGCAGCGACGGGTCCTCCGGCAGCCGGAGCGTCCCGGCGGCGAGCGCCGACGCAAGCGCGACCGCCCCGGCCAGCGGGTCCCCGGCGGCCTCCACCGTCCGGGCGTGCGGGAGCAGCTCCCCGAGCGCGGCCCGCAGGGGGACGAGCAGGGGGTCTCCCATCCGGAACAGCCCCCCGGTCAGCGCCACCACCGCCCCCGCCCTGGCCGGGCACGCGGCCCCGGCCGCCTCCGCGATGTGCGTCCCGGCCCGCGCGAGGATGTCCGCCGCCACCGGGTCCTCCGGGGCGCAGTGCCCCACCTCGGGCGCGAAGGAGGCGAGCACCGCGGGCCGGTCCGTCCGCGGATAGAGCATTCCGGGAAGGCCCGTCACCGGTCCGAACAGCTTCTCGGCCCGGTCCAGGAGCGCCGCCGAACCGCCGCGCCGCCCGTCGTGCGCCCGCATCGCCGCCTCCAGACCGGCCCGGCCGATCCAGGCGCCGCCGCCGCAGTCGCCCAGGAGGTGCCCCCAGCCGTCGGCCCGCCGCCAGGCGGCCAGGTCCGTGCCGAGCGCGATCATCCCCGTGCCGCCCGCGACGACCGCGCCCGGCCGCTGCCCGAGCGCCCCCGCGTACGCGGTGACCGCGTCGGCCGCGAGGGCGAGCCGCCGCACCCCCCACGCCTCCGCGAGCGCGCCCGGCAGTCCGGCCCGCAGCTCGTCCCCGAGGGTCGCCATGCCGGCGGCGCCCACGGCCGCGGCGAGCACCGGCCGTCCGCCGAAGGGCCCGGTCAGGTCGCGTACGGCCGGCAGGACCTGCTCCAGGAAGTGGGCGGCGGAGATCCCGCCCGGCCCGGTCCGCACCGGCTCGCGCGAGGCGCGGGAGCCGAGGACCGTACCGGTCGCGGCGTCGGCCAGGGCGATCCGCAGCCCCGAACCGCCGGAGTCCACACCGACGACGAGGTCGCCGGGACCGTGGGAGGGGGCGTTCGCGGAGACCAAGGTGCACCGTCCTCGTACGGGGAGGGGAGGGGCCGGGCGGACGTCCGGGCCCGTTGTCACTGTAGGCCGGTAGAGTGACGGGCCGTGACAGCGCGACCTTTGAACGAACTGGTGGAGCCCGGCTGGGCGGAGGCCCTGAGCCCCGTCGCGGGACGGGTGGCGGCGATGGGGGACTTCCTGCGCGCCGAGATCGCCGCGGGCCGGACCTACCTCCCCTCCGGGCCGAACGTCCTGCGGGCCTTCCAGCAGCCCTTCGACGACGTGAGGGTCCTGATCGTGGGTCAGGACCCGTATCCCACGCCCGGGATGGCGATCGGACTGAGCTTCGCGGTCGCGCCCGAGGTCCGCTCCCTGCCCGGCAGCCTGGAGAACATCTTCCGGGAGCTGCACACCGACCTGGGCCTGCCCCGGCCGTCCAACGGCGACCTGACCCCCTGGACCCGCCAGGGCGTCCTGCTGCTCAACAGGGCGCTGACCACGGCCCCGCGCAAGCCCGGCGCCCACCGGGACAAGGGCTGGGAGGAGGTCACCGAGCAGGCGATCCGCGCCCTCGCGGCCCGGGGCAAGCCCCTGGTGTCGATCCTGTGGGGCCGCGACGCCCGCAACACCCGCCCGTTCCTGAACGGCCTCCCGGCGGTCGAGTCCGCGCACCCCTCCCCGATGTCGGCGGACCGGGGCTTCTTCGGCTCCCGGCCCTTCAGCCGCGCCAACGAACTCCTGCTCGGCCTGGGCGCGCAGCCGGTGGACTGGCGCCTGCCCTGACCTCCCGCGCGGGCGGCGGTCCTCAGACCACCGCCGCCCGGACGCACAGCACGTCCGGCAGGTGCTCGGCGAGGAGCCGCCAGGTGTCCCCGTCGTCCTCGCTCGCGTACAACTCGCCGTTCCGGTTGCCGAAGTAGACGCCCGCCGGGTCCGCGTCGTCCGTGCACAGCGCGTCCCGCAGCACCGTGCCGTAGTGGTCGCCCCCGGGCAGCCCGGCCGATAGCGGCTCCCACGTCTCCCCGGCGTCGGTCGTGCGGTAGACCCGGCACCGGCGGCCCGCCGGGACCCGGTCGGAGTCGGCCGTGATGGGGAACAGGTAGGCGGTGCCGGGCCGGTGGGGGTGCGCGGCGACCGCGAACCCGAAGTCGGACGGGAGCCCCGAGCCGATGTCGGACCAGGCGGCGCCCGCGTCGTCGCTGCGGAAGACGCCCCAGTGGTTCTGGAGGTAGAGCCGGTCCGGATCGCCCGCGTCCTGCGCGATCTTGTGGACGCACTGCCCGAACTCGGGGTGCGGGTCCGGCAGGAACACCGCCGACACGCCCTCGTTGGACGGCTCCCACGCCGCTCCGCCGTCCCGCGAGCGGAACACCCCGGCGGTCGACACCGCGACCGTGAGCGCCTCGGGATCGCGGGGGTCGGTGACCACGGTGTGCACGGCCTCGCCGCCCCCGCCGGGCACCCACCGCGAGCGGGTCGGGTGCTCCCACAGGGGCCGGACCAGCTCGAAGGACTCGCCGCCGTCGGCCGACCGGAAGAGCGCGGCCGGCTCCGTCCCCGCGTACACCACGCCGGGGGAGTGCTCCGGCGCCGGGTGCAGCTGCCAGACGCGCTCCAGGGAGGCCCCGGTGTCCGCGGGGAACCGCACGGCCGGCCGGGCCGGCTCGGTCCAGCTCCGGCCGAGGTCGTCGGAGTGGAAGACGGACGGGCCCCAGTGGGCGCTGTCCCCGCCGGCGAGCAGGCGCGGGGCCGGCCCCCGGGTGTCGACGGCGACCGAGTACACCGCCTGGGCGGGGAACGCCGGATCGTCGAACTCCCACCGCCCGTCGTGCCTGCGGCCGATGAAGAGGCCCTTGCGGGTTCCCACGGCGAGGAGTACGTCGGTCATGACTGCCACCTCCAGGACGTCCTTGTCACGGATGTGGCCAGTCTGCACCCGGCCACTGACAACGCCTCCCGGACGCGCCCCGGGCCCGTGGGACCCGGTCAGATCGCCCAGGCGTACTGCGCCGGCGCGTCGACCTCCGCGCCCAGCTCGCGGGCGGCGCGGCGGGGCCAGGAGGCGTCGCGCAGCAGCTCGCGGCCGAGCAGGACCGCGTCGGCCTCGCCGTTGGCGACGATCTTCTCGGCCTGCCCGCTCTCGGTGATGAGGCCGACGGCGGCCACGGGCAGCCCGGTCTCCGCCTTGACGCGGGCGGCGAAGGGCACCTGGTAGCCGGGGCCCACCGGGATGCGGGCCGGTCCGCCGTTGCCGCCGCTGGAGACGTCGAGGAGGTCCACGCCGTGCTCGCGGAGCAGCGCGGCGAACCGTACGGTCTCGTCGGCCGTCCAGCCCTGCTCCTCCAGCCAGTCGGTGGCCGAGATCCGGAAGAAGACGGGCAGTTCCTCGGGCCACACGGCCCGCACCGCGTCGACGACCTCCAGGGCGAGACGGGTCCGGTTCTCGAAGGAGCCGCCGTACGCGTCCGTGCGGTGGTTGCTGTGCGGGGAGAGGAACTCGCCGATGAGGTAGCCGTGGGCGCCGTGCACCTCGATCACCTCGAACCCGGCGTCCAGGGCGCGACGGGCCGCGTCCGCGAACTGCCCGGTGATCTCCCGGATCCGCTCCTCGGTCAGCTCGGTCGGGACCGGGTGGCCCTCGTCGAACGGGACCGGGCTGGGGCCGACGGGCTGCCAGCCGTCACCGCCGGGCGCGACGGGCCCGCGGCCCTCCCAGGGGCGGTTGGTGGAGGCCTTGCGCCCCGCGTGACCGATCTGGATCCCCGGAACGGTGCCGTGCTCCTTGAGGAAGCCGGCGATCCGCCGCAGCCCCTCGGTCTGGGCGTCGTTCCAGAGCCCGAGGTCCGCCGGGCTGATGCGGCCCTCGGGGGCGACGGCGGTCGCCTCGACCAGGATCAGTCCGGCGCCACCGGTGGCGCGGGCGGCGTAGTGGGCGAAGTGCCAGTCACGGGCGACACCCGCGTCCGGGCCGGTCGGCTCCGCCGAGTACTGGCACATGGGCGCCATCCAGACCCGGTTGGGAAAGGTCAGGGACCGCAGGGTGTAGGACTCGAACAGGGCGACGCTCATGACGGACTCCGTTTCGGGGTGCCTGGGTTTCGGGGTGCCGCGAAGACACTCGTACGATACCCGCCGTAGTACGGCACCTGTCAAACTACGAGGTCCCTCGTACAATGGACGTCTTCCCGGAGAAGTGGAGCCGCCGCCATGACGACCACCGCCAGCCCGCGCGTCCTCGAACACCCCGCGCGCGACCGGATCCGCCTCGAAGAGGTGCTGCACGCGCTCGCGGACGCCGTGCGCCTGCGGATCGTGCGGGACATGGCGCGCGAGGACACCGAGCTGAGCTGCTCGTACTTCGACCTCCCGGTGACCAAGTCCACGACGACGCACCACTTCCGGGTGCTGCGCGAGAGCGGGGTCGTCCGGCAGGTGTACCGGGGAACGGCCAAGCTCAACGTCCTGCGCAGGGAGGACCTCGACGCCCTCTTCCCCGGCCTCCTCGACACCGTCCTCGCGGCGGCGACGGCACAGGCGGACCGCGAGAAGGCGGGGGAGGGCGGGGGCGCGACGGCCTGACGGCCGCGACGGTCTGACGATCGTGAGGGCCCGGCGGCCGTGGGGGGGCCGGCGATCGTGAGGGGAGGCGCCGTCCCTATAGCGACCGCATCCGGTTGATCTCCGACGTCTGCTGGGCGATCACGTCGTTCGCCATCTCCTCCACCAGGCCGTTGTTGCCCGCGCCCAGCAACTCCGCCGCCATCGTCACGGCCCCCTGGTGGTGCGTGATCATGAGCTTCAGGAAGAGCGCGTCGAAGGCCTTGCCCCGGGCCTTCCGCAACTCGGCCAGCTGGGCCTCCGTGGCCATGCCCGGCATCGCGTGGTGGTCGTGCGCCCCCTGTTCGCGCGGCCCGCCGTTGCTCTTCAGCCACCCCTCCATCGCGCCGATCTCCGGCTTCTGCGCGGCCGAGATCCGTTCGGCGACCTTCCTGACCCCGGCGGACTCCGCCCGGTCCGGCGCCAGTTCCGTCATCGTCAGGGCCTGGCGGTGGTGCACGATCATCATCTGCACGTACCGGAAGTCCGCGCCGTTCGGGCTCTCGTCGGGGAGCAGCCGGGCCGCCTCCTCGGGGCTCACCCGCCGGGCCGGCTCACCCGGCTTCCCCGGCGCGATCACCGTCCCCCCGGTCGAGGCCGCCTGCGGAGCGCCCTCGTCCGGCGCCGAGTCGCAGGCGCCCAGGGCGAGTACGACGACGGCGGACAGGGCCACGGCGACGACGGCACGCTGACGGCGGATCAACAACGCGACCTCCAGGTTTTCTCGCGGGGACAGAGACCGTTCCTAGCACTTTTCTCCGGGGGACCGATCAGAATCCTTCATTACGTCTGTGTTGCCATCTGTTGAGATGTGCACGGCAAGGAAGATACTGCCGGGGTCCAACACCCGTTCAAGACTGAACGGACACCAGGGAGGACGGAGTGACTTCGTTGCGTACCCCGCGTACCACGACCGCCGCGCGCGACCCGCGCGGACGGATCAGACGCCTGGGCGTGGCATCCGCCGCGGCCGGACTGCTGGCCACGCTGCTCGCCGCCGGGCCGGTGGCCGCCACCCCCGACCCCGGAGACGCGCCCGCGCGGGCCACGGTCTCCTCGGAGCAGGCGGCCGACGCGCGTTCCGCGATCCGGAGCGGCGACATACCCGGCGTGGACGAGATCGTCCACACCCGGAACATCGAGCACCTCGCGAACATCCCCAAGGACGCTCTGCCGGGGCTCAACACGGACCTCGCCTTCCAGGGCAAGTACGCCTTCGCCGGCAACTACGACGGCTTCCGGATCTTCGACATCAGCAGGCCGAAGTCCCCGAAGACCGTCGCCCAGGTCCTCTGCCCCGGCTCCCAGAACGACATCTCGGTCTCCGGGGACCTGCTCTTCCTCTCCACCGACTCCTCCCGGAGCGACGACTCCTGCGCGAGCACCACCCAGCCCGCCACGGTCAAGGAGTCCTGGGAGGGCATGAAGATCTTCGACATCAGCGACATCAGGAACCCGAAGTACGTCGCCTCCGTCGAGACCGCCTGCGGCTCCCACACCCACACGATCGTGCCGCAGCGCAAGGACGTGTACATCTACGTCTCCTCGTACGGCCCCGGCGCCGCGTTCCCGGACTGCCAGCCCCCACACGACGGCATCTCGGTCATCAAGGTGCCCCGCAAGGCGCCCCAGAAGGCCAAGCTCGTCGGCTTCCCCGTGCTCTTCCCGGGCGAGGGCCCGGACGGCGGCGGCAACCCCGGCGCCCCCACCAACCCGGGCGTCTCCAAGACCACCGGCTGCCACGACATCACCGTGCTGCCCGAGGAGGACCTCGCGGCCGGCGCCTGCATGGGCGACGGCATCCTCTTCGACATCTCGGACCCCGAGCGCCCCCGGGTGATCGACCGCGTCCAGGACAACGTCAACTTCGCGTTCTGGCACTCCGCGACCTTCAACCTGAAGGCGAACAAGGTCGTCTTCACCGACGAGCTCGGCGGCGGCGGCGCGGCCACCTGCAACGCCGAGGTCGGCCCGAACCGGGGCGCCGACGGCATCTACGACATCGTCGGCAAGGGCAAGAAGCGCAAGCTCGTCTTCCGCAGCTACTTCAAGATCCCGCGCCACCAGGCCGCCACCGAGAACTGCGTCGCCCACAACGGCTCCCTGATCCCGGTCAAGGGCAAGGACCTCATGGTCCAGGCCTGGTACCAGGGCGGCGTCTCCGTCTGGGACTTCACCAACTCGGCCAAGCCGAGGGAGATCGCCTACTTCGAGCGGGGCCCGCTCTCCGACACCACCCTGTCGGTCGGCGGCTCGTGGTCCGCGTACTACTACAACGGCCACATCTACTCGAACGACATCGCCAAGGGCTTCGACGTCCTCAAGATCTCCGACCGCCTCACCGATCCCGCGAAGCGGGTCCGTCTCGACGAGCTCAATGTCCAGACGCAGCCGGACTACTTCGACTGATCCGGCCCGTCGCGGCCCTCGGGGCCCGTCGGCGACCTGAGCGACGGCGTGCCGTCGGGCGGACCCCCGTCCGGCGGCACGCCGAGCTCCCAGTCCAGCCCGTACCGGGCGAACAGCTCCGACCGCAGCCGCGTCCACGGCATCGGGGCCCCCGGCAGCAGCACCGCCACCACCGCGCCCATCAGCAGGGCCCGCAGCAGCGGATAGTCCGTGTCCACGTCCTCGGAGCCGTACCGCTCGACCGTGTCGCGCAGCAGGAAGGCGAGGCGCTGCTGCTCCTCGCACCGCACGAAGCCCTCGGCCTGCAGGATGCCCGCCATGTGGGTCCGCATCAGGGTCGGGCGCTCCACCGCGAGCCCCAGGATGGCGTCGATCGCGCGGGCGAGCAGCTCCCGGCCGTCCCCCGTGCGCGGCTCGCGCGCGAGCGCGGCCTCCAGGGTGAGGTGCATCAGCCGGTGCACCGCCGACTGGAGCAGCTGCCGCTTGCCCGGGAAGTAGTACGAGACCAGCCCCCGTGCCGTACCCGCCCGTTCCGCGATGTCGCCAAGCGTGGTCGCCTCGTAGCCCCGCGTGTCGACGAGCTCCACGGTGGCCTGCAGAATGCGCTCCCGCGACCGGCGCCGAAGCTCTTCATTGACCGATGGGCTACGCGGGGACATGCTGGACTCCTGCGTTGACTGGCTGCCGGCCAATATACTCGGCGCATCCCGTCGGCCTGCCTCCGTGGCGGACCGCCGGGGACGCCGTCTGTTCTGGGCGACACGGGGGATCGTCCAGAACAGACGGCTTCAGCGCGTTTCCCCCGCTCCGCTGCTCCCGCTGCCTCCGTCGGCCCCATCGGTCCTCTCGGTCCCCTCGGTCCCGGAGACGGCCGACGCGCCCCGCCGTTCGCTCCGGCGGTACGCGAGGATCGCCACGGCCACGCAGAACCAGCCGAGCAGCCAGCCCCCGACGACGTCCGAGGGCCAGTGGACGCCCAGGTAGGTCCGCGTCCACCCCACTCCGAGCACCGACACCACCGCGGCGGTCGCGAGCACGCCCCAGCCGCGCCACTCCTCCCGCCAGTGCAGCGCGAGGACCCACAGCAGCAGCCCGCAGGTGACCGTCGCCGTCATCGCGTGCCCGGACGGGAAGGCCGCGTAGTGCGCCCAGTCGACCGGATCGGGCCACCGGGGCCGCTCCCGCCCGACGAGCGCCTTCAGGCCCTGCTGGAGCAGGACGGCGAGGGCGCTGGTCCCGACCACCCACAGGGCGAGCCGCCGCTCCCTCCGCCACCACAGCAGCACCGCGGTGCCGGCGGCCAGGGCGCGCATCGTCAACGGGTCCCAGACCCAGTCGCTCAGGACGCGGTTGACCCGGGTGAGGCCGGGGTGGGCGACGGCGCTGCGGTGCAGTTCCTCGGCGACCGACCGGTCGAAGGAGAGCAGCGGCGACCATCCCGCGGCGACGAGCGCGAGCAGCAGGGCGGACAGGACTCCGGAGACCACGGCGGAGGAGCGCATGGGCCGATCCTGCCCCAGGATCGGCCCCGCATGATCCCTCACACGCCCCGCGCGCTTCTCGGGGCGTCCGGCGGGACAGGACCTAGCCCAGTGCGCGGAGGGCCGGGACGAAGGCCACGAGCACCGGGACCACGGGCACCAGGGACGCGGCCGCCGTCAGGCGCAGCCGGCGTCCGGCGGTGAGCCGGGGCGCCGCGGTCAGGAGGCGGTTCACCCGCTGGGGCAGGCCCGCGTCCGGGGCCGGGCCGGGGCCGAACACCCCGCGGTCCTCGTTCAGTTCGACCAGCGCGAGCGCGATCGTCAGCCGCCCGAACCGGCGCGAGGCCACGTCGTCGGCGGCCAGCTCGACGAGCCGGTGCATCTCCTCGCGGAAGGCCGTGAAGACGGGGACCCCGGGGAAACCGGCGGCCAGCGCGGCCGAGCAGTGCAGCAGCCAGTCGTGCCGGGCCCGTGCGTGGCCCTGCTCGTGCGCCAGGACCGCGTCCAGCTGACGCCCCTTCAACCGGCGCAGCGCCGCCGTGGTGATGACCAGCTGGGGCGTGGGCCCCGCCAGCCACCAGGCGTCCGCCCGCTCGCCCTCCAGGACCACCAGGCGCTCGCCGCCCGGCTCCTCCCCGGGCATCAGGGGCGCGCGGACGAGCAGGTCGCAGCGGCGCTGCCGGCGGCGGGCGCGGGCCCGGCCGATCTCCCGGCCCAGCATCGCCCCGGACCACACCCCGCCGGCCGCGAGGACCACCGCGAGCACCGCCGACCAGGGGCCGGTCGTGCCGAGCTCGTACGCCTCGATCACGGCGCTCGGCGCGGGCGCGAAGACCTGCCCGCGCACGGCCTGCCAGGCGGCCGACGCGCTGAACGTCATGGAGAGCGCGAAGCTCAGCAGGACGGCGGCCACCACGCACTGCCAGACCCACAGGGCCACCACGGGTTCTCGCTCGACCCAGTCCGCCCTGGACAGCAGCCGGGGGGCCACGAGGGCGGTCAGGAGGCCGAGCAGGAACAGCGCGAGGGAGACCCACATGACGCCAGCCTATGAGCGCGGTACGGGTCGGGGGTACGGGCGCGGGGAGCAAGTGACGTACGCCACGGTTTCGTTGCCCCCGGCCCCTGGGCTCTCCCGGCACCCGGCCTGCCTCCGCCCCCGGCTCCCGTCCCCTCAGAGCGTCACGAGCATCGCCACCATGCCCAGCGCCATCGACAGCCGGCAGGCAAGGGTCATCTCCGGTCCGCCCGCCCGGCTCACCCGGCCCGCTCCACCCACTGGCGCGGGGGCACCCGCCGAGGCCGCCACCGGAACCAGCCGCGCCCCCGCGCGCAGCACGTACACCGCGTAATAGAGGAGGAGCCCGCCCGTGAGCACGGGTATGCCCCCCGCGCCCGCCGTCATGTGCCCCGTGTGCGCCCCCGGCGCGCCGGGGGCCGCCATCGCGACCGCCATGTAGACCATGGCGAGCGAGCCCACCAGGTGGTGCAGATGGTGGGCGCCGTGCCGGACGGCGAGCAGGCCGTGCAGCGCCGTCGCGCCGAACACCGCCGCGTACACCGCCCAGCTCCACCCCGGCGGCGTCAGGACCGCCGCGGGCAGCGCCATGAACGCCATCCCGAACCCCATCACCGCCTCGCCGCTCGAGGCCCGCCGCTCCTGCCCGGCGCACGCGCGCATCCGCAGCAGGCAGTACGCGCCCGTCACCGCGCACAGGGCGACCAGCAACCACCCGGACAGAGCCGGTCCGTGCACGGCACACCTCCCCCTCGACGCCGTCCCCTCCGGGGAGGGATGCCCGCCCCTCCCGAGCGGTACGCGGGCGCACGGTTGCGCACAGGCGTACGAGGGGGAGCGAAAGGTGCGCGCGTTAGGCTCGGGACGATCGCGCACGCCGATCGTCGACGCCCGAGGGGAGCCCCGTACATGGAGACCGCCACGTCCCAGGAGACCGGCCGGATCAGCTACCGCGAAGCGGTCCTGGAGGACGTCCCCGTCCTCGTGCCGCTCGTGGAGTCGGCCTACCGGGGCGACGCCAGCCGGGCCGGCTGGACCACGGAGGCGGACATCCTCCAGGGGCAGCGCACCGACCCCGAGGGCGTGGCCGCCGTGATCACGGCCCCCGGCAGCCGCCTCCTGGTGGTCGAGCGGGACGGCGAGACCGTCGCCTGCTGCCAGCTGGAGCACCGGGGCGAGGCCGCCTACTTCGGGATGTTCGCCGTCCGCCCCGAGCTCCAGGGCGCGGGTCTCGGCAAGCGGATCATCGCCGAGGCCGAGCGCCGGGTGCGCGAGCTGTGGGACGTGCGCGAGATGCACATGACGGTGATCTCCGTGCGCGAGGAGCTGATCGCCTGGTACGAGCGGCGCGGCTACCGGCGGACCGGCCGGACGACGCCGTTCCCCTACGGCGACGAGCGCTTCGGCCTGCCCCAGCGCGACGACCTGGAGTTCGAGCTGCTGATCAAGCCGCTGGTGTGAACCCGGGTCCGGAGGGCCCGGGCGCACCGGACGCACTCGAACGGACCTGAAGGGCGGAAGCGTGGCCTTCCCCCTGGACGACAGGAAAAACTTCTGTCTTCAGGGGGGTTCAACAGGAGATTTTCTCTTGCTCCCCTTGTGGGAAGGAAGCACCGGTGATTACGGTGTCTTGACGCAAGGTTCTCCTGTGGAGGAAGAGGCATGACGGAAATTCTTGTGCAGGACGTGACCGGTGAGGCGATATCCACCGACGCCCGGGTGATCGACCACCCGGCCTGGCCCGAGCTCAAGAATGCCGTGGAGGAGATCCGCGCCTGGCAGCGCGCGGACGGATCCATCGACTTCGAGGCCGAGGGCGCCCCCGCCCGCTCCCTCGTCGAGCTGGTCCTCGACCGGATCGTCGCCGCGGTCGAGCAGCTCTCCCCCCTGCTCCCGCACGACGCCGCCTACCACCGCGCCCTCGTCGCCGACCTGCGCAAGTGGGCCGAGAGCGGCTTCGCGGTGCCGGACTTCCTGGACGCGCTGCTCGCCTTCCAGCCGGCCGCCGACCGCGCCGACGGGCTCCAGCACCTCGTGCTCTTCCCGATGTACACGCAGAATGGCAACCCGGACCGCAACCTGGAAGCCGTCGTGCTCCGCATGGTCTGGCCCGAGTGGCTCGCCGACCTGGAGCGCACCCGCTACGACAACCCGCTCTTCTGCGGCATCACCTTCGAGGACTTCACCGCCGGGTACGACACCAACTCGGCCGTCCTCTTCCCGGAGACCATCGCCGTCCGCGAGGCCCCCGAGCGCTTCACCTGGGGCGGCATCTTCTGCGACCGCGAGGCCGCCCGCTTCCGCAAGGTCACCGAGGCCGCCGTCGACACCCTGGGCATCGAGCTGCCCGCCGACGTCGCCGCGATGATCGACGACCAGGAGCGCTGCGAGAAGGCCTTCGTGCTCTGGGACATGGTCCACGACCGCACCCACAGCCACGGCGACCTGCCCTTCGACCCCTTCATGATCAAGCAGCGCCAGCCCTTCTGGATGTACGGCCTGGAGGAGCTCCGCTGCGACCTCACCGCCTTCAAGGAGGCCGTGAAGCTGGAGGCCGAGGGCAACGCGCACGGCCGTGACGTGCAGTACGCCGTCCTCTTCGACCGCATGTTCCGCTTCCCGCTCTCCGGCGACCGGAACCGCAACTACGACGGCCTCGGCGGCCAGCTCCTCTTCGCGTACCTCCACAAGCACGACGTGGTGCGCTGGACGGACAACACGCTCAAGATCGACTGGGAGCGGGCCCCCCAGGTCACCAACCAGCTCTGCGCCGAGATCGAGAAGCTCTACCGCGACGGCATCGACCGCCCCAAGCTCGTCCACTGGTTCAAGGCGTACGAGCTGGTCTCCACCTACCTCGCCCCGCACCCGGGCTCGAAGTGGGCCAAGGGTCCCGACGCCCTCGACCTGTCCCTGCCGCCGCGCAAGCTCGTCGACGACGTGCTTCCGGACGAGTTTCCGCTCAGCATGTTCTTCGAGGCCCTCGCCAAGAAGCTGAAGGGCGTGATCGCCGACACCAAGGGGATCACCGCCACCGGCGCCCCGCGCACCGAGCGGGCCGCCGCGTGAGCGCTCCTGCCGAAGGACCGGGGAACGCCGAGCGCACGGAGGAGACGGTGTCCATGAACGCCGAAGGAAACGGCGGGCCGCTCGACGGCGCCGTCATCGCGGTCGCCGGTGCGGCCGGCCCCGCGGGCCGCGCCACGCTGCTGCGGCTCGCCGAGGCCGGCGCGACCGTCGTTGCGTCCGACGCGGACCCGGCCCGCCTCGCGGAGGCCGTCGACGCCGCCCGCTACGCGCACGGCGGCGCCACGGTCGTCGGCGACACCGTCGACCTGCTCGACCCGGCCGCCACCCGCGACTGGGCCGCGAAGACCGAGGGCGAGTTCGGCCGGATCGACGGTCTGGTCCACCTCGTCGGCGGCTGGCGCGGCAGCCCCTCCTTCACGGAGACCGAGCTCAAGGACTGGGACTTCCTGGAGAAGCTCCTGATCCGCACGGTCCAGCACACCTCGCTCGCCTTCCACGACCCGCTGCTCCGCGCGGGCGGCCGCGGCCGCTACGCCCTGATCAGCCAGTCCGGCGCCCACAAGCCGGTCGCGGGCAACGCCGCGTACAACGCGGGCAAGGCCGCGGCCGAGGCCTGGGCCCTCGCCATGGCGGACTCCTTCCGCAAGCTGGGGGGCGACGACGGCCCGCAGGCGGCGGCTGCGATCCTGGTGATCAAGGCGTTGGTGCACGAGGCGATGCGCGCCGAGCGCCCCAACGCGAAGTTCGCGGGCTTCACCGACGTCGACGACCTGGCCGCAGAGATCGCCGGCCTGTGGGACAAGTCCGCCCAGGAAGTGAATGGACAGCGTCTGTGGCTGACCCCCAAGCCGTGACCGCGGCCCTCGGCCCCAGGACCGACGCACGTCGTCACCACGACCCGTCGGTCCGGGGCTTCGCCAGCGACAACTACGCCGGCGCCCACCCCGAGGTCCTCGCGGCCCTCGCCCTCGCCAACGAAGGCCACCAGGTCGCCTACGGCGAGGACCAGTACACCGACCACCTCCAGCGGATCGTGCACAGCCACTTCGGTCCGGGCGCCGAGGCCTTCCCGGTCTTCAACGGCACCGGGGCCAACGTGACCGCCCTCCAGGCGCTCACCGACCGCTGGGGCGCCGTCATCTGCGCCGAGTCCGCCCACATCAACGTGGACGAGGGCGGCGCGCCGGAGCGGATGGGCGGCCTCAAGCTGCTCACCGTGCCGACCCCGGACGGCAAGCTCACCCCCGAGCTGATCGACCGGCAGGCCTGGGGCTGGGAGGACGAGCACCGGGCCATGCCGCAGGTCGTCTCGATCACCCAGAACACCGAGCTGGGCACCGTCTACACGGTGGACGAGATCCGCGCGATCACCGAGCACGCCCACGCCAAGGGCATGAAGGTCCACCTCGACGGGGCGCGGATAGCCAACGCCGCCGCCTCGCTCGACGTGCCCATGCGCGCGTTCACCAACGCGGTGGGCGTCGACGTGCTCTCGTACGGCGGCACCAAGAACGGGATGGTCTTCGGCGAGGCCGTGATCGTGCTGAACCCCGACGCGGTCAGCCACATGAAGCACCTGCGCAAGCTGTCCATGCAGCTCGCGTCGAAGATGCGGTTCGTGTCGGTACAGCTGGAGGCCCTGCTGGCGAAGGACCTGTGGCTGCGCAACGCCCGCCACGCCAACGCGATGGCCCAGCGCCTCGCGGCCGGGGTGCGCGCCCTCGACGGGGTGGAGATCCTCTACCCGGTCCAGGCCAACGCGGTCTTCGCCCGCCTCCCGCACGAGGTGAGCCGCCGGCTCCAGGAGCGCTTCCGCTTCTACTTCTGGGACGAGGCCGCCGGCGACGTGCGCTGGATGTGCGCCTTCGACACCACGGAGGACGACGTGGACGCCTTCCTCCAGGCGCTGAAGGAAGAGCTGGCCCGCTGACTCGGGCTGCATGAATATACGGCCGGACGGAAAGTCATTGACTCCGTCCGGCCGTCTTTCTAGGGTCGTCCCGCATGGAACCCATCCAGCAGGACCCCGACGTCGACGCCTACCTGAGCGCGGGCGAGGCCGTCGACCACGAGCACCCGGTCGTACGGGAGACGGCGGACCGCCTCTCCGCCGGGCACCCCGGCGCGTACGCGTACGCCGAGGCGGCCTTCGCGTACGTACGGGACGAGATCCCGCACTCCATGGACTCCGGCGACCCCCGCGTCACCTGGCGCGCCTCCGACGTCCTGGAGCTGCGCACCGGCATCTGCTACGCCAAGACCGTCGCGTACGCCGCGCTCCTGCGGGCCCGGGGCATCCCGGCCGCCCTCTGCTACCAGCGGCTCACCGACGACGACGGGTCTCACCACGTGGTGCACGGCCTCGCCGCCGTCCTGCTGCCGGGGGAGCGGAAGTGGGCCCGCCAGGACCCGAGGGGCAACGCGCCGGGCGTCGACACCCGCTTCTCCCTCGGGCCGGAGAGCCTCGTCAGGACCGTGCGGCCGGAGCTCGGCGAGGTGGACTACCCGCTGCTCCACGCCGAGCCCCACCCGACCGTCCTGGCGGCCCTGAGGGCCGCCCGCGACCGGGCGCACCTGGAGCGGACGCTCCCCGCCGCGCTCGGGCCGGTCAGGCTTCCTTGACCTGCGCCGGCGTCGGAGCCGTACCGCCGAGGTGCGCGGGCACCCACCAGGTGTCGGCCGCGTCCTTGGGACGGACCGGGTAGGCGCGCTGCGCGGCCTCCAGGAGCTCCTGCACGCGCTCGCGCAGCCGCCGGGTGATCGCGCCCGCGTACTGGTCGGCGGGGGCCTCCACGGCCTCGCCGACGCGGATCGTCACCGGGATGTGGCTCCGCCTGAAGTTCCGCGGCCGGCCCTTCGTCCAGACCCGCTGGGTGCCCCACAGCGCCATCGGGATCAGCGGGACGCCCGCCTCCTGCGCGAGGCGCGCCGCGCCCGTCTTGAAGCCCTTGAGCGTGAAGGACTGGGAGATGGTCGCCTCCGGGAAGACGCCGACGATCTCGCCGGACCGCAGCGACTCCAGGGCGTGCTTGTAGGCGTGCTCGCCCTGCGAGCGGTCCACCGGGATGTGCTTCATGCCGCGCATGAGCGGACCGGAGACCTTGTGCCGGAAGACCGAGTCCTTCGCCATGAAGCGCACCAGGCGCTTCTGCGGCAGCGCGGCGAGACCGGTGAAGATGAAGTCCAGGTAGCTGATGTGGTTGCTGACCAGGACGGCTCCGCCGGTCCGCGGGATGTGCTCCGAACCCTGCGTGTCGATCTTCAGGTCCAGCGCCTTGAACATGGTCAGAGCGGCGCCGACGACCGGCCGATAGACGAGTTCTGCCATCGGAGAGGAACCCCTTCTTCCTGCTTGTCCGGGGAGGGTTCTCCCGGCGAAGTTACGCGGCCGTAGGTTTTCGGCTTTGGGCAGATCGTGCCCCATGAGGGACGCTGTGACCAGCCTGAGCGCCGTCGTGAGGGGAGATTCTCGTCACTAGCGACGGCCGGAACGGGAATCGAATGCCCGCCCCGCGACGCTGTATCCCGTGACGCGCCGGACGGGCGCGCGCGGACGCGGAGGGGAACGGAGAGCGATGAGCGAGGTCCTGGGACCGGAGGCGCTCGGCGCCGCACTGGGGGAGCGGGCCACCCTCGTCCAGTTCTCGACCGCCTTCTGCCAGCCCTGCCGGGCCACCCGCCGCACCCTCGCCGAGGTCGCCGCGATGGTGCCCGGCGTGGGACACGTCGAGATCGACGCCGAGGAACGGCTCGACCTCGTACGCGCGCTCGGCATCGCCCGCACCCCCACCGTGCTCGTCCTCGACCGGACCGGCCGCGTCGTCCGCCGGGCCGCCGGACAGCCCCGCAGGGCGGACGTCATCGCCGCCCTGGGACGGGCGGTCTGACGCAGTGACACCTTCCCGGGCCCGCGCGGCCGTACGCCCTCCGGCCCGTACGGCGGCGCTTCCCCCGATCCGCGCGGCGAAACCCCGCCCGGCCCGCACGGTGACGCTCCTCCCACATCGCGGTACGCACTTGACTGCAACCGCCACCGATCGTCACCCTGACGGGGTGACTCTGGAACTCCTTCTCTACGGCCGGGCCCACGTGGACCTGGCCCGCAACGCGAGCGCGCGCTGTCCGGGCGTCTGACCCACCCCAGGACTCCTCCATGCCGCCCTCGCAGAAGGACAATTCCATGACGGTTTCGCCCGAGCTCCGCACCGTTCCCACGATCGGCGCGCCCCGGCAGGCCTCTCCCGATCTACTCCGCTCCGTCTTCCGCCGGCACGCGGCCGGCGTCGCGGTCGTCACCGCACAGGGCGAGCGCCCCGTCGGATTCACCGCCACCTCGCTCAACTCCGTCGCCGCCGAACCGCCGCTGGTCTCCTTCGGCGTGGGCACCGCGTCCTCCTCCTGGCCGGTGCTCTCCGAGGCCGAGTTCATCGGGGTGCACATACTCGGCGAGCACCAGCAGGAGCTGGCCGCCACCTTCGCGCGCAGCGGCGCCGACCGCTTCGGCGGGGGGACCCGCTGGAGCGTCGGCCCCGAGGGCGTGCCCGTGCTCGACGACGTCCTCGCCTGGCTGGTGTGCCGCGTGGTGGCCCGGGTGCCCGCCGGGGACCACCGGATCGTGATCGCGCAGGCGGTCGCGGGCGACCCGGACGGGGCGGGCCGGCCGCTCCTCTACCACCACGGGCGCTTCAACGCGCTGCGCGACTGAGAGTTCCCGCGCGCGCCGCTCTCCGCGCGTTGGCAAGGTCACACGGCTGAGCGCTTGCTCAGTGGTAACGAACTGGGTGTACTGGCGAGTAATATTTTGGACGGGGCGTCCGGCGCCCCGACCGGAAACCCGCCCTTCAGGCGCCTATGCTGCGAGCAACAAGGCAGCCCAGTTATGACGATGCAGTAGGAGAGCCGGCGTGAGCTTGAGGATCGTTGTCTGTGTGAAGTACGTGCCCGACGCCACCGGCGACCGGCACTTCGCCGATGACCTGACGGTGGACCGCGACGACGTCGACGGCCTGCTGTCGGAGCTCGACGAGTACGCGGTCGAGCAGGCCCTGCAGATCGCGGAAGAGGCGGACGACGCCGAGGTCACCGTGCTCACGGTCGGCCCCGAGGACGCCAAGGACGCGCTGCGCAAGGCGCTGTCGATGGGCGCCGACAAGGCCGTCCACGTCGAGGACGACGACCTGCACGGCTCCGACGTCATGGGCACCTCGCTGGTGCTCGCCAAGGCGATCGAGAAGACCGGTTACGACGTGGTCATTGCCGGCATGGCCTCCACCGACGGCGTCATGGGCGTCCTGCCCGCGATCCTGGCCGAGCGCCTGGGCGTCCCGCAGGTCACGCTGCTCTCCGAGGTCTCGATCGAGGACGGTGTCGTGAAGGGCCGTCGTGACGGCGACGCCGCCTCCGAGCAGCTGGAGGCCTCCCTGCCGGCCGTCGTCTCCGTGACGGACCAGTCGGGCGAGGCGCGCTACCCGTCCTTCAAGGGCATCATGGCCGCCAAGAAGAAGCCGGTGGAGTCCCTGGACCTCTCCGACCTCGACCTGGAGGCCGAGGAGGTCGGCCTGGAGGGCGCGTGGACCGCGGTCGACTCCGCCACCGAGCGTCCGGCCCGCACGGCCGGCACGATCGTCAAGGACGAGGGCGAGGGCGGCAAGCAGCTCGCCGAGTTCCTCGCGAGCCAGAAGTTCATCTAAGGCTTCAGCCGCGCGACCCGGACGCCCGTCCGGCGACTCGCGCGAGCCGCTCAGACCTCCCCCTCACCTTCGCAGGAGATTGAATTTCCATGGCTGAGATCCTCGTCTACGTCGACCACGTCGACGGAGCCGTCCGCAAGCCCACCCTGGAGCTGCTGACGCTCGCCCGCCGCCTGGGCGACCCGGTCGCCGTCGCGCTCGGCAACGGCGCCGCCGACACCGCCCCGGCCCTCGCCGAGCACGGCGCGGTCAAGGTCCTGACCGCCGACGCGCCCGAGTTCGCCGAGTACCTCGTCGTCCCCAAGGTCGACGCCCTCCAGGCCGCCTACGAGGCCGTCTCCCCGGCCGCCGTCCTGGTCCCCTCCTCGGCCGAGGCCAAGGAGATCGCGGCCCGTCTCGCGGTCCGCATCGGCTCCGGCGTCATCACCGACGCCGTGGACCTGGAGGCCGGTGACGAGGGCCCGGTGGCGACGCAGGCCGTGTTCGCCGCCTCCTTCACCACCAAGTCCCGCGTCTCCAAGGGCACCCCGGTCATCACGGTCAAGCCGAACTCGGCCCCCGTCGAGGCCGCCCCGGCCGCCGGCGCCGTCGAGGCCCTGTCGGTCTCCTTCGGTGCCCTGGCCACCGGCACCAAGGTCACCTCGCGCACCCCGCGCGAGTCGACCGGCCGCCCGGAGCTGACCGAGGCCGCGATCGTGGTCTCCGGCGGCCGCGGGGTCAACGGCGCCGAGAACTTCGCCGTCATCGAGGCCCTCGCCGACTCGCTCGGCGCGGCCGTCGGCGCCTCCCGCGCCGCGGTGGACGCCGGCTGGTACCCGCACGCCAACCAGGTCGGCCAGACCGGCAAGTCGGTCTCGCCGCAGCTGTACATCGCGTCCGGCATCTCCGGCGCGATCCAGCACCGCGCGGGAATGCAGACCTCCAAGACGATCGTCGCGATCAACAAGGACGCCGAGGCGCCGATCTTCGAGCTCGTCGACTACGGCGTGGTGGGCGACCTCTTCGAGGTCGTCCCGCAGCTGACCGAAGAGGTCAAGACCCGCAAGGGCTGACCTGCGGTTCTGTCGGACCGGGGGCCGCACGGTGAACTCTCACCGTGCGGCCCCCGGTCGTTTCGGACACCCATTGACTCAGCTCCGGCCGCCCGTTAACTTCGCCATACGGATTGTTGATTCCGTGCAGCGGAAAACAGGAGGGTAGTGGGATGGGTCAGCAGGAGAAGGTGTCGACGAGCCTCGCGGGCACGGTCAGCGAGGGCATCAGCGCCTCCCTCGCCGCGGTGGACGCCGAGCTGGACCGCCGCTACCCGGGAGACCCCGGCACCCGCCAGCCCGTCCACACCGTCTACGTCCCCGGCAACCTCTTCGACGCCGGCACCGTCCGCTCCTGGGGCGACCGGGCCCTCGCCGCCCTCGACGAACACGCCCCCGACGCCGCCTCCTTCGCCGCCGTCCTCGGCCTCTCCGACGACCTCGCCGAGGACGTGTACGGCCGCGTGCGCGCCAAGCTGGAGCGCGAGCCGATCGAGGACCTCCGGGTCGACTTCGAGGACGGCTACGGCGGCGACGACGAGGACCACGACGCGGCCCGCGCCGCCCGGCTGATCTCCGAGGCGTACGCGACGGGCACCGCCGCCCCGTACACGGGCATCCGGATGAAGTGCATGGAGGCCGCCGTACGCGACCGGGGCATCCGCACCACCGACGTCTTCCTCACCGGCCTCCTGGAGCACGGCGGCCTCCCCGAGGGACTCGTCCTCACCCTCCCCAAGGTCACCTACCCCGAGCAGGTCACCGCCTTCGTCCGCCTCCTGGAGGCCTTCGAGAAGGCCCACGGCCTCGACGCCGGCCGCCTCGGCTTCGAGATCCAGATCGAGACCAGCCAGGCCATCCTCGCCGCCGACGGCACCGCCGCGGTCGCCCGCATGATCGGCGCCGCCGAGGGCCGCGCCACCGGACTGCACTACGGCACCTTCGACTACAGCGCCTGCCTCGGCGTCTCCGCCGCCTACCAGGCCAGCGACCACCCGGCCGCCGACCACGCCAAGGCGATCATGCAGGTCGCCGCCGCCGGTACGGGCGTCCGCGTCTCCGACGGCTCCACCAACGTCCTGCCGGTCGGCCCCACCGAGCACGTCCACGAGGCCTGGCGCCTGCACTACGGGCTCACCCGCCGCGCCCTCGCCCGCGCCTACTACCAGGGCTGGGACATGCACCCCGGCCACATCCCCACCCGGTACGCCGCCGTCTTCGCCTTCTACCGCGAGGGCTTCGAGACCGCCGCCAAGCGCCTCTCCGCCTACGCCAACCACGCGGGCGGCGACGTCATGGACGAGCCGGCCACCGCCAAGGCCCTCAGCTCCTACCTGCTGCGCGGCATCGACTGCGGCGCCCTCGACACCGCCGAGGTCGACGCCCTCACCGGCCTGACCCGCGCCGACCTCGACCGCTTCGCGGCCCCGCGCCGCGGCGACCTCACGGCCTCGGCCGAGTAACCGGACGACCGCCTCCCGGCCGGGGCCCTGCGGCCCGTGGCGGGGCGTCAGCCGGCCGGCGGCGCGACCTCGCCCGAGCCCCGGGCGAGGAGCGTCGTGCCGAGCACCACCCGCTCCGGCGCCCCGTCGGCCCCCTCCAGGCGCCGGAACAGCCGCTCCGCCGCCGTCCGGCCGAGCGCGGCGGCGTCCTGCGCGACGACCGTGATGCCCAGGAGGTCGGCCAGCTCGATGTCGTCGAAGCCGACCAGGGCCACCGGCCGGGCCCGTCCCGCGAGGGCCCGGACCGCCGTGACGGTCACCCGGTTGTTCCCCGCGAACAGCGCCGTCACCGGCTCCGGCGCGGCCAGCATCCCCCGTACCGCCGCGTCCACCCGCTCCGGGTCGGTCGACCCCAGCGAGACCCACTCCTCCCGGACCGGGAGCCCCGCGTCCTCCATCGCCGCGCGGTAGCCGCGCAGCCGCTCGGCCGCCGTGTGGATGCGCGGGCGGTCGCCGACGAAGCCGATCCGGCGGTGGCCGTGCGCGATCAGATGGGCCGTGCCCTCGCGCGCCCCGCCGAAGCTGTCGGAGAGGACCGCGTCGGCGTCGATCCGCCCGGCGGGACGGTCGACGAACACCGTGGCGACGCCCGCCCTGATCTCGGGCTCCAGATAC
This sequence comes from Streptomyces sp. NPDC093071, assembly GCF_044754545.1. NCBI lineage: Bacteria > Bacillati > Actinomycetota > Actinomycetes > Kitasatosporales > Streptomycetaceae > Streptomyces > Streptomyces sp. NPDC093071. Next base: position 1,027,437 of record NZ_JBIVPH010000002.1, on the reverse strand, counting down.
CGGTGGTCGTCCCCGGCCGGGATGACGATGAGGCCGTCGACCCGGCGCGCGCACAGCGCGAGCGCCAGCTCCTGCTCCCGGTCGGGGTCCTCGGCGCTCGACCCGTTGATCAGCAGGGCCCCGTGCGCCCGCGCGACCTCCTCGACCGCCCGGCTCAGCGGACCGTAGAAGGGGTCGGCGAGGTCCTCCAGGACCAGGCCGACGGTCGCGGTCCTGCCCTTGCGCAGGACCCGCGCGCTGTCGTTGCGCCGGAAGCCGAGGACCTCGATGGCCTCCTGCACCCGCCGCTCGGTGTCGGGGGTGACGCCCGGCTCGCCGTTCACCACCCGGGACACCGTCTTCAGACCCACGCCCGCCTTGGCGGCGACGTCCTTCATCGTGGGCCGGTTGCCGTAGCGGTGCTCGGGGCGGTGGGCGGTGTCGGCCACGGTCTGCGGCTCCTCCGTCGTGTCGGGACCCCGCCGTGGCCGGGCCGTCTTTCGGACTCCGCACGAGCATAGGGCCTGGACAACGTTGTCATACCGCGTGAGACCATACGGACGCCCGACCGTTCCCGGCCGCCCCCGGAGGTTTCCCGCCCATGCACACCGACCTCGCCACGGGTCTCGTCGTCGCCCTCGACATCGGGGGCACCAAGATCGCCGGCGCCCTGATCGACGGCGAGGGCCGCGTCCGCGTCCGGGCCCGGCGGCCCACGCCCGCGCGTGAGGACGGCGAGACGGTGATGGCGGCGGTCGAGGGCGTCCTCGGGGAGCTCGCCGCCTCTCCGCTGTGGGAGACCGCCGACGCCGTCGGCATCGGCAGCGCGGGCCCGGTCGACGCGGTCCGGGGGACCGTCAGCCCCGTCAACGTCCCCGGCTGGCGCGACTATCCGCTCGTCGAGCGGGTCCAGCGGGCCACCGGCGGCCGGCCGGTCACCCTCGTCGGCGACGGCGTCGCCATGACGGCCGCCGAGCACTGGCTCGGGGCCGCCCGGGGCCACGACAACGCCCTCTGCCTCGTGGTCTCCACGGGCGTCGGCGGCGGCCTCGTCCTCGGCGGCCGCCTCCACCCGGGCCCCACCGGCAACGCCGGTCACATCGGGCACATCACGGTCGACCTGGACGGCGAACCCTGCGCGTGCGGCGGGCGCGGCTGCGTCGAACGCGTCGCCAGCGGCCCGCACCTGGCCCGCCGCGCCCTGGAGAACGGCTGGCGGCCGGGGCCCGACGGCGACGTCTCCGCCGCCGCGGTGGCCGCCGCCGCGCGCGCCGGGGACCCGGCGGCCGTGGCCTCGTTCGAGCGCGCCGCCCAGGCGCTCGCGGCGGGCATCGCCGCCACGGCGGCCCTCGTCGAGATCGACATCGCGGTCGTCGGCGGCGGGGTGGCGGGCGCGGGCGAGGTGCTCTTCACCCCGCTCCGGCGCAGCCTCCGCGGTTACGCCACGCTCTCCTTCGTACGGGACCTGACGGTCGTCCCCGCCCTCACGGGCACGGACGCGGGCCTCCTCGGCGCGGCGGCGGCCGCCGGGCGCACGCGGGAGCGCGGATCGCGCGCCGGCGCGAACGCGGGTGCCGGCACCGGTTCCTGACGCCGCGGGACGACGTACCCGGGACGACGTGCTCAGGACGACGTACGGGAGTAGGGGGCCGCGACGGCCCCCTACTCCCGCACCCGCCCTACTCCCGCACCCGCCCTACTCCCGCACCCGTTCGGCCCTCCGCTCGCCCCGCCTCGGTCCGATCAGCCTCCCCTCGGCCTTCCGCCGCTCCGGCGGTCTCTGTTCGACGACCACCAGGAACGCGTCGGACTCCAGGTCCATCACGACCCGGGCCGGCACTCCCTCGTCGCGCCGCGCGCCGGCGAACTCCTCCGCGGGCCAGCTGCCCCGCGGACCGCCGGCCGGAAAACGTTCGAGAACCGTACGACTCATGTCCACACCCCTCGTGCTTGCCGTTCCCCCCACGGTTTCCCGGAAGTCTCCCGCCCATGCCGGTCCCCACGCGGATCCATACGATCGTGGTTTCCGTGGCAGGGTGTTGCGGGCAAGCCACAGGGGGCTACCGAAGAGGGGGAAACGTGATCGTCTGGATCAACGGGGCGTTCGGCGCGGGAAAGTCCAGCACCGCGCGTGAACTGGTCGAGCTGATCCCGCACAGCACCCTGTATGACCCCGAACTCATCGGCGGGGCGATGGGCCGGCTCCTTCCGGCCAAGCGGCTCGCCGAGGTCGAGGACTACCAGGACCTGCCGATCTGGCGGCGGCTCGTCGTCGACGCGGCCGCCGCCCTGCTCGCCGAGGTCGGCGGCGTCCTGGTCGTCCCCATGACCCTGCTCCGCCAGGAGTACCGGGACGAGATCTTCGGCGGGCTCGCCGCCCGCCGCATCGAAGTGCGCCACATCCTGCTCTCACCCGAGGAAACGATCCTGCGTCACCGGATCGACACCCGGGCGGAGTACGGCGATCCCGAGGCCGACGCCCGCGTCCGGGAGTGGTGTCACGCCCGCGTGGATCCGTACCGCGCCGCCCTCGACTGGCTCGCCGCCGACGCGTACGCCGTCGACAACTCCGCGCTCACCGCGGCCGAGACCGCCCGGACCGTCGCCGACGCGGTCCGGGACGGGCTCGCCGCCCCCTGCGGGATCGTCCAGACGCCCGAACCGACCGGCGAGACCGTCGCCGCCGGCGTGCTCCTCTTCGACGAGCAGAACCGCTTCCTGCTCGTGGACCCCACCTACAAGCCCGGCTGGGAGTTCCCCGGCGGCGTCGTCGAGCCCGGCGAGCCCCCGGCCCGGGCCGGGATGCGGGAGGTGGCCGAGGAGATCGGCCTCGCGCTCGACGCCGTCCCCCGGCTGCTGCTCGTCGACTGGGAACGGCCCGAGCCCCCGGGGTACGGAGGACTGCGCCTCCTCTTCGACGGCGGCACCCTCCGCGCCGCCGACGCCGAGCGGCTGAGCCTGCCCGGCGCCGAACTGCGCGGCTGGCGCTTCGTCACCGAGGAGGAGGCCGCCGACCTGCTGCCGCCCGTCCGCTACCAGCGCCTCCGCTGGGCCCTGCGCGCGCGGGAACGCGGCACCGTCCTCAACCTGGAGGCCGGGACGCCGGTGGGGTGACCCGCCACCGCTCAGGCCGCCGGACCACTCAGGCCGCCTGACCGTTCGGGCCGCCGGACCGCTCAGGCGGCCGGGACCGCCCCGGCCGCCGCGGCCCGCAGCCGGGCCGCCGTGTCCGTCACCACCGGCGCGCCGTGCCCGCAGCAGAGCACCGACGGGTCGAGCCCCGCCAGCCTCCGCATCGACTCCAGGGCGAGGGCGCGGTCGACGTGGAACACGCCGAAGGTGACCTCCCGGACCGAGGCCACCGTGTCCCCGGCGAACAGCACGCCGTGGCGCGGGAGGTGCACGGCGATCGAGCCCGGGGTGTGACCGGGGGTGTGGACCACCACGGCCCCGTCGCCGAAACCGAGCTCCTCGCCGTCCTCGACCTCCCGGTCCACCCGGGTCGGCGGCGCCTCCGGCACGGTCAGGCCGTGCTCGTACAGCGGGAGTTCCCAGTCAAGGAGGTCGGGCTCGGGGACCGGGGCCTCGCCCCGCACCACCGGCGCGTCCAGGCGGTGCGCCACGATCTCGGCCCCGTGGCGGTCCGCCAGCTCCTGGGCCGCGCCCACGTGGTCCCGGTGGCAGTGGGTCAGCACGATGCGGCGCAGCCGGTCCGGGTCCAGACCGGCCGCCCGTACGGCCGCCGCCGTCGCGTCCGCCGTACCCGCCCAGCCCGCGTCGAGCAGGGTCAGCTCCTCCTCGTCCCGCCAGAGGTAGGCCTGTCCGATGGAGTGGTCGAGCACGTACAGCCGCGGAGTCACCATGAGGGGTTCCATGCGGCGAACCTACGCGTCCGCGCGGGTCCGCCGCCCGGTTCTACGCTCTCGGCGATCTTCGCCGAACGCTGAACCCGATCGGGAACCGACGGGCCGTCAGACCTGCTTCGAGCGCGCGTAGTTCACCAGGAAGTGCGCCTCGGCCACCGACAGGCGCTCCAGCTCCTCCGGCGACACGGACTCGTTGGGCGCGTGGATCTGCGCCTCCGGCTCGCTCAGGCCGATCAGCAGGATCTCCGCCTCCGGGTACAGCGAGGCCAGCGTGCTGCACAGCGGGATCGAGCCGCCCAGACCGGCCGTCTGCATCTCCTGGCCGGGGTACGCGACCTCCATCGCCTCGGCCATCGAGGCGTACGCCGGGCTCGACGTGTCCGCCTGGAAGGCCTGGCCCTGGCCGACCTGCTCCAGGGTCACCCGGGCGTTCCACGGGGTGTGGTTCTCGATGTGGGCGAAGAGGAGCTTCGTCGCCTCGGCCGCGTCCTGGCCCGGCGGCACCCGCAGGCTGACCTGCGCGCGGGCCGTCCTCGGGACGGACGGGGTGGCGCCGGCCACCGGGTGGCAGTCGATGCCGACGACGGTGACGGCGGGACGCGCCCAGATGCGGTCCGCGACCGTGCCGCCGCCCGGCAGGTCCACGCCCGGCAGCACCCTGGCGTCCTGGCGAAAGTTCTCCTCCGGGTACTGGAGGCCCTCCCACACCGCGTCGCCGGGCAGGCCGTCGATGACGGTCGAACCGTCCGGGCCGCGCAGCGAGTCGAGCACGCGGATCAGCGCGGCGAGCGCGTCCGGCGCGGCCCCGCCGAACTGGCCGGAGTGCAGGTTCCCCTCCAGGGTGTCGATCTGCACCCGGATCATCGTCATGCCGCGCAGGGTCGCCGTCACCGTCGGCAGTCCCACCCGGAAGTTGCCCGCGTCGCCGATCACGATCGCGTCGGCGGTCAGCAGCTCGGGGTGCTCCTCGGCGTACCGCTCCAGACCGCCGGTGCCCTGCTCCTCCGACCCCTCGACGATCACCTTGACCGTCACCGGGACGCCGCCGTTCGCCTTCAGGGCGCGCAGCGCCAGCAGGTGCAGGATCACGCCGCCCTTGCAGTCGGCCGTGCCGCGCCCGTACCAGCGTCCGTCGCGCTCGGTCAGCTCGAACGGCGGGGAGAGCCACGCCGACTCGTCCAGCTTCGGCTGCACGTCGTAGTGCGCGTAGAGCAGGACGGTCGGCGCGCCGGCCGGGCCGGGCAGTATGCCGTACACGGCCTGCGAGCCGTCCGGGGTGTCGAGCAGCGCCACGTCCTGGAAGTCCTCGGCGCGCAGCGCGTCCGCGACCCAGTTCGCCGCCGCCTCGCACTCGCTGCGCGGGGCCACGTTCTCGTCCGCCACCGACTCGAAGGCCACCAGCTCCGTGAGCTCCGCCTTGGCGCGGGGCATCAGGGACCGTACGGTCTCGGCGATCGGATTCGCGGTCATGGGCACGCTCCTGGTGGGTGCGACGTTACGACGGGAGAAGGGCGTCCGTCGCGTGTCGTGGCGCGGCGAACGCACCGTCGATCCTACGGCCGGGGCCCCGGCTACCGCGCCGTAGGATGCGTCAGGAGCAGACCCCCGGTCGGATCAGGAGCAGAAGCACATCGTGAGCAGCGAGCACGCAGGGAACGCCGGTCCGGAGAACACCGAGCCCGAGGGCGCGGCTCCTGAGGGCACCGGTGCGGAGGCGGCGACAAGGGACGCGGGCCCGGACGGAGCGGCGGCCGGGGCCGTGGGCGGCGGGGAGGGCGCGGACGCGGCCCCCGTCGCGGACGCGGCCTCCGTGACGGACGGCGCGGGCCCGGACCCGGACGGCGCGGCGGACGTCTGGGACGTCGTGGTCGTCGGTGCCGGACCGGCCGGCGCGTCCGCGGCCTACGCGGCGGCGGTGGCCGGGCGCCGGGTGCTCCTCCTGGAGAAGTCCGAGCTGCCCCGGTACAAGACCTGCGGCGGCGGCATCATCGGCCCCTCCCGCGACTCGCTCCCGCCGGGCTTCGAACTGCCCCTCCAGGACCGGGTGCACGCCGTCACCTTCTCCCTCGAAGGCCGCTTCGCCCGCACCCGCCGCTCGCGCCGGATGCTCTTCGGGCTCATCAACCGGCCCGAGTTCGACGCGCAGCTCGTCCAGCACGCGCAGAAGGCCGGCGCCCAGCTGCGGACCGGCGCCACGGTGACCCGGGTGGAGCAGCACGGACCGGCGGTGCCGGACCGGCGGACCGCCGCCGTCGTCCTGGCCGACGGCGAGACGATCCTGGCGCGCGCGGTCGTCGGCGCCGACGGCAGTGCCAGCCGCATAGGCGCTCACGTCGGGGTGAAGATGGGCCAGGTCGACCTGGGCCTGGAGGCGGAGATCCCCGTCCCGCCGTCCGTCGCCGAGGACTGGAAGGGACGCGTCCTCATCGACTGGGGCCCGATGCCCGGCAGTTACGGCTGGGTGTTCCCCAAGGGCGACACGCTGACCGTCGGCGTCATCTCGGCGCGCGGCGAGGGGGCCGCCACCAAGCGGTACCTGGAGGACTTCGTCGCCCGGCTCGGTCTGGCCGGCTTCGAACCCTCGATCTCCTCCGGCCATCTGACGCGCTGCCGCACCGACGACTCGCCGCTCTCCCGGGGCCGGGTCCTGGTCTGCGGCGACGCGGCGGGCCTCCTGGAGCCGTGGACGCGCGAGGGCATCTCGTACGCGCTGCGCTCGGGCCGCCTCGCGGGCGAGTGGGCGGTGCGGGTCGCCGAGGCGAACGACGCCGTGGACGCGCGCCGCCAGGCCCTGAACTACGCCTTCGCCATCAAGGCGGGCCTCGGCGTGGAGATGGCGGTGGGGCGCCGGATGCTCGCCGTCTTCGAGCGGCGCCCGGGGCTGCTGCACGCCACGCTCACGGGCCTGCGGCCGGCCTGGAACGCCTTCGCCGACATCACCCGGGGCTCGGCCACCCTCGGCGGCATGGTCCGCTCGAACGGCCTGGCCCGGCGGGCCCTGGAGGTCCTGGACAAGCGGATGGACACCTCGTCCGGCGTCGGCCCGGCGGGCCGGGGCGTCACGGCGAAGGACCGGGACGCGTCGGAGCCGGAGGGCACGGAGGGCACGGAGGGCACGGACGAGCCCGGGGCCGTGCGGGGCACGGCGGAGGGCACGGAGGGCGCGGGGAAGACGAAGGGCACGGAGACGGGCTTCTGACCCCCCGCGCGGGGCGGTCCGGTGCGGGGCGGTCCGGTGCGGGGCGGTCCGGTGCGGGGCGGTCCGGTGCGGGGCGGTCCGGTGCGGGGCGGTCCGGTGCGGGGCGGTCCGGTACGGGGCGGTCCGGTACGGGCCGGTTCGGTGCGGCCGCCGGGAAGCGCGATCGACTCGTACGGGCTCCGTCGGCCCGGTCCGCTCACGCGGCCGGGGCGGCGGGGCCCGTCGGCGTGATGCGGAAGACGGGGTGCTTCGGCGCGGCGGCGCGCAGCTCGGCGTCGGAGGAGTCCGGGCCGACCCCGTCGAAGAAGATGCCGACCTCGGCCTTCCAGCGCTTGAGGTAGGCGCGGAGCAGCGGGGGCTTGGCGTCGTCGTCGATTTCGACGGCCGTGAACTCCTGCACGTGCTTGCCGAGGTGCAGCTCTCCGCCCCCGGCCGCCCGCATGTTGTGGGTCCACTGGACATGGCCGCGGGGGGCCACGAGGTACTGGGCGCCGTCCACCGTCAGGAGGTTGACGGGGGTGCGGCGCCATTCGCCGCTCTTGCGGCCGCGGACGGCGAGCACGCGGGAGCCCCAGACGCTGATGCCGCGGCGCGTCGTCCAGGCGACCACGCGGTTGAGGACGTTCACGGTGAACCAGCCGGGCTTGAGGACGTGGGTGCTGGCGGGCTGGGCGGACATGGCTGCCTCCTGAGGGGTTCGGGGCGGGGTGGGACAAGGGCGGGGCTTCCGGCGGCGAGTAAATCGTGAGCGGTGCTCTCTCTTGAGATCAGTGTGCACGGTTCGGTGCTCGCAATCAAGAGCGGTGCTCTCGCTTCATTTCGGCGCTCTCGTTTAGTTACGCCGCTCTCTTTTAGTGTCGGTGCTCCGAAAGTGGCACACTGCTCTCCATGACGCCCGTTCAAGGAGCCCGCGCCCGCGCCCGCATCGAGATCACCGCCGCCATCAAGGACGAGGCCCGCACCCAGCTCGCGGCCGAAGGCGCCGCCAAGCTGTCCCTGCGGGCCGTCGCCCGCGAGCTGGGCATGGTGTCCTCCGCGCTCTACCGCTACTTCCCGAGCCGCGACGACCTCCTCACCGCCCTGATCGTCGACGCCTACGACGCGGTCGGCGCCGCCGCCGAGCGGGCCGCCGCCGACTCCGCCGGGCAGCGCCCGCTGGACCGCTGGACCGCCGTCTGCCGGGCGGTCCGCGCCTGGGCGGTCGCCCACCCCCACGAGTACGCCCTGATCTACGGTTCCCCGGTCCCCGGCTACATCGCGCCCCAGGACACGATCGCCCCCGCCGCCCGCGTCGGTCTCGCCCTCGTCGAGATCGTCCGCCTGGCCCACACCGGCGAGGGCCTCGCGCTCCCTCCGCTCCCGGACGCGCTGCGCCCCGAGGCCGAGCGGATCGCCGCCGACATCGCCCCGGACCTCCCCCCGGCCCTCGCCGTCGCGCTGGTCGCCGCCTGGTCGCAGCTCTTCGGTCTGGTCTCCTTCGAGGTCTTCGGCCAGTTCCACCGGGTCGTCGAGGACCGCGACGCCTTCTTCGCCGCGGCCGCCCGCCGCCTGGGCCAGGACGTGGGCCTGCTTCCACGCGGCTGAGGTCCGGCGGGGAAGCGCCCGGTCCCTGCCCGGCCGGGCCCGTCGGCGCGCCGCGCGGCCGCCCGGTCGCCGAAGCGCCGGACGGCCGCGCGTCCCCCCGTACCCCTCACGACGGTCGGTCGTGGAGGGCGACCTTCGCCGGGTCGTCCCCGGTGGCCGGACCGCCGGCGGTCACGTCCTCGCCGACCGCGCTCCCGGTCACCGGACCGCCGTCCGCGGAGCGCGCGACCACGACCGACCCGGTGGCCTCGGCGCCGCGCGGCCTCCGCAGCCCCGGCAGGGTGATGAGCAGTCCGGCGAGGGCGATGACCGTGACCACGGCCAGGCCGGGCCGGAAGCCGTCCAGGACGGCCTGCGGGGAGGCGCTCCCGCCGTGTCCGCCGTCCGCGGTGATGACGGCGGTGGTCACGGCGAGGAAGAACGCGCCGCCGACCTGGATCGAGGTGTTGAGCAGGCCCGAGACCATGCCCTGCTCGCGGTCGGCCACGCCGTTGGTGGCCTGGATGTTGAGCGAGGGGAAGACCAGGGCGCAGGCCGCGCCGATGAGCAGCATCGACGGCAGGATGACGGCCGCGTACTGGGGGACGAGCGAGACGCGCAGGAAGAGCGCGTACCCGACGACGAGCAGGGTGAAGCCGGTCGCGATCGTCCGGGGCGTGCCGAACCGGTCCACGATCCCGCCGATCTTCGTGGACGAGAGGGCCACGAGCACGCCGGCCGGCAGGAAGGCGAGCGCCGTCTGGAGCGCGGACCAGCCGAGCAGCGACTGCATGTACTGGGTCACGATGAACTGGAAGGCGACGTACGAGCCGAAGAACGCCGCCGCGCCGAGCTGGGCCCGGACCTGCGAGCCGGAGCGCAGCACCCCGAGCCGCACCAGGGGGCTCGCGCTGCGCCGTTCGATCAGGACGAAGGCGACGAGGAGGGCGGCGGCCGCCGCGAAGGACAGCAGGGCGCGGAGGGAGGTCCAGCCCGCCTCGGGGGCCTCGACGACGGTGAAGACGAGCAGCAGCATCGCGGCCGTGCCGGTGACGGCGCCCGGCAGGTCGTAGCCGCCGGAGGAGTCGTCGCGCGAGCTGTGCGGGATGAGGCGCAGCGCGAAGACGAGGGCGATCAGGGCGACGGGGGCGGGGAGCAGCATGGTCCACCGCCAGCTCAGCTCCGTGAGCAGCCCGGACAGGACGAGGCCCATGGAGAAGCCGGTGGCGGCGCAGGTGGTGTAGATGGACAGGGCCCGGTTGCGCTGCGGGCCCTCCTTGAAGGTGGTCGTGATGATCGACAGTCCGGCGGGAGCGGTGAAGGCGGCGCTGAGGCCCTTGACGAACCGGCTGGCGATGAGGAGCGGGCCGGAGTCGACGAGTCCGCCGAGCAGGGAGGCGACCGCGAAGACGGCGAGCGCGATCAGGAAGACCCGGCGCCGGCCGAGCAGGTCGGCGGCCCGGCCGCCGAGGAGCAGCAGTCCTCCGTAGCCGAGGATGTAGCCGCTCACGATCCACTGGAGGGTGGCGGTGGACAGGTCGAGGTCGGCGGCGATCGAGGGCAGGGCGACGCCGACCATGGAGACGTCGAGGGCGTCGAGGAACATCGCGGCGCAGAGCACGAGCAGGGTGCCCCAGAGACGCGGACTCCAGCGTTCCTGGGCGGAGTGGGGTGCGTCGGTGAGCGGAGAGGTCATGACCCGAGACAGTACATGCACATGCATTGAATGCAAGCGCATTTAATGCATGTGCAACAAAGGGGGTCGTTTCTGCTAACGTTCGGCCATGGCAGCGAACAAGTCCGAACGCGCGCTCGTGGACGAGTGGCGTGACGTCCTCGCCCTGCACGCCCGTACGACCTGCGAGCTCGACCGGGCCCTCCATCCGCACGGGCTCGGTGCCAGCGACTTCGAGGTCCTCGACGTCCTCGCCGAGGGCGCCTCCGAGGACGGCCCGGCGGCCTGGCGCGTCCAGGAGCTCTCCGGTCGCGTCCACCTCAGCCAGAGCGCGCTGTCCCGGCTCGTCGCCCGCCTGGAGAAGGACGGCCTGGTCGTCCGGGGGATGTCCCCCGAGGACCGGCGGGGCGTCCAGGTGAAGCTCACCGAGGAGGGCCTCGCCCGCCACGCCGTGGTGAAGCCGCTCCAGCGCGAGGTCCTGACCCGGATGCTGGACCGGTCTTCCTGAGGCGCACGCGCGCGTGACACCCTGACGGCGTGATCATCGGGGTGAGCGAGGCGCGGGTACGTCCCGACCGCTTCGAGGCGTTCCACGACGGGGAGGAGTACCTCGTCGAGCCCCTCCGCGTACGGCACTTCACCCTCGCGTCCCTCCGGTGAGGGACGCCCCGCCCGGGGACGACAGGGCCTTGCTCCGCTGGGTGATCGGCGTACCACTGGTGCTCCTCCACCTCGTCGCCGGCTTCTTCTGCTTCTCCGCCGTCCACACCCGCCCGGGACACCCCGGGGACGAGGACGCCCTCTTCGCGATCGACGCCTTCGCCGTCCTGACGCTCGCGACCGGAGCCCTGGCCCTCCTGATCACCCTGGCCCCCTCGCACCGCGCCGCCCTGAACCGCTGGTGGCTGCTGCCCCCGACCGCCCTGATGCTGGTCGCCGGGGCACGCCTGGTCCTTCCGGTGTAGCCCCTGGAGATCTCGGCCGCCCCGGGCGGGCTCTGCCCCTCCGGTCTCGCCGAACGCCACCGGAAACCCCGTCGAGTTCGTCCCGGACGGGCCGTACTCTGGCCCGCATGGCCCACGCGAAGACCTCGTACGTCTGCCTGCCCTGCCGGGCCTCCTACAAGCAGCCCTACGGCGGTGACCGCGAACGGATCTGCCCGCGCTGTGCCGAGCCGTTGATCCACGTGGGTTCCGCCTTCGCGCCGCCGCGGCGGCGCGACACCGCCGCCTGGCGGACCCTGTCGGTGCTCGTGAACGCCGGTGTCCGCTTCCACAAGGGCTGCTGCGGCGGCCCCGGTTATCGCCCGCGCACGCTCGGCGAGGTGCGCGAGCGGATGGCGTACGCGCGAAGGACCGGCGAACCGTTCGCGCGTGCGCTGGTGCGCCAGGAGTTGCCATAGCCCTCGGCGCGCCGGGCGGAGAGGGCCCCTAGTTGGCGAAACCGCCCTTCGGCTGGATGATCTCCAGATTGGTGCCGTCGGGGTCGTTGAAGTAGGCGACCTCGGTGCCGAGGGCCGCGTCCGGGGTGACCTCGCCCGCGAGGAAGGTGTAGGGGGCGCCCAGGAAGTCGTACCCCGCCTCCTCCATCCGCCGGTGCACCGCGTCGAGGTCGTCGACCTTGAAGCAGAGGTGCATGGAGCCGGGGCGGTTCGCCCGGCCGTTCGTGCGCTCGCCCACCGGGTCGCGGAACTCGATGAGGTCGATGCCGAGGCCGTCGATGTTGATCGTCGCGTAGCGCAGTTCCGCCGTCGGCAGCCCCTGTGACCGGCCGAACGGCACGCTGTTCATCGTTCCCTGCGCGATGGGCTCCCGCCCGGTCAGGGCCGTGTAGAACGCGATCGAGGTGTCCAGGTCCGAGACCGAGATCCCGACGTGGGCGGCCTGGGTGAGGTGCATCGAGGTGTCGGTGACAGCCATGGAGGGTTCCCTCTTCCCGGCCCCGTGGGGGGCCATCCGGGACCCATTCTTCCGAGAGCGCGGCCTCGCGCATCTCGTCGTGCCGACGCGGCCGCTCAGACCGTCCGGGCGGACTTGGCGTCCCGGGCCCAGTAGCCCATCGCCGCGGCCCCGGCGGCGAGCACCGCGACCGTGGTCAGCGCGGCCGGCAGCGAGAACCAGTCCGCGAGGAAGCCGATCGAGGGCGGGCCGAGCAGCATTCCGCCGTACCCGAGGGTGGACGCGGTCGCCACCCCGCCGGGGCCGGCGATCGCGCCGGCGCGGGCCACGGCGACCGGGAAGATGTTGGCGAGGCCGAGACCGGTCACGGCGAAGCCGAGGAGCGCGGCCCAGACGGTCGGCGCGAGCGCGCCGAGCAGCATCCCCGCGGCGGCGGTCGCACCGCCCGCGACCAGGGTGCGGGTCTGGCCGAGCCGTTCGAGCAGCGCGGTGCCGGAGAGCCGGCCCGCGGTCATGGTCAGCGCGAACACGGAGTACCCGGCGGCGGCCACCCCGGGGTGGGCGTGCAGGTCCTGGGTGAGGTGGAGGGCGCCCCAGTCGGCGAGCGCGCCTTCGCCGTACGCCGTGCAGAGCGCGATCACCCCGAAGACGAGGACCGTACGGCGCGAGGCCGGGGTGCCCGGTCGCGCGCCGGGCGCGGCGGCCGGTGCCGGAAGGGCCTCGGGCGGGGCGGGGGAGGGGTGGCGCAGGAGCACAGGCCCGGCGACGCCCGTCAGGGCCAGGCCGACGAGCGTGAGCCCGAGGAGGTGGGTGGTGGGGGAGAGGCTTCCGGCGAGCAGCCCGCCGAGCCCGGCCCCCACCATGCCGCCGAGGCTGAACGCGGCGTGGAAGCTCGGCATCACGGGACGCCGCAGCGCGGTCACGACGTCCACGGCGGCGCTGTTCATGGCCACGTTGATGCCGCCGTACGCGGCCCCGAAGACGAGCAGGACGAGGCCGAGGGAGAGCGGCGAGCGGGTGAGCGGCGGCAGGGCGACGGAGAGCGAGAGGAGTACGGCGGTGGCGACGGTGACGGCGTGCGAACCGTACCGGCGGCAGAGCCGCCCGGTCAGCGTCATGGTCACCACGGCACCCGCCGACACCCCGAGGAGCGCGAGTCCGAGGTCCCCGGCCGAGGCACCGGTCTGCTCCTTGACGGCGGGGATGCGGACCACCCAGCCGGCGAACAGGAAGCCGTCGAGCGCGAAGAAGAGGGTCAGGGCGGAGCGGAGGCGGGACAGGGAGCGGGCGGCGGTGTCTCCGCCGGAACCCCCCGATACGGCCGTCCGTACTTTGTTTAGTAGCGGCACAAACTCAGGATAGGGGGCGAGGGGGAGGGGAATCAACCGGGCGTGCCCGCCGGGGGCGGGCTCGCCCCCGGCGGGTGGGCGCGGCGGGCCGTGGGGCTGCGGGGGACGGTGTCCGCCCGGCCGGATCCTCGGGGCGTACGGTCGTGGCTCCTCGCGGCTCGGGGCCGGCGCTCGGGGCCGTGGGAGCGAGGCACTTCCGGACCATGCGGCCGGGTTTCCCCGGACCGGGACCGGATCCCTCGGGTCGGTGGGCCGGGCTGCCCCGGACCAGGAGGCCGGGCCTCTCGGGCCGCTGGGTCGGGTTCCCTCAGGTCAGGAGGCCGGGGCCCCTCAGGTCGGTGGGCCGGGTTCCTCGGGTCAGGGGTCAGGGACCTTCGGGTCGGTGGGCCGGGCTCCCCAGGGCGGGGGTCAGGGACCTTCGGGTCGGTGGGCCGGGCTCCCCAGGGCGGGGATCAAGCACCTCCGGACCGGAAGATCGGCTTCCCTCAGGTCGGGGACCGGGCCCCCGCGCCCGGGAGGTCAAGCGCATCCTCCGATCATGGGAGACTCGCCCCCATGAACGGCAAGGCGACGACGACCCGGACACGGCTGGACAGGGGGCGCAACGCGCTCGGACCCGCGCTCGAGCTGGTGCACACCGGCAGGGCGCCGACCCGGGCCGTCCTCACCGCCGAGCTCGGCGTCACCCGCGCCACCGCGGGGGCCGTCGCCGCCGAGCTGGAGGCCCTCGGCCTCATCAGGGTCGACTCCAACCCCGGTGCCGCCGCGGGCTCCCAGGGCCGGCCCTCGCACCGGCTCGCCGTCGACGAGAAGGGCCCCGTCGCCCTCGCCGCGCAGGTCCACCCGGACGGCTTCCGGGCTGCGCTCGTCGGCCTCGGCGGCACGATCGTCGCCACGGCCCCCGGCAGCGTCGTCGTCTCCGCCGACCCCGCCCAGGTCCTCGGGGCCGTGGTCGACGCCGGAGCGGCCCTCCTCCGGGAGAGCGGCCGCCGCTGCGTCGGCGCCGGCCTCGCCGTGCCCTCCGCCGTGGCCGAGCCCGAGGGCACCGCCCTCAACCCCCTCCACCTCGCCTGGCCCGCCGGGGCCCAGGTCCGGCAGATCTTCGCCGAGCGGGTGCGGGACGCCGGCATCGAGGGCCCCGCCTTCACCGGCAACGACGTGAACCTCGCCGCCCTCGCCGAGCACCGCCACGGCGCGGGGCGCGGCGCCCGGGACCTGCTCTGCGTGGCCACCGGCCACCGGGGCGTCGGCGGCGCCCTCGTGCTCGACGGGCGCCTGCACACGGGCAGCTCGGGCCTCGCCCTGGAGGTCGGCCACCTGACGGTGAACCCGGAGGGCCGCCCGTGCCACTGCGGCGGCCGGGGCTGCCTCGACGTCGAGACCGACCCGCTCGCCTTCCTCACGGCCGCCGGCCGCGTTCCCGGCCCCGAGGTCTCGCTGCTCCAGCAGTCCCGCGACCTGCTGCGCACCGGCCCGGACGACCCCGGCGTCCGGGTCGCCGTGGGGGAGCTGATCGACCGCCTCGGCCTCGGCCTCGCCGGCCTGGTGAACATCCTCAACCCGGACCGGATCATCCTCGGCGGCCTCCACCGCGAACTCCTCGGCGCCGACCCCGAGCGCCTCCGCGCGGTCGTCGCCGACCGCAGCCTCTGGGGCCGCAGCGGCGGCGTGCCGATCCTCCCCTGCACCCTCGACCACAACAGCCTCGTGGGCGCCGCCGAACTCGCCTGGCAGCCGGTCCTGGACGACCCCTTGGCCGCCCTCTCCCGCGAACCGGTCTGAGGAGGCCGGGAGGGCCGCCCGACTACTCCGGGCGCCCTTCGAGCAGCGCCGCGAGCCGGTCCAGGGCCATGCGGGTCCCGGTCTCGTTGTCGGCGGCGGGGATCGCGTCCGGAACGCCCTCGTGGACGACAAGGACCTCCGTGCCGCCGCCCGCCGGGACCAGGGTCGTCGTCAGGGTCATGGCGCCGTGCAGCAGCGGGTCCGCCGTCTCGAACTCGACGATCTCGACGATCCGTTCGTCCGGCACCAGCTCCACGAAGCGGCCGTGGTACGTGTCCGTGCGCGGCCCCGACTTCCCGGCGCCGTCCTCCCCCTCGTACCGCAGCGAGACCCGGAACGCGCCCCCTTCGCGGGCGTCGAACTCGTGCACCCGGCAGGTCATCCCGTAGGGGACCCGCCAGCGGGCGACGGCCTCCGGGTCGAGGAGCGTCCGGTAGACGTCCAGGGGCGGGGCGTCGACGTGGCGGGACACGCGCGTGGTGTACACCCTCCCCAGGCTAGGGCCCGTCCGGCGCTTCCGCCCGGGACCGGGGCGAAAGGGTCGAAGCGAAAGGGTCGAAGCGAAAGGGCCGGGGCGAAAGGGCCGGGGCGAAAACCGGTGGGCCCGTCCGGCCGTACGACGTACCGTTCCGCCCCATGACCCCTTCCGACCCCGCCCTTCCCCCGCGCCTCGGCAGTCTCACCTTCCACGGGCCGCTCTCCGAGGCCCGCGCCGCCCGTCTGCTCGGGCGGCTCGCCGCCTCCGGGCCCGCCGACGTGCTCGACATCGGCTGCGGCTGGGGCGAGTTGCTCCTGCGCCTGCTCGACGCCGTTCCGGGAGCCGAGGGGGTCGGGATCGACGTCAACGGCGAGGACCTGGCCCGCGGCCGGGCCCTCGCCGAGGAGCGCGGGCTCGCCGGCCGCGTGTCCTTCGTCGAGGAGTCGGCGCTCGGCACCGACCGCGGCCCCGTCGACGCGATCCTCTGCCTCGGGGCCAGCCAGGCGCTCTGTGACCCCGACCTGCCGCACGACCCCGCCGCCGCCCTGCGCGAACTCCGCCGGCTCGTCCGGCCCGGCGGCCGCGTCGTCCTGGGGGAGGGCTTCTGGGAGCGCACCCCCACCGCGACCGAACTGGCCGGCATGTGGCCCGGCGCCCGCGCCGACGACCACTTCTCCCTCGGCGCCCTCGTCGACCTCACGATCGAGGCCGGGTTCCGGCCCGCCTGGATCGAGACGGCGAGCGCCGAGGAGTGGGAGGAGTTCGAGTCCGGCTACCGGTACGACACCGAGGTCTGGCTCGCCGCGCACCCCGGCCACCCGCTCGCCGCCGAGACGCGCGCACGCGTCGACCGGCAGCGTTCCGGCTGGCTGAACGGCTATCGGGGCGTCCTCGGCATCGCCTATCTGACCCTCGTGGCCGTGGCCGGGGACTGAGCGCTCCCGCCCGTCGGACCCTCAGCCCGCCCGGCCCGCCAGGACCGGACGGGCGGCGGCCACCGCGGGGGCCGGGCTCAGGATCGGATCGGCCGGGGTGCCGAGGGGCACGGCGGGAACCCGCTCGTACCCGGTGAAGGGACCCTCGGTCGCGGCGCCGTACACGGCTTCCTCGCGCGTCTCGACGGGACCGCCCACGGGCGGCGCCGCGAGGACGAACCACACGACCTTTCCGTCGTCCCCGCACGGCCGGACGCCCCAGCTCTCGCTGACCGCCCCGACCAGGGCGAGGCCCCGGCCGGAGGTCGCGAGGCCGTCGGCCGGATCGCCCGCCCGGTCACCAGCCGGCCCGCCGGCCTGCGGCAGACGGGGATCGTGGTCCCTGACGGAGACCGTGAGGCGGTCGAGCAGCAGCTCGATCTCCACGGTGCACCGCTTGTCCGGCCGGGCGTGCCGGTGGACGTTGGTCAGGAGCTCGGTGACTCCCAGCAGGGCATGGTCGACCAGGGCGTCGAGATGCCAGTGGCGCAGATGCGCCGAGACAATCCTGCGGATCTGTCCGATCCGCTGCGGCAGGGCTTGGAGCTCCACCGCGTAGTACCTGCTCGGTTCGCTGATCACGGCTGCGACTCCCCGAAGTAGTCCGGAAGAAGACGAAGATTCGGATCTCTCATGCGGTACGGCGGGGCGGTGACCACGACGTACTGTCACCACCCGTCAACCCTCGGTGAGGTGATTCCAGCGTGGGCCAGGGGTGACCGTCCCGCAACTCACGGCGAACCGTGCCGGGCCGGCGGGCCGGAGGGGCGCCGCGCGGCCCCGGCCGTCAGCGCCGTCCGGCCGCCCGCTTGAGCGCGGCGAGGAAGCGCCCCGACTCCTCGGGCTCCTCCGACCGATCCGACCGATCCGACCGACCCGGCCGCTCCGACTCCGAGGGCTTTGCCGTTCCGCCGTCGCGGCCCTTCCCGTGCAGCGTCAGCCGGTACCGGGTGCCGTTCACGGTCGCCACCGCCTCGTCAGGCCCCGCGAACCACGGGCGTCCCGCCCGCACCGCCGTCACCGGCGCGCTGTCGATCTCGCTGCCGTAACTGGTGAGCAGGGCGAGCCGCCCGCCCTCGATCCGCACCTCGCCCGCGCGCGTCAGCGAACGCGGCCAGCGGGTGATCCCCACCCCCCTGGCGCTGAACTCGGGTTCCGTCATGCCGATCCGCCCCTTCCCCGCCCGTCTCCCCGGGTCGCCGCTCCCAGTGTGCCGGGCCGTCCGCGACCGCACCAGTGGCCCTCTCGCACACCCTTCCGCAAGTCTTCCCTATGGAAGCCCAAAGGGAACGTTTGCCCAGGTGAGAGCGGTATCGTCGGCAGTGGAGCACCCGGGGGAGCGCCCCCGGGGAAGCGATCGAGGAGAAGCGCGGATGAGCACCACCCGGCACAGTGCGCAGAACGATGCGGCGGCCCCCGCCGGGGGCGCCGCCACGGCCGCGGCGACCGTCGACGTCGACCGCAGCGATCCCGTCTACCGGGCCTGGCTGAAGGAGGCCGTCCGCAAGGTCCAGGCCGACGCCAACCGCTCGGCCGACACCCATCTGCTGCGCTTCCCGCTCCCCGAGCGCTGGGGCATCGACCTCTATCTCAAGGACGAGTCCACCCACCCCACCGGCAGCCTCAAGCACCGGCTCGCCCGCTCGCTCTTCCTCTACGGCCTGTGCAACGGCTGGATCCGGCCGGACCGGCCCGTCATCGAGGCCTCCAGCGGCTCGACGGCCGTCTCCGAGGCGTACTTCGCGAAGCTCATCGGCGTCCCCTTCATCGCCGTCATGCCCCGCACGACCAGCCCCGAGAAGTGCCGGCTCATCGAGTTCCACGGCGGGCGCTGCCACTTCGTCGACGACTCGCGCACCATGTACGAGGAGTCCGCCGCCCTCGCCGAGCGCACCGGCGGCCACTACATGGACCAGTTCACCTACGCGGAGCGGGCCACCGACTGGCGCGGCAACAACAACATCGCCGAGTCGATGTACCAGCAGCTCCGCCTGGAGCGCTACCCGGAGCCGGCCTGGATCGTGGCCACCGCGGGCACCGGCGGCACCTCGGCGACCATCGCCCGCTACGTGCACTACATGCAGCACGACACCCGGATCTGCGTCGCCGACCCGGAGAACTCCTGTTTCTTCGACGGCTGGACCCACCACGACCCGCACGCCACCGCCGACTGCGGCTCCCGCATCGAGGGCATCGGCCGCCCCCGCATGGAGCCGAGCTTCGTGCCCGGGGCCGTCGACCGCATGATGAAGGTCCCCGACGCGGCGAGCGTCGCCGCCGTCCGCGCCCTGGAGACCGCCATCGGCCGCAAGGCGGGCGGCTCCACCGGCACCGGCCTGTGGAGCGCCTTCAAGATCGTGGCCGAGATGGTCGGGCAGGGGCGCACCGGCAGCGTCGTCACCCTGATCTGCGACCCCGGCGACCGCTACCTCGACAAGTACTACTCCGACGACTGGCTGGCCGCGCAGGGCCTCGACATCGCCCCGTACACCGCCGCTATCGAGAGCTTCCTGGCGACGGGGGCCTGGCCGGAGTGAGCCGCCGGTCGAGGCGGCGCGCCGCGCCCCGGAAGGACCGCCCGAGACCCGGCTTCGCGAGCCTCAGCCCGAGGCGGAACGGGGCCGGGCCGTCGGCGGCCATGGTCCACCGCAGCAGCGTGCCCCGCCCGGCGGGGGAGAGGGCCCACTCCTCCGCCATGGCGGTCACCCCGGGGGCGTTCGTCGTGTCCACCCGGTAGGCGTAGCGGACCTCGGGCTCGGCGGCCAGGATCGTCTCCTCCAGGGCGATCCCGCCCCGCAGCCGGACGCTGCGGCCGGCCCCGTCGCCCGTCGGGACGGCGGAGACGAGGGCGGTGAACCAGGAGGGCGTACTCCCGACCTCCACGGCCAGGGAGCGGTAGACGGCCGTGGGCGGGGCGGCCAGCGTCGCCGTGAACACCAGGCGGACGGGCGCGGACGCGGTGAAGTCGATCTCCACCGGCCTCAGTCGGCGTGCCATGGACCGGACCTCCGGGGGCGTGGACGGAAGGAGCACCCTAACTGACTTTCCGTCAACAGCACAGGGAGCGGGAGCGGTTGGGACGAAGGCCACGACGGGGTGCGGGCGGCGGCCGGGCCGAGGGTCCCGGCGGTGGGCGCGCCGGGAGCCCGGCGGCGGCCGCGACGAGGGTTCCGGAAGCGGCCGCGCCGAACGGCCCCGGCCGCCGTCGCGCCGAACGCCCCGCCGCCGCGACCCCCGCCGCCGCGACCCCCGTCTCAGGCCCTCCGCAGCAGCCCGTCCAGCGCCCGGCCGAACACCGCCCGGCCCGCCCGGGCCAGCACCGGATCGAGGGCCCGCGGCACGCCCCGTACCGTCAGTTCCTCCGTCCACAGCACCCGGCAGCCGCCGCCGGGCGCCTCCGTCACCTCGATCAGTGCCCAACCCCGTACGACACGGCCGTACTTCTCCAGGCGACACGCGCCGGGGCGGCCCGCCGTCGGGGGGTCCCAGCGGACCACCTCCATCGGATCGTCGAAGGAGAGGCGGCCGATCCCCGTCCGGGCGGTGAACCGGGTCCCCGCGCCGTTCGGCCCCGGCGTCAGCACCCGCGTCCGCGTCAGCGGCACCAGACGCCCGTGCGCGGGCCAGTCCGTGAGCCGCCGCCACGCCTCCTCCGGCGCCAGCGGCACGGTCCGCTCGACCCGGAAGGGGCTCACGCCCGCTCCTCGCCCGCCACCACGAGCCCCGGCACGTGCTCCGCCACCTCCGCCCGCACCCCCTCGGACAGGCCCCGGTCCGTCACCCAGGTGTCCACCTCGTCCAGGGCGGCGAACGAACTCAGGCCCACCGTCCCCCACTTGGTGTGGTCGGCGACCACCACCACCCGGCGCGCCGAACGCATCAGGCAGGTGTTCGTCTCGGCCTCCGCCAGGTTCGGCGTCGACAGACCGGCCTCCACCGACACGCCGTGCACCCCGAGGAAGAGCAGATCGAAGTGGAGCGAGCGGATCGCCCGGTCCGCCACCGGCCCCACGAGCGCGTCGGACGGCGTCCGCACCCCGCCCGTCAGGACGACCGTCGCCGCCCCCCGCCGCGCCTCGCCGGCCCGCCCCGCCTCGTGGAACACGTCCGCGACCCGCACCGAGTTGGTCACCACCGTCAGGTCCGGCACGTCGAGCAGGTGCCGGGCCAGCGCGTAGGTCGTCGTCCCGCCCGACAGGGCGAGCGCCGTGCCCGGCGTCACCAGGGCCGCCGCCGCCCGCGCGATCTCGTCCTTGGCGCTCGGTTCGAGCACCGACTTGGCCTCGAAGCCCGGCTCGTGGGTGCTCGCCTCGACCACCGGGACGGCCCCGCCGTGCACCTTCGCCAGGACGCCCTGCCGGGCCAGCGCGTCCAGATCGCGGCGGATCGTCATGTCCGAGACGCTCAGACGGCGGGTCAGTTCGTTGACCCGTACACCGCCGCGCCGCCGGACCTCGTCGAGGATCAGGGCGCGCCGCTGCTCCGCGAGGAGGTTCTGGTTGTCAGTCACCGCCGGGGCCGGTCCTTCCGCAGGAGACAAGGGATGGGGATATGGGGATCAGGGTGAAATTCGGTGAGAGGCCGTGCGCGGCCCTCCGGCCGTCCGCGATCCTGTCTCCGACGTCGCATCTTCCCACTCCGCGAGGGAGCCGCCCCAGTGTCCCCTGCCACACCCGCCCCGGAGAGCGGGGACGCGGCGCTCGAACTCCTCGTCCACGGAGTCGGCGGAGCCACCCCCCAGGACATGCTCGACGACCCCAGGACCGTACGGATCACCGGCGACGGCACCGCCGCCGTCTACCGGCGGACCGAGGACGCCGACGCCGAGGACCACCCCGAGCGATACGCCGGGCGCCCGGTCCCGGAAGCGTACTGCTGGTCCAACCTCACCTCCGGCGACGGCACCCGCGCCCTGTGGCTGCTGCTCCTGCCCTTCATGGTCGCCAACCTCGCGCACTGGATGCGCCCGCCCGGCCGGGGCGGATCCCGGCCCGTCCGGTTCTACGGAGTCCTCGTCCGGCTCGTCGCCCTCACCCTCACCGTGCTGCTCACCGCCGCCGCCTGCGAAGTCGCGCTCGACCTGACGGCCTGGCAGTGCGCCGCCGCCCCCGCCTGCGTCGACTCCGCCTCCTGGCTGGGCTTCCTCTCCGCCGAGCGCGGCGGCTGGTGGTCCCCGCCCGGCCGCCGCCTCGCCGTCGCCGCCGTCGTGCCGACCGTCCTCGTCGGCCTGCTCTGGTACCTGTCCAACCGGACCTGGAGCGCCTACGAGGCCCAGCGCCCGCCCACCGGCTACGACGCCCCGGCGGCGGAACCGCGGGACGCCGCCGCCGGCGACGCGCCCCGCGCCGCCCTCGGCCGCCCCGGATTCTGGTACGGGCGCCGCCTCGTCGCCCGGCTCAGGGCCGCCCACACCGCCGCCGGGTTCCTCACCGTCGCCGCCGCCCTCGTCACGGCCGCCGCCCGCCACGACACCGCCGCGCCCGGGACCGGAGCCGTCCTCGGCCGGATCCTCCAGGCCGCCGTCGCCGCCTTCGCCCTCGTCGTCCTCTGGGTCGTCTGCCGGCGCGGACGCAGCGAGAACCGCCTCGACCTGCGGCTCGAACGCGTCCTGGTCTCCTGGCTGCCCGGCGCCTCCCTCGCCCTGCTCGCGCTCGCCGCCCTGTACGCCGGCTGGTCCCGCCCCGGCTGGACCTCCTCCGGAACCCTCCCCGGAGACGCCGTCTTCAGCGCCCTCACCATCGCCCAGGGCGCCCTCGTCGTCGCCCTCGGCGCGGTCGCCCTCCTCCTCCAGCGCCCCCGCCGGGACCCCCGGACCGCCCTGCGCGGGCTCGGCGGGCCCGCCGTCGCCATGCTCGCCTGCGCCCTCGGCGGGATCATGTCCGGCGGCGTCGCCCAGCGCGTCGCCGACTGGCTCGACGGACCGGCCACCCCCGGCATGGGCGACCCCGGGCCCCGGATAAGCCCGCCCGTCCTGCTCAGCTGGCAGGCGTCCGTCATCCCCGTCCTGCTGCTCCTCCTCGCCGTGCCCGCCGCCCTGCTCGTCGCGCGGACCCTGCTCGCCGCCCGGCGCCTGCGCCCCGAGGTCGAGGCCGACTACGCCGCCGCCGACGAACGCGACCCGGTCCGCACGGGACAGATCGCGAACGGCAGGGCCCGGGCGGCGCTCACCGACTCCGCGCCCGTCCTCGTCGGCGTCGTCTCCGGCGCCACCCTGCTCCTCGGGGCCGCCTCCGTCGTCGGCGCCTGGGCCAGCGGGAACGTGCCCGGCCGGGCCTTCGACGGCGCCCACCCCGCCCTCGCCTCCCTGGCCTCCGCCACCCAGGCCCTCGGCTCCTGGATGATCGGCTTCGGCTTCCTGCTCTTCGTCACCTGGGGCCGCCGCGCCTACCGGGACCCCTCCGCCCGCCGCACCATCGGCATCCTCTGGGACGTCGGCACCTTCTGGCCCCGCGCCGCCCACCCCTTCGCCCCGCCCTGCTACGCCGAGCGCGCGGTCCCCGACCTCACCTGGCGGATGAGCTCCTGGACCCGGCGCACCGGCGGCCGGCTCGTCATCTCCGGGCACTCCCAGGGCAGCGTCCTGGCCGCGGCCGCCGTCTGGCAGCTCCAGCCGGCCACCCGCCGCCGGGTCGCCCTGCTCACCTACGGCTCACCCCTGGAGCGGCTCTACGGACGCTGGTTCCCGGCCTACTTCGGCCCCGAGGCGCTGCGCTCCCTGAACCGCACGGTCCACTGCTGGAGCAACCTGTACCGCGCCACCGACCCGATCGGCGGACCCGTACGGGTCCTCGCCGAGGACGGACGGCCCGCCGTCGACGAGCCGGTCCTGCTCGACCCGGTGGCCTACGGGCGCACCCGCGACCACCCGCTGCCCGAACCGATCCTGGGCCACTCCGACTACCAGGCCGACCCGGGCTTCTCCCACTGCCGGGGCGGCCTCCTCGCCCGGCTCCCGTCCGCCCTGCCCCGGCAGCGCGGGGCCGGGGAACCGCCGGAGCGGGACGCGCCGGGCCGGGGGGACCCCGGTCAGGGCAACTCGGGCAAGTCGTCCGGATAGAGCAGGGTCAGGTCGTCCGTGCTCGGCTCGTCGAGCGCGGCGACCCGCCCCGCGTGCCGCTCCACCATCGACTCGAAGGTCTGCCGCGCCGTGCGCCCGTTGCCGAAGGCCGGACCCTTCGGCAGCTTCGCGAAGTAGGCGAGCAGCGCCCCGTCCGTGCCCGGGGCGAGCCGGTACTCGTGCTCGTCCGCCTGCTGCCCCACGATCCGCAGCAGCTCCTCCGGCTCGTAGTCGCCGAAGGTGATGGTCCGTGAGAAGCGCGAGGCCACGCCCGGGTTCACGGTGAGGAAGCGCTCCATCTCCGCCGTGTACCCGGCGACGATGACCACCACCGCGTCCCGGTGGTCCTCCATCAGCTTCACCAGGGTGTCGATCGCCTCGCGGCCGAAGTCCCGGCCCGAGTCCTCCGGCGACAGCGCGTACGCCTCGTCGACGAACAGCACCCCGCCGCGCGCCCGGTCGAAGGCCTCCTGGGTGCGGATCGCCGTCGAGCCGATGTGCTCGCCGACCAGGTCCACCCGGGACACCTCCACCAGGTGCCCGCGCTCCAGGACCCCGAGCGAGGCGAGGATCTCGCCGTACAGCCGGGCCACGGTCGTCTTGCCCGTGCCCGGGTTGCCCGTGAAGACCAGGTGGCGGCGGACCGAGGCCGCCTTGAGCCCGGCCTCCTGGCGTCTGCGCCCCACCTCGATCATGTTGGTGAGGGTCCGCACCTCGTGCTTGACGCTCTCCAGGCCCACCAGGGCGTCCAGTTCGCCCATCACGTCCTGCGAGGAGCGGGCCGCCGGGGCGGGCTCCGGCTCCGGGGCGGCCGGGGGACGGGAGGCCGGTACGGTGCCGAGCAGCCCGGCCGTCCGCGTCTCCGTCAGGACCGCGCCGCCGGCCGGGGAGGGGCCGCCGGACGCGGAGGAGGCGGGCACCGAGGAGCGGACCGCGCTCTCGTCGCTGGTGCACTCCTCGGCGACCGCGCCCTCCTCGGGGAACTCGTAACCGCCGCGCGCGCACCGCTCCGTACGGCACTTGCGCAGGGTCGTCCGGCAGCCGTCCGTGACGTGGAAGCCGTATCCGCCGCTGCCCGTGACCCGGCAGCCGTGGAAGGAGCCGCGCCCCTCCGCCGACACGTAGAAACCGGCCTCGGCGGGCGAGGTGACCGTGCACCGGTCGATCGTGGGGTCGGCGCCCTTGGTGACGATGACCCCGGTCTGTACGGAGTCGATCGCGCAGCCGGCCAGGGTGCCGCCGCTGCCGTGGTCCCGGAACCAGGCGCCCGTGGACGCCTCCCGGATGCGGCAGTCGTCGAGCTGGGCCGTCGCCCCGTCGCTCACCGACACCGCCGTGTTCCGCACCTGGGACAGGTCGCTGTCGACCACGTCCACGCGCGAGCCCCGGTCGAGGACGAACAGCGCGTCCGGCACGTCGTGCACCCGGCAGGCGTCGAGGACGGCGGTCGCCCCGTCGCTCACCCACACTGCCGGGTAGTCGCCCGTGCTGTCGTGGATCTCGCACTGGTTGGCGTCCACCCGGGTCCCCGGGTCCCACACCGACAGGCCGTTGCGGCCGAAGCGGCGGACGGTCGACCGGGTGAGCGTCAGGACCGAGCGCGAGCGCAGGTCCACCGCGTTCTCCGGGACGTCGTGGATGTCGCAGTCGGAGAGGGTGAGGACGGCATCGGTGTCGAGGGTGATGCCGTCCGCCGACGTCCGGTGCACCGAGGAGTCGGTGAGGTGGGCGGTGGCCCGGGACGCGATCTGGAGCCCGGCGCCCTTGATCTCGTACACCTCGCAGCCCACGCCCTCCAGGGCGCTGCCCTCGCCGGTGACGGCGATCCCGGCGCCGGAGGCGTGGTGCACCCGGCAGCGCTCCAGGCGCGGGTGCGCGCCGCCCCGCACCGAGACGCCCGCCTGCCCGGCGGACACCACCTCGCACTCCTCGAACACCCCGCCCGCGCCGTCCAGTACGGCGATGCCGATTCCGGCCGCGTTGTCCACGGTGCAGCGGCGGACCGTGGGCCGGGCCGCGCCCCGCACCTCGATCCCGGCGGCCGAGCGGGTCATGATCCGCAGGTCGAGCAGCTCGGGCGTGCCCTCCTCGACGAGCAGCGCGGGCGCGGCCACGTCCTGGCCCTCGATGTGCAGGTCCTGGAGGACGACGGAGGCGCGGACGGTCAGCGGGACCCCGTCCGGGGGCGCGATCCGGACCGGGCCGGTCGCGCCCTCGGAGCCGCGCAGGGTGACGGCCCGCCGCACCACCAGGTTCTCCCGGTAGGTCCCCGGGGCGACGGTGAGCACGTCCCCGTCGCCCGCGGCCTCCAGGGCGGCGGCGAGGGAGGGGTACTCACCCGTGCGGCGGCGCCACCTCGATGTGCCGGTGTGCGTCACCTGGACCGTGCCCTGTGCCATGGGTGTGTCCTGCCCCCGTCGTGCCTTGCCGCTGATCCGATGCCCCACCGTAGCGCGCGCGGCGGCGTGGGGCCGACGGGTCGCGTACCCCCGTCCGTACCGGAAACGCGCGGGTGCCCGGGGCGCGTCACCGCCGGTCCGGGGCGGTCCGGAGCGGTCGGACCCGGTCGCACCCGGTCAGCTTCCGGTGCCGGTGCGGCCCCAGTCGGGACCGGCCGCGGCCCACGCCCGGTCGAGGCGCGCGTACCGCGTCAGGACGAGCCTGCGGACCGCGAGCCGGCGGACGGTCTCCACCAGGAGACCGGTGAGGAGCGCGGCCGTGAGCCCGGCGGTGATCGCGTGCGCGCGGGCGGTGTCCGCGCGCATCGGCGGCGTCACCGGGCGCCCGTCCCGGTCGGTCCACAGGGAGAAGGTGTCGCCGGGCGCCGAGTGCCGCCGGAACGTCGTCACCGTCCCCGTACGGGGCGACCCGTCCGGGGCGGTCCAGCGGGCCACCACGGCCCGGCGCAACCGCTCCTCCCCGCCGGACTCGGCGGTCCTCGTGGCGCTCGCGGGCGGATCGGCGGGCCGCACCACCCGGGCCGTCGTCTGCGTCCGCCGCTCCTCCTGGAGACGGACCGCGACCCGGAGCGAGTCGTGCGCGGACGCGCCCGCGCTCCAGCCGACCAGGGGCACCGCGACGCAGAACAGCACGAGGGCGGTGAGGGCGACCCACGCCTCGACGAGGTCCGTGGTCCGGCGCAGGGGATTGCGCCGCCAGCGCCAGAGTCCCAGGGCTGCGCGCACGTCCGGACCCCCTCGTCGTTCGCGGCTTCTCCGACTCCTCCGACGAGTGTGCCCCGGGGGCGGGTTCCCCGCCCGGCGGGCCGTCGAAGTGTGACGCGCGCCCCGCCCGGGGGAGGGTCAGTCGAGGATCTTGACGGGGTCGCCGACCCGGACCGTGCCGGGGTGCTCGGGGACGAGGTTCTGGCCGAAGATGACCCGGCCGTCGCTCTTGCGGTACCGGGCGAGGGTCCGCAGCGGCTCCTTGCCGCGCGCGGCGGTGAGCTGGTCGGTCGTGGTGACGACGCACCGCCCGGAGGCCCGGGCGATCCGGAAGGTGACCTCTCCGACGGCGATCCGGGTCCAGGCGTCCTCCGCCCAGGGCTCGGTCCCCTCGACGACCAGGTTCGGCCGGAACCGGTTCATCGGCAGGGGGCCCTCCTCGGCCCGGTCGCCCCGGGCGATCAGGGAGTTGAGGGCGTCGAGCGAGGCGGTGGTGGTGACGAGCAGCGGATAGGCGTCCGCGAAGCTCACCGTCTCGCCGGGCAGCGCGTACACGGGGTCCACCGGGCGCCGGTGCTCGGGCGCGTCCATGTGGACGAGCCGGAAGTCGCCCTCCAGGAAGGCCGAGAGCCACGCGGCCGCGCCGGGACCGGCGGGGACCGCCTCCACGGGCCGGTCGAACACGTCCACCGTGACGGTGGCCGAGGGGTGCGGTACCTCGACCGCCAGCGGCGGATGCCCGTCCGCCGACAGGACGACCCCGCCGCCGGGCAGCGGTTCGGCCGTGGCCAGCGCCATCCGGGGGTGACGGCGCTGGGTCACGACCTTGCCCGCCGCGTCGACGACGGTCCAGCGGCGGTCTCCGGCCAGCCCCCAGGGCTGTACCTCGGCCTCCTGGTATGTCAGCGCGCGCATGGACTTCACCGGGTGGACGTGGACGGAGCGGAGTGCGGGAGTGGACATGGAGTCATCCTGCCAGCCGCTTCGGCCCCGGGGCCCGCCGGTTTACGGGGGCGGTCAGTAACCCCCGCCCTGGTAGGGCCGGTTGTACGGGTCCGCGTAGGGGGCGGGGGCCGGGACCGGGGCGGGCCGGGGCGCCGCCGGACGCATCGCCTCGTAACCGGCGGCCGCCGGACGGGGCTGCTGCGGGTACGGGCCGCCCGGGTAGCCGCGCGGGGCCGACGGCTGCTGCGGGATGTACGGGGCGGGGGCCTGCTGCAGGGGCACGGGGGCCATCTGCGGCGAGGGCTGGGGGTAGCCGTAGCCGCCGTTGTAGGCGGGGGCGGGCTGGGGGGTGGACGCCGCCGGGAGGGCGGGCAGCGCCGAGGGGAGCGCCGGCAGGTAGGAGCCGCTTCCGCTGCCGGGGAAGCTGCTGCCGGTGTCGTAGGCGGCGGGCACTCGGATCGGGGCGATCTGAGGCGTGCCCCGCTCCGCGACCAGGGAGTCGTAGATCGGGGTGTCCGGGAAGGACGGCGCGGTGTGGTAACCGCCTCCATAGGTGGAGCGGGGGGAGGTCATGGCACATAAGTTAAGCCCACGATGTGCCGCTTGGGGAGACCGATTAGAAGGTTGTTTGACGGGCTTCGTGACGCGTCGGATCCCCAATCCGAGCGAACGTGACAAAAACGGACGGCTTCTTGTCTCAAGATCACGTAAAAGCCGAGTTCGGAGGGGGTTACCGGTGGGTCGGGGGTGGGTCGGGGGCGGGGCGGAGCCGGCCGGTGCCCCCGGCATGAAGAACACATAAAGAAAAAGTGCCGAGAAGGCACGGGTGAGTGATCATGGGCATGATTGGGCGCTTCTCGATTGGGCGCCCTTGATTGACCGTCAATCCGGCGCCCGGAGGGTGATGTGTACGCGCCGAATTGACGACGCTACTCCCCGTAATTGAAAACGCTACTACCCGTATCGAAAATGCGATTTCCGCGAAGGCCCGGGACAGAGCCGCGCGTTCACCGGTCCGGCGCCGCTTCGGGACGCGCGTACGTCCGCCCCTTCCACGCCGCGCCCCGGCCCCGGTGGTGCAGCACCGCCGAGTCGACCGTCATCAGCAGATAGAGGAGCGCGGTGAACGGCAGCAGCGGGGCGAGCCACAGCGGCTGACCGTAATAACGGAGCATCGGCGCGTACGACCCCGCCATCACCGCCCAGGCCGCACCCCCGGCCCAGGCCGCCGGCGCGTCCCCGGTCACCGCGCCTGCCACCAGGGCCACCGGCGGCACCAGATAGACGACCACGAGCCCCACGACCGTCCCCAGGAGCAGGAACGGGCTGTGCCGCAGCTGCGCGTACGCGCTCCGCGACACCATCCGCCACAGTTCGCCGAGCCCCGGATACGGGCGGACGCTGTCCACCCGCTCCGCGAGGCCCAGCCAGATCCGCCCGCCGGCCCGGCGCACCGCCCGCGCCAGCGACACGTCGTCGATCACCGCCTGCCGGATCGCCTCCGGCACCCCCGCCGCCACCGCCGTCTCCGTCCGCAGCAGCACGCAGCCGCCCGCGGCCGCCGTCGCCCGGGGCCGCGCCCGGTTGATCCAGCGGAAGGGGTAGAGCTGCGCGAAGAAGTAGACGAACGCCGGCACGATCAGGCGCTCCCACGCGCTCTCGGCCCGCAGCCGGGCCATCTGGGACACCAGGTCCAGCTCGTTCTCCACCGCCGCCGACACGAGGAGGCGCAGACTGTCCGGCCCGTGGGCGATGTCCGCGTCCGTCAGGAGCAGGAACTCCGGCTCCCGCGCGCGTGCCAGCGCCGTGCCGTGCCGCAGCGCCCACAGCTTCCCCGTCCACCCCGGCTCCGGCTCGCCCGGCGACGCCACGGTCAGCGGCAGCCCGCCGCACCGGCCGGCCAGCTCGACGGCGAGCCGCCCCGTGCCGTCCGCACTCCCGTCGTCGACGAGGATCACCTCGGCGGCCCCCGGATAGTCCTGCGCGAGCAGCGACGGCAGGCTCAGGGGCAGTACTCCGGCCTCGTCGCGGGCGGGGACGACGACCACTACGCGCGGCCACGTGGTGGGCTCTTCGGGCGGTTCCGCGCCCGCCGCCTTGTGCGGCCATGTGGTGGGCTCCTCGCGTGGCCCCGCACCCGGCTCCCCGCGCGCGTGCCCGCCGTCGCGGGCGGTCGGCAGCCGCTGGTCCGTGCGCCAGAAGAACCCCTGGCCGAGG
This sequence comes from Streptomyces sp. NPDC093071, assembly GCF_044754545.1. Classification (NCBI taxonomy): domain Bacteria; kingdom Bacillati; phylum Actinomycetota; class Actinomycetes; order Kitasatosporales; family Streptomycetaceae; genus Streptomyces; species Streptomyces sp. NPDC093071. The sequence goes on along the minus strand of NZ_JBIVPH010000002.1, from coordinate 997,291 downwards.
AGGAGCCAGACCCAGGCGGCCAGGGAGACGGACGCGAACCAGGCAAGGGTGCTCATTTGCGGCAGTCTGCCCCAGAACGAGGGGGGTACGGGGCTCATCGGCTAGGGTGACCGGGTGAAGATCGCGCTCATGGACTCCGGAATCGGCCTGCTCCCGGCGGCCGCCGCGGTACGCCGGCTCCGGCCGGACGCGGATCTCCTCCTCTCCAACGACCCCGACGGAATGCCGTGGGGTCCGCGCACCCCCGAGGACCTCACGGGGCGCGCCCTCGACGTCGCGCTCGCCGCCGCCGAGCACCGCCCGCAGGCGCTGATCGTCGCCTGCAACACCGCCACCGTGCACGCCCTGCCCGCCCTGCGCGCCGCCCTCGAACCGGGCGTCCCCGTCATCGGCACCGTGCCCGCGATCAAGCCCGCCGCCGCGGGGGGCGGCAAGATCGCCATCTGGGCCACCCCGGCCACCACCGGCAGCGCCTACCAGCGCGGACTCATCCGCGACTTCGCCGGGGACGCCGAGGTCACCGAGGTGCCCTGCCCCGGCCTCGCGGACGCCGTCGAGCACGCCGACCAGGAGGCCGTGGACCGGGCCGTCGCCGCCGCGGCCGCGCTCACCCCGCCCGACGTCCGCGCCGTCGTCCTCGGCTGCACCCACTACGAACTGGTCGAGGACCGCATCCTCGCCGCCCTGGAGACGCGCCGCCGGGCGGGCCTCCCGCCCCTCGTCTTCCACGGCTCCGCCGACGCCGTCGCCGCCCAGGCGCTGCGCCGCATCGGCGCCGAGCCCGCCCCCGGAGCCGAGCCCACCGGCACCCTCTCCGTCCTCCTCAGCGGACGCCCCGGACGGCTCCCCGCCCCGGCCCTCGCCTACGCCGAGGGCCGCCGCCTCACGGAGACCGCCCCCGCTCACTGAGCGTGACGGAAGGACTCCTTTCCGGCGGGCCGTCCCGTTCGGATCTGGGTATTCTTTCCGATATGAGGGAATATTCCCGGGACACCCGTGCCGACGAACGGACGCCCGCCGTCTGGACCGGCCGCGCCACCAACCGCTTCCAGTGGGTGGCCGCGGCGGCCGGCGCCGCCTGCATGGCCCTGGGGATCGCCCTCGCGGTCCAGCTGCAGTGGACCTCGGGCATCGCGGCCCTCCTCATGGCCGTGATCGGCTGCGTCACGGTCGGACTGCTCGTCCTCTTCGGCACCCTCGCCTTCGTCCACGTGGCCGTGAAGGTCGACGACCGGGCCATGGAGGTCCGCTGCGGCCACATCGGCCTGCCGCGCCGCCGCATCCCGCTCTCCCACGTCGTCGGCGCCGACTTCGCCCCGAGCGTCACCCCGCGCCACTGGGGCGGCTGGGGCTACCGCTGGCGCCCCGAGAAAGGCACGGCCGTGGTCGTCCGGCGGGGCGAGGGCCTGGTCCTGCGCCTGGACGACGGCCACACCTTCACGGTCACCGTCGACGGCGCCGAGTCCGCCGTCCGCGTCATCCGCGACCGCCTGCGCCGTCTGACCCCGCCGGGTCCGCCTGCGGCGACGGGGGCGTGACACGGGCCGACGGCTCGGCCCGGACCCCGCCCGAAAACCCCGGCCCGGATCCCCGCCCGGGGACCCCGGCCCGTGCCTCCGGGCCGCCCGCGTCCGGGCCGGTCGGAGGGGGTCGCGCCGGTCCGCACCGGACGACCGGCGGACAGGGACGACCCGTAGACTCCGCAAGGTGAGCGCCACCATCACCCCCGTCGACGCGTCCGAAACCGCCACCGCACCCGCGCCGGCCCACCGGCTGCGACGGTTCGCCCGGCCCGCGGCGGCCCTGCTGTCCGGTTTCGTGCTCTACCTGAGCTTCCCGCCGCGTCCCCTGTGGTGGCTCGCGCCGCCCGCCTTCGCCCTGCTCGGCTGTGCCCTGCGGGGCCGCCGGCTCCGCGCCGGCTTCGGCCTCGGGTACCTGGCGGGCCTCGGCTTCCTGCTTCCGCTCCTCGTGTGGACCGGCGAGGAGGTCGGCCCCGGCCCGTGGCTCGCGCTCGCCGCCGTCGAAGCCCTCTTCGTGGCCGCCGCGGGCCTCGGCGTCGCGGCCGTCTCAAGGCTCCCGTGGTGGCCCTTCTTCGCCGCCGGGGTGTGGATCCTGGCGGAGGGGGCACGCGCGCGCGTGCCCTTCGGCGGCTTCCCCTGGGGCAAGATCGCCTTCGGCCAGGCGGACGGCGTCTTCCTGCCGCTCGCCGCCGTCGGCGGCACCCCCGTGCTCGGCTTCGCCGTCGCCCTCTGCGGCTTCGGCCTGTACGAGGCGGCCCGGCTGGTCCGCGCCCGGCGCGCCCAGGGCGGGCCCGAGGGCTCCGCCACCGCTCCGGGGTCCCCGGCTCCGGACGCCCCTGCCACCGCTTCCGGCAGCACCGCTCCGGACACCACCTCCGCCGCTTCCGGCAGCACCGCTCCGGACACCACCTCCGCCGCTTCCGGCAGCACCGCCCCGGACACCGGCGCCACCGCTTCCGGCGCCACCGCCTCGGGCGCTTCCGCCCCGGACGCCACCACCGGCACCCCGTCCGTCACCGACGCGGCCCCGCCCCGCCCCGCCACCGGCGTCGGGACCGGCACCACCCCGGGCCGCACCGCCACCGGCACCACCCCGGGCCGCACCGCCACCGCCACCATCCCGCCCCGCCCCGGCACCCTCCCGCGCGGTCCGCTCGTCGCCGCCGCGCTCGCCGTGCTCCTCCCGGTCACCGGCGCGCTCGCCGCGCTGCCGCTCGTCGACGACTCGGCCGAGGACGGCACCGCCACCGTCGCCGCCGTCCAGGGCAACGTCCCCCGCCTCGGCCTCGACTTCAACGCCCAGCGCCGGGCCGTCCTCGACAACCACGCCGCCCGCACCCGCGAGCTGGCCGAGGCGGTGAAGGAGAAGCGCGAGCCGCAGCCCGACTTCGTCCTCTGGCCGGAGAACTCCTCGGACATCGACCCGTACGCGAACGCCGACGCCGCCGACGTCATCGACGAGGCCGTCCGCGCGATCGGCGCGCCCACCGTGATCGGCGCCGTCATCGCCCCCGAGACCGGCAAGCTCCGCAACACGCTCATCCAGTGGGAGCCCGGACGGGGTCCGGTCGCCACGTACGACAAGCGGCACGTCCAGCCCTTCGGCGAGTACATCCCGATGCGGCCCCTCGTCCGGATCTTCAACAGCAACGTGGACCGGGTGAGCCGCGACTTCGGCCCCGGGCACGAGGTCGGCGTCTTCGACCTCGCGGGCACCAAGGTCGGCCTCGCCACCTGCTACGAGGCGGCCTTCGACTGGGCCGTGCGCGACACCGTCACCCACGGCGCGCAGCTCATCACCGTCCCCAGCAACAACGCCACCTTCGGCCGCAGCGAGATGACCTACCAACAGCTCGCCATGTCCCGGGTGCGCGCCGTCGAGCACAGCCGGGCCGTGGTCGTGCCCGTCACCAGCGGGGTGAGCGCGGTCATCCGCCCCGACGGCGAGGTCGTCGCGCAGACGAGGATGTTCACCCCGGACGTCCTGGTCGAGAAGGTGCCGCTGCGCTCCTCGCAGACCCCCGCGACCCGCATGGGCACCCTGCCCGAGGCCCTCCTCGCGGCGCTCGCCGCCGCCGGCCTGGGCTGGTCGGCGCTCCGTTCGGTACGGGCCCGCCGCACGCGGGCGGAGTGAGCCGGGGCGACCGGGAGCGGGCCGGACCCGGGGCCGTGGGGGACCGGCCGGAAGCCGGTGGAGGGCCGTCCGGGAGGCGGTCGTCCGGGAGGCGGCCCGGGGTCCGCCGAGGGGCCGCCGTACATGATCTGAGGGTCCGCCGTACATGATCTAGGGTCGGTCCATGGCTACCCCTGACTTCATCCGCACCCTGCGCGAGACGGCCGGTCACCAGCTCCTCTTCCTGCCCGGGGTGAGCGCCGTCGTGTTCGACGACCGGGGCCGGGTGCTGCTCGGCCGGCGTTCCGACAACGGACGCTGGGCGATCATCGGCGGCATCGTCGAGCCGGGCGAGCAGCCCGCCGACTGCGCGGTGCGCGAGGTGTACGAGGAGACCGCCGTGCGCTGCGAGGTCGAGCGGATCGTGATCGTGGAGACCCTCCGCAAGCCCGTCGTCTATCCCAACGGCGACCAGTGCCAGTTCATGGACGTCACCTTCCGCTGCCGGGCCGTCGGCGGGGAGGCGCGGGTCAACGACGACGAGTCCACCGAGGTCGGCTGGTTCGACGTGGACGACCTCCCGGAGATGAAGCGTTTCTCCCATCTCCGGATCGAGAAGGCGCTCGCCGACGAACCCACATGGTTCCGCACCACAGCAACCAGCTGAACTATGGGTCCGAAGCACATCGGTGGGGGAAGGGGCCCTTCATAGGGTGCGGAGCATGAGCGCTCCCGTCACCGCCCCCGGTACCGACCTCGCCGCACCCCTGCCCCGCGCGGCCGGACTCGCCCTCGACCTCACCGGCCGCACCGCGCTCGTCACCGGCGCGGCCGGCGGCATCGGACGCGCCTGCGCGCTGCGACTGGCCGCCGCCGGAGCCCGGGTCAGAGCCGTCGACCGGGCCGCCGAGGGCCTGGACGCCCTGGCCGGAGAGGCCTCCGGACTTCCCGGGGAGCTCGAACCGCGGCTGCTCGACCTGACCGACCTGGACGCCGCGGAGACGGCCGCCGCCGGTGCGGACATCCTCGTCAACAACGCCGGACTCCAGCTCGTGCGCCCCATCGAGGAGTTCCCGCCGGACGTCTTCCACACCGTCCTCACCGTGATGCTGGAGGCGCCCTTCCGGCTCATCCGGGGCGCCCTCCCGCACATGTACGGCCAGAGCTGGGGGCGGATCGTGAACATCTCCTCCGTCCACGGGCTGCGCGCCTCCGCCTTCAAGTCCGCCTATGTGGCCGCGAAACACGGTCTGGAGGGCCTGTCCAAGACCGCCGCCCTCGAAGGCGCCCCGCACGGGGTCACCTCCAACTGCGTCAACCCCGGCTACGTCCGCACCCCGCTCGTCGAACGCCAGATCGCGGACCAGGCCGCCGCCCACGGCATCCCGCCGGAGCGGGTCCTCTCGGACGTCCTGCTCAAGGACTCGGCGCTCAAGCGGCTCATCGAACCGGAGGAGGTCGCCGAGGCCGTCCTCTACCTCTGCACGCCGCAGGCCTCGTTCATCACCGGCGCCTCCCTCACGCTCGACGGCGGCTGGACCGCCCACTGAAGGTGCCCCTGTGAAGGTTGTCCACAGGGGTGGTGCGACCACACGTACGGCAGGTATCCCTGTGTCCATGTCCCACGAACACGTCTCCTACCTGGAACTCCTCGCACGGGGAGCCGCGACGGAGGCCTACGACCGGCCCGTGCTGCTCGCTCGTGCGAGCGGCGCGGGCCCCGAGGCGCTGGCCGGCCTCGAAGAGGCCAAGCAGCTCGCCCTGCGGGTCCGGGCCGAGCTGGAGGGGCGGCGGCGGCGCGAGGCGGAGCTCTCCGCGCTCTTCGAGACCGCCCACGACCTCGCGGGACTCCGCGACCTCGACGCGGTCCTGCGCGCCATCGTCCAGCGCGCCCGCTCCCTGCTCGGCACCGAGGTCGCCTACTTGAGCCTCAACGACCCGGCGGCGGGCGACACGTACATGCGGGTCACCGAGGGCTCCGTCTCCGCCCGCTTCCAGCAGCTCAGACTGGGCATGGGCGAGGGGCTCGGCGGCCTCGTCGCCCAGACCGCCCGCCCGTACGTCACGGACGACTACTTCAACGACGCCCGCTTCCAGCACACCCGCACCATCGACACGGCCGTACGGGACGAGGGCCTCGTCGCCATCCTCGGGGTGCCGCTCAGCCTCGGCAGCCAGGTCATCGGCGTCCTCTTCGCCGCCGACCGCAGGGCCAGGGTCTTCGAGCGCGAACAGGTCGCGCTGCTCGGCTCCTTCGCCGCGCACGCCGCCGTCGCCATCGATACGGCCAACCTCCTCGCCGAGACCCGCTCGGCCCTCGCGGAGCTGGAGCGGGCCAACGACATCATCCGCGAGCACAGCGGCGTCATCGAGCGGGCGTCCGAGGTCCACGACCGGCTCTCCGAACTGGTCCTGCACGGCGGCGGCGTCCACGACGTGGCCCGCGCCGTCTCCGAAGTCCTGGGCGGAACGGTCGAGTTCACCGAGACGGGCGCGGGCTCCGCGCGCCGCGCCGGGGGCCACGCGGTCCGCGAGGGCGACGACTGGGTCGCCGCGGTCTCCGCAGGCGGCGAGGCCCTGGGCACCCTCGTCCTGCACGGCCGGCCCGACCTCGACCCCGTCGACCAGCGCACCCTGGAGCGCGCCGCCCTGGTCACCTCCCTCCTGCTGCTGGCCCGCCGCTCGGCGGGCGAGGCCGAGCGGCGGGTGCGGGGCGAGCTCCTCGACGACCTGCTCGACGCCCCCGACCGGGACCGCCGTCTGCTGCGCGAGCGCGCCGCCCGGCTCCGTACCGACAGCGAGGCCCCGCACGTGGTGCTCGCCGCCCGCATCGACCGTCCCGCGGGCGGCGGCGCCGACTCCGACGCGGGCCGCCGCGAGAGCGCCGACCGGCAGCGCCTGTGGTCGGCCGCCTCCCATCTGGCCGCCACCCGCCACGGACTGGCCTCCGCGCGTGACGGCGGCACGGTCCTGCTGCTGCCGCTCGGTCCCGGCGAGACCGCCGCCGAACTCGCCCGGCAGACCGCCAGGAACCTCGGCGGCACCCTGCGCGAACAGGTCACCGTCGGTGCCTCCGATCCCGTACGGGCGCCCCTGGACCACCCGGACCAGGTGGCCGTCGCGTACGAGGAGGCCCGCCGCTGCCTCGACGCCCTCCGGCTCCTGCACCGCTCCGGCCAGGGTGCCGCCGCCGAGGACCTCGGCTTCCTCGGCCTGCTGCTCGCCGACGGCAGGGACATCGGCGGCTTCGTCGACCGCACGATCGGCCAGGTCGTCGCCTACGACCGGCGGCGCGGCACGGAGCTGGTCCGCACCCTGGACGCGTACTTCGCCAGCGGCATGAGCCCCGCCCGTACCAAGGACGAACTCCACGTCCACGTCAACACGGTGGCCCAGCGCCTGGAGCGGATCGGCCGGCTGCTCGGCCCCGACTGGCAGTCCCCCGCGCGCGCCCTGGAGATCCAGCTGGCGCTGCGGCTGCACGCCCTCTCGGACGCGGTCGGAGGGAGATGACGTACGGGAAAGGCCCCGGGCCCCGCTCGCCGTGAGCGGGGCCCGGGGCCTTCGTACGTCCCTTGGATCAGGCGTCGGCGCGGACCCGGGAGTCCTCGGGGGCCCGCTGGGCGACGTCGCCTAGGTCGCTGTCGCGGGTCTCGCGGGCGCAGGCGATCGCGACGACGGTGAGCAGCGCGGCGGCGATCACGTACAGGGAGATCGGCGTCGAGGTGCCGTAGTCCGCGAGCAGCGCGGTCGCGATGAGCGGGGCGGGCGCGCCGGCGGCGACGGAGGAGAACTGGGCGCCGATGGAGGCGCCGGAGTAACGCACCCGGGTCGCGAACATCTCGGAGAAGAAGGCGGCCTGCGGGGCGTACATCGCCCCGTGGAGGACCAGGCCGACCGTGACGGCGAGCAGCAGGCTGCCGAAGGTGCCCCGGTCGATCAGCGTGAAGAAGGGGAACATCCAGGCCCCGACGCCCACCGCGCCGATCAGGTACACCGGCCGGCGTCCGAGCCGGTCGGACAGCGCGCCCCACAGCGGGATCACCGCGAAGTGGACGGCGGAGCCGATGAGGACGGTGTTCAGGGCGGTCTGCTTGGAGAGCCCGACCTGCGTGGTCGCGTACACCAGGATGAACGCGGTGATCACGTAGTACGAGATGTTCTCCGCCATGCGGGCGCCCATCGCGATGAGCACGTCCCGCCAGTGGTGGCGCAGCACCGCCACGAGCGGCATCTTCTCGACCTGTCCGGCGACGGCCTTGCGCTCCTCGGCGGCGGCGAGCGCGGCCTTGAAGACGGGGGACTCGTCGACCGAGAGGCGGATCCACAGGCCGACGATCACGAGGACGCCGGAGAGCAGGAACGGGATGCGCCAGCCCCAGGAGACGAAGGCGGCTTCCGAGAGCAGCGCGGTCAGCGCGGAGAGCACACCGGTGGCGAGCAACTGCCCGGCGGGCGCGCCGGTCTGCGGCCACGAGGCCCAGAACCCGCGCCGCTTGGCGTCCCCGTGCTCGGACACGAGCAGCACGGCCCCGCCCCACTCCCCACCGAGTGCGAAGCCCTGCACGAGCCGCAGCACGGTCAGCAGCACGGGCGCGGCGGAGCCGATGGTCGCGTGCGTCGGCAACAGCCCGATGGCGAACGTCGCCCCGCCCATCAACAGCAGGCTGAGCACCAACAGCTTCTTCCGCCCGAGCCGGTCGCCGTAGTGCCCGAACACCAGCGCCCCGAGCGGCCGCGCGGCGAACCCGACGGCATACGTCAGGAACGACAGCAGCGTGCCCACCAGCGGATCGGACTCGGGAAAGAACAACTTGTTGAACACGAGCGCCGCGGCGGACCCGTACAGGAAGAAGTCGTACCACTCGATGGTGGTGCCGATGAGGCTGGCGGCGACGATCCGCTTGAGCGAACCGGGTGGGGTCGGGGAGGGAGTTGCGGCGGCCATGTGCACCACTTCCAGGCAGGGGCGGGGACGTTTCGGTGTCGCCACACCGTAGGAAGTGGCAGGTCAGGGGCGTATGTGGTGGGACACCATAGTTCGACGCCTTCACATGCGCCCGACCGCCATGACACCCCCTCGCGGACTTTCCGGAGGGCCCGGAGGGGCTGAGAGAGTGAAGACCTTCTCTGCCCTGGTCCAGGATGATCTGATGGTGCGGTGTTGACTCCCGTGCCGCCTGGGAGAGCGGAAATACCGCATGGGTGAAGGACCGGGCGCGGCGGCAGTCGCAGGGCGCCGTGACCGAGGAGCCGCCCACGGGCCCCAGACCGCGCGCCGCCGACGACCTCGTGGCGCTCGGGCCGGACGAAGGCAGACGCCGTGACCGTCCCTGCCACGTCCTCTCCGCCGACCGGGTCGGCTCCCTGCCGCCGAATGGGTGCCCCGGGCTACGACAGGTCTTCCTGGTCGGCTCCGCCTCACCCCCAGCGTTCGGACAGTTGGGCGGAGAACGCCTCCGGAGTCACCGCGTAGCCGCCCGGGCCGAGTACCGCGACCGGGGCGCCGTCGGCGAGTACGGTCGGTGTCGACTCGACGCCGCCGCGCTCGAAGGCGGCGGAGACGGCGCGTGCCCAGGGCAGGTAGACGCCCCCGGACACCTTGCTCGTGAACGCCCCGGTGGCCAGCCCCGGCACCTCCCCGGCCAGCTTCAGCAGCGTCTCCTCGTCGGCGAAGCCGTCCTCCTCCTCGGGAGGCTGTTCGGCGTAGAGCAGCCGCAGGTAGAGCGCGAACGGCTCGCTCCCCTCGTCGAGCGCCGCCCCCAGCGCGGCCAGGGCGTGCAGCGACCCGCTGCCGCCGGCGTCGTCGTCGAGGAACGTCGCGAAGTGGTACTCGACCCGGAAGCGCCCGGCATCGGCCGCCTCCCGGATCACCGTGCCCAGGCCGTTCTCCATCCGCTTGCAGTACGGGCAGCGAGGGTCCAGGTACACGCCGAGCACGTGCGCGGCGCTCTCGTCGCCGTAGCGCACGACGGTGTTGCCGGGGCCCGAGGTGTGCGCGGGGACGGGCGTCGCCCCGCCGGGGGTGCCAGAGGTCATGCGGCCAGACTGCGCCCGCCGCGCCGCCCGCGCAAAAGGAGCGCCCCCGGCGTGGGGGGCGCGTGACGACTGCCGTACGGGTTACACGCAGGGGCCGTGGGTGGGGGGCAAGGGCCCTGGAGCGAGCGGGGGTTGGCCGGACGGGAGGGCAGCCGGTGTACGTGGACTCGGACGCGGGCCCGGATGCCGGCACGGACAGGGACTCGACCCGTATGGCCGGAAATGATGTCCTGATTATTGACGTTCTTTTCTGAAAAGACGGGTACTCGGAGCCGCACGACAATCGAACCGGATGAAGCGGAATTCGTTGTTCCGCAGGGAAGGGGACGTCATGGCCGTACGCATCCTGAGGAAGCGCGCCGTTCTCGCCGCAGCACTGGTCTGCGCGGGTGCCACCGCTCTCGTCGGCTGCGGGGACGGCGACTCGGACGAGGCCTTCGCCGGGAAGAGCGCCGACGCCATCGCGGCCGAGGCCGTGAAGGCGACCCGTGACGCCGACTCCGTCCGGATCACCGGCACTTCACGGGCGCAGGGCGCGCCCGCGGCCGTGAAGACGGAGTTCCAGGTCGACGAGAAGGACAACTGTCTCGGCACGCTGTCGATGAACGACGCGAAGGCCGATGTCCGGCAGGCCGGCCAGAACACCTACGTCCGGGGCAACGAGCGGTTCTGGCAGAACGCCCTGCAGGGCCGGCCGGGCACGGACACCGCCGTCGACCGGCTCCAGGACAAGTGGGTCAAGAGCGGACCTGGCGACAAGTCCACCCAGGGCATGTGCGACAAGCAGGCCCTCCTGGCCGCCATGGACAGCGACAAGTCCGAACGCGACGGCATGCGGCGCGGTGCCACCACCGAGGTGGACGGCAAGGACGCCCTGACGCTCACCAAGCAGCAGGCCGACGGTGAGAAGTTGACCCTGTACGTCGCCACCGAGGGCGAGCCCTACATCCTCAAGGCGGTCTCCGAGGGCGGCAAGCAGCCCGGCGAGACGCTGTTCAGCGACTACAACGAGAAGGTCGAGGTGGAGCAGCCGCCGGCCGGCGAGGTGGTCGACCCCAAGGCCGTCACCGCGAACGGCTGACCGCGACTCGGCACCGGAGGCCGTACGGGGACGTGGGGGACCTGGCGGATGTCGTTCGGGACCTTTGTGCGCGGTTGCGGCGGCACCGTACCTGTGCGCGGTTGCGGCGGCACCGTACCGTCCCCCGCTTGCCCGTTCCCGGACCGGGCCGAGGTATGAGGGCCGGCCCGAGCGGTGGAGCCCCGGCCGGTGCCCGTCACGTCGAGCGCCAAGTGCGCGCCCACGCTCGAAGGCCGGGGCTCCTGGGAGAAGTTCACGTCGCACGTCGACGACAAGGAGTGGAGCACCGCCCTGGGTGCTCGGATCACCGACCGGATGGGACGTACGCTTCGCCCTCATCAAGTACACCGTCGACAAGTCCTCGGTGAAGGCCGCCAGAACCTGTGGCAACGCCGGTTCGGGGGCATCCGGTCGGAAGGCCCGCGGTGCCCACGGCATCGGCTTCGCGGGGCCGGACGAGAACGTCTGGTACAGGTCGTACGACCTGCCGTCGCCGCAGAACAGGACCATCGGAACCGATCGGGTCTGCACGGAGTGGCGGACCGCGATCTGCGCCGTTCTCCCGTCCCGGGCGCTGCGGTTCTGCACGACCCGCTCCGGCGCCGGGCTGTCGACGGACGGCGCGGACGGCTCGAAGCGCAAGGAACAGACCGTGAAGCTCCAGGAGACCGTCCACCCGTACACCCGGCCCGGCTGCCGGACCGTCTACGGCGGTGATCTCAACTCCACTCCGCCGGACTCCGCCTCGACGGACGTTCCCAAGGACGTCGTCACGTCGGCCTACGTGGCGGACAAGGAGTGCGACGAGGGCCTGCCGGCCGCACGGTCGCGTGACGGCCGGGCCACGAAGCCCCTGGCCACCCGCGGCATCAAGGTCGACTACCTGTCCGGCCCGTCCGTCGACACTGTCGTCCCGTGCGACGTGACGGCCGGCGCGGACGACCCTGAAGTGGACGTGGTGGCTCTCGTCCACGTCATGGCCGACGCTCACGTGACCGTCGGTGGCCTTGATGGCGACCTCACAACTGCCGTCGACGCCCTTGTGGTTGTAGTGGACGGTCGCGGCGCACCCGTCGCGAACGTCGTTCCGGATGTCCCGGCGGCCCCCCGTCACACCCGGCGTCAACACGGTGCGCCAGGTCCAACCCTTTTGTAAGGCAAGGAAGTTGCTGGGACACATGCCTTCCCCTGTTCGCGATGTGCGGTCGTGCTCGACGGCGCCGGCAGGACCCCGAAGCGTCTCGCCGGTCACCGGACGCCGGCCGGGCCGGCGGTCCTCGGTGGTGCGACGCTCCTCAGCCGTGGAGCGCCCAGGTCTCCGGTAGGCCGAGGTCGGCGTAGAGGCGGTGGCGCTGGTCGGGGGTGAGGGTGGTGGTGACGGCGGCCAGGGTGCGGTGCTCCTCGCCCGGTGTCGCCCCGACGGCGCCGCGGACGATCGCGGTGCGGGTCGGGGGCGGCAGGGCGGGCAGCATGGCGCGGAGGTCCGCCAGGGTCTCGTCGGCGGTGCGGGAGGCCTGGAAGGCGGCGAAGACGGCTTTCAGCTCGTCTTCGGTGGTGTGTTCCCACAGGGCCGGCATCGCGACGGTCTCCTCGGCGTGCAGGTGGGCGAGGTAGGCGGAGACCACCTCGTTGAGGGCCAGGTACAGCCCGTGCCGGGCTTCCGGCAGGCCGTCGGCGGGGGTGGCGGACAGGTCGCGGGCGCCTGCGTCGAGCGCGACGAAGGCGGCGTCGAGGCGGACGTGTTCGGCGTCCAGCGCGTCGGCGGCGGCCGGGGCGCGCTCCCGCAGCAGGGGGTGGATGAAGGTGTCCTCGTGGTCGGCGTGCCGGCGGAGCTCCTCGGTCAGGGCGAGGCAGCGTTCGGCGTGCGCCGTGAGGGCGCCGGGCTCGTCGAGATCGGCGGCTCCGAGGTCTGTGGCCAGTGCGAACATGCGGGCGCGCTGTCCCATGTGAACATTCCGGTAGAGGTCGGTCCTGGGCATGTCGTGTCCTGGGGGATCGGGAACGGATAGCATGACAACATGTTGCGGTTAAGGCAATGTGTTGTCAAGAGAGGGGAGTGCGTGATGCCCGACGAGGCGGCTCTGCTGATCGCCGACGTCTACGAGGCGGCCGGCGCGCTGCGGCGGCTGGGGGAGGAGACCGCCGGTGCGGAAGGACTCACCCAGGCGCGGTGGCAGGTGCTGAGCGTCGTGTCCGAGGAGCCGCTCACGGCCCCCCAGGCCGCGCGGCGCCTGGGCGTCAGTCGGCAGAACGTCCAGCGCGTCGCCCATGACCTCGTGGCGCTCGGGCTGGCCGATCTCGCGGTGAACCCGGACCACCGGGCCTCGCCCCTGCTGACTCCGACGCCCGCCGGCAAGGACGCGCTGGCCCGCGTGACCGCACGGGCCGAGGAACGGCACCGCTCCCTCTTCGCGGGCCTCCCCGACGAGGAGATCCGCGCCACGCGCGCCTCCCTCCGCCGCCTCCTGGCCGCCCTGGACGAGCAGGAGGGGACGTCGGGCCGCCGTTAGGGACGTCAGGGACGTCTTCTTGCCGGTGTCCGCCGGTCGTGGGCGAGCGGGGTGGGAGCGGCACTCTCCCGCCGACCGCCGCGCTCCACGGTTTGCGGAAACCGCCCGGGGGCGCTCCGCTCGTCCCTGTGGGGCGCATCTGCGCGTGAGCGCTGGGAGGCGGCCATGGAGGACGAGCGGCTCGGGCGCGCCGAGGTGCCGGCCGTGGTGGAGGACGCCGCGCCGGTGGCCCGGCTCGACGTGGTGGCGCGTAACCTGCGCGACCGGTTCGGCGCCCGATACGTGTCGTTCCCGTTCCTCGACGTCGTCGGCCGGAAGGTGGTGCGGGTCGCCGAGGAGGCCGAGACCAGGCAGGGGCGCCGGGCCGATCGGGTCTCGCCGACCGGCGGCGTCCACGAACACGTCCTGTGCTCGCAGAGGCTGGTGCGCGCCCGCCCGCCCGTAGGAGTGAACGGTCGCAGCGAGCGGGCCATCAGGTGCCGGAAAACGGGAACAGGCGTCGTACGGCTTCGCCGGGCGTCGGGCGGCCGGTGTCCGCCGAAGCCGTGCCCTCCCGGCACCCGAACCGAAAGCGATCGCACATGAGCGACACCAGGCCCCTCGCCCTCGTCACCGGCGCCTCCAGCGGCATCGGCTTCGAGCTGGCCCAGCAGTTGGCCGAACGCGGTTACGACCTCGTCGTCAACGCCGAGGACGAGGCGCGGCTCCAGCGGGCGGCCCAGCGGATCCGGGCGGCCGGGGCCCGGGTGGAGGCGGTCCGGGCCGACCTGCGCGACCCCGAGCAGACCGAGCGCCTCTTCGCTGCGGCCACCGGCATCGGCCGCCCGCTCGACGTCGTCGTCCTGAACGCCGGCGTCGGGCAAGGCGGAGCGTTCGTCGACACCGACCTGGCGGACGAGCTGGAGATCATCGACCTCAACATCCGCTCCACCGTCCACCTGGCCAAACTGGCCCTCCGTGACATGGCCGCCCGCGACCGGGGCCGCGTCCTCGTCACCTCGTCCATCGCCTCGACGATGCCGGGCTCCTTCCAGGCCGTGTACAACGCCTCGAAGTCCTTCCTGCAGTCCTTCACCGAGGCCCTGCAGAACGAACTCGAGGACACGGCCGTCACCCTGACCTCTCTGATGCCCGGTCCGACCGAGACCGACTTCTTCCACCGCGCCGACATGGACGACACCAAGGTCGGGCAGCAGGACAAGGACGATCCCGCCCAGGTCGCGCGGCAGGGCCTGGACGCCCTCTTCGCCGGCAAGGACAAGATCGTCGCGGGCTCGGTCAAGACCAAGGCGCAGGCCGCCGCCAACAAGGTGCTGCCCGACAGCCTGAAGGCGGAGGCCCACCGGAAGATGGCCGAACCCGGCTCCGGCGACGAGAAGGACGAGAAGTAGGAGCGGGCGGCCCGGACCGAGGAGGAACACGTGTCCCCACAGGAGAACGGCCCGGTCCTGGTTGCCGACGCGGGATCGTCGAGCCTGCGCCTGACCGTGTTCGGCGGCGGCGGCGAGGTCCTCGCCGAGCACCACGACGACACTCCGCCGGGAAAGGGCGCCCCGGACGCCCTGCGGCGCCTCCTCGGCGAGGCGCCCGCCCCGGTGGCCGTGGGCCACCGCATCGTCCACGGCGGGCCGGAGCTGCGCGGCCACATTCCGGTCGACGACGAGGTCCGCGCCCGTCTGGACCGGGTGGCCGACCTCGCGCCGCTGCACGTCCCGCCGGCCCTGACGGTCCTGGACGCGGCACGGGACCTGCTGCCCGACGTCCCGCACGTCGCCTGCTTCGACACCGTCTTCCACGCCGGCCTGCCCGCCGCCGCACGGGAGTACGCGGTGCCCGAGGCGTGGCGCGAGGGATATGGGCTGCGCCGCTACGGCTTCCACGGCCTGTCCTACGCCTGGGCCCTCGACCGGGCCGCCGAACTCCTCGGCCGCCCCGCCGACCGGCTCCAGTTGGTGATCGCGCACCTCGGCGGCGGCTGTTCCGCCTGCGCCGTGCGGGACGGGCGCAGCGTCGACACGACCATGGGGTTCACCCCGCTGGAGGGTCTGGTGATGAGCCACCGCAGCGGCAGCGTGGACCCCGGCGCCCTGACGTGGCTGCAGACCCGGCACGGCCTGACGGCCGCCGCCGTCGAGGACGCGCTGAACCACGAGTCCGGTCTGCTCGGCCTCTCCGGGACCTCGGACGACACGCGCGACCTCGTCCGCGCCCGGGCGGCGGGGGACGAGCGGGCCGCGCTCGCCCTGGACGTCTTCACCCACCACTGCCGCCGCGGCATCGCGGCGACGGCCGCCTCCCTGGACCGGCTCGACGCCCTGGTCTTCACCGGCGAGATCGGCGAGGACCAGCCCGAAGTGCGCGAGGAGGTGTGCGCCCGGCTGTCCGTGCTCGGCCTCACCGGCGGCCTGCGGCCGCTCGTCGCCGAACGCCCCGGGATCGTCAGCGAGCCCGGCGCACGGGTCCCGGTCCTCGTCGTGCCCACCGGGGAGGCCCGGCAGGTCGACCGCGAGACCCGGGCCCTTCTGGTGCGTCGCTGAGACCGCGAGACCCTGCCCCCCCAGCCCGTCGCCGAGGGGGAACGGCGGATGCGGGGCGGGCGTCAGCGCCGGGCGCGGCGGCGGGCGACGATCAGGCCCAGGGCGATCCCGGCGAGCAGGGTGACCGCCAGGACGGTCCACAGGGGCAGGGTGACCTCGGGGACCCACAGGCGGATGGTGACGGAGCCGGTGTTGGCGGCGATGAACCAGATGGCCAGGGCCGCGAGCAGTACGAAGCCGAGGGTGCGCAGCCGGACGTCCCGCCCCTTGACCGTCACGCTCGACGGCGGGTGCTCTTTCGCCGTTTTCTCTGCCATGCGTTCAGTATCGGGTGGTTCGTGCGGGCGGGCCATTCAGGCGCGGAAGGACCGCCGCCGGTTCAGGAGAGGGCCCGGCTCCTCAGGACGACACGCGGTCCCGCAGGGCGGTCTGCCAGGCGGGGGAGGGCGGGGTGGGCTCGGTCTCGGGGCGGCGGCCGCCCTGGGCGAAGAAGTCGACCAGGGGCAGGAGGGCCGCGCCGACCGTGACGGCCTCGGGGCCGAGGGTCCCGAGGCCGATGCCGGTGCGGCTGGCCGGGTACCTCAGGGCGTACTCCCGGGCGTAGCCGGTCACGGTCTCCAGGAAGCGGGTGCCGAGCTGGAGTCCGGCCCAGCCGCCGACGAGGATGCGTTCGGGCTGGAAGAGGTTGATGAGGTCGGCGAACCCGGCGCCGAGGAACTCGGCGGTCTCCTCCAGGACGGCGAGGGCGGTCGCGTCGGGGGCGGTGCCGGTGTCGACCGGATACGCGGCGGCGAGCATCGCCGTCAGGGCCGTCTCCTCGTCCGCGCCCTCCGGAGGCCGCCCGCCCGCCTCCCGCCAGCGCTCCAGGAGCGCCTCCGCGCCCGCGTACGCCTCCAGGCACCCCTGCGAGCCGCAGCGGCACCGGCGACCCCGCACCCGTACCGTCAGATGGCCCCATTCGAGGGCCCGCCCCGGGCCCATGGGGTCGGTGACGACGCAGGCGCCGACGCCGGAGCCGAAGAGGACCACGACGGCGCTGCGGGCGCCGCGCCCGGCGCCGAACCACATCTCGGCCTGGCCGAGGGTCTTGGCGCCGTTGTCGATCCAGTACGGCACCGAGGCCGGGAGTTCCACGCTCTCCCGCAGCAGCCGTTCCAGGGGGACGGCGTCCCAGTCGACGGTCTGGCCGTGCACGACCGCGCCGTCCTCCGGGGTGCGGGCCACGATGCCGGGCACGCCGACCCCGACGCCGAGCAGGAGCTCGGCCGGCACCTCCGCGCTCCGCAGCACCTCCGCGATGCCCTCCCGCAGGTGCGCCACGACGAGATCGACGTCGTAGCGCGCGGTGCGCGGTCCCGAGCTGGCCAACGGGCGCTCGGCGCGCGCGAGTTCGGTGAGGGCGAGGTCGAAGAGCTCGATCCTGATCCGGGTCTCGCCGATGTCGACGCCGATCATGAAGCCGCTGCCGGGCGTGATGCGCACGAGGGTGCGGGGGCGCCCGCCGGCCGAGTCGACGCTGCCCGCCTCCTCGACCAGGCCCTCCGCGACGAGTTCGGCGACCACGTTGCTGACCGAGCCGGAGCTGAGCCCGGTCGCGGGGCCCAGCGTGAGCCGGCTCATCGGTCCGTCGAAGTACAGCCTGCGCAGAACGGCGGTGCGGTTCTCGCGCCGCAGGTCACGCACCGTGCGGCCACTTCTCGCGTGCACTCTGGTCCCCGTCTCTCATGTCGTTCGTTTCAACATACCCGCAGTACAAGCCTTGACGCGACCTTCTCATGGGGTTTAACTCACATCCTAAATTAAGCCGATGTTACGGAGAGCGGTCCAGGGGCTCCCCGTGTCGGCCCTTCCCTCGTCCCCGAAAGGGCCCAGGAGCCATGCGCAGAATCAGAGCCGCTGTCACCGGTGCCGTCACGCTCTCCCTCGTCCTCACCGCCACCGCCTGCGGCGGGGGGGAAGACAGCGGGTCGTCCCCGAAGACCCTCACCTACTGGGCCTCCAACCAGGGCGCCAGCCTGGAGGTCGACAAGAAGGTCCTGCAGCCCGAGCTCGACCAGTTCGAGAAGGAGACCGGGATCAAGGTCAAGCTGGAGGTGATCCCGTGGTCCGACCTCCTCAACCGGATCCTCACCGCGACCACCTCCGGCCAGGGCCCCGACGTCCTCAACATCGGCAACACCTGGAGCGCCTCCCTGCAGTCCACCGGCGCGCTGCTGCCCTGGGACGCGAAGAACTTCGGTGCCATCGGCGGCAAGGACCGCTTCGTCGACTCCGCGCTCGGCTCCACCGGCGTCTCCGGCCAGGACCCGGCCGCCGTCCCGCTCTACTCCATGGCCTACGCGCTCTACTACAACAAGCAGCTCTTCAAGGAGGCGGGCATAGCCGCGCCGCCGACCACCTGGGACGAGGTGGCCGAGGCCGGCAAGAAGCTCGGCGCGAAGGGCAAGAACGGCATCGGCGTCGAGGGCTCCAACCTCTCCAACAACATCCACCAGGTCTTCGTCCTCGGCAAGCAGCACGGGGCCGACTTCTTCACCGCCGACGGCAAGCCCGACTTCACCTCCGACGGCGCCGTCGCCGCCGTCAAGCAGTACGTCGACCTGATGGCCGCCCAGAAGATCGTGGCCCCCGGCAACGCCGAGTACTCCCAGAACCAGTCCCTCAGCGACTTCGCCAAGAACAAGACCGGCATGGTCCTGTGGCAGACCCCGTCGCAGACCTTCTCCGCGCAGGGCATGGGCCCCGACGAGTGGGGCGTCGCCCCCGCCCCCGTCCCGTCCGGCAAGCCCGGCCAGGGCAAGCAGACCAACTCGATGGTCGCCGGCATCAACCTCGCCGTCTTCAAGAACACCAAGAACCTCGACGGCGCCCTGAAGTTCGTGAAGTACATGACGAGCGACGAGGAGCAGATCGTCCTCAACAAGGCGTACGGCTCGGTCCCGCCGGTCAAGGGCGCCCAGAAGGACGCCGCGTTCGCCGACCCCTCGCTCACCGTCATCCGCGACACCCTCTCCACCAGCGCCGCCGCCCTGCCGCAGGTCCCCGAGGAGTCCCAGTTCGAGACCGTCGTCGGCACCGCGGTCAAGGAGCTCTTCGCCGACGCCGCCGCCGGCCGTCCGGTCACCACGGAGTCCGTCAAGGCCAAGCTCGAAAAGGCCCAGCAGCAGATGCCCAAGAAGTAGGCCTCCCCACCATGACCGAAACCGTCGTCACTCCTCCGAGTGAGCGGACGGTGCGCAAGGCCGCACCCGGAGAGGCGCGCACCCCGCGCCGCTCCGGGCGCCGCCGCGTCGCACTGCCGTACCTGCTGCTCCTGCCCGCGCTGGTCCTCGAACTCCTCGTCCACCTCGTCCCGATGCTCATGGGCATCACCATGAGCTTCCGCGAGCTCACCCAGTTCTACATCCGGAACTGGTCCGAGGCGCCCTGGACGGCGTTCGACAACTACAGCGTCGCGATCGACTTCGACGCCCCCGTCGGACAGGCGCTCCTGAAGTCCTTCCTGACGACCTGTCTGTTCACCGTCCTGTCCGTCGGCCTGTGCTGGCTCCTCGGGACGGCCGCCGCGGTCTTCCTCCAGGAGAACTTCCGCGGCCGGGCGTTCCTGCGGACCCTGTTCCTCGTCCCGTACGCCCTGCCGGTCTACGCGGCCGTCATCACCTGGGCGTTCATGTTCCAGCGGGACAACGGCGTCATCAACCACGTCCTGCACGACCAGCTCGGCATCGGCGACAGCCCCGCCTTCTGGCTCATCGGGGACAACAGCTTCTGGGCCCTGCTCATCGTCTCCGTGTGGAAGGGCTGGCCCTTCGCCTTCCTCACCGTCATGGCGGGACTCCAGAACATCCCCCGGGACATGTACGAGGCCGCCGCCCTCGACGGCGCCGGCGTCTGGAAGCAGATCCGGCACATCACCCTGCCGTCCCTGCGCTCCGTCAACCAGGTCCTCGTCCTCGTGCTCTTCCTGTGGACGTTCAACGACTTCAACACGCCGTTCGTGCTCTTCGGCAAGGCGGCCCCCGAAGCCGCCGACCTGATCTCGCTCCACATCTACCAGTCGTCCTTCCAGACGTGGAACTTCGGCACCGGCTCGGCCATGTCCGTCCTGCTGCTGCTCTTCCTCCTCGTCGTCACGGGCGTCTACCTCCTGCTCACCACCCGCGGAAGGAAGACCTCCGATGTCTGAGCACGCGGCCCGCCGCACATCCGTCCGGTCGCCCATGGCGGCCCCGCGCTCGTTCCTCTGGACCCGGCGGATCTTCCTCGCCCTGCTCACCGGCTTCGTCGTCCTGCCGGTGTACGTGATGGTCTCCAGCTCCCTCAAGCCGCTCAAGGACGTCTCGGGGAAGTTCGAGTGGTTCCCCTCCGGGCTCACGCTCCGGCCCTACTTCGACATCTGGGAGACCGTCCCGCTCGCCGACTACTTCGTGAACTCGATCGTCGTCGCGGGCGCGGCCACGGTGTTCTCGGTGATCGTCGCGATCTTCGCCGCGTACGCCGTCAGCCGCTACTCCTTCCGCGGCAAACGGGTCTTCACGGTGACGGTCCTCTCGACGCAGATGTTCCCCGGCATCCTCTTCCTGCTGCCGCTCTTCCTCATCTACGTCAACCTCGGCAACGCCACCGGCATCGCCCTCTTCGGCTCCCGCGAAGGCCTGATCCTCACCTATCTGACCTTCTCGCTGCCGTTCTCCATCTGGATGCTGACCGGCTACTTCGACTCGATCCCGCGCGAGCTGGACGAGGCGGCCAAGGTCGACGGCTGCGGGCCGATCAAGGCGCTGTTCCGCGTGATCATCCCGGCCGCGACGCCCGGCATCGTCGCCGTCGCGATCTACGCCTTCATGACGGCCTGGGGCGAGGTCCTCTTCGCCTCGGTCATGACCACCGACAGCACCCGCACCCTCGCCGTCGGACTCCAGGGCTACGCCACCCTGAACGACGTCTACTGGAACCAGGTGATGGCCGCCTCCCTCGTGGTGAGCGTCCCCGTCGTCGTCGGGTTCCTGCTCCTCCAGCGCTACCTCGTCGCCGGCCTCACCGCGGGTGCGGTCAAGTGACGTCCCTCTCCACACCGACCACGAAGAGGTTCCCCGTGTCCGAATCCACCGGTTCCCGCCCCGCGCTCGACCTGGAGGCCTTCCCGCCGTCCTTCGCCTGGGGCACGGCGACCTCCGCCTACCAGATCGAGGGCGCCGTCGCCGAGGACGGACGGGCCCCCTCCATCTGGGACACCTTCTCCCGGGTCCCCGGCGCGATCGACAACGGCGACCACGGCGACACCGCCTGCGACCACTACCACCGCTGGCCCGAGGACATCGCCCTGATGCAGGAGCTGGGCACCGACGCCTACCGGTTCTCCGTGGCCTGGCCCCGCGTCGTGCCCGGCGGCGACGGGCCCGTCAACAAGGCCGGGCTCGACTTCTACGACCGGCTCGTCGACGGCCTCCTCGACGCCGGCATCACCCCTTCCGTCACCCTCTACCACTGGGACCTGCCGCAGGCCCTCCAGGACCGCGGCGGCTGGACCGTCCGCGAGACCGCCGAGCACCTCGCCGCCTACACCACGGCCGTCGCCGAGCGCCTCGGCGACCGCGTCACCCGCTGGGCCACCCTCAACGAGCCGCTCTGCTCCGGCTGGATCGGCCACCTGGAGGGCCGGATGGCCCCGGGCCTCACCGACCTCACGGCCGCCGTCCGCGCCTCGTACCACCTGCTGCTCGGCCACGGCCTCGCCACCCAGGCCCTGCGCGCCGCCGCCCCCGGCGCCCGGATCGGCCTGGTCACCAACCACTCCACCGTCGCGCCCGCCTCCGACCGGCCCGAGGACCTCGCCGCCGCGGCCCGCATGGACGGCCACACCAACCGCTGGTGGCTCGACCCGGTGTACGGCCGCGGCTTCCCGGCGGACATGCGCGAGCTGTACGGGGTCGAACTCCCCGAGAGGCCGGGCGACGCGGAACTCATCGCCGCCCCGCTCGACTGGCACGGCCTCAACTACTACTTCCCGGTGACCGTCGCCGACGACCCCGAGGGGCCCGTCCCGTACGCCCGCGAGGTGCGCCTGCCCGACGTGCCCCGCAGCGGCATGGACTGGCAGATCGACGCCGGCGGCCTGGAGGCCCTCCTGCTGCGGCTCACCGAGGACTACGGCGTGCGCGAGCTGTACGTCACCGAGAACGGCTCGGCCTTCCCCGACACCGTCGGCCCCGACGGCGCCGTCCACGACCCGGAGCGCACCGGCTACCTGGAGCAGCACCTCGCGGCCTGCGCCCGCGCCGTCCGCAAGGGCGTCCCGCTCGCCGGGTACTACGCCTGGTCCCTGCTCGACAACTTCGAATGGGCCTACGGCTACGACAAGCGCTTCGGCCTCGTCCACGTCGACTACGCCACGCAGAAGCGGACCGTGAAGACGAGCGGCCGCCGGTACGCGGACGTCATCCGCGCCCACCGGGAGGCGACCGCCGGCTGACCGGCGCTCCGCCACGAGCCTCCGGAGGACCGCCCCGACGGTACGGGGACGGCCTTCCGGAGGCCGACGCGCGTTCCCTCCTCGCCCCCTCCTCCCGCAAGGAGCGCCCGTGTCCCGTCCACCGGAGCCCGGCACCGACATCGGCACCGACACCGCCGAGCGGCTGCGGCAGGCCCTCGGACCGGTGGCCGTCACCCGGGACACCGCCCTCGGCGGAGGCTTCGCCAACTCCACCCGCCTCCTCGAACTCGCCGACGGCCGCCGCCTGGTGCTCAAGACCGCGCCCCCGGAGAGCACCCCCGCCCTCACGTACGAGCGGGGGCTCCTCGGCACCGAGGCGCTCTTCCACCGGCTCGCCGCACGCGCGGGCGTCCGGGTGCCCGCCGTCCTCCACCACGAGCCCGCCGGCCCCCGCGCCCCCGCCGAGTGGCTGCTCCTCTCCCACCTCGACGGCACCACCTGGGACGCCGCCCGGGATCGGATCGCCCCGGCCGACCGTGCCGCGCTCCGCCGCGAGCTGGGGGAGTCCCTGGCCCGGATCGCCGCCGTCACCGGGCCGGCCCACGGATACCCGCGACCGGCCGCCGGTCTCTCCGCCCCCGACTGGCCCACCGCCTTCACCGCCATGCTGCACGCCGTCCTCGGCGACGCCCGCCGGTTCGGCGTCGCCCTGCCCGCCCCGGACGGGGTCCTCGCGGACCTGCCCCGGAGGTTCGGCCGCCGGCTGGCCGAGGTCCGCCGTCCCGCCCTCGTCCACTTCGACGCCTGGGAGGGCAACGTCGTCCTCGGCCGGACCGGGGACGACCGGTGGCACCTGGCCGGCCTCATCGACGGCGAACGCGCCTTCTTCGGTGACCCCCTGGCCGAACTCGTCGGCCTCGACCCGCTCGGCGCGGCCGAGGACGACCCCGACCTCATGGCCGGCTACCGCTCCGTCGCGCCCCTCCCGGCCCTCGGCCCCGGCGCCCGGACGCGGCTCGCCCTCTACCGCGTCCACCTGGCCCTCGTCATGCGGGTGGAAGCCGTCCCCCGCGCCTACGACGGCGGCTTCGCGACCTGGCTCGACACCTGGTCCACCGGCCGCGTCGCGGAACAGCTCGCGGTCCTGGAGGCCCTGGCCCCGGAGGCGTGACGGGGCCGGTCAGGCGGATTCGCGTACGACCAGGGCCGGTTCGAAGACCTTCGTGGCGGGGCCGGAGGCGGTGCCCTCCAGTTCCCCGATCAGGAGGCCGGCCATCGCGGCCGCCATCCGCTCCACCGGCTGGCGCACGGTGGTCAGCCGGGGCCGGGCGCCCCGCGCGACCGCCGAGTCGTCGAAGCCCACGACGGCGACCGCGCCGGGCACGTCCACGCCCCGCTCGCGGAGGTGCTCGCAGGCGCCCCGGGCCATCAGGTCGTTCGCGGCGAACACCGCGTCGACGTCCGGACGGACCGCCAGCAGCTCGGCCATGGCGCTCCGGCCGCTGTCGACCGAGAACAGGCCCCGTACGACGGGCACGTCCGTCACCCCGCGGGCGGCGAACGCCCGGCGGAAGCCGTCCAGGCGGGCGGCCGCGGCGGGGGCGGTGACCGGGGCGGCGATGGTGGCGGGGCGCCGCCGGCCGGTGGCCCACAGGTGCTCGGCCGCGAGCCGCGCCCCGGCCTCGTTGTCGAGGTCGACGAAGCCGTACCGCCCGCCGCCCCGGGGCCTGCCGAAGAGGACCGTGGGGAGGCCCGCCGCCACCAGCATCGCGGGCAGCGGGTCCTCGTCGTCGAGCGGCACCACGAGCGCCCCGTCCGCGCCGCCCTGCCGCAGGTACTCGACGAGCTGGGTCCTGGCCTGCTCCGAATCGGAGACGAGCAGCACCGGCTGGATCGCCCGCTCGCGCAGCACGGGGAGGACGCCGTCCACGACGCGCCCGAAGAACGGGTCGGAGAAGACCCGGGCGGCGAAGGCCCCGCCCGCCGCGGAGAGGACGAGGGCGACGGCCCCGGTCCGCCGCGTCACCAGGGAACGGGCGGCCTGGTTGGGCGCGTAGCCGGTGCGGGCGATGGCGTCGCGCACGCTCCGCTGGATGTCGGGCGCCACGTTCCGCACCCCGTTGACGACGCGGGACACCGTGGCGCGCGACACCCCCGCCTCACGTGCGACGTCTTCCAGAGTCGGTACTCGATTCCCCACCTCCGCACTTTAACGGTGCCGTGTGTCCGGTGGGAGAACGGATCGGGACCGGCCGGAAGCCATCGGTGTCGTGACTTAATGAAAGCCAAAAGAAAAGTCGTGTCACACGCCTTGACCGTCAACTCGCCCTACGGGCAAGGTTTCGGAGAGCGCTCTCCCACGTTTCCCCCATGTATCCCAGAGGAGACCCATGTCCTCCGTCGGGTCCCCGCCGGTCCTCCGGCGTCCCGCCTCCACCGTCCGACGGGCCACCGTCGGCGCACTCGTCACGTCGCTGGCGGGCGGCCTGCTCGCCCTCGCCCCCGCCACGACGGCCCAGGCGGCCCCCACTCTGCTCTCGCAGGGCAAGACCGCCACCGCCTCCTCCACCGAGGGCGGACCCTTCGCCGCCTCCGCCGCCGTCGACGGCGACCTCGGCACCCGCTGGGCCAGCCAGTGGAGCGACGCCCAGTGGCTCCAGGTCGACCTCGGCCGCAGCGCCACGCTCAGCAGCGCCACCCTGCGCTGGGAGGCCGCCTACGGCAAGAGCTACCAGATCCAGGCCTCCGAGAACGGCACCGACTGGCGGACCGTCACCACCGTCACCGCCGGCGACGGGGGCACCGACGACGTCACCCTCTCCGGCACCGGCCGCTACGTCCGCATGAACGGGCAGACCCGCGCCACCGGATACGGCTTCTCCCTCTGGGAGTTCCAGGTGTACGGCAGCACCGACACCACCGGCCCGACCCTCCCCGGCGGCGGCGACCTCGGTCCCAACGTGCACGTCTTCGACCCCTCCACCCCCGGCATCCAGGCCAAGCTGGACCAGGTCTTCCAGCAGCAGGAGTCGGCCCAGTTCGGCTCCGGCCGGCACGCCTTCCTCTTCAAGCCGGGCACGTACAACAACCTCAACGCCCAGATCGGCTTCTACACCCAGATCGCCGGACTCGGCCTGCGCCCCGGCGACACCACCATCAACGGCGACGTGACCGTCGACGCCGGCTGGTTCAACGGCAACGCCACCCAGAACTTCTGGCGCGGCGCCGAGGGCCTCACCCTCAACCCGGTCAACGGCACCAACCGGTGGGCCGTCTCCCAGGCCTCCTCCTTCCGCCGGATGCACGTCAAGGGCGGGCTCAACCTCGCTCCCAACGGCTACGGCTGGGCCAGCGGTGGCTACATCGCCGACTCGAAGATCGACGGCCAGGTCGGGAACTACTCGCAGCAGCAGTGGTACACCCGCGAGAGCTCCATCGGCGGCTGGTCCAACAGCGTCTGGAACCAGACCTTCTCGGGCGTCGAGGGCGCACCGGCGACCTCCTTCCCGGAGCCCCGCTACACCACGCTCGACACCACCCCGATCTCCCGCGAGAAGCCCTACCTCTACCTCGACGGCAACGAGTACAAGGTCTTCGCGCCCGCCAAGCGGACCAACGCGCGCGGCACCAGCTGGGCCAACGGCACCCCGCAGGGCGAGTCCATCCCGCTGAACCAGTTCTACGTGGTCAAGCCCGGCGCCACCGCCGCCACCATCAACCAGGCACTGGCCCAGGGCCTGCACCTGCTGTTCACCCCGGGCGTCTACCACGTCGACCAGACCATCAACGTGAACCGCGCCAACACCATCGTGCTCGGCCTCGGCCTCGCCACGATCATCCCCGACAACGGCGTCACCGCGATGAAGGTCGCCGACGTCGACGGCGTCCGCCTCGCCGGCTTCCTGATCGACGCCGGCCCGGTCAACTCCCCGACGCTGCTGGAGCTCGGCCCGCAGAACTCCTCCGCCGACCACGCCGCCAACCCCACCACCGTGCAGGACGTCTACGTCCGCATCGGCGGCGCCCACGTCGGCAAGGCCACCACCAGCGTGGTCGTCAACAGCGACGACGCCATCATCGACCACACCTGGGTCTGGCGCGCCGACCACGGCGAGGGCTGGGGCTGGGAGACCAACCGCGCCGACTACGGCGTCCGCGTCAACGGCGACGACGTGCTCGCCACCGGCCTGTTCGTCGAGCACTTCAACAAGTACGACGTCGAGTGGTACGGCGAGCGCGGCCGCACGATCTTCTACCAGAACGAGAAGGCGTACGACGCCCCCAACCAGGCCGCCATCCAGAACGGCGCCACGAAGGGCTACGCCGCCTACCGGGTCGACGACTCCGTGAACACCCACGAGGCGTGGGGCCTCGGCAGCTACTGCAACTACAACGTGGACCCGACCATCGTCCAGGACCACGGCTTCAAGGCACCCGTCAAGCCGGGGGTGAAGTTCCACAGCCTCCTCGTGGTCTCCCTCGGCGGCATGGGCCACTACAACCACGTCATCAACGACACCGGGGCCTCCACCATCCCCGCGGGCACCTCCACCGTGCCCTCGACCGTCGTCTCCTTCCCCTGACGGTCCCGCCGGGACGCGCCCCGACCGGCGCGTCCCGGTCCCCCCACCCCTTCCGGGCGGCGCTCCAGGTCCCCGCCGCGCCGCCCGGAAGGCGATCCCCCCTCCCCTCCGTCCAGGAGCCGTCATGACCACCGCTTCGACCGCACGAAGGCGGGCCCGCACCACGGCCTCGCTCGTGTCCCTCGGCGCCCTGCTCGCCACCTCCGCCACCGTGCTGACCGCGGCGCCCGCCACCGCCGCCGAGACCCTCCTCTCCCAGGGGAAGACCGCCACCGCCTCCTCGACCGAGGGCGCCGGATACGCCGCCTCCGCCGCCGTCGACGGCGACCTCACCGGCACCCGCTGGGCCAGCCAGTGGAGCGACGCCCAGTGGCTCCAGGTCGACCTCGGCGCACGCGCGAACATCAGCCGCGTCGTACTCAACTGGGAGGGCGCCTACGGCAAGGCCTACGACATCCAGCTCTCCGACAACGGCACCGACTGGCGCACCGTCACGTCCGTCACCGCCGGCGACGGCGGCACCGACGAACTCGCGGTCTCCGGCACCGGCCGCTACGTACGCCTCCAGGGCGTCACCCGCGCCACCGGATACGGCTACTCCCTCTGGGAGTTCCGGGTCTACGGCGAGAGCGGCACCACCCAGCCCGAGCCCGGCGGCGCCGTCCGGGTCACCGGCTCGCAGGGCAACTGGCAGCTGACCGTCGGCGGACAGCCGTACACCGTCAAGGGCCTCACCTGGGGCCCGGCCATCGCGGACGCCCCGAAGTACATGCCGGACCTGAAGTCCATGGGCGTCAACACCATCCGCACCTGGGGCACGGACGGCGGCACCAAGCCGCTGCTCGACTCCGCGGCCGCCCAGGGCCTGAAGGTCGTCAACGGCTTCTGGCTCCAGCCGGGCGGCGGCCCCGGCTCCGGCGGCTGCGTCAACTACGTGACGGACACCGCGTACAAGAACACCATGCTCACCGAGTTCGCCAAGTGGGTCGACGCCTACAAGTCCCACCCGGCCACCCTCATGTGGAACGTCGGCAACGAGTCCGTCCTCGGTCTGCAGAACTGTTACGGCGGGACCGAACTGGAGGCCCAGCGCAACGCGTACACGACCTTCGTCAACGACGTCGCCAAGAAGATCCACTCGATCGACCCCGACCACCCCGTGACCTCCACGGACGCCTGGACCGGCGCCTGGCCGTACTACAAGCGCAACGCGCCCGACCTCGACCTGTACTCGATGAACGCCTACGGCGACGTCTGCGGCGTGCGCCAGGACTGGATCGACGGCGGGTACGACAAGCCGTACATCATCACCGAGACGGGGAACGCCGGCGAGTGGGAGGTGCCCGACGACGTCAACGGCGTCCCCGACGAGCCGACCGACGTCCAGAAGGCCGAGGGCTACACCAAGGCCTGGAACTGCATCACCGCTCACCGGGGCGTCGCCCTCGGCGCGACGATGTTCCACTACGGCCTCGAACACGACTTCGGCGGCGTCTGGTTCAACCTCCTCCCCGACGGCCTCAAGCGCCTGTCCTACTACGCCGTCAAGAAGGCCTACGCCGGCTCCACCGCGGGCGACAACACCCCGCCGGTCATCACGAACATGACCGTCACCCCCGCCTCCGCGGCCCCCGCCGGACGCGAGTTCACGGTCCGCGCCGACATCCGCGACCCCGACGGCGACCCGGTCACGCCCAAGATCTACCTCAGCGGGAACTACGCCAACGGCGACAAGCGCCTCGTCGACGCGCAGTACCGCTCCCTGGGCAACGGCACCTTCGCCGTCACCGCGCCCGAGAAGCTCGGCGTCTGGAAGGTGTACGTCCAGGCCGAGGACGGCCGCGGCAACGCCGGCATCGAGACCAAGTCCGTGAAGGTCGTCGCCCCGCCCGTCGCCGGCACCAACATCGCCCTGGGCAGGCCCGCCACCGCCTCCTCCTCCCAGGCCTCCTACGGCGACTGCCCCTGCCCGCCGTCCCACGCCGTCGACGGCAACCCCGGCACCCGCTGGGCCAGCGACTGGAGCGACCCCCAGTGGATCCAGGTCGACCTCGGCTCGGCCCGCTCCTTCAACCGGCTCCAGCTGGTCTGGGACCCCGCCTACGCCAAGTCCTACGAGGTCCAGGTATCCGACAACGGCACCACCTGGCGCACCATCCACACCACCACCACGGGTAACGGCGACATCGACACCATCGAGGCCGGAGCCACCGCCCGGTACGTGAGGCTCCAGCTCACCGCGCGCGGAACCGGCTGGGGCTACTCGCTCCACGAGTTCGGCATCTACGCCTGACGACGCCGAACACCCCCCCCATGACGGGTGGCGGGGCCCGCCGCTCGGCCCCGCCACCCCCGCACCACCGCACGGGAAACCACCACACCAGTCGCGTGGAGCCCTCGCGTTCACGCGGAACCACCCCCACGGGCAGGAGATCCCCATGAGATCGAGTCCGAAGCGGCTCTCCGTACTCCTCGTCAGCACGGCCCTCATCGCCGGCGCCCTCGGCATCGGCACGATGGCGCAGGCCACCGACCCGGACGGCGGCCTCCCGCCCGCCGTCGTCGCGGCCGCCAACCACGAAGGCCACCGGATGGCCGCCTCCACCCAGGCCTCGGGCGACGACGCCGACGGCGACGGCTACATCCCCGCCGTGCCCCAGGTCACCGGCGTCGTCCCGTCCACGGCCACCCCGCCCCCGGCCTACCACCACGAGTTCCAGGCCGGGTGCTCCGTCACCCACACCGCGCCGGACGACCCGATCGTCTACCCGGGCCAGTTCGGCAAGTCCCACGACCACACGTTCATGGGCAACACCTCCACCAATGCCGCCAGCACCACCGGCTCGCTCTACGGAGGGAACACCACCTGCAAGGCGCCCGCCGACGCCTCCGCGTACTGGATGCCCTCGCTCTACAAGGGCGACCAGAAGATCCTGCCCGTCGGCCCCCAGGTCATCTACTACAAGGCGGGCGTGACCGACTACCGGAGCGTGCGGCCCTTCCCCAAGGGGCTGCGGTTCGTCGTCGGCAACCCGATGCAGACCGCCCAGGAGTTCCGGTCCCACAAGGGGTTCGTCGAGGGCTGGGAGTGCGGTGACAGCTTCTTCAACACCGACATCCCGGCGAACTGTCCGAGCCGGCCCGACGTCCAGCTCAACCTGCGGATGCAGGCCCCCAGCTGCTGGGACGGGAAGTACCTCGACACCCCGAACCACCAGAGCCACATGGCGTACCCGGTGGTCAAGCCCGGCACCAACGACAACATGTGCCCGGCCTCCCACCCGGTCGCCCTGCCGATGATCGAGTTCAAGATGGCGTGGCCGGTCAACGGCGACATGAGCCAGGTCCGCCTGGCCAGCGGCCGCGGCTACTCCTTCCACTACGACTTCTTCAACGCGTGGGAGGAGCGCACCCTCAAGGCCCTGGTCGACCACTGCATCGTCGGCGGCCTGCAGTGCGACACCCGGGGCTTCGACCTGTACCGCCCCGAACGCGGCGTCGTGCTGAACGAGGACCACCGGCTGCCCTGACCCGGCGATCCCGCCAGACGAGTCGCACACGATCCGCGCACGGCCCGGACGCCCCTCCACGGCGCCCGGGCCGTGCCCGTGCGGCCGGGGGAGGGGCCGCGCATGATCCAGTACCCCCCGGGCCCCTTTTACGGGACAATCCTCGGTGAGCCACACGTCGCCACCGGAAGGCTCGTCCCCCATGACACGAACCCGTCGCACACGCCTCGCCGTCGCGACCGCCGCGGCGGCCCTCGTGGCCCTCGGCTGCGGCCCCCTCCCGGACGGCCCGGCGGGCGCCACGACCGCCCCGCCCACGCTCCGCCAGCCGACGACGGCCCCCTCCGCCACGCTCCGTACCGACCCCGTCACGGCGGCGCCCGCCCCCGCCGAGCCGTCCCCCCCGCCCGTCCCCGAGGCACGCCCGCGCCGCGCCGAGCTGGACATCCCCTCCATCGGGGTGGCCGACCTGCCCGTCCTCCCGTACGAGGGCACCAGCGACGACCTGCCCGGCACCCGGATCCAGGACCGCGGAGTGGCGGCGAGCCCCCACGGCGACCGGGGCGGCGTCGGGCCGGGCGACGTCGGCAACTACCTCGTGACCGCGCACCGGCTCTCGGCCGGCGGACCCCTGCGCCTGCTCCCCGACGTCGAGGAGGGCGACACGGTCGTCGTGACCGCCGCCGACGCCGTGTACGAGTACCGGATCGTCGACACCCGCTCGACGTCCTTCCGGTCCGCCGACTCCCTCGCCGCGCAGCGCGCCCCCGTCCCCGGGAAACCGGGGGAGAGGCCCACCCGGGCGATGATCACCCTCTCCACCTGCGCCACGCCCGAGGACGACGCGGCCGGGAACCACTGGCGGGACGCCCTGGGCAACCCGGAGCACCGCATCGACAAGATCGGCGTCCTCGTCGCCACCCGCCCGGCCGGCGGGGCGCCCCCTACGGCGTCCCCGTGACCCGGCCGGGCCGGGTGAGCCACACGTACGGCACCGGCTGGACGGCGTTCCACTCCGCCGCCTCTTCGGGGTCGACCGGGACGAAGCCCGCGCCCTCGTAGCAGCGCAGCGCGACGGCGTTGTCCGGGTGGACCCGCAGGAAGACGTCGTCGAAACCGGCGCCGAGGGCCCGGCCGAGCAGCGCCCGCACCAGCACCTGCCCCACGCCCCTGCCGCGCGCCTCCGGGGCCACGACGATGCGCGCCAGCTCGGCCTCGTCCTCCTCGGCGTCGGTCCACACCTCGCCGTACCCCAGCACGGCCCCGTCCCCGACGAGGACGTGGCCGTGGACCTCCGGGTCCTCCTGCCATCCGGCCACCGTCTCCCCGGTCACCGGAAACTCCCGGCGCCCGCACCACAGGAGGACCTCCCGGGACGAGGCGGGCCAGGCCGCCACCGTGGCGGCGTGTTCGGCGGAGAAGGGGAGCAGGTCCACGGCGCGTTCCTCGGGGCTTCGGTCGACGGGCGGGCCGACCCTACGCGGTCGCGGCGGCCGGTGCCGGGCCCGGGGTCCTCAGAGGGCGACCAGACGGTCCTCGTGCCGGAGCGGGGCCTCCTCCCCGGGCGCGCCCCGGACCACGAGGACGGCCGTCGTGTCGTCGTCGAGGCCGCGCGCGCCGAAGCGGGCCAGGTCCTCCTTGAGGAGGCCCGGGACGCGGTCGGCCGGCTCGGCCGCCCAGCCGCGCAGCCGCTGCTCCAGGGGGTAGAAGGCGCCGTGCCGGTCCCGGGTCTCGCTGACGCCGTCGGTGAACATCAGCATCCGGTCACCGGGGGCGAACGGCACCTCGTCCACCGTGAACGGGGCGTCGACCGGGACCGGCAGGTGGATCGGCACGGACGGCGAGGACAGCTCGACCGTGCGCACGACCGGGCCGCGCTGGACGACCGG
Organism: Streptomyces sp. NPDC093071; assembly: GCF_044754545.1. NCBI lineage: Bacteria > Bacillati > Actinomycetota > Actinomycetes > Kitasatosporales > Streptomycetaceae > Streptomyces > Streptomyces sp. NPDC093071. The sequence continues at coordinate 965,077 of NZ_JBIVPH010000002.1, read as the reverse complement.
GGCCGGGTGGCCGCAGCTGAGGAGTCGTACGACCGGCTCGTCGTCGGGGATCTCGGCCAGCAGCACGGTCGCGAAGCGGTCGGCCGCCGTCGACTCCGGCGCCCGCTCGGCGTAGCGGGCCATGCTCGCCTCCAGGCGCTCCGCGATCTCGGGCAGGCCGGGGGCCGTGTACGCGGCCTCGCGGAAGGAGCCGAGCAGCAGCGAGGCCGCCTCGACGGCCGCGAGGCCCTTGCCCTGGACGTCCCCGAGCATGATCCGTACGCCTCCCCGGACCTTCAGGGCCTTGTAGAAGTCGCCGCCGACGTGCGCGCCGGCCGCGGACGCCTCGTACAGCAGCCGGAGGTCGACGCCGCCGAGCCGCCGGGGCAGCGGGCGCAGCAGGGCCCACTGGGCGGCCTCGGCCACCTCGCTCACCTGGCGCAGCTCGGCCTCCCGCCGCCGGCGCGCCTGGCTGGACAGGGCCGCGGCCAGGGTGACGACGGCCAGGACCGTCTGACCTGCCAGGAGCGCGGGGAAGAGCCGCTCGCCCCGGCCGAGGGCGAGCACCGTGGTCGTCCCCATCGCCAGCGCGCCGACCGCGAGCGTCCCGCGCGCGCCCCAGGTCACCGCGGCGAACGCGGGCGCCGCGATCAGCAGACGGTCGAAACGCTCCTCCGGCGAGGTCAGGACGTCGGCGAGCGGGGCGGCCACGAGCACGACGAAGGGCAGCACCCGCCCGAGCAGATAACGAAGCTCGACCGGACGACGGGGTCGGTGGGGGCCGTGAGCGGGGGGCTTCGCCGGGCCGGCCGTACGGGCAGGGCCGGCCGTACCGGCAGGACCCGCCGCGCCCGCGACGCCCGTCGGGCCGGTTCGTCCCGTGTCCACGGATCCGTACACCTCGCCGCTCCTTCCCCTGCCTCCCGCACCGTCGTGCGCGGCACGTGCCGTCCTGGCCACCTTCCGTCCCGTACGGCCTCCGGCGGTAGGTACGGAAGGCCCCCGGGCCCGGGACCTCCTGCCCGGGCCGCCCGGCGGCTCAGGGCGCCACGTGGTAGTAGCGCGTACACGCGCGGACCATGCCGTCGTCGGTGATGCTGAAGAAGTCGACGAAGTGCAGCTCCCGCCCCCCGGCGTCCGGGTCGACGCACCGCCCGGCGGCCACCACGCTGCGGTTCTGGGCGACGACGCGGTCGATCTCGTGGCGGCCCCTCGGCGGGGTGTGGCCGAGCCGGGCGCGCAGGACCGCCGTGCGTCCCCGGACGGGAGGCATTCCGGGCAGCTCGAACACCACGCCGTCGTGCAGCAGGGAGGCGCACGAGTCCAGGTCACCGGCGTCGAGGTAGTCGTAGACGAGACGGACGTGGTCGACGCCCGCGGCGGTGACCAGGTCGACCTGTCCCGGCAGACCGAGGGTCGTTTCATCGTGGCGGTTCAACGGCTGAGCCCCTTTCACTCTCGGTGCAGGATTCTGGGGCGCGTCACCAACTCCGGGTTATCACCCCTCTATCTCCGACCGGGATCTTCACGGCATGGACAGAGCGGGGGTGGATGTGGAGACTGTCCTCACTTGGGTCTCAAGTGTCAACTCATTTGTTTCGTGGGGGAATCGGTGACTGACGGCGCAGGTGAGAGAGACCCGGGGATCCCGGACGTGTCGCGCCTTCCCTTCCGGCTCCTCGGACCCCTCCAGGTGCACGGCCCCGACGGACCCCTGCGGGTGCCCCCCGGCCGCCAGGAGGTGATCCTCGCGGCCCTGCTCCTCGACGCCAACCGGGTGGTCGGCACCCACCACCTCGTGGACCTCATCTGGGAGGACAACCCGCCGGAGACCGCCCGCACCCAGGTGCAGATCTGCGTGTCGCGGCTGCGGAAACTGCTGGCCGGGGCCGCCGGGGAGGCCACCATCACGACCCGGCCCCCGGGCTACGTCCTGCACACCGAGGCGGGCAACGTGGACGCGGCGCTCTTCACCGGTCTCGTCTTACGGGCCCGGCGACTGCGCGAGGAGGGCGCCTGCCGCGAGGCCGTGCGCCTGCTGAGGAGCGCGGTCACGCTGTGGCAGGGCGAGTGCCTGTCCGGCCTCGACGGCGGCCCGCTGGCGAACCGGGCGCGCCAGCTCAACGAGGAGCGGCTGACCGCCACCGAGCTCCGCATCCAGCTCGAACTCGAACTCGGCCGCTACGACCGGCTCGTGGGCGAACTCCAGATGCTCACCCACGAACACCCGCTGCGGGAGAAGCTGCGCGGTCAGCTCATCCAGGCGCTGTACTGGTCGGGCCGCCAGGCCGAGGCTCTGGAGGCCTTCCGGGCCGGCCGGCGGATCCTCGCCGACGAACTGGGCCTGGAGCCCGGCCGGGAGCTCCGCGAACTGGAGTCGGCGATCCTGGCGGGCGAACTGCCCCCGCCCGTCGCCGCCGACGCCGCACCGGCCCGCCCGACCGCGGGCCCGACCCGCCCGGCCGCCGAAGCGGTCCGCGAGCGACCGCGCGGGGCGGCCCCCGACGAGCCCGCGCGGACCCCGGCCGACGAAGGACCGGCCGCCGCCGCGCCGGAGCCCGCCCCGGAGGTCGTACGCCAGGACACCGTCCCCCACCAACTCCCGGCAGCCGTGGCCGACTTCGTGTCGGACGCCGCCCGGGTCGCCGCCCTGGAGCGGGCGCTGACCGGGGGACCGGACCGCACCACGGTCGGACTCGCCGCCATCACCGGCAAACCGGGCACCGGCAAGTCGACCCTCGCCGTGCACGTCGCCCACACCCTGGCCGAGACCGGCTTCCCCGACGGACAGCTCTACTGCGACCTGCGCGGCACCACCGGCACCCCGGCCACCCCCGCCGAGGTCCTCGGCCGCTTCCTCCGGGCCCTCGGCATCCCCGGCCAGCTGATCCCCGAGGCCCTGGACGAGCGCGCCGAGATGTACCGCACCCGGCTCGCCTCCCGCCGGGTCCTCGTGGTCCTCGACGACGCGGCCGGCGAGGGCCAGGTGCTGCCGCTGCTGCCCGGCAGCCGAGGCTGTGCCGTCCTCGTCACCGGCCGGGCCCGCCTCACCGCGCTCCCCGGCGCCCACCGGGTGGAGCTGGACGTCCTCGACGAGGACATGGCCCTCGAACTGCTGTCCAGGATCATCGGCCGGGAGCGGGTCGCCGGGGAGGCCCAGGCGGCGGAGGCCCTGGTCCGCACGGTCGGGCGCCTCCCGCTGGCCCTGCGGATCGTGGCCGCCCGGCTCGCCGCGCGCCCCCACTGGACCCTCGCCTCCATGGTGCAGCGCCTCGCCAGCGAACGGCACCGGCTCGACGAACTGACGCACGGCGAGATGACGATGCGGGCCAGTCTGTCCCTCACGTACGAAGGCCTCGGCCCGGAGGACCGCAGGCTGCTGCGGCTCCTCAGCATGGCCCAGGCGCCGACCCTCCCCAGCTGGCTCGCGGGCGCCCTGCTCGACGACCACCGGCCCTTCCCCTCCGACCTCATGGAACCCCTCGTCGACGTGCAGATGCTGGACGTCGACGGGGTCGAGCGCACCGGCGGCTTCCGGTACCGCTTCCACGAGATCATCCGGGTGTACGCGCGGGAGCAACTGGCCGCGCACCACCCGCCGGAGGTCCGGCGGGAGGCCCTGGCCCGCATGGCGGGCGGCTGGATGCACCTGACCCAGCAGGCCCACCGCACCGTGTACGGGGGCGACTTCACCGTCCTGCACGGCGACGCCCCCCGCTGGGAACCACCTGCCTCCTACACCGAGGCGGTCCTGGCCGACCCGCTGGCCTGGCTCGACGCGGAACAGACCGCCCTGTGCCGGATGGTCGAGCACACCGCCGACGAAGGACTCCACGACCTCAGCTGGGACCTCGCCACCTCCCTCGTCACGCTCTTCGAGGTGCGCGGCCACTACGACCTGTGGGAGCAGACGCACCTGACGGCCCTCGCCGCCGTCCGCAAGGCGGGCAACCTGCGGGGCACCGCCGCCGTCCGCGCGTCGCTCGGCTCGCTCTACATGAGCCGCAACCAGTTCGACACGGCACGCCAGGCGCTGAACTCGGCGCTCGACGTCTTCCAGGCGCTCGACGAGCCCCGGGGCGAGGCGCTGTGCCGGCGCGACATGGCGCTCATCGCGCGCACGAACGGCGACGACGCCTCGGCGCTGGAGCTGTACCGGAGGTCCCTGGCCGACTTCGACCGGGCGGGCGACGTGGTCGGCCGGGCGATCGTCCTCACCCAGAGCGCCCACATCCGGATGCGCCAGGGGGAGATCGAGGCGGCGCAGACGCAGCTGGACGAGGCGCTGGACATCTACGAGGGGGTCGGTTACACCGGCGGCAGGGCGCGGACCCTGCGGCGCGTCGGACAACTGCTCCTGGAACAGGGACGGAGCGATCTGGCGGTCCTGACCTTCACCGAGGTGCTGGAACTCTGCCGGGACTCCGGCGACGTGATCGGCGAGGGGCACCTGCTGCGCGACCTCGGCCACGCGTTCGCCGTGATGGGCCGCCCCGACCGGGCCAGGGACTTCTACGACCGGGCCGTCGCCGCGCGGGAGGAGATCATGGACCTGAGCGGGGGCGCGCTGGTGCGTCTGGACCTCGCCCGGCTCCTGGAGGAACCGGGGCGTTCCCGGGAACTGCTCGCGCCGGCCGTCGAGGTCTTCCGGGAGCGGCGGATGGGGCGGGAACTGGCGGAGGCGAAACGTTTGCTCGGAGCCGGGTGACCCCTGCGGGGAGCCGGCCGATCCCGGGGGGACATGGTCGCCGCCGGGGTGCGCGGGGTCAGTCCCAGGGGTTGTTGTCGGTGGTGGCCGCGGTGCCCGCCGTACCCGTGCCCGTACCCGTGCCGGTGGTGCCCGTGCTGTCGTCGGTCCCGTTCCCGTTCCCGTACGAGACCGCCGGCGTCGTGTCCACGGGCTCGTCCGCCCAGCTCGCCTGGGCACCGACACCGGTCACGAGCACGATCAGCGCGGAGGCGACGACGGTGCGGAGGGCGGTGCGGGCGGCGGTGGTCTTCGACATCGGATTCTCCCTCTCGGTGGGGCGGTGCTTCCTTGTGACCACCACGCTAGGAACGACCGGATTCACGGGACCGTCCGCTGTCTTATCACCCCACTATCACGGCGCCGCCTCGTGAAAGGCCTCGCGCCCGCCGGTATCCCGTCCGCTATCACGGGAGTCCGCGCACCACCTCTGACCTGGGGGTTATTCACGGGATACCCCCTGGATAGCCCCGTCCTCACGATGGAGAGCAGCAGACGGCGAGGCCTTGCGCCGGCCGGCGGCCCGACCGGGCCGCCGCCAGGGCCTCGCCCCGACTCGACCAGTGGGGGCTTTCCATGGCGACGACCATTCTTTCCCCGGAGGGCGCCACCGCGGCCACCGCCGCGCTCGGCAGCCTCATACGCGGCCACCGGCTCCGCATCGGCCTGACCCAGCGCGAGCTGGCCGACCTGTCCACCATCAGCGTGCGCGCCATCCGCGACCTGGAGAAGGGCAAGGCCCAGCGGCCGAGAACCGACACCGTCCGGCTCATCGCCGACGCCCTGCGCCTGGGCCCCCGGGCCCGCACGGCCCTGGAGGACGCGGTGCGGCGCGGCGGCGCCCGGCACCTGCCCCTGGAGCGGTCGGCACCGCCCGTACCCCTGCACCCGCTGATCGAACGGCGGGCCGAGGCCGCCGTCATCACCGAGGAACTGCGCTCCGGGGCCGAACGCCTGATCACCGTCGTCGGCCTCAGCGGCGTCGGCAAGACGAGACTCGCCCTGGAGGCGGCGGCCAGACTCCACGACGCCGGCCTCCCCGTCCTGTGGCACACCGCCCCCGGGGCGGTCGCCGACTGCCTGCCGGCCGACGACGACCCGGCGGCCGCCCCGGCCGCCGACTGCGCCGGCTTCCTGCACGGCCACGGACCGTCCGACACCCTCCCGCCCGCGCTCACCGCCCTGCTTGGAGACCGGGCGGCGCTCCTCGTCCTCGACGGCGCCGACACCGGACGGCTCGACTTCCAGCGGCTGGGCCGACTGCTCCGCGAACTCCCCGGACTGCGCCTCCTCGTCACCGCCGACACGCCCTGGAACGTCCCCGGCGAACGCCTCTTCCTCCTCGCGCCCCTGGAGGCGCCCGCCCCGACCGGGACCGCCCGCCCCGACGCCCCCGCCACCCGCTTCTTCCTCGACCGGCTCCGCCGCGTCCGCCCCGACATCGTCCCCGACGACCGGGCCCTCACCGACATCGCATGGCTCTGCCACCGCCTCGACGGACACCCGCTGGCCCTCGCCGCGGCCGCCTCCTGGCTCACCGTCTGCGACCTGCCCACCCTGCGCGGCATCGTCGAGTCCGACCCCGCCCCGCTCCTCGACCACCTGGCCGACGGCCGCTCCGGCTCCCACCTGCGGGAGAGCGTCGGCCGCACCCTGGCCGGGCTGCCCGCAGGGCACCGGAGCCTGATCACCGAGCTGTGCGCCGCCAGCCGGGACGAGTTCCTCCTGGAGGACGTCGTCCGGCTGACCGGCCTGCCCCTGCCGCACTGCGGCCGCACGGTCCGCGACCTCCTCGTCGGCGGCGTCATCCGGTCCAGCACGGACGGCGGCCGCTCCGCGTTCCGCGTGCTGTGCGTCGTACGGGCCCTCGCCTCGGCGACCGCGGGCGCACCGGCGGCCGGTTCCCCCGCTCCTGCCGGAACCGCTGCCGCCTGACTGCCGCCGCGCTGCCGAACCGCTCCCGTACCGCCGGAGCAACTGCCGCTCCCGGCCCGCCCCCACGGGTTGTATGGCCACTGCCCGCCCCGGAGTCACCGCCCGGCCCCAGGGCCACCGCCCGCCCCCGGGGTCACCGCACCCGGGGTCACCGCACCCGCCACCGGCCAGCCGCCGCGACTTCCTCTTCCAGGAGCCCTCCATGCCGTTCGACACGCCCGTCGCACCCGCTCCGGCCGCCGTCCGGTTGCCGCTCTCGGTGGCCCAGCGTGACATCTGGACGGCACACGCCCTCGACCCCACCGGCGTCAAGTACAACGTCGCCGAGTGCCGCGAGATCCTCGGCCCGGTCGACCCGGAGCTGATGGCGGCGGCCTGGCGCCGGCTCGCGGAGGAGGCCGACTTCCTCCGCGTCCGGGGCTTCGAGGACGACGGCGAGCAGGTGTGGCAGCTCATCGACCCCGCCGACTCCGCAAGCACCCGCGACCTCCCGTACACCGACGTGAGCGCGGCCGACGACCCGGAGGCCGAGGCCTGGCGGCTGATCGACGGCCTGATCGGCACCCCCTTCGACCTGACCCGCCGCCCGCCCGTCCGCTGCGCCCTGATCAAGCTCGGCGAGGAGCGGTACTTCTACTTCTACGGCTTCCACCACCTGGTCGTCGACGGCGTGGGCGTGTCCATGGCCCTCGCCCGTCTGGTCGAGCTGTACGAACGGGCGGTCGCGGGCGAACCCTGGGGGCCCTCCCCGTTCGGCGCCCTCGCCGACCTGCTCGCCGAGGACGCGGAGTACCGCGACTCCGACCGGGCCGCCGCCGACCTGGCCGCCTGGCGGGAACACCTCGCCGGAGCCCCCGACGCGCCCGCCGGCCTCGTCCGGGGCACCGGCCGGGCCCCCGCCGCGCACGGCGGCCTGCCCTTCGCCCGCCGCAGCGTGCGGGTGTCCCCGGCGGACGCCGACCGGCTGCGGGCGGTCGCCCGCGGCGAGCGGGTCTCCTGGTCCGTCCTCCTCGTCGCCCTCTTCTCGGTCTACCTGCACCGCGTCACGGGCCGCGAGGAACTCGTCCTCGCCCTGCCGGTGACGGGCCGCACGACCCGGCAGGCCCGCAGCACCCCCGGCATGTCGTCGAACGTGGTGCCCCTCCGGCTCCGGATACGCCCCGGAGAGACCCTCGGCGCCCTGGTCCGCTCGGCCGCCGCCGAGGTCAAGCACGGACTGCGCCACCAGCTGACCCGCTACGAGGACCTGTGCCGGGACGCCGGGGTCGTCGACGGCTCCCGCCGCCTCGCCGCGCCCGTCCTCAACATCATGGGCTTCCACGCGGAACTCACCGTCTGCGGCCACCCGACCCTCAACCACAACGTGAGCAACGGCCCGGTGGACGACCTCGCCGTCGCCGTCCTCGACCTCGGCGCCGCGAACGGCCTGCGGATCGACTTCGACACCCCCGTCCACGACGTCGACCCGGCGTCCGCCGCCGCCCACCAGGACCGCTTCGCCGCGTTCCTCACCACCGTCCTCGCCCCGGACCGGCCGGCCGAGCGCCGGATCGCCGACCTCGACGTCCTGACGGAGACCGAACGCGCCCTGCTCACCGGCCCGTGGGCCGGACCGGTGACCGGCCCCGCCGGAACCGCCGGCACGACCCTCGTGGAACGCTTCGAGGAGCAGGCGGCCCGGCACCCCGACGGGATCGCGCTCATCGACGGCGGGCGGAGCGTCACGTACGCCGAACTCAACGCCGCCGCCAACCGCTGGGCCCGCCACCTGAGCGCACGCGGCCTGGGCCGCGGCGACCTGGCGGGCATCCTCCTGGAGCGCGGCATCCGCTTCGCCACCGCCGTCCTCGCCGTCCTGAAGACCGGCGCCGCCCACGTCCTGCTCGACCCCGACTTCCCCGACGAGCGCCTCCGCGCGGCCGCCGCCGACGCCGGCATCCGCCACCTCCTCACCCGCCCGTCCCTCGCCGGACGCCTCGACGGCCCCTGGGCCACCCACACCGAGGCCCCCGGCGAACTCCTCTCCTACGGCCCCGGAAACCCCGGCCTCCCCGTCGACCCCGACGACCCGGCCTGCCTGATGTTCACCTCGGGCTCGACGGGCCGGCCCAAGGCGATCCTGTCGTCCCACCGCAACCTGACGTCGACCCTGATCGGCCAGCCCTACCTCCCCACCGGCCCGGACCAGGTCTACCTCCAGTGCTCACCGGTCTCCTGGGACGCGTTCAGCCTGGAGCTCTGGGGCGGCCTCCTCCACGGCGGCACCGTCGTGCTCCAGCCGGGACAGAAACCCGAACCGGCCCTCGTCGCCGAACTGGCTCGCCGGCACGGCGTCACCACGCTCCTGCTGTCCGCCACCCTCTTCAACTACCTCACCGACGAACACCCGGAGGCGTTCGCCACCGTCACCACCGCCTTCACCGTGGGCGAGGCCGCCTCCCCGGCCCACGTCCACAAGCTCCAGCGGATCAGGCCCGGCATCACGGTCCTCAACGGGTACGGCCCCGCCGAGGTGATGATCTTCGCCACGACCCACGCCGTCGAACCGGCCGACCGGCCGCACGCCGTGATCCCGGTCGGCACCCCCCTGGTCGACAAGCCCGCCTACGTCCTCGACCCCCACCTGAACCTGTGCCCGCCCGGAACCACCGGAGAGCTGTACGTGGCCGGTGAGGGCCTGGCCCACGGCTACCTGGGGCGCCCGGACCTGACGGCCATCCGCTTCGTGCCGAACCCGTTCGGACCCGGCCGGCTCTACCGGACCGGCGACCTGGCCCGCTTCGACGGCGGGGGCCGCCTCGTCTACGAGGGCCGGGCGGACGACCAGATCAAGATCCGGGGCTTCCGGATCGAGCCCGGCGAGACCGAGGCCGCGCTCCTGACTCATCCCCGGGTCACCCGGGCGGTCGTCACCGTCCACGAGAAGCGCCTCGCCGCGTACGTCGTCACCGACGACGACACCCACCCGGAGGAGATCCGGCGACACGTCGCCGACCGGCTCCCCGAGCACCTCGTCCCCACCTATCTGACCCTCATCGACCGGCTGCCCGTCACCCCCAACGGCAAGATCGACAAGCGGGCCCTGCCCGCACCGACGGCCCTCCTCGCCACCCGGCGCGCCCCGCGCACCCGGACGGAGGAGACCCTCGTCGCCCTCTTCGGCACGACGCTGGAGACGACGGACCCGATCGGCATCGACGACAGCTTCTTCGCGCTCGGCGGTCATTCGCTGCTGGCGGCGCGGCTGACGAACCACATTGCGGACGCCCTTGGCGTGCGGCTGACGATCCGGGACGTGTTCGGGAGCCCGACGGTGGCGGGCCTCGCGGAACTGGTCGGGGACGGGGGAGACGCACGGGACGCCCTTCCGCCGCTGGTGGCGGGGGAGGGAGACGGGGACGGGCCGCCCCCGGCCTCGTACGCACAGCGGCGCTTGTGGCTCCTCGCCGGCCTCGACGGCGACAGCGCGGCCTACAACGTGCCGATGGTGGTGCGGTTGGAGAGCGGTGGGCTGGATCTGGCGGTGCTGGAGGCGGCGTTGGGGGACGTGGTGGAGCGTCATGCTCCGCTGCGGACGGTCTTCGACACCGTGGACGGCGAACCGCACCAGCGGATCCTTCCGCCCGAACTCGCGAAGCCGACGATCCGGCGACAGCGGGTGGAGACGGAGCACCTGGACGCGGAACTGGCCGCGGAGGCGGGCCGGGTGTTCGACCTGGCGGCGGAGATTCCGGTGCGGGCGGTGGTGTTCGACCTGACTGACGGGTCGGCCGTGCTGTCGCTGGTGGTGCACCACATCGCGACCGACGGCGTGTCCGGCGGGGTGTTCTTCGCGGACCTTGAGCGGGCGTACGCGGCCCGGGTCGGGGGAGCGGAGAGCAGTGTTCTGGATCCGCTGGCCGTCCAGTACGCCGACTACGCGGCCTGGCAGCGACGGGTGTTGGGCGACGCCTCCGACCCCGGGAGCGTACTGGGACGGGAGCTCGGATTCTGGCGCGGTGCGCTGGAGGGGCTGCCGGAGGAGCACGGGCTGAGCCTGGACCGGCCGAGGCCGGCGCGGGCGTCCCATCGGGGCGGTCAGGTCGAGGTCGACCTCGGTGCGGACGTCTTCGAGCGGGTGACCGCCTTCGCCCGGAGCGAGGGGTGCACGCCGTTCATGGTGGTGCACGCGGCGCTCGTGGCGGCTCTGACCCGGTGGGGTGCGGGGTCCGATCTGGCGATCGGTTCGCCGGTGGCGGGGCGCGGGGACAAGGCGCTGGAGGGTCTGGTCGGGTTCTTCGTGAACACGCTGGTCCTGCGGACCGACAGCGCGGGCGACCCGACGTTCCGCGAGCTGCTCGACCGGGTGCGAGCCGTCGACCTGGACGCGTTCGCGCACCAGGAGACGCCGTTCGATCTGGTCCTGGAGGCGGTCAATCCCACCCGTACGCTCTCCCGCCACCCCCTCTTCCAGATCTGCCTCGGCCTCGAATCCGACGGAGAAGCGGCCTTCGCGCTGAAGGGCGTGCGGACCGGGCCCGTCGAAAAGGTCTCCAACGGATCCGCCAAGTTCGACCTGGAGTTCTTCCTCCGCTCCGGCGACGCGAAGTCGCTCCGGGCCACCGTCCTCTTCGCCGCCGACCTGTTCGACGAGGTGACGGTACGGCGCTTGGCGACGGTCCTGGGCGAGGTCCTGGTCCAGGTGCTGGACGAGCCGGGCGTCCGGCTCTCGGGCCTGGAGGTGCTGTCGGGTGCGGAGCGGGAGCTGCTGACCGGGCCGTGGGCCGGTACGGCGATCGACGTGGGGGACGCCTCGCTGGTCGAGCGGTTCGAGGAGCAGGTGGCACGGTTCCCCGAGCGGGTCGCGCTGGTCGACGGCGAGCGGAGCATCACGTACGCCGAGCTGAACACAGCCGCCAACCGCTGGGCGCGCCACCTGAGTTCGTACGGCCTGGGGCGCGGCGACATGGCCGGTGTGCTCCTTGAGCGGGGTGCGGACTTCGCGGCCGCGGTGATCGCCGTGGTCAAGGCGGGGGCCGGTTACACGCTCCTGGACCCGGACTTCCCCGACGAGCGGCTGCGCTCGGCCGCCACCGACGCCGGCATCGGCGTCCTGGTCACCGGACCCCGTCTCGCGGAACGTCTGGAGGGTCCGTGGCGGACCGTCTCCTGCGCGCCCGGGGAACTGGGCGACCTGTCCGGGGAGAACCTGGGCGTCGAGCTGACCGGGGACGACACGGCCTGCCTGATGTTCACGTCGGGGTCGACGGGCCGTCCGAAGGGGATTCTGTCCTCGCACCGGAATCTGGTGTCGACGGTGAGTGGCCAGTCGTACGGCCGGTTCGGGCCGGGCGAGGTGTTCTTGCAGTGCTCGCCGGTGTCGTGGGACGCGTTCAGCCTGGAGTTCTGGGGCGCGCTGCTCCACGGTGGGATATCGGTGTTGCAGCCGGGGCAGCGTCCCGAGCCCGTGCTGATCAGTGAGCTGTCCCGCCGTCATGGCGTGACGATGTTGCAGCTGTCGGCGAGTCTGTTCAACTTCCTGGTGGACGAGCACCCGGAGGCCTTCGCCACGGTCACGGTCGCCTTCACCGGAGGCGAGGCCGCCTCCCCGGCCCACGTCCACAAGCTCCACCGGCTCAAGCCCGGCATTGAAGTGGTGAACGGTTACGGGCCGGCCGAGTCGATGGGCTTCACGACGACTCATCTCATCGAGGCCACCGATCAGCCCCATACCGTCGTCCCGATCGGAACTCCGCTCACCAAAAAGGGGGGTTACGTCCTCGACGCCCGGCTGAACCTGTGCCCGCCGGGCGTGACCGGGGAGCTCTACCTCGCGGGCGAGGGCCTGGCGCACGGCTACCTCGGCCGGCCGGACCTGACGGCCATCCGCTTCGTGCCGAACCCGTTCGGGCCCGGCCGGCTCTACCGGACCGGCGACCTGGCCCGCTTCGACCGGGACGGCCACCTGCTCTACGAGGGCCGGGTGGACGACCAGATCAAGATCCGGGGCTTCCGGGTCGAGCCCGGAGAGACCGAAGCCGCGCTCGTCACCCATCCCCGGGTGACCCAGGCGGTCGTCACCGTCCACCACGACCGGCTGGCCGCGTACGTCGTCACCGACGACGACATCCACCCGGAGGAGATCCGGCGGCACGTGGCCGACCGGCTGCCCGAGCACCTCGTACCCGCGCACGTGATCCTTCTGGAGCGGCTGCCCCTCACGCCGAACGGCAAGATCGACAAGCGTGCTCTTCCCGAGCCGGCCGTCGCCACCGCCTCCGGCCGTGCCCCGCGCACCCCGCTCGAAGAGACCCTGCTCGCCCTCTTCGTCCGCGTCCTCGACGCCCCCGCCGACCTCACCGTCGACGACGACTTCTTCCACCACGGCGGTCATTCGCTGCTGGCGGCGCGGCTGACGAACCACATCGCGGACGCGCTCGGTGTGCGGCTGACGATCCGGGACGTGTTCGGGAGCCCGACGGTGGCGGGCCTCGCGGAGCTGGTCGCGGGTGAGGGAGCCGTGCAGGGCGCTCTTCCGCCGCTGGTGGCGGGGGAGGGGGACGGGCTGTCCCCGGCCTCGTACGCGCAGCGGCGGCTGTGGCTCCTTTCGCAGCTCGACGGAGACAGCGCGGCCTACAACGTGCCGATGGTGGTGCGACTGGAGGGCGATGCGCTGGATCTGGCGGCGCTGGAGGCGGCGTTGGGGGACGTGGTGGAGCGACATGCCCCGCTGCGGACGGTCTTCGAGACCGTGGACGGCGAGCCGCATCAGCGGATCCTCCCGCCGGAGCAGGCGCGTGTGAGCGTGGAGTCCCGCCGCACCCAAGGCGGCCTCATCGAGGCCGAGTTGGCTGCGGAGGCGGGCCGGGTGTTCGACCTGGCGGCGGAGATTCCGGTGCGGGCGGTGGTGTTCGACCTGACTGACGGGTCGGCGGTGCTGCTGTTGGTGGTGCACCACATCGCGACCGACGGCGTGTCCGGCGGGGTGTTCTTCGCGGACCTTGAGCGGGCGTACGCGGCCCGGGTCGGGGGAGTGGAGAGCAGTGTTCTGGATCCGCTGGCCGTCCAGTACGCCGACTACGCGGCCTGGCAGCGGCGAATACTGGGCACGGCGGACGACCCGGACAGTGTGCTCGGTCGAGAACTCGGCTTCTGGCGCGGTGCGTTGGAAGGCCTTCCCGAGGAGCACGGGCTGAGCCTGGACCGGCCCCGGCCGGCGAAGGCCTCCCACCTGGGCGGTCAGGTCGACGTCGATCTCGGCGCGGACGTCTTCGAGCGGGTGACCGCTTTCGCCCGGAGCGAGGGGTGCACGCCGTTCATGGTGGTGCACGCGGCGCTCGTGGCGGCTCTGACCCGGTGGGGTGCGGGGTCCGATCTGGCGATCGGTTCGCCGGTGGCGGGGCGCGGGGACAAGGCGCTGGAGGGTCTGGTCGGCTTCTTCGTGAACACGCTGGTCCTGCGGACCGACAGTGCGGGCGATCCGACGTTCCGCGAGCTCCTGGGCCGGGTCCGTACCGCCGACCTGGACGCGTTCGCGCACCAGGAGACGCCGTTCGATCTGGTCCTGGAGGCGGCCAATCCCACCCGTACGCTCTCCCGTCACCCCCTCTTCCAGATCTGCCTCGGTCTTGAGGCGGGTACCGCCCCGCGACTGGACCTGGCCGGTGTCCGTACCTTCGAGGTCTCGGGCCTCGCGAACGGATCGGTCAAGTTCGACCTGGAGTTCCTGCTCCGCTCCGACGACGGCCGGCGCCTGCACGGTGCCGTGCTCTTCGCCGGGGAGCTGTTCGACGAGGTGACGGTACGGCGCTTGGCGGCGGCCCTCGGTGAGGTCCTGGTCCAGGTGCTGGACGAGCCGGGCGTCCGGCTCTCGGGCCTGGAGGTGCTGTCGGGTGCGGAGCGGGAGCTGCTGACCGGGCCGTGGGCCGGTACGGCGATCGACGTGGGGGACGCCTCGCTGGTCGAGCGGTTCGAGGAGCAGGCCGCCCGCCATCCGGACCGCACCGCCCTGGTCGACGGCGAGCGGAGCGTCACGTACGCCGAGCTGAACGACACCGCCAACCGCTGGGCCCGGCTGCTGCGGGAGCGAGGGCTGCGCCGGGGCGGCATGGCCGGTGTACTCCTCGAACGGGGTGCGGACTTCGCGGCCGCGGTGATCGCCGTGGTCAAGGCGGGGGCCGGTTACACGCTCCTGGACCCGGACTTCCCCGACGAGCGGCTGCGCTCGGCCGCCACCGACGCCGGCATCCGCCACCTCCTCACCTGCCCGTCCCTCGCCGCGCGCATCGACGGCCCCTGGGCGACCCACACGGAGGCCCCGGCCGACCTCCCGTCCCTCGGGACCGGCAACCTCGGTCTGCCGATCGGCCCGGACGACTCCGCCTGCCTGATGTTCACGTCGGGGTCGACGGGCCGTCCGAAGGGGATCCTGTCCTCGCACCGGAATCTGGTGTCGACGGTGAGTGGCCAGTCGTACGGCCGGTTCGGGCCGGGCGAGGTGTTCCTGCAGTGCTCGCCGGTGTCGTGGGACGCGTTCAGCCTGGAGTTCTGGGGCGCGCTGCTCCACGGTGGGACATCGGTGTTGCAGCCGGGGCAGCGTCCCGAGCCCGTACTGATCAGTGAGCTGTCTCGCCGTCACGGCGTGACGATGCTGCAGCTGTCGGCGAGTCTGTTCAACTTCCTGGTGGACGAGCACCCGGAGGCCTTCGCCACGGTCACGGTCGCCTTCACCGGAGGCGAGGCCGCCTCCCCGGCCCACGTCCACAAGCTCCACCGGCTCAAGCCCGGCATCGAGATCGTCAACGGTTACGGGCCCGCCGAGTCCATGGGCTTCACGACCACCCACCCCATCGCCCCCGGCGACGAACCGCACTCCCTCGTCCCGATCGGAACCCCCCTGGTCAACAAGGGGAGTTACGTCCTCGACGCCCGGCTGAACCTGTGCCCGCCGGGCGTGACCGGGGAGCTCTACCTCGCCGGTGAGGGCCTGGCCCACGGCTACCTCGGCCGGCCGGACCTGACGGCCATCCGCTTCGTGCCGAACCCGTTCGGACCCGGCCGGCTCTACCGGACCGGCGACCTCGCCCGCTTCGACCGGGACGGCCACCTGCTCTACGAGGGCCGGGTGGACGACCAGATCAAGATCCGGGGCTTCCGGGTCGAACCGGGAGAGACCGAAGCCGCGCTCCTGACCCATCCCCGGGTCACCCAGGCGGTCGTCACCGTCCACCACGACCGGCTCGCCGCGTACGTCGTCACCGACGGCGACACCCCTCCGGAAGAGGTCCGCGGGCACGTGGCGGACCGGCTGCCCGAGCACCTCGTCCCGACCCACCTCACGTTCCTGGAGCGGCTGCCCCTCACCCCGAACGGCAAGATCGACAAGCGGGCCCTGCCCGAGCCGGCCGTCGCCGCCGCCTCCGGACGCGCGCCGCGCACCCCGCTCGAAGAGACCCTGCTCGCCCTCTTCGTCCGCGTCCTCGACGCCCCCGCCGACCTCACCGTCGACGACGACTTCTTCCACCACGGCGGCCACTCCCTCCTGGGGGCCCGCCTCACCAACCACATCGCCGGTGCCCTGGACGTGCGGCTCACCGTCCGCGACGTCTTCCAGCACCCGACCCCCGCCCGGCTCGCCGCGCACGTCGAAGCGCTCAAGAGCGCCGCCGCCCCGGCGAAGAAGGCCCGACCCGCCCTCCGCCGCCGTACCGAGACAGAACGGATCAGCTCATGACCTCCTTCCCGGACCCCGCCTCCGCCCCCGCCCCCGAAGACGTCGTCTGGGACCTCCCCGGAGACGCCCCGCACCGCCTGTCGCTGCTCGTCCTTCCGCACGCGGGAGGCAACGCCCACGCGTACAGCACGTGGCGCGAGCACCTGCCGGCCGACGTCCGGCTGCTGATCGGCCAGTACCCGGGCCGGGGCGCCCGCTACAGCGAGGACCTGCCCGAGTCCGTGGACGACCTGGCGCTCCCCGTGGTCGACGCCCTCCCCTCGGACACCGGCCCCCTGGTGGTCCTCGGGCACAGCATGGGCAGCCTGGTCGCCTTCGAGGTGACCCGGGCCCTCCAGGCCGGCGGCCGCACCCCGTACGGCCTGATCGCCTCCGCCTGCCGGGCGCCCGTCCTGCCCAACCAGTGCCCGGTGCACCCCGAGCGGCTGGACGACGACCAGCTCGTCGCCGCCATCAAGGAGCGCGGCGGCACCGACGACGGCATCCTGGACGACCCGGAGCTCCGCGAGATCGTCCTGCCGTCCATCCGCGCCGACTTCGCCATCGACGACGTCTACCGGTGCACCGCCCCGAGCGTGCGGCTCGACTGCCCGGTCGCGGTCTTCGGCGGCGACGCCGACCCGATCGTCCCGGCCGACATGCTCGGCGGCTGGTCCCTCGTGGCCGGTCACCCGGTCGAGCCCGAGGTGCTGCCCGGCGACCACTTCTACTTCCAGCAGGACCTGCCCGGCTTCTTCGCCCGGCTGAACCCGGTCCTCGACGCCCTGCGCGCCTCCGCGACCACTGCCGCCTGACCCGCGCCCCCGCAGACACCCATCGCACCCCCTTCCCACGGAAGACGAGGAACCCGCCATGACCACGTTCGCCCCGAGCCCGGCCGCCACCGGCGTCACCGTAGTCCGCGAGCCGGGCAAGCCGGCCATCCTGCACACGCCCGCCTTCGGCACCATGGCCGAGGCCGCCGCGTGGCTGTCCGACCGGCGCGCCGACATCCAGGCCGAGCTGCACCGCTCCGGCGCGGTCATGCTGCGCGGCCTGCCCGTCACGGACGCGGCGACCTTCGCCGAGGCACGGGACGCGCTGATCGCCGAGCGCGCCGGGTACAAGGAGAAGGCCACCCCGCGCACCGACTTCGGCGAGGGCGTCTTCTCCTCCACCGACCTGCCCGCCGCCCAGCCGATCCGCCTCCACAACGAGAACAGCTACACCCTCGACTTCCCCGGCGTGCTGCTCTTCGGCTGCGTCACCGCCTCCGAGACCGGCGGCGCCACCACCGTCGGCGACATGCGGAAGGCCCTCGCCCTCCTCCCGCCGGACCTCGTCGACCGGTTCGCCGAGGCCGGCTGGCTCCTCGTGCGCAACTACTCCGACCTGGCGGGGATGCCCTGGCGCAAGGCGTTCTCCTCGGACGAGCCGGCGGGCGCCGAGGCGTACTGCGACGACCACGCCATCGGCTACGAATGGCTCGACGAGGACACCCTGCGCACCCGCCAGCGCCGCTCCGCGATCATCACCCACCCGGTGACCGGCGAGCGCGTCTGGTTCAACCACTTCGCGTTCTGGAACGCCCGCAGCCTCGACGAGGACGTCCGCGAGGTCCTCACCGAGACGTTCGGCGAGGACGGCCTGCCCTTCCACACCCTCCTGGGCGACGGCACCGCCCTCACCGACGCCGAGGTGGACGCCGTCAACGACGCCTACCAGGCGGTCACCGTGCGGGAGAGCTGGCGGACCGGCGACCTGATGCTCGTCGACAACATCCTCTGCGCCCACGGCCGCGAGTCGTACACCGGGGACCGCAAGATCCTCGTCGCCATGGGCGAGCCGGTGCCGCTGTCCGCCTGCTCCCCGACCTCCGCCCCCTCCACCGCCCCGTACGGAAGGTGAGCCCCGCTATGACCGCCGTCCTCCCCGAGCGCCCCGCCACCCGGCCCGCCCCCCTCCCGGGGGAGCACGCCGCGGACTCCTGCTCCTGCGGCACGTGCGCCGCCGCCGGAACCGGCGCGGCCGACCTGCTCGCCCGGCTCGCCACCGCCCCCGGCGGCCGCACCGCCGTCGTCGCGGGCGACCGCACCCTCACCTTCGACGAACTCCGCGCCGAGGCCGCCGCGTTCGCCGCCCGGATCGCCGCCCTCGGCGCCGGACCGGAGAGCGTCGTCGCGCTCTGCCTGCCGCGCGGCGCCGGACACGTCACCGCGATCATCGGCACCCTCACCGCGGGCGCCGCCTACCTGCCGGTCGACCCCGCCCTGCCCGCCGAGCGCCGCCGCTACCTGGTCGAGGACTCCGGCGCCGACCTGGTGGTGACGGACGGCACGGCCGGATCCCCCGCCCCCGGCACCCGCGCCGTGACGCTCGCCGAGCTGACGGACGCGGACGCCCGGGACGCCGCCCCCGCCCCGTACGCCCCCGTCCCGGTCACCGCCGGCACCCTCGCCTACGTCATCTACACCTCCGGCTCCACCGGCCGCCCCAAGGGCGTGGAGATCGGCCGCGGCGCCGTCTCCCTGCTGCTGCGCGAGCTCGAAGGAGCGGGCGCCGCCACCGGCGAGGGCCGCCGGGTCGGCTGGAACGCCTCCCCGTCGTTCGACGCGTCCGTCCAGCAGTGGATACGGCTCTGCCGGGGCGACACCCTCGTCATGATCGACGAGGAGACCCGCCGCGACCCGGCCCTCCTCGCCGCCCTCGTCGACGAACAGGCCCTCACCGACCTGGACGTCACCCCCTCGCACGCGGACCCGCTGCTCGACCTGCTCACCCCGGACGGCGGCCCGCGCCCGCTGACCCTCCTCGTCGGCGGCGAGGCCATCGGCCCGGCGCTCTGGGACCGCCTGGCCGCCGCCCACGCCTCCGGCCTGCTGCGCGCCCTCAACGTGTACGGGCCCACCGAGTGCACCGTCGACGCCACCGCCGGCTGGATCGACCGGCCGGGCGAACCGCACATCGGCACCGCCCTGCCCGGCCTCCGGGCCCGGCTCCTCGACGCCGACCTCGCCCCGGTGGCGGAGGGGGAGGCCGGCGAGCTGTACCTCACCGGCCCGCGCCTGGCCCGCGGCTACCGCAACCGCCCCGGCCTGACGGCCGAACGCTTCGTCGCCGACCCGTCCGGCGGACGCGCGTACCGCACCGGCGACCGCTGCCGACGGCTCCCCGACGGCCGGCTCGTCTACCTCGGCCGTGCCGACGGCCAGATCAAGCTGCGCGGCCACCGCATCGAACTCCCCGAGATCGAGGCCGCCCTCACCCGGGTGGACGGCGTCGCCGAGGCCGCCGTGATCCTCGGCGAGGACGCGGGCGGCACTCCCGGCCTGATCGCCTACCACCGGGGCGGGGACGCCGCCGCGCTCCGCGCCGCGCTCACCGCCGCCCTGCCCGCGTACATGGTCCCGGCCGCGTACGTCGCCGTGGACCGGTTCGCCACCACCCCCAGCGGCA
Source organism: Streptomyces sp. NPDC093071 (assembly GCF_044754545.1). Lineage (NCBI taxonomy): Bacteria > Bacillati > Actinomycetota > Actinomycetes > Kitasatosporales > Streptomycetaceae > Streptomyces > Streptomyces sp. NPDC093071. The sequence goes on along the minus strand of NZ_JBIVPH010000002.1, from coordinate 945,269 downwards.
AGCTCGACCGGGCCGCGCTCCCCACCCGCGTCGAAACGCCGGCGGACCGGGGGCCCGGGACGGCCGGGGCGCCGAGCGGGGCGGCGGAGGAGCTGATCGCCCGCGTCTGGACCCAGGTCCTCGGGGCCGCGTCGATCGGCCCCGACGACAACTTCTTCAAGCTCGGCGGCCACTCCCTGCTCGCCATCAAGCTGGTCTCCCGGGTCCGGGCCGAACTCTCCGTCGCGCTGCCCGTCAAGGCCGTCTACGCCCACCCCCGGCTGCGCGACCTCGCCGCCCACATCGAGGAGCTGACGGCCGCGAAGGATGCCTGACCGCGGCCCCCGCCCTCGTCCCCGCCCCCGTCACCGGCTCACCCACCCGCCTCCGCCACTCCCGAGGAGCAGCAATCGTGATCCCCCTGTCCTACGCCCAGCGCCGGTTGTGGTTCCTGGGCCGGCTCGAAGGTCCGTCGTCGGCGTACAACGCGCCCGTGGTGCTCCGGCTGGGGTCGATGCCCGACGCGGAGGTGTTGGAGGCGGCGGTACGGGACGTGGTGGAGCGGCACGAGGTGCTGCGGACGGTGTATCCGGCGCGGGACGGCGAGCCGTACCAGCGGGTCGTGGACGCGCCCGAGGTGCCGTTCGAGGTCGAGCGGGGCGTGACCGCCGGGGAGGCGGACGCGCGGGCGACGGAGTTCGCACGGCGCACCCTCGACGTGACCGACGAACTGCCCCTACGAGTGCGGCTGTTCGGGGTGGAGGACGGGACGGCGGTGCTGGTGCTGCTGGTCCACCACATCGCCACGGACGGCTGGTCGGTGGGCTGCCTGCTCGCGGACCTGGACCTCGCCTACCGGGCCCGCGCCGAGGGGCGTGCCCCCGGCTGGGAGCCGCTGCCCGTCCAGTATGCCGACTACGCCCTCTGGCAGCGGGACATGCTCGGTGACCCCGAGGACCCCGACAGCACCGCTCACGAGCAACTGGCCTTCTGGCGCGGGGCGCTCGACGGCGTCCCGGCGGAGACGCGGCTGCCCGCCGACCGGCCCCGGCCGACCGAGCCGGGGCAGCGGCGGGGTGCGGCGGTGACCCTGGACCTGGACGCCGGGACCCACCGGGGCCTGACCGCTCTCGCCCGTGCCCGGCGGGCGACGTTCTTCATGGTGGTGCGGTCGGCGCTGTCCCTGGCCCTGCGGGCGGCGGGCGCCGGGTCGGACCTGGTGGTGGGGACGCCGGTGGCGGGGCGGCCGGAGGAGGCGCTGCACGAGCTGGTCGGGTTCTTCGTGAACACGCTGGCGCTGCGGACCGATCTGTCGGGGGATCCGACGCTGGGTGAGCTGGTGGGGCGGGTGCGGGACGCGGACCTGGCGGCGTTCGCCCACGAGGACCTGCCGTTCGACCTGTTGGTGGAGGACCTGAACCCCGAGCGGTCCCTCGGCCGGCACCCCTTCTTCCAGGTCATGGTCAGCGCGCGGACCGCGCAGGACGACCCGTACCACCTGGGCGGCATACCGGCCGTCCTGGACGGCGCCGACCTGGCCGCCGCCAAGTTCGACCTGAGCTTCGACTGCCTGGAGCTGTTCGGGACGGACGGCGAGCCGGACGGGCTGCGGCTCGGACTCCAGTACGCGACCGACCTGTACGACGAGGAGACCGCGCTCCTCCTCCTCGACCTGTTCCGGCGGGCGCTGACCGCCCTCGCCGAGCGGCCGGACGGCACGCCGCTGGGGCGGGTGGACCTCCTCACCGACGAGGAGCGCCGAGAGCTCGACCGCCGTCATCAGGCACTCGCCGAGGCCCGGCGGCAGCGCGCCGGCAGCCGGAAGGAGCCGCGCGACGGCGACCGGGCGCGTACCGCCACGGACCCCCGCGAGGAGATCCTGCGCGGTCTGTTCGCGGAGATCCTGGGGCGGGAGGAGGTGCTGCCGGGGGAGAACTTCTTCAAGCTCGGCGGACACTCCCTCCTCGCGGGCAAGCTCACCAACCGCATTCGCGGCGCCCTCGGCCTCCAGGCCGCCATCCGTGACGTGTTCCTCGCCCCGACCCCCCGCCAGCTCCTGCGGCGGCTCGGTGAGCAGGGCACGGGACCCGCCCGTCCGGTCCTGCGGCCGGTGCCGGAGGAGGCGCGGCCCGAGCGGATCCCGCTCTCCTACGCCCAGCGCCGGTTGTGGTTCCTCGGCCGGCTCGAAGGCCCGTCGTCGGCGTACAACGCGCCCGTGGTGCTCCGGCTGGACGCCATGCCCGACGCGGTGGTCCTGGAGGCGGCGCTGCGGGACGTGACGGAGCGGCACGAGGTGCTGCGGACGGTGTATCCGGCGCGGGACGGCGAGCCGTACCAGCGGGTCGTGGACGCGGCCGGGACACGGGTGGAGGTCGAGGAGCGCACCCCCGTCGGCGAAGCACGGGCGCGGGCGACGGACTTCGCCCGGACGACGATCGACGTCACCAGTGAACTTCCCCTCCGCGTCAGGCTGTTCGCGGTGGAGGACGGGACGGCGGTGCTGGTGCTGCTCGTCCACCACATCGCCACGGACGGCTGGTCCGTGGACCGCCTCCTCGCGGACCTGGACCTCGCCTACCGCGCCCGCGCCGAGGGCCGCGCTCCCGACTGGGAGCCGCTGCCCGTCCAGTACGCCGACTACACCCTCTGGCAGCGCGACCTCCTCGACGCCGGACACGACTTCCTGGGCAGCAGGCTGGCCTTCTGGCGTACGGCGCTCGACGGCGCTCCGGCGGAGACGCGGCTGCCCGCCGACCGGCCCCGGTCCACCGAGCCCGGGCAGCGGCGGGGCGCCGTGGTGACCGCGGAGGTCGACGCGGGCGTCCACAGGGCGCTCGGCGGCCTCGCCCGTGCGCAGCGGGCGACGTTCTTCATGGTGGCACGGTCGGCGCTGTCCCTGGCCCTGCGGGCGGCGGGCGCCGGCTCCGATCTGGTGGTCGGGACGCCGGTCGCCGGCCGGCCGGAGGAGGCGCTGCACGATCTCGTCGGGTTCTTCGTGAACACGCTGGCCCTGCGGACCGACCTGTCGGGCGATCCGACCCTCGGTGAGCTGGTGGGACGCGTACGGGACGCGGACCTCGCCGCGTTCGCGCACGACGACCTGCCGTTCGACCTGCTCGTGGAGGACCTGAACCCCGAGCGGTCCCTCGGACGGCACCCCTTCTTCCAGGTCGTGGTCAGCGCCCAGACCGCCGGGGAGGCGCAGGACACGGCCCGTGGCCTCGGCGGCATCCCCGGCACCCTGGACGGCGCCGACCTGGCCACCGCCAAGTTCGACCTCGGCTTCCACTGCGCCGAGACCCTCGGCCCCGACGGCGCACCGGGCGGCGTGCTGCTCGGACTCCAGTACGCGACCGACCTGTACGACGAGGGGACCGCGCTCCTGCTCCTCGACCTGTTCCGGCGGGCGCTGACCGCCCTCGCCGAGCGGCCCGCCGACACGCCCCTCGACGCCGTCCGCCTGGTCACCGACGAGGAGCGCCGGGACCTGGACCGGCGCCACGAGGCCCTCGCCGCCGCCGGGCGGAGCCGTACCGCGTCCGGAAAGGGCGCACGGGACGGGGTCCGGGCCGTCACGGACCCCCGGGAGGAGATCCTGCGGGGACTGTTCGCGGAGATCCTGGGGCGGGAGGAGGTGCTGCCGGGGGAGAACTTCTTCAAGCTCGGCGGGCACTCCCTCCTCGCGGGCAAGCTCACCAACCGGATCCGCAAGGCCCTCGGGCTCCAGGCCGCCATCCGTGACGTGTTCCTCGCCCCGACCCCCCGCCAGCTCCTGCGGCGGCTCGGTGAGCAGGAGGCCGGGCCCGCCCGTCCGATCCTGCGGCCCGTGCCGGAGGAGGCGCGCCCCGAGCGGATCCCGCTCTCCTCCGCCCAGCGCCGGCTGTGGTTCCTGAACCGGCTCGAAGGACCGTCCGCCACCTACAACATCCCCGTGGTGACCCGGCTCCACCGCCCCCTGGACCCGGCCGTGTTCGCCGCCGCCCTCGCGGACGTCGCCGCCCGGCACGAGGTGCTGCGCACCGTCTACCGCTCCACCGGCGGCGAACCCCACCAGCAGGTCCTCGACGGCGCCGTGCCCGTCCTCGAACAGGTCCGGGCCGACGGCCCCGACGCGCTGCGGGCGGCCGTCGACGAGGCCGCCGGGCACGTCTTCGACCTGGCCGCCGAGATCCCCTTCCGGGCCCGGCTCGTCACCGGCGCCGACGGCGGCCAGGTGATGGTGCTGCTCCTGCACCACATCGCGGGCGACGGCTGGTCCACCCCGTGCCTCCTCGCCGACCTCGACACCGCCTACCGCGCCCGCGCCGAGGGCCGCGCCCCCGGCTGGGAGCCGCTGCCCGTCCAGTACGCCGACTACACCCTCTGGCAGCGCGACCTCCTCGACGGCGAACACGGCCTCTCGGGCGAGCAGTTGACCCACTGGCGCACCGCCCTCGACGGGCTGCCGCCGCTGCTCGCCCTGCCCACCGACCGGCCGCGCCCGGCGGAGAGCGACGGGGCCGGCGCCCTCACCGGCTTCGACGTGAGCGCCGCCACCCACCGGGCCCTGCTGCGCCGCGCCCGGAGCAGTGGCGCCACCCTCTTCATGGTCGTGCAGGCCGCCCTCGCCGCCCTCCTCACCCGGCACGGCGCGGGCACCGACATCGCGATCGGCACCACCGTCGCCGGCCGCGCGGACGACGCCCTGCACCCCCTCGTCGGCTTCTTCGTCAACACGCTGGTGCTGCGCACCGACACCTCGGGCGACCCGGCCTTCACCGACCTGGTGCACCGCGTCCGCGAGACGGGCCTCGCCGCCTACAGCCACCAGGACCTCCCCTTCGACCGGCTCGTGGAGCACCTCAGCCCGCACCGCTCCGCCGCCCACGCCCCGCTCGTCCAGGTGATGCTCCAGGTCCACGCCGCGAGCGCCGAGGCCGCCCCCGGCGCCCCGGGCGTCCTGGACGGCGAACCGGTCGCGTTCCGCGCGGTCGGCGCCAAGTCCGACCTCACCTTCGCGCTCACCGAACTCACCGGCGCGGACGGCGCCCCGGCCGGGCTGCGCGGCGCCCTCGAATACGCCACCGCCCTCTACGACGAGGACACCGCCCGCCTCCTGGCCCGGCGCCTCGTCGAGACCCTCGACGCGTTCGCCGCCGACCCCGGACTCCCGCTGTCCGGACCGGAGTACGGCCCGGCCGCCCCCTCGGGACCGGAGGCCGTACGGGACGAGAAGGGGCGCCCCGCACCCGTACGGGTGCCCGGCGAGGTGTACGCGTCGGTCCCCGGCGGCGGCGCGCGGCCCACCGGCCGGCGGGCCTTCCCGGCCGCCGACGGCACCCTGCGGCCCGTCGCCGTCCTCACCGCGGGCGGCTACCCGGTGGAGCCCGGACGGGTCGAGGACGTCCTCATCGGCCGTCCCGGCGTGACCGGGGCGACCGTCGCCGTCCGCGAGGACCGGCTGTACGCGTACGTCACCGTCACCGTCCCCGCTGCGCCCGGGAGTTCCGGCGCTCCCGGCGAGGCGGAGCTGCGGGCCTTCGCCGCCGAGCGGCTGCCCGAGTACCTGGTCCCCGCCCGGGTCGTCGTGGTGGACCGGCTGCCCGCCCCCGGCGAGCACTCCGACCTCGTTCCGGAGGGGGAGGCGCCGGGCGCGGCCGCCCGGGAGGACGAGCTGCTCGCCCTCTTCCGCGACGTCCTCGGCGGGCGGCCCCTCGGCCCGGACGACAACTTCTTCAAGTCCGGCGGCCACTCCCTCCTCGCGGTCCGGCTGCTCAACCGGATCCGCGCCGAACTCGGCCGCGACCTCACCCTGCGGGACGTGTTCCGCAACCCGACCGCGGCCTCCCTCGCGCGGCGCCTCGCCGACGCGGACCGGACGTCCGCCGACACGGGCCGGACACCCGCCGACGCGGACCGGACGTCCGCCGACACGGGCCGGACACCCGCCGGCGCCGGTCGGGCGTCCGCCGACGCGGGCCGGACACCCGCCGACGTGCCGCCCGCGCCCTCCGGACCGGTGCCGCCCCGCCCGCCCGCCGTCCCGGCGCTGCGGCGGCGGACCAGGGCGGGGGCCCGCCAGGGCCGCTGACGGCCCGGCACCGGCAGCTCCGGACGGCGTCTTCTGCCGCCCGGAGCCGCCGGTCCGACTGCCCCGGGAGCGGGGGAACCGCGCCTAGCGTGAAGGGCACGGAGGCGAGAGGAACCGTTCGCCCCGGTCTCTCGGCCCCTTACCGGAGGAACCCAGAATGCCCCCCAGCGGAACGGACGACCTGCTCGACGGCGGACCCTCTCCCGCCCCCGCCCCGCCCGTGCTCGACCTGTTCGCCCACCAGGTCCGCACCCGCCCCGACGCCCCCGCCCTCGTCCACGCCGACACCCGCCTGACGTACGCGCAGCTCGCCGCGGCCGTGGACGGAAGGGCCCGGGAACTCGCCGCCCTGGGCGCGGCCCCCGGCCGCCTCGTCGCCCTCCACCGGCTCCGGGGCGTCGACGCGATCGTCGGCCTCCTCGCCGTCCTCACCACCGGCGCCGCCTACCTGCCGCTCGACGTCCAGGCCCCCGACGCCCGCAACGCGGCCATCCTCCGGGACGCCTGCGGCGACCTGGCCCCCACCCCGGCCGAGGTCGCCCGGCACGGCGAACTCGTCCTCGACGGGCCCGGTACGGAGGAGGGAGCCGCCTACGTCATCTACACCTCCGGCTCCACCGGCACCCCGAACGGCGTCGTCGTCGCCCACGACTCCCTCGCCCACTTCGTCGCCGGCGCGACCCCCGCCTACGGCATCGGCCCCGACTCCCGGGTCCTCCAGTTCAGCCCGCTGCACTTCGACGCCAGCGTCCAGGAGGTCTTCCCGACCCTCGGCGCGGGCGGCACCCTCGTCCTGCGCACCGACGACATGCTCGACGTCGGCGAACTCCTCGCCGGCTGCGAGCGCCACGGCATCACCCTCCTCGACCTGCCCGCCGCCTACTGGCACGAGCTCGTCCACGTCCTGACCACCGGCTCCGTCCGCCTCCCGGACCACCTGCGCACCGTGCTCGTCTACGGCGAGGCCGTCCTGCCCGAGCGGATCGCCCAGTGGCGCGGCCTGGCCGGCGACCGGATCCGCCTCCTCAACGGCTACGGCCCGACCGAGACCACCGTCGTGGCCACCGTCGCCGACCTCACCCGGCACGAGGCGGGCCCCGTCCCCATCGGACGGCCCCTGCCCGGCGTCCGCGCCGCCGTCGTCGCCGGTGAACTCTGGCTCCTGGGCGGCGGCCTGACCCGGGGTTACCTGCACCGGCCCGAGCTGAACGCCCGCCGCTTCACCACCCTGGACGGCGAGCGCGCCTACCGCACCGGCGACCTCGTCACCGTCGGCGAGGACCGGCAGATCCTCTACCACGGGCGCCTCGACGACGAGGTGAAGATCGGCGGCCAGCGCATCGACCCCGCCGCCGTAGACTCCGTCCTCGCCGGCCACCCCGCCGTCCGGGAGGCCGCCGTCGTCGCCCAGCAGGACGCCGAGGGCGTCAAGCGGCTCGTCGCCTTCGTCGTCACCGAGGGCGGCACCGGCGCGGAGGAGCTGCGCGCCCGGGTCCGCGACCGGATGCCGCCCGCGGCCGTGCCCGCCGTCAGCGTCGTCGTCGCCCTGCCCCGCACCAGCTCCGGCAAGATCGACCGGAAGAAGCTCCGCACCACCGACCCGCGCCTCCCCGTCGTCCACGAGGAGCCCCTGCCGGCCGGGGACCGGGTGCCGCTCTCCCACGCGCAGCGGCGCCTCTGGCTGGTCAACCAGTTCGACGGCCCGTCCGCCGCCTACAACATGCCGGTCGTCCTCCACCTGGACGCGGTGCCCGACCGCACCGCCCTGGCCGCCGCCGTCACCGACCTCGCCGAACGGCACGAGGTGCTGCGCACCGTGTTCCTCGCGCCCGACGACGAGCCGTACCAGCACGTCCTGGCCCCCACCGCCGTCCGGCTCCGCACCGTCGAGTGCCCCGCCGCCGAACTCCCCGCCCGGGTCGCCGCCTTCACCGCCGAAACCTTCGACCTCTCCCGCGAACTGCCCCTGCGCGTCGCCCTCTTCGTCCCCGACGAGGGCCCCGGCGCCACCCTCGCCGTCCTGCTCCACCACGTCGCGGGCGACGGCTGGTCCCTCACCCCCCTGATGACCGACCTGGCCCGCGCCCACGCCGCCCGTACCGGAGGCGAAGCCCCCGACTGGGAGCCGCTGCCCGTCCAGTACGCCGACTACACCCTCTGGCAGAACGACGTCCTCGGCACCCCGGACGACCCCGAGTCCCTCACCGCCCGGGGCCTCGCCCACTGGCGGGCCGCCCTCGACGGCCTGCCCGAAGCGACCGACCTGCCCCTCGACCGGCCCCGGCCCGCCGTCCGCGACCACGCCGGCGCCCAGGTGACCACCCTCCTGGGACCCGGCGTCCACGCACGGCTCGTCCGCCTCGCCGAGGAGCACCACGCCAGCGTGCTGATGGTCCTCCAGGCCGCCCTCGGCCTCGCCCTGCGGGCGGCCGGAGCCGGTGACCGGGTCGCCCTCGGCACCCCCGTCGCCGGACGCGACGACGAAGCCCTCGACGACCTGGTCGGCTTCTTCGTCAACACCCTCGTGCTGCCCACCGACACCTCCGGCGGGCCCGCCTTCACCGGCCTCCTGCGACGGGTCCGCGACACCGTCCTCGCCGCCTTCGACCACCAGGGCCTCCCCTTCGACCTCCTCGTCGAACACCTCAACCCGCCCCGCACGCCCGGCCTCCACCCCCTCTTCCAGGTGATGCTCACCCTGCGCACCACCGGGACCGGCGACGACGCGTTCCGGCTCGGCGCGAGTGAGGGCCGGTTCGCCGCGGACGGCCCGGCCACCACCAAGTTCGACCTGACCGCCGCCTGCGAGGAGCTCCGCGACGCCGACGGCGCCCCCGCCGGACTGCGGATCGCCCTGGAGTACGCCACGGACGTCCTCGACGAGAACACCGCCCTGCTCCTCCTCACCGCCCTGGAACGCGCCCTGCGCACCGCCGCCGACCGGCCCGGCGACCCCGTCCCGGACACCGCGCTCGTCACCCCCGCCGACCGGCTCGCCCTCGACGGGCGGCGCGCCCGCACCGCCGCCCGCGCCGTCGAGACCGCCGCCGAGGAGGCCCTCGCCGCCGCGCACGCCGGCACCGAACCGCCCCCGGCCCACGTCGGCGTCCTGTGCGAGCTGTTCGCCGAGGTCCTCGGCCTGGACCGGGTGGACCCGCACGAGGGGTTCTTCACCATCGGCGGCCACTCCATGAGCGGCGTGCGCCTCGCCAACCGGATCCGCGCCCGCCTCGGCGCCGACGTCCAGGTCCGCGACCTCCTCCTCGCCCCCACCCCCGAGGCCCTCGCCCGCCGCATCGCCGGCCGCGAGACCGCCCCGGGCCCCGGCGGCACCGCCGCGACCCCCCGGCCCCGGCCTGTCCCGCGCCCGGACCGGCCCGCCCGGCTCCCCCTCTCGTACGCCCAGCGCCGCCTGTGGTTCATCGACACCCTCGAAGGGCCCGGCGCCTCCTACAACATCCCCCTCGTCCTGCGGCCCGCCGCGCCGCTCGACCCGGACGCCCTCGCCCGGGCGCTCACCGACCTCTCCGACCGCCACGAGGTGCTCCGCACCCGCTACCGGACCGTCGACGGCGAACCCCACCAGGAGGTCCTGACCGGGGTCCGGCCCCCGCTCGACGTACGGACCGTCCCCGCCGGGCGGCTCCCCGAAGCCGTCGCCGAAGCAGCCGGACACGTCTTCGACCTGGCCCGGGACACCCCGCTCCGGGCCACCCTCCTGACCACCGGGGAGGACGCGCCCGACGGACAGGTCCTCGTCCTCCTCGTCCACCACATCGCCGCCGACGGCTGGTCCACCGGACCCCTCCTCGCCGACCTCACCACCGCCTACCTCGCCCGCGCCGAGGGCCGCGCCCCCGACCGGGAGCCGCTGCCCCTCCAGTACGCCGACTACACCCTCTGGCAGCGCGACCTGACCGAAGGGCCCGCCGCCCGCGACCACCTGGAGTTCTGGGAGAAGACCCTGGCCGGCGCGCCGCCCGTCCTCGAACTGCCCTCCGCCCGGCCCCGGCCCGCCGAGGCCACCCACCGCGGCGGACACGCCCCCGTCGCCCTCGACCCCGCCGCCCACCGGGCCCTGGAGGCCCTGGCCCGGCGCAGCGGCACCACCCTCCTCATGGTCCTCCAGACCGCCCTGGCCGCCGTCCTCACCCGGCACGGCGCCGGCACCGACCTGTCGCTCGCCACCATGACCGCCGGACGCGACGACGAGAACCTGGGCGACCTCGTCGGCTTCTTCGTCAACACCCTGGTGCTGCGCACCGACACCTCCGGCGACCCCACCTTCGCCGAACTCCTCGAACGCGTCCGGCGTGCCGACCTCGCCGCCTACGCCCACCAGGAACTCCCCTTCGACCGCGTCGTCGAACACCTCAACCCCGTCCGCACCACCGCCCACCACCCGCTGGCCCAGGTCGTCGTCCAGCTCCACCACGACTACACCCGCGACGCCCCCGGCGCGGCCGCCGCCCGCGGCCTCTTCCGGGAGGACGGACCCGCCCTCCTCGACACCGTCTCCACCAAGTTCGACCTCACCTTCGCCCTGACGGAGCTGCGGGACGCCGAAGGACGCCCCGGCGGCCTGACCGGCGGCCTGGAGTACGCCACGGACCTGTTCGACGCCCCCACCGCCGCCCTGCTCGCCACCCACCTGGACCGCACCCTGCGCGCCGCCGCGACCGACCCCGGCGTACGGATCGGGGACGTCGGCCTCCTCACCGACGCCGACCGCCTCCGGCTCGTCGGCGAGTACAACGACACCGCCACCGTGCCGCCCCCGGGGCCGGACACCGTCCACGAGCGGATCGCCCGCCGGGCCGCGCGCACCCCCGACGCCCCCGCGCTCGTCACCGACGACGAGACCGTCGGCTACGGCGCACTCGACGCCCGCGCCGACGCGCTCGCCGCCCGCCTCCGCGCGGCCGGGACGCGCCGGGGCGACACCGTCGGCGTCCTCCTCGACCGGGGCGTGCCCCTGGTGGTGACGGCGCTCGCCGTCCTCAAGTGCGGCGCCGCGTACCTCCCGCTGGACCCCCGCCTCCCCGGGGCCAGGATCCGGCTGATGACCGAGGACGCCGGGGCCCGCCTGGTGGCGACCGACGCGGCGCGCGCCGCCGCCCTCCCGGCGGGGTTCCCCGCCTCCGTGCTCGACGTCGACGCGCCCGGCACGGCACCGGGGGAGGAGGACCACGAGGACGCCCCCGCCACCGGGGACGACCTGATGTACGTGATGTTCACCTCCGGATCGACCGGCCGGCCCAAGGGCGTCGGCGTCACCCACCGCAACGTCCTCGAACTCGCCGCCGACCGCGACCTCGCCACCGGCGGGCCCCGGCGGATGCTGGTGCACTCCGCGACCGGCTTCGACGCCTCCGTCTTCGAGACGTGGCCGCCGCTGCTCTCCGGCGGCAGCCTCGTGATCACCCCCGGCGACGGCACCGACCTCGCCGAGACCGCCCGCGCCGTCCACCGGCACGGCGTCACCTGCGCCTACTTCACCGTGGGCCTGTTCCACGTCATGGCCGACGAGGGCCTGGACACCCTCCGGGCCCTGCGCGAAGTGTGGACCGGCGGGGACGTCGCCTCCCCGGCCGCCGTGCAGCGGGTCCTCACCCACTGCCCCGACACCGTCCTCGTCCACTCCTACGGACCCACCGAGACCACCTTCGCCTCCCACAACCAGTGGTTCACCACCGGACAGCGCACCCTGCGGGGCGCAGGCGTCCACCTCGGCCGGCCCATGGACAACACCCGTAGCCACGTCCTCGACGACGCGCTGCGGCCCGTGCCGCCCGGCGTCCCCGGCGAGCTGTACCTCGCGGGCACCCACCTGGCCCGGGGCTACGTCGGCCGCCCCGGCACGACCGCCGAACGGTTCGTCCCCGACCCCTTCGAGAACGACGGCAGCCGCATGTACCGCACCGGCGACCGCGTCCTGTGGACCCCCGACGGCGAACTCCGCTTCCTCGGCCGCGCGGACGGCCAGATCAAGCTGCGCGGCGTACGGATCGAACCCGGCGAGGTCGAGCGGGCGCTCGCCGAACACCCCGCCGTCGGCCAGGCCCTCGCCGTGGTCCGCGAGGACCGGCCCGGCGAGAAGACCCTCGTCGGCTACGCCGTCCCCCGCGCCGGCGACTCCGTCACCGAGGCCGAACTCCTCGCCGCCGCCCGCGCCACGCTCCCCGAACACCTCGTGCCCTCCGCCGTCGTCGTCCTCGACGCCCTGCCGCTGACCGTCAACGGCAAACCCGACCGCGCGGCCCTCCCCGCCCCCCACCGGCCCGCCCCGGCCGAAGGCGGACGGCGGCCCCGCAACGCGCGCGAGGAGGTGCTGTGCGCCCTGTTCGCCGAGATCCTCGACGTGCCGGAGGTCGGCATCGACGACAACTTCTTCTTCCTGGGCGGCCACTCTCTGCTCGGCGTCCGCCTGGTCAACCGGATGCGTGGCGTCCTGGGCGTCGAGCGCACCGTCCGCGACCTCTTCCGGCTGCCGACCCCCGCCGGACTCCTCGGCCCGTACGACGACGGGGACGAGGCCGGGAGCGGGTCCGACGGCACGGCCGCCGCCCTGGGCGTCCTGCTGCCGCTCAGCACCCGGGGCACCCGCCGCCCGCTGTTCTGCGTCCACCCCGGGACCGGCGTCGGCTGGGCCTACGCGGGCCTCGCCCGCCACCTCGGCGACGACCAGCCGCTGTACGCCCTCCAGGCCCGCGCTCTGAGCGACCCCGGCCACCGGCCGCGCAGCGTCGAGGAGATGGCCGACGACTACCTGGAGCGGATCCGCCGGGTCCAGCCCTGGGGCCCCTACCGGCTGCTCGGCTGGTCGTACGGCGGCATCGTCGCCCACACCATGGCCGTACGGCTCCGCGAGGCCGGCGAACGGGTCGAACTCCTCGCCCTGATGGACGTCCACCAGACCGGGCCCGGCAGCGTCTCCGTACTGCCGCCGGAGGAACGGGCGGCGGCGCCCGCCGGGGACCTCACGGAGGCGGAGGCGGTGGCGCGGATCCGCCGCGAGGACCCCGTCCTCGCCGGCTTCTCCGACACCGAGCTCCGGGCGGTGCTGCGGGCCTCCGAGACCCACGCCGGGCTCATGGCCCGGCACGTGCCGGGGATCGCCGACACCGACGCGGTGTTCTTCACCGCCCGTCGGCCGGGGGAACCGGAAGGTGCCCTCGCCGCCACCTGGATTCCCCACGTCCAGGGAATCGTCGACAATCACACCGTCGAATGCGGACACCTCGAAATGGCCGGACCGGAACCACTCGCCCACATCGGAAAAATTCTCTCGGAGAAACTCTCCACCCTGCAGAAGAAGGAAATGAGGAGCCAGTCATGAGCGATTCCGTCAACCCGTTCGACAACGCCGAGGGAACCTTCCACGTCGTCGTGAACGACGAGGGCCAGCACTCCCTGTGGCCGGCCTTCGCGGACGTCCCCGGCGGCTGGACCAGCGTCCACGGCCCCACCGGCCGGGCCGAGGCCCTGGAGTACGTCACCACCCACTGGACCGACATCCGCCCGCGCGGCCTCGTCGCCCAGTACGCCTGACGCCGCCCCGCCGGGGGAGTCCCGGAAAGGCGCCGCACCCGCTTTCGCAGCGGGACGCGGCGCCTTTCCGTTTTCCACGGACAGGACGCCGGCGTTTCGATCGCGATACGAAAGTGCCGGTCCTTGCTGCCGGTCCGACTTCCCCTCCGGGGACGTGCCGAAATCTATTCTTCAGACATGAAGATTCTCTTGAGCGGAACCGCGTCGGATTCCCATACGTGGAATCTGGTGTACCTCGGTCTCTTCCTCGAGGAGCTGGGGCACGAGGTCGTCGGGCTCGGTCCCTGCGTGGACGCCGAGCTGCTCGCCGCCGCCTGTCTGCGGCACGCTCCCGACGCGGTGGTGCTCAGCAGCGTCAACGGACACGGCTACCGCGACGGCCTCGCCGCCGTCCGCCGCCTCCGCGCGGAGCCCGCCCTCGCCGCCGTGCCCGTGGTCCTCGGCGGAAAGCTCGGCGTCGCCGGCCACCGCCAGGAGGCGGACGTCACCCACCTGACCGAGGCCGGCTGCGACGCGGTCCTCGGCGAGGACCTGGACGCCCTGCGCGCCTTCCTGGCGGCCGGGGCGCGGCGGGACGCCGGCGAATCGCTTCGGGAGGTGCCGGCTTGACCGCCGTCGGTTCCTCCTTCGGGGCGTTCGTCGCGGGTTCCGCCGCCGCCGGGCGGCTCGTCGTCCAGCCCCGCATGGGCTTCGGCGATCCGGGCCTGATGCGGGCGGGGCTCGCGCGGACGCGGGCCGCCACCGCCCACACCGTGGGCACCCTGACGGTCGACAGCTACACCCGCGTCGGCGACCTCGCCGCCGCCCGCGCCGCCGTGGCCGAGGGCGCCTCCCTCAACGGCTACCCGATCGCCACCCACACCCCGGAGACCACCCGCGACCTCCTCGAAGGGCTCCACGACGAGGACTTCCCCGTGCAGGTCCGCCACGGCTCCGCCCGCCCCGGGACCATCGTCCGGGCGCTCACCGCGGCCGGCCTGACCGCCACCGAGGGCGGCCCCGTCTCGTACTGCCTGCCCTACGGCCGCACCCCCCTGCGGGAGTCCGTCGAGGCCTGGGCCCGCGCCTGCGAGCTGTTCGCCACCACGGCCCGCCCCGGCACCACCCCACACCTGGAGAGCTTCGGCGGCTGCCTGCTCGGCCAGCTCTGCCCGCCCGGCCTCCTGGTCGCCACCAGCGTCCTGGAGTGCCTCTTCTTCGCCCAGTACGGGCTGCGCAGCGTCTCCCTGAGCTACGCCCAGCAGACCGACCCCGGCCAGGACGAGGAGGCCGTACGGGCCCTGCGCCGCCTCGCCGCCGAGTTCCTCCCCGCCGGCGTCGAGCACCACGTCGTCCTCTACACGTACATGGGCGTCTTCCCCCGTACCGAACGGGGCGCCACCCGCCTCCTGGAGGCCTCCGCCCGCCTCGCCGTGCGCTCCGGGGCCGGCCGGCTGATCGTCAAGACCGCCGCCGAGGCGCACCGCATCCCCACCGTGGCGGAGAACGTCCGCGCCCTGGAGACCGCCGCCGCGGCCGCCGCGCTCGCCGGACCCCCGGAATCCGGCCCCGCGACGGACGGGGACGGCGAGGTGTACGCGGAGGCCCGCACCCTGATCGAGACCGTCCTCGGCCTCCACCCCGACCTGTCCCGCGCCCTGCCCGCCGCCTTCGCCCGGGGACTGCTCGACGTCCCCTTCTGCCTCCACCCCGACAACCCCGGCCGCTCCCGCGGCTTCATTGACCCCGCCGGCCGGCTCCGCTGGGCCCGTACCGGCGCCATGCCGATCCCCGCCGACCCCGCGGCCGACGCCACCCCCCTCACGGCGGACGGCCTGCTCACCGCCCTCCACCACGTCGCCGGCCGCTACGACGGCCCGTGGCACCGCGACGGGGACGAGGACGGCCACGACCGCCCGCGCGCCGCCCCGCTCACCGTCTGACCGCCCGCGCGCCGCCCCGCTCACCGTCTGACCGCCCGCCCGTCGTCCGCGCCCACCACGAACAGGAGCCCCGCCATGAACCAGTCCCTCCCCGCCGGCCCGCCGGCCGCACCGGCCGTACCGCCCCCGCTCGGCGAACACCTCCGCTCGCCGCGGTTGCGAACCGCCATGCTCGTCCAGCAGGAAGCCCTCCGGGCCGCCCGTGACTTCCTGTACGGCCAGGGCTTCACCGAGCTCCTGCCGCCGCTCGTCGGCCCCGTCACCGACCCCGGCGGCCGCGGCGCCAAGGCCCTGGACGTCGACTACTACGGGCACCCCTACAAGCTGATGACCAGCGCCATCCTCTACAAGCAGGCGTCCCTGCGCGGCTTCCCGAAGCTCTTCTACATCGCCCCCAACGTCCGCGTGGAGCCCGAGGAGACCGCCACCACCGGCCGCCACCTCGTCGAGTTCCACCAGATCGACGTGGAGATCGCCGACGCGAGCCGCGAGGACGCCCAGGAGGTCGCCGCCGGGCTGCTCACCCACGTCGCCGAACACGTCTGGACGACCGTCCCCGACCTCCTCACCGGACTCGGCCGCCAGGAGGGCGACTTCGCCGACGTCCGCGCGGGCAAGTACGACGTCCGCACCCACGAGGAGGCCGTGGCCCGCCTCCTCGCCTCCGGCCACCCGCAGAACCCCGACGGCGAGATCGACTGGACCGGCGAGCGGATCCTCTCCCTGGAGAGCGACCGGCCCTTCTTCATCGACGACTATCCCAAGGGCTCCCGGGGCTTCTACGACCGCGAGGACCCCGAACGCCCCGGCGTCCTGCGCAACTTCGACCTGATCGCCCCGCACGGCTACGGCGAACTGGTCTCCGGCAGCGAGCGCGAGTCCGACTACGCCACCATCGTCACCCGCATGAGGGAGAGCGGCGAGAACCCCGCCAAGTACGCCTGGTACCTCAAGGAGGCCCGCGAGGGCATCCCGGCCAGCGCCGGCTTCGGCATGGGCCTCCAGCGCCTGGTCCGCTTCCTCACCGGGCTCGAAGCCCTCTGGCAGGTCAGCGCCTACCCGAAGCTCCCCGGGGCGGTGGCCCCGTGACCGGCCTCGACGCCCCCGGCTTCCCCGAGGAGGCCGTACGCGCCCGGGCCCGGGGCGGCACCGCGGAGGTCTTCCCCGACCCCGCCGCCTACGGCACGCGCCTCTTCGGTCCGAGCGGTTCCGTCCCCGGCCCGGGGGACGCCCTCGACCGGGCGCGCATCGTCCCGCCCGTCTTCATGCCCGAGCGGCTGGAGAAGCTCATCGACCTCGCCCGCGAACCGGAGTTCACCGACGTCGACCTCACCACGCGCACCGGCGGCCTCACCGCCCGGCTGCCCCTCTACCTGTCCGCCTTCGGCTCCACCCGTGCCGGCAGCGGCGACCTCGCCGTCCACGCGAGCCGGCAGGCCGCCCGCCTCGGCATCCCCATGGTCATCGGGGAGAACATGATCCCCGTCCACGGCTACCGCCGGGCCGGCGACGCCACCCGCTCCGCCCTCCTCGCCCGCATCGAGGCCTACCTCGACGCCGCGCCCGACGGCACCGGCGGCGTCGTCGTCCAGCAGTCCACCGAGGACGCCGACTCCGAGGTCTGGAACCTCCTCTACAGCGACCCCGCCGCCCGCCCCCTCCTGGAGACCGGCCGCCTCGCCTTCGAGCTGAAGACCGGGCAGGGCGCCAAGCCCGGCCTCGGGGGCATGACCGTCGTCGACCGGGCCGAGGCGGAGCGGCTCGCCCGCCGCTTCACCGTGCGCGAGGTCTTCGACCCGGAGGGCGCGCGCCAGCTGCGCTGCGCCACCCCCGGCACCTTCACCGACGAGATCCTCCGCCAGCAGCTCCGCTTCATGCGCAACAACTTCCCCAAGGCCCGCACCTGGGTGAAGTTCCACCCCGGCCGCGACATCGCCCACGCCGCCCGGACCGCCTGGGAGGCCGGGGCGGACGCCGTCACCGTCGACGGGGCCGAGGGCGGCACCGGCTGGGCCCCGGGCGCCTTCCTCGACCAGGTCGGCCTGCCCCTCGGCGAATGCCTGCGCCGCATCGGGCCCCCGGCCGGGTGCCTCCTCGCCAGCGGGGGGATGTGGGAGGGCGGCCGCGTCCTGCGCGCCCTCGCCCTCGGTGCCACCGCCGCCGGCCTCGGCCGGGCCGCGCTCGTCGCCGTCGACGAGGACCCCGAGCACGGCCTGGAACGCCTCGTCGAGAGCATCGCCCTCGAACTGCGGCTGCTCGTCAGCGCGCTGGGCAAGTACGAGGTGACCGCCCTCGGACCCGAGGACCTGTGGTGGCCCGACGGCCACCCGGCCGTCCCGTCCCCCGGCCTCCCGGCCGCGGTGACACCGTGACCGCCCGCCGGCCGCGCGGCGGCGGCCGTACCGTGCACGCCCGCTTCTCCGTACGGGAGCTGCCCGGCATCGCCGTGACCACCCCCGACGAGGGGGCCGCCGCCGCGGCCCGGCGCAGCGCGCAGCGCGCCCTCACGGAGGCGGGCCGGGGCCACCTCGGCGGCCGCGTCGAACTCCGCACCCCCCGGACCGCCACCCGCTCCCCGCACGGCCGCCGCGCGGTACGCCGCGCCACCGACCGCGCGGTGGCCCTCGCCGTCGCCGCGTACCTCCGGGGCGACACCGGAACCGCCCACGTCCCGATCCCTCCACCACCTTCGACCCGTACGTCCCCACCCTGACGGGGCCGTCCGACCGGACCAGGGCCCGCCCGGCCCGAGGTCTGTGCTGACCGAGACCTGTCCGACCCCGGAAACACCCGACCCGGGACCCGTCCCGCCCAAGGCCCGTACCGCGGCCCGAGGCGTCCACCGGACCAGCCCCCGTACACCCGCGTGCCCGCACGCGCCCGCCTCCTCCGACGACAGAAAGCCGACCCCATGGGAACGACGACCCCCGCCCCGCCCGGTGACAAGCCCTTCGTCGACTGGCCGCGCGTCAGCAGCCTCGTCGTCGGCCAGGCCGCCGTTCAGGCGGGCAGCTTCGCCCTGCTGATCGCCATGAGCTGGACGGCGGTCCAGCTCGGCGGCCGCGGTGCCGTCACGGCCGTCACCCTCGCCGCCACCCTGCCGCGCGCCCTGCTGCTCCTCTTCGGCGGCGCCCTCACCGACGTGCTCGGGCCCCGGGCCGTCCTGCTCCGCGCGACGAGCGTCCGCGTCGCCGTCCTCGCGGCCGGGGCGCTCGTCACCGTCACCACCGAGAGCCTGTGGCCGCTGATCGCCATCGCCCTCGTCGACGGCGCCCTGCTCGGGCTCACCGGCCCGGCCTCCGGGGTCCTGCTGCCCCGCCTCGCCTCCCAGGAGCAGCTCGGCCGGGCCAACTCCCTCTTCTCCATGGTGCTGCGCCTGGCCCCCATCGCCGGATCGCCGCTCGGGGCCTGGCTCGTCATCGCCGGCGGCCTCCCCGGCGCCATCGCGGCGGCCGCGATCGGCTGCGTCGTCTGGCTGGGGTGCGCCGCCCACGTGACCCACGGCATGACCCGCCCCGCCCGCGTCCCGCAGGGGCCCTCCCTCCTGGCCCGGTCCGGCGACGGCTTCCGCCTCCTGGCCGCCCACCGGCGCCTGCGGTGGATGTTCGTCGCCTGCTTCTGCATGGACCTGGCGTTCCTGTGGCCGGCCGAGGTCGCCCTGCCCCTGCGCGCCGCCGACCGCGGCTGGGGCATCGGCGCCGTCGCCCTGGTCCTGGCCGCCTTCAGCGCCGGCGCGCTCGCGTCCGCCGCCCTCGGCGCGGCCCTCGCCCACCGCATCCCGGCCCACGCCAAGCTCGTGGTGACCGGAACCGGTCTCGCGGCCGGCATGGCGGCCATGGCGCTCGTCCCCACCGCCCCCGTGCTCGCCGCCACGGCCGGCGCCGTCGGACTCCTCTCCGGCCTCAACGGGCCCGCCCTCGTCACCGCCTACCAACAGGCCGTCCCCGAGGGCCGGATGGGCGCCGCGATGTCCACCTTCACGCTCTCCGGCATCGGCGCGGCCCCCCTCTCCCTGGCCGTCTTCACCCCCGTCTCGCTGCACCTCGGGGTGACCGGGACCTGGCTGCTCTGCGCGGGCCTCGCCCTCCTCTCCCCGGTCGCCGCCGCCCTCGCCCTGCGCGGCGACAAGACCGGCAACGCCACGGAACCGGACGCCCCCCGCGCCGACGACCGTGCCCGTACCGCCCCGGAGCCCACCGCCACTTCCGTGTGAGGCAGACATGACCCAGCCCGTTCTCCCCTCCATCCTTCACCCGCCCGCCCCTCCACCCGCCGACCCCCTGGTCCCCGCCGTGCTCCCGCTCCTCACCACGGCCCTGCCCGGCCTCCCCGGCCTCCGGCCCGCGCGGCCGCAGTTGTGGCTGGTGGCCACCGGGACGCACCAGGAGACCGTCGGCCGGTACGCGTCCCTCCTCCTGGACGCGACGGAGCTGACCCGCGCCGAGGAGTTCCGCCGGCCCGGCGACCGGGCCACCTACCTGTGCGCCCACGCGGGGCTGCGCCGTCTGCTCGGCGCCCATCTGGGGATCGCGCCCCGGGCGGTGTCGGTGGCCCGGGCGCCGTGCCCCTGCTGCGGCGAGCCGCACGGCCGTCCCGTACTGCCGGACGGGCGCCTGCACTTCTCGCTCTCGCACTGCGAGGGACTGAGCCTGATCGCCCTCGCGTCCACGCCGGTCGGGGTGGACATCGAACGGGTGCCGCCGCCGCACACGGTCGCGGAGGCCGGGGAGGTGCTCCACCCGGCGGAGTCGGCGGAGCTCGCCGCCCTCGCTCCGGCCCGCAGGCCCGACGCGTTCGCCCGCGTCTGGACCAGGAAGGAGGCCTATCTGAAGGGTCTCGGGATCGGTCTGGGCGCCGACCCGTCGGCCGACTACGTGGGTTCGGGACCCGTCCCCGCCGCCCCGGCCGGATGGCTCCTCGCCGACGTCCTCGTCCCGGACGGCCACCACGCGGCGGTGGCACTCCGCCTGTGACGCCTGTGACGCCTGTGACGCCCGGGCCGCGGCCGCCCGGTCCGCCCGCCCCTCCACGGAGGGCGCGGGCGGACCGGGACGGGAAAACGCCCCGCCGCGTTCTCCGCCTCGGGAACCATTCGCCACGCCGTGCGCTACTCCTGAGGTCGGACACGATGGTGCCCCGGCGGAGGATTCGTCCAACTTCCTTATGAGCAAGGGTGCATGAGACCGGATCATCCACCTCCCGCAAGGATCTGACCCACGGTGAGAAACAGGCGAACAGCATCCCTCGTGGCCATGGGCGTCGCCGCGACGCTCCTGCCCGCCCTCACGCCCGCCGCCGCCTCCGCGGCCGCCCCGGCGTTCCGGGCGGCGGCCGCCGCCGACCCCCTGAAGCAGTACACGCAGCAGAAGCCGAAGTGGAAGCGCTGCGACGCCCAGACCCCGGTGAACTTCGAGTGCGCGACGATCAAGGTGCCGCTCGACTACGGCCGTCCGGACGGCGGGAAGCTCGACGTCGCGATCTCCCGGACGAAGGCGACCAGCGCCAAGGACCGGCGCGGCGTCCTGCTGCTCAACCCCGGCGGTCCCGGCGGCATCGGCCTCGACATGCCGCTGTACCTGGCGTCGGAGCTGCCCGACGCCGTGAAGAAGCGGTACGACCTGATCGGGTTCGACCCCCGGGGCGTCGGCCAGAGCTCCCCGGTGGGCTGCGGCTTGAACGACGACGACCTGAACTGGCAACGCCCCTACAAGGCCGAGACGTTCGACAAGGACGTCCGCTGGGCGCGGACCGTCGCCGAGAAGTGCCGGAAGCGCAACGGGGCCGTCCTGCCCCACCTCAGCACCCGCAACACCGCGCGGGACATGGACGTGATCCGCGCCGTGCTCGGCGAGAAGAAGATCTCGTACCTGGGCTACTCCTACGGCACCTACCTGGGCGCGGTCTACGCGCAGCTGTTCCCGAAGGGCGCCGACCGGTTCGTGCTCGACAGCGCGGCCGACCCCGAGCGGATCTGGCGGGGCATGATCCAGGTGTGGGCGGAGGGCGCGGAGCCGGCGTTCACGCGGTGGACCGAGTGGACCGCCGCGCGCAACGCCACGTACGAGCTGGGCAGCACCCCGGCCGAGGTCCGCGCGGCCTTCTGGGACCTGGTCGCCGGAGCGAACCGCAAGCCCATAGCCTTCGACGGCCTGCTCCTGTCCGGTGACGACATCCGCTCCTGGCGGGCCATGTTCTTCTACGTGTCGGAAGCCGCCGAGACGGTCGCCCAGCTCAGGGACGCCGCCGGCAGGGCCCCGGCCGCCGCCCCGTCGCGGAGCGGCCTGCCGACCGCCCCCGCCCGGCCGTCCTTCGCCCGCGCCGTCCCGGCCGACAACGGGGACGCGAGCTTCTGGTCCGTGGTGTGCGCCGACACCCACGCCTGGCCGCGCGACCCGGAGCAGTACCGCCGCGACGCGATCCGCGACAAGGCCGCCTACCCGCTGTACGGCGACTTCGCGTCCCACATCAAGCCCTGCGCCTTCTGGGGGCAGGGCGCGGAGCCGGCCACCAAGGTGAACAACACCGTCCGCGCGCTCGTCCTGCAGAACGAGTGGGACTCCCAGACGCCGCTGGTCAGCGGCCAGGGGATGCGGCGGGCCATGAAGGGCTCCCGGATGATCACCGTCCTGGACGGCGTGGGCCACGGCGTCTACGGCTCCAGGTCCTGCGCCGACAAGTTCACCACCGCCTACCTGGTGACGGGCCGGCTGCCGCTCAAGGACCTGACCTGCCGGACCCCGGCGAACCAGCGGCTCGACGGCCTGCGGCTCCCGCCGTCGGCGCTCCCGGGCCTCCCGGCCCTTCCCGGTCTCCCGGGCCTTCCCGGCCGGCAGGACCGCTTCTGACTGTTTCTGGCCGGTTATGACCGGTTCTGTATGGGCGGCGCCGGTGGGGGAGTCCCCGCGCCGCCCACGACGAAGCCTCCTTTCCGCCCGGAGTCCCCGGGCGGAAAGGAGGCTTCGGGTCACGCCAGGTCGAAGAGCGCCGTGAGGGCCGCCCGCAGTGCCGCCTCCGGGTCCTCCACGGCCTCCTCGGAGCGCCACGCGACGAAGCCGTCGGGGCGGACGAGGACCGCCCCGCCCTCCGCGACCCCGTGGAGCTCCGCCCAGTCCGTGCCGGGCTCCGGCACCAGGTCGGCGTCCGGCCCTTCGCCGATCCGGTACGAGTCGAGCGGCACCGACAGCCGCTCCGCGACCCGGGCCGCCGCGGTGTGCCACGCGGCCGTGCCGCCCGCCGAACTCAGCAGCACCGGGAACCGCTCGTACAGGTCGAGGGCGGAGATCCGGTCGCCGGACCGGTCCAGCCACAGGTGGGGCGACCGGGTCCCCGGCTCGCCCGTGAGCCGCAGCCCCTCGGGCAGGACCGGCAGCGTCCCGTCGGCGCCCAGGACCGCGCCCCGCGGGTAGCGGTAGCCCAGGACCACGTTGAGGATGCCGCCCTTCCGGCCCGCCGGGCCGACGCCGGGATCGGGGGCGTACCCCGGGTGGCTGTGCTCGACCGAGCGGGACGAGGCGCGGGCGCTGGTCGCCTCCGCGACCGGGCGGCGCTCCGCGTCGTAGGACGCGAGCAGACCGGGACCGGCCCAGCCGTCCAGGACGGCGGACAGCTTCCAGGCCAGGTTGTGGGCGTCCTGGATGCCGGTGTTGGAGCCGAACGCCCCGGTGGGCGGCATCTCGTGGGCCGAGTCGCCGGCCAGGAACACCCGCCCCTCCGCGTACCGCTCGGCCGTCCGCTCGGCGGCGTGCCAGGGGGCCCGGCCGGTGATCTCCACGTCGAGGTCCGGCACGCCCACGGCCCGCCGGATCTGCTCCCGGCACCGCTCGTCGGTGAACTCCTCCAGGGTCTCGCCGCGCTCGGGGTGCCAGGGCGCGTGGAACACCCAGCGCTCCCGGTTGTCGACCGGCAGGAGCGCCCCGTCGGCCCCCGGGTCCGTCAGGTAGCAGACGATGAAGCGCCGGTCGCCGACGACGTCCGCGAGGTTCCGGGAGGTGAAGGTCACGCTCACGTTGTGGAACAGGTCGCCGGGGCCGTTCTGCCCGATGCCGAGCCGTTCGCGCACGGGGCTGCGCGGGCCGTCCGCCGCGACCAGGTAGTCCGCGCGGAAGGTGGTGTGCTCGCCCGTCTCGCGGCTCTTGACCCGGGCGGTCACCCCGTCGGCGTCCTGCTCGAAGGACATCAGCTCCGTCGCGTACCGCAGGTCCCCGCCCAGTTCGAGGGCGCTCTCCCGCAGCACCGGCTCCAGGTCGTTCTGGCTGCACAGGCACCATTCGGCGGGGCTGAAGCGGGCGAGGCCGCCGCCCGGGTCGATCTCCCGGAACAGCCACTCGCCGGCGTCCCCGGTCAGGCTCGGCGCCTGCAGGATGCCGTTGTTGCCGGCCAGGACCGACGCGGCGTCCCGGATGCGCGGCCGCACCCCGGCGCCCCGGAACAGCTCCATCGTGCGGACGTTGTTGCCGCGCCCGCGCGGATGGATCGAGGTGCCGGCGTGGCGCTCGACGAGCACGTGCGGCACGCCGAGGCGTCCGAGGAAGAGCGAGGCGGACAGTCCGACCAGAGAGCCGCCGACGATGAGGACGGACGTGCGGTGGACGACCTCGCCGGACCCTTCGAATCGGTTCATCGAGTGCCTCCAGCGTCACCTTGACGCGAGTCGGGGGTGGGATGGAGATCCATGCCCTCCGGAAACCGCTTCGCGCGTCCGGGGCACCCGAATGACGCGCGGTTCACTCATCCGCCCCGTGGAACTCGCGCGACTCGCGGAGACGCGCAGACGATCGGCACATGACGACCCCTGCCCCTCGGCACGGCGGTCCCCTCCCGGCTTCCCCGAGGCGGATTCCCGAAGAGGATCCGCATGAAGATCCGAAGAAGATTCCGGAGAAGTCCCCCCAGGAAACTCCCGAAGAAAGAATGAGGTGCGCCGGATGACCGTTTCGGCACGTGTCTCGCAATCGGCGTTCGACGGCTCCAGGCTGCGCGTGATCCTGCTGCTCGACCTGTACGAAGGCGCCCAGCAGCAGTTCCTCGAAGCGTACGAGCTGATGCGCAAGCAGGTCGCCGCCGTCCCCGGACACATCAGCGACCAGCTCTGCCAGTCCATCGAGAACCCCTCGCAGTGGCTCATCACCAGCGAGTGGGAGAGCGCCCCGCCCTTCCTCGCCTGGGTGAACAGCGAGGACCACGTCGAGGTCGTCAAGCCGATGCACAGCTGCGTCCGGGACACCCGCTCGATGCGCTACAGCGTCCTGCGGGAGACCGGCGGCGGCCGGCCGCTCGCCGAGGACGCGGCGCCCGCGGACCTCCAGATCGCGGCCCGCGAGGGCGACGGCGTGGCCCGCCACGCCCTCACCTTCACCGTCAAGCCGGGCTCGGAGTCCAAGGTCGCGGAGATCCTCGCCGGCTACGACTCGCCCCGCGCCCAGGTCGACGAGAACACCCGGCTGCGCCGCACCTCCCTCTTCATGCACGGCAACCGCGTCGTGCGGGCCGTGGAGGTCGAGGGCGACCTCCTCGCGGCCCTGCGCCACGTCGCCCGCCAGCCCGAGGTCCGCGCCGTCGAGGAGGCCCTCAACCCGTACCTGGAGCAGGAGCGGGACCTCACCGACCCCGAGTCGGCCCGCGTCTTCTTCACCCGGGCCGCGCTCCCGGCCGTGCACCACGTGGTGGCCGACCGGCCCGCCCCGGCCGGCCTGCGGCGCCACGCGCTGTACTACCCGGCGAAGGAGGGCCGCGGGATGGACCTGGCCCGGCTGCTCGCCCACCAGGACGCCGCCGCGGCCGACGACCCGGACAGCCCGGTCCACGGCAGCACCGTCTTCCACCGCGACGACATCGTGGTGCGCCTCGTCGACGTCACCGGCGACCTCGACCTCGACCCCGTCGCCTCCCTCGGCCTCAAGGGCCCCGGGAAGGCCGCGGAACTCGAAGCCCTCCTCGACGGCGCCGCGATCGGCGTCGAGGGCTCCCTGACGACGGACCGCAACATCAACCGGCTCCTGTCGCACGCCGACATGCTGCCCGTCACCGACCGCACCTCGGCGGACTCCTGACCGACGGCCGCGGCCCCGCCCGGACGCCACCGCCCCACCCGGAGGTATCACCCATGCCCCACCAGCAGCCCCTCATCGTGAGCCTGGACGAGACGGAGCCCAACCGCAGGCGCGGAGGTGACCTGCGGGCCATGCTCACACCGGCCGCCGTGGGCTCCACCAGCGGCTTCATGGGCCTGGCCATCGTCAAGCCCGGCGAGCGCATCGGCGAGCACTACCACCCGTACTCCGAGGAGTTCGTGTACGTCGTCTCCGGCGCCCTCGAAGTGGACCTGGACGGCGAGACGTACGCGCTCCGGCCCGACCAGGGGCTCCTGATCCCGATCGACGTGCGGCACCGCTTCCGCAACGTCGGCGACGAGGAGGCCCGCATGGTCTTCCACCTGGGCCCCCTCGCCCCGCACCCGAGCCTCGGCCACGTCGACACCGAGGAGACGGAGACCGCGCCCGTCGGACCGCAGCTGACCGTGGGCGGCCCCGGTCAGGTCCCCGAACGCACCGGGGCCATCGAGTGACCCGGCGCGTGGCCGTCACCGGGATCGGCGTGGTCGCCCCGGGCGGCACCGGAGCCGCGGCCTTCTGGGACCTCCTCGCCGAAGGCCGTACCGCGACCCGCGGCATCACCCTGTTCGACCCGGCCGGCCTGCGTTCGCGCATCGCCGCCGAGTGCGACTTCGACCCGCTGGCCCACGGCCTCGACCCCGAGCTGAGCCTGCACGCCGACCGGTACATCCAGTTCGCCGCGGTCGCCGCCGGCGAAGCCGTCCGCGACTCCGGGCTCGACACCGCCACCCAGGACCCGTGGCGCGTCGGCGTCTCCCTGGGCAGCGCCGTCGGCGGCACCACCCGGCTCGAACACGACTACGTCCTGGTCAGCGCGGGCGGACAGCGGTGGGACGTGGACCACCGCGCCGCCGACCCCAAGCTGCACCTGGCGTTCTCGCCGAGCACGCTCGCCTCGTTCGTCGCCGAACGCTTCGGCGCCCGCGGCCCGGTCCAGACGGTCTCCACCGGCTGCACCTCCGGCCTCGACGCCGTCGGCTACGCCTTCCACACCATCCAGGAGGGCCGGGCGGACGTCTGCATCGCCGGGGCGTCGGACTCGCCGATCTCCCCGATCACCATGGCCTGCTTCGACGCCATCAAGGCGACCTCGCCCGACAACGACGACCCCGAGCACGCCTCCAAGCCCTTCGACGACCGCCGCAACGGCTTCGTCATGGGCGAGGGCGCGGCGGTCCTCGTCCTGGAGGAGTACGAGCACGCCCGGGCGCGCGGGGCGCACATCTACTGCGAGATCGGCGGCTACGCCACCTACGGCAACGCCTACCACATGACCGGCCTCACCGGAGAGGGCCTGGAGATGTCCCGGGCCATTGACGGCACGCTCGACCAGGCCAGGCTCGACCCCACGCTGATCGACTACGTCAACGCGCACGGCTCGGGCACCCGGCAGAACGACCGGCACGAGACCGCCGCCGTCAAGCGCTCCCTCGGCGCCCACGCCTACGAGACCCCCATGAGCTCCATCAAGTCCATGGTGGGACATTCGCTCGGGGCCATCGGCGCGATAGAGGTCGCCGCCTGCGTCCTCGCCCTCAAGCACCAGGTGGTGCCCCCGACGGCGAACTACGAGGTCCCCGACCCCGAGTGCGACCTGGACTACGTGCCGCGCACCGCCCGCCCCCGGAAGCTCAGGAACGTGCTCTCCGTCGGCAGCGGCTTCGGCGGCTTCCAGTCCGCCGTGCTCCTGACGGAGCCGGCAGGGAGGACACGATGAGCACGGAGCAGCCCAAGCGCGCCGTCGTCACCGGCGTCGGGGTGATCGCCCCCAACGGCCTGAGCGCCGACACCTACTGGAAGTCCGTCCAGGAGGGCATCGGCGTCCTGGACCGGATCACCCGCGAGGGGTGCGAGCACCTGCCCCTCAAGGTGGCCGGCGAGGTCAGGTCCTTCGACGCCTCGACCCTCATCGAGGACCGCTTCCTCGTCCAGACCGACCGGTTCAGCCACTACGCCATGGCGGCGGCCTCGCTCGCCCTCGACGACGCCGGCCTCGGCCGGGACGCCCCCGGGGACCCCTACTCCATCGGGGTGGTCACCGCCGCCGGATCCGGCGGCGGCGAGTTCGGCCAGCGGGAGCTGCAGAAGCTGTGGGGCCAGGGCTCCAAGTTCGTCGGCCCGTACCAGTCCATCGCCTGGTTCTACGCCGCCAGCACCGGCCAGATCTCCATCCGGAGCGGCTTCAAGGGACCGTGCGGCGTGGTCGCCAGCGACGAGGCGGGCGGCCTGGACGCCCTCGCCCACGCCGCCAGGGCCGTACGGCGCGGGACGGGCGCGATGGTCGTCGGCGCCGCCGAGGCACCCCTCGCCCCGTACTCGATGGTGTGCCAGCTCGGCTACCCCGAGCTCAGCACCGTCGAGGAGCCCGACCGGGCCTACCGCCCCTTCAC
The DNA here is from genome assembly GCF_044754545.1 of Streptomyces sp. NPDC093071. Classification (NCBI taxonomy): domain Bacteria; kingdom Bacillati; phylum Actinomycetota; class Actinomycetes; order Kitasatosporales; family Streptomycetaceae; genus Streptomyces; species Streptomyces sp. NPDC093071. The sequence goes on along the minus strand of NZ_JBIVPH010000002.1, from coordinate 917,245 downwards.
CGCCGGAGCCTGCGGCTTCGTGCCGGCCGAGGGCGGCGCCGTGCTCGTCGTGGAGGACGAGGACCGGGCCCGCGACCGGGGGACGGCCGTCCGGGCCGTCGTCGCCGGACACGGCGCCACGTTCACCGGCGCCTCCCGCTGGGCCGAGTCCCGGGAGGGGCTCGCCCGCGCGATCCGGGTCGCCCTCGACGAGGCCGGCTGCGCCCCGGAGGAGATCGACGTCGTGTTCGCCGACGCCCTGGGCGTCCCCGAGGCGGACCGCGCCGAGGTCCTGGCGCTCGCCGACGCCCTCGGCGCGCACGCCGCCCGAGTGCCCGTCACGGCGCCCAAGACCGGGATCGGCCGCGCCTACTGCGGGGCCCCCGTCCTGGACGTCGCGGCCGCGGTGCTCGCGATGGAACACGGCCTGGTGCCCCCCACCCCGAACGTGTTCGACATCTGCCACGACATCGATCTGGTGGTGTCGCGCGCCCGCCCCGCCGAACTGCGGACGGCCCTCGTCCTCAGCAGGGGCCTCATGGGATCCAACGCCGCGCTGGTCGTGCGCCGCGGCGACGAGACCGCCCGGTAGCCCCGGGCGGGAGAAGGAGAGCAGAGATGAGCATCACCGAACTGACCTTCGACGAGCTGGCCGCGCTGGTCAAGCAGTCGGCGGGCGTCACCGTCGCCCCCGAGGACCTCCGCAACGCCTCGGACGTCCCCTTCAGCGCCCTCGGCGTCGACTCGCTCGGCCTGCTGGGCATCGTCGGCGAGCTGGAGAACCGCTACGGCGTGGCGCTCCCGCCCGACGCGGAGCGCAGCAAGACCCCGGCCGACTTCCTCGGCCTCGTCAACAGCACCCTCACCACCGGAGTCTGACGTGTCAGGACACACCGACAACAGCATCACCATCGACGCGCCCCTCGACCTCGTCTGGGAGGTGACCAACGACCTCGAGAACTGGCCCTCCCTCTTCAGCGAGTACGCCTCCGTCGAGGTCCTCGCCCGCGAGGGCGACACGACGACCTTCCGCCTGACCATGCACCCGGACGAGTCCGGCAAGGTCTGGAGCTGGGTCTCGGAGCGCACCCCGGACCGCGCGCGCCGGACCGTCACCGCCCGCCGCGTCGAGACCGGCCCCTTCGCCCACATGGACATCCGGTGGGAGTACGAGGAGACCCCGGCCGGCGTCCACATGCGCTGGGTGCAGGACTTCGCGATGAAGCCGGACGCCCCGGTCGACGACGACTGGATGACCGACAACATCAACCGCAACTCCCGCACCCAGATGGCCCTGATCCGGGAACGCATCGAGCAGGTCGCCCGCGAGCGCCGGCCCGCCCCGGTCCTCTCCGACTGAGCCGTCCCAGGAAGGACGCCCGATGCACCACACCCTGATCGTCGCCCGCATGGCGCCCGGCTCGGCGCCCGCGATCGCCGACGTGTTCGCCGGCTCGGACAACGGTGAACTGCCCCACCTGGTGGGCGTCTCCCGCCGCAGCCTCTTCCAGTTCGGCGACGACGTCTACCTGCACCTCATCGAGTCCGAGCGGGACCCGGCGCCCGCCATCGCGAAGCTGACCGGGCACCCCGAGTTCCGGGACGTCAGCAACCGCCTGGAGACGTACGTCAGCGCGTACCACCCGGAGACCTGGCGCAGCCCCCAGGACGCCATGGCGCGGTGCTTCTACCGCTGGGAGCGGAGCCCCGCCTCCTGACCGGACCCGAGGCACGGAAAACCGAAGGCCGCCGGCCCCGCGTACGACGCGGAGCCGGCGGCCTCGGGTTCTCCCCGGGGGGAGGGGCCCCTCCGGTCAGGCGGGGACGGTGCACTCGAAGGCGTGCAGGTACGCGTTCACCGGGCGGACCTCGCCGATGACGAGACCCGCGTCCGTCAGCCGCTCCACCATGCTCTCCCGGGTGTGCTTGGCACCGCCGACGTTCAGGAGCAGCAGCAGGTCCATCGCCGTCGTGAACCGCATCGAGGGCGTGTCGTCCACCAGGTTCTCGATCACGACGACCCGGGCGCCGGGCCGCGCCGCCCTCCGGACGTTGGCGAGCGCCCTGCGGGTGCTGTCGTCGTCCCACTCCAGGATGTTCTTGAGGACGTACACGTCGGCCTCGACCGGGATGTCCTCGCGGCAGTCCCCGGCCACCACCCGGGCCCGGGAGGCGAGCGCCCCGCCCTCCCGCAGGCGCGGGTCGGCGTTCCCCACCACGCCCGGCAGGTCGAGCAGCGTGCCCTCCAGGGCGGAGTGCCGCTCCAGGAGGCTCGCCAGGACGTGCCCCTGACCGCCGCCGATGTCCGCGACCGAGGCCGCGCCCGTCAGGTCGATCAGATCGGCCACGTCCTGCGCGGACTGCCGGCTCGACGTGGTCATGGCCCGGTTGAACACGTACGCGGACTCCGGCGCGTCCTCGTTGAGGTACGGGAAGAACTCCCTGCCGTACACGTCCTCGAAGACGCTGCCGCCGGAGCGCACCGCCTCGTCGAGCCTCGGCCAGACGTCCCACGTCCACGGCTCGGTGCACCACAGCGCGATGTACCGCAGGCTGTGCGGGTCGTCCTCGCGCAGCAGCCGGGACATCTCCGTGTGCGCGAAGGTGCCGTCGGGCTGCTCCGCGAAGATCCCCTGGCAGGCCAGGGCGCGCAGCAGCCGGCGCAGCGTCCGCGGCTGGACCTGCACCGCCGCCGCCAGGTCCTCCACGCTCGCGGGCGTGTCCTGGAGGGCGTCCGCCACGCCGAGCCGGGCGGCGGCCCGCACGGCGGCGGCGCACGCCGCTCCGAAAACGAGCTCCCTCAGCCGCATGGGCGGCGGGGGAGCGGGGTCGACGGTCCTCACCGGGTCAACGGTCGTCATCTGTCGCCTTGCCTTCTCTGTCGTGCCGTGGGGGGAACGGGGGGTGGGGGAGGGGGAAGCGGGGTCAGCACATGCCTGCGGGCTCGGAGACCTCGCAGGTGTTGCCGCGGAAGGTGTTGCCCTTGCCGGTGTCGCGGTTGGCGAGGTCGGCCGTGCCGTTGCGGAGCACGACGTTGTCGCGGATCTCGTTGCGCTCGTTGAGGGCGCCCACGAAGCTCTTGAAGAGCACGATGCCGCCCGACAGCGGCGAGGTGCCCCTGTTGTCCTCGATCCGGTTGTCGGCCACCAGGGTCTCCTCGGCGCCGGTGAGGACGATGCCCGAGCCCTGGAGGAAGGGCAGGCGGGGGGTCTTGGGGCAGTACTTGTTGTTGGCGTGGACGTGGTTGCGGCGCAGGGTCATCGCCCCGGCGCGCGGGGTGGACTCGTCGCCCACCACGAACACCGCGGCGCAGTTGCCGGTCGCCTCGTTGCGGTCGACGGTGACGTTCCGCAGCCGCCGGACGGTGAGGCCGATCCGGTTGCCGGACAGGCGGTTGTGGCTGATCACCGTGCCCTTCGCGTCGACGGCGCCCTCCTCCGTGTCGGTGGTGTTGGACACGAAGAGGCCGGCGTCGCCGTTGTCCCGGGCGGTGTTGCCGCTGAGCACGGAGCGCACGGAACGCTCCTGGGCGATGCCCCAGTTGCCGTTCTTCTCGGCGGTCACCCCCCGGACCGTCAGCCGGTCGGTACGGGAGGCCCACAGGCCGTTCCTGGCGAAGTTCCGGGCCGTCAGGGAGCGCACGGTGACGTTCTCGACGGGGCGCTGGGCGGTGCCGGTCACGCAGATGCCGTGCCCGGCCTCGGCACACGCGCCGGAGGCGGCCTTGCCGGGCACGATGACGGTGGGGAAGACGGTCGAGCCCCGCAGGGTCAGGTCCGGCGTGGTGATGGTGACGCTCTCGCGGTAGGTGCCGGGGGAGAGGACGATGCTGTCCCCCGGGCGCGCGGCGTCCACGGCCTTCTGGATCGACTCGCCGGGCTTCACCCGGTGCACCTTCCGGGAGACGGACGGAGAGGCGGACGAGGAGGCGGAGGCGGCGTCGAGGGCGGAGGGCGGGGCGGCGCCCACACCGGTCGTCACGACGGCCACGGCACAGGCCACGAGGGCGATCTGTCGTCTGGTCATAGGGCGAAGCTATGAGCGGGCCCACCGCCCCGCCACCGCTGATCACCCGGCCGGGCAGCCCGTCCCCCGAACGCCATCGGGACACCCGCCGGGCCATGTGCCGGGCCTCGATCCGGGCCCGCGCCGGGCCCGATCCGTACGCCCTCCCCGGCCCGGCCCCGCACCCCGCCGTGCCCCGACCGGCACCCCGCACCGGCCCCCGATCCGGACCCGTCCCGTACCCCCGTACACCGCCTCGCCCCGCTCCACCCCGTACCCCCGCCGGAGGCACCCGCGACAGACGGCCCGTCACTTGATCTGGCGTCAGGCCTAACCCGTTCGCCTCCCCCGAGGGATCGCTCTCGCCGCTCCGGGCCCACCGTCGTGACCTGCGGCGACGAGGGCGGAGGCGGCGGCCGGGGGCCCGACCGGGCGACACCGCCGGGCGCCGCTCGCGTTGCGACGATCAACGGCGGGCCTTTCCCTCGTGCTCGGAGCACAGCACAGGAGCCGCGCGGACGAGCCGGGCGGGAACCGCTCCCCCGGAGGAGAAAACATGCGTCTCGCCCGTACCGGTGTTACGGCCGCCCTGATCGTCGGCGCCCTGGTCCTGCCCCCCTCCACCGCCCTGGCCGCCGAGGGCGAAGCCGCCGCGACCGGGGACGTCCGCGTCACCCCGGGGACGGCGTCCCCCGGCGACACCGTCACCGTCACCACGACCGCCTGCGGCAAGGAGACCTACGGCAAGGGCGAGTCCGTCGCGGGCGGCAAGTTCCACCTCCTCCCGGGCGACCGGAAGGGCGTCCTCAAGGGCGAGTTCCGGCTGCCGAAGAACGCCGCCTCCGGTACGGACACCGTGACGCTCAAGTGCCCGCCCCGGAAGAAGCTGACCGCCACGTACCGGATCTCCGGCCGTCCGAACGGCGCCGTCGACGCGGGCTTCGGCGGGACCGCCGGCAAGGAGAGCGAGTTCGGCCTGGGCTGGCTCCTCGTGGGCGCGGCCGTCGCGGGCGGCGCGCTCAAGATGCGCCGGCGCGCCACGGGCGCGGGGGCCCGGGCCTGACGCGGCCCGGCGGCCCGCGGTCGCGGTACGCCCCGTCGTCCAAGGCGCTCGCCTGGGCCGCGCTCGCCGGCGCGCTGCTGCTCGCCGACGCGATGGGCGGCCCCGCCGCCCCGCCGTCCGCCGAGCGGACCCGGCCGGCGGACGCGCGGGCCGCCGTGCGGGAGGTCCCGGACCGCCCCGACGCCGCCCCCGAGCCGCTCCCCGCGTCGGATCCGGTACGGGTCCGGATCCCGGCCATCGGCGTCGACGCCCGTCTGATGCGCCTGGCGCTGGACGCGGAGGGCAGGCTGGAGCCGCCGCCCCCGAACCTCCCGGCCTTCGCAGGCTGGTACGCCCGGGGGACCCCGCCCGGCTCGCCGGGGACGGCCGTCCTGACGGGCCATCTGGACACCCCGGCGGGGCCCGCCGTCTTCCACCGGCTCGGCGCCCTGACGCGGGGCGCCGGGATCGCGATCGAGCGCGCGGACGGCCGCACGGCCCTCTTCACGGTCGACGCGGTGGAGGAGTACGCCAAGGACCGCTTCCCCGACGACGAGGTCTACGGCGGTTCCGGCCGCCCGGAGCTGCGCCTGATCACCTGCGGCGGCGACTGGTCCGGCGACACCGGCTACCGGGCCAACACGGTCGTCTACGCCACGCTGACCGGCGTGAGCTGAACCGCGCAGGGAGCCCACGTCGAGACCCTGCGCCGGGAGTCCACGCCGGGAGCCTGCTCCGAGACCCTGCGCCGGGAGCCCGCTCCGAGACCCCGCACCGCGCTCCGCCCTCAGGAGCCCTCCGCCCGCACCAGGAACAGCTCGTCCGCGAAGCACCAGGCCCAGTCCTCGTCCGGGGCGAGGGACACCGCCACCGGATGACCGGTCGCGAGGTGGTGGGCGTGGGCGTGCGCGCCGGGGGAGCTGTCGCAGCACCCCACGTGCCCGCAGGTCGCGCACCACCGCAGCCGCCGCCAGGAACGGCCCCGTGCCGCGCACGGCGCGCACACCGCCCCCGGCAGGGTCCCGGGCCCTTCCGGGGCGTCCAGATGGGCGCAGTGCCGGGGCGCCGTACGACCGCCGTCGGGCGCCACGCGCCAGACCGGGCGCGCGGGGCCGTCCCCGGAGGACGGGTGCCCCGTCATGTCCTCGCGCCTTCCGCCGCCGCCCCGCTCCCGAGGCGTTCCAGGAGCGGGGCGACGAGGTGCGACTCCACCGCCCCGGCCGCGTCCGCCCCCTCGGGCAGGGGCGGGGGAGTGCCGACCACGGCGCGGCCGGCGAAGCCGTTGTCCAGGTGGGGCAGCCGCACGTCCAGGACGGAGAGCCCGGCGCGGCGGGACTCGCGGGCCGCGACGCCGAGCCACGCGGCGAGCGCGGACTTGGCGGCCGCGTAGTCGGCGGCGCCGGACACCGGGCGGTCGACGATCGTTCCGGTCACGACGGAGACGCCGCCGCCCGGCGGCAGCACGCGCAGGGCTCCCCGGACGATCGCCATGGGGGCCAGCGCGTTCACCGCCAGGAGGTGCTCGGCGGCGGCCTCGGGCATGTCCCGGGCGGCGCCGAAGCCCGCCACCCCCAGGGCGACCACGACGGCGTCGAGCCCGCCCAGGACTTCGGCGGCCCAGGGGGCGAGCGCCTCGCAGGCGCCCAGGTCGTAGGCCTCGAAGGAGTGGTACGGGCGTCCGCCCAGGTCGGCGGCCCTCCCGGCGAGCCGGGCCCGGTCGCGGCCGGCCAGCGCCGTCGACGCCCCCAGCTCCGCCAGCCGCCCCGCGGCGAGCCCTCCGACGCTGCCGGTCGCCCCCACGACCAGGACGCGCTTTCCGCCGACGCGCATGGCGGCCTCCTCGCCCGGACCGGCCCGTCCGGTCCGTGGATGCTGCCCGTGATTCGGTCCGGACGGGGCTTCCGGATGCAGATTCCGGCGATCGGAAGGAGAAAGGGAGGACGGCGGCCTACTCGAAGAACTTCAGGCTCCAGCCGGTGTCCGTGTTCGCGCCGGGCACGTTCGCCCGCCGGTACGCGGTGTCGCCCCACCAGCAGAAGCCGCCGGTGTACCAGTAGCGGTTCTCCCAGGCGTACGGCGTCCCCTTCGGCACCGCGTGGAACATCAGGGGGAACGTCGGACCGGCCGGCGGGCTGGTGGCGATGTCGCCGTCGAGCAGGACGAAGGTGTGGTGGCCGGGGCCGTCGACGCGCAGCGTCGGGTCCCAGCCGGACATCATGGCGTCGCGGTGGGAGCCGAAGAGGCAGCCGTTCGACTTGTACCAGTCCCACACGTGCGTCGGGTCGCCGCCGGCCCGCAGCCGCAGGTCGGCCAGGCAGTACCGGTCGCTCCAGCTGCCGTTGGCGGAGTACACGACGTGCAGCTGCCCGTTCGGGTCCTTGATCGCCTCGGGGGACTCGTTGATGTACGGGTTCCCGACGACCCGCTCCCAGGGTTCGCGCGGCTGCGAGATGACGTACCGGGCCCCGGTCGGGGTGGTCGGGCCGCTCATCCGGGCGATGTAGAGGTTCTGCTCGACGTTCGTGTCCCCGGCCCAGCCGGACCACACGAACCAGCGCTGCCCGTTGAAGGTGAACAGGGTGCCGTCGATGGCCCACTTGTCGTCGGGCAGGGCGAGCTTCGTCTCCGCCGTGTACCCGCTGTCGGGGCTCGCGGAGCTGATCGCGTACATCCGGTGGGCGGCGCCCCGGCCGGCCGTGAAGTAGACGTGGTAGCGCCCGCCGTCGCGGACGATCTCCGGCGCCCACACCTCGCCGAGGTTCCGGACGTCGGTCCAGATCCGGTGGGCCGGCGCGGTGGCGAGCCCGGCCGTCGAGGAGGCCTGGCGCACGTCGATGCCGTTGCCGGTCGACTGCACCGCGACGTAGGTGCCGCCGACCCGCAGGACGCTGGGGTCGGCGGCCCGCAGCGAGGTCTGTCCGGCCTCGGCGGGAGCGGCCCCGGGCAGGGCGGCGACCAGGGCGAAGAGCAGGGAGAGGGCCAGGGCGAGCGCCCCGGAGGGACGTCGTGCACGTTTCATGGTGGCTCCCGGTGAGGCCGGCCGGCATCGTTGCACCGATCATGGTTTACATCGATGTAATCCCGCGTCCGCAGCATCTCGACCGGGAGTGAGCATGTCAACATGGGGGCGCGTGCGTCCTGGAGCCGGTGCGAGAGAAATTGTTTGTTTCTCTTCGGTTCCTGGGCGATTCCGTTGAGAACTGTTTCCTGTTAGGTTCCTCCCCACCTCGTCCGCCGCCGAGGACCGGGGCGCTCCGCCCCTCGGACCCGTCCGGTTCAGGATCCCGCCGGACGGGACCTCGTTCGAGCCGCTCGTCAACTCCGCACGGACTCCCGCACGCCGAACGGCCGGACGGCCCCGACGTGTGCCGGACTCCGGGCGCCGTCCTGCCCAGGAGGAGCCCGATGCGACGCGTCGTCGCCTGCCTGGCGGCCCTGTTGACGATGGCCGGAGGCCTGCTGTTCTCCGGAACCACCGCAGCCTCCGCCGCCGTCGTCCCCAAGACGCCGCCCCTGACCACCCCGTGGACCTCTCAGGTGTCCACCACCAATCCCCTGCCCGAGTACCCGCGTCCCCAGATGACGCGGCCCGACTGGCAGTCCCTCAACGGAGAGTGGGAGTTCCTCAACCCGCCCGCCGACGCCTCCGGCAACGTCGACCGCAACGCGGCCCCGCCGCTCGGCCAGACCCTGCCGGAGCGCATCCTCGTCCCGTACCCGGTGGAGTCCGCGCTCTCCGGGATCATGCGGAACGACAACCGCGACCTGATGTTCTACAAGCGCTCCTTCACCGTCCCCCAGAGCTGGTCCGGCCGCCGGGTGCAACTCCACTTCGGCGCCGTCGACCACGAGGCCACCGTCTGGGTCAACGGCACCCGCGTCACCAGCCACAAGGGCGGCTACGACCGCTTCGAGGTCGACATCACCCCGCAGCTGCGCGCCGGCTCCAACGAGCTGGTCGTCCGCGTCTACGACCCCACCGACGGGCGCGGCGAGAAGCAGCCGGTCGGCAAGCAGACCAACAACCCCAGCGGCATCTTCTACACCCCCACCTCCGGCATCTGGCAGTCCGTCTGGCTGGAGCCCACCCCCGTCTCCTCGATCTACTCCGTCGACATCAGGCCCGATCTCGCCACCGGCACCGCGCGGGTCAGGGTCTTCACCCGCGGCGACGTCGGCGGCCACACCGTCCGCGCCGAGGCCCTGAACGGCGCCCAGGTGGTCGGCACCGCCACCGGCGGCTTCACCGAGTTCTCCGTACCGGTGCCGAACGCCCGCCGCTGGTCGCCCGACGACCCCTTCCTGTACGACCTCCGGGTCACCCTCCGCAACGCCTCGGGCGCCGGAGTCGACACCGTCACCAGCTACTTCGGGATGCGCGAGGTCGGCAAGAAGCTCGTCAACGGCGTCCTGCGCCCCACCCTGAACGGCGAGTTCGTCTTCCAGATCGGCACCCTCGACCAGGGCTTCTGGCCCGACGGCCTCTACACCGCGCCCACCGACGCCGCCCTCGCCTCCGACCTGCAGAAGCACAAGGACCTGGGCTTCAACATGGTGCGCAAGCACATCAAGGTCGAGCCCGCCCGCTGGTACTACCACGCCGACCGGCTCGGACTCCTGGTGTGGCAGGACATCCCCTCCACGCCCGCCTTCGACGCCGACCGCACCCCGGCGCAGATCGCCCAGTTCGAGACCGAAGCCCGCGAGATCGTCGACGAGCACCGGTTCTCCCCGGCCGTCGTCGCCTACGTCCCGTTCAACGAGGGCTGGGGCGAGTGGAACCTCGACGACACCCGCCGGGTCACCACCGACCTGGAGAACTACGACCCCGGCCGCCTCATGAACTCCCACAGCGGCTACAACTGCTGTGTCTCCAAGGGCGACCCGGGCAACGGCGACATCATGGACTGGCACGTCTACACCGGTCCCGACGCCCCCCGCCCCTCGGCCACCCGGATCTCCGTCCTCGGCGAGTTCGGCGGCATCGGACTGCGCACGCCCGGCCACGAGTACAGCCCCAACGGGCAGTTCTTCGCCTACGAGCAGGTCTTCGGCACGGCCCAGCTCAACGACCGGTACACCGGCATGGTCCGCGACGTGCAGGCGCTCATGACCACCAAGGGCGTCTCCGCCTACGTCTACACCGAGATCACCGACGTCGAGGGCGAGTACAACGGCCTGCTCACCTACGACCGGCGGGTCCAGAAGGTCGACACCGCCACCCTGCGCGCCGTCCACGGCTCGCTCATCGCGGCCTCCCGCAACCTCAACGCGACACCGGGCCACACCCTCGGCCACGTGCGCTCCTTCCGGGTCACCACGCCCGGCTTCACCGACCGCTACCTGCGGCACGCCGACTCCCTCGCCCGCACCGACGTGCTGACCGGCGCCTCCGCCGACGGGGCCCGCCAGGACGCCTCCTTCCGCACCGTCGCCGGACTCGCCGACCCGCGCTGCTACTCCTTCGAGTCGGTGAACCTGCCCGGGCGCTATCTGCGCCACTCCGCCAACCGCGTGCGCCTCGACGGCGACACCGGCGGGTCGTTCGCGGCCGACGCCACCTGGTGCGCCCGCACCGGGCTCGCGGCCGGCGGCACCTCGTACGAGTCGCTGAACTTCCCCGGCGCGTACCTGCGGCACTACGCCGACAACGTGTACCTGGCCCGCAGCGGCGGCCCCAACCCCTGGGACACGGCCTCCTCCTTCGCGGCGGACGCCACCTGGAACACGGGCGAACCCGCCCTCTGGCGCAGCTCCGTCCTGCTGTCCACGGACGTGCGGCGCTCGCTGCGCGTGGCCACCTGGGGCCACACCGACCGCTACCTGCGCCACGTCGACAGCCTGGCCCGGACCGAGGTCGTCAACGGGAACAGCCCCGCCCTGCTGAAGCAGGACGCCACGTTCACGGTGCGGCGCGGCCTCGCCGACTCGTCCTGCTACTCGTTCGAGTCGGTGAACTACCCGGGCCGGTTCCTGCGGCACGCCAACAGCCGGGTGGGCACCGCCGCCGACGACGGCTCCGCGCTCTTCCGGCAGGACGCCACCTTCTGCGCCCGGCCGGGCGTCGGCGGGACCGGCGTCACCTTCGAGTCGCTGAACGTCCCCGGCGCGTACCTGCGCCACTTCGAGTCCGCGGTGTACATCGCCTCGGGCGCCGGGAGCGGCGGCTTCGACCGGCCGCAGACGCTCACGGCCGACAGCGGCTGGACGCTCGAAGCCCCCTGGGCCCCCTGACGGACACCGGCGGGTCCTTCCGGGCGCTGCCGCCCGGAAGGACCCGCCCCCCCCGTGCCGGCTACGGCTTCTCGGCCGTGTGCAGCGCGGTCACCTCTTCGGTGGAGAGCGCCTTGTCGAACACCCGCACCTGGTCGACCGCACCGTTCCAGAAGTCGACGTTCCCGCCGCCCCACCGGGCCCGCCCGACCGCGAGCGGTCCGGTGCTCACGTCCGCCGGGCCGGGCGTCGCCGTCGCCGCGAGGGCGCCGTCCACGTACAGCCGGATCTCGTTCCTCGCGGTGTCCCGCACGCCCACCAGGTGGTACCAGCGGCCGAGTTCGGGCGTCGTCGCGTACCGGGCCCGGTTGCCGCCCGGGGTGCTGAAGGCGAAGGCGCCCTGCCCGTACTGGAGGTAGAAGGGGTTCTCCTGGCGCCGGCCGTCCTGGCTGACCACGGTCGCGTAGTTGCCCGGCAGGGCGTCGAGCGCGGCCCACGCGGACACGGTGTAGCTCGCGGTGGTGTCCACGACCGGGCCGTCGGTCTGGGCGAAGCCGCCCTTCCCGTCGAACCTCAGCGCGCTGCCGCCGACGCCCGGGGCCCAGGCGGCGCCCTCGTTCAGGGCGAGCGGACGCTTCTGCGGCCCGGAGTCCCGCGCGGTCGTGCCCGCGCCCTCGTCCAGGGACCAGGAGGCACCGCCCTTCAGGGGCGCGCGCCGCCCGGCGGCCGCGCCCGCCGCGATCACCTTCCGGTTGACCGCGCGGACCCGCACCGGGTCGACCTTGATCTCCCTGCGGTCGTACGTGTAGAGGCCGTTGAGCTCGTTCTCCAGGTCGGAGATCTGGGTGTAGACGGAGCCGGACAGCTCGGCGCCCGCGGCCTCCAGGTAGAACTTCTCGGTGTTCTCGACGTACTTCCGGGTCAGCGCCTCCTTGTCGGCGACGCCGCTGTAGATCACGGTCGGGGCGCCGGGCCACATGTGGCCGGGGGTGCGCAGGGTGAAGCCGCCGTGCTCGCCGTCCATCGCGACCCGGTGGTCCGGATAGGGGGCGTCGGTGTTGTTGTAGTCGTGGTGGTCGAGGACGTCGCCCTTGCCGGAGTCACCCTTGGAGTTGCAGCAGTTGACCCCGCTGTGGGCGTTGACGATCCGGGACGGGTCGGCCGCCTTCACGGACTCGGCGATCCGGCCGGTCTCCTCCCGGTTCCACTCGCCCCAGCCCTCGTTGAAGACGATCCAGCCGATGACGGAGGGGGAGTCGTGGTGCTGGCGCATCATCTCGCGGCCCTGGTCGACGAAGGCCTTGCGGCCGGTCTCGTCGGTGAGGTCGCCGGAGACGAAGTCCTGCCAGACCAGCAGCCCGAGCCGGTCGGCGTGGTAGAACCAGCGCGACGACTCCACCTTGATGTGCTTGCGCACGGCGTTGAAGCCGAGCTTCTTGTGGGCCTCCAGGTCGAAGGCGAGCGCCTCGTCGCTGGGCTGGGTGTAGAGGCCGTCCGGCCAGAAGCCCTGGTCGAGGGTGGCCAGGGAGAAGACCGGCTTGCCGTTGAGCACCAGCTTCGGGAAGCCGCCGACCTTCTCGACCGCGATCTTCCGCATCCCGAAGTAGCTGTCGATCCGGTCGGACGACCTGCCGTCGGTCAGCCGCACTTCCAGGTCGTAGAGGTACGGGTCGTCCGGGCTCCACAGGCGCTGGTTCGCCACCGGCAGGCGCAGCTCCTCGCCGGCGGGTCCGGTGATCCGGCCGACGACCCGGCCGCGGGTGTCGCGGGCCACGGCCTCCACGCGCGCGCCGGCCGAGGCGCGGGCCGACTCGACCTTCACGGCCAGGGTGCCGGTGTCGATGTCCGGGGTCGTGACGACGTCGTCGATGGAGACGGGGGCGACGGGCTCCATCCAGACCGTCTGCCAGATGCCCGAGGACTGGGTGTAGAAGATGCCGCCGGGGCGGGTGGACTGCTTGCCGGTCGGCTGGTTCGGGCCGCCGGTGTCGGTGACCGCGACGACGACCTCCTGCGGGCCCCCGTCCTTGAGGGCGTCGGTGACGTCGGCGCTGAAGGCGGTGTAGCCGCCGGTGTGCTCGGCGACCCGCTTGCCGTTGACCCAGACGCGGGCCCGGTGGTCGACGGCGCCGAAGTGGAGCATCAGCCGGTCGCCCTTGCCGGCCTTGCCGACCTTCCAGTCCTTCGGGACGTCCACGAGGCGCCGGTAGACCATGTGGTCCTCGTGCCGCTCGATCCCGGAGAGCTGCGACTCGACCGGGAACGGGACGGTGATCCGCTCGGCCAGGTCCTTGCCGAAGACCGGCGTCTCCCCGGCTCCGGCCCCGGCGAACTGCCAGGGGCCGTTGAGGTTCTTCCACTTGCCGCGCACCTGCTGCGGGCGCGGGTACTCCGGCAGCGGGTGCTTCTCGTCCAGCCGGTCGCCCCACGCGGTGGTCAGCCGGTGGGTGGAGGCGTTGGACGCCGAGCGCAGGATGCGGGGCACGGTCTCGTCGCCGTTCCGCAGGCCGCCGAGGCCGTCGTAGTCGACCCGTACCCGCTGGCCCTTCTGGACCGGCTCGGCGAGGTCGACGAGGACGGTGTTCCGGTCGCCCGGGGCGACGCGGACCTTCCTGATCGGCATCGGGGTGGTGTCGGCCTCGACGGTGAGGTGCTCGGCCACCTTCTCCAGGCCGCCGACCCGGTGGTCGAACCGCAGCCGCAGCTGTCGTCCGTCCGCCGGGACGGTCGGCTCCACCGGGTAGACCTCGAAGTCGTCGGGCGGGGTGAACGCGGACTCCGGCACGAGCTGCTTGGGCATCGTGGGCGTCGACCAGCGCAGGAACATGTTGGCGCCGCCGACGTCCTGGAACATCTCCAGGCGGAATTCGTGCTTCTCGCCGGCCTTGAGGTGCACGGGCGCGCTGGTCTGCTCCCGGTCCCAGTCGGGCACCCAGTGGTCGATGACCGGCCGGCCGTCGACGAACAGCCGGAAGCCGTTGTCCCCGATGCCGTGGAAGGTGTAGTCGCCGGTGACCGGGGCCTCGATCCGGCCGGTCCAGCGGGCGGTGGTGTGCTCGGACCGGCCGGTGAGCGACTGGAAGGTGCCGGTCAGGCCGGAGAAGTCGATCTGCGGGTCGAGGGAGACGCCGCCGAGTTCGGCGAAGTCCCGGGCGCCGGGCGCCGACATGCTGAAGTACTCGCCCTTCAGGCCGTGCACCTCGACGGCGGCGTCCCGGGCGGACGGGGAGGCGGGTGAGGCGGCGGACGCGGGGGACGCGGGGGAGGGCCCGGCCGCCGCGGTGGCGGCCGGGACGCCCGCGGACAGCACCAGGGCCGCCGCGGTGAGCAGCGCCCACGTTCCGGTTCGGGGGCGGATGTTTCGTCGTGTCATCGAGTCTTTCCTCGGGGAGAGGGGAATCGGAACCGGACCCGGGAGGGCGTGACGGCGGAGGCACTCCGGTGAGGCCGCGTGTCCGCCTCGGGGGCACGGGTGGCCCGGCGGCCGCCGCGCGGACGCGCCGACAGGCCGGGGACGACGGCGTACGGCCCGTCCGTACACCGGCACGGGAGGTGCCGGCGGCAGGGGACGGCCGTCATTCCAACGTTGGAAAAATCGTGTGCAGCGGAATGACAGCACGCGGTGCGGAGGCTGTCCAGACCCCTCGCGGAGGCGGTGGCGACGGTCCGTCACCCGGTGGGCCGTTACGGCCGCTTCGCGTCGCGGACGCATTCCGGAAACGTTGTCCCGGCCTCTTGCCGCGTTCGCCGGGACGCGGTTATAACGTTGTAAAGCCGAAGCCGCCGACCAGTCGAACGGTTGCTCCGAGCCATGGTCTCCCCAGTCCAGGGCCTTGATCCGAGCGGATCGAGGCCGCGCACCAGCGGTCCGCCGGCCCATCGCGGCGGGCCGGCTCCTCTTCCCAGCCCCGCGCGACCGCACGCCACTCGGCGGTGCTGTCCCCCGCCAAGGAGTGTCCTTCCGATGACCCTTTCGCCGACCCTTCCGAAGAGAACCCGCACCCTCTCCGTCGCCTGCGCCGTCGTCGCCACCGCCGCGCTCGCCCTCTCCGGCTGCGCCAAGTCGGAGACCGCGGACAACGCGGGCGGCGACAGCGGCCAGGGCGCCCAGACGGTCCAGACGCCCACCGCGTCCGCCACCGGAGAGGGCTGCACCCTCACCACCTACGGCGCTCCGAAGCTCGACCTCAAGAACGCGATCGTCGGCTTCTCCCAGTCGGAGAAGGAGGCCAACCCCTTCCGCATCGCCGAGACGCAGTCCATCAAGGACGAGGCCGCCAAGGTCGGCGTCAAGAAGCTCCTCACCACGAACGCGCAGTCCCAGCTGTCCAAGCAGATCAGCGACATCCAGGACATGCTCGCCCAGGGCGCGCAGTTCCTCATCGTGGCCCCGCTCAACTCCGACGGCCTGGAGCCCGCCCTCCAGGCCGCCGCAGCCAAGAAGGTCCCCGTCCTCACCATCGACCGCAAGATCAACGCCACGGCCTGCAAGGACTACCTGGCCTTCCTCGGCTCGGACTTCGTCGAGCAGGGCAAGCGGGCCGCCGACGCGATGGCGAAGGCGACCGGCGGCAAGGGCAAGGTCGCGATCCTGCTCGGCTCCTCCGGAAACAGCGTCACCACCGACCGCACCAAGGGCTTCGTCGACCAGGTGAAGGCCACCGCCCCCGGCCTGGAGATCGTCGCCCAGCAGACCGGCGAGTTCGCCCGCGACAAGGGCCAGCAGGTCATGGAGCAGCTGATCCAGTCGAAGCCCGACATCACGGCGGTCTACGCCGAGAACGACGAGATGGCCCTCGGCGCCGTCACCGCCCTCAAGGCGGCGGGCAAGACCCCGGGCAAGGACGTCAAGATCGTGTCCATCGACGGCACCCGCAACGCCGTCCAGGCCCTGGTCAACGGCGAGCTGAACGCCGTCATCGAGTCCAACCCGCGCTTCGGCCCGCTGGCCTTCGCCACCGCGCAGAAGTTCTACGCCGGCGAGGGCATCCCCGAGGACGTCATCATCGCGGACCGCGCCTACGACCCGGCCAACGCCAAGGAATCCCTCGGCGGAGCGTACTGACGCGAGGCCGGTACGGACGCGCTCCGGTACGGACGCGCTCCGGTACGGACCCGCCCCGGTACGGACCCGCCCCGGTAGGGACGCGCCCCGGTAGGGACGCGCCCCGGTAGGGACGCGCCCCGGTAGGGACGCGCCCCGGTACGGAAGGGCCCCGTTACGGACCCGCTCCGGTAGGGACACGCCCCGGTACGGACACGCCCCAGTACGGACCCGCCCCGTTACGGACGCACGGCCGACACGCCGTACGGACGGCCAAGGGCGCACGGCCCGGCACCGGCGCACGCCGGTACGCATACGCGGCCGGTACGAGCACGTCCTGCGCACCGCCCCCCGAACCGTACGGGCCGGTGCCGTGGTTCCGGCGGGAACCGCGGCCCGGTCCGTACGCCCACCGGCCCGGGTCACCACCCGGCCGAGGGGCCGCCCCGCCTCCCCGCCCGCGGCGGTCTCGCTCACCGCCGCCCGGCGACGGGGGCGGCCCCGACCCCCCTCCCCTTCATCACCCCTCTTCGGAAGGCCACGTTCATGGCACCCCCCGAAACGCCGGCGCCCGCGCCGAGCGGCACCGCGCCGACGGTGCTGGAGGCCCGCGGCGTCGGGAAGCGCTTCCCCGGCGTGGTCGCCCTCGACGACGTCTCGTTCACCCTCCGCGCCGGCGAGACCCACGCCCTCGTCGGTGAGAACGGCGCCGGCAAGTCCACCCTCATCAAGGTGCTCACCGGCGTGCACCGCCCGGACGGCGGCGAACTGCTCCTGTCGGGACGGCCGGTGCGGTTCGCCCGCCCCTCCGAGGCGCAGGAGGCCGGCATCTCCACGATCTACCAGGAGGTGAACCTGGTCCCGCTGATGAGCGTGGCCCGGAACATCTTCCTCGGCCGGGAGCCCAAGAACCGCCTCGGCCTCATCGACTTCGCCCGGATGCACGCCGAGGCCGCGGAACTCCTCGGCGGCTTCGGCGTCGCCGTCGACCCCCGCCGCCCCCTGAACACCCTGGGCATCGGCACCCAGCAGATGGTCGCCCTCGCCCGCGCGGTCTCCGTCGAGGCCCACGTCGTCGTCATGGACGAGCCCACCTCCTCCCTGGAACCGCGCGAGGTCGAGACCCTCTTCCGGGTCATCGACGACCTGCGCCGGCGCGACATCGCCGTGGTGTACGTCAGCCACCGCATGGACGAGCTGTACCGGATCTGCGACCGGGTCACCGTCCTGCGCGACGGCCGGCACATCCACACCGGCCCGCTCGCCGCACTCGACCGCGTACGGCTCGTGTCCATGATGCTCGGCCGCGAGATCTCCGAGGTGCGCCGGCACGGCGTGACCGGCTTCGGCGCCGAGGGCCACGACATCACCCGCGAACCCGTCCTGACCGCCACCGGCCTGACCCGCCGCCACCAGCTCGACGACGTCTCCCTCGCGCTCCGCCCCGGCGAGGTGCTCGGCCTCGGCGGCCTGCTCGGCTCCGGCCGCAGCGAGACCGCCAAGGCCCTGGCCGGAGCCCTGCCCCTGGACGGGGGAGAGGTCCGCGTCGGCGGCACGCCGCTCGGCCGCCTCTCCTCCGCGCGCGCGATCCGCGCCGGCATCAGCCTGCTCCCCGAGGACCGCAAGGCCGAGGGCATCGTCCCGGGCCTGTCCGTCCGCGAGAACATCGTGCTCGCCGCCCTGCCCCGGCTCTCGCGCGCGGGCGTCGTCTCGCGGGCGCGGCAGGACCGCGTGGTCGAGATCTTCATGAAGCGGCTGCGGATCAAGGCGTCCAGCCCCGAGCAGAAGGTCGGCGAACTCTCCGGCGGCAACCAGCAGAAGGTCCTCCTGGCCCGCTGGCTCTGCCTCGAACCCAAGGTCCTGCTCCTGGACGAACCCACCCGGGGCATCGACGTCGGGGCCAAGGCCGAGGTCCAGGCCCTCATCGACGAACTCGCCCAGGAGGGCCTCGCCGTCCTCCTGATCTCCTCCGACATCGAGGAGCTGGTCGAGGGCGCCGACCGGATCGTCGTCCTCAGGAACGGCGCCGCAGCGGGCGAACTGGTCGGCGAGAACGTGTCGGAGGAGGCCCTGCTCGCGGCCCTCGCCGACCACGCGCCACCCGCCGGAGGCACCGACCACGCGCCACCCGCCGGAGGCACCGACCACGCGCCACCCGCCGGAGAAGCCGCGCCCGAGCCCGGCCCCGTACCGCTCACGAAGACCACCGAGAACCCCGACCCCACCGCACCGGGCGCCCCGGCCGCCGAGGAGGACCCCCGATGACCACCCAGGCCAGCGCGGCACCGGCCCGCGCCGCCGGGACCCGGCCGAACGCCGCCGCGTGGTTCCAGGAGTACGGCGTCTACGCCGCCGTGGCCGCGCTCCTGCTGTTCAACGCCCTGTTCACCGACCACTTCCTCACCGCCGACAACCTCCGCACCCAGCTCGTCCAGGTCGCCCCGATCGTCATCGTGGCCCTCGGCATGGCCCTGGTCATCGGCACCGAGGGCGTCGACCTGTCCGTGGGCTCCGCCATGGCCCTTGCCACGGCGCTGCTCCCGCTCTACCTCGGCTACGGACTCGTGCCCGCCCTGCTGGTCGCCCTCCTCGCGGGCGCCCTCGTCGGCGCGATCAACGGCACCCTGGTGTCCGTGGTGGGGCTGCAACCCATCGTCGCCACCCTCGCCCTGTTCGTCGGCGGCCGGGGCCTCGCGCTCGTACTGGCCGACGGACAGCTCAAGCAGATCGTCAACCCCGACCTGCTCGCCCTCGGCACCGGCAGCCTCCTCGGCGTCCCCCTGGTCGTGATCGTCGCCGGAGCCCTGGCGCTCGCCGTCGCCCTCCTCGTCCACCGGACCACCTTCGGCCGCCAGATCGTCGCCATCGGCGGCAACCGCGCCGCCGCAGGTCTGGCAGGACTGCCCGTGAAGCGCGTCCTGACCGGGGTGTACGTGCTGTGCGGGGTGCTCGCCGCCCTCGCCAGCGTCCTCGCCACCGCCCGCCTCACCGCCAGCGACCCGTCCTCGCTCGGCACCCTGATGGAACTCTCCGCCATTACCGCCGTCGTGGTCGGCGGGACCCCGCTCAGCGGCGGCTCCGTCCGCGTCCTCGGCACCGTCGCGGGCGCCCTGCTCATGCAGCTGCTGCGCGCCACCCTCGTCAAGCACGACCTGCCCGACTCCACCGCCCAGATCGCCCAGGCGGCCATCATCGTCGCCGCCGTCTACGTCGCACGGGAGCGCCGATCCCGATGAACCCCACCTCCTCCCTCACCGCACCGGGGACGGGCGCCCCCGCGAAGACCGGGCGCGCGGACGCCGGGACCTCCGGCCCGGAACGCCTCCTCTCCCTGGTCCAGCGCCAGGGCGTGCTCGCCGTCCTCCTCCTCGTCGTGCTGATCGCCTCCTTCGCGTACCCCACCTTCCCCACCCTCGACAACGCCCGGGGCGTCCTCGTCCAGGCCTCGTTCCTGGCGATCGTGGCCCTCGGCATGACCCTGGTGATCATCACCGGCGGCATCGACCTGTCCGTCGGCTCCGTCTTCGCCCTCGGCGGCGTCCTGGCCGCCTGGGCCTCGCAGTGGGGCCTGCTGCCGGCGCTCCTCGTACCGCTCGTGGTGTGCGGGGCGATCGGCCTGCTCAACGGCCTGCTCATCGCCCGTGCCGGCATGGCGCCCTTCATCGTCACCCTCGCCTCCCTCCTGGGCGCGCGCGGACTGCTGCTCGCGCTCACCGACGAGGGCGCCACCACCCATCTGGTGCCCAAGGGCTCGGCGTTCGCCGCACTCGGCCAGGGCAGTGTCCTCGGCTTCGGCCACCCGATCCTCGTCGCGCTCGCCCTCTTCGGCATCGGTGGCGTCGTCCTCCAGCGCACCTCCTTCGGACAGACCCTGTTCGCCGTCGGCGGCAGCGGCGACGCGGCCACCCTCATGGGACTGCCGGTCGCCCGCGCCAAGGTGACGGTGTACGTGCTCAGCGGTCTGCTCGCGGGCTTCGCCGGGGCCCTCAACGCGGCCCGGCTCTCCTCCGGCGTCACCATCATCGGCACCGGCATGGAGCTCGACGCGATCGCCGCCGTCGTCATCGGCGGCACGCTCCTGGTCGGCGGGGCGGGCTCGGTCAGCGGCACCCTGTGGGGCGTCCTGCTGCTCGCCGTCATCCAGAACCTCATCAACCAGATCGGCTCGCTGAACTCCTCGTACCAGTCGGTGGTCAGCGGAGGCTTCCTGATCCTGGTCGTCGTGGCACAGCGGTACGTTTCACGGAGCAGAAGAACGCTCTGACGCCGGAGCCAACCCCACCCGGACCATCCGGACCACCGGTCCGCCCGGTCAGAGCCGAACCAGAGGAGTTCCGTGGGCGTCAGCCTCAAGGACGTCGCGCAGCGGGCCGGCGTGTCGATCAAGACCGTGTCCAACGTGGTGAACAACTATCCCCACGTCACCCCGCAGATGCGCGCCAAGGTGCAGCGGGCCATCGACGAGCTCGGCTACCGTCCGAACCTCACGGCCCGGCACCTGCGCAAGGGCCGCACCGGCATCATCGCCTTCGCCGTGCCCGAGCTCGGCAACCCGTACTTCGCCGAGCTGGCGGGCGCCGTCATCGACGCCGCCGCCCAGCACGACTACACCGTGCTCGTCGACCACACCGCCGGACTGCGCGAGCGGGAGCTCCTGGTCTGCCAGGAGTTCCGCTCCCACGTCATCGACGGCCTCATCCTGAGCCCCATCCACCTGGAGAACGACGACCTGCTCGCCCGGCAGGAGACCTCGCCGCTCGTGCTGCTCGGCGAGCGCGAGTACGAGGCGCCGTACGACCAGATCGCCATCGACAACGTGGCCGCCGCCCGCAGCGCGGTCCGGCACCTCCTCGACCTCGGCCGGCGGCGGATCGCCTTCCTCGGCTCCCGCACCGGCCGCGAACGCCAGCCCGCCCACCTGCGCCTGCGCGGCTGGCGCGAGGAACTCACCGCCGCGGGCGTCGAGCCCGACGAGTCCCTGGTCGTCGCCACCGACGGCTACGGGCGCGGCGACGGCGCCGCGGCCATGGCGGAACTCCTCGAACGGGGCGCCCGCCCCGACGCCGTCTTCGCCTACAACGACCTGATCGCCCTCGGCGCGATGCGCACCCTCGCCGAACGCGGCCTGCGCGTCCCCGAGGACATCGCCGTGGTCGGCTTCGACGACATCGAGGAGAGCCGCTACGGCGCCATCGGCCTCACCACGGTCTGCCCGGACAAGCGGGCCATCGCCCGGCACGCCGTCGACCGGCTCGTCGAACGCCTCGCGGGCGGCACCGTCACCGAGCCCCGGCGCATCAGGCCCGGCTACCGGCTCGCGATCCGCGAATCCACCGGCGGCGCCCACACGGTCGCGCCGGCCCCCGGGGGAGGGGACGCGGACTGACCGCCGGGGCGGAACCCGACCCACAGAGCCCCCCTCACCCCGCAAAACCCCCATCACCCAGCCGTCCCGAGGACTCCCCATGCCCCGACCCACCGTCCGTCACCGGCCGTTCGGCACCACCCCGGAAGGAGAGGACGTAGCACTCTGGCGCCTCGACTCCCCCTCCGGCGTGTACGCGGAGATCCTCACCTACGGGGGCGTCCTGCACGCCCTCGGCGTCCCCGACACCACCGGCCGCACCGGCAACGTCGTCCTGTCGCTGCCCTCGCTCGACCGGTACGCGGAGAAGAGCCCCTACCTGGGGGCGCTGATCGGCCGTTACGCCAACCGCATCGCCCACGGCCGCTTCAGGCTCGCCGGGACGGTCCACGAGATCCCCGTCAACGACCGGGGCCACGCCCTGCACGGCGGCCCCGCGGGCTTCGACGGCAGGATCTGGGAGGCGACCCCCTTCACCGAGGGCGACACGGCCGGGCTGCGCCTGCGCCTGCACAGCCCCGACGGCGACATGGGCTTCCCCGGAGCGCTCGACGTCACCGCCGTGTACGCGCTCGACGCCGCCGGGACGCTCTCCCTGGACTGCGCGGCCACCACGGACCGCACGACCGTCGTCAACCTCAGCCACCACGCCTACTTCAACCTGGCGGCAGACGGCGGGCACGTCCTGGACCACACCCTCGGGGTGGACGGCGCCGGATACCTGCCCGTCGACCCCGACGGCATCCCCCTCGGCCCGGTCGCGGACGTCGCCGGAACCCCCTTCGACCTGACCTCCCCGCGCCGCCTCCGCGAGGGCGTCCTGGCCGGGGGAGACGAGCAGGTCCGCCACGCCGGGGGCTACGACCACTGCTGGGCGCTGTCCGGAGGGGAGGCCGGGGAGTCCGCCGTGCCGCGCCGGGCCGCGCGGCTCGCCGCCCCGGACGGGACCCGCACGATGGAGGTGTGGACGACCGCCCCCGGACTCCAGGTCTACACCGCCAACCAGCTCGACGGCACGCTCACCGGCCCCGGGGGCCGCCCGCTGCCCCGCCACGGGGCGGTCTGCCTGGAACCCCAGCACTTCCCCGACGCCCCCAACCGCCCCGCGTACCCCAGCGCGGTCCTGGAGCCGGGGACCACCGGTCGCCGCCGCACCGAGTTCCGCTTCCCCGGCCTGACGGGATAGGGCCCCTCACTCCTCCGGCGGCTTCTCGGTCACCCGCGTCCCCGGGTGCGCGAGGGCGAACAGGAAGGCCACGGCCAGCGCGATCGCCATCCCGTAGAACACCCACTGGTTCGCCTCGGCGAAGTCCATCCGGATCGCGTCCCCGGCGCCCTGGAGCGCCTTGGCGACGGGCCCGTCCCCGGTGGGCGCCCGGCCGTCCGGATGGCCGGTGACCGCCTCCGCGACCCTCCCGGCCGTCGCCTCCGCCTCCGCGCGCGGCAGCCCGCGCCCGACGAGCGTGTCGGTGATCCGGTTCGCGGAGACGTGGGCGAGGACGGTGCTGAAGACGGCCATGCCGACCGCCGCCGCGTAGTTGCGGACGGTCTGGGTGATGCCGGTGACCTCGCCGTACGACGCGCCGATGGAGCGGTTCACGGCGTCGGTGGAGGCCGGGGCGAGCAGGAACCCGATGCCGGCGCCCGCCATGGCCGCGTACGGCCACTGGTCGTGCATCGACAGGTCGGTCAGCTTCTGGGCCCACAGGTAGAAGCCGACCGCGCCGAGCGCGCAGCCGATCTTCATGGCCGGGCGGGCGCCCCGCTTGTCGAGGATCTTGCCGCCCCACTGGGAGGCGAGGCCGAAGCCGATGAAGAAGTACAGCAGGAACAGCGCGGCCTGGTTCGGCGAGGCGCTCAGCGACACCTGCGCGTACACCGACGCGAAGAAGAACACCGGCACGAAGGCGAGCATCGCGAAGAACAGCACCAGGCTGTCGACCGTGAACGCCCGGTCCCGGAAGACGTCGAAGTCGATCAGCGGCTGCGCGGTGCGCCGCTCGTAGGCGTAGAACAGCACCAGGACGACCGCGCCGCCCACGATGCAGGCCCAGGTCGCGACCCCGCCCCAGCCCCAGGACGAGGCCTGCTGGAAGCCAAGCACGCCCAGGCCCATGCCGACGGCGACCAGGACGGCGCCGACGACGTCGAGGCGTTCGCGGCGGCGGCTCTCGGGCACCCGGGCGAGCACGGTCAGCACGATCGCGACGATCGCGACCGGCACGTTCACCCAGAAGATCGCCCGCCAGGTCCAGGCGGTCAGCCAGCCGCCGAGCAGCGGGCCGACGGCGGTCAGGGCGCCGGAGAGCCCGAAGAAGAGGGCGAGCGCCCGGCCGCGCCGCTCCACCGGGAAGACCGCGATGACCACGGCGAGCGCCGCCGGGAACATCAGCGCGGCCCCCAGGCCCTGTGTGGCGCGGAATATGATCAGCCAGGTCAGCGCGGAGTCCCCGGACGGCACACAGCCGCAGAGCACCGACGAGACGACGAAGAGCAGCGTGCCCGTCAGCATGATCCTGCGGTGCCCGAAGATGTCCGAGAGCCGCCCGCCGAGCGCGAAGAACGCGGCGAGGGAGAGCAGATAGGCGTTGACGACCCACTGCATCCCGGAGGCGGAGAGGCCCAGCTCGGCCGTGATGTTCGGGGCGGCGATCGAGACGATCGTCTGGTCGATGAACGTCATCGACACCGCGAAGAGCATGGCCGCGAGCGCCAGCTTCTGGCGGGGCGCACGCGCGGCGGCAGCACCGTCCCGCGTGGCCGTGGAGTTACCAGCCATACCTCGATGGTCGCCCCGGACCACCGGGCGCGCACGCGGAGCCCGGCGGGGGGCCGGGGGCGGGGCCACCGCCCCGGCTCGATCCGTTCGAAGCCCTCGAAGGCCGCGCCGCGCGCCGTCGCGCCGGTCGTCGGTGAGTTTCCTGGAGGCGATCTCCCTCCACGGAACGGTACGGCCCGTCCTTCCCCGTGCCCACGGGTTTCCACCGGAACGACGGGGCGACGGGGAGGTGGGCGAACTGCGCCCGGTTCAGCCCCCGTTGTGGAAGACCGACCCGACGAACTCCGCGAGGAGCCGCTCCTTCAACGGACCCGGCATCGCGTCGAGCAGGGCGAGCACCGGCGCCGTCCGGTCGGGCAGCGCCCCGTCCCCGTCGAGTCCCGCGAAGGCCAGGACGGCGGCGATCTCGTCCGGCCCGAGCGTCGCCGGATCGAGCCGCGCGGCGAAGCCGACGAGCGCCGGATCGACCGTCACGGGAGGCAGCGCGCGGGCGGAGCCGAGCGCCTTCACCAGGTCCTCGACCAGCGCGTCCACCCGGCCGGCGGTGGCCGGGGTGAGCGTGAGGTGCAGATTGGGCGGCAGGCCGTCGAAGGAGAGCTGGGGCTGGAGGTACCAGCCGAGGATCCGCATCTCGTCGGCCAGGTGCAGCAGCAGGCTCAGGTCCGGCGCGCCCGCGTCGTCCAGGACGGTGAAGGAGACGAGCCCGGCGGCCGGGTCGCCGAGCACCCGCACTCCCGGCACCGCCCGCAGTCCGGCCAGGAGCCGGTCCGAGGCCTCGCCGACCCGCCCGGCCAGGACCGTGTAGCCGTCCTCGCCCACGTACCGCAGGACCGCCCACGCCTGGGCGAGCAGACCGCCGGACTTGGTGCCCTGGACCGTGGGGTTGACCACCGGATAGCCGGGCCAGCCGGCGTGCGCGAAGTACTGGTGGCGCCGCAGCCCGGCGTCCCGGTACAGCACGACGGAGGCGCCCTTGTCGGCGTACCCGTACTTGTGCAGGTCGACGGAGAGCGAGGTCACCCCGGGCACCGACAGGTCGAAGGGCTCCACCGTCCGCCCGGCGCGCCGCAGATGGGGGAGGAGCCAGCCGCCGATGCAGGCGTCGACGTGGCAGAGCACGCCCCGCCCGGCCGCCGCCGCCGCGATCTCCGCCACCGGATCGATCACGCCGTGCGCGTACGAGGGGGCCGAGGCGACCACCAGGGCGGTGCGGTCCGTGATCGCCGCGCCGATCGCGCCGGCGTCGGCCCGGAAGGTGACCGGGTCGACGGGGACGACGACCGCCTCCAGGCCCAGGTAGTGCGCGGCCTTGTGGAACGCGGCGTGCGCGGTGGACGGCAGCACGAGCCGGGGCGCCGTCACCCCCCGCTCCGCGCGCGCGTGGTCGCGGGCGGCCTTGACCGCGAGCAGGATGCTCTCCGTACCGCCGCTGGTGAAGGTGCCCCGGGCGCCGGGCGCGCCGAGCAGCGCGGCGACGGCCCCCACCACGTCGTTCTCCAGGCGGGCCACGCTCGGGAAGACGGTCGGGTCGAGGCCGTTGACGGTGGCGAAGGCCGTGTACGCGGCGGCGGCCAGCTCGTCGAGGCCCTCGATCCCGGCGTCGTACACGTAGGCGAAGGTCCGGCCGCCCCGGGTGGGCGCGTCGGCCTCCCGCAGGCCGCGCAGTTCGTCGAGGACCTCGGCGGCGGAACGGGCGGGGACGACGGGGTCAGTCGGCACGGAGGGCCTTCGCTTCCTGCTGCGGGGCAGCCTGTTCGGGTACGGCGGGTACGGCTCCGGAGGGGTCCTCGCGGTAGCGGCGCAGGAACCAGAGGCTCGCGGCGGCCAGGACGGCGGGCAGCAGGCTCATGCCGAGGGAGATGCCGGTGAGCGCCGCCTCGGGCTGGGCCACCCGGTGCTCCGCGTCGGAGGACCGGAACCCGGTCACGGCCAGGACGAGCGCGAACACCCCGGCGCCCAGGGCGAAGGCCAGTGTCTCGGCGGCGGTCCACAGCCCGGTGAAGGTCGCCGCCCGCTGCCGGCCGGTGCGCACCGCGTCGGCGGCCAGGGTGTCCGCGAGCATGGTCAGCGGAAGCAGCTGGAGCCCCGCGTAGGCGACGCCGACGACCGCGACCGCGCCGTACCCGACGCCCGGCCCGGCCACCGGGGCGAGGGCGAGCAGCAGCGCGCCGGCGGTGAAGAGCAGCGACGCGCACCACTGCGCCGCCTTCGCGCCGAAGCGGCGCGAGAGCCGGGTCCACAGCGGCATGACGAGGACGAGCGGACCGATCAGACCGGCGAAGAGCGGGGTGACGGCGGCGGGCGAGCCCAGGGTGTACGTGGCGAAGTACTGGACCCCGGCGAGCATCACGCCGACGGCGAGGGCCTGGAGCGTCCACATGCCCGCCAGGAAGAGGAACGGGCGGTTCGAGCGGGCGGCGGCCAGCTGCGCCCGCAGCGACGGCTCGGCCTCGCTCCGGGTCACCACCGGCGCCCACCGGGTGGTGAACCACGCCCCGAACATGCCCGCGGCCAGCAGCACGGCGACGGCGACCCCCATCAGCCGGTAGCCCCCGGGACCGTCCCCGTCGGCGTGGGCGATCGCGGGGGCCAGCGCGCCGGACAGCAGGATCGCGACGCCCAGGAACCCGACCCGCCAGCCGAGGACCCGGCCGCGCTCGGCGGGGTCCTCCGTCATCTCGGCGGGCATCGTCACGTACGGCACCTGGAAGACGGCGTACGCGGTGGCGGCGAGGAGGAAGAGGACGGCCACGTATCCGGCGGCGGCCGTCCCGCGCAGCGGCGGGGCGGCGAAGATCAGCGCGAAGAGCGGCGGCAGCGTGCACGCCCCGAGGAGCAGGAACGGCCGGCGCGGTCCGCCGTGCAGCCGGCTGCGGTCGGAGAGGGCGCCGACGAACGGATTGACGACGACGTCCCACGCCTTGGGCAGGAAGACC
The DNA here is from genome assembly GCF_044754545.1 of Streptomyces sp. NPDC093071. Lineage (NCBI taxonomy): Bacteria > Bacillati > Actinomycetota > Actinomycetes > Kitasatosporales > Streptomycetaceae > Streptomyces > Streptomyces sp. NPDC093071. The sequence goes on along the minus strand of NZ_JBIVPH010000002.1, from coordinate 889,882 downwards.
GCGAAGCCGGCGACGGCGGCGGGCACGGCCAGGACGTCGGTCAGGTAGTACAGGAGGATCAGTCCGGGCACGGTGGCGAAGGTGCCGGTGCACAGGGAGCCGAGCCCGTACCCGACGCGTACCCGGCGCGGCAGGGGAGGGACCGGCCCGGAAGCGGCGCTGGCGTCTGCTGGCATGGCGCAGATCATGAACGACCGTTCGAGCGGGCGGCAAGAGCCGGGTGTGACGCGGAGATGAACTCCGGGGCCGCGGGTCCCGGGGTGAGCCGCGTCTCACCGGCCCCGGACGGCCTTGCTATGCAACTCGTTGCATAGCAAGATCGGGGCCATGGCGCTCGACCACGCGATCCTCGTGTCCCTGCTGGAGAAGCCCGGATCCGGCTACGAGCTGGCCCGGCGCTTCGAGCGGTCCATCGGCTACTTCTGGACCGCCACCCACCAGCAGATCTACCGCGTGCTCAAGCGCATGGAGAGCGACGGCTGGATCGACGTCCGGGACGTGCCGCAGCAGGGGCGCCCGGACAAGAAGGAGTACTCCGTCGCCGGTCCCGGCCGGGACGCGCTCTCCGCGTGGCTGCACGAACCGATCGAGCCCGAGAGCGTGCGGCACGACCTCGCGGTGAAGATCCGGGGCGCCGCCTTCGACGACCCGGCCGCCCTGATCGGCGAGGTCGAGCGGCACCGGACGGCGCACACGGACCGCCTCGCCCACTACCTGGCGGGCGAGACGCGCGACTTCGGGGAGCCGGACGCGGCGGACGACCGGACGGATCCGGCGGCGGACGGCCCGCTCGACGCCGAGCGGGAGCTCCAGCACGCCGTGCTGCGGGGCGGCATCGCGTACGAACGCATGATGATCGCCTGGCTCGACGACGTCCTCGCCACGCTCGCCCGCTTCGGTCCCGGACGCTGACCCCGGGACCCCGGGACCCTTCCGTCCTCCCCCCCCGCACCCTCACCACCACCCTCATCCCGAGCCGGAAAGGCGGACCTCATGGCCGACCCGCTGCTGTTCAACCCGCACACCTACGACCCGGAGCACTTCGACCCGGAGACCCGCCGGCTCCTGCGCGCCACCGTCGACTGGTTCGAGGCGCGCGGCAAGCGCCGGCTCATCGAGGACTACCGGACCCGCGCCTGGCTCGGCGACTTCCTCGCCTTCGCCGCCGAGGAGGGCCTCTTCGCCACCTTCCTCACCCCGTCCTCCGCCGCCGGAGAGGACGAGGGCGACAAGCGCTGGGACACCGCCCGCATCGCCGCCCTCAACGAGATCCTCGGCTTCTACGGCCTCGACTACTGGTACGCCTGGCAGGTCACCATCCTCGGCCTCGGCCCGGTCTGGCAGAGCGACAACGCCGCCGCCCGCGCCCGCGCCGCCGAACTCCTCTCCCGGGGTGAGGTGTTCGCCTTCGGCCTCTCGGAGAAGACCCACGGCGCCGACATCTACTCCACGGACATGCTGCTCACCCCCGACGGCGAGGGCGGCTTCCGGGCCACCGGCTCCAAGTACTACATCGGCAACGGCAACGCGGCCGGACTCGTCTCCGTCTTCGGCCGCCGCACCGACGTCGAGGGCCCCGACGGCTACGTCTTCTTCGCCGCCGACAGCCGCCACGACGCGTACCACCTGGTGAAGAACGTCGTCGACTCCTCCAAGTACGTCAGCGAGTTCCGCCTGGAGGACTACCCGGTCGCCGCCGAGGACGTCCTGCACACCGGCCGCGCCGCCTTCGACGCCGCCCTCAACACGGTCAACGTCGGCAAGTTCAACCTGTGCACCGCCTCCATCGGCATCTGCGAGCACGCGATGTACGAGGCCGTCACCCACGCGCAGAACCGCATCCTGTACGGCCGCCCCGTCACCGCCTTCCCGCACGTGCGGCGCGAGCTGACCGACGCGTACGTCCGGCTGGTCGGCATGAAGCTGTTCAGCGACCGGGCCGTCGACTACTTCCGCACCGCCGGTCCCGAGGACCGCCGCTACCTCCTCTTCAACCCGATGACGAAGATGAAGGTGACCACGGAGGGCGAGAAGGTCATCGACCTGATGTGGGACGTCATCGCCGCCAAGGGCTTCGAGAAGGACAACTACTTCGCCGAGGCGGCCGTGGAGATCCGGGGCCTGCCGAAGCTGGAGGGCACCGTCCACGTCAACCTGGCGCTGATCCTCAAGTTCCTGCGCAACCACCTCCTCGACCCGGTCGCGTACGAGCCCGTCCCGACCCGCCTGGACGCGGCCGACGACACGTTCCTCTTCCGCCAGGGCCCGGCCCGCGGCCTCGGCTCGGTCCGCTTCCACGACTGGCGCGCCGCCTACGACGCGTACGCCCACGTGCCCAACGTCGCCCGCTTCCGCGAACAGGCCGACGCGCTCTGCGAGTTCGTCCTCAAGGCCGCCCCCGACGAGGAGCAGAGCCGCGACCTCGACCTGCTGCTCGCCGTCGGCCAGCTCTTCGCGCTGGTCGTCCACGGGCAGCTGGTCCTGGAGCAGGCCGCCCTCACCGGACTCGACGAGGACGTCCTCGACGAGCTGTTCGCCGTGCTCGTCCGCGACTTCTCCGCGCACGCCGTCGAACTGCACGGCAAGGACTCCGCGACCGAGCAGCAGCAGCTCTGGGCGCTCGGCGCGGTCCGGCGCCCCGTCGTCGACGAGGCGCGCTCGGGCCGCGTCTGGCAGCGCGTCGAGGCGCTGTCCGGCGCGTACGAGATGACGCCCTGACCCGCCCCGCCCGTCGCGCGGAAGCCCGCACGGCCGCCCTCCCCGGGTGGCCGTGCGGGCTTCCGCCGTTCCTTCCGGGCCCGGTCTAGTCGAACGGGTCGAGCGTCACGTACGCCTGCTGCGGGTTGCCGTCGTGCACCAGCGACTCGTGCGCGCCGACGTCGTCGAAGGCGAAGCCGTACGCCTTGCCGTCCACCATCCGCTCGTGGATCGCCCGCGAGTAATGGTTGGTCACCGCGTCCTTGTAGAAGTTCGCCGACGAGGCGTCCGGCTGGTTGGGGTTGGTGAGCAGGGTGGACCGGTTGTAACCGGCGCAGAGCGTGCGGGAGATGGGGCCGCGTACCTGGTCGTTCGGGGCGTCCAGGTGCTTGTAGCAGCCGAAGACGCTGTCCGAGTCGGGCTTCTGGAACGAGGTGACGACCTGGCCCGCCCCGTTGGTGAAGTTCATGACGTTGCCCGAGACCCGCCCGTAGTACTTCACGGAGGGCTGGTTCGCGAAGGGCGTCACGGTCAGGGTCGACGTGGAGTACTTGCTCCAGACGCGGTTGACGTAGTCGTTCAGGACCCCCGCCGACAGGCCGCCGGCCTCGATGCCGTGGCCCGGCGCGAGCGCGCGCAGCACCGTGCCGTCGGAGCGGGTCTGGATCAGGCCGCCCCAGCCGCCGGGCTGGGCGCGCAGCGCGTCGAAGAAGCCCCGGTAGCCGCCGGGCTTGAGGCGGCCCGCGTTCGCGACGGAGCCGTTCGGCCGTTTCACGCCGACCGCGTAGGGCGCCGAGACCATGTCGACCTGGGTGCTGTTGAGCCAGATGCCGGCGTCGTTGAGGGTGTACTCGGACCAGTTGAAGAGGATGTTCCGGTTGGGGTCGCTCGGGTTCTGGACCGCGGGCTGCACGAGCCCGCCCGTGGCCAGCTTGAAGTTCAGCTTCTGGCCGTAGCTGAAGTAGATGCGGCCGGAGAACTTCGGCAGCCGGATCGTCATCGACCGCCCGTTGGCCGGGCCGGCGATGGAGGCGTCGGGCGCGGGGACGGGGACGGAGCCCCCGGCCGGCCAGGGGTGGAAGGTTCCGTTCGCGTCCGCCCAGCCCTGTCGGCCCGTCGAGAGCTCGGTGCCGAGGTTGTAGACGTACACCTGCTCTCCGCGACCGGAGTTGTTCGTGAAGGTGAGCGGGATGGTGGCCGGGACGGCGGCCTCGACGGGGTCGGAGGAGACGGCGACGGTGACGCCGGTGCCGATCAGCGCGGCGGCCACCAGAAGGGGGACGAGTCGGACGCGCGTGCGCCTGTGACGTGCGGACACGTGGGGCTCCTGGGAGGTGGGGGGACTCCGTGTGGGGGGAATCCATGGGGGGATCGCGCTCTTGAGAGCGCTCTCAAGGATGGGAGGGTGGGGTGAACCTGTCAATGGTCGCGGCGGATCCGACGGCGGTCGGCGGGGTGCTCCGCCCGGACGCCCCGATGAGGGGGCGACAGAATTTGATCGGTTTATTGCATTTCAGGTACGGCCGCCGGTCGCTTTATGCGACCGGAATGACCGGTGGAGGTTGTCCTTTCGGCTCGGTCACACGGCGAACCCGAACTGACTATGCTCACCGGTGTGTTGCGCAGCGCTTACAGCGAGTCATGAACGCCGTGGGCGCGCGGACGGAGCAAGGTCGTGGGGGAAAGCGCCCGCCGGCGCGATTCCCGGAGCGATCCCCCGGGTTTCCGCCCGTCGGGATTTCATCGGAGCACGCGTACACATGCCCGAATGAAGTCCGGCTCCGTTCCTTTCGGCGCACCGCACCCCCACGGTCCGCTCATTCCAGACTTCTTAGGGACCCTCCTGATGGTTCGTGCAGGTTCGATTTCCAGAGCCCGGCCGACTCCGGTCGTCCGGGAATGGCTCCTCCCCCCGGGAGTTCTGGCGGGAGCCTCGATGTTGGCGCTCCTCCTTTGCCCTGCACGGATACGGACACCGGTCGCCTGGTGCGGTCTCGCCGCGGTCGTCCTGGCGGGCCTCACCTCGGCAGGGACCGCGCGCCGGCTGCGCACGGCGGAGGCGGCCCGCCACAAACGGGCGAGCGAAGGGGCGGCGAAGTACTACGAGCAGCGCGAGGCCGCCCTGCTCGGACGGCTCGCCGACCAGCGGGCCACCACCGTCTGGCTCGCCGAAGAGCTGCTGCCCGCGGCCGTCGCCCGGCTGAAGCGGGGCGACCCCGCCTCGGACATCCTGCGCGCCGTCGACTTCGGGAAGCACCTCGACGAGGAGTTCGCCGACGCGCTCAAGGGCGCCCTGCGGACCCTCCTGGAGGCGGTGGAGGCCGAGGAGCACACCCGGGACGCCTCCCAGCGCGCGCTCGTCGCGGTCGCCCGCCGCGTCCAGGCGATCGTGCACCAGCTCGCCAAGGACCTGCACGCCATGCAGATCCTCCACGGCAACGACATCGTGGTCTCCCGCGGCCTCCAGGACGTCGACCACCGCAACGCCCTGATCGGCCGCCTCGCGGCCAGCATCGCGGTCCTGGGCGACGCCCGCCCCGGCCGCCAGTGGTCCAAGTCGATCCCGCTCTACGACATCCTGCGCGGAGCCATGTCGCGCATCGTGGACTACCCCCGGGTCAAGCTCCGGGCCGTGGCGGAGGTGGCCGTGACCGGCCCCGGCTCCGAGCCGCTGATGCACCTCCTCGCCGAACTGCTCGACAACGCCACGTCGTTCTCGCCCCCGCACGCCCCCGTGGAGGTCACCGCGAACGAGGTGCCCTCCGGCGTCGCGATCGAGATCGAGGACCGGGGCGTCGGCCTCACCGAGGAGGTCCGGCAGCGCGTCGAGCGCGTCATGGCGCAGTCGCAGCGCACCATCCAGCTCGCCAGCCTGGGCGAGGTCACCCAGCTCGGCCTGCCCGTCGTCAGCCGCCTCGCCCGCGAGCACGGCTGCGAGGTCCACCTGCGCACCTCCGCCTACGGAGGCGTACGGGCCGTGGTGCTCGTCCCCCGGCGACTGATCACGACCATGCCCCAGCCCGCCGTCCGCCCCAACGACTTCGCCAAGAGGCGCGCGGCCGGAACGGGCCGGACGCTGGGCGGCCCGGTCCGCACCGCACCGGCGTCCGCGCCGACGCCCCCGCCCGTACCGACGCCGGCGCCGATGCCCGCGCCCCTGCCGTCGCCCGCCCTCGCCGCGGAGAACGGCGAGGTCAGGAAGTCCCCCAACGGCCTTCCGCAGCGGCGGCGCGAGTCGCCCGTCCCGATCCCGGTCGTGGTGACGGGCCCCACGACCCCCGCCACGCCGGCCTCCTCCCGACCGTCTCCCCAGCCGGGCCTGATGTGGGAGGCGTTCAACGGCGAGAAGAGAGCGGCCGCCGAACCTTCCCCCTTCCCCAGCGAGCCTTCAGATGAGGTCGAGTAACATGCAGCCACTGCCCAACATGGACTGGATGCTCACGGAGCTCGTCAGCAGCGTTCCGTTCGTGCGCCACGTGGTCATCCTCTCGGCGGACGGGCTGAGCATCGGGCAGGCGAACACGGCGCCCGACACCGCCGACGCCATCGCCGCCGCCTGTTCCGGCATCCAGAGCCTGGCCCGGGCCATCGCCCAGATGTTCCCGCACGGCGACGGTTCGACGCGGATGGTCGGCATCGAGGCCGACGGAGGCTACTTCTCCCTGATGGCGGCCGGCCCCGGCGCCTACCTCGCGGTCCTCGCCGACCAGGAGGTGGACGCCGGACTGCTCGGCGACCGCATGAGGACGCTGGTGGCACGGATCGGCCAGCACATGACCAGCCCGCCCCGGCAGGACGTCAGGCAGGCGATGTGACATCGGAGACCCCGGGCCCCTGGAATGAAGGCAATCCCGTTCCGCTCTACGTCATCACCGGCGGCTCCGATTCCTCGGCCAAGGGCTTCAACCTGGTCACCCTCATCGTGGCGAGGGACACGCCCGACCCCTCGATGCAGCCCGAGCAGGCGTCCATCCTCACCATGTGCGCGTACCCGCTCTCGGTGGCCGAGGTCTCGGCGTACCTCAGCCTTCCGTTCAGCGTCGTCACCGTGCTGCTCTCCAAGCTCGTCGAGAACGAGCGGGTCGAGGCCATCGCGCCCGTGCCGGTGGCGAACTATCCCGAACGCGGCCTATTGGAGGCGGTGATCCATGGACTACGCAAGCTCTGACACGCTCGTTCCCGGCCCGCGCGGCACCGACATGCTGCTGCCGCACAGCGCCAGGGGCGTCAAGGTCGTGATCGTCGGCGGCTTCGGCGTCGGCAAGACGACCATGGTCGGGGCGGTGAGCGAGATCCCGCCCCTGACCACCGAGGAGACCATGACGCAGGCGGGCGTCGGGATCGACCACAATCCCGGCGCCGAGGGCAAGAACACCACGACCGTCGCCCTGGACTTCGGACGGATCAGCATCAACCGGGAGCTGGTCCTCTACCTGTTCGGCACCCCCGGACAGGAGCGCTTCTGGTTCCTGTGGAACGGCATCTTCGAAGGGGCGCTCGGCGCCGTGGTCCTCGTCGACACCCGCAGGATCGAGGTCTGCTTCGAGGTCATCACCCGCCTCGAAGACCGCCGAGTCCCCTTCGTCGTGGCCGTCAACACCTTCCCGGAGGCCCCGCAGTACCCCGTGGAGGAACTGCGCACCGCCCTGGCCCTCGGCGATTCCGTGCCCCTCGTCGCCTGCGACGCGCGGGACCGGGCGTCCTGCCGCGACGCCCTGCTCTCGCTGATGGACTACCTGCACACCCTCGTCGCCGCCCAGGAGACCGCATGACCTTCCCACCCGCCGAACACGCCACCGCGCAGGCGGGCCGGGTCCCGCCCCCCGGCTGCCCGGCCCACGCCGCCACCGGAACCGACGGGGCCACCCGGCTCTACGGCGAGGCGGCGGCGACGGACCCCATGGGCCTGTACGAGGAACTGCGGGCCGCCCACGGTCCGGTGGCGCCCGTCCTGCTCGACGGCGACGTGCGCGCCTGGCTCGTCCTGGGGTACCTGGAGAACCGCGACGTGGCCAGCCGCCCGACCCAGTTCTCCCGCGACCCCCGCGTCTGGCACGGCTGGCGCAGCGGGGAGATCGACCCCGCCACCTCGCCGCTCATGCCGATGATCGGCTGGCGCCCCGACTGCGTCTGCGCGGACGGCGAGGAGCACCAGCGGCTGCGCGGCGCGGTCACGGCCGGCCTCAGCCAGTTCGACCACCGGGGGGTCCGCCGCCACATCACCCGCTTCGCCCACCAGGTGATCGACGGGTTCTGCGAGAAGGGCGAGGCGGAGCTGGTCGGGCAGTTCACCGAGCACCTGCCCATGCTCACCCTCATCCACCTCCTCGGCATGTCGGACGAGGACGCGCCCGAACTCGTGCACGCCGCCCGGGACCTCTTCAAGGCCACCGAGACGTCGCTCGCCAGCAACGCCTTCGTCCTGGAGAGCCTCGAACGGCTCGTCACCGCCAAGCGCGCCCACCCGGGGCACGACATCGCCTCCGCGCTGATGGCCCACCCCGCCGGGCTCACGGACGAGGAGGTCAAGCACCACCTGCGGCTCATCCTGCTCGCCGGGTACGAGACGACGGCCAACCTGATGTCCAACGTCCTGCGGATGGTCCTCACCGACCCCCGGTTCCGCGGCTCGCTGGCCGGCGGCCAGATGACCCTGCCCGAGGCGGTGGAGCAGGTCCTCTGGGACGAGCCGCCGCTGATGGTCTGCCCGGGCCGCTGGGCCAACAGCGACACCACCCTCGGCGGACGGGAGATCAAGGCGGGGGACATGCTCCTCCTCGGCCTGGCCGCGGGCAACGTCGACCAGGCCATCCGCCCGGACCCCTCGGCCCCCGTGCACCACAACCGGGCGCACCTGTCCTTCAGCGCCGGCACGCACGAGTGCCCCGGCCAGGACATCGGCCGCATCATCGCCGACGCCGGCATCGACATGCTGCTCACCCGGCTGCCCGACATCGCCCTGTCGGTCCCGGAGGAGAGCCTCACCTGGCGCTCCAGCACCTGGGCCCGGCACCTGACGGCGCTGCCCGTGAGCTTCTCCCCGCGCGCCCCCCGGGTCGACGACGGCCCGGCGCCGCTCCCGGCCCCGCCCGTCCAGAGCGACGGGGTCCCGCCGGTCCCGCCGGTGCCGGCGAGCGCGCCCGGGGAGACGCGCCGGGCCGGCGGACGCGCCTCGTGGTGGACGCGCGTGAAGCGCCTGCTGCGCAGGGGCTAGGCCGCCCCGCCCGGTGACGGCGGCGGCCCGGACCCGCCGCCGTCACTCCGGGAACGGCACGTCCGACGCGGTGTAGCGGGGCGCGCCGGTGTACCAGGCGTGGATCCCGGAGAGGAACCCGCAGGCCCCCCGGAGCCACGCCTCCAGCTCGGCCCGCTCCTCCCGGTCGAGCCCGGCCCGCCGCACGAGGAGCGGCACCTCGTTCCGCCGGAGGTGCTCGAAGTCCCGCAGCCGGGCGTTCACCAGGTTCAGGGCGGCGGGCACGGCGTCGTGCAGGGCGATCCCGAGGGACGTCCCGACGACCACGACCAGATTGTTGACGTCGTTCTCCTCGTGGACCTCCCGCTCGTAGGACGCGATGTCGTTCGCGAGCCCCATGAAGTCCATGAAGGCGTCGAGGAGGGCGCGGACGGTCCGGCTGTGCCGGATCTGCTCGGGCACGCGCGCGCCGGTCGCCAGCTCGACGGAGTAGGGGGCGGTGTGGGCGGCGAAGCTCTCCCGCCGGAACGGGGCGTAGTCGATCAGGTGGGGGACGCGGCCGGTGCGGCTGTTGGCCAGCTCCTCGACCCCCGCGTCCACGTACCTCGCCAGGGCCCGGTTGAAGTCGTGCCGCCAGTGCGCCAAACCCGGCGGGAAGAGGTGCTGTTGGAGATCGGCGATGCCCCGCTCGACGGCGTTCTCCGGCTCCGGCAGCCGGGCGTCGGGCTCGGGCCGCAGGAAGGCGTGCAGCCGGGCGGTGAAGAGCCGCGCGCCGGGCAGGTCACCGGTCTGCTTGAACGCGGAGGCGAAGTGGTCGTCCCAGGCCAGCGCCCATATGTTGAAACGGTGGTTCAGCCGGAGGGCGGGCAGCGAGGCGTCGGGGAGGGTCCAGGCGGTCAGCTGGTCGACGGTCATCGCGTGGAACTTGGCCCGGGACCATATGGGCCGCTGGCCGGGCAGCTCCCCGTACCCCTCCAGCATCCCCATCTCGCGCGCCCAGGTCTCGCTCTCCTCGTGCAGGTTCGACAGGTACGGGTTCACCCGCAGCGGGTGGGGCATCCACAGCTGCGGAGGCTCGACGGTGCGCACGGTCATGAGGACCGACCTCCTTCTCTTACGTGACGACAACCGCCCCCGGCCGCGAGGCCGGGCGGTGCCCGCCCCACAACCCTCCAAACCTGCCCGTCGTGAACGGCCGGCAATCACCCAACAGTTGCTGACCACCAATCAGAACAGGTTCGCCTCCGGAACGGAACGATCCTTCCCGTGCACATTCCATAAACCGGGAGCGAAGCGGGCCCCGCCCTCCCTCCGCACGGGGCGTTCCCCGAGGTGACCGGGACTTTCCCGCACCCCCCGGAGCGAAGTGCCCCCGGGCGGGCGCCGGAGCCGGGTCCGGACCGCGTCGCTGGACCCCGACCGTCCGGGCGGTCCGGTGCCGTTGCCTTCCTCGTACGAAACGGGCCACCTTCCCGAGCGCACTCGCCGCGCGCCGGCCCCGCCGGTCACTCCACCGTCCCCCACCACGCCCCCGTCCGCTCCGTCCCCGGTGCCGGGTGGTCGGGCAGGCGGGTGTCCAGGGCGAGGCGGGAGACGATGCGGTAGCGGTCGCCCCGGTAGAGGGAGCGGACGTACTCCACGGGGCGGCCGGTGGTGTCCGAGGTGGTCCGGTCGAAGAGCAGGGCGGGGGAGAGGACCGGGACGCCGAGGAGGGCGGCCTCCTCCTCGCTCAGGACGGTCGGCTCGATGGACTGGACCGCGTGGGCCGTGCGGATGCCGCGCCGCTCGCGCAGATGGGCGTAGAAGCCGCCCTCCATGTCGGCGGCGGTGAGGTCGGGGACCAGGTCGGCGGGGACGTGCAGGTGCTCCAGGGCGATCGGGGCGCCGTCGACGTGCCGGAGGCGGGTCACGTGCACCAGCTCCGCCGCCGGGGAGACCGCCAGCTTCCGACCGATCCGGGCCCCGGCCCGTACCGTGCGCAGGTCGAGGACCGTGCTCGTCCAGTCGCCCCGGCTCCGGGGCGCGCCCGCCGACCGGTCCTCGGCGACCAGCTCCTGGGTGACCTTGTCGGGCGCGACGAACATCCCGCGCCCGTGCTCCCGCACCAGCAGGCCCGTCGCCACCAGCTCGTCGACGGCCGCGCGGAGCGTGGGGCGCGAGACGCCCAGGGCGGCGCAGAGGGTGCGCTCGGAGGGGATGGCGTCGCCGGGACGGCGGCCGTCGATCACGGTCAGCAGGTGCTCCCGTACCCGTTCCCGCTTGAGCTCCATGCCCGCCCCTCCCCGCCGTGCCGTCCGTCGCGGGTCAGTATGCATCCCCCTCGGTGGAGGAGGTCACGACGCCGTCGCGGGTGAAGTCCAGGCGGGAGACGATGCGGTAGCGGTCGCCCCGGTAGACCGAGTGGACGTACTCGACGGGCCGCCCGGCCGTGTCGAGGGTGAGGCGCTCGATCAGGAGCGCGGGGGAGAGGACGGGGACGTCCAGGAGCGCGGCCTCGTCCTCGCTGACGACCGTCGGCTCGATCGACTGGGTCGCCTCCTTGACCTGGACCCGGTGGTGCTCCCGCAGATGGTCGTAGAGGTCGCCCGCCTCCAGCTCCTCCGGGGTGAGCGCGGCGCCGACGAGGTCCGCCGGGATGTGCAGGTGCTCGATGGCCATGGGCGCGCCGTCGACGAGCCGGAGCCGGGCGACGTAGAGCAGCTCGGCGGCGGGGGAGAGGCGGAGCCGGCGGCCGATGCGGGCACCGGCCCGGATCGTGGCGGACTCCAGGACGGTGCTTGACCAGGTGCCCGACGCCCGGGGAACGGCGAACGCCGCTTCGTCCGGGGCGAGTTGCTGCACGATCTTGGCCGGGGCGACGAACATGCCGCGCCCGTGCTCCCGTACCAGCGCGCCCGTGGCGACGAGTTCGTCGACGGCCGCGCGCAGGGTGGGGCGCGAGACGCCGAGGGCGGCGCAGAGGGTGCGCTCCGACGGGATGGGGTCGCCCGGCCCGCCCGCCTCGATCAGGCCGAGCAGGTGCTCCCGCACCCGCTCCCGCTTCAGCACTCCGCTGGAGGAGCCGTCCTTCATGCCGCTCTCCCTGACACGCCGTTCTCCCCGACCGCTCGACCGACCCCGGCTGATCCACCGACCCGGCTGATCCACCGACCCGACTGATTCCGCTGGTCCACCGACCCTGATCCTGACTGGTCAACTGGTAAGACCGATGGTAACCCGAGGAGTTGACCTGTCGTCGAGTGAACGGCACATGTTTTCCGGGGGATTGACGGCCAGAACGGTCCGTGCCACCTTCTGCTCACACACCTGACCACTTGACCAATTGGTTAACCATGCAGCGAGGTGCCCGTGAAGATCCGTCCCCTCAGCAGAACCACCGCCCTCGCGGCGGCCGTCGTGCTCGCCGCCACGGCCTGCGGCGGCCAGGACGACCCGAAGGCCGCCGGAGGACCGGAGAAGGTCACCGTCTGGATCATGAAGGACAGCGTCACCGACGCCTTCCTCGACCGCTTCCGCACCGGCTTCGAGGCGGAGCACCGGGACATCGACCTCGACATCCAGATCCAGGAGTGGGACGGCATCGGCGAGAAGGTCACGGCCGCCCTCGCCAGCAAGGACGCCCCGGACGTCATCGAGGTCGGCAACACCCAGGTCGCCCAGTACGCCGCCAGCGGCGGCGTGCGCGACCTCAGCGACAAGGTCGCCGAACTGAACGGCGCCGACTGGCTCCCCGGCCTCGCCGAGCCCGGGAGGATCGACGGCAAGCAGTACGGCGTCCCCTGGTACGGGGCCAGCCGTGTCGTGATCTACCACAAGGACCTCTTCGCCGCGGCCGGCGTCACCCCGCCGAAGACCCAGGACGAATGGCTCGCCGCCACCGCGAAGCTCAACAGGGGCAAGGTCCAGGGCATCTACCTCCCCGGCCAGAACTGGTACACCCTCTCCGGCTTCGTCTGGGAGGCCGGCGGCGACCTCGCCGTCCGGGACGGCGAGAAGTGGAAGGGCGCGCTCGACACCCCGCAGGCCCTCGCCGGCATGGACTTCTACCGGAAGCTCCAGGCCCTCGGCAAGGGACCCAAGGACGCCGACGAGTCCAAGCCCCCGCAGGCCGAGGTCTTCGCCAAGGGCGACGTCGCCCAGATCATCGCCGTCCCCGGCGGCGCGAAGATCGTCGAGGAGATCAACCCCGCCCTCAAGGGCAAGCTCGCCTTCTTCCCCCTCCCCGGCCGCACGGCCGACAAGCCCGGCGCGGTCTTCACCGGCGGCTCCGACTTCATCGTCCCCGAGGCCTCCACCCATCCCGACGCCGCCTATCAGGTGGTCAAGGCGCTGGCCGGCGAGAAGTGGCAGACGGACATGGCCAGGACCATGAGCTACGTCCCCAACCGCACCTCCCTCGCCCGGGTCGTCCAGGACGACGAGGGCACGGCCGTGATGGCCGCCGGCTCCGCGCAGGGACGGGCGACCCCCAACTCCCCGCAGTGGGCGGCCGTCGAGGCCACCAACCCGATCAAGCAGTACATGACCGCCGTGCTCACCGGCACCGACCCCGCCGCCGCGGCGCGCACCGCGTCCGAGAGCATCACCAGGACCCTCGGCTCGTGAGACGTCCCCACGGGCCGGCCCTGTGGCCCTACCTCCTCGTCGCCCCGACCGTCCTCGGCGGAGCGCTCCTCCTCGGCTACCCCCTCGTCCGCAACCTGCTGATCTCCTTCCAGGAGTACGGCATGGGGGAACTCATCCGCGGCGGCGCCGGGTTCGCGGGGCTCGACAACTACCGGACCGTCCTGGCCGACCCCGTGTTCTGGGAGGTCGTCCGGCGCACCCTCTGGTGGACCCTGGTCAACGTCGTCCTGATCATGGTGATCGGCACCCTGGTCGCCCTGATGATGCAGCGGCTCGGCCGGACCCTGCGGATCCTGGTCACCAGCGGGCTCGTCCTCGCCTGGGCCAGTCCGGTCATCGCCACCACGACCGTCTTCCAGTGGCTCTTCGCCTCCCGCCTCGGCGTGGTCAACTGGGTGCTCGTCCGGCTCGGGTTCGAGTCCTTCGAGGGCTACTCGTGGCTGGCCGACGGCCCCGCCGCGTTCACCGTCCTGGTCCTGCTCGTGGTCTGGCAGTCGGTCCCCTTCGTCGCCATCACCCTGCACTCCGCGCTCCTGACCGTCCCCGCCGAGCTGTACGAGTCGGCCCGGCTCGACGGGGCCGGCGCCGGGCGGATCTTCCGCTCGGTCACCCTGCCCCTCCTGCGGCCCGTCTTCGGCCTGGTCCTCTGCCTGGAAGTCATCTGGGTCTTCCGCTGCTTCGCCCAGATCTGGGCCGTCACCAAGGGCGGCCCCGGCGAGGCGACGACCACCCTGCCGGTCTACGCCTACCGGGTGGCGCAGTCCCTGCACCGCTACGACCTCGGGGCGGTCGTCTCCACCCTCACCGTCCTCATCCTCGTCGCCGTCCTGATCGCCTACTTCCGCCAGCTGCTCCGACAGGAGGCCGACCGGTGACCCCCGCACGACCGGCGATCCCCGTACGACCTGCGGCCCCCGCACCCCCGGTGACCCCCGCACGCCCGGCCGCCCCCGCACGCCCGGCGGTCCGGCGCGCCCTGCGGCGGCTCCCCCTGAACACCGCCGCCGTGACCGTCTTCGTCCTGGCCGTCTTCCCGGTGTACTGGATGGTCCTCACCGCCTTCCGGCCCACCCGCGACATCCAGTCCGAGACCCCCGGCTTCCTGCCCGTCTCCGTCACCCTGGAGCACTTCCGGCACGCCGTCGCGGCCGACGGCTTCTGGATCTTCTGGCGCAACAGCCTGCTGGTGACCGCCGGTTGCGTCCTGCTCGCCCTCGTCGTGGCCCTCGCCGCCGCCTTCGCCGTCGCCCGGATGCGCTGGCGCGGCCGGCGCGCCTTCCTCCTCATGGTGTTCATCGCCCAGATGGCACCCTGGGAGGCCCTGCTGATCCCGATGTACGTCATCGCCCGGGACGCCGGCCTGCTCGACCGGCTGGTGACCCTCAGCCTGATCTACTTCATGATCACCCTGCCCTTCACCGTCGTCACCCTCCGCTCCTTCCTGGCCGGCGTCCCGGCCGAACTGGAGGAGGCCGCGCAGGTCGACGGCTGCACCCGGGCCGCCGCCTTCCGCCGGGTCACCCTCCCGCTGCTCGCCCCCGGCCTCCTCGCGACCTCGCTCTTCGGATTCATCACCGCCTGGAACGAGTTCGCCTTCGCCAACATGCTCATCATCAAGGACCAGGACGACCGCACCCTGCCCGTCTGGCTCTCGTCCTTCTCCAACGTCTTCGGCACCGACTGGGGCGCCACCATGGCCGCCTCCACGCTCTTCGCCCTGCCCGTCCTCGTCCTCTTCCTGGTCCTGCAGGGCCGGGTCGCCGCCGGAATGACCGGCGGAGCCGTGAAGGGATAACGCACCGCGATGCCCCTGCCCCGTCTCGTCCCCGACCCCACCCACCTCTCGCCGCTGCCCGGCCGCTTCACCTTCGACGCCGCGACCGCGCTCAGGGTCACCCCCGGCGCCGAGGGCGCCGCCCGGCTGCTGCGCACCCTGCTCGGCCCGGCCACCGGCCTGCCGCTGCCCGCCCGCCCGGACGGCTCCGTCGTCCTGGCCCTCGACCCCGCCCTCACCGGCCTCGGCGAGGAGGGCTACGGCCTCACCGTCGGCACCGCGGGCGTCCTGCTCCGGGCCGCCCGCCCCCAGGGCCTCCTCGCCGGCGTCCAGACGCTCCGCCAGCTCCTGCCCGTCGAGGCGCTCGCCGGCGAACCCGTCGGCGGCGTCGCCTGGACCGTGCCCTGCGTGCAGATCACCGACACCCCCCGCTTCCCCTGGCGCGGCTCCATGCTCGACGTCGCCCGCCGCTTCCGCCCCGTCTCCTACCTGCGCCGGTACGTCGACCTCCTCGCCCTGCACAAGCTCAACGTCCTCCACCTCCACCTCACCGACGACCAGGGCTGGCGGATGCCGGTCGCCGCCCTGCCCCGCCTCACCGAGGTCGGCGGAGCGCCCCACGGCGGCGCCTACACCCGCGCCGAACTCACCGGCCTGGTGGCCTACGCGGCGGAGCGCGGCATCACCGTCGTGCCCGAGATCGAGATGCCCGGCCACGTCCGCGCCGCCCTCGCCGCCCACCCCGAGCTGGGCAACACCCCGGGCCGCAGCTACGAGGTGTGGGACCGGTGGGGCGTGTGCGACACCATCCTGGGCGTCCACGACACGGCCCTCGACTTCTGCCGCACGGTCCTGGACGAGGTGATGGACGTCTTTCCCTCCCCGTACGTCCACATCGGCGGCGAGGAGTGCCCCACCACCGAGTGGCACACCTCCCCGGACGCGCTCCGGCGGGTCGCCGAGGAGGGCCTCCCCGGCCCCGACGCCCTGCACGGCTGGTTCATGGAGCAGGTCGGGAGCCACCTGCTGCGGGCCGGCCGCCGGCCGCTCAGCTGGACCGAGAACGGCGCCGACCTCCCCCCGTACTTCACCGTCATGCCCTGGCGCGACTCCGACCACGGCCGCACCGCCGTCCGCCGGGGCCACGAGGTCGTCATGGCGCCCCACCGGACCACCTACCTCGACTACCCCCAGTCCGCCAGCCCCGCCGAGCCGCCCGGCCAGGCCGGTGAGGTCGTCGACCTGCGGACCGTCCACGGCAACGACCCGGCTCCGGCCGACTGGAGCCCCGAGGAGGCCGCCCGGGTCCTCGGCTCCCAGGTCCAGCTGTGGACCGAGTACGTCCCCACCGCCGCGCACGCCGAGTACCTCACCTTCCCCCGGCTCTGCGCCCTCGCGGAGGTCGTCTGGACCGGCCGCCACGACTGGACCGGCTTCCAGGAGCGCCTGCGCCACCACAGGACCCGGCTCGACGCCCTCGGGGTGCCGCGCCGTCTCTCCACCGCAACCCCCGTCCCCCACCTCTGAGGAGAGGAACCCCCATGAGCGACCAGACCAGGGCGCGCACCCCGCGCCTCCGTGCCGCGCTCGCCGTCGCCGCCGTGACCGGGCTCGGCGCCACCGCCCTCACCGCCCTCCCGGCGGCGGCCGCCGGCGAGGCCGTCACCGTCCAGTACCGCCAGAGCGCCACCGGCAGCGACCAGGTCGAGCCCTGGCTCAAGGTGGTCAACACCGGCACGACCGGCGTGCCGCTGAGCCAGGTCAAGGTGCGCTACTACTTCAAGGCCGACGCGGGAGCCTCGTACACCTACGCCTGCTCCTGGGCCGTGAAGGGCTGCGCGAACGTCACCGGCACCTTCGGCACCCTGGCCCACCCGACCGCGACCGCCGACCGCTACCTGGAGGTCGGCTTCACCGCCGGGGCCGGCACGCTCGCCCCCGGCGCGGACACCGGCGACCTGCAGCTGCGCTTCCACCGCTCCAACTGGCAGCCGCTGAACCAGAGCGACGACTACTCCTTCGGCCCGGCGCAGACCGCGTACGCCAACTGGGCCAAGGTCACCGCGACCGTCGGCGGCGTCCCGGTCTGGGGCACCGCCCCGGCGGGCAACGACCCCACCCCGACGCCCACGCCGACCGACCCGACCACCCCGCCGCCCGACGGGGCCGCGCTCTTCGACGACTTCAATTACACCGGGCACACCGACCCGGCGATCGGCAACCACGGTTGGAGCGTCCGGTCCAACTCCGGCGGCCCCGGCGTGCCCGGCGCCACCTGGGCCCCCGAGAACGTGACCTTCGCCAAGGAGGGCACCAACTCGATCATGAACCTGCGGTCCTCCACCGCCGGGACCGGCGAGTCCACCCGGCACACCGAGGTCCTGACGAAGGCCACCAAGTTCAAGAACGGCACCTACGCGGCCCGGGTCCGCTTCTCCGACGCCCCGGTGTCGGGCCCCGACGGCGACCGGGTCGTCCAGACCTTCTTCACCATCAACGACCTCAAGGCCCCGATGGCCGACGACTACGCCGAGTACGACTTCGAGTACCTGCCCAACGGCGGCTGGGGCGAGCCCGCCAACATCCTCTACACCACCTCGTGGGAGACCTACCGGCCCGACCCCTGGGAGGCCGTCAACCAGCACTCCGAGGTCCGGGCGAGCTACGCCGGCTGGCACGACCTCGTCCTGACCATCGACGACAACAGCATCGTGTACTACGTCGACGGCCAGGAGTTCGGCCGGCACGACGCCCGCTACCTGCCCGAGCGCCCGATGTCGATCAACTTCAACCAGTGGCTGATCGACCTGGCGGGCCAGACCTTGACGACCCCGCGCTCCTACGACCAGAAGGTCGACTACGTCCTGCACGTCAAGGACCAGGTCCTGACCCCGGCCCAGGTGGCCGCCAAGGTCGCCGCCTACCGCTCGGCGGGCACCGCCTTCGTGGACACCGTCCCGGCACCGTAGCCGGTACGGCCCCGCTCCCGCCCCGCCGCACGCGCCCGCGGCGGGGCGGGAACCCCTCACCCGTACGGCCCCCGTCGCCTCGCCCGCCCCGCCGCCCCGCGGGAGGGTCGACACCGGGGCCGCGCCCGCTCGACCGCCCGCGCCGCGTCCCTCCACCGAAACCGGAGGTCAGTCCGTGCCGGCATCGAAGAACTCCAAGGTCCACCTGGTCGGCGGCGGCATCGCCTCGCTCGCCGCCGCGGCCTTCCTCGTCCGGGACGCGGGCGTGCCCGGCGAGAACGTGCGCGTCCTGGAGCAGCTGCCGGTCGCGGGCGGCTCGCTGGACGGCGTCCGCGCCCCGACGCGCGACGGCGGCCACGTCACCCGGGGCGGCCGGATGTTCGAGGAGGCGCACTACGTGTGCCTGTGGAACCTCCTGGAGACGATCCCGACCCTGGACGACCCGGCGGTCTCCGTCCGGCAGGAGATCCGCGCCTTCGCCGTCGAACGCCCCACGTACGCCAGGGCCCGCATCGTCGACGGCGACCGCACGATCGCCGACGCCTCGGAGCTCGGCCTCGACGCCCACGACCGCGCCGACCTGACCCGGCTGCTCGCCCTGCCCGAGCGGCTGATCGGGGCCCGGCGCGTCGACGACTTCTTCCGGCCGCACTTCTTCGCCACCCACTTCTGGTGCATGTGGCGCACGACCTTCGCCTTCCAGGCCTGGCACTCGGCCGTCGAGCTCAAGCGGTACCTCCTCGCCTTCGTCCAGGAGTTCGACCGCCTGCACACCCTGTCCGGGGTCCGGCGCGGCAGGTACAACCAGTACGACTCCGTCGTCCGCCCCCTCCAGGAGTGGCTCACCGCCCGGGGCGTGCGCACCGACTTCGGGGTCACCGTCGCCGACGCCGACTTCTCCGGGCCCGCCGCCCGCCGCCTCTCCCGCCTGCACCTGCGGCGGGACGGCGCCGAGGCCGGGACGATCGAGCTGGGCGAGGACGACTACGCGTTCCTCACCCTCGGCTCCATGACCGCCGACACCGCCTACGGCGACGGCACCACCGTCCCCGAACTGGTCCGCGACAAGCGCGACGGCTCCTGGCGCCTGTGGGAGTCGATCGCCAGGAACGCCCCCGACTTCGGCCGCCCCCACGCCTTCTGCGGGAACATCGACGAGACCAGGTGGGAGTCCTTCACCCTCACCACGACCGGCCGCCTCCTCCTGGACCGCATCCAGAAGCACACCGGCGACGTCCCCGGCGAGGGCGCCCTGATGACCTGGAAGGACTCCCGCTGGCTCCTCTCGCTCGCGGTCCCGGCCCAGCCCCACTTCCGCGACCAGGAGGAGGACACGTACACGCTGTGGGGCTACGCGCTGTCCGGCGGCGTCCCCGGCGACCACGTGCCGAAGCGGATGGACGACTGCACCGGCGCCGAGGTCCTCGACGAACTCCTCGGCCACCTCGGCTTCGACGACATCGCCGACGAGGTCCGGGAGACCACCCGGATCACCACCGTCCAGATGCCCTACGCCGGCGCCCCGTTCCAGCGCCGCACCCTCTCCGACCGCCCCCTCGTCGTCCCGGACGGGGCGCGGAACTTCGCCTTCCTCGGCCAGTTCGTCGAGATCCCCGAGGGTGTCGCCGCCACCGTCGAGTACGCGGTCCGTTCCGCCATGACCGCCGTCCATCACCACTTCGGCGTCGACAAGGAGATCCCGCCGGCGTACCACGGCCTCTCCGACCCGGAGGTCGCCCGGTCCGCGCTGAGAACCGTCCTGGCCTGACACGTGCCCCGGCCCGACACGGAGGAGGGACGCATGAACGCGGATCCCGGACGGTTCTCCCGTCCCGGCGCCCCGGACCAGTGGGACGAGGCGGTCCTGGACGCCATCTTCACCCAGTCCGACATCGGCCTCCACGTCCTCGACACCGAGCTGCGCGTGGTCCGCGTCAACCCGGTCGCCGTCGGCATCCGCGGCATCCCGGCCGAGCGGATCATCGGCCTGCCCGCCACGGAGGCGTACGCCCCCATCGGCGTGGACGTCGACGAGGAGATGCTGCGGGAGGTCCTCGCCACCGGCCGGCCCAGGCTCGACCACCTCGTCAGGGGACACCCGTTCACCGACCCGCGCAGCGAGTACGTCTTCTCCGTCGCCGCCCACCGCCTCCTGGACGGCGCAGGACGGGTCCTGGGCGTCGTCCTCACCAGCACCGACGTCACCGAACGCGAACGGGCCCAGGCCCGCCTCCGGCTGCTGCACGACGCCCACGAACGGATCGGCTCCAGCCTGGACGTGGAGCGCACGGCCCGGGAACTGGTCGACGTCGTGGTGCCGCGCTTCGCCGACACGGTCGTGGTCGCCCTCACCGACGCCGTCCTCAGGGGCAGGGAGCCCGGCCTCCGGTCCCACGACCCGGCCCCCCTGCTGCGCTGCACCGCGACCGGCGGGACGGAGGCCGGACCCCGGATCCCCACGGCCGGCGCCCTCCTGCTCCCCGGGATCTTCGGCGAGGTGCTGCCGACCGAACCCCGGCTGCTTCCCCCCGAGGAGACGGGCGTGCCCGGCGGCACCCGGCTCGTGGCCCCGCTGCTCGTCCGGGGGCAGGTCTTCGGGGCGGTCGTCTTCCAGCGTGCGGAAGGGGCCGAACCGTACGAGGAGGACGACCTCGAACTGGCCGAGGGCATGGCCACCCGCACGGCCACCTGTCTGGAGAACGCCCTGCGGTTCACCCGCGAGCACATCGTCATGACGGCGCTCCAGAGCTGGCCGCTGCGCCAGGAGGAGGCCACCCAGAAGGCCGTCGACGTCGCCCGGCGCAACCAGCCCGACGGCAGCGGCGTCGGCTCCTGGTACGACGTCATCCCCCTGTCGGGCGCCCGGGTGGCGCTCGTCGTCGGCCAGGTCGACCGGGCCGGGCTCAGTGCCGTCGCCACCATGAGCCGGCTGCGGACCGCCGTCTACAGCCTGACCACCCTCGACCTCGACCCGCACGAACTGCTCGCCCGCCTCCACGCCACGACCCTCCGGCTCGCCGGGGAACAGGAGAGCGGGCCCGGGGGAGACGGCGCGACGGCGAGCTGCACCGTCGCCGTCCACGACCCGGTCGGCGGACGGCTCGACATCGCGCGCGCCGGCACCTCGCTGCTCGCCGTCGTCCGCCCCGACGGCTCGGTCGACACCCGGCCGGTCGAGGAGGGCCCGCTGCTCGGCGCGGAGGGCCCGCCCTTCGCCTGCGCCACGCTGGTCCTCCCCGAGGGCAGCACCCTCTGCATGGCGCCGGGCGAGGGCGACACGCGGACGGAGGACCTGGTGAACGCCCTCGCGCACCCCGGCCGCTCCCCGGAGGCGATGGCGGACGACGTCGCCCGGCTCCTCGCCCCCGACCGCGTCCTGCTCCTCGCCCGCACCCGGTACCTGTCGCCGAACGAACTGGCCGAGTGGACCGTCCCCTTCGACTTCTCCGCCGTCGGCATCGCGCGCCGCCACGTCGAGGAGCAGCTCCGGAAGTGGAACCACCCCGCCGACCCGTTCACGGCGACGCTCGTCGTCAGCGAACTCGTCACCAATGCCATCCGCTACGGCGCCGCCCCCCTCACCCTCCGCCTCATCACCGACTCCACCCTGCTGGTCTGCGAGGTCGGCGACACGGGCCAGGCGGCCCCCCACCTGCGCCACGCCAAGGCCGTCGACGAGGGCGGCCGGGGACTGCTCATCTGCGCCACCCTCGCGGAGAACTGGGGGATGCGCTACACGAGCGAGGGCAAGACCGTCTGGGCGGAGATCGAGGCGGACGGCTGAGGAGGACCGGGACGAATGAGGAATGTCTCCCACCGGTCCGGCCCGGGCAGGAAAGGCGTGAAGGACACCGTTCCACGAAGGGGAAGCACATGGGGACGTGGTGGGGGAACCTGTTCGGGGCCCTGCTGTTACTGGCCTCGCTCGCGACCGCGTCGGCGACGGCGGCGGCCCTACGGCGCGCCCGTCGGGCCATGACGGCCGGGATCCGGCCGCCACGGTCGCCGGAGCAGCGCCTGGACCTGTACGAACTCGCCTACCTGCACGGGCAGGCTTCCCGAGTCGTCGACGTGGCCCTGCTGCGCATGCACCGGGGCCGGCGCCTGACCGTGCGGCGGACCGCCGTCGACCGCGTCGAGCTCCGCCCGTCGGGCCGGGGTCCCCGGGACGACGTGGAGACCATGGCGCTCGACCTCATGGCCGGGGCCGCGGACGGGGAAGGCGGCCTCCGCTGGCCGCCGGTCTTCGGCGACGGGCACCCCCGGATGCGGGCCCTGCGCGACCGGCTAGTCCTGGACGGCCTGATGAGCGACGACAACTTCCCCCTCGGCGTCCTCCGCCGGTCGCCCGCCACGCAGCGCTGGCTGGCCGCCCGCAACCGCCACGCCACCGTTGTGCGTTGGCTCCCCGCGACCGCCGCGGCCGGCGTCGTCCTGGCGGTCGCCGCGCACGCCCTGCTGCCCTTGCTGGGATATCCGCCGCTGCTGTGGTGGGCCCGCGCGGTACGGGAACGGGCCGAAGGGGCCTTCGCCCCGATCTCCGTCACCGACGCCGGGCGCGCGGCGATGAAGGCGGCGGAGCGCCCCGAGTGGATCCGCCCTGGCGAGTCCGCAGGGCTGCGGGACCTCGCGGTCCACGGTCTCGTGCTCCTCTCCGCCCGGCACCCCCTACGCCTCCCGGAACCGCCCCGCCGGGCCGATCCGCCCCCGCGGCCCGAACCGCCCCGGGAACCGGTGGTGATCTACGAGGGTCCCGGCCTGGGCGGCCTGTGACCGGTGGCGCCCCGAGGGGCACATGCCGATCGGGGCGCGGAACCGCCCCGCCCCGGGGACCCTTCTAGAGCCCCGCCCCGCCCAGCCCCGGCGGGTCGTCCGGCCGGTGGTCCGACGGGGCCGGACGCCACAGGGCGCGGCGGAGGTCCCGCGGCACGGCGGACGATCCGGTGCCCAGGGCGGCGACCTGGTACAGCACCCGGTCGGTGTCGGACGTCCCGGCCGGGAGGGCCTCCGTCAGACGGCGGCCCGCTTCGGTGGGTTCCCGGGGAGTGGCGGGGACGCGGGCGGGTGGCACCAGCGACAGCAGCCCGAGGGCCGGGGACAGGGCCGCCGTCCAAGCCGCGCCGACACCGTGGGGGCCGCCCAGCGCGCCTATGGCGATCATCCCCAGGAGGAAGGCCGAGAGCCCCGTCATGAGCGCGGCCGCCCGCCAGCCCTCCAGCCGGGACGTCAGACCGGGGTGGGGGAGCAGACCCTCCTCGCCCAGAGAGGCGCCGAGCCGGCGCACGGCCCGGCTCCTCCCGACGCGCTCCTCCGTCCTCGTGCCCCGCTCGCCGCGTCCGGGCCGGCACAGGGCCAGTGCCGCCGCCTCCACCGGGTCGGCCGGGAGACGACCGCGGTCCCCGGCCCCGGCCGCGTCCACGCGGACGATCCGGTTCCCCGTGACGGTGACGAGCCCCGCCAGGTACAGCGCCGTCAGCGCCGTCTGGGCGGACCGCCGGGCACCGCCGCGGAGGTACGCGCACGCGTGCGGACCCGGCGGGACGTCCCCCGGCGCGGCCCGGGGAGGGCGGTAGGTCAGGAGGCGCTGGTGGGCGTCCCGGAAGCCGAGCGACGCCACGCACACCGCGGTCCACATGCCCCCGCCCAGCCACCACCACATGATGAGCCCACCCCCGTGACCGGAACGCCGCGGGCGCCCCTCGGGCCCATTGTCCGCAGGGCGCGCACGTACGCACAGACCACCTGGCGAACCGTCACTTCCGGAACGGCCCCGTCCCTGGTCACGCGTCGCCGCCCGGCAGGTTCTCCTTGATCTTGGCGATGGCGAACCCCCAGCCCTGGGAGACGGTCGGCTTGCCGGGGACGGCGACCTCCTCGGGGTTGGTCAGCACGTCCAGGAGGACCGGCCCCGGGGTGGCGAAGGCCCGGCGCACGGCGTCGTCCAGGTCCGCCGGGTCGGTGACCCGGATGCCGGTCAGGCCCACGGCCTCGGCGACGGCGGCGAAGTCGGGGTTGTCGAGGACGGTGCCGAACTCGGGCAGGCCCGCCTGCTCCTGTTCGAGCTTGACCATGCCGAGGCGGCGGTTGTCGAAGACGACGAGCTTGACCGGGAGCCGCTCGGAGCGGAGCGTCATCAGGTCGCCCAGGAGCATGCTCAGACCGCCGTCGCCGCAGAACGCCACGACCTGGCGGTCGCGGTCCCAGAGCTGGGCGCCGAGCGCCTGCGGCATGGCGTTGGCCATGGAGCCCAGGTTGTAGGAGCCGAGCAGCCTGCGGGTGCCCCGCATGTGCACGAAGCGCGAGAGCCAGACGGTGGCCATGCCGGTGTCGGAGGTGAAGACCGCGTCCTCGGCCGCGTGCCGGTCCACGGCCGCGGCGAGCGCCTCGGGCCGGATCTCGTGGACCCGGTTGTCGAACATCGCCCGCACCCGCCCGACGAGCCGCTCGTCGTGGGCCGGGTCGGCGAGGCGCGCCTGCTCCTCCTCCCACTTCAGGAACCGCTCGCGGGCGTCGTCGAGGTGCGCGCGGTCCCCGACCGGCGCGAGCAGCGGCAGCAGGCCCCGCAGCGTGGCCCCGACGTCCCCGGCGAGCCCGACGTCCACCGGCACGCGGCGGCCCAGGCGCTCCTCCCGCAGGTCGATCTGCACGACGCGGCAGTCCTCCGGATACCAGTCGCGGTACGGGAAGTCGGTGCCGAGCATCAGCAGGGTGTCGCAGGCGTCCAGGGCGTGGGCGGCGGCCGGGTTCCCGATCAGGCCCGTCTGGCCGACCTCGTAGGGGTTGTCCGCCTCGAAGCCCTCCTTGGCCTTGAGGGTGAGCACCATCGGGGCCGAGAGGTGCTCGGCGAGGCGCAGCACCTCCTCGCGGGCGTCCCGCGCGCCGCGCCCCACGAGCAGGGTGACCCGGGAGCCCTCGTCGATCACCCCCGCGGCCTCGGCCAGGGCCGGGTCGTCGGGCCGGGTGACGGCCGGGCGGGGGAGGGCGAACCGCACGGGACGGTCGTCCTCGACCTTCCGGTCCCCGAGGTCCCCCGGCACGGTGAGGACCGCCACGCCGCCGCGCGTCACGGCCGTCCGGACCGCGGACTCCAGGAGCCTCGGCATCTGGGACGGGGAGGCGACGGTGGCCCGGTAGACGGCCACGTCCCGGAACAGCAGGTCGTTGTCCACCTCCTGGAAGTAGTCGCCGCCGACCTCGGACAGCGGGACCTGGCCGCAGATCGCGAGGACCGGGGCGCCGCTCTTGGCCGCGTCGTACAGCCCGTTGAGGAGGTGGACCGAGCCCGGCCCCACCGTCCCCATGCAGACGCCGAGCCGGCCCGACAGCTGGGCCCGCGCCCCGGCGGCGAAGGCGGCGGCCTCCTCGTGCCGGCAGCCGACCCAGTCGACGCCGTCCGTGGTGCGGATGGCGTCCGTGAGCGGGTTGAGGGCGTCACCGACCACGCCGAAGACGTGGCCGACGTCGAGGTCGGCGAGGGCGTCGACGATCACCTGGGCGACGGTGCGTGTCACGGGATGTCCTTTCGCGGGGGTACGGGTCCACCGTCCCGCCTGCCCGCGAGGGCCCGGCCGATGCGGACGGGTCCGCGACGCCCGTTCGGTTCCCCTCGCCCCGTTTGGGGGGTGGGCGCCCGGCAACGCGAGAGGAGGGGAAAGCCGCGGCCCGCCCTCCGCGCCGCGTCCGTGGCCGACCCGCGAGGAGAAGAGCAGCAGGAGCAGCGGCGGCGGGTCGCGCCGCCGCGCTCCGGCCCACCGGGAGGAGCAGCAAGTGAGCACGTACGTCTACGGAATAGCCCCCGCCGACCGGGAACTCCCCGACGCCATCGAGGGCATCGGCGACCCGCCGATGCCCGTGCGCACCGTGCGCGGCGGCGACCTGGTGGCCCTGTGCAGCGACGCGCCGCCCGAGCCGAAGGCGGAGCGCCGCGACCTCCTCGCGCACCAGCACGTCGTGATCGAGGCCGCCAAGGACGGCCCGGTCCTGCCCCTGCGGTTCGGCGGGATCTCCCCCGACGACGCGACGGTCGCCGCGGTCCTGAAAGAGCACCACGACCTCTACGTGGAGCGGCTGAAGGCGCTGGAGGGCAAGGACGAGTTCAACCTCAAGGTGCACCACGACGAGGAGGCGGTGCTCCACGCGGTGCTCGCCGACGACC
The DNA here is from genome assembly GCF_044754545.1 of Streptomyces sp. NPDC093071. NCBI lineage: Bacteria > Bacillati > Actinomycetota > Actinomycetes > Kitasatosporales > Streptomycetaceae > Streptomyces > Streptomyces sp. NPDC093071. The sequence goes on along the minus strand of NZ_JBIVPH010000002.1, from coordinate 863,468 downwards.
CCGACCTGATGGCCCGGCACGCCGCCGGCCGCGCGCCGGACGGCGAGGGCCCCGAGGAGGGGCCCTCCTTCGGCGAACTGGTCGCCCTGGCCGTCGCCGACCGCGAGAAGGCCGACGTCGCCCTCGTCGAGCGGACCCTCGCCCCCTACGCGGCGGCCACGGTGCACGGCCCGCGCGACGCCGGCCGCCTCGCCGACCTGTCGTTCCTCGTGGAACGCGACCGGCGCGAGGAGTTCCTGGAGGCCGTGCGCGCCCTCCACCAGGAGCACGCGCACCTGCGCGAGCAGGTGACGGGCCCGCTGCCCCCGTACAGCTTCGTCCAGGCGGGCTGAGCCCGTGGCACCGAGCGCCGAGGTCCTCCGCCGGGAGCACGCGCTCCCGGGCCGTCCGGAGACGGGACGGGAGTCATGAGCGACGAACCGCTGCTGTACGTGTACGCCGTCGTCCGGTCCGCCGACCTGGACGGGCCGCCCGTCGACCCCCCGCCCGACGTGACCCTGGGCGAGGGGCTCACCACCGTCGAGCACCTGGGCCTGACCGCCGTCGTCGAACCGGTCCCGGCGGCCGACTTCGACGAGGCGCCCCTGCGCGAACGCCTCGAGGACCTGGACTGGCTCGCGACGATGGCCAGGGCCCACCACGGCGTGGTGGCCGCCGCGGGTCGGCGGACCACCACCGTCCCCCTGCGGATCGGGACCGTCCGGCGCGGCGAGACGGGCGTGCGCCGCCTCCTCGAAGAGGGGGAGAGCGGCCTGTCGGAGGCCCTCGGCCGGCTGACGGGTGCCCACGAGTGGGGCGTCAGGCTGTACGCCGACGAGACGCCCGGCAAACCGGCCGCCGGCGACGCGGCGGCCCGCAGCGCCCGGGAGCTGCACGAGACGCTCGCGCGGGCGGCGGCCGAGGCGATCCTGCGCGCGCCCCGGCAGACGCACCTCTTCCGGGCCTCCGGCCGGAACGTGCTCAACGCCGCGTACCTCGTCCCCGACGAAGGGCAGCGGGAATTCCTCGACGCGGTTCCCGGACCCGAAGAGGTCCGGTCCGGACTGCGCGTGGAGATCACCGGTCCCTGGATTCCCTACTCCTTCACCCGGACCGCTTCCGACGAGGATCCGGAATGGTGAACGGGCGATCCGCGAATTCGTGCGAAGGGGGGTTTGCTTCTCCCCGGCCAGGCTAAACGAAGCGTATGAGCGCATGGGAACAGAGCAACGAGAGCCGGTCCGGCCGGAACGGTCCGCGCACCGCTCCGGACGGCACCGGGAACGCGACCGGGGAGACCGGAGGGGCGGTGGGCGGAGCGCTGGCCGTGCTTCCCGCGCCCCTCGCGGAGAAGACCCTCGCGGCCGTCCACGCCGTCCGGGGCACCGGCGGTGCCGTATGGACCGCCGTGCGCACCCGCAAGACGCTCGCGAGCGGCACCGCGGCCGCCGTCGGCGCGGCCGCGCTCACCGGCGCGTACGCCCTGGGACGCCGGACGGGGACCCGCTCCCGCGGCCCGATCACCCGGCTCACCGGCGGCCGCATCTGACACGCGTCGAGGGGCGGCCCCCGGGACCGCCCCTCCCCTTGACTTTTCGACGACTTGTGCAACGCCCCGGATTCGATTTCCCGGCCACCGGAAAAGAAGATCCGAATTCTCTTCGAGTGCGAGGGGAATTCCTGGAACGGGACATCGGGTGCGGGGTACATGATAATTCGGAGGTTGTAGAGATGGTTCCCCTTCTTCTGGTTCTGCTGCTCGCGCTGATCCTCTTCGGCGCCGGTTTCGCGGTGAAGGCCCTCTGGTGGGTGGCCGTGATCGTGCTCGTCCTGTGGCTGCTGGGCTTCGTGGCCCGGCCGAAGGGCGGCTCGGGCCGCTGGTACCGCTGGTAGCACGCCCGTACCCCCGGGCACCGACCGCGCCCGCCACCGACACCGGTGGCGGGCGCGGTCGCGTCGTCCCCTCTTCCGTACCCGGACCTTCCGCACCCGGATGCGAAAGAACCCGGACACGACAGAACCCGGCACGTCCCTCCGGGAGAGGGCCGTGCCGGGTTCCGGCGTACGGAATCAGGCCATCAGCACCGAGTCGTCCTCGGGACGCGCACCGGGCAGGCGGTGACGGGCGGCGACCAGCGCCGTGTCCACGTCACGCGTGCCGGTGGAGACGCACAGCGTGTACGCGATGTCGTCCATGCGCTGCCGCACCTCGGGGCTTCCGTTCTCCGCGTGGAGCACCCGCAGCGTCTCGTACTGCTCGATCAGGTTGCTCAACACCGCGGGATGGGCCATCAACACAGTGGGTCTCCCCTCGCCGTCAGGGCGCCGACCGCCCGGTTCGATGCGCCGCTTACCCCGGCCCCCGCGTTGTATGCGGCCGGGCCGGGGGCGTGCGGTGGCGAGTCCACGACACCCGGGGGCGCTCCACCCCTTCCGCACCGGCTTGTTCCGGCCGCCCGATCGCCCACCGCCCTCCTCGTGACGATCACGGGGGAGTAGGGTCGTCGTTTATTGTCGTATGACAACGGTCGAGGTCGGAGTCTTACCGGGAGAGCGGCGGCCCGACCTGCGGCCGTGGCCGTGTTCAGGACCGCTGCGGTGCCTGGCGAGCGAACGAGGATGAGGCATGTCTGAGGCGACGATCGAAGGCTCCTCGGCCGCACGGCGGCCGGGACCGGCCGCCGTGGGAGAGGCCGAGCTGCGCCAGCTCCTGGCCGGCCTCACCGCCGTGCGCGACGGAGACTTCGGCACCCGTCTGCCCGACGAGGCCGGCGGGCTCATGGGCGAGATCTCCAGCGTCTTCAACGGCATGGTCGACCAGCTCTCCCTCTTCACCTCCGAGGTGACGCGCGTCGCCCGCGAGGTCGGCACCGAGGGCACCCTGGGCGGCCAGGCCGAGGTCCCCGGCGTCTCCGGCACCTGGGCCGACCTCACCGACTCCGTCAACGCGATGGCGGGCAACCTCACCACCCAGGTCCGTGACATCGCTCACGTCGCCACCGCCGTCGCCAAGGGCGACCTCTCCCAGAAGATCGACGTCGACGCCCGCGGCGAGATCCTGGAGCTCAAGAACACCATCAACACGATGGTCGACCAGCTGTCCTCCTTCGCCGACGAGGTCACCCGCATGGCCCGCGACGTCGGCACCGAGGGCATCCTCGGCGGCCAGGCGGACGTGAAGGGCGTCTCCGGCACCTGGCGGGACCTCACCGACTCCGTCAACTCCATGGCGTCCAACCTCACCGGCCAGGTGCGCTCGATCGCGCACGTCGCCACCGCCGTGGCCCGCGGCGACCTGTCGAAGAAGGTCGACGTCGACGCCCGCGGCGAGATCCGGGAGCTGAAGAACACCATCAACACGATGGTCGACCAGCTCTCGGCCTTCGCCGACGAGGTGACGCGCGTCGCCCGCGAGGTCGGCACCGAGGGCAACCTCGGCGGCCAGGCCACCGTCCGGGGCGCCTCGGGCACCTGGAAGGACCTCACCGACAACGTCAACGTGATGGCGTCCAACCTCACCGGCCAGGTCCGCTCCATCGCGCAGGTCGCCACCGCCGTGGCCCGGGGCGACCTGTCCCGCCGGATCACCGTGGAGGCCAAGGGCGAGGTCGCCGCGCTCGCCGACACCATCAACACGATGGTGGACACCCTGTCGGCGTTCGCCGACGAGGTGACGCGCGTCGCCCGCGAGGTCGGCACCGAGGGCCGCCTCGGCGGCCAGGCCCGGGTGCCGAACGTGGCCGGCACCTGGAAGGACCTCACCGACAACGTCAACTCGATGGCGAACAACCTCACCGGCCAGGTCCGCAACATCGCCCAGGTCACCACCGCCGTCGCCAACGGCGACCTCTCCAAGAAGATCGACGTCGACGCCCAGGGCGAGATCCTGGAGCTGAAGACCACCATCAACACCATGGTCGACCAGCTGTCCTCCTTCGCCGCCGAGGTCACCCGCGTGGCCCGCGAGGTCGGCAGCGAGGGCCGCCTCGGCGGCCAGGCCGAGGTCGAGGGCGTCTCCGGCACCTGGAAGCGCCTGACCGAGAACGTCAACGAGCTGGCCGGGAACCTCACCCGCCAGGTCCGCGCCATCGCCGAGGTCGCGAGCGCGGTCGCCGAGGGCGACCTGACCCGCTCCATCACCGTCGACGCCTCCGGCGAGGTGGCCGAGCTCAAGGACAACATCAACGCGATGGTCGGCTCGCTGCGCGAGACCACCCGGGCCAACCAGGAACAGGACTGGCTCAAGTCCAGCCTCGCCCGCATCTCCGAGCTGATGCAGGGCCACCGGGACCTCGCCGTCGTCGCCGAACTCGTCATGGACGAGCTGACCCCTCTGGTGGCCGCCCAGTACGGCGCGTTCTACCTCGCCGAGGACGGCGCGGAGGGCGTCGAGCTCAAGCTCGTCGGCTCCTACGGGCGCCCCGCCGACAGCCGCGACCGCTTCCGCCTCGGCGAGTCCCTCGTCGGCCAGGCCGCCCGCAGCCGCCGCACCATCGCCGCCGAGAACGTGCCCGGCGACTACGTGTACATCTCCTCCGGCCTCGGCCAGGCCTCGGGCGGCAGCCTGATCGTGCTCCCGATCGTCGTCGAGGACCAGGTCCTCGGCGTCATCGAACTGGTCTCCTTCACCCCCTTCACCTCCGTGCACCGGGACTTCCTGGAGCAGCTCATGGAGACGGTGGGCGTCAACCTCAGCACGATCGTCGCCAACGTCCGCACCGACGAACTCCTGGGGGAGTCCCAGCGCCTCGCCGACGAGCTGCGGGCCCGCTCCGAGGAGCTCCAGGTCCAGCAGGAGGAGCTCCAGCGCTCCAACGCCGAACTGGAGGAGAAGGCGGCCCTGCTCGTCTCGCAGAACCGCGACATCGAGGCCAAGAACCTCCAGATCGAGCAGGCCCGGCAGGAGCTGGAGGACCGCGCCCAGCAGCTCTCGCTGGCCTCCAAGTACAAGTCCGAGTTCCTGGCCAACATGAGCCACGAGCTGCGCACCCCGCTCAACAGCCTGCTCATCCTCGCCCAGCTCCTCGCGCAGAACCCGACCCGCAACCTCACGGCCAAGCAGGTCGAGTACGCCGGCATCATCCACTCCGCCGGATCCGACCTGCTCCAGCTGATCAACGACATCCTCGACCTGTCCAAGGTCGAGGCCGGGAAGATGGACCTCAACCCGGAACGGGTGGCGCTGCGCCGCCTCCTCGACTACGTCGAGGCGACCTTCCGGCCGCTCACCACGCAGAAGAGCCTCACCTTCACCGTCGCCACCGCCGCCGGCGTCCCCGTGGACCTCGTCACCGACGACTCCCGGCTCCGGCAGGTGCTGCGCAACCTGCTCTCCAACGCCGTCAAGTTCACCGAGCGCGGCAGCGTCGAGCTCTGCATCGAACCGGCCGCGGACGACGAGCTGCCCGCCACGGTCCACCGCGGCGGCCCCGTCGTCGCCTTCCGGGTCAAGGACACCGGCATCGGCATCGCCGCCCAGCACCTGGACGCCATCTTCGGCGCCTTCCAGCAGGCGGACGGCACGACCAACCGGAAGTACGGCGGCACCGGCCTCGGCCTGTCCATCAGCCGGGAGATCGCCTATCTGCTCGGCGGCGCCCTCACGGTCTCCAGCCGGCCCGGCGAGGGCAGCACCTTCACCCTCTACCTGCCCGTCGCCCGCGCCGACTTCAAGGAGCAGTCCGACCGGGTCCCGGCCGTCCGGCCCGAGGAGCGCGAGGAGACCGCCGAACTCGACGAGGCCTCCGCCGTCCGTCCCGCCCTGACCGCCGCCCCGCCGGCCCGGCAGATCCGGCGCCTCCTCGTGATCGAGGAACGTCCGCGTGGACTCCTCTCGCTCGTCGCCGAGAACGCCGTCGCGGAGCTGGCCGCGGGCCGCGACCGCGCGGACCGCGAGGACATCGAGCTGATCACGGCCGTGGGTCCCCAGGAGGCCGCGACCGCCCTCGCCACCCAGCCCTTCCACTGCGTCGTGCTCGAGGTCGACATGGCCCACGGCGAGGCCCTGCAGTTCCTGGACGCCATGGACGGCGACGAGGCGCTGCGCACCGTCCCCGTCCTCGCCCACAACAACCGCAGGCTCGCCCCCGAGCAGGAGCGGGCCCTTCAGACACGCGCCCGTCTGCGCCCCCTCGAACTGCTCTCCAGCCTGGACGAACTGCGCGAGCGGATCGCCCTGCACCTGTCCGCGGACCAGCCCGGCGACGTCGTCCCCCTGGTGCGCGGCGAGCACCGGCCCCCGGCGCCCCAGACCATCGACACCACCCTGCACGGCCGTACGGTCCTGGTGGTCGACGACGACGCCCGCAACCTCTACGCCCTGAGCGGCATCCTGGAGCTGCACGGCATCAAGGTCCTGCACGCCGAGAACGGCCGCAAGGGGATCGAGGCGCTCGCCGCGCACCCCGACATCGACCTGGTCCTGATGGACGTGATGATGCCCGAGATGGACGGCTACACGGCCACCTCCCGGATCCGGCAGATGCCCGCCCACGCCACCCTGCCCGTCATCGCGGTCACCGCCAAGGCCATGCCGGGGGACCGCGAGAAGAGCCTCGCCTCGGGCGCCAGCGACTACGTGACCAAGCCGGTCGACGCCGACGACCTCATCACCTGCATCCGCCGCTGGCTCGACGACTGACCCGCCCCGGCACCTCCCTCCGTACGCTCCGTTCCCACCGTCCGCCCGCGGCCCCGGCCGCCGTCCCCCGAGGAGTCCGCGTCATGAGTGCTCCCCACCGCCACGGCGGATACCCCGCCGTCGGTCCCCACGGGGACGGCGCTCCGACACCGCCGGCCTTCCAGGAAGAGCGGCACCCGCCGGACGACCGCTCCACCGTGGGCCGGCTGGCCGCCACGGTGGAGCGGCTGCGCGGGGAGGTGCGCGCCGCGCACGCCGCGGCCGAGGGGCGCGCCCTGATCGAGCTCGCCAAGGGCGTCATCGTCGAGCGGCTCGGCTGCGGCCCGGCCCAGGCCGCGAAGCAGCTCGCCGAACTGGCCGGCCAGGCCGGGCTCTCCCAGCTGGAACTGGCCGCGGAGATCATCAACCAGGCCGCCCACGACCGGGTCGCCGAGGTCGCCGACGACTTCGTCAGGGCCGTACGGCCGCCGGAGGGGACGGAGCCGGACACCGGGACCGGCGGGACCGACGCCGGGGCCGACGGTTCGGTCGCCGTGCGCCTGCGCACGGCCGAGAGCGCCGCGCTCAACGCCGGGGACAGCCAGGCCGTCGCCGAGTCCCTCCTCGAACACGCCCTCGCCCCCCTGGGCGCCGTCGCCGTCGCCATCTGGACCACCGGCCCCGACGCCTCCCTGACCCTCTGCGGCCACGCGGGCTTCGGCGCCGACGAGCCCGCCCGCTGGCGCTACGTGCCGCCCGGCGTGGCCACCGTGGCCCGGGAGGCCCTCGCCGCCCGCAGGACCGTCCGCTTCCCCTCGCTCGCGACCGCCGGCATCCCCACGATCGGCCACGCCCGCCACCCCGACGGCGGCCGGGTCGCGGTGCCCGCCGGGACCGGCGGACGGATCCACGGCGTCCTGGAGATCTGCTGGCCCCGGCCGCTGGAGCCCCAGCCGCAGGCGGTGGAGCGCCAGATCGAGGCCCTGGCCGAGCTGTGCGCCCACACCCTGGAGACCCTCCCCGTGCAGCCGGTGCGGACGCGGGGGTTCCCGGACGCGGCCGCCGGGGCGTCGGAGCTGGTGGAGCTCGCCGACGGCCTCTACGACCCCGCCCTGGTCCTGACCCCGCACCTGGACGACGAGGGGCGCCTGCGGGACTTCCGCATCCGCCACGCCAACGAGCACTTCCAGGACCCGGCGGGCCGCTCGCGCGGTGCCGTCGACGGGGCGCTGCTCCTGGAGGCGTACCCCACGACGGCCGGCGAGAACGAGCTCTTCGAACGGATCGAGCGCGTCTACGCCACCGGGGAGCCCTTCCGCGCCCGGCGGACCCGGCTCACCGCCCTCGTGGACCAGGTGCCGCTCGCGTCCGCCGCCGACCTCAGCATCAGCCGGCACGGCGACAGCGTGCTCCTCATCTGGCGCATCGAGGACGAGACCGCCCGGCTCGCCAGCCTGCTCCAGCACGCCCAGCGCCTCGGCCGCATCGGCGGCTTCGAGGAGGACGTCCAGACCGGGGAGATCACCTGGAACGGGCAGCTCTTCGACCTCTTCGGGCGGGACCTCACCGAGGGGCCGGTCTCCCTGCGCGACCTCACCGCGCACGCCCACCCCGACGACGCGGTCGCCATCGGCCGCTTCCTCCAGGCCGTGCTGCACCAGCGGCGGGCGAGCTCGACGGCCTTCCGCATGGTGCGCGGGGACGGCGTCACCCGCCACATCCGGGTCATCGCCGAACCCTCCCTCGACGCCGACGAGCGGCTCCTCGCCGTGCGGGGCGCCTACCAGGACATCTCCGCCCAGCACTGGACGGAGGTCGCCCTGGCGGCCACCCGCGACCAACTCGCCGTGACCGAACAGGAGTCGGCGGAGCGCAACCGGCTGGCCCTCCAGCTCCAGCACGCCATCATGCCGCCGACCAGGGCCCCGCTCGACGCCCAGGGCCTCGACGTCGCCGTGCGCTACCGGCCCGCCGAGACCGAGTCCCTGGTCGGCGGCGACTGGTACGACGCCGTCGTCCTGCCGTCCAAGAAGATCCTGCTGTGCGTCGGGGACATCGCCGGCCACGGCATCGAGGCCGCCACCGGCATGGTCGTCCTGCGCAACGCCCTGCGCGGCCTCGCCGTCACCGGCGCCGGCCCCGGACAGCTCCTGTCCTGGCTGAACAACGTGGCGCACCACCTCACCGCCCAGGTCACGGCCACCGCCGTCTGCGGCGTCTTCGACCCCACGACCCGCACCCTGCGCTGGGCCAGGGCGGGACACCTCCCGCCCGTGCTCGTACGGGGCGACCGGGCGACCACGCTGCCGCTGCTCCAGGGGCTGCTGCTCGGGGCCCTCGCCGAGGCCGAGTACGAGGAGGCGGAGATCCAGCTGGAGTCCGAGGACACCGTCCTGATGTACACCGACGGCCTCGTCGAGCGACGGGACACCTCCGTGCACGACTCCCTGGACCAGCTGCTCGCCACCGCCCAGGCCCCGGCCGACGGCCTCGAACGGCGCCTCGACCTGCTGCTCACGCACAGCAAGTCCGACACCGACGACGACACGTGCCTGATCGGCGTGCGCGTCACCTGACCGCGCCCGCCCGACCGACCATCAGCCCCTCCGTGGAAAGCAGGAAGCATGACCGAACGCGAAGTGAACCTGGACGTCGAAGTGGAGGTCCGTGACGCCGTCACGGCGGTCCTCTCCGTGGGGGGCGAACTCGACATCGAGACGGCCACCTTCCTCCACCACCACCTGGCCAACCAGTTCCTGCACGGCCGCCGCCACCTCGTCCTGGACCTCTCCGCCCTGGACTTCATGGACTCCTCCGGCCTGAACGTCCTGATCAGGGCCGGACGGGACGCCCGGGAGTCCGGGGGCGACCTGCACCTCGCCGCGCCGACCCCGGCCGTGCGCCGCATCCTGGAGATCACGGGTCTGACGATGACCACGCCCCTGCACGCCGACGTGGCGGGTGCGCTCGTCGCGGCGGGACACGAGGGCTAGAGAGCCGTACGAAGGACGGGGCGGCCCCGCCGAGGGCGGGGACCGCGCCCCGGACGGAGAAGAGAAGGAGAAGCCGGAACACGTGGACGAGATCACCGGTGTCGAGCAGGCACTGCGCCGGGCCGCTCCGCACCTGCTGGTGAGCGTCGTGGCGGACGCCCTGCGCGACCAGTGCGGAGCGCTGCGGGTGGAACTCCGCCTCGCCGACTACGCGCTGCGGTCGCTCCAGCTCGTCGAGCGCGTGCCCCACACGACCCCGCCGGTCCTCATCCACGACAGCCCGCAGGGCCGTGCCTTCGGCGCCCAGGACCCGTACGTCACCCATGACGCCGAGGCCGTCTCCGTCCACCTGCCGGTCACCGTCCGGGGGGACCGGATGGGCGTCCTCACCGTCGCCCTGCCGGCGGGCTGCGACCTCGTCCCCCTGCTGCCCGAGCTGCGACACGTCTGCGAGGCGCTCGGCCACGAGATCCTGGTGGCCGAGCGCGACACGGACCTGTACGACCTCGCGCGGCGGGCCAGCCGGCTGACGCTGGCGGCCGAGATGCAGTGGCAGCTCCTGCCGGGCCGCTCCTGCGTCCGTCCCGAGTTCGCCCTCGGCGCCCACCTGGAGCCCGCCTACGCGATCTTCGGGGACAACTACGACTGGTCGGCCTCGGCCGACCACCTGACCCTGACGGTCACCAACGGGATGGGGGAGGGCATCGAGGCCGCCCTCCTGACGAACCTCGCCCTCAACGCGCTCCGCAACGCCCGCCGCGCGGGCCTCGGCCTCGCGGACCAGGCGGCCCTGGCGGACCAGGCCGTGTACGCGCAGTACCGGGGCGACGCCTTCGTCTCGGTGCTCCTGCTGCGCTTCGACCTCGCGACGGGCGAGGTGGAGGCCGTGGACGCCGGGTCGCCGCGCCTGTGGCGCCTGCGGGACCGCTCCGTCGAGGCCGTCTCGTTCGAGGCCCAGCTGCCCCTGGGGATGTTCGAGGACACCGTCTACACGCCGCAGCGCCTCACGGTCCGCCCGGGGGACCGGCTGCTGTTCGGCAGCGACGGGGTGTACGACGCGCCCTCCCCGGACGGGGAGAGCTACGGGGACCGGGCGCTGGCCCGCGCGCTCACCGCCACCAAGCTGCTGCCGTCCGCGCAGGTCCCGGGCGCGGTCCTGCGCGAACTCGCCGCCTACCACGGCGACGCCCCGCTGGAGGACGACGCGCTGGTCGTCTGTCTCGACTGGTACGGCCGGCAGGAGGGACCCGACGCGGGGCCCGGTTTCCCCGGACCCGCCCTCGCTGAGGGCGCCGACGCCTGATCCGCTCCGCGCGCGCCCACCCGTACGCCCGGTGTCAACAGTTGCCGTGCGGCAACTGTATCCTTGGTGCAACACCTGGCTCGTGTCCGGGGTGGACACGTCGTGGGCGAGCAGAGGGTGACAAGTGGGACATGGGGCACGTGACCGGACGGCGCGCACGGCGCGCGGGGGTCAGGCGGACCGGACGTCCTTGAGCGGCGCGCCCCGGTGCACCGGGGGCGCCGACGGTCTCTCCTTGTCCAGCGCGTCCTGGAAGCCCGTCAGACCCCGCAGCAGCGCCTTGCGGCTCGTCGGGGTCATGCCGGAGATGACCGCCAGCAGGGCCTCCTCCCGCTGGACCCGCAGATCGCGCAGGTACGCCTTGCCGCGGACGGTCAGATGCAGCTCCAGCTGCCGGCGGCTGACGGGACTGGGCAGCCGCTGCACGAATCCCAGCGCCTCCAAGCGGTCGCACATGCGGCTCACCGAGGGCGGCGCGGAACCGAGCAGTTCCCCGAGCGCGCGGAGGTTGATGCCCTCCTCGCGGTCGAGGCTGTAGAGCACGCGGAGCTGAGACGCCGACACCGGTGTCGACGACACCATGTCCCGGCCGCGCTCCCACAGCACCTCCAGAAGCTCGATGAGCTCCCGGGCGGCCTGTGCCGTCTCCTGCGGCTCCCGCTGGGACGGGGCGGGGTTCGTGTCCATGGCTACCGACACTCCTCAGGCGTCCGGGGCCGAAGGCGTCGGCCTCGCGACGCGCCGGTCATCTCCACATCTCTCCAGAAGGCGGTACGGGCTCGGTGGATCGACACGTGACTGTGGAACGCGCTCTGCGCGGGGCGCCGCCACACCGCCTCCTGGACTCCCTCCGTGTCGATCTGGCACAGCGGTTCGCCGTGCACTCCGCCGACCTCCTGCTCGTCGACTACGGGCGCACGTCGCTGCGTCCCGTCGAACCCGTACAGGCTCCGGCCGGGGTGCGGCACGCGACCGTCGGGTCGGGACCCGCGGGCCGCGCACTTTCCACACAGCAACCATATCTTTTCGGTGGTGACGGGCCCACGGCGACCGCTTGCCTTCCTGTGACGGTTCGTGGCGAACGCTGTGGCGTCCTCGTGGTCGTCCTGCCCTCGGACCTGGCCACTCCCGCGGTGACCGAGGAGCTCGCCGACATCGCCGAAACGCTGGGACACGCCCTGCGCGTCGCCGACCGCCACACCGACCTGTACCGCCGGACGCGCGGGGCGCGCCCCCTCAGCGTCCCGGCGGAGATGCAGTGGGGCCTGCTCCCCGGGCAGGCCTGCACGGGTCCGGAATTCGACCTGCACGCCTACTGGGAGCCCTCCTACACCTCGGGCGGACACGTCCTGGACTGGTGCGCCACCGAGGAGGAACTCACCCTGGTCGTCGCCAACGGCACCGGACCCGACACCCCGTCCGCCCTGGTCAGCACCCTCGCCCTGAACGCCATCCGCAACGCCCGGCGCGCCGGACTCGACCTGGTCGGCCAGGCCAGCCTCACCGACCAGGCGCTCTACGGACAGCACCGGGGCGAGCGCTCCCTCTCCGCCCTCCTGCTGAGCTTCGACCGCGCCACCGGAGAGGTCCGGGTCGTCGACGCGGGCTCGCCCACGGTCTGGCGGGACCGGGGGACGGTCACCGAGCGGATCCACCTGGAGCGCCAGCTGCCCCTCGGCATGTTCGAGGACACCGTCTACGCCACCCAGGGCCTCCGCGTCCTCCCCGGCGACCGGCTGGTCTTCGTCGCCTGCGACCGGGGCGAGCCCCCGCCGGACGCCGGTGACGCGGCCCTCGACCGCTCGGTGCGCCGCGCGATCGGCCGGACCCGCCGCACGGCCTGCGCGGACACCCCCCGGGCCGTCGTCCGGGCACTGCGAGAAGAGGCCCCCGGCGGACTTCCGGACGACGTTCTCGTACTCTGTCTGGACTGGCACGGCCGCTCCGCCGGGCGGAGCCCGGCCACCGGAGAGGATCGCGAAGACCTTCCCGGCCCTCCCGCCGTATGAGTACGGTCGTGTCCGCGTCCGTGTTCTCGGATGCGGACGGTGTGGAAATCGCAAAGGAGGGAAGGTGCGCAGGATGAGGTACGGAGCACGGCACCGAGCCGTGTGAGGGGAGGCAGGTCGATGACGGACGCGATCGCCGCGGAGCGTGCGACACAGAAACCCTTGTTGTACGCGAGCGTCGACTACGACGGTACGGACGCCGACGACGGCATGGTCGCATCGGCCCGCGACTTCACCGCCGACTTCCTCACCGCGTCCCCGGCCGCGGGACGACGGCCGGTCGCCCGCGAGCGCGTCGACCTCGCGCGCCTGGTGGTCAGCGAGCTGGTGACCAACGCCGTGCGGCACGCGCCCGGCCCCTGCCGCCTGCTCCTCGAACTGTTCGAGGACGCGCTGGAGATCTCGGTGTTCGACTGCCTGGAGGCCTCTCCCGTGCCCCGGGGACACGACCCCGGCCGCATCGGCCAGCACGGCGTCGAGATCGTCGTGGCCGTCTGCGAGAGCGTCAGCGTGGAGCCGCACCCGTCCGGCAAGCGGGTCCGGGCACGCCTCGCCCTCGTCTGAGACCGCCCGGACGCGGGGGCCGGCGCGGCGCCGAAAAAGAAATTTAGAGAAGACGTGAATGCTCCGCGAGAGCGGGGGTATGCGGGCCGTCCGGGGGAAGACGGGTTGTCGACGAAAGAGGGGGTCATCGAAGTGCCGACCACAGTGCTGAACGAGATGAAGACCGGCGCCGAGAGGACCGTGGGGGGCCTTCCCGTACTCGAAGCCCCCGACAAGGTGGCGCCGAAGGACGCGCGCGAACTGTCGAAGGTGTTCTTCGACCGGATGGCCGCACTGGAGGAGGGGACTCCCGAGTACCAGTACGCCCGCAACACGCTGATCGAGATGAACATGTCGCTCGTGCGCTACGCCGCAGGCCGCTTCCGGGCACGCGGCGACGACATGGAGGACATCGTCCAGGTCGGCACCATCGGACTGATCAAGGCCATCGACCGCTTCGACCTCTCCCGCGAGGTCGAGTTCACCACCTTCGCGGTCCCCTGCATCGTGGGGGAGATCAAGCGGTTCTTCCGTGACACCTCCTGGGCCGTCCACGTCCCCCGCCGCCTCCAGGAGGCCCGCGTGGAGCTGGCCAAGGCGACGGAGGAGCTCAGTTCCCGCCTCGGCCGCTCGCCGAGCGTGGCGGAGCTCTCGGCCCTGATGAACCTCTCCGAGGACGAGGTCATCGAGGCGCGGATCGCCTCCAACGGCTACAACTCCACCTCGCTCGACGCCGCCGTCGGCGGCGAGGGCGAGGAGGGCGGTGCCATGCTCTCCGACCTCATAGGAGAAGAGGACCCGGCGCTCGGGCTCTTCGAGGACTTCCACGCCCTCGCCCCCCTCATCGCCGAACTCGGCGAGCGGGACCGGCTGCTGATCCACCTCCGCTTCGTCGAGGAGCTGACGCAGTCGGAGATCGGCAAGAGGCTCGGCATCTCCCAGATGCAGGTCTCCCGGCTGCTCTCCCGGAACCTGACCCGCCTCCGCAAGGGGATGCTCGCCCCCGTGGAGTGACGGCTCCCCTCCTCCCGCTTCCCCCACGGGAACCGAACGGCCTCACCGCCCCCCCTTCCGGTGAGGCCGTTCCCCGTGCGGCGGTGCCCCGGGACGGCCGACCCCCTGCCCGGGGGATGAGGGGCCGGGCTACCGTGGCCCGATGCAGCCACAGCAGCCTCACACCGTCCCCGCGCCGACGGCCCCCGCGCCGTCCTCCCACCGCACCCGCACCGTGGTCCTCTCCCTCATAGCCGGGCTCGTGCTCGGCGCCGCGGGGACGGGCGTCGCCTGGGCGCTGAGCGGGGACACCGACTCCGCCGGAGAGGGCGCGGCCGGGGACGCGCGGGCCGCGTGCCGGGCGCTCGACGGATTCGACCCGGCGAAGTACACGGAGAAGGGCCCCGCCGGCGAGATCGCCCTCAACCGCTACGGGGCGGCCGACGCGCTCTCCGCGTCGGCGGCGGCGGGCGACGCGCGGTACGAGCCGCTCGCCCAGGCCGTCCGCGGCTCCCGGGCACGGCTCTCCGCGACCTTCGAGTTCAACGCGGAGGTGAAGAAGGAGCTGGACCGGGCCCGCGCCCTCTGCGAGGACCTGTAGCCCGGCAGGGGGAGGGCGCCATAGCGTGCCCGGGGCCGCCGCACCCCGGTACCGGACGGTAGCCGCCTGTTCGGGGAAAGGGCCCGGAGCCCCGGGCCCCGCGGACTATCGTGCCGTGCATGAGCCCGGACGAGATCGACCCCGGCCACGAGTGGCCCCTCCCCCCGCCCTGGATGTGGGACTGCGACGAGTGCGCCAGTCTCTACCGCACCATGCGGAACGTCGGCGACCGGATCGCCGAACTCCGCCTCACCGGCGAACGCGGCGTCGACTGGGACCCGTTCGACAGCACCGTCACCACCCAGATCGCCCTCGGCGCGCACCTCGCCGCCCGGCACCGCGACCTCCTGCCCGACTGGGACCCCGCCTGCGAGACCTGCGCCCGCCACCAGGAGCGGATCGCCCGCGAGCGGGAACCCGGCCCGCACCGGGACCTCATGGTCCGCTGCGGCGGCGAACACCTCGCCCGCCACGTCTACGCCCCGCCCCGGACCGTCGGCCTCCTCTGAGCCGGACCGCGCCCAGAACGGACCGAGCTCAGAACGGACCGAGCCCAGAACGGACCGCGCCGAGACGGACCGCTCCGGGGCGGGGCCCTTTCAGGACACCGGGCCAGGCCCCTCCAGCTCCTTCAGCCGTACGGTGCACAGGCCCCCGCGCTCGGCCTTCACCTCCGTCACCTCCAGCCGGGTGCCCGGCGTGAGGATGTACTCCTCCTCGCCGGTGAACGCGGAGAACCGCCGGATCCCCACCGCCCGCGCCGGCGTCACCTCGAACAGGGTCCGCTTGCCCCGGCTCCCCAGGAACCCCCGGGCCACGGCCGGTTCGGACGTGCACGAGGACACGCCCCACCAGGTCACCGTCCGCCCCACCGGATACTGCGACCGCAGGTCCAGCGCCACGCCCCGCCACAGCGGCTGCTTCCGCGCCGGCAGCTCCGCCACCGCCGAGAACAGCAGCCGCAGGTACGGCAGATACGGCACCAGCCGCTCCCGGTCGGGCGACCGCAGCACGGCGTTGATCTCGCGGTAGAACGCCGACTCGCACGTGTACAGGTACAGCGCCGCGATCGCGTCGGCGGACAGTCCGCCGGTGTCCTCCGCCGACGCGGCCCTGGCCTCGCCGAACAGGCGCGACCGCTCGATGTGAGCCTCCAGGTTCCGGAGCACCCGGGACACCGGCTCGACGGCCCGGGGGAAGTCCATCAGCGGGGTGTCGAACACGCCGGTGATGGGCGGCAGGACGAGCCCCTCGTCCTTGACGCTCGTGAGCCGCTCCAGATACAGCTGGTGCAGCTCCATGGTCGACGCGATGAACGCCCCCATCCGCTCGGCGACACCGCCGCCCTCCGACCCTCCGGCCCCCTCCGCCACCCGGTCCCAGCCCTTCCCCGGCAGCCAGTCGACCGGCTCGGCCCCCACCGCCGCCAGGGCGTCGTTCACCCGGGAGAAGTGGTCGCCCTCGCAGAAGGCGTCCCCCTGCGCCGCCGGGTTCACGTGGTCCAGGTGCCGGACCTCGACCCCCGGGTACTTCTTCTCCAGCCGCTGGACGACCCTCTTCAGGTTCCGGGCGTGCGCGCCCCACCAGGTGAACACCACCCCCCGGTCCTCCTCCGGCGCCTCCTGCTTGGCCCGGAGGATCTCCTCGACGATCTGCTCGGCCACGGGCCGCCAGAACGCGGTGTGCCGGTCGGTCGGCACCGACCCGTCCGCGCTCGCCGTGAGGGACGCGTTCAGCAGCAGCACGCCCTGGGTCAGCATCGCCTGGAACCACTCCGGCGGCCGGACCGTGTCCTCCTTCCTCAACAGGGCCCGGACGTCGGCGACCGGCGTCTTCTTGGCGATGCCGTACTTCCACATCGCGGCGGCCTTGATGAGACAGCGGATGCTGACCACCCGGCCGAACCGGCTGTCCTCCCAGTCGGCGAAGGTGTTGTCGAACATCGCGATGCCGGTCGCGCTCTCCGCCCGCGGATACGGGTTCTGGCCGAAGGCCACCACCTTCCACTTGTGCGGCGGATGCGGCTTCAGCGCCTGGAACGTCAACTCCCGTACCGGCACCACCTCCGGGCTCCGTTTCGGGCCGATGAAGTCGGCGGCCCCCGGCTGCGCCTCGATCACCGGCCCGAGCAGCGGAAGCCAGGGCTCGCCGCCGCCGGTGAACAGCTCGGCCAGCTTCAGCGGATCGCCCGCGGCGGAAACGTCGGCGTCGGTCATGGGTGCGGAACTCCCGGGGTTCGGTACGGAGGGGGTGGCGTCGTCCTGCGGGACCTGGGCGGTCTCCGGGTCAGCGGCGAAAGGAAGGCCGCCGAGGCACGTCGATCCGGACCCGCCGCGCGGACCCCGCTCCCCGGATGTCGTCGAGCTGCGCCAGCACCGCGGCCCTCAACTCGTCGTAGTCCGCGAACCCGTGGTCGTGGAACAGGGTGTAGCCCGTCCACATCAGATTGGCGCACACCTGCGCGGGCACCCGCCCCGTCTGCGCGCCGAGGCCCACCAGGGCCACCGACCGGACGCTGCCGGGTTCGGCCCGGTTCTGCAGGTGCACCGCCTGGAACGCGGCCGCGCACGCCAGCGCCACGTTCATGGTCTCGCCGACGTCCTGCGAGGAATGGCGCATGGTCGGCGTCGAGATCAGGTACCGGGGCACGGCGGCCCCGGACGGCACGCACACCGCGCTGCCCACCGGCAGGCTCCCGCCGAACCGCTCGCGGATCGCCCGCCGCACCCGCACCTGGATGCCGGCGCCGAGGTACCGCTTGACGACGGCGTCGACACCGCCGTCCATCCGCCCCTGCGCGTTGGTGGGGGACACCCACGCGTCGACGTCCACGTCGAGCAGGGAGCCCCGCCGGATCTCGACCTCGGGCGTGTCCGCGAACGCGGACCGCCAGGCCGCCACCACCTCGGCGTTCACGTCGACCAGTACGACCCTCAACTCATGCCGGACACCCATGGGCCCGCCCCCTCTCGCACAGCTTCTCGAACAACTCCGAAGCTATAGGGCCCCACTGACAACGGCCCCGGCGAGAAAACGGCGAAGACGAGGGAACGAGGGAACGACAAAGACGAGCGAACGACAAAGGCGAGGAGATCGCTCTCCTCGCCATGTTCAACTTATAGCGCACCGGGGGGCTTGCGGCAAGGCCCCGGTCGTGGCGCAGAATCGTCGGCCTCAGCCATGACCTGCGGAAAAGAGGGGCGCGATGAACGCGCGGTACGTGTGGGACCTGCGAGAGACCGACGAGACGCGGGTCGCGGCCGTCGGAGGCAAGGGCGCGCACCTGGGCGCGCTGGCGCGGATCGACGGCGTCCGCGTGCCGGACGGCTTCTGCGTGACCACGGACGCCTTCCGGCGGGTCGTGGCGCTGACGCCGTCGCTCGACGGACCGCTCGACCGGCTGTCCCGTCTGGACCCGGACGACCGGGAGGCGACCCGCGCGCTCAGCGCGGAGATCCGCCGGACCGTCGAGGCGGTCGCCGTCCCCGATGACGTCGCGGAGGCGATCACCGACGCGCTCGTCCGGTTCGGGGAGGACGAGGCCTACGCCGTCCGCTCCAGCGCCACGGCGGAGGACCTGCCGACGGCCTCCTTCGCCGGCCAGCAGGACAGTTATCTGAACATCACGGGCACGGCGGAGGTCCTCCGGCACGTCGTCCGGTGCTGGGCCTCGCTCTTCACCGAGCGGGCCGTGACCTACCGCAGGCGCCACGGCATCGACCACCGCACGGTCCACATGGCCGTGGTCGTCCAGCGGATGGCCTTCCCCCGCGCGGCCGGCGTCCTGTTCACGGCGGACCCCGTCACGGGCGACCGGAGGACGGCCACGGTGGACGCCGGCCTCGGGCTCGGCGAGGCCCTGGTCTCCGGCCTGGTGAACCCGGACGTCTTCACCGTGCGGGACGACGAGGTCGTCTCCGCGGCGATCGCCGTCAAACGGCGTGCCGTCCTGCCCCTGCCCGGCGGCGGCACGCACGAGGTGGAGGTCGACGCGGAACGCCGGGAGCGGCCGGCGCTGACGCACGCGCAGGTCCTGCGGCTCGTGCGGCTCGGACGGCGGATCGAGGCGCGCTTCGGCCGCCCGCAGGACATCGAGTGGTGTCTGGTCGACGACGACTTCCGGATCGTCCAGAGCCGGCCGATCACGACGCTGTTCCCCGTTCCCGAGGCCGGCGACGGGGAGAACCACGTCTACGTCTCTGTCGGTCACCAGCAGATGATGACCGACGCCATGAAGCCCCTGGGGTACTCCCTGTGGCAGCTGACGGCCATGGTGCCGATGCACGAGGCCGGCGGAAGGCTGTTCGTCGACGTCACCCGGCGCCTGGCCTCGCCCGCGAGCCGCGCCGGGCTCCTGGACGTCATCGGGAGGGGCGACCCGCTGATCAGGGACGCCCTGGAGACCGTCCTCGCCCGCGACGGCTTCGTCCCCCCGCTCCCGGATCCGGAGCCCGGCGCGGCCGAGCGACCCGGCGCGCCCGCGGCCGGCGGGGCGCCCGCCCCCGTCGAGACCGATCCGGCGATCGTCACCGCGCTGATCGAGCGCAGCCGGGCGTCGGTCGCCGCCCTGGAGCGCGACATCCGGACGAAGACCGGACCGGAGTTGTTCGACTTCCTCCTCGACGCCTTCGAGGAGCACAAGCGGGTCCTCGGCGATCCCCTGAGCTTCCAGGTGCTCACGGCGGGCGCGGAGGCCACCTGGTGGCTCAACGACAAGCTCCACGCGTGGCTGGGCGAGAAGAACGCGGCCGACACGCTGACGCTCTCCGCCCCCGACAACATCACGTCCGAGATGGGCCTCGCCCTGCTCGACGTCGCCGACGCGATCCGCCCCCATCCGGAGGTCGTGGCGTTCCTGGGCCGCGTCGAGGACGACGACTTCCTGGACGAGCTGCCGAAGCTGCCGGGCGGGTCCGGGGCGCGCGACGCCGTCGAGGCCTACCTCGACCGCTACGGTATGCGCTGCGTCGGCGAGATCGACATCACCAGGCCGCGCTGGCGCGAGCGCCCCGCCGCGCTCGTGCCCGCCCTCCTCGACAACGTCAGGAACTTCGGGCCGGGCGCCGCCGAGCGGCGCTTCGAGGAGGGCCGGCGGCGGGCCCTGGAGAAGGAAAGGGACGTCCTGGCCCGTCTGCGGGCCCTGCCCGACGGGGAGCGGAAGGCCGCCGAGACCAAGCGGATGATCGACCGGGTCCGGACCTTCGTCGGATACCGCGAGTATCCGAAGTACGGCATCGTCAGCCGCTCCTTCGTCTACAAGCGGGCCCTGCTGGAAGAGGCGGAGCGCCTGGTGCGGGCCGGGGTGCTCGCCGCAGCGGAGGACGTCTTCTTCCTCACGTTCCAGGAGTTCCACGAGGCCGTGCGTACGCGGCGGGTGGACCGGGGACTGATCCGGCGGCGCGAGGAGGAGTTCCGGGCGTACCGGGCGCTCACCCCGCCCCGGGTGCTGACCTCGGACGGCGAGGCCCTCAACGGGTCCTACCGGCGGGACGACGTCCCGGCCGGCGCCCTCGTCGGCCTGCCGGTCTCCGCGGGCACCGTCGAGGGCCGGGCCCGCGTCGTCCTCGACATGGAGGAGGCCGACCTGGAGGCGGGCGACATCCTGGTCACGGCCTTCACGGACCCCAGCTGGTCACCGGTGTTCGTCGGCATCGCGGGCCTGGTCACGGAGGTGGGCGGCCTGATGACCCACGGCGCGGTGATCGCCCGGGAGTACGGCCTGCCGGCCGTCGTGGGCCTGGACGGGGCCACCCGGCTGATCCGGGACGGGCAGCGGATCCGCGTGCACGGGACCGACGGGTACGTCGAGATCCTGTCGTGAGACCCGGCCCCCGCCCCGCCACCGCGCCTCCGACGGCCGGTCCCCGTCACCCCGTCCGTACCGGCCGCCGGAGCAGATAGGCGCCCGCGCAGGCGACGAGCAGCAACATGCAGCCGGTGAACACCAGACCGGCCCGCTCCAGACCGAGCGGGCCGGTCAGGAGGCCGACGCCGATCACGGGCAGGGAGATGCCCGTGTACGCGACCAGGAACAGGGTCGAGATCACCGCCGCGCGCCGCTCCTCCGGCGCGGCCCCGGCGACGGCGGACAGGGCCGCGCGGAAGGTCAGGCCCTGCCCGGTGCCGCCGACGACGGCGGCCAGGACGACCAGCGCGAACAGGTCGGTGGCGAGCGCGCCCGCCAGGAGCGCCAGGCCGGCGAAGAGCACGGCGCAGCCCAGGGGCAGGGACCGGGGCACCCCGACGCGGCCGACGGCGAGCTGCCCGGCGGTGGAGGAGAAGAACGCGAGGGCCACGACCAGGCCGGTCACGGCGTGGTTGTCCACGTGCAGGAATCGGGCGAGGAAGGCGGGGCTGACCGAGGTGAACACCCCGAACAGGGCGAAGCCCACGAAGGAGGCGAGCGCCGCCGGCACGAACACCGGGCGGACCGGCGCGGGCAGGGCGGGCCACCGGGGCCGTACGGCGGACAGGGGCCGGATCTCCCGTACGGTCTCCGGCAGCCGCAGGACGACGGCGGCCGCCAGGACCGCCAGGGCCAGGTGCACGGCGAACGGGAGCAGCAGCGGTTCGGGGGCGTACTCCGCGAGCAGCCCGGCGAGCAGGGGTCCGCAGCCGAGGCCGCCCATGTTGGCGGCCGTCGCCACGAGCGTCGCCCGGGACGCGCCGCCCGGCGGGGCCAGGTCCATGACGTAGGCGGTGGCCGCGCCCGTGAACAGGCCCGCCGACAGGCCCGAGAGCAGCCGGCCCGCGTACAGCCAGGCCAGGCCGTCGGCGCACAGGAAGCAGACGGCGCTCGCCACCGCGAATCCCAGGCCCCACAGCAGCGTGGGCCGTCTGCCGACCGTGTCCGAGGCGTTGCCCGCGAGGAGCAGCACCCCGATGACCCCGAAGGCGTACACGGCGTACACCACGGTCACCGTCAGCTCGGAGAACCCGAACCTCTCCTGGTAGAGCGGGTAGAGCGGGGTCGGCAGCGTGGTGCCGGCCATCCCCACGACGAACACGGCCCCGCCGAGCAGGCACCGGAGCCACCCTTGACGATCACCAACCATGCCGCCGACGGTAACCCCGGTGCCGGACCCGGCGCGGGACCCCGGGTCAGCGCGCGCCGAAGACCTGGGTCCAGTAGGGGCCGCCGTCGCCCGTGTGCAGGCCGACGCCCAGCTCCTTGAACGAGCAGTTCAGTATGTTCGCGCGGTGGCCGGGGCTGTTCATCCAGGCCTCCATCACCTGCTCCGCCGTCTGCTGGCCCATCGCGATGTTCTCGCCGTACGTGGACCAGCCGTATCCGGTGGCCGTGACGCGCTCGCCCGGCCCGGCGCCGTCCGGGTTGGTGTGGTCGAAGAAGTCCCGCGCGGCCATGTCGTCGGAGTGGCCCTGGGCGGCCCGGGCCAGGAGGGAGTTCCCGGTGACGGCGCCGCAGCCCTCCTTGGCCCGCTCGGCGTTGACCAGGGCGATCACCTGCTCCTCGACGGAGGTGTGGCCGGAGTCCTGCTTCGTGGCCGTGGGGCGGCTCGGGGTCGTCGGCTCCTTCGTGACGGGCGGCTGGGTGGGCCTGCCGGTCGGCTTGTCCGCGGTCGGCCGCGGGGTCTGCGGGGCGGCGGCCTTCGTGGTGGCCGGGGCCGACGCCGACGGCGTGGCCTTGGGCTTGGCGGAGACGGTCTTGCTGGGGCGAGGCGTGCCCGAGGGCGTGGCCGTCGGGGTGACCCGGGCCGAGGCGGTGGCCGTGGTCGGGGACGAGGCCGGGGCCGACGCGGGGATCGTGAGGTCCACGGTCGAGGCGCGCGGCGCGTCCAGGGCCGTCAGGTCGTCCTCGTCGGGACCGTTCACCAGGGTGAAGGCCCCGCCGGTGACGGCGGCCACCGCCACGCTCGCGGCGATGGCCACGCGCCGGCGCCCGCGCTGCTGCTCCTGCCGCCTGCGGCGCCGCGCGTTGCGGGCGCTGCGGGCGCCGAGGACGGGGGAGGGGCTCGCTCCGGGCGCTCCCGCCGACTCGTACCCGGTCGGCTCCGCCGGTTCGTACGCGTAGACGTGCTCGGCCGTCTCCGCCGTTTCCACCGGCTCCATCGGCTCGTAGGCGTATGCGGGCGTTTCCGCCGTTTCGTACGCGTGCGGGTACGCGTACGCGGGGGATTCCGCCGTCTCGTAGCCGGTCGGGCCCGGCTGCTGGTATCCGGTCCCGTACCCGGTCTCGTATCCGGTCCCGTATCCGGCCTGGTACTCCGTCGGGTGGCCGGTCTCGTAGGACCCGGCCGTCCCCATCGGCTCGTACGGGGAGTACGCGGACGCGGTGGCGAGGTCGAGGCCCGCCCGCTCGCGGAAGGTCGCGAGCAGCAGTCCGGCCGGGGGGACGAGCAGGAGTCCCGCGAGCAGGCCCTCGGCCGGGTAGAGGCCGTGGGACAGGCCCGCGCAGTGCACGCACGCACGCGCGTGCCTGGCTATTCGCTTGCGCCAGAGACTGGACGGACGGCCGTCCCAGCCGCCGAGCTCGTACCTCAGGTCGGGGCACAGCGGGTTCTCCGTGAGCGCCCGCACGACGACGCGGGCGGCGTCCAGCTGCGCCTTCATGCGCTGGACGCGCACCGCCGTGTGCTCGGGGGACAGCTGGAGGGCCGAGGCCACCTCGTAGCGGGTCAGGTCGCCCGTGCACTCCAGCCACCACAGGGACAGCAGCGCCCTGTCGTCCGGCTCCAGCCAGCGAGTCGCCTCGGCGGTCTCGCGCCGCTGGCCCGACAGGTTCAGCCGGACCACGGTCAGGCCGACGAAGTCGGCGCCCGGCTGGGGGAGGTCGCGGACGTCGTCGAGGCCGCCGGTGGCGAAACCGGTCTGCTGCCGGTGCCAGTGGCCGCGGACGACGTTCATGGCGATGGCCACCAGCCAGGACCGGAAGCTGTCGGGAGCGCGCAGCCCGGCGAGCCCGGCGAGTGCCCGCAGCATCGTCTCCTGCACGACGTCGTCCACGTCGTGGTGACCGTTCATCGCCCGGCCCACGATGTTGTAGACCAGCGGAAGGTGGTGGGTGAGGAGCTGGTCCTGGGCCCGCGGATCCCCGCTCTGCGCCGCCCTGACCAGCTCCGTGAGCTGCTGTGTACTCATGCTCGAATCACCCTGCCTGTTCCGGTCGTCCTCGGGGGCCAACACATGGGAGACCACCGGGCGCCGGGCCGATAACAGAAATCCCCCGGCTTTCCCGAACGGATTCGGGGAGCGGGGGTCGGCCGGGCCGTCCGGTGGTCCTTCGGGGCGGTAGTGGAACGCCGTGGTCCGCGCACGGGACGGAAGGGCGGACGGGGGACACGCGGACCTCCTCGGCGTGCGGGACGGAACGCCCGGACGCGTCCGGCCCGGGCGGGGAGCGGGCCCCACGGTAGCGGACGGTCCGTGCGGGCGGGCCGCCGGCCGCCGGACAGGCGTCGGCCCCGTCCTCGTCGAGAGCGAGGGCGGGGCCGTACGCGGAGCGGTGTGTAGGGCCGGGTGACCTGGCCTCACGCCCTTATGCGTGGCGTCGCGAGCCGCCGGTGAAGAGACGGTAGAGGAGCAGCAGGATCACCGAGCCGATGATGGCCGCGATCCAGGTCGACAGCTCGAAGAAGCCGTCGATGGAGTCGACCCCGAAGATCACCTTGCCGAGCCAGCCGCCGAGGAGGCCGCCCGCGATGCCGAGCAGCGTGGTGATGATGAACCCGCCCGGGTCGCGACCCGGGGTCAGGGCCTTCGCGATGAGGCCCGCCAGCAGTCCGATGACGATCCAAGCGATGATTCCCATGATGTCCGTCTCCTTCGCGTGTGCCGTTCGGCCCGTTCCGTCCTTATCGAACGCTTACATCGAACGCATACGCGCAATCTGCGGATCCAAACGCCCCCGACGTCATCGGGTGTCGGCGGAGGAGGACGGCCGCGCCGTCGACAGGGGTTCCGCGATGTCCTCCAGGGAGCGGCGCTCGGCGTTGACCGCCAGGAAGGCGGCCACGAGACCGGCCGCGCACATCAGGCCCGCGCCGATCTGGAAGGCCAGGACCGTGTCGCCGACGACGCCGGACTCGGTGAGCTCCGCGAAGATCAGCGGCCCGCTGATGCCACCGGCCGCCGTGCCGAGGGCGTAGAAGAAGGCGATGGCCATCGCACGGGTCTCCATGGGGAAGATCTCGGAGACCGTCAGGTACGCGCTGGACGCGCCCGCCGACGCGAAGAACAGCACCACGCACCAGCAGGCGGTCAGCGTGGTGGCGCTCAGCGAGCCCCGGTCGAAGAGCCAGGCGGTGCCGAACAGCAGGATGCCGGAGAGCAGGTACGTCGAGGAGATCATGATCCGGCGGCCGACCGTGTCGAAGAGCTTGCCGAGGAGCAGCGGCCCCATGAAGTTGCCCGCGGCGATCACGGCGAAGTAGTAGCCGGTGCTGCCCGTGGGCACGTCGAAGAACGTGATCAGGATGGTGCCGAAGCCGAAGGTGATGGCGTTGTAGAGGAACGCCTGCCCGATGAAGAGCGAGAGCCCGAGGACCGCCCGGCGCGGATACGTGTGGAACACCGTCTTGGCGATCAGGCCGAAGCCGATGCTCTTGCGCTGGTGGATGGTGATCTCGCGGTCCGGCGGGGGCAGCGGGGCGCCCTTCTCCTTCTCGATCTCCTTCTCCACGGCGCCGACGAGTTCCTCCGCCTCGTCGCCGTGGCCGTGGATGAACTGCCATCGCGGGCTCTCCGGGACGTGCCGGCGCACCAGCAGGATGACCAGGCCGAGGACGACGCCGAGGGCGAAGCTGAGCCGCCAGCCGAGGTCCTTCGGGAAGATGTCGGTGTCCAGCATCACGACGGACAGCAGGGAACCGCCGATCGCGCCCAGCCAGTAGCTTCCGTTGATGATGAGGTCGACCCGGCCGCGGTAGTGCGAGGGGATCAGCTCGTCGATGGCGGAGTTGATCGCCGCGTACTCGCCGCCGATGCCGAAGCCGGTGAGGAACCGGAAGAGGAAGAACCACCAGGACTCGAACGACAGCGCCGTCATCGCGGTCGCCGCCAGATAGACGACCAGCGTCACCATGAAGAGCCGTTTGCGGCCGTAGCGGTCGGTGAGCCAGCCGAAGAACAGCGCGCCGGAGCAGGCTCCGGCCACGTACAGGGCCGCGGCGACGCCGGTGATCTGCGCGGCGGTGATGTCGAGGCCGCTGCCGTCCTCGGCGATGCGGCCGGCGACGTTGCCGACGATCGTGACCTCCAGGCCGTCCAGGATCCAGACGGTGCCGAGGCCGATCACGATCATCCAGTGCCACCGCGACCACGGGAGCCGGTCGAGGCGGGCGGGTACGGCGGTGGTGACCGTCGATTCACCGGGGCCCGGTGAGGGGGCCCGTGACACTTCAGAAGCCATGGTTCTCTCTCCGTCGCGTGCCCCCCGGCGATCCCCTCAGGCCGAGTTCCCTGAACCGGGCGTTCCATGCGGCGGCGGGACCCACCGGGGTCGGACGGTCACGGAGAGTCGTGGTCCCCCGGGGCGGCCAGCAGGGCCAGGGCGGCGGCGTGGCCCTTGAACGGGGGCAGGTCGGCGATGCGGAGGCCGGGGACCGGGGCCGGCCGGTCGGCGGCGCCCACGTACGGCTCGGCGGCGCCCCGCGCCAGGCCCACGCCCGAGACCTTGAGCGCGGCCTCCTTCCGGGACCAGCAGCGGGCGAACGCGGCGGGCCGCACGGAGGCCGGGAGGGCGTCCAGCTCCGTCCGCTCGCGCGGATGGAGGGCGCCCGTCATGTCCCGTACCAGGCTGTCCTCCGGGACCGTCTCGACGTCCACGCCGACCGGCACCGGCGCGACCGCCACCAGGACCCGGTCCCCGGAGTGGGAGAGCGAGAAGTGCACGTCGTGGCCCCGGAGGTACGGCTTGCCGTGCGGGCCGCCGCAGCCGGCGCACGGCTGCCGGAGGAAGACGAGGCGCTCCGGGGGCTCGCCCACGTGACGGCCCAGGACGAGCCGGAGCAGCACGTGGGCGACCCGGTGCCGGTCCGCGTCCACCGGGAACAGGAAGCGGGCGGCCCGGGCGCGCTCGTCGTCGTCGAGCACGGACGCGAGCGCGCGGGCCGGTGCCGCGGCCTCCGCCACGGAGGCCGTGACGACCCCCGGGTGGCCCGGAACCTCCTCGTAGCGCATGACGCGTCAGAATACCTGTTCGGTGGTCGTGACGACGGCGCAGCGGCCCGCCGCCCACTCCAGGGCCATCCGGTGCTCGCGCTCGGAGAAGTCGGCCACGGCGTCCGCGACGACGAAGGCCTGGACGTCGCTCATCCACGCGTCGCAGGCCGTCATCAGGACGCCGATGTGCGCGTACACGCCCGTGACCACGAGCTGGTCGCGGCCCTGCTCGCGCAGCAGCTCCAGGAGGTCGGTGCGGACGAAGGCGCTGTACTTCCACTTGGTGAGGCGGATGTCGCCGGGCTCGGGCGCGACGGCGTCCGCGATCGCCACGGCGTGCGGGTCGTCCGGGACGCCGGGGCCCCAGAAGTCCTGCTGGAGGCCGCGCTGCTCGGGCGTCTGGCCGCCGGGCTGGGCGGTGTAGACGACGGGCACGCCGAGCCGGGCGGCCTCCTTGCGGAGCCGGTTCAGGTTGGCGAGCAGCGCGGTGAGCGGCTCGGCGCCCTCGTCGAACGGGGCCAGGAAGTGGTTCTGGAGGTCGTGCACCAGGAGCACGGCGCGGTCCGGGTCGACGGTCCAGTCCACCCGGTTGGCCGGCAGGTCGCCGGGGCGGGGCATCGGGTAGGGCGGGACGGCGGGGAGGCTCATGACGGTCCGTTTCGGAGGGATGGGGCGGTGAGGGCGGGGTGGGACGAGGAGGGGAGGCGGGGAGGCGGGGGCGGGGCGGTCAGGCGCCCGCGCTCTCCGCGCGGAGGTCCTTCTTGGAGATCTTCCCGACGCCCGTGGTGGGGAAGGCGTCGACGAAGACGATCCGGTCGGGGACCTTGTAGGCGGCGAGCCCGCGCTCCCGGACGAAGCGCTTGAGGACCAGCGCCTTGACCTCCTCCGCCCCCTGACGTCGGATCACGTACGCGCAGCTGCGCTCGCCGAGGTACGGGTCGGGCTCGGCCACCACGTTGGCGTCGTGCACCGACGGGTGGGCCAGGAGGTGGTTCTCGACCTCCTCGGCCGCGATCTTCTCGCCGCCCCGGTTGATCTGGTCCTTGGCGCGCCCCTCGACCACCAGGTGGCCGCTCGGGGTGAGCCGGACGAGGTCGCCGGTCCGGTAGAAGCCGTCCTCGGTGAACGCGCGGGCGTTGTGCTCCGGCGCGTTCCAGTAGCCGCGGATGGTGTACGGGCCCCGGGTCAGCAGGTGGCCGGTGGTGCCGACCGGCAGGTCCTCGTCCTCGTCGTCGACGACCCTGATCTCGTCGTCCGGGGAGATCGGCCTGCCCTGGGTGGTGACGACCGTCTCCGGGTCGTCGTCCAGCCGGGTGTAGCAGACCAGGCCCTCGGCCATCCCGAAGACCTGCTGGAGGGTGCAGCCCAGGGCGGGCCGGACCCGGCGGGCCACCTCGTCGGAGAGCTTCGCGCCGCCGACCAGGAGCACGTCGAGGGTGGAGAGGTCGTACGCGGAGCCGGGGGCGGCGTCGATCCAGACGAGCGCCAGCGGCGGCACCAGGCCGGTGATCGTCACGCCCTCGTCCTGGATCAGCGGGAACGCCACGTCGGGGGCCGGCTGCGGGCACATGACGACCCGCCCGCCCGCGTACAGCGCGCCCAGCGAACCGGGGGAGGAGAGCGGGAAGTTGTGGGCGGCGGGCAGCGCGCACAGGTACACGCTGTCCTCGTCGAGCGCGCAGATCTCGGCGGAGCCGCGCAGCGAGTAGACGTAGTCGTCGTGCGTCCGGGGGATCAGCTTGGGCACGCCGGTGCTGCCGCCGGAGAGCTGGAGGAACGCCGTCTCCGAGGGGTCGCGGTCGGGCAGGTCGACGGGCTCGGCCGGGACGTCGGCCAGCGCCTCGAAGGCTCCGGCGTCCTCGCCGACGACGAACACGTGCCGCAGCTCGGGGGAGCGGGCGAGGACCGTGGTCGCCAGGGCGCGGTAGTCGAAGCCGCCGTGCACGTCGGGGATCACGTAGGCGGCGGCGCCGGTGAAGGAGCAGAAGTAGGAGATCTCCGACTCGCGGTGCGCGGGCAGCGCGAAGACGGGGAGCGCGCCGAGGCGGAAGAGCGCGAAGACCACTTCGAGGAACTCGGCGACGTTGGGCAGCTGGACGACGACCTTGTCGCCGGCGCCGATGCCGCGCGCCGAGAGTCCGGCCGCGAGCCGGTCGGCGCGCAGGTCGAGCTCGGCGTAGGTCCAGGCGCGCCGGGCGCCGCCGGGGCCCGCGCGGTCGACGACGGCGACGCGGTCGGGGTGGGCCTCGGCCCGGGTACGGAGCATCGTCCCGAAGGTGACGCCCTCCCACCAGCCGGCCGCCCGGTACCGCTCGGCGAACTCCGCAGGCCAGGTGGGGGTGGTGTACGGGACGTCCCCGGACGGCTCCCCGAGGGACGCGGGACGGGTCGGGGCGGTCACAGCTCGGCTCCCACGGCGTGCAGGAAGGTGCGGAACTTCGCGGCGGTCTCGGCGGTCTCGTCCTCCGGCAGGGAGGCGGCGACGACGCCGGCGCCCGCGTACAGGCGCAGGGTGCGCTCCTCGGCCTCGGCGCAGCGGATGGTGACGACCCATTCGCCGTTGCCGTCCGCGTCGCCCCAGCCGACGATGCCGGTGAAGAAGCCGCGGTCGAAGGGCTCGGTCTCGCGGATGACCTCGCGGGCCAGCGGCGTCGGGGTGCCGCAGACCGCCGGGGTGGGGTGGAGCGAGGAGGCGATCTCCAGGGCCGACACCTCGGGGTGGGCGAGGGTGCCGGTGACCGTGGTGGACAGGTGCCACATGGCGGCGGTGCGGATCAGCGACGGCCGGGCGGGGACGTCGATGGTGGAGCAGTACGGCGCCATGGCCTGGTGCACGGCGTCGACGACGACCGCGTGCTCGTGCAGGTCCTTGGCAGACTCCAGGAGGGCCGCCGCGCGCCGCACGTCCTCGGCGAGGTCGTCGCTGCGGGGGGTGGAGCCGGCCAGCGGGTTGGAGACCAGCTGGTTGCCGCGCCGGGAGACCAGGAGTTCGGGGCTGGCCCCGAGCAGGGTGCGGCCGGGGTGGGTGGGCAGCGCGAAGGTGTAGCCGCACGGGTCGCGGCGGGCGAGCCGGCGGACCATGGCGGCGATGTCCAGCTCGTCGGGTCCGGTGACCTCCAGGGTGCGGGCGAGCACCACCTTGCTGAACTCGCCGTTCCACATGCGGTCGACGGCGGCGGCGACGCCCTTGGCGTAGACCTCGGGCGCCGGGTGCGGACGGACCGTCCAGGCGCCGGCGCGGGGGGCGTCGGCGGGCAGCGCGACGAGCGGGTCGGAGGCCAGGGCCGGTCCGGTGCGGACGGTCTCGGGCAC
Source organism: Streptomyces sp. NPDC093071 (assembly GCF_044754545.1). NCBI lineage: Bacteria > Bacillati > Actinomycetota > Actinomycetes > Kitasatosporales > Streptomycetaceae > Streptomyces > Streptomyces sp. NPDC093071. The sequence continues at coordinate 832,996 of NZ_JBIVPH010000002.1, read as the reverse complement.
GACGAGCGCGGCCGGGGCGTCCTGGTCGAAGGGGATGGCGCCCATCACGACGGGGGCGGCGTGGCGTCCGGCGCGGGCCTCGGCGAGGGCGTCGGCCACCCGCTCGGCGATCGGGTCGGCGCCGTGCGGGACCTCGCTCAGCACGCCGTGGGCGAGCAGGGTCCGGGTGGGCGTGGCGAGGAAGCGGTCTCCGGCGCGGAAGGCGTCGAGCAGTCCGGTGGCGGCGCCGACGGCGGACGAGGTGGGCGCGGCGGAGCGGACGGGCGCGGCGGCGGGCGCGGCGACCGGTGAGGGCGCGGGCGCGGGGGCGGGTATGGAGGCGGACGCGGGCGGGTGCGCGGCGACCTGGGGGACCGTCGACACGGGTGGGCTCCTTGGTTCGATGAGGTGGGTGGGCGGGGGGGGGCCCCCGGGGGGCCCCCCCCCGGCCCCCCCCCCCCCGGGGCGCCCCCCCCCCCCCCCCCGGGCCGCCCGGGGAGTG
>NZ_JBIVPH010000002.1:111617-832505 GCF_044754545.1 Streptomyces sp. NPDC093071 | reverse complement strand
GGGGCGGGGGGGCGGTTTTGGGGGCGGCCGGGGGGGGGGGGCCGGCGCCTGGGGGCCCCTGCGACCGGGGTGGCCACCTTGGTCCGTGGCGGGGGGGGGGGGGGGGGGCCCGGGGGGGCCGCGCCGCGCGGGCCGTCAGCGCAGGGTGGCGCCGCCGTCGACGTAGAGGTCCTGCATGGTGATGTGGCGGGCCCGGTCGGAGGCGAGGAAGACGACCGCCTCCGCGACGTCCTCCGGCTGGGCGAGGCGGCGCAGCGGTATGCCGGTGCGGTGGGCGGCGAGGTCGCCGTCGAGGACGCTGTCCGGGACGGAGTCGCCGTCCCACAGGGAGCGCTGCATCGGCGTGTCGGTGGAACCGGGACAGACGGCGTTGCAGCGCACGCCCCGGGCGGCCACCTCCAGGCCCAGACACTTGGTGAAGGCCACGGCCGCCGCCTTGGAGGCGGCGTACACGCTCATGTCCGCGCGGGGTATGCCCGCGGCGTTGGAGGCGACCGTCACCACGGAGCCGGAGCCCCGGGCCGCCATGCCGGCGACGACGGCGCGGGACAGGTGGAAGACCCCGGTCGTGTTGACCGCGAAGACGTCCGCCCAGTCGCGGTCCGTCGTCTCGACGGCCGGTCCGGTCCGCAGCACCCCGGCGACGTTCACCAGGATGTCCACGGGGCCGAGTTCGCGGGAGACGCGCTCCACGGTCTCGGTCACGTCGTCCGGCGCGGTGACGTCGAGCCGGTACGGGACGACCGGCCCGGCGGCCGGGTCCGCGCCGGTCTCCTCGGACAGCCGGGCGACGCTCCGCTTGAGCTCCTGCTCCGAGCGGTCGGTCGCCGCCACGGTGGCTCCGCGCGCGGAGAGGGCGCGCACCACCGCCTCGCCGATGCCCTGGGCGGCACCGGTGACCAGCGCCACACGGCCTGCGAACTCGCCCTGCGGGCCGGTACCGTTCGGGCGGGAGCCGCCCGGCGCGTCGCCGTCCGGCCCGTTGCCGCCCGGTCCGGGTCTGCCCGGTCCGTTGATGTCCGTCACGATCTCTCCTCGTACTTAGGTAAGCCTAGCCTAAGTCTCATCGGTTGCCCATCGGTTCCCGGGGGCCGTTCAAAGGCGTTCGCGCTCCGGAGCCTGCCGAACGGCCCCCGCCCGCCCGGAAACCGGGCCCCTCTCCGCGACCGCGCGCAGCGCCCCGTCCAGGACCGGGCCGATCTCCGCGAGGGCCTCGGGAGCCATCAGCTCGTCGTGACCCCGGTCCAGGACGTGCTCGGTGAGCGCCCCCGACACGTACGCCGGCCACACCGTGCCCGGCACGTCCTCCGGCGCGGTCGTGCGGGAGGCCGTGAAGAACAGCACGTCGCCGTCGAAGTGACGGGTCGTGCTGCGCGAGAGCAGCCGCACGCAGTGCACGTTGGTGTCCACGATCGCCCGCAGCAGCTCCTCGTCGAACCCGGCGAGCAGGCCCTGGCTGTCCCGGATCGCCGCGACGGCCTCCTCCCGCGTCAGCCCGTCGCGCCCGGACTCCTCCGCGCCCAGGCCCGCCACCGAGAGCAGGAAGCCGTTCTCCTCCCGCTCCAGGCGCTCCCGCCAGTCCGGCGCGTCCAGGTACGACCAGTCGTCCCGCTCCGGCGGATAGGCGTCGAGCAGCGCCAGGAAGGCGACCTCCTCGCCCCGCTCCTGGAGCATCGAGGCCAGCGTGTGCGCCACCGTCCCGCCGAAGGAGTAGCCCGCGAAGTGGTACGGACCCTCCGGCTGCACCTCCCTGATCGCCGTCAGGTACAGCTCGGCGAGCTCCGCCACGTCGGCCGCCTCCGGCAGCTCCCCGGCCAGACCCGGCGACTGCACGCCGTACAGCGGCCGGTCCGCGTCCAGGTGGCGCAGCAGGCCCGTGTACTGCCAGCTGAACCCGGACGCCGGGTGGAAGCAGAACAGCGGTGCCTTCGTGCCCCGTTCGCGCAGCGGCAGCAGCACCCGCAGCGCGTCCCGGCGCGAATCCGACCCGATCCGGGCCGCCACGTCCGCGACCGTCGGCGCCGACATGACCGTGCCCACCTGCACCGGCACGCCCAGCTCGTCGCGGATGCGCCCCACGAGCCGCATCGCGAGCAGCGAATGCCCGCCCAGCTCGAAGAAGTTGTCCTCCACGCCGACCCGCTCCAGACCGAGCACGTCCGCGAAGATCCCGCAGAGCAGCTCCTCGCGGGCGTCCTTCGGCGGCCGGCCGCCGCCCGCGTCCGCGAACACCGGGGCGGGCAGCGCCGCCCGGTCCACCTTGCCGTTCACCGTCAGCGGCAGCGCCGCCAGTTCGACGAACGCCGACGGCACCATGAACTCCGGCAGCGTCGCCGACAGCAGGCCGCGCAGCGCGGCCGTCTCCGCCTCCGGGTCGGTGCGGACCGCGTCCGACGAGGGCACGGTGTACGCCACGAGCCGCTTCACGCCGTTCGCCCCGGTGTGCACGACCACCGCGGCGGCGGCCACCCCCGGAGCGGCGGCGAGCGCCGACTCGATCTCGCCCAGCTCGATCCGGAAGCCGCGGATCTTCACTTGGTGGTCGGCCCGGCCCAGGTAGTCGATCTGCCCGTCCTCGCGCCAGCGCACCAGGTCGCCCGTGCGGTACATCAGCGTGCCCGGCCCGCCGAACGGGTCGGCCACGAACCGCTCCGCCGTCAGCGCCGGACGCGCGAAGTAGCCCCGGGCCAGACCCGCGCCCGCCAGGTACAGCTCGCCCGGCACCCCGCGCGGCACCGGCCGCAGCGCGCTGTCGAGCACATAGGCCCGGGTGTTGTAGATCGGCCGGCCGACGCAGGAGGAGACGCTCATTTCCACGTCGGCGCCCAGCGCGTTGATCGTGTACTCGGTCGGCCCGTACAGGTTGTAGCCCATCGTGCCCTCGGTCTCCTCCAGGAGCGACCAGAGGGAGTCCGGCACGGCCTCGCCGCCGAGCAGCACCAGCGCCGGACGGTGCCGGTCCGCGTCGAGCAGGCCCGCGTCGACCAGCTGCTGCCCGTACGACGGCGTGACGTTGACGACGTCGATGCCGACCCGGTCGTAATGCGCCGTCAGGGCCGCCGGGTCGAGCCGTAGCTCCTCGCCGATGACGTGCACCTCGTGCCCGTCGACCAGCCAGAAGAACTCCTCCCACGACATGTCGAACGCGAACGACACCGTGTGCGCGACCCGCATCCGGCGCCCGCCCGCCAGCTTCACCGCCGGGTCGAAGATCCGCTCCCGGTGGTTGAGCAGCATGTTGACCAGACCCGAGCCCGGCACCACCACGCCCTTGGGGCGGCCGGTCGAACCCGAGGTGTAGATCAGGTACGCCGGGTGGCGCCCGTCGCGCGGCTCGGTCAGCTCCTCCTCCGCGACCGGACCGCCGGACAGCGCCGCCAGCTCGGCGACGACCGCCGGGTCGTCCAGGGCGAGCGGCGGCACGCCGTCCACGACCGGGACCCGGCCCCGTACGGCGTCCACGGTGACCAGGCAGACCGGCACCGCGTCCTCGACCATCGCGGCGAGCCGGTCCACCGGATGGTCCAGGTCCAGCGGCAGGTACGCCGCCCCCGCCTTCAGGACCGCGAACAGCGCGACCACGAAGTCCGCCGAGCGCGGCAGCCCGAGGGCCACCGTCCGCTCCGGACCGGCCCCGCGCGCGATCAGCGCCCGCGCCAGCCGGTTGGCCCGCTCGTCCAGCTCCGCGTAGGTCAGCCGCTCGTCCTCGAAGACCAGCGCCGTGGCCTCCGGGGTCCGCGCCGCCTGCCGGGCGAACAGGTCCACCAGCGGCACGTCTGGCACGTCGTACCCGGTGTCGTCGCCCAGGGCGAGCAGCTCGACCCGCTCGGCGGACTCCAGGGTCCGCAGCCGGCCCACCGGCGTCGCCCCGCCCGCCGCGAACTGCTCCACGAGCAGCCGCAGCCGGCCCGCGAGCCGCCCGGCGGTCTCCCGGTCGTACAGGTCCGGCCGGTACGCCAGGCTCAGTTCGAGCGAACGCTCCGGGGTGACCGCCAGGGTCAGCGGGTAGTGCGTGCCGTCGACGCTGTGCGTCCAGCCGATCTGGTGCCGCTCCACGGCCTCTTCGCGCGCCGCGTCGTCGAGCGGCGTGTTCCGGAACACGTACAGCGTGTCGAAGAGCTGCCCGATCCCCGTCCCCTGCTGGATCGGGCCGAGCCCCAGGTAGTGGTGGGGCAGCAGGTCGGCGTGCTCGCCCTGCATCCGGACGAGCAGGTCCCGCAGCGTCTCCGAGGGACGCAGCGTCACCCGGAACGGCAGCGTGTTCATGAACATGCCGATCATCTGGTCGACGCCCGGCACGTCCGCCGGACGGCCCGAGACCGTCGCGCCGAACACCACGTCGTCCCGCCCGGTCATCCCGGACAGGGACAGCGCCCAGGCCGCCGAGAGGACCGTGTTCAGGGTGACGCCGCAGCCCCGCGCGAACGACCGCAGCCGGTCGCTGGTCTCCGCGCCGAGCGCGATGTCCACCACCTCGGCCGTCACCGGCTGCCGGGCCGGATCGGCCGGCGCCACCAGGGTCGCCTGGTCCAGGCCCGACAGGTGGTCGCGCCAGGCGGCCCGCGCCGCGTCCTTGTCGGTGCCCGCGAGCCAGCGCAGGTACTCCCGGTACGGCGTGACCGGCGGCAGGATCTCCTCGCGCCCGCCCGCCCCGTACAGCGCGAACAGCTCCTCGAAGAACAGCGACTCCGACCAGCCGTCGGTGAGGATGTGGTGCTGCGTCACGCACAGCATCCAGCGGTCCTCGGCGAACTTCAGCAGCGTCACGCGCATCAGCGGCGGCGCCGACAGGTCGAAGCGGGTCGCCGCGTCCGCGAGCGAGAACTCCCGCTGCGCCTCGTCCTGCGCGGCCCGGTCCAGCCCCGTCAGGTCGCGGACCTCCCACGGCAGCTCCCACTCCGCGGGAACCACCTGCACCGGGCCCGGCAGGCCCTCGTGCCAGAACGCCGAGCGCAGGTTCGGGTGGCGGCGCAGCATCGCGTCGAACGCCGAACGCAGCGCGGCCGTGTCCACGGCGTGCCGCAGCTCCACGAAGTTCTGCATCAGGTAGACGTCGAGCGCCCGGTCGTCGTACTGCGCGTGGAAGTACAGGCCCTCCTGGAGCGGAGCCAGCGGCAGCACCTCCTCGGCGCCCGGGAAGACCTGCTCCAGGACCGCCCGGCCGGCCTCGTCGAGGTCCACCAGCGGGGCGTCCGCGTCGACCGCCGCGGCGGACGCCGCCTTCTCCTCCGGCGTGCGGGCCGCGAGCGCGAGCGCCGCGATCGTCCGCCGCTCGAACACGTCGCGCGGGGAGAGCACCAGGCCCTCCTTGCGGGCCCGGGTCACCAGCTGGATGGAGACGATGCTGTCGCCGCCCAGGGCGAAGAAGTCGTCGTCCACCCCCACGGAGGCGAGCCCCAGGACGTCGGTGAAGACCCGGCACAGGGCTTCCTCACGCTCCCCGCTCGGCGCCCGCGACCCCTCGGAGCCGCCGAACACCGGCGCGGGCAGCGCCGCCCGGTCCAGCTTGCCGTTGACCGTGAACGGCAGCGCGTCCAGGACCACGACCGCCGCCGGGACCATGTAGTCGGGCAGGCCCGCGGCCAGCTCCTCGCGGATCGCGGCCGGGTCCGCCGTGCCCGTCACGTAGCCGACGAGCCGCTTCACCCCCGGCGTGTCCTCGCGGACCACCACGGCCGCCGCGCCGACGCCGTCGACCGCCGCGAGCGCGGACTCGACCTCGCCGGGCTCGATCCGGAAGCCCCGGATCTTCACCTGGTCGTCGGCCCGCCCCAGGTACTCGATCTCCCCGTCGGTGCGCAGCCGCGCCAGGTCGCCGGTGCGGTACATTCGCGACCCCGGAGCCCCGTACGGGTCGGCCACGAACCGCTCCGCCGTCAGCGCGAACCGGCCCAGGTAGCCGCGCGCGATGCCGTGCCCCGCGAGGTACAGCTCGCCGGTCGCCCCGGCGGGCACCGGCCGCAGCGCCGCGTCGAGCAGGTACGCGCGCGTGTTGCCGATCGGCCGGCCCACCACCGGCGTCGCCGAGGCCGCCAGGTCCGCCGCGAGCGCGTCCACCGTGTACTCGGTCGGGCCGTACAGGTTCACCGACATCACGCCGGTCGCCGCCCGCACCGCCGACCACAGCGCCTCCGGCACCGCCTCGCCGCCGAGCAGCAGCAGCGCCGGACGGTGCGCGGCCGGGTCCAGGAGGCCCTGGTCGAGCAGCCCGAGCGCGTACGTCGGGGTGACGTCCATCGTCTCGATCCGGTGCTCCCGCACGTACGACACGACGAACTCGGCGTCCCGGCGGCCCACCTCGTCCAGGACGTGCAGCTCGTGCCCGGCGACCAGCCAGAAGAGCTGCTCCCAGGAGGTGTCGAAGCTGAACGACGCCGTGTGCAGCGCCCGCAGGCGCCGCCCGCCGGTCGCCTCGACCACCGGGCCGAAGACGTCCGCGATGTGGTTGGCGTACAGGTTGGACAGACCGCCGTGGGTCAGGACGACGCCCTTGGGGCGCCCGGTCGAGCCGGACGTGTAGATGACGTACGCCGGGTGCCCGTCCGCGACGGCCGGGGAGGCGAACTCCGCCGGGGCCCCGGCCAGGGCGGCGGCCGTCTCCGGCGCGTCCAGGACGATCCGCTCCGGCCCGTCGCCGGCCGCCGGCAGCAGCTCCAGACCGCGCGCGGTGGTCACCACGCACGCCGGCCGGGCGTCGTCGATCATCAGGCCGAGGCGCTCCGCCGGGTAGTCCAGGTCGAGCGGCAGGTACGCGCCGCCGGACTTCAGGACGGCGAGGATCGCCACCACCGTCTCCGCCGAACGCGGCACGGCCAGCGCCACCACCGACTCGGGGCCCACGCCCCGCGCGGCGAGCAGCGACGCGAGCCGGTCGGCCCGCGCGTCGACCTCCGCGAAGGTGAGCGACTCCCCGCCGCACACCACCGCGACCTCGCCGGGGGTACGGGCGGCCCGCTCCGCGAACACGTCCGCGACCGTGCCCGCAGGCACGTCCCGCACGGTCCCCGGCCAGCTCCCGCGCACCCGCGCCGACTCCGCCTCGGGCAGCAGGGGCAGCGCCCCGACCCGGGTGCCGGGCTCCTCCGCGATCCGGTCCAGGACGTGGGCGAGCCGGTCGGCGATCAGGCCCGCGCGACGGTCGTCGAAGACGTCCGGGCGGTACTCCAGGCGCAGCGTGGCCCGCTCGTCCAGGGACACCGCGAGGGTCAGCGGGTAGTGGGTGGCGTCCTCCGCCTCGACCCCGGTCACCCGCACCCCGGCGGCGACGGTCTCGCGCGCCGCCGGGTCCACCGGGTAGTTCTCGATGACGACGAGGGTGTCGAACAGCTCGCCCGCGTCGCTCTGTCTGCGGATGAGGCGCAGCCCGAGGTGGTGGTGGGCCAGGAGGGAGTTCTGCTCGTCGCGGAAGCGGCGGAGCAGCCCCTCGACCGTCTCCTCGTTGCGGACCGAGAGCCGCACCGGGACGGTCGTGATGAACAGGCCGAGCATCGACTCGACGCCGGGTATCTCGTCCGGGCGGCCCGACACGGTCAGACCGAACAGCACGTCCCGACGGCCCGTCAGGCCGCCGACGAGCAGACCCCAGGCGCACTGGATCAGGGTGCTCGGCGTGGTGCCCAGGCGCCGGGCCGCCGCCGTCAGACGGGCGGTGGCCTCCTCCGACAGCTCCAGGGACCGCACGCCCGGCCGCACCGGGGTGCGCGCCGGGTCGGGCTCCGCGACCAGCGTCGCCTCCTCGACCCCGGCGAGCGCGTCCCGCCAGGCGGCCTCGGCGGCCGGGGCGTCCTGCTCCTTCAGCCACTTCAGATAGGCGCGGTACGGGCGCACCGGCGCCAGCCCCGAGGCGTCCCCGTCCGCCGCGTACAGGGCGAGCAGGTCACCGACGAGCAGCGGCATCGACCAGCCGTCGACCAGGATGTGGTGGACCGTGATCACCAGGCGGTGGTCGTCCCCGCCCATGCGGGCGAGCACGAGCCGCAGCAGCGGCGGCCGGTGCAGCTGGAAGCGGCGGGCCAGCTCGGCCCGGCGCAGCCCGGCGAGCCGGTCCTCGGGCGAGGCGCCCGGGGCGCCGCTCTCCGTCAGGTCGACCCGCTCCAGGGCGAAGGGGACCTCCGCCGGCACGAACTGCACCGGCTGCGGCACCCCCTCGTGCCAGAAACCGGCCCGCAGGTTCGGATGCCGGCGCAGCAGCGCCGCGGCCGCCCGCTCCAGGCGGTCGGCGTCCACCGGGCCCGCGAGCCCCACCGACACCTGCACGGTGTACACGTCGGCCGCCCCGTCGTCGTAGACGGAGTGGAACAGCATGCCCTGCTGAAGGGGGGACAGCGGCAGCATGTCCTCGATACGAGCCTGCGTCACTGCTGGGCCCTCCACATTTCTTCGAGCATGGTGATCTGGTTCTGGTCGAGGTCGAGCAGGTCGAGGTCGGACGGGGTGTGCCCGGCGGTGACCCCGCCCGCCGCCCACGCCGCGAGCGCGTCGAGGGCGGCCGTCCAGCCGTCCGCGAGCGCCGCGACCGTGTCCTGGGACAGGACGTCGCCCGCCCACAGGAAGGAGGCGGCGAGCTCCGGCCCGTCCGGACCGTGCTCGACCTCCGCGTCCACCTGGAGGGGGTACGCGAGCGGGGCGTCCGGCTCGGGGCCGACGGCGAGCGCGTCGGCCTCCTCGGCCGGTCCCCAGGCGGACTGCCGGGCGGCGGTCTGCCGGCCCAGGTAGTTCCACAGGATCTCCGGGCGGTCCTCCGGGTCGAACAGACCGGCGGTGGCGGCGTTGGCGTACCGCAGCAGCCCGGCGCCGATGCCGCCGTCCGGGACCCCGCGGATCCGCTCCTTGATCTCCTTCAGGGCCGCTCCTGCGTCCTGCGTCCCGCCCACGACCGCACGCGCGTCGTAGGAGTCCGCGGTGAGCCGCAGCGGGTACACGCTGGTCAGCCAGCCGACCGTACGGGTCAGGTCGGCGCCCGGGACGAGGTCCTGCTCCCGGCCGTGGCCCTCGAGCTCCACGGTCAGGCCGTCCGCCGGCCTCCCGTGCCGGGCCGCCCAGTCGCCCGCGGCGAGCGCGAGCGCGGTGAGCAGCGTGTCGTTGACCGTGCCGTGGAAGGCCTGCGGCACGGCGGTCAGGAGGGGCTCGGTGCGCTCGGCGGAGAGCCGCACGGTGAGCCGCCGCGCGGTCGCCACCGTGTCCCGCGCGGGGTCGAGCGCACGGTCCGTCAGGAGCCGCCCGCCGGTCGCGGACTCGGTGAGCCACCGGTCCAGCTCGGCGGTCCGCCGGGCGCTCTGCGCCTCGGCGAGCAGCCCCGCCGTCCAGGTCCGCAGCGCCGTCGGCACGGCGTCGAGGGCGGGCGTCCGCCCCTCCGCCGCCGCCTCGCACGCGGCCCGCAGGTCCGGCAGCAGGATCTGCCACGACACCTCGTCCACCACCAGGTGGTGGGCGACGAGCAGCAGCCTGCCCGGCTCGCCGGGACCGGCGTCGAAGCGCACGGCCCGCACGGTCCGCCCGGACTCCGGGTCCAGCTCGCCCGCGGCCCGGTCCGACTCGCGGGAGACCAGCTCCCGCAGCGCCTCGGCACCGAGCCCGGCGGCGTCCACCGTCCGCAGCAGCGAGACGGCCGTCAGCGAGCCCACCGGGGCGACCTCGGCGCTCCACACGCCGGGCCGCGCCACGCTCAGCACCTGCCGCAGACCGTCGTGCCGGTCCAGGACCGCCTGGAGCGCGGTCTCCAGGTCCGCGTGCCGCACCCCGGCGGGCAGCAGCACCAGCCGGGCCTGGCAGAACCGGCGGTACGCGCCGCCGCGCCCCGCGAACCAGTGCGCCACCGGCGGCAGGACCAGCGGGCCCGTCGCCTGCTCGGCCGGACGCTCCGGGGCCTTGCCCGCCGGGGCGGCGGGCGCGGCGACGGCGGCCAGACCGGCCGGGGTCGGGTGCTGGAACACCTGACGGGCCGTCACTGTGAACCCGGCCTTGCGGGCCTGGCTGACGTACCGGATGGAGACGATGCTGTCGCCGCCCAGCTCGAAGAAGTTGTCCTCCGGGCCGACCTCGGGCAGTCCGAGGACCTCGGCCATCAGCCGCGCGAGCAGCTCGGCCGGCGTCTCGGGCGCGGCCGCGGGCGCGGCCGGAGCGGCCGTCGCCGCCGCCCGGCGGGGCTCCGGCGGCACGGGCAGGGCCCGCCGGTCCAGCTTGCCGTTGGGGGAGAGCGGCACGGACGGGATCTCCAGGATCACGGCCGGGACCATGTACTCCGGGAGGCGGGTCGCCGCGTGCGCCCGCAGCGCGTCCGCGTCGAGCGGTCCGTCGCCCGCCGGGACGGCGTAGCCGACGAGCCTGCGCACGCCCGGCCGGTCCTCGCGGACCACCGAGACGGCGCGGGCCACCCCGGGCGCCCCGGAGAGCACCGCGTCGATCTCGCCCAGCTCGATCCGCAGGCCGCGCAGCTTGACCTGGTCGTCGGTGCGGCCGAGGTACTGGAGCCGCCCGTCGTCGTGCCGGACGACGAGGTCGCCCGTGCGGTACATGCGGGATCCGGCGGGCCCGTACGGGTCGGCCACGAACCGCTCGGCGGTCAGGTCGGGGCGGGAGAGGTAGCCGCGGGCGAGCTGGACGCCCGCGAGGTACAGCTCGCCGGGCACGCCGACCGGGACGGGCCGCAGCCGGTGGTCCAGGACGTGGACGCGGGTGTTCCACACGGGGGAGCCGATGGAGGCGGAGGCCGTGGTGGCGCCCGGGAGGGCGGTGGCGGCGGTGACGTCGACGGCGGCCTCGGTGGGGCCGTACAGGTTCTCCAGGGCGACCGCGCGGCCCCCGGCGGAGGCGTGGAAACGGTTCACCAGGTCGGTGGGCAGGGCCTCGCCGCTGCACACGACCAGGCGCAGGCCCGGGCAGTCCGCCACGTCCACCGAGTCCAGGAAGGCCTGGAGCATCGACGGCACGAAGTGCAGCACGCTGACCCGCCGTTCGCGGATCACCTCGGCCAGGTACTCCGGGTCCTTGTGCCCGTCCGGCCGGGCGACGACCAGCGGCACGCCCTGCGCCACCGGCCAGAACAGCTCCCACACGGAGACGTCGAACGTCGTCGGGGACTTCTGGAGGACCCGGTCGGCGGGCGTGAGCCCGTACGCGCCCTGCATCCACTGGAGGCGGTTGACGATGGCCTCGTGTTCGACCATGACGCCCTTGGGGCGGCCGGTGGAGCCGGAGGTGAAGATGACGTACGCCGGGTGGCGCGGAAGGAGCGGCGCCCGCCGGTCCGTGTCCGTCACCGCGTGCGCGTCCGCACCGGCCCACTCCGCCGCCACGGCGGCCGAGTCGAGCACGATCCGCTCCGCCGCGAGCCCCGCCGGAAGGTCCGGCGCCGAGGCCGTGTCGGTGAGGACGGCGACGGGCCGGGCCGTCTCGCACATGTGGGTGAGGCGGTCGGCGGGCAGGGTGAGGTCGAGCGGCAGATAGGCGCCGCCCGCGCGGACCACGGCGTGGATGGCGATCAGCAGGTCGAGGGAGCGGGGCAGGGCCACGGCGACGACCGACTCCGGTCCCACGCCCCGGCCGATCAGGAGCCGGGCGAGCCGGTTGACCCGCGTGTCGAACTCCGTACGGGACAGCTCCTCGTCCTCGAAGACGAGGGCCGGGCCCTCGGCCTTCGCCGCGCCCGCCGCCACGAGGTCCGCGAGGGTGCGGGGGCCGTCCACGACCCGCTCGGTCGCGTTCCAGCCCTCCAGGGCGTGCCGCTCGTCCCCGTCCCTCAGGTCCAGGGAGGAGACCGGGGCGCCCGGGTCGGCCGCCACGGCGTCCAGGAGGCGGACGAGCCGCTCCACGAGCCGCTCGGCACCCGCCCGGCCGAAGAGGTCGGTCGCGTACCGCAGACCGCCCTCGATCCGCCCGTCGTCCTCCGAGCCGCCGAACGCGAACTCCAGGTCGACCTTCGACCCGCCGATCTCCACCGGCAGTTCACGGGCCGTCACCCCGAAGAGCGAGGACACCTCGGTGGACACCGAATGGTAGGTCACCATCGCCTGGAAGAGCGGGTTGCGGCCCTGGGAGCGGGCCGCGCCCACCGCCTCCGCCACCGCTTCCAGCGGCAGATCGGCGTGGGCGAAGCCCGCGAGCCCGGCGTCCCGCACCCGGTCGACCAGGCCGGCGAAGGTCGGCTCGCCCGACACGTCCGCGCGCAGCACGAGCGTGTTCAGGAAGAAGCCCACGAGCCCGTCGAGCTGCTCGTCGCCGCGCCCGGAGACCGGGGCACCGAGGGGGATGTCGTCCCCGGCGCCGAGCCGGTGAAGGAGGGCCGCGACGGCCGCGTGCACCACCATGAACATCGTCGCGCCGGAGTCGAGGGCGATCCGGGCGAGCCCGGCACCCGTCGCGGCGGACACGTCGAACGGGACCACGTCGCCGCCGTGCGTCGGCGTCGCCGGACGCGGGATGTCGGTGAACAGGCCCAGCTCCTCGGGAATCCCGGCGAGGGCCTCCCGCCAGTACGCGGCCTGACGCGCCGCCGTCGAGTCCGACTCCTCGGTATCGCCCAGGAGTTCGCGCTGCCAGAGGGCGTAGTCGGCGTACTGGACGGGCAGCTCGGGGAACTCCGGGGCCCGGCCGGCGGCGCGGGCCGCGTAGGCGGTGTCCAGGTCGGCCAGGAGCGGTCCGGTGGACCACTCGTCGGTCGCGATGTGGTGCAGCAGGACGACCAGCACGTGCTCCTCGTCGGACGCGCTGAGCAGCGTCACCCGCACCGGGATCTCCCGGGCCAGGTCGAAGACGTACCGGGAGGCGGCCTCCGCCTCGGCGGCCAGCTCCCCGGTGCGGACCCGGCGCGCCGCGAACGGCACCTCGGCCTCGCCGGACGCCAGGATCCGCTGGTACGGCTCGCCGTCGGCCTCCGCGAACACGGTCCGCAGCACCTCGTGCCGCGCCACCACGTCCTCCACGGCCGCGCGCACGGCGGCCGCGTCCACGGGCCCGTCGAGACGCACCGCGAAGGGCACGTTGTACGCGGTCCCCGGGCCCCGGACGCTGTCGAAGAGCCACAGGCGCCGCTGGGCGTACGAGAGCGGCAGCCGCTCGGGCCGTGCGGCGGGGGCGAGGGCGGGCCGCTCGGAGGCGGTCCGCTCCGCGAGCCGGGCCGCGAGGGCCGCGACCGTCCGCGCCTCGAACACGTCCCGCACCGAGCACTCCACGCCGAGCGCGGACCGCATCCGGCTCGCCGCGCGGGCCGCGAGCAGGGAGTGGCCGCCGAGGTCGAAGAAGTCGTCCTCGACACCGGCCGTCTCCAGGCCGAGCACGGCCGCGACGATCCCGAGCAGGATCTCCTCGCGCGCGTCCCTCGGCGCCCGCGAGGGCCCGGTGACGGCGTCCGGCGGCACGGGCAGGGCCCGGCGGTCCAGCTTGCCGTTGGGGGAGAGGGGCACGGACGGGATCTCCAGGAACACGTTCGGGACCATGTACTCCGGCAGGCGGGAGGCCGCGTGGGCGCGCACCGCGTCCACGGGGACCGGCCCGTCGCCGTCGCCGACGACGTACCCCACGAGCCGCTGCACGCCGGGCCGGTCCTCGCGGACCAGGGTCACCGCGTGCGCCACGCCGGGGGCCGACGCCACGACCGCGTCGATCTCGCCCAGCTCGATGCGCAGGCCGCGCAGCTTGACCTGGTCGTCGGTGCGGCCGAGGTACTGGAGCTGCCCGTCGTCGTGCCGGACGACGAGGTCGCCGGTCCGGTACATGCGGGATCCGGCGGGCCCGTACGGGTCGGCCACGAACCGCTCGGCGGTCAGGTCGGGGCGGGAGAGGTAGCCGCGGGCGAGCTGGACGCCCGCGAGGTACAGCTCGCCGGGCACGCCGACCGGGACGGGCCGCAGCCGGTGGTCCAGGACGTGGACGCGGGTGTTCCACACGGGGAAGCCGATGGAGGCCGAGGCCGCCGTCGCGCCCGGGAGGGCGGTGGCGGCGGTGACGTCGACGGCGGCCTCGGTCGGGCCGTACAGGTTCTCCAGGGCGACCGTCCGGCCCCCGGCGGAGGCGTGGAAACGGTTCACCAGATCGGTGGGCAGGGCCTCGCCGCTGCACACGACCAGGCGCAGGCCCGGGCAGTCCGCCACGTCCACCGAGTCCAGGAAGGCCTGGAGCATCGACGGCACGAAGTGCAGCACGCTGACCCGCCGCTCGCGGATCAGCTCCGCGAGGTACTCCGGATCCCGGTGCCCCTCGGGCCGGGCGATGACCAGCGGCACGCCCTGCGCGAGCGGCCAGAACAGCTCCCAGACGGAGACGTCGAAGGTGGTCGGGGTCTTCTGGAGGACCCGGTCGGCCGGGGTCAGCCGGTAGGTGCCCTCCATCCAGGCCAGACGGTTGACGATGGCCTCGTGCTCGACCATGACGCCCTTGGGGCGGCCGGTGGAGCCGGAGGTGAAGATGACGTACGCCGGGTGGCGCGGGAGCAGCGGCGCCGACCGGTCCGCGTCCGTGACCTCGCCGTCGGCCAGGCCGTCCAGCTCCGTCCGCACCTCGGGCGCGTCCAGGACCACCGGCTCGGCCTCCACGCCGGCCGGCAGCGCGCCGAGCGACGGAAGGTCGGTCAGGACGCACACCGGACGTGCGGTGTCCGTCATGTGGGTGAGGCGGTCGGCGGGCAGGGTGAGGTCGAGCGGCAGGTAGGCGCCTCCGGCCCGCACCACGGCGTGGATCGCCACGAGCAGGTCGAGGGAGCGGGGCAGGGCCACGGCGACGACCGACTCCGGTCCCACGCCCCGGCCGATGAGCAGCCGGGCGAGCCGGTTGACGCGTGCGTCGAACTCCGTACGGGACAGCTCCTCGTCCTCGAAGACGAGGGCCGGGCCCTCGGCCTTCCCGGCACCCGCCGCCACCAGGTCCGCGAGCGTGCGGGGGCCGTCCACGACCCGCTCGGTCGCGTTCCACTCCTCCAGCACCCGGCGCCGCTCGTCCCCGTCCATCAGCGCGGCCGAGGACACGGGTGCGTCGGGCGCGGTCGCCACGGCCTCCAGGAGCCGGACGAGCCGCTCCGTCAGGCGCTCGGCGCCCGCGCGCTCGAACAGGTCGGTCGCGTAGCGCAGACCGCAGGTCATGCCGTCACCGGACGCGTTCCCGGTGCGCCGGAACAGGATCTCCAGGTCGAACTTGGCTGCGCCGCCCCGCACCGGGAACTCCCCGGCGTCCGTGCCGAGCAGCCGGGACAGGTCCGGGCCGCCGCCCTCGTACGCCACCATCGTCTGGAACAGCGGGTGGCGGGCGAGCGAGCGGACCGGCGCGACCGCCTCCACGACGGCGTCGAAGGGCAGGTCGGCGTGGTCGAGGACCGCGAGGCCCGCCGTACGGGCGCGGCCGAGCAGCTCCGTGAAGGACGGGTCGCCCGACAGGTCGGTGCGCAGCACGGCGGTGTTGACGAAGAAGCCCACGAGCCCGTCGAGGGCGCTGTCGCCGCGTCCCGCGACCGGGGTGCCGAGGGGGATGTCGTCCCCGGCGCCGAGCCGGTGGAGGAGGGCTGCCACGGCCGCGTGGACCACCATGAACATGGTCGCGCCGGAGTCCGCCGCCAGCCGGTCGAGACGGGCCACCAGGTCGGCCGGAAGTTCGGCCGTGACCGTGTCGCCCCGGTGGGTCGGGACGGCGGGCCGGGGCCGGTCGGTGGGCAGCGCCAGCTCCTCCGGCAGCCCCGCCAGGGCGTCGCGCCAGAAGGCGGACTGGCGGGCGGCCAGGGAGGAGTCGTCCGCCGCGTCGCCGAGGAGTTCGCGCTGCCAGAGGGCGTAGTCGGCGTACTGGACGGGGAGTCCGGGGAACTCCGGTGCCCGGCCCGCGAGGCGGGCGGTGTAGGCGGTGTCCAGGTCGGCCAGGAGCGGTCCGGTGGACCACTCGTCGGTCGCGATGTGGTGCAGCAGGACGACCAGTACGTGCTCGTCGTCGGGCGTGCCGAACAGCGTGACCCGCAGCGGGAGTTCGGACTCCAGGCCCAGGGGCTCGGCGACCTTCGCCTCCACCGCGTCCGCGAGCGCCTCCGGGGCCACCTCGCGGACCGCGAACGGCACCTCGGCCTCGCCGGGCGCCAGGATCCGCTGGTACGGCTCGCCGTCGGCCTCCGCGAACACGGTCCGCAGCACCTCGTGGCGCGCCACCAGGTCCCCGAACGCGGCGCGCAGCGCGTCGACGTCGGGCCGCTCCCGCAGCCGCAGCGCCAGCGGGACGGTGTAGGTGGAGCTCGCGCCGTCCATGTCGTACTGGAACCACAGGCGCCGCTGGGCGTACGAGAGCGGCAGCCGCTCGGGCCGTGCGGCGGGGGCGAGGGCGGGCCGCTCGGAGGCGGTCCGCTCCGCGAGCCGGGCCGCGAGCGCGGCGACCGTCCGCGCCTCGAACACGTCCCGCACCGAGCAGGCGCGGCCCGCCGCCCGCACCCGGGCCACCAGGCGCGTCGCGAGCAGGGAGTGCCCGCCGAGCGCGAAGAAGTCGTCCTCGGCACCGACCGACGCCAGGCCCAGGACCTCCGCGAACGCCTCCGCGAGGCGCTCCTCCGTCTCGCCGCGCGGGGCGCGGGACGGCGCGGCGGCCGTCACGACGGGCGCGGGCAGGGCGGTCCGGTCCAGCTTGCCGTTGACGTTCACCGGCAGGACGTCCAGGGCGACGACCGCCGCCGGGACCATGTACTCGGGCAGGCGCCCGGCGACCTCGCGGCGCACCGCGTCCGGGTCGGCGCCGCCGGTCGTGTACGCCACCAGGCGCGGCACGCCCGGGACGTCCTCGCGGACCAGGACGGCCGCCGAGACGACGCCCGCGCAGGCGGTCAGTTCGGTCTCGATCTCGCCGAGTTCGACGCGGAAGCCGCGGATCTTGACCTGGTCGTCGGCGCGGCCCAGGAACTCGATCAGGCCGTCGGCGCGGCGGCGCGCCAGGTCGCCCGTGCGGTACATGCGGGAGCCGGCCGGGCCGTACGGGTCGGCCACGAACCGCTCGGCGGTGAGCACGGGACGGCCCAGGTAGCCGCGGGCGTTCTGGACGCCCGCGAGGTACAGCTCGCCGGGCACGCCGGGCGGCACCGGCCGCAGCCGGGCGTCCAGGACGTGCGCCCGGGTGTTGTCGAGCGGGCGGCCCACCACCGGGGTCGCGCAGTCGGTGACCCGGGCGACCAGGGCGTCCACCGTGAACTCGGTGGGACCGTAGTAGTTCACCGTCTCCACGCCGGGAACCGCGCGCAGCTCCGTCCACAGGGCGGGCGGCACGGCCTCGCCGCCGAGCAGGAACAGCGGCGGCCGGTGCCCGCCCGCGAGCAGGCCCGCGTCGAGCAGGTGGCGGCCGTACGAGGGGGTGACGTCGAGCGCGTCGATCCGCGCCTCCCGCACGTGGGCGACGACGGCGTCCGCGTCGCGGCGCCCGTACTCGTCGAGGACGTGCAGCTCGTGGCCCGCGATCAGCCACAGCAGCTGCTCCCACGAGGAGTCGAAGGAGAACGAGGCGGTGTGCAGGGCGCGCACGCGCCGCCCGAGCCGGTCCGCGACCGGGCGGTAGAGCTGCCGCTCGTGGTCCCGGTACAGGTTCGTCAGACCGGCGTGGTGCAGGCCGACGCCCTTGGGGCGGCCGGTGGAGCCGGAGGTGTAGATGACGTACGCCAGGTCGTCCGGGCGGGGTGCGCGGGGCGCCGGGCCCTCGGCGGCCGCCAGCCGGTCCCGTACCGCCGGGTCGTCCAGGACGAGCCGGGGCGCGCCGTTCGCGTCCGGGACCCGGCCGTCCACGGCCCGGGTGGTGACGACGCAGACCGGCGAGGCGTCGTCCAGCATGTACGCCAGGCGCTCCTCCGGGTGGTCCAGGTCGAGCGGCAGGTAGGCGCCGCCGGCCTTGAGGACGGCGAAGGCGGCGACGACGGACTCGGCCGAGCGGGGCACGGCGAGCGCCACGACGGCGTCCGGGCCGACGCCCTCCGCGGCGAGCAGCAGGGCGAGCCGGGTGACCCGGTCGTCCAGGTCGGCGAAGGTGAGGCGCAGGTCGCCGCAGACCAGGGCGGTCGCGTCCGGGGTCTGCGCGACGCGCTCGGCGAGGATCTCGACGATGGTGGCGTCCGGGTGGTCGACGGCGGTGTCGTTCCACCGCTCCAGGAGCGCCCGCTCCTCCTCGGAGCGCAGCTCGTACGCGGAGACGGGGGTCTCCGGGGCCGCGACGGCCTGCTCCAGGAGGAGCAGCAGGCGGGCGGCGAGCGCGTCGGCCGTGGCCCGGTCGAACAGGGCGGAGGAGTAGAAGACCTCCAGGTCCAGTTCGTCGCCGTGGGCGCTGTCGGAGAAGGTGACGTCGAGGTCGAACTTGGTGACGCCCGGGTCGGTGCGGTCCACGGCCGCGTCCAGGCCGAACAGGGCGCGCACGTCCTGGGTGACGGTGCTGTGCGACACCATGGTCTGGAAGAGCGGGTGCCGGGTGAGGGAGCGCTCCGGGTTGACCGCCTCCACGACCGCGTCGAACGGCAGGTCGGCGTGGTCGAGCGCGGCCAGGTCGGTGCCGCGCACCCGCTCCAGGAGGGCGGCGAACGTCGGGTCGCCGGACAGGTCGGCGCGCAGCACCACCGTGTTCACGAAGAAGCCGACGAGACCGTCCAGGGCCGGGTCGGACCGGCCGGCGACCGGGCTGCCGAGGGGGATGTCGTCGCCCGCGCCGAGCCGGTGGAGCAGGGTGGCGACGGCCGCGTGCACGACCATGAAGACGCTGGTGCCGGACTCGCGGGCCAGGCGGCGGATGCCGGAGGCGAGGGCGGCGGGCACCTCGTGGTGCACCATGCCGCCCGCGTTGTCGGGCTCGGCGGGCCGGGGCCGGTCGGCGGGCGGGGTCGTTTCGGCCGGGAGCCCGGCCAGCGCCTCGCGCCAGTGGGCGGCCTGCCGGGCGGCGGGGGACTCCGGGTCCGCCGGGTCGCCCAGGACCTCGCGCTGCCAGAGCGCGAAGTCGGCGTACTGCACCGGCAGCGGGGCGAACTCGGGCGCCTCGCCCCGGAGCCGGGCCGCGTAGGCGTGTTCGAGGCCGTTCAGGAACGGGCCCATCGACCACTCGTCGCTGGCGATGTGGTGGAGCAGCACCACCAGGGCGTCGGCGCCGCGCTCGGCGTCGCGGACCAGGGTGACCCGCACCGGGGCCTCCGCCGACAGGTCGAAGAGGTGGCCGAGGGCCGTCTCCACGGCCGCGTCGACCCCGTCCGTGGCGGTCTCCTCCACGCGCAGCCGCACCCCGGCGTCGGCCGGGGCCAGGATCCGCTGGTACGGCTCGCCGTCGCGCTCGGCGAAGACCGTGCGCAGCGTCTCGTGCCGGGCCACCACGTCCCCGAGGGCCGCGTCCAGGGCCGCCGGGTCCAGGAGCGTGCCGAACCGGGCGGTGAACGGGATGTTGTACGTGGCGCTGGGGCCCTCCAGCTGGTGCAGGAACCAGAGCCGGTGCTGGGCGTCGGACAGCGGGAGGACCTCGGGCCGCTCTCCGGCGGTGAGCGCCGGGCGGGCGCCGGACGCGGTGCGGGCGGCGAGCCGCTCGGCCAGGGCCGCGGGCGTACGGGCCTCGAAGACGTCCCGCACGCCGCAGTCGGATCCGAGCGCCGTGCGCAGCCGGGCCGCGACGCGGGCGGCGAGCAGCGAGTGGCCGCCGAGGTCGAAGAAGTCGTCGTCGGGGCCGACCGAGGCCAGCTCCAGGACGTCCGCGTACGCCCCGGCGACGATCTCCTCGCGGGCGTCGCGGGGGGTCCGGCCGGCGGTCGCGGCGGACCCGGCCAGGTCGGGCGCGGGCAGCGAACGCCGGTCCACCTTGCCGTTGGCGGTGAGCGGGAAGGCGTCCAGGACCACCACGGCCGACGGCACCATGTGCGCGGGAAGCCGCTCGCCGACCGCCGCGCGCAGCCCGGCCGCGTCCGGGGCGGGGTCGCCCGCCCCGGTGACGTAGCCGACCAGGAGCGGGGAGCCGGGTATGTCCTCGCGGACCACGACCACGGCCCGGTCCACCTCCGGACGGTCCGTCAGGGCGGTCTCGATCTCGCCGAGTTCGATGCGGAAGCCCCGCACCTTCACCTGGTCGTCGGCGCGGCCGAGGAAGTCGATGACGCCGTCGGGGCGGCGGCGCACCAGGTCGCCGGTGCGGTACATGCGGGAGCCGGGCGGGCCGTACGGGTCGGCCACGAACCGCTCGGAGGTGAGCGCCGGGCGGCCGAGGTAGCCGCGCGCGAGCTGGTCGCCGGACAGGTACAGCTCGCCGGGGCGGCCGTGCGGGACGGGGCGGAGCGCCGAGTCGAGGACGTGGGCGCGGGTGTTCCAGAACGGCAGGCCGATGTCCGGGGTGCCGGTGTGCTCGGGGGAGAGGACGGAGGAGGTGGCCCAGACGGTCACCTCGGTCGGCCCGTACACGTTGGTGACCGAGGCGGCCGTGCGGGCGAGGCGCTCGGCGAGGGCGGCGGGCAGCGCCTCGCCGCCGACGAGGACCTTGGTGCGGGCCAGGGCGCGCGGGGCGCCCTCCTCCAGGAGGGCGTGCCACAGCGACGGCGTCGCCTGCATGACGGCCGGGCGGTGGGCCTCGACCAGGGCGGCGAGGGCCGCCGGGTCGCGGACGGTGTCGCGGCCCGCGAGGACGACCGCCGCGCCGCTGATGAGCGGGACGTGGATCTCCAGGGCGGCGATGTCGAAGGAGACCGTGGTGACGGCGACGAGCCCGTCGCCGGGCTCCATGGCCAGCTCGTGGGCCTGCATCCGCAGGAAGTTGGCGAGCGCGGAGTGCGGGATCACCACGCCCTTGGGGCGGCCGGTGGAGCCGGAGGTGTGGATGACGTACGCCGGGTGGTCGCCGTCCGGGGCCGGAAGCGGCTCGGCGGGCCCGTCGGCCAGGTCCGCGAGCGCGGACAGGGCGTCGGGGGAGTCCAGGACGAGGGTCTCGGTGCCGGGCACGTCGGGGGCGTCGGCCGCGGCCGCCAGGGTGGTGAGGACGCACACCGGGCGCGCGTCCTCGACCATGAACTCCAGGCGCTCGGCCGGGTATTCGAGGTCGAGCGGCAGATAGGCGCCACCGGCTCTGAGCACGGCGAGCAGGGCGACGATCAGCTCGGCGCCGCGCGGCAGGGCGATGCCGACGAACCGCTCGGGGCCGACGCCGCGCGCGGCGAGCAGCCGGGCCAGCCGGTCGACCCGGGCGTCGAGTTCCGCGTACGTGAGCTCCTCGGCGCCCGCGACGAGCGCGACGGCCTCGGGGTGCTCGCGGACCTGTGCGGCGAAGGCCTCGACGACGGTGCCGGGCGCGAGGGCGCGGGCGGTCGCGGCGGCCTGTCCAGCGAGGGTCTCCAGGAGGGCGCAGTCGAGGAGGTCGGGGCGGCCCACGGGGGTGTCGGGTCCGGCGGTGGCGGCCTCGGTGAGGAAGCGGACGAACTCGGCGCAGCGGGCGTTCAGGCCCTCGGCGTCGTAGGCGCGCGGGTTGGCGTCGAGCTCGAAGGCGATCCGGCCGGCGGCCGTGTCGTGGCGGACGGCCAGGGTGAGGTCGTCCACCGGTCCGGCGGCCACGTTGTGCACGGTGCCGGGGGCGCCGGCGAAGTCGAGGGCGTTGTCGAAGGCCTTGACGTTGACCATCGGGCCGAGCGGGCCCCGGTCGCGGCCGACGAGGCCGAGGTCGCGGCGGATGTCCTCGGCGCGGTAGCGCTGGTGGCGGCGCAGGTCGCGGACGCCGGCGGCGACCTCGGCGACCAGCTCGGCCAGCGGGAGGTCCGGGCGGACCGCGACCCGCAGCGGCAGCACGTTGACCACCATCGCCGGGACGGCGAGGGAGGCCGAGCCCAGGCGGGCCATCGCGGGCAGCGAGAGCAGCACGTCGCGCTGTCCGGTCGAGCGGTGCAGGAAGGCGGCGAAGGCGGCCGTCACGGCGTCCGCCCAGGTGGCCTTGGCGGCGCGGGCGAGGGCGAGCACCCCGGCGGTGGCCTCGGGGGTGAGCGCGGCCGAGGCGCGCAGGAAGTCGGGGGCGGCCGGGAAGGAGGCGCCGGCCAGCGGCTCGTGGTCGCCCCGGTCCGCGAGCCGGTCCCGCCAGTAGGCGCGGTCGGCGGCGTACCGCTCGTCGTCCCGGTAGGCGGCCTCCTCCTCGACGACGGCGGACAGCGGGCCGAAGGGCGAGGGGGCGGGCTCCTCGCCGCGCGCGAGCGCCGTGTAGACCTCGGCGGTGCGGCGGGACAGGAGCGAGAAGCCGTAGGCGTCGAGCGCGATGTGGTGGACGCGCTGGTACCAGAGGGTGCGGTCCGGGGCGACCCGGTGCAGGGCGAAGCCGAACAGCGGGGCGGTGGCCGGGTCGGCGGGCGTGGCCATGTCGGCGCGCATCGCGGCGAGCGCGGCGGCCTCCGGGTCCGGGGTGCCGAGGTGGTCCACGACCTCGACGACGGGGCCGCTCGGGGGCGCGTCGGCGAGGACCTGGGAGGGCTGCCCGTCGGCGTCCTCCTCGAAGCGGACGGTGAGGGCCTCGCACTCGCCGAGGACCCGGCGCAGGGCCGTGGCGAAGAGGTCGGGGTCGAGCGCGCCGTCGACGGCGACGTACTGCCCGACGTTGTAGACCGGGGAGTCGGGGTCGAGCCGCTGGCCGTACCAGACTCCGGTCTGGGCCCCGGTCAGGGCGAGGCGTCGCAGAGCGCGCTCGGTCATGGATCTTGCTCCAGGGGTCACCCGCGGCGGCTCGGGGCCGGCGGCGGGACGGGACGGAGGGGGGTGAAGGGGGAGGGGCGGGGCGCCGGCCGGTGCCGGGCCGGTGGCAGCGGCGGCGCCCCGCCCGGTCGGTGTCAGCCGCCGGCCGGGGGAAGGTCCTCGGCGGTGAGCGGCTTGCCGGTGGTGAGGCCCGTGCCGGCGGGCGTCACCGCGACGAGGTCGCCGGCGGGCGGCTCGTCGTCCTCGGGCTCCTCCCGGGGGAGGGTCGCCTTGCGCAGCCCGGGGACGGCGACGGCCACGACCACGGCGGCCGCCGCGCACACCACGCCGTTCACGAAGGCGGCGCCCGCCGGGCTGAACCACTTGGCCACCAGGGCGACTTCGCCGTCTCCGACGACGCCGCCGGTGGTGCCCTGGGCGGTGAGGACGCTGACCATGCGGCCGCGCAGCCGGTCCGGGGTGTTGTGCTGGACGAGGGCGTACTCGAGGATCTCGTACACCGTGCCGGCGGCGCCGCCCACGGCCAGCATCACGAAGGCGACGACGACGCTGCCGCTGAGGCCGAAGCCGACGATGGCCAGGCCGCCGACGAACGCGGCGGTGAGCAGCAGGCGTCCGGGGCGGGCGGCGCGCGTGAGCCAGCCGCTGGTGGCGGAGACGGCGATGGCGCCGATGGCCGGGGCGGTGTAGAGCAGGCCGAGCATGACGTCGCCGCCGCCGAACCGCTTGTCGATCATCTCGGGGAAGAGGACCACCGGCATGTTGAACACCGCGTTGACCCCGCCGAGGGCGAGCAGACCGCCGACGACGCGGTTGCGCACCGCGTACCGGAAGGCCGTGAGCGGCGAGCCCGAGTCCTCGGTGTCGTCGTCCTCGTCGTCCCGGACCGGCGGCAGCGGCCGCAGTCTGAGGAGCAGCAGGGTGGTGACGGCGGTGGTGGCGGCGGTGAAGGCGAAGACCGGGGCGGGGCCCGCCAGGGCGAGCAGCACACCGCCGAGGAAGGGGGCGGCGACCGAGCCGATCTCGCCGGTCAGGGAGATCAGGGCGCCGGCGGCGGGGAGCTGGTCGGGGCGGACCAGGGTGGGGGCGACGGCCATCAGGGCGGTGACGCTCACCCCGGTGGCGAGCCCGTCCCAGGCGACGCACAGGTAGATCGCCCACAGCTGAGGTTCGGGCGTGAAGGCGTTGACCGCCAGGCCGGCGAAGGCGAGGGCGGCGGAGGCGCGGGCCCACAGGATCAGCTTCCGCCGGTCCATGCGGTCGGCCGCCCAGCCGCCCCAGAGGGAGCCCGCCAGGACGGTGACGCTCATGATCATGCTGGAGACGGCGACGCCGAAGCTGGAACCCGTCAGGGTGTAGACCTGCTTGGAGAGGGCCACCATCGCCATGCCGAGGCCGAAGAGGGACACGATCCGGGCGATGAAGATCGCCCGGAAGTCCCGGCTGGTCCGCAGCGGGCCGATGTCGATGAGGAGGTCACTGGCGCGCACGGGACGCTCCCGCCGGCTGTCCGAGGAGGGCGGCCCAGTCGCGGAGGGTGGGACGCTCGGCGAGCTCGACGAAGCCGACCTCGGCGCCGTCGGCCCGCCAGGTCTCGACCAGGGCCATCAGCCGGATCGAGTCGAGGCCCTGGTCGAGCAGGCTCTCGTCCGGGTCGACCTCCTCGGCCTCGACGTAGAGCACGTCGGCGACGTCGCGCACGAGCCGCTCCAGGGCGAAGGTCTGCTGTCCGGCCGCGTCGGCCATGGTCTGGGTCCTCTTCCGGTCCGATGGATCAAGCTTGGTTAGGTAAGGCTTACCTAAATCACTATCGTGGAGTCAAACAGGCGGGTGCCGCCACCACGGTCTGTTGAAATGTCAGTGACCAGAGAGCGAGAAGACGTTGAGCACAGCCCTGCCCTGCCCGGAGCTTCCGCCGGCCCCCGTCGCCGTCGTCCGGACCGCCGGGAGCGGCGACGTCGAAGCCGTCCGCCGGCTGTCCCGGCCGTTCGTGCGCGAGGGGTCCCTGCGCGACCGGACGGCCGCCGAACTGGCGCTCGCGGCCCCGGACTTCCTGGTCGTGGAAGCCGGGCGCGAAGACCTGGCGGGATGCGTGGGCCTCCGTGCCCGCACCGACGCGCGGGGCGGCCCGGCGGCCGTGCTCTACAACTTCTGCGTGGCGCCCGGACGCCAGGGGCGGGGCATCGGCTCCGCGCTCCTCGACGCCGCCCTCGGGGAGGCCGCCGCGCGGGGCGCGACCCGGGTGTTCACCGCGACCACCGGCAGCGGACTGCTCTTCCTGCGGTACGGGTTCACCCCCGGCGGCGACGAGGAGGCGCCGCCCGTGTGGCGTGCCTCGCTCGACCCCGCGCGCGGTTCCCGGATCCTGGTCCGCGCCCTCGGGTGACGCGGCCGGGCCCTTCCCGGCCGGGAGGACCGGCCGGGACGCGGCGGCGTCAGGAGCGGGCGGCGAGGCTCGCCGGACGCAGGTCCGTCCAGTGCTCCTCGGTGTACGCGGCGCAGCCCTGCCGGGAGTCCTCGCCGTGCACCACGGTCCAGCCGTCCGGCACCTCGGCGAAGGCGGGCCAGAGGGAGTGCTGGTTCTCGGCGTTGACGAGCACGAAGTAGCGGGCGTCGTCGTCCTCGAAGGGGTTGGTCGCGGTCATGGGGTCTCTCCTCGCGCCGGTGCGGCCCCGCGTGCGGTCGCCCGGTGGGGCGGAGCGCGAGGGGCCGTTGGTTCGGGTCGGTGGGGCGCCCGGGAAGCGGGCGTTTAGGTAAGGCTTACCTAAAATCGCCTAGAGGTCTGTGACTGTCAAGTCACTCCCCGGGGCCCCGCCCGGTGCGGCGGAGGCGTCCGGATCCGCCCCGCCTCACCCCGTCGGGCGGTCCGCGCACTCCTTGGTCCAGGCGCCCGGGGTGCGCCCGAAGTGTCGCCGGAACGCCAGTATGTAGCCGTTCGTGCTCGTGAACCCGACCTTGGCGGCGACCGAGCCGACCTGGTGCCCCTGGTTCAGGAGTTCCAGCGAGTGGTTGAGGCGCGCCCGGGTCCGCCACTCGGAGAAGGGCAGCCCGGTCTCGGCGCGGAAGGCTCGCCGCAGGCTGGTCGAGCTGACGTAGAGGCTCTCGGCCCACTCCGTCGCGGTGCGCTGGTCGTCGGGCTTGCGGAGCAGGGTGCCGGCGACGGCGAGGGCGGCCTCGCTGGTCGGGCGCGGGAGCGGAAGCCGTACCTCCCGGCGGGTCCGGACGCAGGTCAGTGCGGCGAACACCGCCGCGTCGTCGGCCTGCGACCCCGGTCCGCGGGTCCGGGCGAGCAGGTGCCGCCGGGTCGCGTCGTCGATCCGGATCGCGGTGGTCCGGGCGTGCGGGAGCCGGTGCGCGGCCGGGTCGAACGACTCCGTGAGGACCAGGGACTCGGGGTCGAAGCGGGCGCTGTGCGGGGTCCCGGCCGGGAGCCACAGGCCCAGGGGGCCGGTGAGTTCGTGCGCGCCCTCCGGCGTGGTGACCGTGATCCGGCCCAGGGGGGCGTACAGGAACTGGTGGAAGTCGTGCACGTGCGTGGAGTGCCCCGTCGCCGTGATGGCGTCCTCGTCCGCCACCCGTGCCGTGCCGTCGGCCATGCAGGCCACCCCCGTGGTCCCGGGCCGGACGCACCCCGGCCCCTCGATGTGATCGGTCGGCCTCCGGGTTGTATCCCCGAAGGTTAGGCAAGGGTAACCTAAGTCGCCGTACGAGCCGTGAGAACAAGGACAACAGATGACACAACCGCCCACGCCGGTGGTGAAAGCCCCGCCGCCGGAAGGGAGTCGGGGCGCCCCGCAGGTCCGCACCCGGGTCTCCCGGGGCACGGCCGTCGCCGTGCTCGCCGTCGTGGCGGTGCTCGTGACCCTCGTCGCGGGCATCGGGCTCGGAGCCCGGGACATCTCGCCCCTGGAGGTCGTCCGCATCCTGCTCAACCCGGGGGACCAGGCGTTCAACACCCACGTCCTGTGGACCGAACGCATCCCGCGGACCTTCCTCGGCCTCGCGGTGGGCGCGGCGCTCGGCGCCTCCGGTCTGATCATGCAGGCACTCACCGCCAACCCCCTCGCGGACCCGGGCATCCTCGGCGTCGAACAGGGCGCCTCGATGTTCGTCGTCTTCGGCATCATGTTCCTCGGCGTCACCGACGCCGGCGGCTACTTCTGGCTCGCCCTCCTCGGCTCCTCCGTGGCCGCCGCCCTCGTCTACCTCATCGGGACCCGCACCGACGCCGGAAGCTCGGCCGTCGGACTCGTCCTCGCCGGCGTCGCCCTCGCGGCCGTGATGTCCTCCCTCATCACCCTCCTCGTTGTCCGCGACAAGGAGGCCTTCGCCCATCTCCGCTTCTGGTCGGTCGGCCAGCTCACCGGCCGCGCCGAAGTCCTGAGCCAGGTCATGCCCTTCGTGATCGTGGGCCTGCTCCTCGCCCTGCCGCTGGGCCGCACCCTCAACATCCTCGGCCTCGGCGACGAGACCGCCCGCGCCCTCGGCGTCCGGGTCGAACGGGCCCGCCTCACCGCCGCGGCCGTCGCCGTCCTGCTCTGCGCCGCCGCCACCGCCGCCGTCGGCCCCGTGGCCTTCGTCGGACTGGTCGCCGCGCACTGCGCCCGGCTCCTCGTCGGACCGGACCACCGTTGGTCCCTGCCGATCTCCATGGCCGTCGGCGCCGTCCTGCTCACCGGCGCCGACACGGCCGGCCGGCTGGTCCTCGACCACGGCGAGGTCCAGGTGGGCCTCATGACGGCCATCGTCGGCACCCCCTTCTTCGTCTGGCTGGCCCGCCGCCGCGACCTGGTGCGGATGTGATGACCGCTCTCGACACCCGGTCCCCGCGACCGGACTCCCCGACCACGCCCGCCGTCGTCGCGCACCTGCGCTCCGACCGCCGCGCCCGCAACCGCCGCGCCGCCGTGACCGCCGCCGTGCTCACCGTCGCGCTGCTCGGCCTCACCGCCGCCTCCGTGCTGCTCGGCGGCATCGGCCGGCTCGACCCCGCCGACGTCCTCCCCGCCGCCCTCGGCATGAGGGACGGCCTCGCCGACTACATGATCTTCCAGCTGCGGATGCCGAGGGCGCTCTCCGCGCTCCTCTCCGGAGCCCTCTTCGGCCTCGCCGGATCGCTCTACCAGCGGCTGATCCGCAACCCGCTCGCCACCCCCGACATCGTCGGCATCTCCGCCGGAGCCGGCGCCGGAGCCGCGACCGCGCTGCTCTACGCGCCCGCCGCCTTCACCCTCGGCGTCCCGGTCGCCGCCGTCATCGGCTCGTTCGTCCTCGTCGCCGCCGTCCAGGCGCTCAGCTGGCGCGGCGGGATCGACACGTACCGCCTGGTCCTCGTCGGCATCGGCCTCAGCGCGGTCTGCACCGCCTATACCAACTACCTGTTCACCGTGGCGAACCAGCAGACCATCGCCATCGCCATGCGCTGGACGGTCGGCAGCACCAGCGCCGCCGACTGGGACGGCGTCACCACCCTCGCCGTCGGCTTCGGCGCCTGCGCGCTCGCCGCGCTCTTCATCGGCCGCCCCCTCGCCACCCTCACCCTGGGCGACGACTTCGCCTCCGGCCTCGGCACCCGGGTGACCGCCTCCCGCGTCGGCGTCCTGCTCCTCGGCGCCGCCGCCGCGGCCCTCGCCACCAGCGTCGTCGGCCCCATCGGCTTCGTCTCCCTGGTCAGCGGACCCATCGCCGTACGCCTGGTGGGCACCGAACGCTCCACCCTCCTCGCCCCGGGCATCGGCGCCGTCATCGTGCTCGGCGCCGACGTCCTCGCCCAGCACGCACCCCTGATCAGCCCGGTGCCCACCGGCGTCCTCACCGCCCTGCTCGGCGCCCCCTACTTCGTCTGGCTGATCCTTCGACGCAGGCAGGGAGCCTCGTGACACACACCGTGACCCCGCAGACCGAGAGCCCCGAGGCCACCGCGCCCCACCAGCTCGAAGCCCGCGGCATCAGCGCCGGGTACGGAAAGACGCCCGTCATCGAGGACCTGTCCCTGCGGATCGAGAAAGGCCGGATCACCGCCCTCGTCGGCCCCAACGCCTGCGGCAAGTCCACCCTCCTCAAGTCCATCGCCCGACTGCTGCCCCTGGCCGCCGGATCGGTCCTCCTCGAAGGCGCCGACATCCACCGCCTGCCCACCCGCGAGGTGGCGCGCAGGCTCGGCGTCCTGCCGCAGTCCCCGGTCGCCCCCGAGAGCATCACCGTCGGGGACCTGGTCTGGCGCGGCCGCCACCCGCACCGCCAGTTCGGCCGGCGCCGCGACGAGCACGAGGACGTGATCATCGCCGAGGCGCTCAAGGCCACCGGCACCGCCGAACTCGTCGACCGCCCCGTCGACCAGCTCTCCGGCGGCCAGCGCCAGCGCGTGTGGATCGCCCTCGCCCTCGCCCAGGACACCCCCACCCTGCTGCTCGACGAACCCACCACCTACCTGGACGTCGCGCACCAGATCGAGGTCATGGACCTCCTCGCCGACCTGAACGAACAGACGGGCAAGACCATCGTGCTCGTCTCCCACGACCTCAACCAGGCGGCCCTGTACGCCTCGACGATCGTCGCCATGCGCGACGGCCGGATCATCCGGCAGGGCCCGCCCGAAGAGGTCCTCGACGAACGGACCGTGGCCGAGGTCTTCGGCCTCGCGTGCGTCGTCGTACCCCACCCCCACACCGCAAGGCCGCAGATCTTCCCGCTCGGCCGCCGTCACCACTCGCAGGAGAACTGACCATGAACCGCCTCGCCAGACCGTTCGCACGGCGCTCCACCGCCCGTACCCTGATCGCCGCCGCCGCGTGCGCCACCCTGCTCGCCGGCTGCGGCGGCAAGGACGACAAGGCCGGCGAGAAGCCGTCCGGCGGCGCGAGCACCGGTGCCGCCGAGGCCGCCTTCCCGGTCACGCTCCCCAACGCCTGGGGCAAGACGGAGGTCAAGAAGAAGCCGCTCAAGGTCGCCACCGTCTCCGACGGCGACACCGACATCGCCCTCGCCCTCGGCCTCGTCCCGGTCATCACCCCGGACGCCGAGGACGGCGGCCCCGTCCCCGAGTACAAGCAGCGCGCCATCACCAAGCTCGGCGCCGGCAAGCTCAAGACGTACGACGACACCGACGGCACCGACTACGAGGCCATCGCGGCCGAGGCCCCGGACGTCATCCTCGGCATGAACACCTGGTCGATGGACACCGACTACGCCAAGCTCGCGCCGATCGCCCCGGTCGTCACCTTCACCGACAAGGCGCACTCCGACACCCTCACCTGGCAGGAGCGACTCAAGACCGCCGCCAAGGCGCTCGGCATGAGCGCCGAGGCCGAGAAGGTCATCGCGGCCAACGAGAAGGCCACCGCCGACGCGGCCGCCGCGCACCCCGAGTTCAAGGGCAAGACGTACACCTACGCGGTCGTCCACCCCGAGCAGATCACCTTCATGTCCTACGCGGACCAGGACCCGGGCGTCTTCGAGCAGCTCGGCTTCAAGAAGACGGACAAGGCCAAGAGCTACAAGGCCGACAAGAACGCCGTCAGCCTGGAGAACCTGGACGAGCTGGAGGCCGACGTCCTCCTCATGACGTACCCCTTCGGTGACAACGGCCTGCTCAGCGCCAAGGAGCTGGAGACCAACAAGCTGTTCCAGTCCCTCAAGGTCGTCAAGGGCAAGCACTACGCGGTCATCCCCTCGGAGAACACCCTCTCCTCCGCCGTCGCCTACCCGGACGCCCTCAGCGCCCCCTGGGTCGTCGAGAAGCTGACGCCGATCCTCGCCGGGGCCGTCGCCGGCAAGTGACACCCGCTCCCCCCGGGGAGCACCTCACCACCCGCACGGGCCGGGTGGGCCGGGCGCACCGCGCCGCCGGCCCGCCCGGCCCACCGGTCCGTCCGGACCTACAAGGCCTCCCAGCGCCGCGTACGAAGGAGCAGTACCCATGCCCACCCGCAGCCCCCGCTCGGTCGTCACCTTCCCCATCGTGCTGCGCGAGCTGACCGTGCTGCGCGCCGAGAACATCACCCCCGGGATGCGCCGCCTCACCCTCGGCGGACCCCAGCTCGACGCCTTCGTCAAGGACGGCCTGGAACTCCCCGCCCTGCGCACCGAGGGCTTCGACGACCACGTCAAGTTCTTCTTCGCCGACGAGACCGGACGCCTCGTCCTGCCCCGCCAGCAGGTGAGCAGCCTCGACTGGTCGGACGGGCGGCCCGTCGCCAAGGACTACACCCCGGTCCGCCACGACCCCGAGAAGGGCGAGATCGACTTCGACTTCGTCCGGCACGACGGCGGCGTCGCCTCCACCTGGGCCGAGAACGCCGTCCCCGGCGACAGCGCCTGGATCGCCGGACCGAAGATGTCCCACAGCCACCCCGAGGGCGCCGACTGGATCCTCGTCGTCGGCGACGAGACCGCCCTGCCCGCCATCGGCCGCTGGCTCGCCGAGATGCCCGAGGGCACCAAGGCCCGCGTCTTCATCGAGGTCGGCGAGGACAGCCACCGCCAGGAGCTGCCCACCAAGGCCGACGCCGAGATCGTCTGGCTCTCCCGGAACGGCGCCCCGGCCGGCACCACCGACCTCCTGGAGCAGGCCGTCCGCGCCGCCGACTGGCTGCCCGGCACCGTCTTCGCCTGGGTCGCCGGCGAGGCCGTCACCCTCAAGGGCATTCGCCGGCACCTCGCGACGGAGCGCGAGGTGCCGCGCGAGCAGACGCACATCACGGGCTACTGGCGCCGCACCGCGCCCGCCGTCCCCGCCGCCTCCGACTCCGCCTCGGCCTCGGCCGAGGAGCTGCCCGAAGCCCCCGTGGTGACGGAGGAGGACGAGGACGACGCGCACGAGCGCCTGCACGAACTCACCGACCTGGCGCCCCCCTACGCCATCCGGACCGCCGTCACCCTCGGCGTCTTCGACCTGGTGGACCGGGGCGTACGGAACGCCGCCGAGCTGGCCCGGCGCGCCGAGGCCCACCCCGCCACCCTCAAGGCCCTCCTCGACTACCTGGTGGGGATCGAGCTGCTCGCCACCGACGGCGAGGGCAACTACAGCCTCACCCCGATCAGCGAGGAGCTGGTCGAGGACGACCACTCGGCGGAGGAGTACCACCTGGAGGGCGCTGAGGCCGCGTTCGACGCCTCCCTCTCCGGTCTGCTGCACACCGTCCGCACCGGGAAGGCCGGTTACCGCACCCTCGCCGGGCGCACCCTGACCGAGGAGATGGCCCGGGAGTCCCGGATCGCCGACACCGCCCGCGCCGCCGTCGAGGACGAGGCCCGCTGGATCGGCCCCGGCGTGCTGCGCGCCCACGACTGGTCGGCCGTCACCGAGCTGACCGCCACCGGCCACGGGGTCGCGACCGTGGTCGAGACCCTGGTCAAGGAGTTCCCGGAGCTGCGCGCGCGGATCGTCGCCATGCCCTCGGTGCTCCGGGTGCTGCGCGAGGCGATCATCGACGAGGAGCTGCTGCCCCGGATCGACCTGGTCGCCGGCTCCGGCGCCGTACCGGCCGGCACGCGCACGCTGCTGATGTCGCGTCAGCTGGAGTGGCAGGACGACGAGGACGCGGTGCACACCCTCTCCGAGGCCGCCGCCTCGCTCGCCGAGGACGGCACCCTGCTCCTGGTCGAGCAGGTCGCGACCGGCGACCCCGAGGACATGGAGGCGGTCCTGCACCACCTGCGCCTCAAGTGCGCCTTCGGCTCCGGGGTGCGCGACGCCGAGGAGATCGCGGCGCTCGCCGGGAGCGCGGGCCTCGCCGTGCGCTCCCGCGCCGACGTCGGCTGGGACCACCGCCTCTGGGTCCTGGAGCGCGCCGCCTCCTGACCCCCGGCAGGGCCCGGCGCGTCTCCCGGGGGAGACGCGCCGGGCCGCGTCACGCGTCGCGCCGGTTCCTGCCGAGGAGCAGGCCGCGCAGCAGGTCGTCGGTCGTACAGACCACCCCGCTGCGCGCGGCCCAGCGCAGGGCCATCTCGTGCTCCTCGGCGGAGTAGTCGGCGACGGCGTCGGCGACGACGAAGGGCTGTATGTCGTTCATGAAGGCGTCGGCGGCGGTCAGCAGCACCCCGAGGTGGGCGTAGACCCCGCAGATGATCAGCTGGTCGCGCCTCTCCTCGCGCAGCAGCCGGCCGAGGTGGCTGCGGAGGAAGGCGTTCTGCCGGGCGTTGGGGAGCAGGTGCTCGCCGGGGCGCGGGGTGAGCGGCTCGATGATCGCGGTGTCCCCGGGGCCGTCGCCGGTCTCCGGCCACCGGACGTCGGCGGCGAGCCCGCGCCGTACGGTCGGTTCGGCGCTGAAGACCACGGGCAGGCCGAGGGCTCCGGCCAGTTCGCGCAGGGCCACGATGTTGCCGACGAGGTCCACGACGGGCGGCTGCTGGGCCGGGAAGCGTCCGACGAAGTGGTTCTGCATGTCGTGGACGAGCAGAGCGGCGCGCTCCGGATCGATGCGCCAGGGGGCGCTGGAGCGGGGGAGGGCCGACCGGTCGGGCATGGCGTAGGAATCGATGGCCGGCAGTCCCATGCTGTTTCCCTCCCTGCCGCGGTGGCCGTGGGCCAAGCGCGTGAAATTCAGTTAGCTTAGCCTAACCTAACCATTTCTGTTTCAGGGGGGGCCGGGAATTCGAATTCCTTCCGGCCCTCGCCTGTTACCCGCGGGTACGCGATGATGGCGGCCAACCAACCACACGCGGGGACTTGGGGCAGCGGTGACGACTTTCGACGAACGGACCACGGTGCACGCCTTCCGGGACGACGCCCTGGGAGAACACGACGCGGTCGGTCTCGCGGCGGCGATCCGGCGGGGCGAGGTGAGCGCCGCCGAGGCCGCCCGGGACGCCGCCGAGCGGGTACGGGCCGTGGAGGGGCGGCTCCACGCCGTCCAGGCGCACGCCGAACACCCCTCGCCCGGACCGGGAACGGGCCTCCTCGCCGGAGTGCCGACCTTCGTCAAGGACAACACCGACTACCGGGGCCTGCCCACCGGCCACGGCAGCGCCGCCTTCACGCCGGGGCCCGCCCGCCGGCACGCGGCCTTCACCCGGCAGTTCCTCAGCAGCGGCGTCACCGTCCTCGGCAAGACCAGGCTCCCCGAGTTCGGCTTCAGCCCGTCCACCGAGTACGAGGGCGCCGAGCCCGTCCGCAACCCCTGGAACACCGCGCACTCGGCGGGCGGCTCCTCGGGCGGCAGCGCGGCGCTCGTGGCCGCCGGAGCGGTGCCGATCGCGCACGCCAACGACGGCGGCGGCTCCATCCGGATCCCCGCCGCCTGCTGCGGACTCGTCGGGCTCAAGCCGAGCCGGGGCCGGGTCGTGCCCAGCGCCCAGGGCCGCCAACTCCCGCTCGACATCGTCTCCGACGGGGTCGTCAGCCGCTCCGTACGGGACTCCGCCGCCTTCCTCGCGGCCGCCGAGCGGCACTGGCGCAACCCGAAGCTGCCGCCGCTCGGCCTGGTGGAGGGCCCCTCGGAGCGCCGGCTGCGCGTCGGCTTCCTCCTCGACTCGCCGACCGGCGTCCCCTCCGACGCCGTCACCCGGGCCGCCGTCACGGAGACCGTGGCGAGGCTCGAACGGCTCGGCCACACCGTGGAACCGGTGGAGATCGCCGTCGACCCCCGCTTCACCGACGACTTCCTCACCTACTGGGGCTTCCTGTCGTTCCTCCTCGGCACCACCGGCCGCACCCTCGGCGCCGACTTCGACCGCCGCCGCATGGACGGCCTCAGCCGGGGCCTGCGCGCGACCTACCTGGAGAACTGGCGGGGCACCCCGGGCGTCCTGCGGAGGCTCAAGCGCACGAAGGAGGCGTACGCGGCGGCCTTCCGCGGCCTCGACCTCGTCCTTTCCCCGGTCCTCGCCCACCCCGCGCCCCGGCTCGGCCACCTCGCCCCGGACGTCCCGTACCCGACGCTGATCGAGCGGATCCTCGCGTACGTCGCGTTCACGCCGATCGACAACGTGGTGGGCACGCCGTCGCTCTCCCTGCCCGTGGGCGCGACGGAGGACGGGCTGCCCGTCGGCGTCATGTTCGCGGGACGCCCCGGCGCCGAACGGACCCTGTTGGAGCTCGCGTTCGAGCTGGAGGCGGACCGGCCCTTCCGGCGGGTCCAGGACCTCTGAACCCGGGCCCCCGGGTCCGGCCGCCTCGCCGGTCACCCCGCCGGTCACTCCGCCACGGGGAGGCCGGCCGTGCGGGCGGCCTCCGCGAGGACCTCGCGGAACATCTCCCGGGTGAGCCGGCCGGTGAACACGTTGCGCTGGCTCACGTGGTAGCTGCCGAACACGGTGAGCGGAGGGTCCCCGGGGGAGGCCGGCGCCAGGACCGTCCGCACGCCGTGCCCGAACTTCGGGCGCGGCCGGGGCACGACCCAGCCGGCCTCCGCCAGGGCGGGCAGCGCGGCCTGCCAGCCGAAGCCGCCCAGGACCACCACGGACCGCAGCGTCGGGCGCAGCAGCCGCGCCTCGCGGACCAGCCAGGGGCGGCAGGCGTCCCGCTCGCCGGGCGTGGGGCGGTTGTCGGGCGGGGCGCAGTGCACCGGGGCCGTGACCCTGACCCCGTACAGTTCGAGCCCGTCGCCGGGGCCCGTCACCGTCTCCCGCGAGGCCAGGCCGAGTGCGTACAGCGTCGCGTACAGCAGGTCGCCGGCCCGGTCGCCGGTGAACATCCGGCCCGTCCTGTTCCCGCCGTGCGCCGCGGGTGCCAGGCCGCTGATCAGCAGGGCGGCGTCCGGGGGGCCGAAGCCGGGCACCGGGCGCCCCCAGTACTCCTGGCCCCGGAACGCGGCGCGCCCCACGCGGGCGGTCTCCTCCCGCCACGCCACCAGGCGCGGGCAGGCCCGGCACCGCACGAGCCGCGCGTCGAGGCCGGCGGGGGTGCGCGCCCGGGCGGCGGCCCGTACGGGATAGTCCTCGGCAGTGCACACGGTCGGTCCGCTCCGTCCGGAAGGGGGAAGTCCTCTCCCGGCCCCTACCCGCCGGGCGCCGATGGCCGACGGATTGGCGGATTTTCCTCTTGCTCACGCGGAGGCAACCCCCCGTTTCGCCTAACACTTAGGTTAGGCTAACCTACGGCTGTGCGAGCTGGAGAAGAGAGATCCGCGGCCGGCGGTCCCCGCGGCCATGAACTGGCGGCCACGGGAGTCACCGTGGCCTACGAGGGCGTCGACGTCGTCCACGACGCGGCGCTGACGCTGCGGCCCGGCGAGGTCACCGTCCTCGTCGGCCCGAACGGCAGCGGGAAGTCGACGCTCCTGCGGACGATCTCGCGGCTCCAGCGGCCCCGGACCGCCGCGCTCGTCATCGACGGGGACACCGACGGCCTCGCGCTGTCCCCCCGCGACTTCTCGCGCCACGTCGCCCTGCTCACCCAGGGACGCCCCACCCCCGGCGGCCTGACCGTACGGGACGTGGTCGAGTTC
The DNA here is from genome assembly GCF_044754545.1 of Streptomyces sp. NPDC093071. Classification (NCBI taxonomy): domain Bacteria; kingdom Bacillati; phylum Actinomycetota; class Actinomycetes; order Kitasatosporales; family Streptomycetaceae; genus Streptomyces; species Streptomyces sp. NPDC093071. Next base: position 796,507 of record NZ_JBIVPH010000002.1, on the reverse strand, counting down.
GGCCGCTACCCCTACCGGGGACGCTGGGGGAAGGCCGACCCGGACGGCCGCACCGCCGTGGACCGCGCCCTCGCCCTGACGGGCGTCGCCGAGTTCGCCGACCGGGGCGCCGAGCACCTCTCCGGCGGCCAGCTCCAGCGCGTCTGGCTCGCGAGCTGCCTCGCCCAGGAGACCGGCGTCCTGCTCCTGGACGAGCCCACCACCTACCTCGACCTGCGCTACCAGGTCGAACTCCTGGACCTCGTCCGCGACCTGGCGGACGACCACGGCATCGCCGTCGGCGCCGTCCTGCACGACCTCGACCAGGCGGCCGCCGTCGCCGACCGGGTCGTCCTCCTCCATGCCGGACGGGCCGTCGCCGACGGCTCCCCGCAGGACGTCCTGACGGCGGAGCGGCTGACCGACACGTACGGCATCCGCATCGAAGTCGACACCGACCCCCTGACCGGCCGGCTGCGCACCCGTGCCATCGGCCGGCACCACACGCGAAGCGAAAGGCTCACCACCCCCTCATGAGACGCCTCCTCCTCACCGCGGCCACCACCACCGCCGCGGCCCTCGCCCTGACCGCCTGCGGCACCACCGAGCCCGCCGCGGACAAGAAGGCGGAGAAGACCGCCGAGAGCATCACCCTCACCGACTCCGCCGGCACGAAGGTCGTCCTCGACGGCCCGGCCAAGAAGGTCGTCGGCACCGAGTGGAACGTCGTCGAGAGCCTGATCTCCCTCGGCGTCGACCCCGTCGGCGTCGCGGACGTCAAGGGCTACAAGGCCTGGGACTCCGCCGTCCCGCTGAAGAACGACGCCAAGGACATCGGCACCCGCGGCGAGCCCAGCGTGGAGACCGTCGCCGGCCTCTCGCCCGACCTCATCGTCGCCACCAGCGACCTGAAGCCGGCCGTCGTGAAGCAGCTGCGCAAGGTGGCGCCCGTCCTGGAGCTCAAGTCCGCCGACGGGGCCGACCCGATCGGGCAGATGACGAAGAACCTCGACCTCATCGCGCAGGCCACTGGCACCACCGCCAAGGCCGACCAGCTGAAGAAGGACTTCGACGCCAAGATCGAGGACGGCAGGAAGAAGCTCGCCGCCGCCGGTCTGGCCGGCGCGAAGTACGCCTTCGCCGACGGCTACCTCAACGCCAACCAGGTCTCCCTCCGGGCGTACACCGGCGGCTCGCTCATCGGCGCCGTCAGCGAGAAGCTCGGCCTGAAGAACGCCTGGACCGTCCAGGGCGACCCGGCCTACGGCCTCGGCGCCACCGACGTCGAGGGCCTCACCAAGATCGGCGACGTGCACTTCGCCTACATCGGCAACGACGAGGACCCCACCAGCAACCCCTTCACCGGCGTCCTCACCAAGGACAAGGTCTGGACCTCCCTGCCGTTCGTCAAGAAGGGCAACGTCCACCGCCTGCCCGACGGCATCTGGATGTTCGGCGGACCCGAGTCGATGAACAAGTACATCGACTCCGTCGTCACGGAGCTGACGAAGTAACACCATGGCCGTCACCGCAACCACACCCTCCACCCGTCCCAAGACGGTCACGTCCCGGAGGGGCGCGGCCGCGGTGACGGCCGCACTGGTCCTCCTCGTCGCGGGCCTCGCCCTCGTCGACGTCACCCAGGGCACCGCCGCCGTCGGCGGCGCCGAGGTCTGGAAGGCCCTCACCGGCCGGGCCGACCCCGCCGACGCGTCCGTCGTCGTCGCCTCCCGGCTGCCCCGGGCGGTCGCCGGACTCCTCGTCGGCGCCGCCCTCGGCATGGCGGGCTCCGCCCTCCAGGCCGTCAGCCGCAACGTCATCGCCTCGCCGGACACCCTCGCGGTCAACGCCGGCTCCTATCTGGCGCTCGGCATCGCCGCCGTCACCGGGGTCTCGCTGCCGCTCTTCGCCACCTCCGGGATCGCCTTCGCCGGAGGCCTGGCCGCGGCCGCCGTCGTCCTCGGCCTCTCCGGCCTCGGCGCGGGCACCGTCCGGCTCGTCCTCGCCGGCAGCGCCCTCACCCTCGGCCTCACCGCCGTCACCGAGGGGCTGCTCCTGCTCTTCCCGAGGGAGACGGAGGGCCTCTACCAGTGGAACCAGGGCAGCATCTCGCAGAGCGGCTTCGACGGCGTCCTCCAGATGGCGCCCGTCGCCCTCGCCGCCGTCGCCGGACTGCTGCTGCTCGCCCGCCGGGTCGACGCCCTGGCCCTCGGCGACGACGCGGCCCGCGGCCTCGGCGTCCCCGTCCGCTCCACCCGCGTCACGGCCGTCGTCCTCACCGCGCTCCTCTCGGCGGCCGCGGTCACGCTCGCCGGACCGATCGGCTTCGTCGGCCTGTGCGCCCCCGCGCTCGTCCGCGCCCTCGCGCGCCGGACCCCGCGGCTCCACCGCTCCCGCGCGGGCCTGCCGGTCGCGGGCCTCGTCGGCGCCGCCCTCGTCCTCGGCTCGGACGTGCTGCTGCGCGCCGTCATCCCGGCGGACGTGGCCGTCGCCGTGCCGACCGGCGTCGTCACCAGCCTCGTCGGCGCCGTCTTCCTGATCGTCATGGCCGCCCGGGTCAAGGACACCGCCGGCACCACACCGGTCGACAGGCTGCGCATCAGGAGCCGTACGGTCTTCCTCGTCACCACCGGCGCGCTCGTCGTCGTGCTCGTCGGCGTGGCCGTCGCGGCGGTGCTGCTCGGCGACTCCAAGCTGCTCCTGGGCGACGTCGTGAACTGGGCCCAGGGCCGGGCCGGACGCACCGTCACCTTCGTGCTCGACACCCGGGTGCCCCGGGTCCTCGCGGCGCTCCTCGCGGGCGCGGCGCTCGCCCTGGCCGGCACGCTCGTCCAGGCCGTCACCCGCAACCCGCTCGCGGAGCCCAACATCCTGGGCGTCTCCGGCGGCGGCGCGCTCGGCGCCGTCCTGCTGGTCACCACGGTGCCGCTGGCCGGTTCGTGGAGCGTGGCCGGCGCCGCGTTCGCGGGCTCCGCCGTCAGCTCCGTCCTGGTCTTCGGCCTCGCCGCGCGCGGCGGGTTCCAGCAGAACCGGCTCGTCCTGATCGGCTTCGGCACGGCCACCGCGAGCGCCGCGCTGATCAGCCTGCTCATCGTCCTCACCGACCCGTTCAACGCGACGAAGGCGCTCACCTGGCTCTCCGGCTCCACCTACGGGCGGACCCTGCCCGACTCGGTGCCCCTCGCCGTGGTCCTGACGGTGGGTCTGGTCGTGGCCGTCCTGCGCCGCGCGGAACTCGACCTCGTCTCGCTCGACGAGGACACCCCCCGGCTCCTCGGGCTCGACCTCGGGCGCGGGCGCCTGGGCTTCCTGGTGCTGAGCGTCCTGCTCAGCGCCACCGCCGTGGCCGCCGCCGGCACGATCGGCTTCGTCGGACTCGTCGCCCCGCACGCCGCCCGCGCCCTGGTGGGCCGCCGCCACGTGCGCGTGGTGCCGGTGGCGGTGCTCCTCGGCGCGGCGCTGGTCTGCGCCGCCGACCTGGTGGGCCGGACGGTGATCGCGCCGGCCCAGCTCGGCGCCGGCCTGATGACGGCCGTCATCGGCACGCCGTACTTCCTCCACCTGTTGGTCCGCAGCCGCCGCTGAGGCCCCGCTCGTCCCCGGCCGCCGCCGAGGGCCCCGGACACGGGACGGCCGCGCGACCCCGCTCAGGGGCGCGCGGCCGTTCTCGCTCCCGCCTCCAGATGGGTGTGCACGCGGCGCAGCAGCGAGGAGAGGAGCCGGCGCTCCTCCGCGTCGAGGGGGGCGAGGACCTCGTCGTCCGCCGAGGCGATGTCCGCGCCGAGTTCGGCCAGGGCGGAGCCGCCCTCGGGGGTCAGGCGCACCACGATCCGGCGCCGGTCCTCCGGGTCCCGGGCGCAGTCCACGTACCCCGTCTTGACGAGGTCGTTGACGATCCGCACCAGGTCGCTGGCGTTCATGTCGAGCCGCGCGGCGAGGACGGTCTTCATCTGGGGGCCCAGATCGGAGAGGAGCGCGAGCACGGTGAGGTGCCAGAGCCGTAATCCCCGTGCGGTCAGCCGGTCCTGGAGCCTGCGCCGGGCCGCCTTGCCGAGCGCGTACATCAGATACGCGTTGAGGTCGAGCACGCTGGGCGGCGTCATGCTCAGGGAGGGCGGCCCGGCCGCCGGGCGGTCCGCGGTGGTGACCGCGGCCTCGACGGCGGTGGTGCGGGGGGAGGGCGGGACGGTGAGGAGCGTCAGGTCGCCGCCCGCCAGGCCCTTGAGCACCTGCGCCCAGTCGGTCGGCATGTTCGATATGCCGACGACGGCGAACCGCGCGCCGTCCGGGTCGTGTGCGGTGCCGGAGAAGACCGGTTGCTCCATCGCTGTTCCTCGCTGTCCACGTGCCGTGCGCGGCGGGCCGAACTGCCGTAGGGGCCGCTGCGGTTAGGTTAGGCTAACCTAATTTAACTGCAATGTACCGGTCCGCCCCGGGACCGTCCGGGGCGGACCGGTGTTCTGGGTGACCGGCCGTCAGGGAAGGGCGGTCAGGGACGGGCGGTCAGGGACGGGGGGTCAGATAGCCGCCCATCGAGGTGAAGTACTCCGTGGCGGGTAGTTCGCGGCCGTCCTCGGTCCGGATGCGGGTGATCGCGAGGCCGTGGTTGCGACCGGTGCGGGCGTCGGCGCCGGCGACGATCACCACGCCCTCGCCCTCCCGGTAGAAGATCCGCCCGGGGGTGCCGCCGTAGCGCTGCTCGGAGACGACGGCGGAGACGACTTCGAGGCGCTTGCCCCGGTGGAAGGTGAAGGCGCTGGGGTACGGCGCGGACTGGGCGCGGACCAGGCGCTCCAGGTCTCCGGCCGGCCAGGTCCAGTCGATCCGGATGTCCTCCTCCGCCCGCTTGTGGAAGAAGGTGGCCCGCGACCGGTCCTGCGGGGTGAACTCCTTCTGCCCCGAGGCGATCAGGTCGAGCGCGCCGACGGTGACCGGGGCGATGAGGTCGACGGTCTTGTGGAAGAGGTCGGTGGCCGTGTCCTTCGGTCCGACCGCGACCGCCTTCTGGAGGACGATGTCACCGGCGTCGAGCACCTCGTCCATCAGGTGCGCGGTGACGCCGACTTCGGGCTCGTCGTTGAGGAGGGCCCAGATCAGGGGGGAGAAGCCGGCGTACTTGGGGAGGAGGGAGTCGTGGACGTTCAGCGTGCCGTGTCGGGGAAGCGTGTAGATCCGCGGGGGGATCCAGGTGCGCCAGTTGTTGGCGACGATGATGTCCGGGTCGGCCTCCTTCAGGAGCTGGAACAGCTCCTCGTCGTCGGGCCGGTTGCGGATGACCACGGGGACGCCGTGTGCCTCGGCCAGATCGGCGACGGAGTCGCTCCAGATCTTCTCGTAGGCGTGCTCGCTCTTCGGGTGGGTCACCACCGTCACGACGTCGTGCTCGGAATCCAGGAGCGCCTGCAGGGTGCGATGGCCCCAGGTCTGATAGCCGAACATGACGACCCGCATGGGCAAGTTCCTCCTCGGGAGAGCGGTGGATCGCTCGCAAGTAAAGCAAGGCTAACCTAAGGATGCAACGACGCGAATTTACTGGCCAGTTGACTGGTGGGGAGTGGCCGGTGTCCGATTCGTCCCGTCGACAGTCCGACCAGATCAGGTTAGCTTTACCTAAGTTCGGCTTGGCGGTGCCGTGGTGCCGTCGTGCCCGGACTCCGCCGTTCCCCACGCCTGACAGCACGCCTGACAGGCGGCTGTCCCGCACGATGGGAGTGACATGTCTCAGGCTCTTCCTGACGACGCACCGCTGATCCACGACCTCATAGGCATCGGCTTCGGGCCGTCCAACGTGGCCATGGCGATCGCGCTCAGCGAGCACAACGCGAGCGTCGGAAGAGAGGACACGGTCACCGCCCACTTCTTCGAGCGGCAGCCCCGCTTCGGCTGGCACCGCGGAATGCTCATCGACGACGCCACCATGCAGGTCTCCTTCCTCAAGGACCTGGTGACCCTGCGGAACCCGAGCAGCGAGTACACCTTCCTGCGCTACCTGCAGAGCAAGGGGCGGTTGATCGACTTCGTCAACCACAAGAACCTCTTCCCGCTGCGCGTGGAGTTCCACGACTACTTCGAGTGGGCGGCGGCCAAGGTCGACGACATGGTCTCCTACGGCCACGAGGTCGTCTCCGTGGAGCCCGTCGTCCACGACGGCGTGATCGAGTACCTGGACGTGACGGCCCGCTCCGGCACCGAGACCGTGGTCCACCGGGCCCGCAACCTCGTCGTCGGCACCGGCCTGCGCCCGCTCATGCCCGAGGGCGTCGAGCGCGGCGACCGCGTCTGGCACAACTCCGAGCTGCTCGCCAAGGTCGAGGGCCTCGAAGGCGCCGACCCCGCCCGCTTCGTGGTCGTCGGCGCCGGCCAGAGCGCCGCCGAGAACGTCGCCTACCTCCACCGCCGCTTCCCGGACGCGGAGATCTGCGCCGTCTTCTCGCGCTACGGCTACAGCCCCGCCGACGACAGCAGCTTCGCCAACCGCATCTTCGACCCCGCGGCGGTCGACGAGTACTACACGGCGCCCGACGACATCAAGCGCAAGCTGATGGAGTACCACGGCAACACCAACTACTCCGTGGTGGACATCGACCTCATCGACGACCTCTACCGGCAGGCGTACCAGGAGAAGGTCCTCGGCAACGAGCGGCTGCGCTTCATCAACGTGTCCCGCCTCACCGCCGTCGAGGAGGGCCCGGACGGCGTCCGCGCCACCGTCGCCAACCTGGTCACCGGCGAGGACAGCTTCCTCGACGCCGATGTCGTGGTCTTCGCCACCGGCTACCGGCAGGCCGACGGCCTCGGCCTCCTCGGCGACGTCGCGGGCCACTGCCGCCGCGACGACCTCGGCCGCGTCCGCGTCGAGCGGGACTACCGCGTCGCCACCGACCCCGAACTGCGCTGCGGCATCTACCTCCAGGGCGGCACCGAGCACACCCACGGCATCACGTCGTCCCTGCTCTCCAACACCGCGATCAGGGTCGGCGAGATCCTGGAGTCGATCCTCGAACGGGGACCGGGAGACTCCTCCGACGCGGTCCGCCCGATCGCCGGCGGAATCGGCACGAGCCGCTAGGACCCGTCCACCGGACGGACCGCGGAACGCCGGACGGACTCCGGACCACCGGACGGACTGCGGAACGCCGGACGGACTCCGGACCACCGGACGGACATGGGCCCGCCGGACGGACCGCGCGTCCCGCACCGGACCGCCGGACCGCCGGACCGTCACCCCGCCCGCACGGGCCCCGGGCGGCCCCCTTGGTTCCACCCCCCACACCGCCGCGCACCGCCGGCCGCGCACCGCGCCGGACGCGCGGCAGCACCGTGAAGTCCCCGTGAAAGGAACACACGTGTCCACTGGTACACGCCCCGCTCTGGCGCGGTTCGCCAGAAACGTCCCGCGCGCGGCCGTCGCCGCCGTCGCCGCACTCGCTCTGGCCGCCTGTGGGAGCGGCACGGAGAAGACCGAGGGGGCCAAGCCGTCGGGCGAGCCGAGCGCGAGCACGTCGTCCGCCGGCGCCTTCCCGGTGACCGTCGCGCACAAGTACGGCAGCACGACGATCGACGCCGAGCCGAAGAAGGTCGTCACGCTCGGCCTCTCCGACCAGGACGCGGTGCTCGCCCTGGGCGTCAAGCCGGTGGGCTCGGTGGACTGGTTCAAGGAGAAGCCGTACGGCAAGTGGCCGTGGACCAAGGACAAGTGGGGCTCGACCCCGCCACAGATCGTCGGCGAGCGCGACGAGTACAACGTCGAGAAGATCGCGGCCCTCAAGCCGGACCTGATCGTCGCGCAGTACTCGGGCATGAAGAAGGAGCAGTACGACACCCTCTCCAAGATCGCCAAGGTCGTCGCCCAGCCCAAGGAGCACCCGGACTACGGCGCCCCCTGGCAGGTCATGACCCGCCAGATCGGCAAGGCGCTCGGCAAGGGCCCCGAGACCGAGAAGCTGATCACCGACGTCGACGCGCGCTTCAAGGCCGTCCGGGACAAGCACCCCGAGTGGGCGGGCAAGACCCTGACCGTGGCCGACAGCTTCGAGGCCGGCAAGTACTCGGCCTTCACCAAGACCGACCCCAAGGCGATCTTCTTCTCCGAGCTCGGCTTCAAGCTGAAGCCCGAGATCGACGCCCTCGCCAAGCCGGGCTGGAACGTCGCCGAGCTCAGCGCCGAGAAGCTGAACGTGCTCGACACCGACCGCCTCGTCTGGGTCACCTCCAGCACCGAGGCCAACGACCGCATCAAGGCCGAGCCGCTCTACAAGAAGCTCAAGGTCAACCAGGAGAAGCGCGATCTGTTCGTGCCCTACCAGGACCCGGACATCGGCGCCGCCTTCTCCTTCAACACGGTCCTCTCCATCCCCTACGCGATCGACGAGATCGAGCCGCTCCTGACGGCCGTCAAGTAGCCGCCGTCAAGTAACCGCCGTCGCGCAACCGCCGTCGCGCAATCGACGTCGCGCGACGGCCGGCACACGCCCCCGCCCCCGTACGACCCGCTCGCCGCCCGCCCGTCCGCCGTCCGTCAGCCGCTCCGCCGGCCGGTCCGGCGGGCGGGCGGGGTGCGCACGGGCCTCGGCGGGCGGGTCCGTGCCCCGCTCCACCCCACCGACGCACCACCAGGGAAAGGCACCCTCGAACGATGTTTGACGCCGAGTCGGACCGGACGACCGCCCACGGACTCCCCCTCACGGGCGGACAGTCCGGAATCTGGCTGGCCCAGCAGATCGAGCCGGACGGCTCGGCCTACAACATCGCGTTCGTCCTGAGACTCCGCGGAGACGTCGACCCCGACCGCCTCGCGACCGCCGTCCGGCGGGCCGTGGAGGAGGCGGAGAGCCTGCACGTCCGGATCACCACCGACGCCGACGGCGCCCCGCGCCAGGTCCCCACCCGCTTCCCCGTCGACGTGGCCCAGGTCGACCTGCGGGGCGAGGTCGACCCGGAGGAGGCCGCCCACCGCTGGATGGAGGCCGACCGCGACCGCCCCGCCGACCCGGCCGGCGGCCCGCTCTTCGCCCAGGCCCTCCTGCGGCTCGCCGACGACCGGATCTGGTGGTACCAGCGCTACCACCACCTCCTCGTCGACGGCGCGGGCGTCGCCCTCATCAGCCGCCGCGCCGGCGACCTCCACACCCTCGGCGACGCGGCCCCGGCCCCCGACTGGTCCCTGGCCCGGCTGGTCGCCGCCGACACCGCGTACGCCTCCTCCGAGCAGTACGCGGCCGACCGGGCCCACTGGCGGGAGCGGATGGCCGGCCGGCCCGAGCCGGTCCGCCTCGTCCCGCGCGCCACCGCCCCCATGCGCCGCCGCGTCCGCGACACCGCCGTCCTCGACCCCGCGACCGTCGCCCGGCTGCGCGCCCGCGCGGACGGGGCCGGAGCGCCGCTCTCCCGCCTCCTGCTCGCCGCCGTCGCCGTTTATTTGCACCGCTCCACCGGCGAACAGGACCTCGTCCTCGGCCTCCCCGTCACCGCCCGCCGGGACCCCGCCACGCGGGACGTCCCCGGCATGGTCTCCAACATCCTGCCGCTGCGCCTCGCCGTCCGTCCCGACACGACCGTCGCCCGGCTCCTGGACACCGTCGTCACGAGCGTCTCCGAACTCCTCGTCCACAGCCGCTACCGCGCCGAGGACCTCGCCAGGGACCTCGGCCTCACCGACGGCGTACGGGAACTCGTCGGCCCCACCGTCAACGTCCTGCCCCAGCCCGAGGGCGTCCGCTTCGACGGTGCCGAGGCCGAGTTCGTCCCGCACTGGCTCGGCCCGGTCGGCGACCTCGCCCTCACCTTCGGGGACCCCGGCGCCGCCGACGGCCTCCGGGTCCACTTCGACGCGGACGCCGACGTCTGCGACGCGCGCGCCCTCGCCGAGCACCGGCGGCGCTTCCTCGCCGTCCTGGAGGCCCTCACCGGCGACCCCGACCGGCCCGTCGGACACATCGAGCTGACCTCCGGGGAGGAACGCGCCCGGCTGCTCGGCGAGTTCGGCGTCTCGCCCCGGCCCGCGCCCGAGACCACCTGGCCCGCCGCCTTCGCCGAGCGGGTCCGCCTCGCCCCCGACGCCGTCGCCCTCGTCTGCGAGGACGAGGAGCTGACGTACGCCGAACTGGACGCCGCCGCGAACCGCCTCGCCCGGCTCCTCGCCGCCCGGGGCGCGGGCCCCGAGGACGTCGTCGCCGTCGCCCTGCCCCGCTCCCCGGACCTGGTGGTCGCCCTCCTCGCCGTCATGAAGGCCGGCGCCGCCTACCTGCCCCTGGACGCCGACCACCCCCAGGACCGCATCGCCCACATGCTGGACGACTCCGGGGCGCGCACGGTCCTCACCACCCGCGAGCTGTCCGCCGCCCTGCCCGACGCGCCCGGCGCCACCCGCGTCCTGCTCGACGACCCGGCCACCGCCGCCGCGCTCGCCGCCCTCGACCCCGCGGACCCCGCCGTCCCCGTGACGCTCGACCACGCCGCGTACGTCATCTACACCTCGGGCTCCACCGGCCGCCCCAAGGGCGTCGTCGTCTCCCACGACGGCGTCGGCAGCCTGATCGCCACCGCCACCGACCGCATCGGCGTCACCGCCGACAGCCGGATCGCGCAGTTCGCCTCCGCCGGCTTCGACGTGACCGTCTGGGACCTCGTCATGTCGCTGTGCGTCGGCGGCCGGGTGATCCTCGTCCCCGCCGAGCGCCGCGTCGCCGGACCGGCCCTCACCGACTACATCGCCCGCCACCGCGCCACCCACATGATCCTGCCGCCCTCCCTCGTCTCCGCGCTGCCGCCGGAGTGCGAGCTGCCCGACGGCTCCGTCCTCGTCGTCGGCACGGAGGCCGTGCCCGGCGAACTCATCGCCCGCTGGGCCGGACGCGTCCGGGTCGTCGTCGCCTACGGCCTCACCGAGGCCACCGTCAACTCCACCCTCTGGCTCGCCGACGCCGACCGGCCCGGCCCCGCCCCCATCGGCCGCCCCGACCCCAACACCCGCGCCTACGTCCTCGACTCGGCCCTGCGCCCCGTCCCCGTCGGCGCCGAGGGCGAGCTGTACGTCGGCGGGCGCGGCCTCGCCCGCGGCTACCTGGGGCGCCCGGGGCTCACCTCGGAGCGCTTCGTCGCCGACCCGTACGCCGACGAGCCCGGCGCCCGCATGTACCGCACCGGCGACCGGGTCCGCTGGAGCGCCGACGGCAACCTCGAATTCCTCGGCCGCGCCGACGGCCAGATCAAGATCCGCGGCCACCGCGTCGAACCCGGCGAGGTCGAGAGCGCCTTCATGGCCTGCCCCGGCATCGCCCAGGCCGCCGTCCTCGTCCGCGACGACCACCGGGGCGTCAAGCGCCTCGTCGGCTACCTCGTGGCCGGGACCGGACCGGACGCCGAAGCGGCCGACGCCGCCGTCGCCGCCGCCCGCGCCCGGATCGCGGAGACCCTCCCGGACCCCATGGTCCCCTCCGCCCTGGTCCGCCTCGACGGGCCCCTGCCGCTCACCCCGAACGGCAAGCTCGACCGCCGCGCCCTGCCCGAGCCCCGATGGACCGCGATGGCCGGCGACGACGCGCCCACTACCCCGGCCGAGACCGCGCTCGCCGCGCTCTTCGCCGAGGTCCTCGGCCTTCCGTCGGCCGGGATCCACGACAGCTTCTTCGAGCTGGGCGGCGACAGCATCGTCGCGATCCAGCTCGTCAACCGCGCCCGCGCCGCCGGCCTCGCGCTCACCCCGCGCGACGTCTTCCGGCTCCGCACGGTCGCGGCCCTCGCCGCGCACGCCGCTCCCGTCGCCACCGGACCCGCGCCGCTCCCGGCGGTCGCCCTCGACGAGGACGCCCTGCCCGTCTCCCCGCTTCAGGAAGGTTTCTTCTTCCACGCGGTGTACGACGAGGACGCCGACGACCTGTACGTGGTCCAGGAGCTCCTGGACCTCGCGGAGCCCGTCGACCCCGGCCGGCTGCGCGACGCCCTCCAACTGCTCCTCGACCGCCACCCGCTGCTGCGCGCCTCCTTCCGGCAACTGCCCGGCGGCGAGGTCGTCCAGCGGCTCGCGGACCGCGCGACCCTCCCGTGGCACGAGGCCGACACCGCCCGCACCGGCCTGGACGAGATCCTGCGGCAGGACCGCGCCCGGGGCTTCGACCCGGCCGAACCGCCGCTGCTGCGCGCCACCCTGGTCCGCGACGGACACCGCCACCGGCTCCTGCTCACCCTGCACCACATCGTCGCCGACGGCTGGTCCGTCACCGTCCTGCTGCGCGAGCTGACCGCCGCGTACGCGGGGGAGACCCTGCCCGAGCCCGCCGACCCGCGCCCCTATCTGGCCTGGCTGGCCACCCGCGACCGCGACGCCGCCCGGGACGCCTGGCGCGAGGCGCTGGCCGGTCTGGAGGAACCGACCCGGCTGCCCGCCCCCGCCGGGGACGGCGCGGACGCCCCCCGCACCCGGACCGAGCGCGTCGACGTGCGCCTGCCCGAGGCCCTCACCGCCGAACTGACCGCCCGCGCCCGGCGCGAGGGCCTCACCCTGAGCACCGTCCTCAACGGCGCCTGGGCCCTGCTCCTCGGCGGCCTGACCGGCGCCCGGGACGTCGTCTTCGGCAGCACCGTCTCCGGCCGCACCACCGAGGTCGAGGGCCTGGACGCGGCCGTCGGCCTCTTCATCAACACCGTCCCCGTCCGCGTCCTCCTGCGCCCCGACGAACCCCTCGCGGAGCTGCTGCGGCGCGTCCAGGACGAGCACGCGGCGCTCCTCGACCACCAGCACCTCGGCCTCGCCGACATCCAGCGGCTCGCGGGCGGCGGCGAACTCTTCGACACCCTCGTGGTGTTCGAGAACCACCCGGCGGGACCGCCCGCCGCCACCCCCCTGGTCACCGGCACCGAGGTGCTCGACGCCGTCCACTACCCGCTCGCGCTCGTCGCCGAGCCCCGCGACGGACACCTGTCGCTCCGCTTCACCCACGACCCGGCCCGCCTCGACCGGCTGACCGTCGCCGTCCTCGCGCACCGCTTCGAGACGCTGCTGCGCACCTTCGCCACCGACCCCGGCCGCCTGGCCGCCCGGATCGGCCTCCTCTCCGACCGCGAGGCGGAGCGCCTCGCCGCGCTCAACGCCACCGACCGCCCGCTGCCCGCGCCGGACGCCACCCTCGCCTCGCTCTTCGCCGCGCGGGCCGCCCGGACCCCCGACGCGCCCGCCGTCGTGTACGAGGGCACCACCCTCACGTACGCGGAACTCGACCGCCGCGCCGAGGCCCTCGCCCGGCGGCTGCGGGCCCGGGGCGCGGGCCCCGAGGAGTTCGTCGCCGTCGCGGTGCCCCGCTCGGCGGAGCTGATGGTCGCCCTCCTCGGCGTTCACAAGGCGGGCGCCGCCTATCTGCCCGTCGACCTCGACTACCCCGCCGACCGGGTCGCGTTCATGCTCGCCGACTCCGGCGCGCGCACGGTCCTCACCACCGCCGAAGCCGTCGGCCGGCTGCCCGGGGCCCCGGGTCTCGACACGGTCCTCGTGGACCGCGAGGAGGAGACCCCCGACGCGCCCCGCACGGACGCGCCCCGCACGGACGCGCCCCGCACGGAGGCGGGCCCCGACCACCCCGCGTACCTCATCTACACCTCCGGCTCCACCGGCCGCCCCAAGGGCGTCGCCGTCACCCACCGGGCGATCGTCAACCGCCTCGCCTGGATGCAGGGGGAGTACGGGCTCACCGCCGACGACCGGGTCCTCCAGAAGACCCCGGCCAGCTTCGACGTGTCCGTGTGGGAGTTCTTCTGGGCCCTGACCGAGGGCGCCGCCGTCGTCCTCGCCCGCCCCGACGGCCACCGCGACCCCGGCTACCTGGCCGACCTGATCCGCGCCGAGCGGATCACCACCCTGCACTTCGTCCCCTCGATGCTGGCCGCCTTCGTCCAGGCCCTGGAGGCCGCGCCCGGCGGCCCCGACTGGGCGGCGCCCCTGCGCAGGGCCTTCTGCAGCGGCGAGGCCCTCACCGGACCCGACGCCCGCCGCTGGACGGAGCTGACGACCCGGCCCGGCCGGGGACCCGTACCGCTGCACAACCTGTACGGGCCCACCGAGGCCGCCGTCGACGTCACGCACTTCCCGTACGAAGGCGCCGACGAGCCCGCCGTCCCGATCGGCCGACCCGTCTGGAACACCCGCCTGCACGTCCTCGACTCCTTCCTGCGGCCCGTCCCGGACGGCGTGCCCGGCGAGCTGTACCTCGCCGGGGTCCAGCTGGCGCGCGGCTACCACGGCCGGCACGCCCTGACCGCCGAGCGGTTCGTCGCCGACCCCTTCGGGGCGCCCGGCAGCCGCATGTACCGCACCGGCGACCTGGTCCGCCGCCGGGCCGACGGCGCCGTCGAGTACCTCGGCCGCACCGACCGGCAGGTCAAGATCCGGGGCAACCGCGTAGAACTCGGCGAGATCGAGACCGCCCTCGCCGCACTCCCGGGCGTGGTCCGCGCCGCCGTGGTCGTCCGCGACGGCGCCCTCGTCGGCTACGCGGTGCCCGCCCCCGGCGCGCCCGCGCCGGACTCCGGCGCCCTGCGCGACGCGCTCGCCGGCGCCCTGCCCGCCCCCCTGGTGCCCAGCGCCGTCGTCGTCCTCGACGCGCTGCCCCTGACGCCCAGCGGCAAGCTCGACCAGAACGCCCTGCCCTCGCCGTCCCCCGCCCCCCGGGCGGGCGGACGCGCGCCCCGCGACGCCCGCGAACGCGCCCTGTGCGAGGTCTTCACCGCCGTCCTCGGCATCCCGGACATCGGCGCCGACGACGACTTCTTCGTCCTCGGCGGCGACAGCCTCACCTCGATCGCCGTCGCGACCGGGGCCCGCGAGAGGGGACTGGCGATCAGCCCGCGCGACGTGTTCCGGCACCGCACGCCCGCCGCCCTCGCGGCGGCGGCACCGGCCGAACCCGAGCCCGTGGAAGACCCCGAGGCCCCGGCCGTGACCGTCTCCGCCACCGACGCCGGACAGGCCGCCGCCGCGCTCCAGGCCGTCCTCGCCCAGCAGAGCCTGGCGGGCGCGGCCGTCGACCCCGCCCTCAAGGCCCTCCTCGACCAGCTCACCGCCGCCGCGGGCGCGGGCGCCCCCCAGGAGCCGCAGGCCCCGGCAGCCCCGCTCGGCGGCCTGGAACTGACCGAGGAGGAGACCGCCCGCGTCGCCGAGACCGCGGCGGGACTGCCCGTCACCGACGTCTGGCCGCTCTCCCCGCTCCAGGAGGGCATGTACTTCCACGCCACCTACGACGCCGGGGACGCCCTCGACGTCTACCTGTCGCAGGAGACCCTGGACCTCGACCACCGCCTCGACGCCGACCGGCTGCGCGCCGCCTGCCGCGCGCTCCTCGACCGCAACGAGGGCCTGCGCGCCGGATTCACCGGCGACGGCCTGTCCCGGCCCGTCCAGTTCGTCGTCGACGGCGCCGAGATCCCGCTGACCGAGACCGACCTGTCCGGGCTGCCCGCCGACGAGCACCACGCGCGCGTGGAGGAGCTCCTCGCGGCCGACCGGCGACAGCGCTTCGACCTGTCCGCCCCGCCGCTGTGCCGCCTCCGCCTGATCCGCCTCCCCGAAGGCCGCGACCGGCTCGTCGTCACCCACCACCTCATCCTGTGGGACGGCTGGTCCGCCTGGCTGTTCCTGGAGGAGCTGTTCACGCTGTACGAGAACGGCGGCGACCCCGCCGGCCGGCCCGCCCCCGGCTCGTACCGCGACTACCTCGCCTGGCTCGACGGCCAGGACACCGCCGAGGCCGTCGACGCCTGGCGCGGCGCGCTCGCCGGCTTCGACGAGCCGACCCTGGTCGCCCCGGCCGGCCGCGACGCGGGCCCGGTCATCCCTGCCGACTTCGACGCGGTCCTGACGGCGGGGACGAGCGACCGGCTGCGCGCCGCCGCCCGCCGCCACGGCCTCACCCTGAACACGGTCCTCAACGCCGCCTGGGGCCTGGTCCTCTCCGCCGCCACCGGCCGCCGCGACGTCGCCTTCGGCACGGCGGTCGCCGGACGCCCGGCGGACCTGCCGAACGCCGCCGGCATCATCGGCATGTTCCTCAACACCGTCCCGGCCCGCACCGCGTTCGCCCCCGACGAGCCGCTGCTCGACCTGCTGCGCCGCCTCCAGACCGAGCGGGCCGCCGTCATGCCGTACGAGCACGTCGGCCTCGGCACCCTCCAGCGGGAGACCGGCCACCGCCGCCTCTTCGACACCCTCTTCGTGCTGCGCTCCGCCGACGGCGAGGACCGGGCCGCCGCGCTCCGGCAGCGGCACGGCATCACCGGCGTCTCCAACGTCGACGGCACCCACTTCCCGCTGACCCTGATCGTCACCCCCGAGACCCGGCTGCGGGTCACCCTGGCGGCCCGCCCCGACCTGTTCGACGCCGAGGCGGCGACCACCGTCCTCGGCCGGTTCACGACCGTCCTGGAACGGCTCGCGGACCTCCTCGACGGACCGGACGCCGCCACCGTCCGCACCGCCGCCGTCGACCTGCTGCTCCCCGCCGAGCGCGCCGCCCTGACCGCCGGGCACGCCGCCGGACGCGAGCCCGTGCCCGACGAGACCGTCGCCGACCTGCTCGCGGCCCAGGCCGCCCGCACCCCCGACGACACCGCCCTGGTCTTCGGCGAGCGGTCCCTCACCTACGCGGAACTCGACGCCCGCGTCAACCGGACGGCCCGGCTGCTGCTCGCCGCCGGCGCCGGCCCGGAGCGCACGGTGGCCCTGGCGCTGCCCCGCTCCCTCGACATGGTCGTGGCCCTCTTCGCCGTCCTGCGCACCGGCGCCGCCTACCTGCCGCTCGACCTGGACCACCCGGCCGACCGGCTGCGCCTGATGGTCGAGGACACCGGGCCGCTGTGCCTGCTCACCACCCTCGCCGTGGCCCCGACGCTGCGCGGCGAGACGGGCCCGCTCGCCCCCGAGATCGCCTTGGACGACCCGGACGTCGCCTTCGAGCTGAGGGCCCTGTCCGGCGCCGGGATCACCGACGCCGAACGCCCCGCCTTCGCGCGCGGGACCCCCGGCCGCCTGGAGCACCCGGCGTACGTCATCTACACCTCCGGCTCCACCGGCCGCCCCAAGGGCGTCGTCACCCCCTACCGGGGCCTGACGAACATGCAGCTCAACCACCAGGAGGAGATCTTCGCCCCGGCCATCGCCTCGGCCGGCGGACGGCGCCTACGCATCGCGCACACCGTCTCCTTCGCCTTCGACATGTCCTGGGAGGAGCTGCTCTGGCTCGTCGAGGGCCACGAGGTCCACGTCTGCGACGAGGAGCTGCGCCGCGACGCCGAGGCCCTGGTCGCCTACTGCGACGCCCACCGCGTCGACGTCGTCAACGTCACCCCCACCTACGCCCAACTGCTCATCGAGGAGGGCCTCCTCGACCACGACGGGGCCACGGGCAGGCACCGGCCCGCCCTGGTCCTGCTCGGCGGCGAGGCCGTCTCCGACACGGTCTGGAACCGGCTGCGGGACACCGAGGGCTGCTACGGCTACAACCTGTACGGGCCGACCGAGTACACCATCAACACCCTCGGCGGCTCCACGGCCGACAGCGCGACCCCCACGGTCGGCCGGCCCATCCGCAACACCCGCGCCCACGTCCTCGACTCCATGCTGCGCCCGGTCCCGCCGGGCTGCCCCGGCGAGCTGTACATCGCGGGAACCGGCCTGGCCCGCGGCTACCACGACCGCCCCGGCCTCACCGCCGAACGCTTCGTCGCCGACCCCTTCGGGGAGCCCGGCGAGCGGATGTACCGCACCGGCGACCTCGTGCGGCAGCGGCCCGACGGACTCCTCGACTTCCTCGGCCGCACCGACGACCAGGTCAAGATCCGCGGCTACCGCGTCGAACTCGGCGAGATCGCCACGGCCCTGTCCGCGCACCCCGGCGTCGCCCACGCGGCGGTCGTCGTCAACACCGACACCGGAATGAAGCGCCTGGTCGGCTACTACGCACCGGAGGAGGACGCCCCCGACCCGCAGGCGCTCCGCGCCCACCTCAAGGCCGTCCTGCCGGACTACATGGTCCCGGCCGCGCTGGTCACCGTGGACACCCTGCCGCTGACCGTCAACGGCAAGCTCGACGTCCGCGCCCTGCCCGCCCCCGACCTCGCCCGCGCCGGAGGAACCGGCCGCGCCCCGCGCACCCCGCGCGAGGAGACCCTCCGGGACCTCTTCGCCGACGCCCTCGGACTGCCCGGGGACGCCGTCGGCATCGACGACGACTTCTTCGACCTCGGCGGGCACTCGCTCCTCGCCACCCGCCTCGTCAGCCGCGCCCGCACGGCGCTCGCCGCCGAACTCGCCATCCGCGACCTGTTCGAGGCCCCCACGGTCGCCGAACTGATCGAACGCGTCGACCGCGCCACGGGCCCCGCCCGCCCCGCCCTCACCGCGGGCGAGCGCCCCGACGAACTGCCGCTCTCCCACGCGCAGCAGCGCCTCTGGGTCGTCCAGCGGATCGACTCCGACTCCGCCGCCTACAACTTCCCGCTGGTCCTGCGACTGCGCGGCCCCCTCGACGCCGACGCCTGGGAGACCGCCCTGGCCGACGTCACCGCCCGGCACGAGGCCCTGCGCACCGTGTTCGCGGAGCGCGACGGCCGGGTGTTCCAGCGGGTGCTGCCCGCCGGGGAGGCGCGGCCCGCCGTCGAGCGGCTCACCGCCACCGAGGACGAGCTGCCCGGCCTGGTCGACGCGGCCGTCAACCGGCCCTTCGACCTCGCCGCCGAACTCCCGCTGCGCGCCGCGCTCGTGGACCTCGGACCCGAGGACCACGCCGCGATCCTGCTGCTCCACCACATCACCACCGACGAGTGGTCCGACCGCCCCTTCCTCCGCGACCTCGCCACCGCCTACGCGGCCAGGACCGCGGGCACGGCGCCGGAGTGGGAGCCGCTGCCCGTCCAGTACGCCGACTACGCCCTGTGGCAGCAGCGCCTCCTCGGCGACCCCGCGGACCCGGACAGCAGGGCCGCCCGGCAGCTGGAGCACTGGCACACGGTCCTGGACGGCGCCCCCGAGGAGCTGGAACTGCCCACGGACCGGCCGCGCCCGGCCCGCCCCGCCTTCACCGGCGCCGAACTCGACGTCGTCTTCGACCCCGACGTCCACGAGGGCCTCAAGCGGCTCGCCCGGGAGACCGGCGCCAGCATGTTCATGGTGGCGCACGCCGCCGTGGCCGCCCTCCTCCACCGCCTGGGCGCCGGCACCGACATCCCCCTCGGCGCGCCCATCGCGGGCCGCGGCGACGAGGCCCTCGACGACCTCGTCGGCTTCTTCGTCAACACCCTGGTCCTCCGCACCGACCTGAGCGGCGACCCGAGCTTCACCGAACTCCTCGCCCGGGTCAGGGAGACCGACCTCGCCGCGTTCTCCCACGCGGACGTGCCCTTCGAGGCGGTGGTGGAGAAGCTCAACCCGACCCGGTCCCTCTCCCGCAACCCGCTCTTCCAGGTGATGGTCGGATACCACGCCCGCACCGGCGACGCCCTCGCCCTGCCCGGCCTGACCGCCGCGTACCTCCCCTTCCGCATCCGCTCGGCCAAGTTCGACCTGGTGTTCAGCTTCACCGAGCACACCCCGACCGACGGCGGCCCCGGCTCCCTGGGCTGCCGCCTGGAGTTCGCCACGGAACTCTTCGACCGGGAGACCGCCGAGCGGCTCGGCGAACGCCTCCGCACCCTCGTCGCCGCCCTGGTCGCCGCACCCGAACGGCCCGTCTCCCGCGCCGAGATCCTCGACGGCGCCGAACGGCACCTGGTCCTGGAGGAGTTCAACGCCACGGCCCGCGCGGTCGACGAGGAGACCTTCCCGGCCCTCTTCGCCCGGCGGCTGGCCGAGCGCCCCGACGCGGTCGCCGTCGTGGAGCGCTCCCGCTCCGTGACGTACGCCGAACTCGACGCCCGCGCCGACCGCGTCGCCGGCCTCCTGGCCGCCCGGGGCGTCGGACCCGAGAGCGTGGTCGGCGTGGCCGTGCCCCGCTCGGTCGACACGGTCGCCACGGTCCTCGCCGCGATGAAGCTGGGCGCCGCGTTCCTGCCGCTCGACCCGGTCCACCCGGCCGACCGCCTCGCGTACATGATCGAGGACTCGCGCGCGGCCCTCGTCGTCGGCACCGAACAGAGCGCGGGCAAGATCCCCGACGTGCCGGGCGTTCCCACGGTGCTGCTCGACGCGCCGGAGACCACCGCCGCCCTACGGAGTCTGCCGGACGGCCCCCTCGGGAGCGGACCGGCCGTCCTCGACACGGCCGCGTACGTCATCTACACCTCCGGCTCCACCGGCCGCCCCAAGGGCGTCGTCGTCCCCCACGAGGGAATCTCCAGCCTGGTCGCCACCGCCGTCGACCGGATGGGCCTGGAACGCGACAGCCGCGTCCTGCAGTTCGCCTCCGTCGGCTTCGACGTCTTCGTCTTCGAGCTGGCCATGGCGCTCTGCCACGGCGGCCGGCTCGTCCTGATCACCGACGAGGCCCGGGTCGCGGGCCCCGCCCTCACCGACTTCCTCGCCGACCAGCGGATCACCCACATGATCCTGCCGCCGTCCCTCGTCTCCGCCCTGCCGCCCGGCTGCGCCCTGCCCGAAGGGTCGACCGTCCTCGTCGGCACCGAGACCGTGCCGCCGGACCTCTTCGAGCGCTTCGGCACCACCGCCCACCTGATCTGCGCGTACGGGCTGACCGAGGCGACCGTCAACTCCACCCTGTGGCCCGCCCGCGAGCACCCGGGCCGCCCGTCCGGCCGGGTCCCCATCGGCCGGCCCGACCCCAACACCCGCTGCTACGTCCTCGACGAGCACCTCAGGCCGGTCCCGCCGGGCGTCGCGGGCGAGCTGTACGTCTCCGGACGCGGCCTCGCGCGCGGCTACCTCGGCAAGCCCGGACTGACCTCGGAGCGCTTCGTGGCCGACCCGTACGGCCCGCCCGGCACCCGCATGTACCGCACCGGCGACCGCGCCCGCTGGCGCGCCGACGGCAACGTCGACTTCCTCGGCCGCGTCGACACCCAGGTGAAGGTGCGCGGCTTCCGCATCGAACTCGGCGAGATCGAGGCGGCGCTCGCCTCCCACCCGTCGGTGGCCCAGGCCGCCGTGGTGCCCGACCGCGACGGCGACATCGTGCGCCTGGTCGGCTACGCCGTCCCGGAGGCGGGGGAGGGGGAGCCCGACCCGCGGGAGCTGCGCGCCCACGTGGCCGGCGTCCTGCCCGAGTACATGGTCCCGGCGCTCGTCGTCCCGCTCGACGGGCCGCTGCCCCTCACGCCCAACGGCAAGCTCGACCGGAAGGCGCTGCCCGCGCCGGACTGGGCCGCCATGACCGGCGACAGCCGTCCGGCGAACGAGACCCAGGAGAGGCTCGCCGGACTGTTCCGCGAGATCCTCCGCCTCGACCGGGTCGGCGTCCACGACAACTTCTTCGCGCTCGGCGGCCACTCCATGGCCTCGATGCGGCTCCTGGGCCGCGTCCGCGCCGAGTTCGGGGTCGAGCTGAGCATCCGGGACGTCTTCGACGCCCTGACGGTCGCCGGTCTGGAGGCCAAGCTGAAGGGGGCCGCCGCGGCCCGCCCGGCGCTCCTGCCCGCCGGGGACCACGAGGGGCCCCGGCTCGCCGCGCCCGTCCAGCGCCTCCAGTGGGACGCGCATCGCCGCACCCCCGCCTTCGACCACGCCCTCGTGCTCCGCTCGCCCGGCGGTCTGGACGCGGAGGCCCTGGCGGCCGCGCTCGCGGACGTGGCGGCCCGCCACGAGCCGCTGCGCACCGCCTTCGCCGAGCGCGACGGCGCCCTGCACCTCGTCGACGCCGCACCGCCCGTGCTGGTGCGGGAGGAGAGCGCGGACCCGGAGGCCCGGCTGCGCGAACTGGCCGGGGGAGCCCCCGCGCCGGACCGCGAGGCCCCGCTGCGGGCCCACCTCCTGACCGGCCCCGACGGACGGCAGTCACTCCTCCTGGCCCTGCACTACCTGGCCGTCGACGAATGGTCGGTCGTCCCCCTCTTCCGCGACCTGACGTCCGCGTACACGGCCCGTACGGAGGGCCGGGCGCCCGACTGGGAGCCGCTGCCCGTCTCGTACGCCGACTACGCCCGCTGGGCCCGCGAGGTCCTCGGCGACCCGGACGACCCGGACAGCAGGGCGGCCGGCCAGCTCGCGTACTGGCGGCAGGTCCTGAAGGACGCGCCGGCCGCACTGGACCTCCCGGCCGACGCCCCGCACACGTCCGTGCCCGGCGCGGGCCACGTCGGCTTCGTCCTGGACGAGGAACTGCACGCGTCCGTCGACGCACTGGCCCGGGCGACCGGCACCAGCATGTTCATGGTCCTGCACTCCGCCCTGGCCGCCCTGCTCACCGCGCACGGGGCGGGCACGGACCTGCCGCTCGGCACGATGGCCGCGGGGCGCGGCGACGACCGGCTCGCGGACCTCGTGGGCTGCTTCTTCAACACGCTCGTCCTGCGCACCGACACGGCCGGGGACCCCACCTTCGCCGAACTGCTCTCCCGGGTCCGGGAGACCACCCTGAGCGCCCTCGACCGCCAGGAGGTCCCCTTCGAGGAGGTGGCCCGGGCGGCCGGGCTGCCCCCGGAGGGCCCGCAGGTCATGGTGATCCACCACGAACAGGCGGACCTGGACCGTCTGGAGGGCGGGGTCGGCTCCCTCGACGCCGTGCCGACCGGCTCGACCCGGGCCCGGCTGACCCTCAGCTTCTACGAGCCGCTGGGCGAGGGCCCGGTCCACTGCGGCCTCATCCACGCCACCGATCTGTTCGGCGCCGCCAAGGCGCGGCGGCTCGCCGACGAACTCCAGGGGCTGCTGCGCGCCGTGGTCGCCGACCCGGAGCAGCCGCTCTCGGAGCTGTTCACCGCCATGTCCACGAGGAGTGACGACGCATGACCACCCATCCGTTCGAGGACCCGCGGGGCCGTTTCCTGGTCCTGGCCGACGAGGAGGGCCGGCACTCGCTGTGGCCGTCCTTCGCGGAGGCCCCGGCCGGCTGGCGCACCGTCTTCGGCGCGGACACCAGGGAGGCCTGCGTCGCGTACGTCGAGTCCCACTGGACCGACCTGCGCCCGGCGGGCCTGGCGGCCGGGCGGGGCTGAGACCCTGAAACGCGTGATGGCCCCCCTCCCGCCGGGAGGGGGGCCATCACCTGTTCTCCGTCAGTCGCTCACGGCCGCCGGCTCCCGGCGGCTGTCCGACCAGGCCGACCACAGCTCGGCGTAGTGCCCGCCCGCCGCGACCAGCTCCTCGTGGGTGCCGTTCTCGACGACCCGGCCCCCGTCGAGGACGACGATCCGGTCCGCCGCGGCGGCCTGCGGCAGCCGGTGGGCCACCATCAGCCCCGTACGGCCCTCCAGGGCGCGCAGGGCGGCGGTCTCCAGGACCCGGGCGCCGGCGCTGCCCGCGTCGGCGGTCGCCTCGTCGAGGAGGGCGACGGGCGCGTCCGTGAGCACGAGCCGGGCCAGGGCCAGGTGCTGGGCCTGCGTCACGGTGAGCCGGTGGCCGCCCTCGCCCACGACCGTCGCCAGGCCCTCGGGGAGCGCGTCGGCCCACTCCAGGGCGCCGACGTGGTCCAGGGCCGCGCGCAGCTCCTCGTCGGTGGCCCCGGGCCGGGCGAGGCGCAGGTCCTCGGCGAGGGGCCCGGAGAAGACGTGCACCTCCTGGCTGATCAGGGTGACGGCCCGGCGCACCCCGGCGGGGCCCAGCTCGCGGGTGTCCACGCCGCCCAGCGAGATCGTGCCGGCCGCCGGTTCGTGGACGCCCGCGATCAGCTTGGCGAGCGTGGTCTTGCCCGCGCCGCTGGCGCCGACCAGGGCGACGCGTTCCCCGCACCGCACGTCGAGGTCGACCTCGTGGAGCACCGGGTGCCCGTCCACGTAGGAGTGGCCGAGCCCGGTCACCTTGACCGAGCCGTCCACGGGCGCGGCGGGCCGCCCCTCGGGCTCCCGCTCGGCCGGGAGGGTCGACACGCCGACCAGGCGGGCGAGGCTCGCCCCGGCCGACTGGGCGTCGTCGATGAGGAAGAGCGCCGCGTTGATCGGGTTGAACAGGCCGTGGAAGTAGAGCGCCGCCGCCGTGGCCGTGCCGATGCTCACCGATCCGGCGTCGACGAGCAGGAAGCCGGTGACGAGGATCGAGGCCATGCCGAGGAACTCGGCGGCGTTCAGGCGGGAGAAGAAGCCGGAGACCAGGCGCATTCCGCTCGCGGCCAGGTCGACGGCCGCCCCCGACCGCTTCTCGAGCAGCTCCGCGTGGCGGCCGGTGAGCCGGAACGCCCGTACGGTGCGGACGCCCCCGACGCTGTCGAGCAGCTGGTGCTGGAGGGCGCCGGTCGCCACCCGGTGCGCGGCGTAGATCCGCGCGGCGCGCGGGATGTACCAGCGCACGGTGAGGACGTGCACCGGGACGGCGACGAGGACGGCGAGCAGGAAGCGCCAGTCGAGGACGGCGAGGCCCACCAGGGTCAGGGCGATGGTGAGGAAGGCGTTCGCGAACTCGGGCAGGGCCTGCCGGACCGCCCGCGCGATCAGCGTCACGTCGCCCGTCACCCGGGCGGTCAGGTCGCCCGAGCCGGCCTTCTCGACCCGCTCCAGCGGCAGGCGCAGCGCCCGGTCGATGAACCGCTCGCGCAGGTCCGCGAGGATCGTCTCGCCGAGCCGGGCGACCAGCGACTTGCCGACGGCGGTCGCCACGCCCCGGGCCACGGCCACCGCGAGGAGCAGCGCCATCGGCACGGTCAGCGCGGCCGTGCCGCTGCGCTCCACGACCAGGTCCACGATCCGGCCGAGCAGGGGCGCGGTCAGCAGCCCGATGCCGGTGCCGGCGACCAGGACGGTCAGCGCGGTCACGGCGAGCAGCCGGTGGCGGCGCAGCAGCCCGCGGACGACGGCGAGGGTCTGCGCGCCGGTCGCGGTGGGCAGGAGGGCACGCTCGGGCGCGCCGGTCGTGGGGAGCGGGGGCACGTCTTCGTACGCGCCGGTCGTGGTGGGCGGGGGCACGTCTTCGTACGCGCCGGTCGTGGTGGGCGGGGGCACGTCTTCGTACGCGCCGGTCGTGGTGGGCGGAGGTGCGTCTCCGTCCGTGCCGGTCGTGGGGGGCGCGGGCGCGCCGTCGGGCGTGCCGGATCCGCTCATCGTCCGTCCTTCGTCCTCGTCCTTCGCGTCGGCGTCCGGCGCGGTCGCGTCGCGGCCGGCCGTCATGCCAGCACCGCCGAGCGGTACGTCTCGTGGGAGGCGACGAGCTCCGGGTGGCTGCCCTCGGCGGTCACCCTCCCCCCGTCGAGCACCACCACGACGTCGGTCCCGGCGAGCAGGGCCGGGCTGGTGGTGACCAGGAGGGTGGTGCGGCCCCGGCGCAGCTCCCGCAGCCGGACGGCGATGCGGGCCTCGGTGACCGTGTCGACGGCCGTGGTCGGGTCGTGGACGACCAGGACCGGCGGGTCGGCGGCCAGGGCGCGGGCGAGCGCGACCCGCTGACGCTGGCCGCCGGAGAGCGAGCGGCCCCGCTCGGCGAGGACGGTGTGCACGCCGTCGGGCAGGGCCTCGGCGACGTCGTCCGCCGCGGCGGCGGCGAGCGCGGGACCGACGTCCGGCGCGTCGTCGCCCGCCCCGGCCCGTACGTTGGCGAGGAGGCTGTCCTCGAACAGGTCGGCGTCGTGGTGGGCGACCAGGATCGCCCGGCGGGCCTCGCCGGGGTCGAGGTCGGCCAGCGGGACGCCGTCGAGCTCCACGGTCCCCCCGGCGGGCTCCCGTTCCCGGCCCAGGCAGAGCAGCAGGTCGTTCGCGGCGGCCGGGTCCCGGGAGACCACGCCGACGATGCTGCCGGGCGCGACGTCGAGGTCGAGGCCGCGCAGCGCGCCGTGGGTCAGGCCCCGCAGCCGCAGCCGTCCGGCGACGGGGGAGGGGAGCGGAGTCGTACCGGCGGCGACGGCCGGGGGCGAGGCGAGGACCTCGGCGATCCGGTCGGCCGAGGCGCGGGCCTGGGCGAACTCGCCGTTGACGTAGGTGAGGAGCTGGAAGGGGCCCAGGAGGTACTGGGCGAGGCCGACGGCCGCCACCAGGTCGCCCACGCTGATCGTGCCGCGCATCGCCAGATGGGCGCCGACCAGGCCGATCACCGCGATGAAGACGCCCGTCAGGGCGAGGATCGCCCCGTCGTGCCAGGCTCGGCTGTTCGCCGCCCGCAGCGCCGAGGCCAGCGAGTCGCGGCTGGTCTCCCGGTAGCGGGCGACCGCCGCCCGCTCGGCGCCGATGCCCTTCAGGACGCGCAGCCC
Organism: Streptomyces sp. NPDC093071; assembly: GCF_044754545.1. Lineage (NCBI taxonomy): Bacteria > Bacillati > Actinomycetota > Actinomycetes > Kitasatosporales > Streptomycetaceae > Streptomyces > Streptomyces sp. NPDC093071. The sequence continues at coordinate 770,270 of NZ_JBIVPH010000002.1, read as the reverse complement.
CGCCACCAGGTCGGCGGCGACCCCGGACGCGTGGGCGGCGTGCTCCTGCTCGGCCTCGCTGCGCCGCTCCAGGGGCCGGCTGATGAGGTGGCCGATCCACAGCAGGGGCGGCACGCCGAGGAGGACGAGCAGCCCGAGCGGGACGGAGGTGCGGAGCAGGGCCACCGCGCTGACGGCGAGTCCGGTGAGCGCGGACAGCGCGTACGGCAGGGCGGAGGCGACCGAGCCGACCCGGCGGGCGTCGCCGGTCGCGACGGCGGTCAGCGCGCCCGGCAGCCGGCCGGTGTCGGCGCCGCCCCTCGGGTCGAGCACCCGGTCGGCGAGGTCCTGCCGGATCCGGTGCGCGGCGCTCTCGCCCGCCCCCTCGGCGAACCGGGCGGAGATCCGGTAGCAGGTGGAGAGGACGAGGAAGAGCCCGGCGAGGACGAGCAGCCAGCGCAGCAGCGCCCCGGAGGACCCGGTGCCCACCGCCTCGTCGATGGTGAGGCCGATGACGACCGGTACGAGGGCCTCGCACGCCTGGTGGGCCATGGCGAGGAGCGAGGCCCCGCCGACCCGCCGGCGCTGGTCGCCGAGCGCTCTCCGGAGGACGCGGCCTCCCGTTGGTCCTCCAGCGGGCATGGGAAGCCTCCACGAAGAGAGAGATGGTTAGGTAAGGCTACCTTAATGAGGGGCGCTGCCAAGGGGGCCCGGCGGGCCGCCGAAGGCCGCCGGGAGCGCGGGCGCGACCGCAGGTCAGGGGACCGCGTTGACCCGTCGGTGCGATCCGGTTAGGCTCGCCTAAGTTGACCTGTTCGGCACGTCAAATCACGTGCGGCGCACCCGTTTTGGGCCCACGGCCGGACGGGGGCGCGAACCGCCGTCAGGGGGAGTGGCCGTTGTCCGTCGAAATCCAGACGGCGTCCGGAGGGAAGACCGGCGGCTCCGACGGGTCCGCCGCGCCCCCCGTGCGCCCGGCCGCCCTCGCCCTGCGCGGCCTGGGCCTCCTCGTGACGCTCGGAGCGCTGTTCCTCGTCTCGCTGCTCAGCGTCTGGGTCGGCACCCGGGGGATCCCCTTCGCCTCCACCTGGGAACTGCTGTGGCACCCCGACGGCTCCGAGGCCTCGGTCATCGTCCACGACTACCGCGTGCCCCGCACCCTCCTCGGCCTCCTCGTCGGCGTGGCCCTCGGCCTGTCGGGCGCGCTGATGCAGGCCCTGACGCGCAATCCGCTCGCCGACCCCGGACTCCTCGGTGTGAACCTGGGCGCCTCCGCCGGCGTCGTCGTGGCCATCGCCTTCCTGGGCGTGGCCTCGCCCCTCGGCTACGTCTGGTTCGCCCTCGCCGGAGCCGCCGTCGCCTCGGTCGGCGTCTACCTCCTCGGCTCCTCCGGCCGGAAGCTCGCCACCCCCGACCGGCTCGTCGTCGCCGGAGCGGCCGTCACCGCCGTCCTGTACGCCTTCAACTGGGGCGTCCTGCTGTTCGACCCGGAGGCCTTCGACCAGTTCCGCTTCTGGACGGTCGGCTCCCTCGCGGGCCGCTACCACGACATCGTCCTCCTGGTCCTGCCGTTCGTCGCCACCGGCCTGGTCGTCGCGCTCCTCCTCGCCCCCTCCCTCAACGCCCTCGCCATGGGCGACCAGGTGGGCCGCGCCCTCGGGGTGAACGTCGGCCGCACCCGGCTCCTCGCCGCCCTCGCCGTGATGCTGCTGTGCGGGGCCGCGACCGCCGCCGCCGGACCGATCGGCTTCGTGGGCCTGGCCGTGCCGCACGTCGCCCGCTTCATCGTCGGCCCCGACCAGCGCTGGGTCCTCACGTACTCCATGCTCCTCGCCCCCGTCCTGCTCATCGGCTCCGACGTCCTCGGCCGCGTCCTCGGCGCCCCCGGCGAGGTGCAGGTCGGCATCGTCACCGCCTTCATCGGCGCCCCCCTGTTCATCGCGCTCTGCCGCCGACGGAAGCTGGTCATGCTGTGAGCGTCCCCGTACGAGAGGCGAAGGCCCCCGCGCCCCGCGTCGTCGGCGGCCGGGTCGTCCGCGTCGGCCGCGCCGTCTCCCTGCGCGTACAGGGACGCACCGTCGCCGTCACCGTCCTGCTGCTCGCCGCCCTGGTGCTGGTCGTCGGCACCACCCTCACCACCGGGGACTTCCCGCTCACCGTCGGGGAGGTCCTGCACGCCCTCACCGGCAACGACTCCGGGGCCGCCGACTTCGTCGTCAACACCCTCCGGATGCCCCGCGTCCTGACCGCCGTGTTCGTCGGCGCGGCCCTCGCCGTGAGCGGGGCGATCCTGCAGAGCCTCACCCGCAACTCCCTCGGCAGCCCCGACATCATCGGCTTCACCAACGGCTCCGCCGTCGGCGCCCTCGTCGTCATCGTCGTCCTGCACGGCAGCATGACCCAGATCGCCCTCGGCGCCCTGGCCGGCGGCCTCGCCACCGCCCTCGCCGTCCACCTCCTCATGATCGGCCGCGGGCTCCAGGGCTTCCGCCTCGTCGTCATCGGCGTCGGCGTCAGCGCCCTGCTCCTCGCCGTCAACTCGTACCTGATCACCCGGGCCACCTTCCAGGAGGCCCTGGAGGCACAGGCGTGGCTGATCGGCAGCCTCGGCAACCGGACCTGGACACACGCCAACGCCGTCGGCCTCGCCCTCGCCGTCCTGCTGCCCCCGGCCCTCCTCCTCTCCCGCCGCCTCGCCATGGTCGAGATGGGCGACCTCACCGCCACCGCCCTCGGCGTGAACGTCCACCGCACCCGTACGGCCCTCCTCGTCATCGGCGTCGCCCTCGCCGCGTTCGCCACCGCCGTCACCGGACCCATCTGGTTCATCGCCCTGGCCGCCCCCCAGGTGGTGCGCCGGCTCACCGGATCCCCCGCGCCCGCCCTGCTGTCCTCCGCGCTCATGGGCGCCCTCCTGCTCGCCCTGAGCGACCTCGTCGTCCAGCGGGCCTTCGCGCCCGCCCTCCTCCCCGTCGGCACGGCGACCGGCGCCCTCGGCGGGACCTACCTCATCTGGCTGCTGATCACCGAGTCGCGAAAGAGCCGCGCATGACCGCGAAGAACACTCCCGGACCCCGGCTGCGCGCCGAGGACCTCACGCTCTCCTACGACCGGCGGACGGTGGCCACCTCCCTCAGCGTCGACATCCCCGACCACTCCTTCACGGTGATCGTCGGACCCAACGCCTGCGGCAAGTCCACCCTCCTCTCGGCCCTCGCGCGGATGCTCACGCCCAAGGCCGGCCAGGTCTACCTCGACGGCGCGGCCATCTCCTCGTACCGCTCGCGCGAGGTCGCCCGCCGCCTCGGCCTGCTCCCGCAGTCCTCCAGCGCGCCCGGCGACATCACCGTCGGCGACCTCGTCGCCCGCGGCCGCTACCCGCACCAGCGGCTCCTGAAGCAGTGGTCCGCCGAGGACGAGACGGCCGTCACCGAGGCCATGCGCCAGACCGGCGTCCTCGACCTCGCCGACCGGCCCGTCGACGACCTCAGCGGCGGCCAGCGCCAGCGCGTCTGGCTCTCCATGGTCCTGGCGCAGCAGACCTCCGTCCTCCTCCTCGACGAGCCGACCACCTTCCTCGACATCGCCCACCAGGTCGAGGTCCTCGACCTGTGCGCCGAGCTCCACGCCCGCAAGGGGCACACCGTGGTGGCCGTCCTGCACGACCTCAACCAGGCCTGCCGCTACGCCACCCACCTCATCGTGATGCGCCCCGGCGGCGTCATCGCCGCCCAGGGCGACCCGGCCTCCGTCATGACCGCCGACCTGGTCGAGGACGTCTTCGGCCTGCCCTGCCGGATCATCGACGACCCCGAGACCGGCACCCCGCTCATGGTCCCCGCCGCACCCCGACGGTACGAGGCGGAGGACACCGACGGCACGGCGCTCGCCACGACCCCCTGACTCCCCCTAGGGACGGACCCGCCCATGATGCTGTGCACCAGAATCACCAACGCGCGCGTCCTCACCATGGACCCCGACCACCCGGTCGCCCACGACCTGGGCATCTGGCACGGCCGGATCGTCGGCCTCGACGAGGCCGTGAGCGGCCTGCCCGCGCGCGAGGTCGTCGACCTCCAGGGCGCCACCGTGCTCCCCGGCTTCATCGACAGCCACGTCCACCTGGCGTGGACGGGCCTGAAGGCGAGCTCCCCGAGCCTCGCCGGCGCCGAACGGATCGAGGACGCCCTCGCCGTCGTCGCGGACGCGGTCGCCCGCCGGAACGCGCCCGGCACGTGGATCCACGTCGGGGACTACGACCAGCGGGCCCTCGGCCGGCACCTGACCGCCGCCGACCTCGACCGGGTCGCCGCCGGCCACCGGATCTTCCTCATGCACACCTCCGGCCACGCCTGCGTCGTCGACAGCACCGTCCTCGACCTGCTCCCCGCCGACGTCCCCCACGACGACGGCCTCCTGGTGGAGAGCGCGATGGGGGCCGTGCGCCGCCTCCGCCTCCCGTACGCGCAGGAGGAGCTCGCCGACGCCATCGAGCACGCCGGGCGCGTCTGCCTCGCCGAGGGCGTCACCGCCTGCGCCGAGGCCGGCATCGGCGGCGGCCTCCTCGGCCACAGCCCCGCCGAGCTCGGCGCCTACCAACTCCTGCGCGACCGGGGCCGACTGCCCCTGCGCGTCCAGCTCATGCCGGGCGCCGACACCCTCAAGCCGCTCGGCGCCCACGAACGGGACGGCATCCCCCGGGGCCTCGACCTCGGCCTGCGCACCGGCTTCGGCGACGACTGGCTGTCCGTCGGCGCGCTCAAGATCTACACCGACGGCGGGATGATGGCCCGCACGGCCGCGCTCACCGAGCCGTACGAGGGCACGGACGGCACCGGCCGGCTCCAGGCCGACCCCGAGCACCTGGCCTCCCTCATCGTGGACGGGCACCTCGCCGGCTGGCAGCTCGCCGTCCACGCCATCGGGGACCGCGCCGCCGACCTCGCCCTGGACGCCCTGGAACGGGCCCAGGAGCTGCGGCCCCGCCCCGACGCCCGCCACCGCATCGAACACGCCGGCCTGATCCGCCCCGACCAGCTCCCGCGCTTCGCCCGGCTCGGCCTCAGCGCCGTCGTCCAGCCCAACTTCCTGCGGTACTTCGGCGACGACTACGCCACGGTCATGGGCCCGCACCGGGCGCCCTGGATGTACCGGGGCCGCGGCTTCCTCGACCACGGCGTCCCGGTCGTCGGCAGCTCCGACCGCCCCGTCACCGACGGATCGCCGCTGCGCGCCGTCCAGTTCATGGTCGAGCGCACCTCCCTCTCCGGCCGCCCGATCGGTCCGGACGAGGCGATCACCGTCGACGAGGCCCTGCGCGCCTACACGGTCGCCGGAGCCCACGCCTGCCGCTGGGACGACACCGCGGGCACCCTCACCCCCGGCAAACGCGCCGACCTCGTCGTCCTCGCCGACGACCCGTACGCCGTCGACACCTCCCGGATCGGGGACATCGAGGTCGTGGCGACCTTCGTGGACGGCCGCGAGGCGACGGAGGGGAAGAAGCTGTGATCACGGGCTCCGTGTGACGCCTCCTGACGCCGGTACGCCACGACAAGAGGGCGGGCCCGGAGCCGTAACGGCTTCCCGGGCCCGCCCTCTTGTCGTGCTCAGGCGTCGAGGATCCCCGGCAGCGCCTCCACCAGGGTGTCGATCTGCTCCTCCGTCACCGTCAGCGCGGGGGCGAGCCGGACGGTGGACGGGCCCGCCGCGTTGACCAGGAAGCCGGCGTCCTGGGCCGCGTGCTGGACCCGGGCGGCCCGGGGTTCGGTGAGCACGACGCCCAGGAGGAGGCCGGCGCCGCGTACTTCGGCGACGGCGGGGTGCTTCAGTTCCTCGACGCCCCGGCGCAGCCGCTCGCCCGACCGCACGGTGCGGGCGAGCAGCCCCTCGGACTCGATGGTCCGCAGGACGGCGAGACCGGCCGCGCACGCGACCGGGTTGCCGCCGAACGTGGAGCCGTGCTGGCCGGGGCCGAGGAGCCCGGCCGCCGACCCGAAGGCCACCGCGGCGCCGATCGGCAGCCCGCCGCCCAGGCCCTTGGCGAGGGTGACCACGTCGGGGTCCACGTCCCAGTCCGCCTGGTGCGCGAACCAGTGCCCGGTCCGCCCGATGCCGGTCTGCACCTCGTCCAGGACGAGCAGCGTGCCGGTCGCCCGGGTGATCTCCCGTGCGGCCCGCAGATACCCGTCGGGCGCGGGGACGACCCCGGCCTCGCCCTGGACCGGTTCGAGGACGACCGCCGCGGTCTCCTCCGTCACGGCCGCGCGCAGCGCCTCCACGTCCCCGAACGGGACGTGGGTGACCTCCCCGGGCAGCGGCAGGAACGGCTCGCGCTTCGCCGGCTGGCCGGTGAGCGCCAGGGCCCCCAGGGTGCGCCCGTGGAACCCGCCCTCGGCGGCGACCACGTGCGGGCGCCCCGTCCGGCGGGCGATCTTGAAGGCCGCTTCCAGGGCCTCCGCGCCCGAGTTCGCGAAGAAGACCCTGCCCCGCCGGCCGAAGAGCCGGAGCAGCTCCTCGGCCAGGGCCACGGGCGGCCCGGCGACGAACAGGTTCGACACGTGGCCGAGCCGGGAGACCTGCTCCCGGACGGCCTCGACGACGGCCGGATGGGCGTGGCCCAGGGTGTTGACCGCGATCCCGCCGGTGAAGTCGGTGTACGTACGGCCCGCCTCGTCCTCGACGGTGCTGCCCTCGCCCCGGACCAGCGCCAGCGGGGGAGTGCCGTACGTGTCCATCATGACCGCGCGCCAGCGATCGGTGAGGGTCCTCGTGCTGTCGGCGGCGGTCACGCGTCGTCCTCCTCGGACGGGGAAGCGGGTGTGGGGGCGGAGGGGTCCTCCGGGTCGGGGACCACGGTCGTGCCCGGCCCGTCGGCGGCGAAGACGCCGCCGAGGAGCGCGTGCGGCACCCGGCCGTCGACGACCCGGGCCGCGCGGACGCCCGCGCGGACCGCCCGCAGGCAGCCCTCCATCTTCGGGAGCATTCCGCTCGCCAGGTCCGGGAGCAGCGCGTCCAGTTCGCCGGCCGTCAGCCGGTCGATGATCTCGGTGCTGCGGGGCCAGTCCGCGTAGAGGCCCTCGACGTCGGTCAGGACCACGAGCCGGTCCGCGCCGAGCGCCACGGCGAGCGCGGAGGCCGCGAGGTCGGCGTTGACGTTGTAGACCTCCCCGTCCTCGCCCCGGGCGACGGGCGACACGACGGGGATGCGGCCCGCCTCCAGGAGCGCGCGCACGGCGGCGGTCTCCACCGCCACGACCTCGCCGACGAGACCGATGTCCACGGGCTCGCCGTCCACCCACGCGGGGCGCCGCACGGCGGTCATGGTGTGCGCGTCCTCGCCCGACAGGCCCACGGCGAACGGACCGTGGGCGTTGAGGGCGCCGACCAGCTCCCGCTGCACCTGACCGGTCAGCACCATGCGGACCACGTCCATGGTCTCGGGCGTGGTCACCCGCAGGCCCGCCTCGAAGCGGACCTCCAGGTCGAGGCGGTCGAGCATGGCGCTGATCTGCGGTCCGCCGCCGTGCACCACGACCGGCCGCAGGCCCGCGTGCCACAGCTCCACGACGTCCTGTGCGAAGGTCCGGTGCAGCGCCGGGTCCACCATGGCGTTCCCGCCGAACTTGACGACCACCGTCCGGCCCCGCAGCTCCTCGGCCCAGGGCAGGTCGGCGGCGGCGGTGACCGTGTCGGCGGCCGCGGTGGTCGCGGTGGCCTCGGTGACCGGGGTCTCGCCCGGCCGCGCGTGGGGAAGCGTCCCCGTCCGTGTCGTCCCGGGCCCGCTCATGAGCTGTACGCGCTGTTCTCGTGGACGTACTCGGCCGTCAGGTCGTTGGTCCAGAGGACCGCCGACGCGTCGCCGGCCCGCAGGTCGGCGGTGACGGTGATCCGCCGGTCCGACAGGTCGACCTTGTCCCGGGACTCGCCCGCCGCGCCGTCCCGGCACACCCAGACGCCGTTGATCGCCACGTCCAGCCGGTCCGGGTCGAAGACGGCCGCCGTGGTGCCGATCGCGGAGAGCACCCGGCCCCAGTTGGGGTCCTCGCCGTGCAGGGCGCACTTGAGGAGGTTGTTGCGGGCGATGGACCGGCCCACCTCGACGGCGTCCTCCTCGGAGGCCGCGCCGACGACGTTCACCTCGATCTCCTTGGAGGCGCCCTCGGCGTCCGCCACCAGCTGCCCGGCCAGGTCCAGACAGACCGCGTGCACGGCCTCGGCGAAGGCCTCCGGGGCGGGGACGGTCCCGGAGGCTCCCGAAGCCAGCAGCAGGACGGTGTCGTTGGTGGACATGCAGCCGTCCGAGTCCACCCGGTCGAAGGTGGTCCGCACCGCCGCACGGAGCGCCCCGTCGAGCGCCTCCGCGGCCACGTCGGCGTCGGTGGTGAGCACGACCAGCATGGTCGCGAGACCGGGGGCGAGCATCCCCGCGCCCTTGGCCATGCCGCCGACCGTCCAGCCGTCCCGGGTCACCGAGGCGGTCTTGTGGACCGAGTCCGTCGTCTTGATCGCGACGGCCGCGTCCTCGCCGCCGTCCGCCGAGAGCAGCCCGCCGGCGGCGGCGATGCCCTCGGTGACGCGGTCCATCGGCAGCCGTACGCCGATCAGACCGGTGGAGCACACCGCGACCTCGTGCGGGTCCACGTCCACCGCGCCCGCCGTCCGCTCGGCCATCAGACGCGCGTCGACGGCGCCGGCCTGTCCCGTACAGGCGTTGGCGCCGCCGGAGTTGAGGACGACGGCCGATATCCGGCCGTCGGCCAGGACGCGCCGGGACCAGCGTACGGGCGCGGCCTGGACGCGGTTGGAGGTGAAGACGCCGGCGGCGGCGCGCGACGGCCCCCGGTTCACCACCAGGGCCAGATCGCGGTCACCGGACTCCTTGATGCCGGCGGCGACGCCGCAGGCCAGGAATCCTCGTGCAGCGGTCACACTCACTGTGCTTCTCCGTTCTCCCCCAGAGCTGGCGCCTGGGAGGTGCCCCCATCTCCGCCCGCACAGCGCAGAGGTGCGGGCTTCGTCGTCTTCTGCGGACCGGCGGCTGTGCGTGCGTCGCTCACGGAGCAACTCCATTCGTGGGCAGGCCCAGCCGTTCCGGCAGGCCGAGGGCGACGTTCATGCTCTGCACCGCGCCACCCGCGGTGCCCTTCGTCAGGTTGTCGATGGCGCTCACGCAGATCAGCCGGCCGGCGTCCGGGTCCACGGCGATCTGCGTCTGGACCGTGTTGGAGCCGAGGACGGCGGCGGTCGAGGGCCACTGCCCGGGCGGCAGCAGCCGGACGAACGGCTCGTCGGCGTAGGCGGACGCGTACGCCTCGCGCACCGCCTCGGGGCCCGCCGCGAGCGCTTCGGGGCGGAGCCGCGCCGAGCAGGTGGCGAGGATGCCCCGGGGCATGGGGGCGAGCGTCGGCGTGAAGGAGACGGTGACGTGCTCGCCGGCCACCAGGGAGAGGTTCTGGACGAGTTCGGGGGTGTGCCGGTGGCCGCCGCCCACCCCGTACGGGGTCATGGAGCCCATCACCTCGGCGCCGAGGAGGTGCGGCTTGAGGGCCCGTCCGGCGCCCGACGTGCCGCTGGCCGCGACGACCACGACCTCCGGCTCCACGAGCCGGGCCGCGTGCGCGGGGAACAGCGCGAGCGTGACCGCCGTGGGATAGCAGCCGGGCACGGCGATCCGGGTGGCGCCCTTCAACTCCTCCCGGGCGCCGGGGAGTTCCGGAAGGCCGTACGGCCAGGTCCCGGCGTGCTCGGAGCCGTAGAAGCGTTTCCAGGCCGCCGGGTCGCGCAGGCGGAAGTCCGCCCCGCAGTCCACGATCAGCGTGCCGGGGCCCAACTCCCGCGCGTACGCGGCGGACTGCCCGTGCGGCAGGGCCAGGAAGACCACGTCGTGCCCGCGCAGGGCGGCCGCCGAGGTCTCGTCGAGGACCCGGTCCGCGAGTTCCGCCAGCTGCGGTTGTACGGAGCCGAGCGTCCGGCCCGCGCTGCTGTGCGCGGTCACCGCGCCGATCTCCACGCCGGGATGCGACAGCAGCAGGCGGAGTGCCTCCCCGCCCGCGTAGCCGCTCGCACCGGCCACCGCGACCCTTACGGTCATGTTCTTCCGTCTCTCTCCGTACGTGTGGGGGACGCCGCCCCGGGGAGGGGGCGGCGCGACGCCGTTCCAGGGTGGGGGCGCGGGGTTGCCGGTACGGGCCCCCGGCCGTGCGTCCCGGCGAACGTCCCGCGGCGCCCCGTCGGACGAGGGCCGCGCGACGGGGCCCGGCCCCGTGCGCCCCCGGCCCCCGTGGACGGGACCCGTCGCGCGGGCCGGTCGCCGTTCGCCGCCCCCGCCCGTGTCACCGTTCCTGTCGCCGTTCGTGTCGTCATCCGCGTCGCCGTCCGTGGAATCGTTCGCGACCTTCGGGAGGAACCCGAAAAGTGGATGTGACCGCACCCCCTCACCCTTCGATCGGGACTTAGCTGAGCCTAACCTAAGTTGAGCTTCCGTGGGGGCCCGCCCCATGCGGTCCACCGACGGGCCGGTCCCGTCGAGCGCCCCGGACGGGCCCGTCGTAGGGTCCGGATATGGGAGAGCCCGCGGGCGCGGACGCCGAGGACGTCTTCGGCGCGGGACGGTGGGACGCCGTCCTCGTCGACGTGATGCGCGACACCGGAGCCTCGGTCGGCCTCGTGTACCTCCGGGTGCCGGGGGAGGACATGCTGCGCCTGGCGCTGGCGTCGGGCGTCTCCCGCGAGATCGCCGCCCCCTGGGTCCGCATCCCGGCCGACGCGCCGATCCCGGTGGTCGACGCCATGCGCGACCGCGCGCTCGTGTGGCTGGGCGGCCAGGAGGAGATCGCCCGCCGCTACCCGCGCCTGGGCATCGTGCTGCCGTACGACTTCCTCCTCGCCGCCGCCCCGATCGCCGACGACACCGCCGTGTGGGGCGGCATCGTGCTGCTCTGGCCGGTCTGGCACCCGCCCCACCTCGACGACCGCGAGCGCGTGGCGCTCGACCGCTGCGGCCGCCGGGCGGCGCGGCTGCTGCGCCGGGCGGCCGGGCGGGAACCGGCCTCGTACCCCTCCGAACCGCGCGTCGTGCACCCGGCCCGGCCGCCGGAGGCCGACCCCGTCCTGGCCAGGACCGCCCTCCACTTCGCCGAACGGCTGCCCGTCGGGTGCTGCGCCCTGGACCTCGACGGACGCCTCACCTTCCTCAACACCGCCGCCGCCGAACTGCTCCAGGCGGGCGCGGCGGCGCTGCTCGGCAGGCGCCCGTGGGAGGTGCTGCTCTGGCTGAACGACCCCGTGTTCGAGGACTGCTACCGCGCGGCGGTGGTCACCCGGCTGCCGATGTCGTTCACCGTCATGCGGCGCCCGGCGACGTGGCTGCTCTTCGAGCTGTACCCGGACGCCACCGGCATCAGCGTCCACGTCACCCGGGTGGCGGGGCCCTCCGCGACCGGAGAGGGGGAGGGCGCCGGGCGGGAGCCCGGAGCGGGCGCGGCGGCCCCGCCCGACACCTCCGGGGCCCCGGCCCCGCCGTCCCGGCAGGCCGAGCCCGTGGGCGCCGGGGCCGTCTACCACCTCATGCACATGGCGGCGACCCTGGCGGAGGCGGCCGGCGTCCACGACGTCGTCGAGCTGGTCGCCGACCAGATCGTGCCCGCCTTCGGCCCGCGCGGCCTCGTCCTGATGAGCGCGGACGAGGGACGGCTGCGCATCATCGGCCACCGCGGCTACAGCCAGGAGTTCGTGGACCGGTACGACGGCACGCCCCTGACGGCGGAGGTCGCCGACGCCCAGGTCCTCGCCACCGGCGTCCCCGTCTTCTTCACCAGCCCCGAGGACCTGTACCGCGCCCACCCCCACGCCCCGCGCTACGAGGACCGCTCGGCCTGGGCGTTCCTGCCGCTGATCGCCTCCGGCCGCCCGGTGGGCTCCCTGATCCTCTCGTACGAGCGGCCGCGCTCCTTCCCGGCGGCCGAGCGGGCCCTGCTCACCTCTCTGGCGGGCCTCATCGCCCAGGCCCTCGCCCGGGCCCGGCTCTACGACGCCAAGCACTCCCTCGCGCGCAGCCTCCAGACCAGCCTGCTCCCGCACGGCCTGGTCCCGTTCCCGGGGGGCGAGGTCGCCGCCCGCTATCTGCCGGCGGGTCACGGCATGGACGTCGGCGGCGACTTCTACGACCTCATCCGCGCCGCGCCCGGCACCGTCATCGCCGTCATCGGCGACGTCCAGGGGCACGACCCGAACGCCGCCGCGCTCATGGGGCAGGTGCGCACCGCCGTCCACGCGCACGCGACGGCCGGCGCGTCCCCCGGCGACGTCCTCGCCCGGACGAACAAGCTCCTGAACGACCTGGAGCCGGACCGCTTCACCAGCTGTCTGATCGCCGAACTCGACCTGGTCCGCCATCGTCTGCGGCTCGCCACGGCGGGCCATCCGCCGCCGCTCCTGCGCGGGCCCGACGGCCGGACCCGCCTCCTGGAGACCCCGCCGGGCCTCCTCCTCGGGATCGCCCCGGACGTCGAGTACGCCACCACGGAGGTGCCCTGGGAGTCCGGCTCCGTCCTGGCGCTCTACACCGACGGGCTGGTCGAGACGCCCGGCGTCGACATCGGCACGGCCACGGCGGAGCTGTCGGGCCGTCTCGCGCGGTCCCGGCCCGGGGACCTGGACGCCCTCGCGGACGGCCTGATCCGGCACGTGAAGAATCCCGACCACCGCACCGACGACGTCGCCCTCCTGCTGGTCCGCCGCGAGTCCTGACGCCCGGCCGGGCCTCGGGCGGGACCCCCACCGCTTGCCTGACCTATCGAATATCGATAGCTTGTTATCGGTTTTCGATCGAAGGGGATGTCATGGGGAAGTTGACGGTGCTCGCCCTGCGGGCCGTGCTCGCGGGGCTGCTCGCGGGCTCGGTCTTCGTGGAGGCGGTGATGGTGCCGCTCCTGGCCGCCGACCTGGACGGGCTCAGGCCGGAGTACGCGTACCTCCGCATGCCGGTGCTGGTGCTCCTGGTCCTGGGCGCGCTGACGGCGCAGACCGTACTGGTCTGCGTGTGGCGCCTGGTGACGATGGTGCGGCGCGGCACGGTCTTCTCGCACGCGGCCTTCCGGTACGTGGACGTCGTCACCGGCGCCTTCGCGGCGGGCGCCGCCCTGGTGTTCGCGTTCGCCGTCCTCCTGGCGCCCGGCGAGGCCGCCGCCCCGGGCGTCGTGCTGCTGATCTGCGGGGCGAGCCTGGCGGTCCTGGGCGTGGCCCTGATCGTGCTCGTGCTGCGGATGCTGCTCGCCCAGGCCGTCGAGCGCGAGGCCGAGGCGAAGCGGATGCGGGCCGAGCTGGCCGAGGTGATCTGATGCCGATCGTCGTGGACGTCGACGTGATGCTGGCCCGGCGCAAGATGTCGGCGGGCGAGCTGGCCGAACGCGTGGGCATCACCCCGGCCAACCTCGCCGTGCTCAAGAACGGGCGCGCCAAGGCGGTGCGCTTCACCACCCTCGGCGCCCTCTGCGAAGTCCTCGACTGCCAGCCGGGCGACCTGCTGCGCTGGGAGCCGGAGCCCGGGGCGACGGAGGAGGGCGCGGCGGAGGGTGCCGTGGCGACGGCCCGCGAGAGCGGCTGACGAGGCGCGGGCGCGGACGCGCCCGGCGCCGAAATGTCCCGCCCGGGGCCCGGCGGCCCGCCCCGACGGTCAGGCCTGGTCGGGGAGCGGCGTGCGAAGCGCGCTCCGGTCCTCCGCCCAGGCCGCCAGCACGTGGTCGCCGAGCCGGTCCTCCAGGAACACGGTCGCCGCGATGCCGAGGGCGACGTCGGACGCCAGGCCCGGCTCGTCCTCCAGGAGGCCGCCCACCGCCTCCCGGCGCACCAGCTGCTCGTGGACGGCGTCGGCCTCCACGTGCTCGTCGTAGTACCGCTCCGCCGCCGGTCCCGCGCCCGTCCGCCGCATCGCCGCGACGAGCCGGGCGGCGGCCGGCGGCGAGGTCACCTCGACGGCGGCGAAGTGCCCCACGAGCGCGCCGCGCAGCCGCCGGTGCAGGGCGAGCAGGGTCGCCAGGTTCACGGCCGCCAGCGTCTCGGCCCCCACCGCGTCCACGTACCGCCCGTACTCCGGGTCGAGCCCCAGGTCCACCATCAGGTCGGCGTAGAGCCGCTCGTGCATCCGGTCGGCCCGCCCGCAGCCGAACTCGTCGTACTCGATCGCGACCATCGCCGCCTTGGCGCGGCCGCGCAGCCGGGGGATCACCCAGAGGTACGGGTCGGCCTCCCGGAGCTGCGACACGGAGCGGAGCGCCGCGTACTCGCGCACCTGCCACCGCTCTCCCCGCGAGGCGAGGAACGCGGAGACGCCGGTGGGCTCGGCGGGCTCCACCAGGAGGGCGCCCAGCTCCTCGTCCACGTCCCCGCGGTGCCGGCAGTCGTGGCGCAGCGCGCTCTCGAAGCGGTGCTCCAGGAGGGCCCGGGTCCTCAGCAGGTGTGGATCCCATTCGAGGGTGTCGGGAACCCCCTCGTACCCCCGGTAGTGCAGGGCGTAGCAGAGGTGCAGGGCGAGCTGGAGGTCCTCGCCGTACGGGTCGAGGCGCGCGATCTCCGGGCCGTCGGGGAGCGCCCCGGGGTCGCCGAGCAGCCGCCGTCGGACCGCCCGCGACACCTCGCCGCGCGCCTCGGGGACCCCGGGCGCGCCGGAGGTCGTACGGGGGAGCTGCGGGGCGGTGGTCATGGGGTCGGGTCCTCCGGTGAGTCGGCCGCCGGGCGGTCGCGCCGCTGCCGGTGGCGGTGGCTGGTGTCGCAGAACGGGGCCCGCTTGCTCCGGCGGCACGTGCACAGGGCGACCACCGGCCGCTCGCAGTGCCGCACCGACCCGTCGGGCATGACGACGTCCACCGGCCCCTCGACGAGCATCGGCCCGTCGTCCAGGGGCCGGACCAGGGTCGGCGCGTCCCGCGCGGGCCCTTCCGCCCGCGCCGGGGGTACGGCCCCGGGCCGTACGTCCGGGGAAGGGGACATCGCACACCACCCGTCGGTTCTCTCGGCTCTTCTCCTGCGCGGCTGCCCCGCCGCACCGCTCCCATGCGCGGGCGGTACGGGGCGGGGTGCGGGGTTCACGCGCGGGACGCGCGGATCACGACGAGGTCCTCCGCGCGCGTCCCCGGCGGTACGAGACCCCGGGCGGCGAACCAGTCGCCGCGGGCGGACATGACCGGCCCGAAGGGCTGGGCGAGGCGGTCGGTCACCCGGGGCCGCAGCCCGGCCCGGCGCAGCCCGTCCAGGGTGGCGGTGACGCCGGAGAGCGACGACTGCACGACGAGCAGGGTCCCGGAGGGGGTGAGCAGCTCCGGCACCCGGGCGCAGACCCGGTCGAGGAGCAGCCGCCCGTCCGTTCCCGCGTCCCAGGCGCGCCGGGGGCCGCGCGCGGGCAGCTCCGGGTCCTCGCAGGGCACGTACGGCGGGTTGACGGTGACCAGGTCGAAGCGCTCGTGCGCCACCGGCGCCTCCAGGTCGCCGCGGAGCAGCCGCACCCGGCAGCGGTGCCGGAGCGCGTTGAGCCGGGCCGTGGCGACGGCGGCGCGCGAGATGTCCACGGCGGTCGCCCGGGTCCCGCGCAGGGCGGAGGCGACGGCGACGACACCGGTCCCGGTGCACAGGTCGAGCGACCGCGCCCCGCGCGGCAGCTCCTCGCGGGCCAGCCGCGCGAGCAGCAGCGCGGTGTCGCCCTGGGGCGCGTACACCCCGGGGAGCCGGTAGACGCGCGGCGTGTCCGCTCGTACGTCCCGGGGCGGGGCGGCGACGTCCTCGCCGAGGGGAGGGGTCACCTGGGTCATCGCGACCGGCCTCCCGCCCGGGACGCCCGGCACGGGGGGCCGGCCGGGGTGGAGGTCTCTTCGGAGCGCCTCGGCGGAATCCTCACGGCCCCGCTCCTCAGCGGCCCTGTTCCCGCTCGGACTCCTCCGGCGGCTGCCAGGAGTCCCGCCGGGCCTCCGCCGCCGGCGGCTGTGCCACGCCGGGGGCCTCCCGCCGCCGGGCCACCCGCCGGGAGCCCCACCAGAACCCGCCGAGCAGCAGGGCGGCCACCACCACGCCGATCACGATCAGCAGGAGCGAGGAGGAACCCTCGGCGGCCAGGAGGGAAGGCGGCGCGGCCGGGGGGAGAGAGGAGAGAAGCATGATCGCCCTTCCTGTCGGAGACGGGGCAGTTCGTTCGGAACGGCGGCTACCCTCGCGGAGAAGATCCATTCGTTCACGGACGGTGTCCCGCCTCCGCCCGTTCTCAGAGGTCGCGCAGGGCCGGCAGCAGCTCCTTCTCCGCCCAGCGGATGAACGGCTCCTGGTGCCCGCCGCCGATCTGGACGAGGGCCAGCTCGGTGAACCCGGCCTCGGCGTACGGACGGGCGGCCGCCACGAACGCGTCGACGTCGTCGCCGCACGGGATGTTCTCCGCCACGTCCTCGGGGCGGACCGTCTCGGTGGCCTGGGCGAACCCGGAGGGCAGCGGAAGCTCGGAGTTGACGCCCCAGCCGCCCAGCGACCAGCGGAACTGGTCGTGGGCGCGCGCCACCGCCGCGTCCCGGTCGGGGTCGTAGCAGACCGGCACCTGGCCGACGCGCGGCTTGCCCGCGCCGCCGTGCTCGTCGAAGGCGTCGAGCAGCTCGCCCTTCGGCTCCGTGGCGATCACCAGGTCCGCCCGGCGTCCGGCGACCTTGCACGAGTGCGGGCCCGAGACGGCGATCCCGAGGGGCGGGGGAGTGTCGGGGACGTCCCACAGCTTGGCGTTCTCGACCTGGAAGTGGGTCCCCCGGTGGGTCACGTACTCGCCGGAGAACAGGTCGCGGATGATTCCGGCGGCCTCGTCCAGCATCTCCAGGCGGACGCCCGCCGAGGGCCAGCCCGCGCCGACGACGTGCTCGTTCAGGATCTCGCCCGAGCCGAGCCCCAGCCGGAACCGGCCCTCGGACAGCAGCTGTACGGTCGCCGCCTTCTGCGCCACCACCGCCGGGTGGTAGCGGAAGGTCGGACAGGTCACGTACGTCATCAGCGGGATGCGGGAGGTGGCCTGCGCCGCCGCCCCCAGGACGCTCCATGCGTACGGGGCGTGGCCCTGGGAGTCCAGCCACGGGAAGGAGTGGTCGGAGATCACGGAGAAGTCGAATCCGGCGCGCTCCGCCTCGACCACGTGCCCCACCAGCTCACGGGGCCCGGCCTGCTCGGTCATCATCGTGTACCCGATCTGCATCATGCCGGGCGACTTGCCGCGAACGCGCCCGCTGAAACGGGCATGACGGACACTTCTGCCGACGGCGGCCGGAACGGCGTGCGACCGGCGGAAATGGGTGCCGACCCCGATGCGGGCGGATGGTGCCCCGGGGGAGGGTGGGGTGGAGGAGCACCCGGCGACCCGGTCGCCGGGGCGGTGCACGAGGCGGGACGCACGGAGTGCGGGTCCGGCCGGTGACGCCGGCGTTCCAGGCCATGGCACGAACGGAGTCCGCGCCCATGACACGTCCCCCCTGGAGACCACGGAGCCCCCTCACCGCTCCGGAGACCCCGCCCGAACCCGGCCGTCCTCCCCGCCGGGCGGGTCCGCCGTGAGCGTGACCACGTGGGCGACCGTCGCGGTGTTCGCGGCCGTCTACGTACTGATCGCCACGGAGTGGGTGCACCGGGTCGCCGCGGCCCTCGGCGGCGCGGTCGCGATGCTCCTCATCGGGGCGACCAGTCCGGAGGACGCCTTCTTCTCCGAGCACACGGGCATCGACTGGAACGTCCTCTTCCTGCTCCTCGGCATGATGCTGATCGTCTCCGTCCTCAAACGCACCGGCGTGTTCGAGTACGTGGCCATCTGGGCGGCGAAACGCTCGCGGGGCCGCCCGTACCGCCTGATGGTGCTCCTGATCCTCACCACCGCCGTCCTGTCGGCGTGGCTGGACAACGTCACCACCGTCCTGCTGATCGCCCCGGTCACGATCGCGGTCTGCGGCAAGCTCGGCCTGCCCGTCGTGCCGTACCTGATCGCCGAGGTCATGGCCTGCAACATCGGGGGCGCCGCCACCCTGATCGGCGACCCGCCCAACATCATGATCGGCTCGCGGGCCGGGCTCTCCTTCAACGACTTCCTGCTCCACATGGCCCCCATCACCACCTTCCTGATCCTGGTCTTCGCGGTGATGGCCCGCTGGATGTTCCGCAAGTCCTTCTCCTACGACCCGAAACGGGCCGAGGAGGTCATGGCGATGAAGGAACGGGAGGCGATCACCGACAAGCGGCTGCTGATCGTCAGCGGCGTCGTCATCGGCCTGGTGATGGTCTGCTTCGTCCTGCACACCGCCCTGCACCTGGAGCCCTCCGTCGTGGCCATCAGCGGCGGGCTGGTCCTGCTCGCCGTCTCCCGGCTGAAGCCCGAGAAGGTGGTGGCGGACGTCGAGTGGCAGACGCTGGCGTTCTTCGCCGGGCTCTTCGTCATGGTCGGCGCCATGGTGCGGACCGGGGTCATCACCGACATCGGGGAGGCGGCGGCCCGGGCCACCGAGGGGAAGCTGTTCGGCGCCTCGATGGCCCTGCTCTTCGGCTCGGTGGTGCCCTCCGCCGTCATCGACAACATCCCGTTCGTCGCCTCGGTCAGCCCGATCGTCTCCCAGATCGTCGAGTCCTCCGGCGGGACCGAACGGGCCGGAATGCTCTGGTGGTCCTTCGCCCTGGGCGCGGACCTCGCCGGCAACGCCACGATCATCGCCTCCTCCGCCAACGTCGTCACCGTCGGCATCGCCGAGCGGGCGGGCCACCCGATCTCCTTCTGGCAGTTCAGCAAGTACGGCCTCGTCGTCACGGCCGTCACCACCGCCATCGCGGGCCTGTACGTCTGGCTGCGCTACTTCGTCCTGGCCTGACCGGCGTCCCGCCGGGCCGTCGGCCACCGAGAGGAGGGGAAACGTCATGGGCGACTCCGACGAGGAGAGGCTCGCCGACCTGGAGGCCGTCGTGTGGCGCGACGACCCCCGCTTCGCCCGCGGCCTGGGCGAGGGCCGCCCCCGGCGCCCCCGCGAGTACCGGCGCGGCCGGGCCTGGCTGGCCATGGCCCTGGCCCTCGCGGCCGTCGTCGTCGGAGGGGTCGTCCCGCACGGACTGCTCCTGGCGGCGGGGCTCGTCATGGCGGCCCTCGCGGTGAACCTCTTCGACGGCCGGGAGAGGCGGCACCGGCGCGGACACGGACGGGGCTCCGGCGGCCGGTGGTGAGGCCGGGCCGAACCCTCGTGCGCGGCCCGGCCGTTGAAGCCGTCCGCGTCGCCTTTCGCGCTGCCGTCCGTACCGCCGTCCCACTCCGTGGAACGGTGGCCGGTGCGCCTTGACCCCGCCGACGGGCACCTGGTTCGATCATGCACATGAAGAGCCGCCGGACGACCCTCACGCGACGACGTCACGTCGACCTCGCGCGCACGTCCGGCGCCCTCTGTAGCGTGCGCTGAACCCGGCCGCCGTCCTCCACGGCCACTGGAACCGCGTCCGGC
Organism: Streptomyces sp. NPDC093071; assembly: GCF_044754545.1. Taxonomy (NCBI): domain Bacteria; kingdom Bacillati; phylum Actinomycetota; class Actinomycetes; order Kitasatosporales; family Streptomycetaceae; genus Streptomyces; species Streptomyces sp. NPDC093071. The sequence goes on along the minus strand of NZ_JBIVPH010000002.1, from coordinate 750,810 downwards.
CGCACCGCCCCCGGGACACCGTCCCCGGCCGCGCCCCGCACGCCGCCGTCCGCCGAGGCCTGACCTCGGCCGCGTAACGCTCCGCCCGGCCCCACTGCGCCCCGCCTCCTCCCGGTGATCCCGGGAGCCCCCGATCCGGGGGACCCGCGGGGCCGCCCCGCCGTGCCCGCCGCCCCGCCCGTACGCACCACTCAGCCCGTACGGGCTCCTCCGCGCCCGCCTCTGCCCGTACGCGACCACCCCCGCCCGTACGCGTCCACCTCCGCCCGTACGCGACCACCCCCGCCCGCGCGGGCGCTCCGCCCCGCCCCGTCATCCCCACCCCCGTCATCCCCGCCCCGGAAGGATCCCGTCCTCGTCATGGCCGTCCCGTCCGCACGCCCCCGTGCCCGCCGCAGGCCCCTGGTCGCCGCGCTGTTCTCCGCCCTCGCCCTCGCGGCCACCGCCGTCCCCGCCGGAGCCGCGCCCACGGCCGACTTCGCCCCCGTGCCGCCGCACAACCCGTACGCGGGCCCCGACGGGACCGCCACCATGCACGGGGACACCGGCTCCTCGGACACCACCCCGCTGGCGGGCCCCGGCGCGGGGAACCTGTCCTCGAAGCGGGTGGCGCTCGCCTCCGCCTGCCCCACCGTCCTCGTCGGCTCCGACGGCCACCCGGTCGTCCTGTGCACCCCGATCTTCGGCCAGGTCCCGACCGTCCACCTGCTGAACCCGGCCGACGGCTCCTCCCTCACCACCCTCCAGCTCACCAAGGGCTCGCTCCTCGGCGGCGTCTACGCCTACCTCGACGACCAGGACCGGCTCGTCGTCGTGGACGGCAGCCGCAGCCTCCTGCGCGTCGCCCACCGCAAGGACGCCTCGGGGAAGTGGCGCCTCTCCGTCGACCGCAGCCTCTCCCTCGCCTCCGCCGTCCCCGCCGACGACGCGGTCACCGGCCTCTCGCCGGACTGGCAGGGGCGCGTCTGGTTCGCCACCGGCAACGGCGTGGTCGGCCTGGCCGACGACCGGACCGGACAGGTCTCCACCCTGCGCCTGCCCGCCGGCGAACGCGTCGCCAACAGCATCTCCACCGCCCCCGAGGGCACCGCCGTCACCAGCACCCACGCCACCTACCTGCTCACCGCGGCCGCCGACGGCACGCCGAGGATCGCCTGGCGGCAGGCGTACGACCGGGGCCAGGCCCGCAAGCCGGGCCTGCTGAGCTGGGGCAGCGGCTCCACCCCGACCTTCCTCGGCCCGAAGACCGGCACCGACTACGTCGCGATCGTCGACAACGCCGACACCACCGTCCGCCTCAAGGTGTACCGCACCGACGGCGGCGCGGAGATCTGCTCGATCCCCGTCCTCCAGGCCTCCGGCGGCCCCGGCAGCGAGAACTCGCCGATCGGCGCGGGCAACAGCGTCTTCGTCGCCGGCACCTACGGCTACCCGTACCCGGCGCTCCCGGACGGCGCGGGCCCGTCCGTCCCCTCCTCGGCCGACTTCGCCGGCGGCCTGACCCGGGTCGACATCCGCCCCGACGGCACCGGCTGCGCCACGGTCTGGGACAACACCCTGCGCTCGGCGGCCGTCCCGAAGCTGTCCACCGCCACGAACACCCTGCACACCGTCGTCCGCGACCCGCTCATCCCCGGCACCAAGGGGACGGGCATCCTCGACCCCTACCGCTACGTCCAGATCGACCCCGCGACCGGCCGCGTCACCCGCTCCCAGCAGGTCGGCGTCGGATCCCTCTACGACACGCTCCAGATGGCCGGCACCGTCGCCCCGGACGGCGCCTACCTCCAGGGCACGGTGACCGGCGTCCTGCGGATCACCGCGGGCTAGGCCGTTCCTTTCGGATCACCCCGCCGACCAGATTCTGATACATCCCGGCTATGACGTTCGTGGCGGTGGTCGAGGGTGATGCGGGCGGATGGCACGTCGATCGGGGTGCGCTGACCGAGGTCATCCATGCTCGGTGGACCGAAGTCGAGGCCGAACTGACGGCCCTGGTGAAGGCCGCGGGTTGAGCTCGGCCCACAGTGCCGAGGTGGAGGACCAGGACGGTCCCGCCGGCACCCGGCAGCAGCATCCCGTCGAGGATCACGAACGCCTTGCGTGCCGCCGTTTTCATCGCGGCCGCCGGGTCCGGAGCGAGTGCGGCCAGAACGTCGACGGCCTCGGCGATGTACCGGTAGGTGGTGGTGCCGATACCGAAATCGGCCGCGAGCTGGGCACAGGTGTGCCCGCACCGTAGATGGGCCCGCAGTCGGGCTGCCAGGAGACGTCTACCAAAAGCTTCACCGCGTTGTCAGCCCAACCGACCATCATCGGCAAGATGCGGCCGGTGAAGAACTGGACCTACGAAGGCGGCTTCAAGTCGACCGGGGCGGCCCGGCCCGCGTAGGGGTCAGACCGCCCCGGTTCACAACTGGGAAGCGGGTACGCATTCCGTTAGCGATGGGTGTTCCGCCAGCTTTTTATCTCGGAGACCCGATCATTGAATTTTCGGTCGAGGAACGACATGGGGGCGTTCAGGGTGACCTTCTCCCCTGATTCGAGTGAGATGACCACCCGGTCGACTCCAGTCGTGCGCCGTACATTGATCTCCGATATGTCGTGCCATGGGATCAGTCGTCTGTGGCGCCGCTCCAGGGGTGTCGAGGTCGACAACCCTTCGGGAGTCAAACGCACTTCGTACATGCGGGGCAGAAGCAGTGCGCCGATCGCGCCGGCCCCTGCGGCGTAGGCGATTGTGCGCAGTTCCTCTGCCGTCATGGGGTCGTCGCTCAGCCACAGGCCCAGGTAGACGATGCCTACGGCGAGGGTCATGCCGAGAATGATGGGGACAGCCGTTTGTGGCACGCTGAGGCGAAAACCGCTGACTTTTTCGGCAGGTCGCATGCGTTTCTCCTTCTTGACGCGGAGACACTGAAGGGGGGCCGGTGAAGGCCACCCCTTCAGCGCCTGGTCGGCTACTTCCTACAGCGTCCGTTCTTCTTGCTTACGTTTCCGGGTCTCGCCCATGTACCGCCAAGACCTGCGGAGATCGTGCCACCCATCTCCCAGGTCAGGCATCCCCCCCTTGCGTTGGCTGCATTGAGGTGATGGACCGTCCACCATGTGTAGGCCCACGCGTATGCGACGCACGCCCCGACCGCGAGCGGGAATATGAGCCTGCTGCACAGGTACACCTCGGCCAGGGAGACTGCGGCGCCGCCCATGGTGCCGACGTCTTCCTTGAGCATCCTGGTGTGGAATCTGGTGACGTAGAACTTGCACCAGAAGGTGTATCCGTACCACTTCCATTTGGTCCCGCATACTCGCACGTACGCCATTCGACCGGACAGGTCGAGCTGGTTGCCCGGGTCCTGATTTGCATAGTCGTAGGCTGTTGCCGAGCCGCCGTATACCGGGTCGGTGGTGAGGAAACGTCCCGTAGCAGGGTTGTACATGCGCACACCCATGAGCAGGGAACCCGAGACGGTCTCAGAGGAACGCTGGTGCCCGCCGAGCCATCCGTAACGCGCTGACTGCTGCCCGCTACGAGGGTTGCCGTACTCGTCGGCGTCCAGGGCCGTAGGGGCCTTCGCGGAGTCGAGCGGGAGCATGAGCGCGACGTCGCCATGGACGTTGGTGAGCTGAAGGACCGTATCGCCGGTCTTGCCGGTGGTAGCCGTCAGCTGTCCTGCCGTGGAGACGACGTAGCGGGTTATGGCCCCGGTGGCCGTGTCCTCGGTGATCCACCGCGGGCTGTCGCTGTCGCTGCTGTAGTGGTTGACCTTGGAACCGGTCTGGGTCCAGCTGGATCCGCCACCGGTCTCGGTCTTCCAGGAGCGATAACGCAGGGCGGAGTCCAGTTGCCAGGTCTGGCGGAGGGCGCCGGCCGTCTGCTGGTAGGCGAGGTCGTTGACGTAGTAGCTGGTGGTGTTGCCAGGAGCGGCGGTGGTGCGACCCAGGTTGTCGTACGTGTAGCCGGCGTCGGTGATTCGGTCCGCGCTGTCGTACGTCGACGCGGAGGCCGTACCTCCGGAGGACGTGCAGTCGGTTCCGGGCGTGGCGACTGCGCGAGTGACCGATGTGCGGTTGCTGCGGCTGTCGAAGGAGTACGTCCTGCGGGTACAGACGGTGTCAGCGGTGTCGTCCACCGTCTTCAGACGTCCGGCGGCATCGTAGCCGTAGGTCTGATCCGACCAGCCGGAGTGGGCGGCGACCTGTCCGTGGGCCGTCTGCGTCACGGTATCGGTGTAGACGGTCGTTCCGTCGCTGTCCCTGGTGTAGGCGCGGGCGGTCGTGGCGCCCGTGGAGTCGGTGGTCACGCCGAGGGTGTAGCCCCCCGGCAGCTTCTCGCTCCTGGTGAGACCGTCGGCGTCGTAGGTCACCTGGAAGGAGCCGGCGACGGAGTCGGTGACAGCGGTGGCCATGCCTCGCGGCTCGGCAACGTGGTCGTAGGCGAGAGTGGTGGTCGAGGGCGAGTTGTCGGTGATCTTGACGGGGCGGCCGAGAAGGTCGTACTCCGTTGTGGTGATGCCACCGTCGGCGTCGCCGTACGAGATCAGGCGCCCCAGCTTGTCGTACGTTCGTGTCAGAGTTCCACCGGTGGTGGAAGTGGTTCTCACCGGGCGCCCGGTGGTCGCGTTGTATTCCGTCGTCGCTTCCGGGACCGCTTGGCCGATGCCTGCGGTGATCGTCACCTTGGTCGGACGGCCGGCGGCGTCGTAGCTGTTGGTCGTCGTACGTGTGGTGCCGTTGGCGGTCTGAGTGGTGGTGGCCGGGCTTCCCCACCAGTTGTACGTGGTCGTAGTGGTGGGCAGTTGCGCCGGGTTGGATCCGCCGCCCGTGATGGCACCGCCGGGGCCGGTGGAGCAGACGAGGTCGGCCCACTCGGGACGGCCCTGGCATGCCCCGGTGCCGGTGGCGGACCAGTACGTGGTGACACGAGTCGCCGCATCCGTACCCGTGGAACCGGGCAGGAGTTGCTTCGTGACGCGGCCCTGGGCGTCGTATTCCGTCTTCTCTGTGACAGCCAGGCCCGCAGGGTCCTTGATCTTCTGCGTCGCCAGCCCCTTGACCCAGTCGAAGACCGTCTGCGTCGTACGGGTTTCGCCCTGAACGGTGGGGTGCTCACGCACCTGAGCGCCGATCGTGACCTTGGTGACCTGGTCCTTGACCTTCGCGGTGCCGTTCGTCGGACGTCCGGTGTCGTATTCGTTCACCGTCCAGGTGCGGGCGGTCACCGAGGTTCCCGCGGAGACCAGCACAGTGCTGCCGGCCTTCAGATCGGCGGCGAGGTCGACACGATGCAGGGGACCGAGCGTCTCCAGCATGCGGATGCCGCTGTTGTCGAACTCCGAGGTGGTGGAGAGCAATGCGGCCCGCTCCGCGGACGGCAACTGCGCGATGCCCAGATTCGCTTGCGCTGCCACATCCGATGCGGTCAGTCCCAGGGCAAGCGAACGATTGGCGGCGGTCAGCTCACGAACGGTGTTGCCGAACCGGTCGTATTCCCGAGTGGTGATGTGGCCGCCAGGAGCAGCCGTGTTCACTTCCTGGCCGGACGCCTCCAGGTACTGCACGCCGGCACGACGGTAATCCACCGGCGTCAGGGCATCGCCCGTGTGCGCCGGGGGGACACTGCCGGGAGGGAAGATCGCGGTGGCGTCCGTGGGCGCGTCGAGCTGGCCCCAGGCACGAACATCAGCCGGCCCCATCCGGTACGGCGCCTTGGTGCCCGTCAGGGGTACCTCGTAGACCACCGAGATGGCGGCGACGCCTTCCTCGGTGCTGGTCGTGCCCTGGGCGAGCCCGGAGCGGGACGCCTTGAGCAGCATTCCGTCAGAAGCGACGGCAGCGTTGCCCGCCTTGCCGTACGTGAACGTCCAGGGCAGTTCCCCGGCCGGGGTGAGACCGGTGACACGGCCTGCCGCGTCGTAGCTGTACTCGGTTTTGAGGGCCGGGGCGATCTGGGGGTTCCAGACCTGGCGCAGCCGGCCCGAGGCGTCGTAGGCGTAGTTCGCTACTGTCTTGGCGGTCGCTGTGGCGGCTCCCGGGTCGGTGGACCACAGGCGGATCTCCTTCACCTGGCCGGCGAAGTCACCGAAGACGGTGCCGGTGGCCGTGGTGGAGGACGCGTACACGTACTCCACGACCCGGCAGCCCTTGGTCGCCGGAGCCGACGTGCAGGTGCCCGCGCCGACGGCTGAGGTCGGTGCCACTACGCGCGTGGGGCGCGCGTACTTTTGGCCACCGACCACCACGGTCTCGGAGAGCATGGTCGTCGCGGAGTCGGCCAGGCCGTCCTGCACGATGCTGGAGACCTGCCAGGCAGGAACAGCGGGATCGGCCTTGGTGAAGGTCGTCACTGTGCCTTGGCTGCTCCTCAGGGTGAAGGAGGTGCTGACATCTCCCGTGAGGACGAGCTGCTCCGCCCCGGGCTCGGAGATCCACCCGTTCCTGGCGGCGTTCGCCGTGAAGTGGATCGATCCGCCGTCGCTCAACACGACGTCCACAGCGGTGTCGGAGATGCGACGAACGTAGGAGTAGTCGGACTCGGCTGTCTCGGCTGTGACACCGGACACCCATTCCTTGCCGAAGATGGCGGCCTGGCCGTCCTGCCGGGTACCCGCGTCAGGTGTGCGTGAGGACGCGGTGCGGGAGACCGACAGACCAAGAGCGGCGACATCGCTGCCGGTGAGGCTGAAGTCGCCTGTCAGCAGGTTGAGTGTGCCGGGGCCGGCCTCATCGGAGGCAGCTCCCTCAGCGTTGCCGTCGATCACCGCGGTAAGCGGCTGGGTACTTCCTGAGGCGTTGTTCGGACCCGTGAAGTCGGCCTTGATCTCTACGGTGCCGCCGGGGTCGACGGTGTCGGTCGCGTTCCACACCAGTGGGGCGTTCGTCCCGGCCGTCAGCGGAACGGGCCAGGTGGACAGCGGGGTGCCGTTGGAGGTCACGTGACCGGCCGGAATGGTGGACCACGCGTCTGCTTCGGAACGACGCCAGGAGAAGGACGCTTTGTCGTACTTCGTGGCGTCAGCCTCGGCAATGAGCGGAAGCCGACGGGCCGAGAGCTCTCCCTCGGCGGGTTCGACGAATCCACCAGGACCTGCATGGAACGTGTATTCCACGGGCTCGGACTTGTCGTCGGCCTTGTCCACGGCGCGGACCTGCAGCGTATGCGTGCCGTTCCTCGGCGGGACGACGGATATCGCCTTCGCCGCCGCGACGCCGCCGGTGGCGACCTTGGTCCAAGTCGTCCCGTTCAGCGACCACTCCAACCAGTTGTGGTCGCCTCCAGGCGGAGTGACGGTGAAGGAGCCGGCCTGTCCCGCCCCCTTGACCCAGGCGTCGGACGGGTAGTCCGTTGACCTCCTGCACCATCGTCGTGACGTTGGCGTTGATCCAGCCGTCCGGCTGCGCGGTGCACGAGGCGTTGCCTCGCGTCTCGGAGGAGGTCGCCTTCTCCGCGGTCCACGCCGGCTGTGCCGTCCATCGCGACGACGTCGTCGCCGCACCGGCGGACCACACCTCCCACGGCTGAGTGGGGCACGCTGATCCCGTGTAGTTGCCCGAGTGGAAATTCCACAAGGAGAGCTTCGCGTCCGTCACCAGTGCGTCGGCGATCGGAGCGGTGTTCCACGAGATGAACGAACGGGCGGTCCGGAACGTCCCGTCAGGGTTCTTCGTACCGGGGTTGCCCAGGTCCAGTTCCACATCTGAGGACCAGTCGACCGTCTCGCCCTGCTGGACGTAGGTGTCGAAGACGTTCGACAGCGCCGAGGTAGAGGGATCGACAGTGACCGGGTAGCGCGTGGCCGGGTCGGCGAGGAAGCCCGCGTCCGGAGTGACGACCAGGTCCACCCCACCCTTGGACTTGACCACCTTCATCGCGACGGCGATGCGCCGAGTGTGCTCACCGGAGACCGGATCGACTGTGGAGTCTCACATCACCGGGGCGGGCATGACCGCAGTCTTCCGGGACTTCCGGTCGGTGAAGACCACGCTCCCGTCGGTCTGCTGCTCGACCTTCAGGCCCTTGGCCCGGAGCGGAAGAGTGTAGGAGAATCCGTCGGCCGTGGGCCTCTGCTTGATCTCGGCGAACTGTTCGAAACCGGTGCGGGTGGCTTCCACCACGACATCGGCTCCGGGCACCGCGTCGGCGTAGGTCGCACGGGTGCCATCCAGACGCGGCGTGGGCAGTCCGCCGCGCCACTGCAGTGTGATCTGCTCGTCGCCCTGGCCCAGGGTGACGAGGTCAGTGGCAGCGGCCGTCTGGGATGCGCGCAGAGATCGTGCGGGTACCCCGGTTTTCCCTGAGAGGGTCAGGCCCTCCGGGTGTGCCTTGGCGGCCACGGAACCGTTCGCCTGCGCAGCCAGTTCAACATCGACGTCACGCCAGGAGCCTGTGGCGGAGTCCTGGAAGCGTATGGGGCCCGCGCTCAGTTCAGTGGTCAGCGACCCGTCTTTGTTGACCCAGGTGGTCGAAGTCTCGGTCCGCTCCGAGAGAGCCTCGACGCTCCTGCCGGAAAGCTTTGCGGCCACCCGGGCCGAAGCGATATCAGGCGCCTGCGTCGCCGCCGGCTGGTTCTGCCCTGTTGTGGCTTCCGGCTGCGGCTGCGGCTCAGCCTTCGCGGAGCCGACGCCGTCAAGCAGGATCATGGTCATGGCCAGGGCGAGGCTGCTCGCTATGAAGCGAACTCTCCCCCGGACCGTGGTCGTCCACGTCCAGCGAACGTGGATGTCCGAATCGTCATCGTGCCTCGGTCCCTTGTGTTCTGACGCACCGTCTTGCGGTGCAGCCGTGAACGTAGCGCACAAAGAATGAACCAAGACATCGCAATAGGTTCACAAAGGGTCGGACGGGTTCCACATCGGGAATGTGATCTACGGCACTTCTCCGAACGGGTTGGCCTGACTCGACCGGGAGCTCGCGACCATGCGAAGTTCGGGTTCTTCGGTGGTCCACCAACTGCGCACCGGCGAGGGTGACCCTGATCGGTCCGTGCCCGCGTCCGGTTCGGCTGCCCGAGCGCCCTGAACTGGGACAATGTCCGCCTGTGCAGCTGTCCTGAACCCGCGAGAAGGCAGCCGGTCGCTCGGTTCGGCCGTGCCGTGAAGGGCGAGTTCAAGATGCCGCATCACCGGCCGGAGGTCATCAACGGCTGCCTCGCCGGCATCGGCCTCGTACCGGAAGCGTGAACGCGTGGCCGGCCGACCGGCAAGGGGGCCTGCACGGCCGGAGTCCGAAGTCGCTGGTCGGATACGGCGACGGGATGAACGAGAGTCTGCCTGCCGACGTAGCCGACGTGCTCGCGGCAGTACTGGGCGGGGACACCTCAGTTCTTCAACGAAGTCGGCGAGTGTCCCGGCGAGGTCCCGGTCTTCGCCCAAGGCGGCTGCCTGACGGTCTCGGCGGCAGCGGATCGACGGCATACGGCTCCGGGGCCCGTACCGGGACAGGGCGGACGCTCTGTGCAGTTCGGCCCGTGCCGGCAAAGGCCCGCGCGTCCCGCACCATGCCGTCGCCGCGAGCCACGACGAGCTTGCCGACCGCCAGGAAGTGCCCGACTTCGGTGCGGTTCTCGGCCGTTACGCGCCGGGATCCACGTTCCACGCCGTGGGCAGGTCGCCGCCGCAGAAGACGCAGACGAAGTCGCCCTCGCGCACGATGTTGTGCTCCTGGCAGTCGGGGCACCGCCGGAACACCACCTCGTGGGTGAAGCGGGAAGGCCGACCGAGTCCTACGGCGTCCAAAGCGCGGGCGACCTCCGCCCAGGAGCTGACGTCCGGGCAGTACCCGGTGGACTGGTTGCTGACCTCGCGCACGATCCACCGGCCCGCCTCGCGCGTGAAGCCGATCTCGCCGGCACCCAGAACCATGTCTCCGCCGGCACAGGCCACGTGCTCGCTTCGCCGGGGCGCAAGCCGCAGCACACCGTCCATACCGACCACGAAGGTGAACGGTTCGGTCAGCTCCGCCGCCGATCGCTCCACGATCCAACCGTCGACATCGCCTGCCGAGCCCATGCGGCGCCCGCCGTCACCAGGGCGCACCGCAGCCTTCAGCTCGGCCGGCCCGACATATCGATAACCCCGCCCCCGCGCACTCACATCGGCCAACCTAGAGCACTTCCGGCACCCGGCCCGGAGGCCGCCCCCGCCGGCCGCCGTCAGTACACGTCCCGGACGTACCGCCGGTCCGCCGCCATCCGCTCCACGTAGGCCGCCGCCTCCTCGTCGCCCATCCCGCCGTGGCGGGCGACGAGTTCGCGCAGGGTGCGGTCGACGTCCTTGGCCATGCGGGCGGCGTCGCCGCAGACGTGGAAGTGGGCGCCGTCCCGCAGCCAGGACCAGAGGACGGAGCCGTGTTCGCGCATCCGGTCCTGGACGTAGACCTTGTTGCGCCGGTCGCGGGAGAAGGCGGTGTCGAGCCGGTGGAGGTGGCCGGAGGCGAGATGGGCCTCCAGTTCCTCGCGGTGGTAGAAGTCGGTGGCCTCGCGCTGCTCGCCGAAGAACAGCCAGTTGCGGCCGGTGTGGCCCCGGGCCAGGCGGTCCTCCAGGAAGCCGACGAAGGGGGCCACGCCCGTCCCGGGACCGACCATGATCAGGGGGGCGGCCGGGTCGGCCGGCGGCCGGAAGTGCGGGGAGCGCTGTACGAAGACCTGGACGGGTCCGTCGTCGGCGTGGTCGGCGAGGTAGGCCGAGCACACCCCGGTGCGGTCCCGGCCCCGGTCGTTGGTGTAGCGCACCACGGAGACGGTGAGCCGGACCTCCCCCGGGTGGGCCAGCGGGCTGGAGGAGATCGAGTACAGGCGCGGCTGGAGGCGCTTCAGGACGCCGGTCCACTCGGCGGCGGAGGCGCGGACGGGGAAGCCGCCGATCACGTCGGCCAGTTGGAGCCCCCACCCCCACTTCGCCAGCTCGTCCTTGTTGCCGGGGCGCAGCAGCCGCTTGAGGTCGTGGCTCCCGGACCGCTCGGCCACGAACCTCAGCAGGTCCGGGGTGACGCGCGTGATGTCGAGCCGGGTCCGCAGCGCCTCGGCGAGGGGCAGGGGCCCGGCGTCGCCCGCGTCGACCGGCTCGTCGGGGTCGAGCCCCGTGAGCGCAAGCCACTCGGAGACCGGGCCGCCGCCGTTCACCGGCCACACCCCCAGCGCGTCGCCCGCCTCGTACGCGAGCTCGCCGTCGCGCGTGTCGAAGGCGAACTGCCGCACCTCCTTCTGCGAACCGGGCAGGCTCAGGAGCCGGTTGCCGACGAGGAGCGTGGGGAACGGCGAGGCCTTCGTGTACTCCCCGGACCGCGCCGCGCCGGAGGCGGCGACCCGCCCGGGGGAGGCCGGAGCCGGAGCCGGGGCGGCGGGAGCGGGCGCCGGAGCCGGAGCCGGGGCGGCGGGAGCGGGCGCCGGAGCCGGGGCCGCCAGCAGCGGCAGGAGCGCCGCCAGCCAGGCCGCCGAGCTCTCCTCGTGGTCGGGTTCGCAGTCGGTACGGGGGTGCAGGCGGGTGGCGCCGAGTTCCGCGAGGCGCTCGTCGACCCGCCGCCCGTGCCCGCAGAAGTCGGCGTACCCGGAGTCGCCGAAGGCCAGGACGGCGAAGCGGACCCCGTCGAGCCGGGGCGCCTCGGGGGAGGCCAGCGTCCGCCAGAAGGACGCCCCGTTGTCCGGGGCGTCACCGTCCCCGAACGTACTGGTCACCACCAGCAGGTCCGCGTCGGGACCGATCCCCCCGAGGTCGGCGCCCTCCATCGGCAGCAGGGCCGGGGCGTGCCCGGCCTCCGCCAGCAGCCCGGCGGCACCGGCGGCGAACCCCTCGGCCGTACCGGTCTGGGAGGCCCACAGGAGCAGCAGACGGCGCCCGGGGACGGCCCCCGCCCCGTCCCGCTCCGGCGCGCCGGGCGGGAGCGGCGCCGGTGCTCCGGCACGCGAGAACGTCCCGGCCAGGACCCCGTCGACCCAAAGGCCGCGCTCCGGCGCGAAGGGCGCGGACGCCGGGAGGGTCGGCACACGGCCGTCGGCGGGCGCTCCGGCGAGCCCGGAGAGGAAGCCCGCGAGGTAGCGGCGCTCCGGCTCGGTGAACAGGGGAGGGGTGAGGTCCCCGACGCCGAACAGGGCGGCGAGCGCGGACACGCTCCCTCCTGCCGGGGCCTGAACCGGATGCGGCCGCTGTCCCGGATTCGGCTCCCGCGCGGGCTTCGGTTCCTGTTCCGGGCGCGGGGCGGGCACGGGAGCGGTCGTCTTCGCGAGGGTCACCGCGCACACCTTGAACTCGGGCTGGAAGGAGATCGGATCGACGGCGTCGTTGGTGACGGCGTTGATGCCGAGGTACTCGCCGAACAGGTCGTTCCAGTGGAACGGGGCGAAGCAGTTCCCGGGCCGGACCCGGTCGGTGACCACGGCGGGCAGGACGGCCCGCCCGCGCCGCGAGGCGATCTCCACGCCGTCGCCCTCGGCGACGCCGAGCGCCGCCGCGTCCTCGGGGTGGACCTCGACGAACGGACCGGGGGTGAGCTTCCCCAGCTTGGCGACCTTCCCGGTCTTGGTCATCGTGTGCCACTGGTGCTGGAGCCGTCCGGTGTTGAGGACGAACGGATAGGCTTCGTCGGGCAGTTCGGCCGCCGGGAGGTGCGGGCGCGCGAAGAACCGGGCGCGTCCGCTCGCCGTCGGGAAGACCAGCCGGGGCCGGGTGCCGTCCTCGCGCTCCAGGAGCGTCTGGCTGACGCCGTCGTTCACGTAACGGACCGGATTGCGGTCCGGCCCGTCGGCGGTCGGGGCCGGCCACTGGACGGGGGCGGCGCGCAGCCTGTCGTACGTCACGCCGCGCAGGTCCCAGCCGGTCTGCGGGTTCCACGCCCGCTTCAGCTCCTCGAAGACCTCCTCCGCCGAGTCGTACGTGAAGCCGTCGGCGAAGCCCATCGCGCAGGCGACCCGGGCGATCAGCCGCCAGTCGGGCAGGGCCTGTCCGGGCGGGTCCACGACTCCCCGGACGAGGGTGAGGTTCCGCTCGGAGTTGACCATGACGCCGTCGGACTCCGCCCACAGCGTGGCGGGCAGCACCACGTCCGCGTACGCGTTGGTCTCGGTCTCGGCGAACACGTCCTGGGTGACGACCAGTTCGGCGGCCTCCAGGGCGTCGATGACGGTCCTGCGGTTGGCGACCGAGGCGACCGGGTTGGTGCAGATGATCCAGCAGGCCTTGATGTCCCCGGCCGCCATCCGCTCGAACATCTCCACCGTGCCGCGCCCCACCTCGGTCCGCAGCGTCCCCCCGGGGACGTTCCACAGCTCCTCGACGAAGGCCCGGTCGGCGTCCACGAGCACCGACCGCTGGCCGGGCAGCCCCGGCCCCATGTAGCCCATCTCCCGGCCGCCCATGGCGTTGGGCTGGCCCGTCAGGGAGAACGGACCGGCGCCCGGACGGCAGATCGCGCCGGTCGCGAGGTGCAGGTTGACGAGCGCGTTGGTGTTCCAGGTGCCGTGCGTCGACTGGTTGAGCCCCATCGTCCAGCAGCTCGTCCAGGCGCCGGCCTCGCCGATCCACCGCGCGGCCTCCCGGAGGTCGGCCTCGGGGACGCCGGTGATCCCGGCGACCTTCGCGGGCGGGTAGTCGGCGAGGAAGGCGGGCATGTCCTCCCAGCCCTCCGTGAACTCCGCGACGAACTCCTCGTCGACGTGCCCGTTCTCCACGAGCAGGTGCAGCAGCCCGTTGAGCAGGGCGAGGTCGGTGCCCGGCCTGACCGGCAGGAAGAGGTCCGCCTTGTCGGCGGTGGCGTTGCGCCGGGGGTCCACGACGATCAGCTTCGCCCCGGCCGACTTCACCCGGTCCATCATCCGCAGGAAGAGGATCGGATGGCAGTCCGCCATGTTGGAGCCGATCACGAGGAACACGTCCGCGTGGTCGAAGTCCCCGTACGAGCCGGGCGGCCCGTCCGCGCCGAGCGACAGCTTGTAGCCGGAACCGGCCGACGCCATGCACAGTCGCGAGTTCGACTCGATCTGGTTCGTGCGGACGAAGCCCTTGGCCAGTTTGTTCGCCAGGTACTGCGCCTCCAGGGACATCTGTCCGGAGACGTAGAAGGACAGCGCGTCGGGCCCGTGCTCGTCCAGGATCGCGCGCAGCCGCTCCGCGACCCCGGCGACGGCGGCGTCGACGTCCGTCTCGACCGGCTCGCCCCCGCGCTCCGCCCGTACCAGCGCCTTCCCGATCCGGCCCGGGGCCGCCATCATGTCGGCGCTCGTGGCGCCCTTCGTGCACAGCCGTCCGGAGTTGGCCGGGTGCGCCTTGTCGCCGGACGCCTTCACGATCCGCCGCAGCCCGGTCGCCGGGTCGCGGGCGACGTCGAGGACGATGCCGCAGCCGACCCCGCAGTACGAGCAGACCGTCCGCGAAGTCCCGCCCTCCGGCTCCATCGGCACCCCTCCTCATCGCCTCCCGGACGGGAGGTCTCCCACGGCCACGACCGTAGGAAGTCCCGGTTTCCGGACGATCACGCCCCTCGCGCACGGGGCGTTACACCGGACGCACCACGAGGGGCGGAGCGCCGTGAGCACCGCGCAGGTACGCCATTCTCCCCGGTCGCGGCGGATGCCCCGGCCGCGTCCGCCCGACCCGGTCGGCACGACACCCCCTAGAGTGCGGGGATGCCGTCGTACAGCATGGGGCAGGCCGCGCGGCTGCTCGGAGTGAGTTCGGAGACCGTTCGCCGGTGGGCGGACGGGGGCAAGCTGGCCGTGGAGCGCGACGGGGCCGGCCGGCGGGTGATCGGGGGCGTGGCCCTGGCCGCCTTCGCCCGGGAGCGGGGCGCCGGGCCGCACGCCGTCCCGGAGGACGAGGTGGCGACCTCCGTGCGGAACTCCTTCGTGGGCCTCGTGACCGGGGTGCGGGTCGACGACGTGGCCGCCCAGGTGGAGGTGCAGGCGGGACCGCACCGGCTGGTGTCCCTGGTGACCCGCGAGGCGGTCGAGGAGCTGGGGCTCGACGTCGGGACCACGGTCACCGCCCGGGTGAAGTCGACCAGCGTGCACATCGACCTGACCTGACCCCGTCCGACCCGTTCCGTTCCGATCCGTTCCGTGTCGATCCGTACGGACCGGGTCAGCGGCAGAGGAGGGCGGCGCGCAGGTCCACCCGGTCGTCGAGCCGGGACAGGTCCCGGCCGGTGAGGGTCTCGATGCGCTCGACGCGGTAGTGGACCGTGTTGACGTGGATGTGCAGCGCCTCGGCGGTCCTCGCCCAGGAGCAGTCGTGCGCCAGGAACACCTCCAGGGTCTCCAGGAGCATGGCGCCCGACCCCCGCCCGGCGCCCAGCAGGGGGCCGAGGACCGTCGCGCGGTAGACCTCTCGTACGCCGGAGGGGACACCGGCGAGGAGCAGGGCCAGCCCGCCGAGATCGCGGAGCCCGGCGACCCGGGGCGGCGCGGCGGGAGCCGCCGCGAGTGCGTAACGGGCCTGCGCCAGCGCGGTGTTCAGCGACGTGGGCTCGGTCACGGGCAGGCTCAGACCGACCCGCCAGGTGCTCTCCGGCCGGCAGTCCCGGACCAGCGGCCACGCCGCGCGCAGGCCCTCCTCCACCTCGTCCGCCGCGTCCCCCTCGTGGGCGAGGACGGCCACCGCCTCGCCGTCGGCGCCCCGGGCGACGGCGAACGCGGCGGACGGCAGGTGGCCGAGCGCCTCGGCGAGGGCGGCGACGCCGTCGGCACCGGCGTCCCCGTCCGGCTCCAGGGCCGCGGCGACCACCGTGTACGCGGCCCGGTCCGCCAGGCCGCAGGAGTCCAGCGCGCCCCGCAGCCGGTCGGTGTCGGCGCGCAGGGCGCCGACGGCCTCCACGAGCCGGGCGGAGGCGAGGTCGCGCGCCGCCCGGTGCCGGTCCCGGCCGCGCCGGTGCCGGCCGAGGAGCTCGGATATCTCCTGGAGGACCCTCGGGGGCACCCGTCCCTCCTCCGGCAGGTGCAGGTGCCAGGTGTCGAAGTCCGTGCCCTCGGCCTCGACGCGCAGCGTCGTCCCCCGTCCGTCGCGCAGCGCTTCCGCGGCCTCCGGGGCGGAGAGGACGGCGGCGTCGCCGGTGCGGGCGACGGTCCGGCCGGTGGCGGTGAGCAGGTGGCAGACGGGCGCGCCGAGGTGGGCGAAGGCCCGGCCGAGGAGTTCGCCGGTCGTCGCGCCGCTCTCCAGGGCGTGGTCGAGGTCCCGGCGGACGTTCTCCGGCAGGGCGTGGTGGCCGCCGGGGGCGCCGTGCCGGCCGAGCTCGCCCCACTGGCGCAGGTAGACGGCTTCGGTGACGGCCCGGAAGCTGGTGTGCGGGGGCACGGAGACGAGGGCGACGCGGTGCCTGCGGCACGCGTCGACCAGCTCGCGCGGCACGTGCCCGTGGGTCTCCTCACCGGCGAGCAGCGCCACCGCCCCCGCCCGGCGCAGGGCCGACACGAAGCGGTCGGTCTTGGCCGGTGCGTCGTCCCGGCTCCACCACACGAGCCCGCTGAGCACGACCTCGCCCGGCTGGAGGAAACGCGTCGGGTCCTCCAGATCGGTCGCGGTGACCCCGGCGATCTCCTGGCCGAGCAGCGTCTCGTCGCCCCAGACGAGGGAGAGGTCGAGACGGTCGAGTCGGAGGAGGTGGTCGACGTGCATACGAGGCTCCTTGCGCGGTCGCGGGACGGGCCCGCCCTCACATTCACGAGGCGAATGCGGGTCGCTGCATCGTAGATGCGCGGCTCCGGGCGGAGAACGCCTCCTGGTGGATCATCCAGCGCGGGGGTCCGGGAGCCGGACGATTTCCGGGTTCGCGTCCAGTCGTGCCGAGGGCCCCCGCCGGGCTTCACTGGCCTGAACGAACCGGTCGGAAGCCGGCGGTCGGAACGCGGAACCCGGCGGCCAGGAGGCAGGGGTGGGATGGATCTGAACACGATCACGGACGTGAGGGACGCGCGCCGCGCCGAGCCCTGGCGCCCCGGGGACGCGTGGCTGGGCGGCGGGACCTATCTGTTCTCCGAGCCCCAGCCCCACCTGCGCCGTCTCGTCGATCTGGGCCGGATGGGCTGGGAGCCGCTCACCCGCCACGCGGACGGCTCCCTGGAGATCGCCGCGACCTGCACGATCACCCAGCTGTCCCGCTTCGGGCGGCGCCTTCTCGACGCCCCCGCCGCCCCGCTCTTCGAGCAGTGCTGCCGGGCCTTCCTCGCCTCCTTCAAGATCTGGAACACGGCCACCGTCGGCGGGAACCTGTGCAACGCCCTCCCGGCCGGGCCGATGATCTCGCTCGCCGCCGCCCTCGACGGAAGTTGTCTCCTCCGGGCGCAGGACGGCTCCACGCGCGAGGTGAAGGTGGCCGGATTCATTCGGGGCGCGGGCCTTAAGGACCTCGCGGAGGGCGAACTCCTGCGCTCGGTGACGCTGCCCGGACGCGCACTGGAGTGCCGTACGGCCTTCCGGCAGGCCTCGCTGTACGGGCTCGGCCGGTCCGGGGCGCTGGTGATCGGCACGCTCGACCCGGTGGACGGCTCGCTGGCGGTCACGGTGACCGCCGCCACCACCCGTCCGTTCCGGTTCTGGTTCCCGCTCCCGCCCACGCGCGCGGGCCTCCGGTCCGCGATCGACGCCGCCGTACGGGACGAGGACTGGTTCGACGACATCCACGGACTGCCCGAGTGGCGCCGGCACATGGGCCTGCGCCTCGCCGAGGAGGTCCGCCGCGAGCTGACCCGGGACCGGGGGAAGGACGACCGATGAGCTTCGAGGTCCACGTCAACGGACGCCCGTCCGACATCGAGCCGCGCGCCGGCCAGTGCCTGCGCACCTATCTCCGCGAGCGCGGCTGGTTCGGCGTGAAGAAGGGGTGCGACGCGGGCGACTGCGGGGCCTGCACGGTCCACGTCGACGGCGAACCCGTGCACAGCTGCCTCTACCCCGCCGTGCGGGCGGAGGGCCGCTCCGTCACCACGGTCGAGGGGCTCGCCTCCCCGGACGGCGAACTCCACCCCGTACAGCGGAAGTTCCTCGACGCCCAGGGCTACCAGTGCGGCTTCTGCACCGCCGGGTTCCTCATGACGACCGCCGCCCTGGAGGCCGAGCGGGACACCCCGCACGACGACGGCAAGCTCGACGACCTGCCCCGCGCCTTCAAGGGCAACATCTGCCGCTGCACCGGCTACCGGGCGATCGAGGACGCCGTACGGGGCGTGAAGCACACCGAACGGCCCCGCGCGGGAAAGGCGGTGGGCCGCAACGTCCGCGCCCCCGCCGGCCCCGGGGTCGTCACCGGCACCGCCCGCTACACCTTCGACGTCGAGGTCCCCGGCCTGCTGCACATGAAGCTGCTGCGCTCCCCGCACCCGCACGCCCGGATCCTCGCGATCGACACCTCCGCCGCGCTCCGCGTCCCCGGCGTGCACGCCGTCCTCACCCACGAGGACGCCCCCGCCACCCTGTACTCCAGCGCCCGCCACGAACACCCCACCGAGGACCCCGACGACACCCGCGTCCTGGACGACGTCGTCCGGTACGTCGGCCAGCGGGTCGCCGCCGTCGTCGCCGACAGCGAGCGGGCCGCCGAGGAGGGCTGCCGCCGGATCGAGGTGACGTACGAGGAACTGCCGTACGTGATCGACCCGGAGGAGGCCATGCGCCCCGGCGCGCCCGTCGTCCACGCGGGCAAGGGGCCGGAGCAGCGCATCGCCCGGGTCGCGGACAACGTCGCGGGCGAGGTCCACGGCGAGATCGGCTCCGTCGAGGACGGCTTCGCCGAGGCGGACGTCGTGTACGAGGAGACCTTCCGGACCCAGCGGGTGCAGCACGCCAGTCTGGAGACGCACGGCTGCGTCGCCTTCTTCGAGCCGAAGGAGGACGGCACGGGCGAGCGGCTCACCGTCCGCTCCTCCACCCAGACCCCGTTCCTGACCCGGCGGGCCCTGTGCGCGCTGTACGGCCTGCCGGAGGACGGGGTGCGGGTGGTCGCGGGCCGGGTCGGCGGCGGCTTCGGCGGCAAGCAGGAGATGCTCACCGAGGACGTCGTCGTCCTCGCCGCCCTCAAGCTGCGGCGGCCGGTGAAGCTGGAGTACACCCGCGCCGAGCAGTTCCACGGCGCCACCACCCGCCACCCCTTCACCGTCCGGATCAAGGTCGGCGCGCGGAAGGACGGCACCCTCACCGCCGTACGGATGCGGGTGGTGTCCAACACCGGCGCGTACGGCAACCACGGCCCGGCGGTGATGTTCCACAGCGTCGGCGAGTCCTTCGCCGTCTACCGCGCCCCGCACAAGAAGGTCGACGCCTACTCCGTCTACACCAACGTCGTCCCGGCCGGAGCCTTCCGCGGCTACGGCCTCGGCCAGGTCACCTTCGCCGTCGAGTCGGTGATGGACGAACTGGCCCGTCGCCTCGGCATGGACCCGCTCGTCTTCCGGGAGAAGAACGTCATCGGCCCGGGGGAGGCCATGCACAGCCCGATCGGCGAGGAGGAGGACCTCCACATCGCCTCGTACGGACTCGACCAGTGCCTCTCCGTCGTGCGGAACGCCCTCGCCGGGGACCGCAGCGCCGAGGACGCCCCCGAGGGCTGGCTCGTCGGGCAGGGCACGGGCCTGGCGATGATCGCCACCGGACCGCCCGGCGGCCACTACGCCGACGCCCGCGTCTCCCTCCTGGAGGACGGCACGTACGACATCGCGGTCGGCACGGCCGAGTTCGGCAACGGCACCACCACCGTCCACCAGCAGATCACCGCCGGCGCCCTGAACACCACCGAGGACCGGACCGCCGTCCGCCAGTCCGACACCGACGTCGTGCGCCACGACACCGGCGCCTTCGGCTCCGCCGGCACCGTCGTCGCCGGCAAGGCCGTCCTGCTCGCCGCGACCTCGCTCGCCGAACGGCTGCGCACCCTCGCCGCCCGGCACACGGGCACGGCCCGGCACCTGTGCGTGCTCGGCGCCGAGTCCGTCGACTGCGCGGGCCGCACGGTGACCCTGAAGGAGCTGTACGGGGCGGGGCACGCGCTCGGCGCGGCGGAGGAGCTGGCGGCGGACGGGCACTGGGGCGGCTCGCCGCGCTCGGTCGCCTTCAACGCCCAGTGGTTCCGGATCGCCGTCGACCCCGGCTCCGGGGAGATCCGCGTCCTGCGCAGCGTCCACGCCGCCGACGCCGGCAAGGTCATGAACCCGATGCAGTGCCGGGGCCAGGTCGAGGGCGGGGTCGCCCAGGCCCTCGGCGCGACCCTCTTCGAGACCGTGCGCGTCGACGGGCGCGGCGAGGTCACCACGGCCGCGTTCCGCCGCTACCGCCTTCCCCAGTACGCCGACGTGCCCCGCACCGAGGTCCACTTCAGCGAGACGACCGACGCCATCGGCCCGCTCGGCGCCAAGTCGATGAGCGAGAGCCCCTTCAACCCGGTCGCCCCCGCCTTCGCCAACGCCCTGCGGGACGCCACGGGCATCCGCTTCACCGAACTGCCGCTGACCCGCGACCGCGTCTGGCTCGCCCTCGACCGCCGGGCGCGGGACGTCGGCGGGAAGGACGGGCACGTAGGAGGCGAAGCCTCGTAGGAAGCTCACAGATGCGGCGGTACGAGCGGGATTCGGGTGGCAATCACGGTTCCCCGCTCCGGCGGCCGGGTATCACTGCGCGCAGCCGCAGCACCGACCGCCGCGAGGGGACCGACGATGAGCCGACCGAACACCGCACCCCGACCGAACACCGCACCCCGACCGACGCCCGCCGCCCCGCCCGTACCCGCCGGATCCTTCGCCCTGTGGGGAGACGTGGCCCGCCCCGTCACGCTCGCCGTCGCCGACCTGCGCCGGGGAGGGGAACAGCACCGGGTCGAGGTCGTCTTCGACTGCGCCACCGACGGACCGCGGCGCCACACCTTCGCCGGACCCCTCCTCCGGGAGGTCGTCGCCGCGGCGTGCCCCCGCTTCGACCCCGCCCGCCGCAAGGAGCGCTCCCGCTTCCTGCTCGCCGTCAGCGGCGGCGACGGGCACCACGCGCTCCTGTCGTGGGCGGAGATCGACGCGGACTTCGGCGACGCCCCCGTCCTGCTCGCGACCCGGATGGACGACCGCGACCTCGACGGGGACGGCCCGCAGCTCGTCGTCCCGTCCGACCGCTGCGGAGCCCGCTACGTCAGCGCCGTCACCGGCATCTGGATCGGCTCCGCCCGGCTCGCCGGAGTCCTCCCGTCCGGGACGTGAGACGGGAGCGCCGCTCCTCGTGGATTCCTACGACCCTCCTCTCATCCGCGATGGAGAGTCCCACCAGTTTGTTGCAGATGAGAGGGATCGAGGCCTAACGTGTCGCACATGCAGCCCCGTACCACCGGGCGCGTCGCGCGGGAACGGGCACCGGAAACCGACACGCGGGCCACCGCCCGCGCACGGCCGGACGGCGTGCGCACCGACCGCACCTGACCGCCCCTCACACGGCTCCGGAACCACGCGACTCCGGACATCACGCGGTCCCGGAACCACGCGGTCCCGGAACCACGCGGTCCCGGAACCACGCAGTACCCGAACACCGCGGCCGTCGGCGCGGCCGGCCCGTCCACGCACCTTCCGTTCGTTCCCAAGGAGTCCAGATCCCCATGTCCCTCACCCCCGCCGGGCGCCGTACCGCCGCCGCCGTGCTCACCGCCGCCCTGCTCGTCCCGCTCGCCGCCTGTTCGAGCGACGGCGGCGAGAAGGACACCGGCGGCTCCACGGCCACCGCTTCCGGCTCCGCGAGCGGCGCCCCCGCGGCGAAGCTCACCGTGCTCGCCGCCGCCTCCCTCACCGACGTGTTCAAGACGGCCGGCGCCGCGTACGAGAAGTCCCACCCGGGCACGGAGCTGACCTTCTCGTTCGCCGGTTCGCAGGAGCTCGTCGCCCAGGTCTCCCAGGGCGCGCCCGCCGACGTCCTGGTGACCGCCGACACCAAGAGCATGGACAAGGTGAAGGCCGACACCGGCGCTCCGGCGGTCATCGCGAAGAACCGCCTCGTCATCGCCACCGGCGAGGGCAACCCGCACAAGGTCGACGACCTGAAGGACCTCGCCGACACCAAGCTGAAGGTCGTCCTCGCCGCCCCCGAGGTGCCCGCCGGCAAGTACAGCAAGCAGATCCTCGACAAGCAGAAGATCACGGTGAAGCCGGTCTCCCAGGAGCCCAACGTGCGCGCCGTGCTCAGCAAGGTCGAGCTGGGCGAGGCCGACGCCGGACTCGTCTACAAGACCGACGCCGAGAGCGCGAAGGACAAGGTCGACGCCGTCGAGATCCCCGACGACCAGAACGCCGTCGCCCAGTACCCCGCCGCCACGCTGAAGGACTCCGAGAACGCCGAGGCGGCCGCCGCGTTCGTCGCCTGGCTGTCCTCGCCCGAGGGGCAGAAGATCCTCCAGGACGCAGGCTTCCAGAAGCCGTAACGTACGGGATCGTCCACGATCGGGAGGGGCTGCCCGTACGGAAGAACGGGCAGCCCCTCCGCTCCACGCCTCCACCTCTCCGGGACCGAACGATGAAACGAGCAGGCACCCGCGTCTCAGGGAGGCGTCCCGGGACCTCCCGGCCGCCCCTCGCCCTCGCGCTGCCCGCGCTGGCGGCCGTGGCCTTCCTGGCGCTGCCCCTGGTCGGCATCCTCGTACGGACCGAATGGGGCGGGCTCGCCGGCCACCTGACGGCACCGGGGACCGTCGAGGCGCTGCGGCTGTCGCTCCTCGTCTCCTTCTGGGCGCTCGGCCTCTCGCTGCTCCTCGGCGTCCCCCTGGCGTGGCTCCTCGCGCGCGTCCCCTTCCCCGGCAAGGCGCTCGTCCGCTCGCTCGTCCTGCTGCCGATGGTCCTGCCGCCGACCGTCGGCGGCGTCGCGCTGCTCCTGGCCTTCGGCCGGCGCGGACTGCTCGGGCCGTGGCTGGAGGACACCTTCGGCCTCACCCTGCCGTTCCACACCTCCGGCGCGGTGGTCGCCGCCACCTTCGTCGCGATGCCCTTCCTGGTGATCAGCCTGGAGGGCGCCCTCGGCGGGCTCCGGCCCCGGTACGAGGAGACGGCGGCCTCCCTCGGGGCCTCGCCGGTCCGCGTCTTCTTCACCGTCACGCTCCCGATGGTGGCGCCCGGGATCCTCGCCGGCGCGGCCCTCACCTGGGCGCGGGCCCTCGGCGAGTTCGGCGCCACGATCACCTTCGCCGGGAACCTGCCCGGCACCACCCAGACCCTGCCGCTCCAGGTCTACCTCCTGCTCCAGGAGGAACCCGGCGCCGCCACCTCGGTCTCCCTCCTGCTCCTCGCCATCGCGATGGCGGTCCTCATCGCCCTGCGCGGCCGCTGGACCGGCACCCCGACGGACCGGAGGCGCCGGCCCGCCCCTGCGGAGGAGCCGGTCGCGACGGGACCGGCCGCGGCGGGATCCACCACGACGGGACCGGTCGCCCCGGGACCGCCGAACGGAGGCGCCCCCGGCGGCCGGTGGGCGCTGCACGCCGACGTCACCGGCTTCACCCGGCTCACCCTGGACGCCGGACCCGGCACCACCATCGCCGTCGTCGGCCCCAACGGCGCCGGCAAGACCACCCTGCTCCGCGCCCTGCTCGGCCTCACCCCCCGCGCCCACGCGGACCTCCGGCTCGGCGACGAGGACGTCACCGCCCTGCCCCCGCACCGCCGCCACGTCGCGTGGGTGCCGCAGGACGGCGCGCTCTTCCCGCACCTGTCGGCCCTCGCCAACACCGCCTACGGCCTGCGCGCCCAGGGCGTCGCCCGGGCCGGGGCCCGCCGCGAGGCACAGGCCTGGCTCGACCGGCTCGGCGTCGGCCACCTGGGGCACCGGAAGCCGGCCCAGCTCTCCGGCGGCCAGGCCCAGCGGGTCGCCCTCGCCCGGGCGCTCGCGGCCCGCCCCCGGCTGCTCGTCCTCGACGAACCCCTCGCCGCCCTCGACCAGACCACCCGGGCACACGTCCGGCACACCCTGCGCACCCACCTCGCCGGCTTCGGCGGCGTCTGCCTCATCGTCACCCACGACCCGGTCGAGGCCGTCTCCCTCGCCGACCGCGTCCTCGTCCTCCAGGACGGCCGCACCCTCCAGGACGACACCCCCGCCGAGGTCACCCGCCATCCCCGGTCCCCCTGGGT
Source organism: Streptomyces sp. NPDC093071 (assembly GCF_044754545.1). NCBI lineage: Bacteria > Bacillati > Actinomycetota > Actinomycetes > Kitasatosporales > Streptomycetaceae > Streptomyces > Streptomyces sp. NPDC093071. The sequence goes on along the minus strand of NZ_JBIVPH010000002.1, from coordinate 726,751 downwards.
CGCCCGGATGCTCGGCCGCAACGCCTGGCCCGGCACGGCCACCCCGGACGGCCTCGCGCTCGACGGCGGCGGCACCCTGGTCGCCGCCGAACCCCCGCCGCCCGGCACCCCGGCGCTCGCGATCGTCGCGCCCGAGGCGGTGTCCCTGCACCGCGAGAGGCCCGCGGGCAGCCCCCGCAACGTCTGGCCCGGCACCGTACGCGAGATCACCGCCAGCGGCAGCCGGCTCCGGGTCCTGGTCACCTCGCCCGACGCCCCCGACCTCGTCGCCGAGATCACCCCGCAGGCCGCCGCCGAACTCGGCCTGGCGGACGGGGTGCCGGTCTGGACCGGCCTCAAGGCGACCGAGACGACGATCGTGGCCCTCTGACGTCAGGAACCCTCCCCCGGAGCCGGAGCCGGAGCCGGAGCCGGAGCCGGAGCCGGAGCCGGGCTCGGAGTCGGGGTCGGGCTCGGAGTCGGGGTCGGGACCGAGGGCGTGGCGCCGGCCAGCCCGTCGCGAGCCAGGCCGTACTCGTGCGGATGGCTGTCGGCACCGGGCAGGGCGAGGACGGCCTCGAACTCCCGGCGGGCCTCGGCGTGCCGCCCCGCGGCGGCGTAGGTGCCGCCCAGCCGGACCCGGACCTGCATCTCCAGCCACGTGCTGGTGTGCCGGGTCAGCGCGGACAGGGCCTCGTGGTGGGTGTCGACGGCCGGGCCCAGACGGCCCCGGGCGTGCTCGGCGGCGGCGAGCCGGGAGAGCGTCGCCGCCCGCAGCGGCGGGTCCTCGGCCTCGCGGGCCAGATCGGCCGCCCGCCGCAGCAGCCCGACGGCCTCCGCCGTCCGCCCCAGGGCCAGCTGCGCCTCGGCGACGAAGCACAGACTGCTGGCGACCGGACGGGGCCGGCCGCTCTTCTCGGCGAGCGCGAGGGCCGTGGTGTAGTCCTCCAGGGCCTCCTCGTATCGTCCCCGCCGATGGTGGATCGCGCCCAGGTTGCAGTGCACGACCCCGGTCAGCCAGTCGTCGCCGAGCCCGGCCGCCCGCTCCACCGCCTCCTCCAGCAGGGCCGTGCCCTCCTCGACGCGGCCCTGCGTCCACTCCGTGACCCCCATGCCGGCGACGGCCCGGACGCGGTCCCGGGGGTCGCCGTGGCCGGAGCCGTGGCGCAGCGCGTCCGCGAACCAGGAGTGCGCCTGCGGGAACCGTCCCCGGTGCACGTCGAGGAACCCCATGCAGTTGCGCAGCGACGCGGGCATCCGCAGGTCCGACGACCGGTCCGCACAGGACAGGGCAAGCTCCAGGGCGGCCCGGCACTCGTGGTGCTGGCCCTGCCCGAGCAGGTGGTCGACCAGCGCCTCCGCGATCCAGCAGGCGTGGTCGAACTCCCCGGCGGCGACCGCGTACGCCACCACGTCGACCAGCTCCCCGCCCGCCGCGCCCAGCCACGCGGACGCCTCCCGCCAGTCGGCGAACGGAGCGTCGCCGGCGTCCTCGGGCCCGGTGGGGAACGCGTCCGGGCCCCAGTCGGCGGCGAGCCGCCCGGCGGCCGTGTAGAGCCGCAGGACCGCGTCCCGGTCCGCCGCGGCCTCCTCGGGCGCCTCCCCGGCGAGCTGCCGCGCGTGGGCCCGTACGAGATCGTGCAGCCGGTACCGGCCGGGGTGCGGCTGCTGCACCAGGCTCGCGTCGACCAGGTCCTCCAGGACCTCCTCGGCGTGCCGCCGGGAGCGGCCCAGCATGACGGCGAGCACGAGGTCGTCGAACCGGGCCGTCGGAGCCAGGCCCACCGCCCGGAAACCGCGCCGCAGCCCCGGGGCGAGCTGGTCGTACGACAGCCGGAAGGCGGCCTCCACGCTGCGGTCCTCGGCCCGCAGCTCGCCGAGGCCCCGCGCGTCGTCGGACATCCGCCCGGCCAGGAACGCCAGGGTCCACGACGGGCGGTTCTGCAGCCGGGCGCTCGCGATGCGCAGTGCCAGCGGCAGTCCGCCGCAACGGCGGGCGAGTTCGCGGGCCGCCTCGGGCTCGCGGTCCGCCCGGTCCGTGCCGAGGAGCTCGCGGAGCAGCCCGACCGCGACCCCCGTGTCCAGGGGCTCCACGGTGAGCCGCACGTCGGCGTCGAGTCCCGGCAGGCGCTGCCGGCCCGCGACGAGGACCCGGCTCCCGGGTCCGGCGGGCAGCAGCGGACGGACCTGCTCGGCGCTGCGGGCGTCGTCCACGACGAGCAGCAGCCGCAGCCCGCTCGTGGCGGCCCGCCAGGCCGCGACCAGCTCCGTCAGGTCGTCCGGACCGTCCCCGTCCTGTGCGCCCCGCGGCTCGTCGGGGACACCGTGGCCCCGGTCGCGGACCGCGCGCAGCAGCCGGCGCAGGGCCCGCCGCGGGTCGACGGCCTCGTGGGCGGCGCCGTGCGCGTGCAGGTCCACGAACAGGCAGCCGTCGGGATGGGCGTCGGCCAGCGCCCAGGCGGCGCGCACCACCAGGGCCGTCTTGCCGACCCCCGCCGTACCGTCGACGGTCATCACGGACACCGCTCCCGGGGCCACCGGGGCGGTGAGCAGGGCGAGTTCCGCCTCGCGCCCGATCAGACAGGCGGTGTCGCCCGGGAGTTCGTTGCGGTGCCGGAGGGGGCGGCGCGGCCGGTCGGGGTGACGGGGGCGGCCGGGGCGCTCCTCGTGCCGGGGGCGGGGGAGACCGGAGGGGGCGGAGCCGTCCGCGAGGTGGTGCTCGCCGTCCGAGCTATCCGTACCGCTCGTACCGCTCGTACCGCTCGTACTGCCCGCACCGCTCGTACGGCCGAGGGGGCGGGGCGCGCCGTCGTGCCCGGACTCGCTCCCGGCGGCGGGCCGGTCTCCACCGCCGGAACCCTCATCGGACCTGGCGTCGCCCCGGGTCCCGCCCGCCCCGCCGAGCAGGAGTTCGTCGTCCCGCCGCAGGACGGCCCGGTGCACGCGGCGCAGCTCCTCGCCCGGCTCCACGCCCAGTTCGTCGAGGAGCCGGCGGCGCGTCTCCCCGTAGACGGCCAGGGCCTCGGCCTGCCGTCCGCTGCCGTACAGCGCGCGCATCCGCAGGGCGGCGAGCGGCTCGTCGTGCGGCGGGTCCTGCGGCGCCGCCATGAGCCCGTCCAGCGCCTCCGCGTGCCGCCCGAGCAGGACGAGGCACTCCGCCCGGTCCTGGAGGAGCGCGCGCCGCTGCCGGGCGAGGCGCTGCCGCTCGCTCCCGGCGAGGGGCCCGGGCAGTCCCGGCAGGGGCTCGCCGTGGAGCAGTTCCAGGGCCCGGCCGCCGTGGTCGAGCGCCGCGTCGAGGTCGCCCGCGGCCTTCGCCCGCCGGGCGCGGGCGGTCCGTTCGGCGAGTTCGGCGAGATCGGTCCCGGCCCCCTCGGGCACGAAGCGGTAGCCGCCGCGCCCGCCGAGGATCACCGACCCGCCGGGCCCGGCGTCCGGCGCGTCGAGCGCCTTGCGCAGCGCGTAGACGTAGCTCGGCAGGACCCGGTGGCCGGTCCCGGGCGGCTCGGCGCCCCAGACGTCGTCGAGGAGCCGCTCGTACGTCACGAAGGCCGGCGCGCGCAGCACCAGGGCGGCGAGGACCGCCTGCCTGCGCACCGGACCGAGGGCGATCCGCGTTCCGCCGCGCCGGGCCCGGACGGATCCGAGCAGGTCGATCCGCAGGCGTTCCTCCGCACCGGCCGGGGCTCCGCCCGGCCCCGTTGCCCGCTCGTCCACTTCGCGTCCCCGTGTCTTCCGTGCGCCCCGTGCCCGCGTAGTTCTTCAAGGTCCTTGCTTCAACAGGATTTCATCGCCCTTGCAACGCGGTGCGCCAGGGTTGGCCGAGTTGTGTCGGGTGCCCACGCATCGACGGGGGGCGGAGGTGCCGGGTGACGACGCACAGGGCGGGGCGGCAGTGTCGGCTGCCGCCCCGCGGCCGTCGCGGGACCGGACCACCGTGACGGTACGGATCGCGAACGCGGCCCGCCCTCCCCGCCGAACCGCCCACCGCTCCACCGTCGAACTGTCGAGAGAGGTCCCCCATGTCCTCGTCCCCGCCCCCGGACGCGTCCGGCGCGCGGCCCACCCGCCGTGGCGGCGGCTGGGAGCGCTACCGCGTCGCCCGTCCCTTCTCCGCCCGGGACCGGGTGGGCCTGTGGGGCGCGATCGCGGGCGTGATCGCCCTCGCCCTGCTCCTCGGCCGGGCGCTCGACATGAAGGGCGGCGTCGTCAGCGTCGCGGCGGTCCCCTTCGTCATCGGCTGGTACGAGAACCGGCGCACGGCGTTCCAGTTCGACGCGGCCGGCGCCCGGTTCGGCACCGCGCTGCTTCCGTGGAGCGACGTCCCCCAGTCCGTCGTGGCCGAACCGGCCCATGTCGCCGTCCCGCGCGCCGAGTTCGATCTGGCCAGAATGGTCCGCAAGGCGCGCGCGTACGCGCCCCCGGACGTGCGGATCGTGGTCGCCGACCCGTCCGGCGAACGCGCCGCGCACTGAATCGCATACCGCACCGAGCACCACACCGCGCACCGAATACCGCACCGCGCACCGGGTCCGGCCGGCGTGAAGAAGGAGAAAGACCGATGGAGCGCCCGCCGCGGCCCTGGTACGCGTCACGTCCGACGCCGACCGCACCCCGCGCCCCCGCGACCCCCGCCTCCGGGGACGCCGCGCAACTCGGCCTGTACGCGGGCACGTCGGCCTCCGCGCACGGCCGGATCGTCGTCGTACCCTCCCTCGTCGACGGCGCCGGCACCGGCGCGCCACGAGGTCCGCAGGGCGTCCTCCGCCCCGGGGGAGGCGCGAGCGGCCCGGCCCGGGACCGTGCGGTCCGCCGGGCCGGGCGCGGTGCCGCGCGCTCAGCCCCGGAAGGCGGCGGGGCGCTCGGGGGAGGCCTTGGCGAGGGCCTCGGTCACGGCGTCGACGCCCGCGCGCAGCCCGTACACGGGGGTGTCGGGCTGCTGCCGCCAGGAGTCGTCGATGCCGCCGGCGTCGACCGTGTCGAAGCCGAGTTCGTCGATGAGGGCGCGGACGGTCTCCTTGGCCGCCTCGTCGTCACCGGCGACCGGCAGGGCGATCCGCCCGGGGTCGCCGGCCGGGCGCGGCAGGTCGAGGATGTCCTGGGCGTAGGTGCCGTTGAACGCCTTGACGACGGGATGGCCCAGGTGCTTCTCCGTCCACCGGCTCTCGGTCAGGCCCTCGTCCTCGATGGCGGCGATCCGCCCGTCGCGCTCCCTCGGGTAGTAGTTGTTGGTGTCGAGGACGACGAAGCCCTCGGCGGCGCCGGAGAGGACGTCGCCGGGCAGGTCGGGGACGTTCTTCAGGGGGATGGTCACGACGACCAGTTCCGCGTCGCGGGCGGCCTCGGTGACGGGGACCGGGGTGGCCCCGGTCTCCTCGGCGAGCGCGGTGAGCGTCTCGGGGCCGCGGGAGTTGGCCACGGACACGTCGTGCCCGAGGGCCGTGAGACGACGGGTGAGGTTGCCGCCGATGTTGCCGGCGCCGATGATGCCGATCTTCATGACACGTCCTTCGTGAGCGCGGTGGGGGCGGATCCGGAACGGCCCGGTAGCGTGTCCCGGGTTCGTCCGGAGGGGCGCCGGTGAGCGCCGTGAACCCCCCGTCGGTGAAGAAGAACGTCACGACCCGGAGGTTTCTTCCGTGGAACAGCTGATGTCCGAGGACCCGGCCGCCATCGGCCCGTACCGCATCGTCGCCCGCCTCGGCGCGGGCGGCATGGGCCTGGTGTACCTCGGCCGCTCGGAGGCCGGGCGGACGGTCGCGGTGAAGGTGGTGCAGGCCGAGCACGCCCGGCACCCCGAGTTCCGCCGCCGGTTCGCGCGCGAGGTGGCGGCCGCCCGCCGGGTGGGAGGGGAGTGGACGGCGGCCGTGCTGGACGCCGACACCGAGGCGCCGGTGCCGTGGGTGGCGACCCAGTACATCGCGGGCCCCGACCTGACGACCGTCGTCGCCCGGGACTTCGGGCCGCTGCCCGAGCACTCGGTCCGCGTCCTGGCCCACCGGCTCGCCGTGGCCCTGGGGTCGGTGCACGGCGCCGGTCTGATCCACCGCGACCTGAAGCCGTCCAACGTCCTGGTGACGGTGGACGGGCCGCGCGTCATCGACTTCGGCATCGCGCGGGCCATGGACGGCCTCGCCGGGGACAGCCTGCACACCCGTACCGGGATGCTGATCGGCTCGCCCGGCTTCATGTCGCCGGAGCAGGTGCGGGGCCGCGAACTCACGCCCGCCAGCGACGTGTTCTGCCTCGGCGCCGTCCTCGTGTACGCGGCCACGGGGCGGCTGCTCTTCGGCGCCACGGAGACCGGGCTCAGCGCGCACCTCTTCCGGATCGCGGAGGAGGAGCCCGACCTCACGGGCGTGCCGGAGTCGCTCGTCGACCTCGTCCGCGCCTGTCTGGAGAAGGACCCGGCGCGGCGGCCCACGCCCGCCGAGGTCGCCGCCCGCACGGTGCCGGACCGGGACGAGGAGTGGCTCCCCGGCTCCGTCCTGGCCCAACTCGGGCGTCGCGCAGCCCAGTTGCTGGACTTCGCGCCGGAGGTGCGGGCGGTGGTGCCGGATCCGAGGATCCCGGCCGCGCCGGTCCCGCAGCCCCGCCCGGTCCCCGCCCCGCCCGCGTACGCGCCCACGACCCCGGCGGCGGGCTTCGGCCCCGCCATCGGTGCGGTGCCGGGAGCCCGGCCGGGCGCCTGGTCGGCGACTCCCACCGCCGCCGACGCTCCCGCGCCGTCACCCCGGCGCTGGTGGGGCCTGACGGCGGCGGTACTGGCCCAACTCCTCGTGGTCATGGGCGCGTCGACCGTCGACGCGGCCCTGCCGGCCATCAGTTACGACCTGGGGCTCGCCGCGAGCGGCCTGGGGCTGATGTACCTCGCCCACGCGCTGGCGTTCGGCGGACTGCTGATCCTCGGCGGACACGTCGCCGATCTCCTGGGGCGAGGGCGGGCGCTGACCGTCGGCTCGATCGGCTTCGCCGGGGCCTGCGCGATCGGCGCCACGGCGGGCGGCTCCGTCCAGCTCGTCGTCGCCCACGCCCTGCAGGGCGTGTTCGCCGCCCTGCTCTCGGCGGCGTCCCTCGCGCTGGTCTGCGGCGGGTTCACCGACCCGAGGGAGCGCGGCCGGGCCTTCGGGATCTACGCGGTGACCGTCGGCGGCGGCCTCGCGATCGGCGCGTACGCGTCCGGGCTGCTGGTCGACGCCCTCGACTGGCGGGGGAGCCTGTACGCCGCGGTGCCGCTCGCGGCGGTGGTGGCCCTCGTCGCGAGCCGCCTGTGGAACGACCGCCCGGACCGCGCCTCCGTACGGTTCGACGGGCTGGGCGTGCTGCTCGGCACCGGCGGGCTGCTCGCCCTGGTCTACGGCCTCCACACGGTCGCGGGGACGTACGGCTCCGACGGGCGCGGCTGGAGCGACCCGTGGACCGTCGTCCCGCTGGTGGCGGGCACGGTCCTGCTCCTGGCCTTCGCGGGGTGGCAGACCCGGACGGGCGGCCCGCTCGTCGCCCCGCGCGTCCTCGCGGACCGCCACCGCGCGGGCTCCCTGCTCGCCCTGCTCTTCGCGGGGGCGGGCGCGCTCACGCTGTTCCTGCTCCTGTCCCGTTACCTCCAGGGCTTCCAGTACCGCACCCCCGGGGCGGTCGGGCTCCTCCTGCTGCCCATGGCGGGCGGGGTCCTCCTCGGCTCCACCCTGGTCGCGGGCAACCTCCAGCACCGGCTGCCGCCCCGCCACCTGATCGCACCGGGCCTGCTGCTCGCCGCGGTCGGCACGGCGCTCCTGACCGGTCTGGACGCGGACACCTCGTACCTCCCGCTGCTCCTGCCCGCCACCCTCCTCGTCGGCCTCGGCCTCGGCCTCGCCCTGGGCCCGCTCCTCGCCACCGCCACCGGAACGGCCACCCCCTCCCACGCCGGAGGCACGGCGGCCACGGTCCTCACCGCCCACAACCTGGGCGGCTGGATCGCCTTCCCCCTCCTCGGCACCGTCCTCGCCGCCCTGATCCCGACCCGGATCGGCCCGGAGCAGAACATCCCGCAACCCCTGGTCGAGGCGGCGAAGAACGGCTTCCCCCTCACCGAGGACGACCTCCCGGACGCCCTGGCGGACTCCGTCGCCCAGCTCAACGCCGCCGTCCTCGACGGCTACTCCGTCGCCTTCTGGTGCGCGTCGGCCCTCCTGCTCCTGGCGAGCCTGCTCGCGGGCACGCTGATCACGACGCGGACCCCGGAGCGCTGAGGGGCGGACCGCTACGGCCCCCCGCCGGGGTCACCCGCCCCGGCGGACCTTCGCCGCTCGGCGGGCCTCGGCGGTCTGGCGGGTCTCGGCGGCGCGGCGGGACTCGTTCTTGGCGCGGCCCGGGCGGCCGGGGACCGTGCCGATGCCGCGGAAGGCGGCGCCGCCGCGCTTGGGGCCCTCCTGGGTGGGGGCGCTGCCGGCGACCGGGACGCCCGAGGGCTTGCGGGCGCCGGTGATGCGGGTCAGTTCGGCCTCGCCGGAGCGGACCCGGGTGACGTGGGGGCGGATGCCCGCGTCGGCCATGACGCGGGCCACGTCTCGGCGCTCCTCGGGGGTGACCAGGGTGACGACGACGCCGGACTCGCCGGCGCGCGCGGTGCGGCCGCCGCGGTGCAGGTAGTCCTTGCCGTCGGCCGGCGGGTCGACGTTGACGACGAGGTCGAGCGCGTCGACGTGGATGCCGCGCGCCGCCACGTTGGTGGCGACCAGGACCGTCACCTCGCCCGTCCTGAAGCGGTCCAGGGTGCGGGTCCGCAGCGGCTGGGACTTGCCGCCGTGCAGCGCCGCCGCCCGGACGCCGCTGCCGAGGAGGTGCTTGGTGAAGCGGTCCACGGCGTGCTTGGTGTCCAGGAACATGATCACCCGCCCGTCGCGGGCGGCGATCTCCGTGGCGGTGGCGAACTTGTCGGGGCCGTGCACGTGGAGCACGTGGTGCTCCATGGTGGAGACGGCGGCGGCCGACGGGTCGACCGAGTGCACGACCGGGTCGCTGAGGTAGCGCTCGACGAGCAGGTCGACGTTCCGGTCGAGCGTGGCGGAGAACAGCATCCGCTGCCCCTCGGCGCGCACCTGGTCCAGGAGCTCGGTGACCTGCGGCATGAAGCCCAGGTCGGCCATCTGGTCGGCCTCGTCGAGGACGGTGACCGCCACCCGTTCGAGCCGGCAGTCCTTGCGCTCCACCAGGTCCATGAGGCGGCCCGGCGTCGCGACCAGGACCTCGGCCCCGTCGCGCAGCGCGGTCGCCTGCCGGCCGATCGACATGCCGCCGACCACGGTCGCCAGGCGCAGCCTCAGCGCGGCGGCGTACGGGGCGAGCGCGTCGGTGACCTGCTGGGCCAGCTCCCGCGTGGGCACCAGGACCAGGGCGAGCGGCCTGCGCGCCTCGGCCCGGCGTCCGGCGGTCCGCACGAGCAGCGGAAGGCCGAAGGCGAGCGTCTTGCCGGACCCGGTCCGTCCGCGCCCGAGGACGTCGCGGCCCGCGAGGGCGTCGGGCAGGGTGGCGGCCTGGATCGGGAACGGCTCGTCGACACCCTGACGGCCGAGCACCCGGAGCACCTCGGCCGGCAGGCCGAGCTCGGCGAAGCCGGTGACCGGTGTCGAGGACGACGCGCATTCGTCCTTCCGGGCGTCGTCCGTACGGGGTGTGCTGTTCATGTGACCTTCCTCGAAACGGTGCGCTCCGAGGAATTCACGACGGGTCGTGGACCCGTGAATCATCGCGACGTACCGAAGGGCGTGTGCGGTACGGATCCGGACGCGCCGCGGGCGCGGCGAACGGCCTTCCGGTCCGTGGGAAATCCGGAAAACGCGACGGGCCGGTGTCCTCACCACACGGGTGAGGACACCGGCCGCGTCGGACGTGTCAACGTCAGGCGGGGAGGATGTTCTCCGCCTGCGGGCCCTTCTGGCCCTGCGTGACGTCGAAGGTCACCTTCTGGCCTTCCTGGAGCTCACGGAAGCCGGAGGTGGCGATGTTGGAGTAGTGGGCGAACACGTCCGGGCCGCCACCCTCCTGCTCGATGAAGCCGAAGCCCTTTTCCGAGTTGAACCACTTCACGGTGCCATTGGCCATGTCAATATCTCCTTCGGGGCGTAGCCCTGGGAACCGCACTGTGCGGAACCCGGAGTCGCCGTGATGATTGCCCCGTCCGGAAACTGCACCGAAAACAAATCAAGTGCCTGACGATGTCGAATCGTCGAAGGCACTTGTAAGTATTTGGGAACCACAACTGCAACTGACGTCGACTGTAGCACGTCGGCGGCTCCGGCGCGGGAAATCCACAAATCTCTCACCCGGGCGCGTCGAGAACAAATTTCCGGCCACCGCCCCGGCCACCGCCCTGGTCACCGTCCCGGACCCCGTCCCGCCCGCCGCCGCCCGCCACCAGGACGAAGGTGACGCTGATCAGCAGCGCCCACGCGCCGAACTTGGAGAGGGGGACGGGCTCCCAGCCGCCCAGCTGGTGCGGATAGCTCCAGGCGCCGACGTACGTGGCCGCGTTCTCCGCGACCCACAGGAAGAAGCCGATCAGGACGAACGACAGGGCCAGCGGCATCCGGTGCTCCCGGGCCCCGACCCGGAACCGCACCCACGTGCCCGCCGTCGCGACGAGCAGCAGCGCCGCCAGCGCCCAGCGCGCGTCGGGCAGCCAGTGGTGGCTGAAGAAGTTCACGTACACGGCGCCGGCGAGGACCGCCGTCACCCGGGGCCGGTAGCCCGTGAGCCGCAGGTCGAACAGGTGCCAGGCCCGGCACACGTAACTGCCCACGGCCGCGTACAGGAACCCGCCGTACAGGGGGACGCCGCCGAACTTCGTCAGCGCCTCCTCCGGGTAGCTCCACGAGCCCATCCGCACCTTGACCAACTCGAAGAGCAGACCGATGGCGTGGCAGCAGGCGATCACGGCGACGTCCCGGCCGGTGTCCCAGCCGAGCCGCCACGCGAGGAGCGTGAGCCCGATGCCGTACAGGAGGAGCAGGTCGTAGCGGGCGATCGGCAGGTCGGGCAGCAGCGTCGAGGCGGCGATCCCACCGACGAGCGCGACGGCGAAGGCGCAGCAGCGCACCTCCAGGACCGCGAAGCGCAGCAGCTGGCGTGTCCCGTGGACGAACGTCTTCATGGCGGGAGGGACGCCGGTGACCGCGCCTCCGGTTCGCCGCCCCGGGAACGGGAGCGCGCCGCACCCCGGCGGGGGGTGCGGCGCGCTCGTCGGCGTCGCGGAGGTCAGACCGCCGGAGACGGGAAGGTCGGGTACTCCACGCCGGAGACGTGCTGGACGACCCGGATGACCTGGCACGAGTAGCCGAACTCGTTGTCGTACCACAGGTACAGGATCGCGTTGTCGCCGTCGACCTTGGTCGCGCCGGCGTCGACGATCGACGCGTGGCGCGAGCCCACGAAGTCCATCGAGACGGCGTCGGGGGCCGTGGTGAAGTCGATCTGGCGCTTCAGCGGCGAGTGCAGCGAGACGTCGCGCAGGTACTCCAGGACCTCGTCGCGGGTGGTCTCGCGGCCCAGGCGCAGGCTCAGGATCGCGATCGAGACGTCCGGGACGGGGACGCGGATCGAGCTGCCGGTGATCGGGGCCTTCAGCTCCGGCAGCGCCTTGGCGACGGCCGAGGCGGCACCGGTCTCGGTGATCACCATGTTGAGCGGCGCGGAACGGCCGCGGCGGTCGGCCTTGTGGTAGTTGTCCAGGAGGTTCTGGTCGTTGGTGAACGAGTGGACGGTCTCCACGTGGCCGCGCAGCACGCCGTACTCGTCGTCCATCGCCTTCAGCGGCGGGACGATCGCGTTGGTGGTGCAGGAGGCGCAGGACAGGATCCGCTCGTCCGGCTTGACCGTGTCGTGGTTGACGCCGTGCACGATGTTCGGCACGTCGCCCTTGCCGGGCGCGGTCAGGACGACCTTGTCGATGCCGGGGCGCAGGTGCTTGGAGAGGCCCGCGCGGTCGCGCCACTTGCCGGTGTTGTCGATCAGGATGGCGTTCTCGATGCCGTACGCCGTGTAGTCGACCTCGGAGGGGTCGTTGGCGTAGATCACCTTGATGGTGTTGCCGTTGGCGACGATGGAGCTGTTCTCCTCGTCGACCGTGATCGTGCCCTGGAACTGGCCGTGGATGGAGTCGCGGCGCAGCAGCGAGGCGCGCTTCACGAGGTCCTGCTCACCGCCGCCGCGCACCACGATCGCGCGCAGTCGCAGGCCGTTGCCGGAACCGGCCTTCTCGATGAGGAGGCGGGCGACGAGGCGTCCGATGCGGCCGAAGCCGTAGAGGACGACGTCGCGTCCGTCGCGGCGCTCGATCTTGTTCTCACCGGTGGCGCCGGCCACGGCCTCGGCGGTGAACTCCGCCACCGAGAGACCGCGGTCGTCGCTCTTGTAGTCGGCGGCCAACATGCCGATGTCGATCTGGGAGGGGCCGAGGTCGAGGGTGGTGAGCGTCTGGAGGAAGGGGAGCGTCTCGGTGACCGACAGCTCCTCGCCGGCTATCTGCCGGGCGAAGCGGTGGGTCTTGAGGATGCTGACCACCGACTTGTTCACCAGGGAGCGGCTGTGGAGGAGGACGGTGACGTCCTGCTCCCGGTGCAGCTTCCCGATGATCGGGATCATCGACTCCGCGATCTCCTCGCGGTTCTTCCAGCTGGTGAACGAGTCGTCATTGACAGTCACAAGTTTATCTTTCGAGCTAGGCGGCGCTCATATGGTAACCCCCGGCCCGTTCGATCGATCAAGGGGTACGGGGTGTGACGAGGGCCCCTCCGTGCCCTGTTGACGGGACGGGGGCGGGGCGGAGGCGGGGCGGAGGCGGGGCGGGGGGCAAGACGGGGGACAGGACGGGCGGCCGGTCAGGAGAGGGCCAGGGTCCGGAAGGCGTCCCTGACCCGGGCCAGCGGTCCGGGATCGCGGGTGAGGTAGAGCCGGTTGGTCAGCAGGACGGCCCAGCGTCCCCGCGCGGGCGAGACCCACAGGCCCGTGCCGGTGAAGCCGAAGTGCGCCCAGACGTCGTCCGCCGGACCCGTGCCCGGCGCCGGGTGCCAGAAGAGCCCGCGCGGCGGGTCGAGCGGCCCGGTGCGCACGCGCAGCGATGCGGCGGTCCACGCGGCGGAGAAGGTGCCGGGCACCGGATCGAGCAGGTGGCGCAGGAAGCGGCCGATGTCCCCGGTGGTGGTGAAGACGCCCGCGATGCCGCAGGCCCCGCCGAGGAGCCGCGTCGAGAAGTCGTGGACGGTGCCCCGGAGCCGGGCGCCGCTCTCCTCGTCGTACTCCGTCGGCGCGCACCGCTCCCGGAGGGCGTCCGGCAGCGGCCCGTAGCGGGTGTCGGTCATGCCGAGGGGCGTCCAGACCCGGTCCCCGGCGAGCCGGGGGAGCGGCCGGCGCGTGAGGTGCTCGGCGAGGTAGCCGAGGACGAGGGCCGCCCGGTCGGTGTACGCGACGGCCTCTCCGGGCCGGTGCCGCAGCGGCTCGGACAGCACCCCGTCCCGTACGTCCTGCGGGTCGGAGCCGTACAGGTGCCGCAGGTTGGCGCGCAGCGGCAGGCCCGCCGTGTGGGTGAGGAGGTGGTGGGCCGTGACGTCGGCGAGCGGCCGCCCGGCGGCCTCCGGCCAGTACGAGCCGAGCGGGGCGGACGGGTCGAGCTTGCCGGCGTCGACGAGGGTGCCGGTCACGGCCCAGACGGCGAGGACCTTGGTGAGGCTCGCGACGTCGAAGAGGGAGTCGGGGCGCGTCGGTCCGGCGGGGTCCGCCGGGTCGAGGAGGCCGACGGCCCCGGCCGACAGGGTGGTGCGGGCGTCGCCCGCGGCCCACGCGGCGCCGGGCACGACGCCCGCGCGCACGGCGTCGCCGAGCAGCCGCTCGCAGGGGTCGGTGCGCTGTGCCAAGGCGGGCCTCCGGCGGATCGGCCGGCCCGCCGGGGGGGTCCGGGGCCCGGCCGGAAGGCCGCGCCCGGCCCGTGGTGTCCGGGGGCGTTCCCGGCGGGCCCCTGCGGGCCGCGCTCCGAAGTCATGCCCGGGCCGGACGGGAAGACACCCTTCCGGCGGCGCGCGTCAGCGCCCGTCGGCGATCTCCTGCGGAGTCTTCGCCGGGGCCTTCTCGGGGGTTTCCCCGCCGTCCACCGTGCAGGTCACCTCGTCGCGCGGGGTGTAGTGGGTCTTGAAGGTCTCCCGCTTGACCTCGGCGCCGCCGTTCTTGAACACCCGGTCCACCGAGATGTCGAAGCCCTCCAGCGGGGGCTGCGGCACGCAGGCCTTGCCGGTGCCCTCGCGCTTCGTCGGCTGCGTGAGGTGGGTGCGCGGACCGGCGACCGCCTCCACCGAGTCGTACTTCTTCGTCCCGAGGAAGCTCACGGTGACCGAGGAGTCCGTCGCGCTCGCCTTGATGTAGATCGGCTTGCCCGTGTCGTTGCGGAACTTCAGGTCCAGGCTGCCCCAGGCGACGGTCGCCTCGCGGCCGGCCGGGTAGCGCTCGATGTAGAAGGAGTGGGCGCCGTACTCGACGGGCTTCACCCCGGCGAAGAACATGGCGTTGAAGACGGTGGTGGCCATGGCGGACACGCCGCCGCCGGGCGCGGAGCGGTACTGGCCGTCGAGGATCATCGTGCCGTCGACGAAGCCGTTGTCCGGGGTGCGCTCGCCCACCGTCTTGTTGAAGCTCCACACCGCGCCGGGCTGCACGAGCGAGCCGTTGATCAGCTCGGCCGCCCGGCCGATGTTCGTCGTCCGGTACGGGGCCGAGGGGAAGTTCACCGTGAACGACGACATCTGCTCGGTGATGCCGAGGCGGGCCAGCGAGTCGGAGGTCAGGTCGGGCTGCGTGACCTTGGTGGCCACCGTGGCCGTACGGGCCGCGTCGCCGGTCTTGGTGAGCAGCGGGCGGACGGCGTCGCCGAGGGCCTTCGCGGTCACCTCGTGGCCGGGCCGGCCCTCCGACTCCACGACGACCTTGCCGTTCCGCACGCCGAGGGTGGACTGCGTGGGCGCGTTCGTCAGGGAGGAGAGCGGCCGTGCCACGTCCGGGTCGCGCAGCAGCGCGTCCGCGTCCAGGTTCCCGCTGAGGTGCCCGTCGTCGTTCTTCACGGTGAGGTGGTCGCTCAGGGTGGCGGGGGAGATCCGCAGGCGCTCGCTCCCCGCCGTGAGCGTCACGGGGCCGGAGAGGGCGGGCTTCGCGTACGTGTCGAGGAAGCGGTTCACCTCGGCGGCGGGCAGCTTCGGCTGGGTCAGGGCGACGGGGAGGGCGACCGGCGCCGCGCCCGTGGCGGCCGGGTAGGCCGCGCGGAGGGACTCGACGGCCCGGCCGGTGTCCAGCTTCCGGCCGGTGACCGGCTGGGTCGCGACGGCCTTCCCGTCGCGGAAGGCGACGGAGCCCTCGCGGACCGCGCGGTCGTTGCGCTTCGCGAGGTCGGCCACGGTGGCCTTCGCCTTGGCCTCGTCGTACGCGAAGACCGGCCGGAGGTCGCGCTCGCCGGAGGAGAAGAGGCGCCGGACGACGGTGACCGGGTCGCGGGAGGGGTCGGCCGCCTGCTCGGCGGTCTTCGCCACGTCCACGGTCAGCCCGGCGGCGGCCGGGTCCACGGTCGAGGCCTCGTCGCCGAGCCGCACGGGGATCGGCGCCTTCCACTCGGCCGGGGCCTCGGCGGCGAGTCTCGCCTCGGCCTGCGAGCGGCTCATGCCGCCGATGTCTATGCCGGCGACCCGGGTGCCGGCGGATATGTCGTCCCCGGTGGCGAGCAGGCCCGCACCGTACAGGCCGCCGGCGGCCACCGCGACCACGCCTGTCGCGATCGCGGCCGTCCGGAGACGCGGACGGCGCCCCTCGCGGGGCGTCGGGGCATGGTCGGTCGTGGAGCGGGGCACGCGCTCTCCCGGGGCGTCGAAGAGTAAGGGAACCCCACGACGGTACGCCGAAAGAGTGTCTTATGCACATAAGGCCGGTTTGACCTGCGGCAATACGGAGGGCGGCGGAGACGGTACGGAAAGTGGCCTCCGGACCTCCCGGCACCCCCGGCGGCGCGGTCCGTGCCGACGCCCGGAGCGGGTTCCGCCCCGGCCCCGCCCCGCGATTCGAGCCGGGCCCGGGCCGGGGATCGGGTGGTGCTGGGACGGGCCCGGAACGGAGGCCCGGACCCGGGATTCGGGAGGGGCCGGGACGGGACTGAGGCGGAGATCCGGACCCGGCTTCGGGCAGGCCTGGGACGGGGTTCCGGGCCGGGCTCCGGGCAAGGCCGGAGCGAGGGTGAGACGGGGGGCCCGGACCGGGCTCCGGGCAAGGCAGGGACGGGGCTCAGACGGGGATCCGGACCGGGGTTCGGGCAGGGCTGGGGCGGGGTCCGGACCGGGGTTCGGGCGAGGCCGGGGCAGGGGCCCGGACGAGGTCGGGGCGGGGCCCCGGGCCGGGCTCCGGGCCCTTCCCTCAGGCCCCGGGAAGCGCCCCGCCCCGCCTGATAGGTTCGCGGGCGACGCAGGCGGGGGCGACGGCCCGAGGGGGAGGAGCGGCACATGGCGGCGAGCGGGCGGCAGACCGGCAGGCCCACCCTGGAGGAGGTCGCCGCGCGTGCCGGAGTCGGCCGCGGCACGGTCTCCCGGGTCATCAACGGCTCCCCGAAGGTGAGCGAACAGGCCAAGGCCGCCGTCGAACGGGCCGTCGCCGAGCTCGGCTACGTCCCCAACCGGGCCGCCCGCGCCCTCGCGGGCAGCCGCACCGACGCCGTCGCCCTGGTCATCCCCGAGACCGAGGCGCGGCTCTTCGCCGAGCCGTACTTCCTCGACATCATCCGCGGTGTCAGCGCCGAACTCGCCGACGCCGACAAGCAGTTGCTCCTCACCCTGATCCGCAGCGAGCAGGAGCGGCAGCGCTTCGAGCAGTACCTCGCCGCGCAGCGCGTCGACGGCGTCCTCCTCGTCTCCGTGCACGACGACGACCCGCTGCCCGACCAGGTCCGCGCCCTCGGCCTGCCCGCCGTCCTCAACGGCCGCCGCTCCCAGGGCGAGAGCGTCGCCTTCGTCGACTCCGACAACACCGGCGCCGGCCGGGCCGCCGTCGCCCACCTCGCCGCGCGCGGCCGTCGCGCCGTCGCCACCATTACCGGACCGCTCGACATGTACGTCGCCCGCTGCCGCCTCGACGGCTACCGCGAAGGCCTCGCCGAGGCGGGGCTCGCCGCCGACGAGGGCCTCGTCGCGAACGGCGACTTCACCGAGGAGGGCGGCCGCCGGGCCATGCGGGAGCTCCTGGACCGCCGGCCCGGCCTGGACGCCGTCTTCGCCGCCTCCGACGTGATGGCGGCGGGCGCGCGGGCCGTCCTGCGCGAGGCGGGCCGCCGGGTCCCCGAGGACGTCGCCCTCGTCGGCGTCGACGACTCGGCCGTCGCCCGGCACATGGACCCGCCGCTCACCAGCGTGCGCCAGCCCATCGAGGAGATGGGCCGCGCGATGGCCCGCCTGCTCCTCCAGGAGATCGCCTCGCCCGGCGACCCCGACGACCAGCCCCGCCGGATGCTCCCCACCGAACTGGTGGTCCGCGCCTCCTCCTGAGGGTCCGGTCCGTCACCCCTGTGGCATGATCACGCCGACCCCGGCAGGGCGCCGGGGACACAGGGGGTGGACCGTGCCCTGGCGATCCGCGTACCTCGCGCTGCCCTCCGGGATCTTCGCGCTGCTGCTCGTCGCCGCCGGCGCGGCGGCCTTCCGCACCGGCCGGCTGCTGCCCCCGCAGCGGCGGTACGTCCAGCGGGTCGAACTCTTCGGCCGGGCCCAGCTGGTGACGGCGGGCGCGTTCGCGGTCCTGACGGTCTCGGCGCTGCTGGACGACCCCGCCCTGAGGAGCGGCGTCGGCACCCTCGGCTTCGTCGGCGTCTTCTGCGCCCTCGTCCTCGTCGTCCGCGCCCAGCTGCCGCGCCGGGACCGCTGACCGCCCGGCCGTGCCCCCGTCAGGGGCGGGGCCCCCGGTCCTCGTCGTGGAGGAGCCAGCGCCCGTCCCCACCCCGGCCCGGCCGGAACCGGCGCCCGTCGGGCCGGTGGGAACGGTGCGACTCGCTCATCGCCTCGAAGGCCACGAACCCCGCGATCGCCAGGGCGATCACGATCGCGCCCAGGACGTACCAGCCGTTCGGCGCCAGGAACCCGAACGCGATCAGGACCAGCAGTCCGATTCCGATCTTGCGCGGCATCGACATGTGAGACGTCTCCCCCCGGAGTGTGCGTACGGTCTCCGGGGCAGACGCGGGGGCCGCCCGCCCGGTTCCCGCTCCCGGCGCGCCGCCCGGCGTGTCGTTCGGACGAGCCCAGCGGGCGGGGCGGCCGGGCGTGGGTTCGAATCGGGGCATGGCTTCCTACGACAGGCCCCGCACCGGCGGCTCCCCGAGGCCGCTGAGGGCCGGTGACACCTGGTGGTACGCCGCCGTGGCGGGCGAGGCCGCCGGCTCGTTCGCCACTCGCGTCCGCACCCGCACCCGGCGCGGCTGCCTCGGGGCCGTCCTCCTGCTCACGGTCGTCTACGCGGGACTCGTCCTCACCGCGACCGGCCGCCGCTGGGGCGACGCCGCCACGACCGGCCGCCGCGCCGACACCGCCGTCGCCGCCCTGCTCCGCGACCACCCCTCCCTCACCGGGCTCACCACCCTCTCCCTGGCCCTCGGCTGCGTCCTCCTCCTCGCCGTCGGCCTCATACGCAGGCGGTACGCGCTCACCGGCCTCGCCGCCGGCGGAGTCGTCACCGCCCTCGCCCTCACCGGACTGCTCCGGCTGTACGCGCCGCGCCCCCGCCTCACCGACACCGGCGGCGCCCTGCTGCCCAGCGGCTTCCCCAGCGCCCAGACCGTCCTCGCCCTGGGCGTGGCCTTCGGCCTGGTCCTCGTCGTCCCCCACCGGCTGCGCGCCCCCGCCGTCGGCGCCGCCACCCTCTGGGCCGCCGCCGTCGGTGCGTACACCCTCGCCGACGGCCGGCACCGGTCCGGCGACGTCATCGCCGCCGCCCTCCTCGTCCTCGCCGTCTTCTGCGGGATCCTCGCCCTGCGCGCCCGCAAGGGCGACGTGCGCCCCGGCCCCCGGCGCCTGCCCGCCCCGGCGGCCCTCCTGGTGCTCCTCCCGCTCGTCCTCGTCGCGGCCGGCGGCCTCACCGCCGGGATCTGGCTCCTCGGCGACACCCTCGCCCTGCCCGCCACCGCCCCCTACGACCCGGCCGAGCTCCGGCTCGCCCACCGCTGCGGACAGGCCCTCGCCGCCGGCGTGACCGCCGCCGCCGGGATCGTCCTGCTCCTGCTGCTCCGCCACGTCGACGTGGACGGCCCCCCGCCCCCGTACCGGCTCGGCGGCCCCTTCGCGGAGGCCGCCGGGGCCCCGGAGGACGAGGAGCTCGTGGGGCCCTTTACCGAGGACCGCGATCACGAGATATCTTGATGTCGAGCAATCTCGCATACGCAGACGTGGAGCGGAGCACCCTGGTGACTGACTCGACCATCATCTACACCCACACCGACGAGGCGCCTGCCCTGGCGACCTACTCGTTCCTGCCCGTGGTCCAGGCGTACGCCTCGCAGGCCGGAGTCACGGTCGAGACGCGGGACATCTCCCTCGCGGGCCGCATCATCGCCGTCTTCCCGGAGTACCTGGAGGAGGGCCAGCGCATCGCCGACGCCCTCTCCGAGCTGGGCGAGCTGGCCAAGACGCCGCAGGCCAACATCATCAAGCTGCCGAACGTCTCGGCGTCCATCCCGCAGCTCAAGGCGGCCGTCGCCGAGCTCCAGGCCCAGGGCTACGCCCTCCCGGCCTACCCGGACGACCCGAAGACCGACGAGGAGCGCGAGATCCGCGCCCGCTACGACAAGATCAAGGGCTCGGCCGTCAACCCGGTCCTGCGCGAGGGCAACTCCGACCGCCGCGCGCCGGCCTCGGTGAAGAACTACGCCAAGGCCCACCCGCACCGCATGGGCGCCTGGACCCCCGAGTCCAAGACGAACGTCGCCACCATGAGCGAGAACGACTTCGCCTCCACGGAGAAGTCCGTCGTCATCGACGCGGACGACACCCTCCGCTTCGAGTTCACCGCCGCCGACGGCACCGTCAGCGAGCTCCGCGACCCGCTGAAGGTCGTCGCGGGCGAGGTCGTCGACGCCGCCGTCATGCGCGCCGCCGCCCTGCGCACCTTCCTGAGCGAGCAGGTCGCCCGCGCCAAGGCCGAGGGCGTGCTCTTCTCCGTGCACCTCAAGGCCACCATGATGAAGGTCTCCGACCCCATCGTCTTCGGCCACGTCGTGCGCGCCTTCTTCCCGGCGACCTTCGCCAAGTACGGCGAGGCCCTCGTCGCCGCCGGCCTCTCCCCGAACGACGGCCTCGGCTCGATCCTCAACGGCCTGGACGGCGTCCCGCACCTGGGCGCCGAGATCAAGGCCTCCTTCGAGGCCGAGCTCGCCGAGGGCCCCGCCCTCGCGATGGTCGACTCCGACAAGGGCATCACCAACCTGCACGTGCCGTCCGACGTCATCGTCGACGCCTCGATGCCGGCCATGATCCGCACCTCCGGCCACATGTGGGGCCCGGACGGCCAGGAGGCCGACACCCTCGCCGTCCTGCCGGACCACAGCTACTCCGGCGTCTACCAGGCCGTCATCGAGGACTGCCGCGCCCACGGCGCCTTCGACCCGTCGACCATGGGCTCCGTACCCAACGTCGGCCTCATGGCGCAGAAGGCCGAGGAGTACGGCTCCCACGACAAGACCTTCGAGATCGCCGAGGTCGGCACCGTCCGCCTGGTGAACTCCGCGGGCGACGTCGTCCTGGAGCAGGAGGTCGCCGAGGGCGACATCTTCCGCGCCTGCCAGACCAAGGACCTGCCCATCCAGGACTGGGTCAAGCTCGCCGTCACCCGCGCCCGCGCCACCGGCGACCCGGCCGTCTTCTGGCTGGACGCCGAGCGCGCCCACGACGCGCGGCTCATCGCCAAGGTCGAGCAGTACCTGCCGCAGCACGACACCGAGGGCCTGGACATCCGCGTCCTGTCCCCGGTCGAGGCCACGAAGTTCTCCCTGGAGCGCATCCGCCGCGGCGAGAACACCATCTCGGTCACCGGCAACGTCCTGCGCGACTACCTGACCGACCTCTTCCCCATCCTGGAGCTGGGCACCAGCGCCAAGATGCTGTCGGTCGTCCCGCTGATGGCGGGCGGCGGCCTCTTCGAGACCGGCGCCGGCGGCTCCGCCCCGAAGCACGTCCAGCAGCTCGTCAAGGAGAACTACCTCCGCTGGGACAGCCTCGGCGAGTTCTTCGCCCTGGCCGCCTCCTTCGAGCACCTGGCGACCACCACGGGGAACACCCGCGCCCAGGTCCTCGCCGACACCCTCGACCGCGCCACCGGCACCTTCCTCAACGAGGACAAGTCGCCGACCCGTCGCCTCGGCGGCATCGACAACCGCGGCAGCCACTTCTACCTGGCCCTGTACTGGGCCCAGGAGCTGGCCGCCCAGACCGAGGACGCCGACCTCGCCAAGGCCTTCGCCCCGTTCGCCGAGAACCTCGCGGCCAACGAACAGAAGATCGTCGACGAGCTGATCGCCGTCCAGGGCTCCCCGGCCGAGATCGGCGGCTACTACCAGCCCGACCCGGCCAAGGCCGCGGCCGTGATGCGCCCGTCCGCCACGCTCAACGAGGCCCTCGCGTCCCTCGCCTGATCCGGCGCGCGGCCCCGTACCGCCCCGGCCGGAGTCTCCTCCGGCCGGGGCGGTCCCGTCGGTGGCGCATACGGCATCCGGGTGTGAACCTGGATGGATGAGTTGGGCATCTTGGACGACCACCGGTGTCTACACCGGGCGAGGTGGGGTGCTGACCGACGAGGCCGGGACCGTCACGGGCGATCTGACCGTGCACACCACCTGGACCGAGCGCGAAGCACGTGTGGCCGTGCAGTACAGCGGCGCGTCCGACTGGTTCACCATGTCGGGCAGTCCCGTCCCCTGCGCATCGGAGGAGGAGAGCCGCGAACTCCACGACGCCGTCGTGGAGGCCGTCCGGGAGGGCCACGGGGCCACGGTCCCGAGACTGCCCGGGCCCCTGGTGTAGGACCCGGCGGCCCGGTGCCGCGAACACCCGGACCCCGGGGGAACCCGCACACGACACACATCCGGTACCGCGAGAAGTGTTATCCCTCCCGCGCCCACGGGTCTCCGGAAGACGGGGGACACGGACCCGGGACGAGGGAGCAGATCCATGCACAGCGACGAGCGCCGCACCACCGCCCTTGTGGAGGCGGCCGGGGCCGGTGACGTCCACGCCAGGGACGAACTGGTCCGCGCCTACCTGCCGCTCGTCCACAACATCGTCGGCCGCGCCCTCGACGGCCACGCCGACACGGACGACGTCGTCCAGGAGACGATGGTCCGCGCCCTCGACGGCCTGCCCGGACTCCGCGACCCCGCCAGGTTCCGGTCCTGGCTCGTCGCCATCGCGATGAACGGCATACGGCGCCGCTGGCGCGAACGCCAGCAGGCCCCCGTCCCCGGCCTCGACCACGCCGCCGGCCTCGCCGACCCGGCCGGCGACTTCACCGAACTCACCATCCTCCGCCTCGGCCTCTCCGGACAGCGCCGCGACGTGGCCCGCGCCACCCGCTGGCTCGACGCGGACGACCGGGAGCTCCTCGCCCTGTGGTGGCTGGAGGCCGCGGGCGAGCTGACCCGCGCCGAACTCGCCGAGGGCCTCGGCGTCCCCCCGCAGCACGCCGCCGTGCGGGTCCAGCGCATGAAGGAACGCCTGGAGACCGGCCGGGCGGTGGTCCGCGCCCTCGACGCCCTGCCGCCGTGCCCGGAGCTGACGGAGGTCCTCGGCCCCTGGGACGGCGCCCCGGCCCCGCTCTGGCGCAAGCGGATCGCCCGCCACCTGCGCGCCTGCGCCACCTGCACGGCCCGCGCGACGGGCCGCCGGGGCCTCGCCCCCGTCGAGGGCCTCCTCGTCGGCATCGGACTCGTCCCACCGCTCGGGATCGCCGCCGTCACGGCGACCGGACCCGACATGGAACCCGCCGGGTACGGGGACGGGACGGGCACGCCCCTCGACACGGCCCGTGAGCACGCCGCCACCGGGAGCGGCCCGGCTGACGGGCCCGCCATCCCCGCGAACGGCTCCGCCGGCCGGTGGGCGCCCGGGCGCGGGGCGGTCCTCGCCGGGGTCGCCGCCGTCGCCGTGCTCGGGGCCGTCTCCCTCCTCGTGCCCTCCGGACCGGAGGCGCGCGTGCGGCCCGAGCGGCCCGTCGCCGCGCCCCCGGCGCCACCCGCCCCGACCACCACGCCCCCGGCCCCGCCGTCCACCACCCCGGCCCCCGTGCCGACGACCACCACCCCGACACCCCGCCGCACCACCCCGCCCCCGCCGCCGCCCACCCCCGGCGAGCGGGTGACCCGCCTCGTCAACCGGCTCCGGGCGGAGGCCGGCTGCGCCCCGCTGCGCACCGACCCCCGGCTCGTCGCGGCGGCCCGCGCCTACGCCCGCGACATGGTCGCGCGGGGCTACTACGGCCACAGCAGCCCGGAGGGCGACTTCGCGGACGCGCGGATCACCGCCGAGGGGTACGACTGGAGCGCCTGGGCCGAGAACCTGGCCAGGGGCGCGGCCGATCCCGAGGCCGTCGTCGAGGACTGGCGGGACGGCTCGATGCACGAGGAGAACATGCTCGACTGCCGCTACCGGGACACCGGCGTGGCGTCGGTGCCAGGCCCCCGGGGCACGGTCTGGGTGCAGAAGCTGGCCGCGCCCGCCCCCAACCGGTGACGACGGCCGGACTCAGCGCCGCGCGCCGAAGTTCTGCACCCACCAGGGGCCGCCGGAGTCCAGGGACACCCCGACGCCGATGTCCTTGAAAGCGCAGTTGAGGATGTTCGCCCGGTGGCCGGGGCTCTCCATCCAGTCCGCCACGGCCAGGGCCGGGCTCTTCGGCCCGCGGTGGATGTTCTCCCCCCAGGTCGACCACGCGTAGCCGGCGCTCCTCATCCGGTCGCCCCCGTCCCGGCCCTCCGGACTGCCGTGCGCGTAGTAGTCGCGGGCGGCCATGTCGTCGGCGTGCGCCTGGGCCGCCGCCCGTAGCCGCTTCTCGGAGCGCAGCCGCCCGCAACCGGCCTCCGCCCGCTCGGCGTTGACGAGGGCGACGACGTCCCTGGCGTACCGCTCGGCCTTCCCGGCGCCCGCCGTCCCGCCCCCGGGGACCGGGACGGGCCGCGGCTCCCGCAGCTGCGCCCGCGCCTGCCCCGGCCGGAACTCCGGTTCCGGTTCGGCCCGTACGGGCGCGGGGGCGGGGGAGGAGGTGACCGCCGGGCCGCCGGCCGCCGTCGAGGCCAGGTACGTCCCCGCCGTCACCGTGAGCGCGAGGGCCGCCGCTCCCGCGACGGTGACGACCGTGCGGAAACCCGGGCGGCGGCGCGCCCCGTCTCTGCCGCGGTGCCGCCCGCCCGCCCGCGCGGGCCGGTCGGAGTGTCGGGGACGGACGTGGTACCGCATGGGGCTCCGCTCTCTCGCCGGGGTCGCCGGACGGCCGGCGCTGGGGAGAGCCGCCGGGGCAACGGTGACACCTCTTTCCGGCCCCGGCCGTCCCGACACCCCTCGTCAACCCGGCGCGTCAGCTCACGCGGAAGCCTTTCAGCCCTGCGGAACGACCGCCACCGGGCAGGGAGCCAGATGGAGTGCCGCGTGCGCCACGGAGCCGATCCGCGGACCGACGGCCCCCCGCCTGGCCCGCCGCCCGACCACGAGGAGCTGCGCGGCCCCCGACTGGGAGAGCAGCACCTGACCCGCGCTGCCCAGCTCGACGTGCTCCTCGACCCGGACCTCCGGGTACTTCTCCCGCCAGGGGTCGAGCGCCTCGCGCAGCGCCTTCTCCTCGTACGGGACGAGCCCGCCGGCCTCGTCGGCGAGGCGCATCGAGGCCGGGCTGTACGCGTAGAGGGACGGCAGGCTCCACGCCCGTACGGCCCGCACGGACGCTCCGCGCGCGGCGGCGGTCGCGAAGGCGAAGCCGAGGGCGGCAGCGCTGTCCTCCGGGCCGCCGAGCTGGCCGACGAGCACGTGTCCGGCGGGCGGTTCGGCCTGCTCGCCGTCGCGGGAGCGGACGGCGACCACGGGGCGGGTGGCGCCGGCGATGATCTGCTGCCCGTACGAGCCGAGCAGGAATCCGGCGACGGGGCCGTGGCCGCGCGAGCCGATGACGAGCATCTCGGCCCGCTCCCCGGTGCCGAGCAGCGCGGCGACGGGGGTGTCGGGCAGCAGCTCGGCCGAGAGCTCCAGGCCCGGGTGCCGACGGGCGATCTCCGCCTCGGCCTCGCGCAGGACCGCGTGCGCGGCCCGCCCCTGGGCCTCGGGGTCCTGGACCAGGGGGAGATCGAGGGGTTCCCAGCGCCAGGCGTGCGCGAGCCGTAGCGGGAGGCCCCGGTGGAGGGCCTCGCGGGCGGCCCAGTCGGCCGCGGCGAGGCTCTCCGGGGAACCGTCCACTCCTGCGACGATCTCACGACTCATCAGACTGCCTCCGTCGGTGCGGTGCCGGGTCCGCCGGCCGGCGTACCCTTCCCCACCAGCTTGGGCCCAACGGTCGTCCGGCGGCAGGGCCGTACGTCCCGACATGCCGTTCTGTGCCGGGACGGAGGGGCCCGGCCGGGCCCGGCTCAGGCCAGCAGGGTGAGCCGGGCGTGGGTGCCGTTGAGGTAGTGGTCCCCGATGTCCCGGAGCCGGTGGTCCGCCCGCGTCGGGGCGGTGAGGGCGCGGGCGTTGCGCCAGAAGCGGTCGAACCCCGGTCCGCCGCCCCGGGAGTCGGCGCCCGCCGTGCCGTCGACGAGTTCGAGGATGCGGGTGGTGATGTGGACGGCCGCCCGGCCGGTGACGGTCTCGGCCGCCGCTACGAGGACGGAGATGTCGGCGCGCTCCTCCAGGGTCAGCGACCACTCGGTGTGCAGACCGCGGGCGAGGGCGTCCGTCGCCCGCTCCACCACCGCGGCGGCGGCGTGCGCGGCGGTCGCCAGCTCCCCGTAGGCGAGGAGGAGGTACGGGTCGTCCCCGGACCCGACCGGGGCGGTGCCGTCCCCGGCCGCAGGGCCGCCCGCGCCGCCGGCCGGGACCGGTCCGGCCTGGTCGGCGCGGCTGATGTCCCGGGCCTCGGCCAGCGCCCCCTCGGCGATGCCGAGGCCGACCTGGGTGAGGAGCAGCCGCAGGGCGAGCGGGGCGAGGGTGGTGAACGGGGCGACGGCGTGCTCGTCGTGCGGCAGGACGCCGAGGACGTGCTCGGGCGGTACGGGGACGTGGTCGAAGGTGACGGTGCCCGCGCCGGCCAGGCGCTGCCCGACCCGGTCCGTGCCCGCGTCGGTGAACACCCCCGGATGGGCCGGGTCCACCAGGACGACCAGGAGGTCGCCGGTGCCGCCGGGGCGCGCGCCGACGACGAGCCGGTCGGCCACCGTGACGCCGGACGCGAAGGCGCGGCGCCCGTCGAGGATCCAGCCGCCGCCGCTGCCCTCGGCGGGGGTGAGGGTGAGGCCGGGTTCGCCGGCGGCGCGCGGCGGTTCGACGCCTCCGGCGAGCAGCCAGCGCTCCTCGGCCGTACACACGTCGAGGGCGAGCGGACGGCGGTGGGCGGCACCCGGGCGGCGTGCGCCGTCCGCCCCGGACGCGGTCTCCGTCCCGGACGGGGTCTCCATGCCGGACGCGTCCTCCGGTGAAGGTGTGTTCCCCGGCGCGGGCGCGGCGGTCGTCGCGGGCGGGGCGTCCGCCCGGTAGGGGGTGTGCGCCTCGTGCGCCGGGCCGAAGAAGCGGCTGCTCCAGGACAGCGCGTAGTGGTGGGCGAGGAGTTCGCCCACGGAGCTGTCGGCGGCGGAGATCTCCCGTACGACCGCGCACGCGGCCCGCCAGTCGGCGCCCCGCCGGGACGGTCCGGGGGCCGTGAGGAGGGCGGGCAGCCCCGCCTCCTGGAGCCGGGCGACCTCGTCGAAGGGCGCCTTCCCGGCCCGGTCCCTCGCCAGGGCGTCCACGGCGAGGTCGTCGGCGAGCTCCCGGGTGACGCGGGGCCAGATCTCGTCGTCGGCGGGCCGGTCGACGGCGCGGCCCGCCGGTGCGGAGGCGGTGCGTACAGCTGGTCTCTTCGGCGATTTCCTCGGCGTACTCACGTCACCTCACATGATCCCTAGTATCCCCACTGGAATAGTAGGGATAGTGGCAGAGGTGACCGCCCCTCCCCAAGAGGCGTCCGCAGGCTGGACAGGGTCGTCTTGATCGATGAGACGGGGTCAAGTCCGCGCAGGTCGCGCGGGGTTGACCCGGCGGATCAGGGGTTGGTCCAGGCCTCCGGATCGTCGGCGAGCGCGACGATCCCGGCCGGCAGCTGCGCCGCCGCCACCTCCGCGAGCGAGACCCCGAGCACCTCGCGGACCCCCGCCCGGAGCGCGATCCACAGCGTCAGGAGCGACTCGGCGGGCCCCGTGTACGACAGCTCCGGCGGACGCTCCCCGCGCACGGAGACCAGCGGGCCGTCCACGCAGCGGATGACCTCCGCGACCGAGATGGTCTCGGCGGGCCTGGCCAGCCAGTACCCGCCGTTGCCGCCCCGCTGGCTCTGCACCAGGCCGCCCTTGCGCATGTCCCCGAGGATGCCCTCCAGGAACTTGTGCGAGATGCCCTGGTCCTCCGCGATGGCCTCGGCCTTCAGCGGACCCGCGTCCCGGGCGGCGGCGAGCTGGAGGGCGGCACGCACCGCGTAGTCGGCCCTGGCTGAAATGCGCATGGGCGCATTATTCCGTACGGTCGGGACGGATCACGCGCCGTGGGGCGTGCCGTACCGCACGCCCGTGGGACGCCCCGTACCACGCGGTGAGACGGGCCGTACCGCACCCTTGACGCCGTCCGTGACCGGCCGGACACTCATGGACGGGAAAACCGAGCGAACGGGTAGGGAAACATGGGACGCACCGGCCGGAGGGACACCGCATCCGCCGCACCCGTCCCGCGTTCCCTGCCCCTGACGTCCCGCCGCCACATCGATCTGCTGCGGGTCTGCAGCGCCGCGTAGTCGCCGTCGCCTCCCGGGCGGCCGTACGCGCCTCCGCCCGCCGGGCCCCCTTCACCGCGGTCCGTCTGCCTCCTCCTGTACGCATCTCCGCCGATCCGGGCCCGTCCGGCCGGCACCGTCGTCGCGCCGCCGCGACCGACGCCGCCGCGCGCCGCCCCGCACCGGCACCGAGCACCCCCGAGGGAGAAGCATGTCCGTCGTCCCGTCCTCGCTGCTGCCCGCCTCCGCCGCGCCCGCCTTCCGCGGCCGCATCGGCGGCGACGTGCGCAGCGGCCACTACGCCGTACCGCACCGCTACCGCCTCCACGTCGCCCCGTCCAGTCCCGGCTGTCTGAGCATCGCCCTCACCCACGGCCTGCTCGGACTCGACGACACCCTCCCGCTCGCCGTCCTGCCCGACACCCCCGACGCGCCCGACGGCGGATACGCGGCGCTCCGCCCGCTGTACGAGGCCAGCGCCCACCTCTACGACGGACCCGCCTCCGCGCCCGTCCTCAGCGACGGCTGGACCGGCCGGATCGTCACCACCCACGTCCCCGACATCCTCCGCGACCTCGCCCTGCGCTTCCGCGGCGACGGCCCCGACCTGCTCCCGGAGGAGCACCGCGCCGAGATCGACGCCGT
This sequence comes from Streptomyces sp. NPDC093071, assembly GCF_044754545.1. Lineage (NCBI taxonomy): Bacteria > Bacillati > Actinomycetota > Actinomycetes > Kitasatosporales > Streptomycetaceae > Streptomyces > Streptomyces sp. NPDC093071. Next base: position 698,122 of record NZ_JBIVPH010000002.1, on the reverse strand, counting down.
CGCCGACCTGTGCGAGCTGAGCGTCAACCGGGCCGCCCAGCGGGCCGGCGAACTCGGACTCGACGACCGGGCCGCCCACCACGAGCCCCTCGGCGTCCTCTTCGCCGCCCTCGGCTCCCTGGAGGACCGCCTCGCCCACCGGCCGTACGTCCTCGGCGACGGGCCGACCCTCGCCGATGTCCACGTCTGGGTCACCCTCGTCCAGCTCGACACCGTCCACCGCTGGCACCTGGACGCCGCCGCCATGGACCGCGTCGCCAGCCACCCCGCCCTCTGGGCATACGCCCAACGCCTCGCCGCCCGGCCCGAGTTCGCCCGCCACCTCGACATCGACGCCGTCCTGCGCCGCCACCGTTCCCACTGCCGGGGCCGCGAGGCGGCGGGCGCGGGCATCCGCATCGTCGACTGGCCGGCCGCCCCACGCTGACGGCCCGGGAACGGGGTCCGGGGAGCGGGCGCCCCGGACCCCGGCGCCCCCGCGTCCTCCCCCTCCGTCACCCACCGTGTCCGCGCGGGTCGCGGGCGTGGCCGACGGCCGCCAGTATGGAGCGACGCAGGAACAGGAGGACGCCATGCTGCTGCCCGACAGGAACACGGTCGACCGGTTGCTCCGGCACTACCGCGCCCAGGAGCGGACCGTGCTCGCCCGGCCCCGCGACCTGTCGGCCCTCCGGCGCTTCGAGGACACGGCGTACACCCTCTGCGTCCTGATGGGGGAGCGCAGCGCCCGCGCGGCGGTCCGCGCCGCCGAACGGTACGTGACCGGGAACCGCGCCCCGGCCCGGCCGGCCCTGGAGGGCCTGCCCGGAGCCTGACCCCCGGGCCCGGTCCCTCCCGCGCCGCCGGAGGAGGCCCGTACCGGCGGAGGAGACCCGTACCGCCGGAAGAGATCAGGAATCGAGAAGCGTCACCACCGTGCCGCCGTTAGCGTGACGGTCATGGGCATCGCGCCTCCCCGCCGAGCGGGACCGGACGCGATGGACCACCCTTTCGGCCCCGCGCGACAGCTGGAGACACGATGAGCAAGGCCCCCCGGTCGGACGAGCAGACGCCCGTGCCGCACGCCGCCGACCGCCACGACCTGATCCGGGTGCACGGAGCGCGCGAGAACAACCTCAAGGACGTCAGCATCGAGATCCCGAAGCGCCGCCTCACGGTCTTCACCGGCGTCTCGGGCTCGGGCAAGAGCTCCCTCGTCTTCGACACCGTCGCCGCCGAGTCGCAGCGGCTGATCAACGAGACCTACAGCTCCTTCGTCCAGGGCTTCATGCCGACCCTCGCCCGGCCCGAGGTCGACGTCCTCGAAGGCCTGACCACCGCGATCATCGTCGACCAGCAGCGCCTCGGCGCCGACCCGCGCTCCACGGTCGGCACCGCCACCGACGCCAACGCGATGCTCCGCATCCTCTTCAGCCGCCTCGGCAAGCCCCACATCGGCCCGCCGAGCGCGTACTCCTTCAACGTCCCCTCCGTGCGGGCGAGCGGCGCGATCACCGTCGAGAAGGGCGCCAAGAAGGCCGTGAAGGCCACCTTCGAGCGCACCGGCGGCATGTGTACGCGCTGCGAGGGCCGGGGCACCGTCTCCGACATCGACCTCACCCAGCTCTACGACGACTCCAAGTCCCTGGACGAGGGCGCGCTCACCATCCCCGGCTACACCGTCGGCGGCTGGAACTACCGCCTCTACACCGAGTCCGGCCTCGTCGACCCGGCCAAGCCGATCCGCTCGTACACCAAGAAGGAGCGGGAGGCCTTCCTCCACCAGGAGCCGACCCGGATGAAGATCGCGGGCATCAACATGACCTACGAAGGTCTGATCCCCCGCATCCAGAAGTCCTTCCTGGCCAAGGACAAGGAGGGGATGCAGCCCCACATCCGGGCGTTCGTGGAGCGGGCCGTCACCTTCACCACCTGCCCCGAGTGCGACGGCACCCGGCTCGCCGAGGGCGCCCGCGCCTCGAAGATCGGGAAGGTCAGCATCGCCGACGCCTGCGCGATGCAGATCAGCGACCTGGCCGCCTGGGTCCGCGGCCTCGACGAGCCCTCGGTCGCCCCGCTGCTCACCGCCCTCCAGCTGACCCTCGACTCGTTCGTGGAGATCGGCCTCGGCTACCTCTCCCTCGACCGCCCGGCGGGCACCCTCTCCGGCGGCGAGGCGCAGCGCGTCAAGATGATCCGCCACCTCGGCTCCTCGCTCACCGACGTCACCTACGTCTTCGACGAGCCGACCGTCGGCCTGCACCCCCACGACATCCAGCGGATGAACGACCTCCTGCTCCAGCTGCGCGACAAGGGCAACACGGTCCTCGTCGTCGAGCACAAGCCGGAGGCCATCGCCATCGCCGACCACGTCGTGGACCTCGGCCCCGGCGCCGGCACGGCCGGCGGCACCGTCTGCTTCGAGGGCACCGTCGAGGGCCTGCGGGCCTCCGGCACCGTCACCGGCCGCCACCTCGACGACCGCGCCTCCCTCAAGGACGCGGTGCGCGAGCCCACCGGCGCCCTGGAGATCCGCGGCGCGTCCGCGCACAACCTGCGGGACGTCGACGTCGACGTCCCGCTCGGGGTCCTCACCGTCGTCACCGGCGTCGCGGGCTCCGGCAAGAGCTCCCTCGTGCACGGCTCGCTCCCCGCCGGCGAGGAGGTGGTCTCCGTCGACCAGAGCCCGATCCGCGGCTCCCGGCGCAGCAACCCCGCCACGTACACCGGGCTGCTCGACCCGATCCGCAAGGCCTTCGCCAAGGCCAACGGCGTCAAGCCGGCCCTCTTCAGCGCCAACTCCGAGGGCGCCTGCCCCACCTGCAACGGCGCCGGCGTCATCTACACCGACCTCGGCATGATGGCCGGCACCTCCTCCACCTGCGAGGACTGCGAGGGCAAGCGGTTCCAGGCCTCGGTGCTCGAATACCTCCTCGGCGGCCGGGACATCAGCGAGGTCCTCGCGATGTCCGTGACCGAGGCCGAGGAGTTCTTCGGCTCCGGCGAGGCCGCCACCCCGGCCGCGCAGCGGATCCTCGCCCGGCTCGCCGACGTCGGCCTCGGCTACCTGACCCTCGGCCAGCCGCTCACCACGCTCTCCGGCGGCGAGCGGCAGCGGCTCAAGCTGGCCACCCACATGGGCGAGAAGGGCGGGATCTACGTCCTGGACGAGCCGACCACCGGCCTCCACCTCGCCGACGTCGAGCAGCTCCTCGGCCTGCTCGACCGGCTCGTGGACTCCGGCAAGTCCGTCATCGTCGTCGAGCACCACCAGGCGGTCATGGCGCACGCCGACTGGATCATCGACCTCGGCCCCGGCGCCGGCCACGACGGCGGCCGGATCGTCTTCGAGGGCACCCCCGCCGACCTGGTCGCCGCCCGCTCCACCCTCACGGGGGAGCACCTCGCGGAGTACGTCGGGGCCTGACGGGGGGAGAGGTGCGGGGCGGGGGCGCGTGACGCCGACGCCCTCACTCCTGCCCGGAGTCGCCCGCGCCCGACCGGCGCCGCCACCCCCACAGGGCGAGCGCCGCCGCGCAGGCCGCGCCGATCAGGCCCAGCGGGAGGCCGGCCGACGCGTCCGGGGCCGCCGCCGCGGCGGCCTCGCCGGGGTCGCCCCCGGACCGGGCGGCCTGCGCCGGTGCACCCTGGGCGGGGTCGCCCGGCGCCGACGGGTCCTGCGCCGACGCGTCCTGCGCCGGGGCCTCCTTCGCGGAGGGGGCCGACGCCGGAGCGTTCCGTGCCGGAGCGTTCTGCGCCGGGGTGCCCTGCGAGGGGGTGCCCTTCGCCGGGGCGTCCTTCGTGCCCGCCTCCCCGGCGGGCGCGGCTCCCGCCTCCGCCCCCGCCGCCACGGCCCGGGCGTCCGCCTCGGCCTTCGGGCGCTCCGGCAGCAGCGAGCCCACCGGCCGGACGCGCTCCGCCGCCTCGAAGCCCCAGTCGAGCAGGGACCGCGCCTCCTCGTACACGGCGTAGCCGCCGCCCTCCTGGGGGTTCATCACCGAGACGACCAGGGTCCGGTCGCCCCGCTTGGCCGCGGAGACCAGCGTGTTGCCCGCGTTGCTCGTGTAGCCGTTCTTGATGCCGATGAGCCCGGGGTAGCGGTCCACCCCGTTCTCCCCGGTCAGGAGCCGGTTGGTGTTGGCGATGCCGTACGACCACGAGCCCGCCGGGAAGTCCGCGTACCGCGTCGAGCAGTAGCGGACGAACGCGGGATCCTGGAGACCGGCCCGGCCGAAGACCGCCAGGTCGTACGCGGAGGACACCTGCCCCGGCGCGTCGTAGCCGTCCGGGGACACCACGTGGGTGTCGTTCGCCCCCAGGGAGCGGGCCTTCTCCTGCATCTTCCGGGCCATCGAGTCCCAGCCGCCGTTCATCGCGGCGAGCACGTGCACCGCGTCGTTCCCCGAGCTGAGGAAGACGCCGTTCCACAGGTCCGAGACCTTGTACGTGTACCCCTCCTTGATCCCGACCAGGCTGCTGCCCGCCCCGATGCCGGTCAGCTCGGAATCGGCCACGGTGTGCTGCTCGGAGGCGTCGTGGTGGGGGAGCGCGGTGAGGGCGAACAGGGCCTTGAGCGTGCTGGCGGGCGGCAGCTTCCGGTGCGCGTTCCGGGCGGCGAGCACCTCGCCCGTGGACGCGTCCGCGACCACCCACGACAGCGCGGAGGCCGAGGGCAGCCGGGGCGCGCCCGCCAGCGGCTGCACCTGCACGCCCGACCGGTCGAGCCGGGCCGGGTCGACGTGCCCGCGTACGGGCGGGGTGGGTTCCCCGACGGCGGAGGAGACGGACGGGACCGTGGGGGCGGGGGAGGCGACGGCCGCCGGAACGGGCAGCACGAACAGCAGGGCCGCGGAACCGGCGGCAGCGTGACGGACAGCTGACGTGACGATCATTCGGCCACCGTAGGGAGGAGGGGACGAACCCGCAGATCGGAGTGAGCCGACCGGGGGAGCGGGTGTGGCGTACGGCGGCGCGTCGTGAGCCGACCGGGTGGTCCGGACCGTCGCCGGGCGCACGGGGATCGCGGGTGACGCGCCCTCACACCCGTACGGGAGCACCCCCGTTCCGCACGGGAGCGTCCCCGCTTCGTACCGGAGCGTCCCCCCCCGCTTCGTACGGAAGCACCTCCCGCTTCGTACGGAAGCGTCCCCCGCTTCGTACGGGAGCCCCCTGCGCCCCGGTCTGCCGCCGCCTCCCGCCGGGCCGCCCTGCCGGGGATCCCGCCTTGCCGGACAACTCCCCACGGAAGCACCGTGGTTGACCGTAGGATCTGACCCCTCGCGTGCCGTACCGGCCCGTCCCCGCAGTCAGGAGTCCCTTCCGTGAACACCGTGAACGACGGGAACACCGTGAACACACCGCACTCCGCCGACGGGGCCTCCGACCGGCCGCCCTACCGCCCCGACCCGGCGGGCGGCTGCCCTCACGCGGACAACGCGCGGCTGCTCGCCGAGGGCGCCGTGGCCCGGGTGGTCCTCCCCGGCGAGGTCGAGGGCATGGCGGTGCTGGGCCACGACGCGCTCCGCGAGTTCCTCTCCCACCCCGACGTCGCCAAGGGCGCCCGGCACTTCACCGCCCTCGCCGAGGGCCGCATACCCGAAGGGTGGCCGCTGCGGACCTTCGCCACCGTCCCCGGCATGACCACCGCGGACGGCGCCGACCACCGCCGGCTGCGCACCCTGGTCAGCAGCGCCTTCACCGCCCGCCGGGTCGAGGAGCTCCGCCCCCGCGTCGAAGCGGTCACCGCCGGACTCCTCGACGGACTCGCCGCGGCCGCCGAAGCGGGCGACGGCGTCGCCGACCTGCGCCGCCACTACGCGCTGCCGCTGCCGCTCGGGGTCATCTGCGAACTCTTCGGCGTCGACCCCGCCCACCAGGACCCGCTGCACCGCCTCTCCAGCCTGGTCGTCGCCACCGACACCGAGCCCGCGCGGGCCGTCGCCGCCAACCAGGAACTCGTCGCGCTCCTGGCCTCCGTCGTCACCGCCAAGTCCGCCGCCCCCGGCGACGACCTCACCAGCGCCCTCATCGCCGCCCACGACGAGGACGGCGACCGGCTCAGCGGGCCCGAGCTCATCGGCACCCTGCTCCTGATGATCATCGCGGGCCACGAGACCACCCTGAACCTGATCACCAACGCGGTCCGGGCGCTCTGCGCCCACCGCGACCAGCTCGCCCTGGTCGTCGAGGGCCGCGCGACCTGGGCGGACGTGGTGGAGGAGACCCTCCGCTGGGACAGCCCGGTCAGCTACTTCCCGTTCCGCTACCCGACCCGCGACCTCATCGTCGGCGGCACCCGCATTCCCCGGGGCACCCCCGTCCTGGCCGGGTACTCGGCGGCGGGCCGCGACACCGGGGCGCACGGCCCGGACGCCGACCGCTTCGACGTCACCCGCGCCACGACGGCGAAGCACCTCTCCCTCGGGCACGGCCCCCACTACTGCCTGGGCGCCCCGCTCGCCCGCCTGGAGGCCACGACCGCCCTGGAGGCCCTCTTCACCCGCTTCCCCGAGCTGGACCTGGCCGTCCCGGAGGACGGCCTGGCCCGCCACGCCGGGTTCGTCGGCAACAGCGTCCGGACGCTCCCGGTCCGCCCGACCCGCTGACCGCCCGGCGGGGGCCTCAGCCCGCCCGGCCCCACGCCGACGGGGAGGGGGACCGCAGCGAGGAGACGACGCGCAGCAGCCGGTCCTCGTTCCCGGCGAGGCCGGCCGCGCGGAGCGCCTCGTCGGCCTCTGCCATCGGACGGGTGAGCATGGCCCCCGCGTACGGGGCGAGGCGCGGGTCCTCCAGCACGGCCCGGGTGGATTCGAGCAGCCGCAGATACGCCTGGGCCGCCGCGCGCTCGTCGGCGGTGATCGTGGTCATGTCGGGCTCCCTCTCGACAGTTCGGCTCCCACCACCTTCTCGCACGCCTCTGACAATCCGGCTCAGCCCCGCCCGCCGAGGTGCGCCGCCAGCCGCTCCAGGAAGGCCCGTTGCCCCGCGACGAGCAGCGGAGCCGCCACCTCCGGGGCGAACCAGCCGACCCGGTCGATCTCCGGGAACTCCTCCAGGCGGCCGGAGCGCGGCGGCCACTCCAGGGTGAAGGTGCCCGGCACGATCAGCTCCGGGTCCAGGTCGCCCTCGACGGCCCAGGCGGTGACCAGCTTCCCGTTGCGCTGCCGGCTCTCCCCGAGGTCGATCCAGTCGCCCTCGGGGGCGTCGAGGCCCAGCTCCTCCCGGAACTCCCGGCGGGCCGCCGCGCCGGGCGCCTCGTCCGGCTCGTACTCCCCCTTGGGGATCGACCAGGCGCCCTCCTCGCGGGACGCCCAGAAGGGCCCGCCCATGTGACCGATGAGGACCTCGACGCCCCCGTCCGCCGTCCGGCGGAAGACCAGGAGACCCGCGCTGCGTGTGACCGGCATGGGGCCCAGTCTGTCCGAAGGCCTCCGCCCGCGCAGCCTGCCGGGACGACCCCGTCGGTGTGCCCCGGCGCACGTCCGCCGGAGCCTCACGCCTCCGCGGACCCCTCCTCCGCCCGGACCGTCACGGGCCCGCCCGCCGGATCCGCCCCGCGCGTCCAGCCGGGTCCGAGCCGTACGGAACGCCACGGCACGAGCGTCCCGCGCAGTCGCTCGCTCCGCAGCCGTACGCCGTCCTGGGCGACGGTCAGGACCGGCCGTACGAGACGGCGATCCGGCCGTACGAGCAGGGGCGCGGCCTCCGGGCCGAGGAGACCGGGCGTCACCCACCGCAGCGGCCCCGCCGCCGTGACCGGCACCGTGCCCACGGTTTGTGGAAGGCCGCCGAGGTGGTCGAGCACCGCGTCGGCCGCCGCCCGTCCCTCGGCGGCGGCCACCGGGGCCGGTTCCCCGCCGTGCAGGAGGTCGCCGGCCGCGAAGACCCCGGGAGCGGGGGTGCGGAAGGCACCGTCCGTCACCGGGCCCCGGGTGCCCGGCGCGAGCGGCAGCCCGCGGGCGCGGGCGAGCTCGTGGTCCGGGATCCAGTCGCCGGTGAGGACCACCGTGTCGCACCGCAGGACGGACGCGCGGCCGTCCCGCCCCCGGACCGCGACCCCGGTCGGCCGGCCGCGTCCGAGCAGCTCCGTCACCACCGTGCCCGCGAGCACCGGCACGGCACCGAACCCGGCCGGTACGAAGGGGAGTCCGGTGACGACCGCCGCCACCTCCACCCCGGCCGAGCGCAGCGTCCGCACCGCGCCCCGGGCCACCGGTTCGCCGCCGACGACCACCGCCCGCCGGCCCACGTGCTCCCTCCGGGGCCCGAACAGCGCGACCGTCCGCTGGAGTTCGCCCGTGGTCAGCACTCCGGCGGGCCGGGTGCCGGGAATGAGCCGGGCGCTGCGGGGCCGTTCGCGGGCCCCGGTGGCGAGGAGCACCGCGCGGGCCTCGATCCGTTCGAGCCCGGCCGGGGAGGTGACGTCCAGGGCGAGCGGCCCGGACCAGCCCGTGGCCGAGACGCCGGTGCGGACGACGGCGCCGGCCCGCAGCGTCTCCCGCACCGCGCGCCGCGCGTAGCCCGGCCCGTCCAGGGGCCGCCCCCGCGCGTCCGCGCCGAACCCCGGGCGGGCGCAGTGGCGCGGGACCCCGCCCGCCTCCGGCTCCCGCTCCAGGACCTCGACGTGGCCCGCGCCCGCCGCCGCGAGCCGGGCGGCCGCGGCGAGACCGGCGGGACCCGCGCCCACGACGAGCACGTCGACCGTGCGGTTCACCGGCCGTCCCCCTCGTACGCTCCCGGAGGGTTCCGCGCCTCCTCGAACAGGGCCCGGACCTCCGCGCCGCAGAAGTTCCCCTGGCAGCGGCCGCCCCGCGCGCGGGTCCTGCGCCGCAGCCCGTCGAGGCCGCCCGGGGGGATCGTGGAGGCGAGCGCGGCCCGGATCTCGCCCCGGGTGACCCGCTCGCAGTGGCAGACGACCGCCCCGAAGTCGGGGTCGCGGGCGATGCGTCCGGCGTCCCGGTACGGCCGGGGGAAGGCCTCGCCCAGGTTCGGCACGAGGACCGGGGCGAGCGGTCGCTCCGGCCCGGGCGCGAGCCCGCAGTCGGCCAGGAGGCCGAGCACGTGCTCGGCGATCGCCAGGGAGGCGCTGAGCCCCGTGGAACGGATCCCGCCCACCGTCACGTACCGCAGGGCGGGATGCGCGGCGATCCGGTAGTCCTCCCGGCCGGTGGCGGCCCGCAGTCCCGCGTAGACGGCCGTGACCTCCTCGTCGAGCAGCGCAGGGAGCACCCGGCCGCCCTGTTCGAGGAGGCCGGCGATCCCCCCGGCCGTCGTGCCGGTCGCGGTCTTGTCGTCGAGGTCCTCGGCGGTGGGCCCGAGCATGACGTTCCCGTACACGGTGGGGGAGACGAGCACGCCCTTGCCGAGCGGTCCCGGCACGGGGAGCAGGATGTGCCGGACCAGGTCGCGGGCGAACTTGTCGAAGACGAGCAGCTGGCCCCGGCGCGGGGTGACGGTGAAGTCCTCGCGTCCGACCAGGGCGTCGAAGGCGTCGGCGTACAGCCCGCAGGCGTTGACGAGGTGGCGGGTCCGGAGCGTGCCGCGCCGGGTGACGAGCCGGTGGTGCGGGTCGCCCGCCCGCACCTCCTCCACCCGGCAGTTCAGGTACAGGTCCACCCCGGAGCGGACGGCCTGCGTGGCGTACGCGAGGACGGTCGTCCACGGGCAGACGATCGACTCGCCCGGCACGTCGAGCGCGGCGAGCGCGCCGGGACCCAAGTGGGGCTCGCGCGCGGCCAGTTCGGCGGCGTCGATGATCCGGGTGGAGCGGTGGCCGTTCCGTCCGGCCTTCTCCGCGAGGCGGGGGAGCGCGGCGCGCTGCGGCTCGTCACGGGCGACGAGCAGGGCGCCGAGCGGCTCCACGGGGATGCCGGTCTCCCGCGCGTACGCGGTGAGCAGCCGGTGGCCCTCGCGGACGAGCCGCGCCTCCAGGGTGCCGGGCACGGCGTCGAAACCGGTGTGCAGGATCGCCGTGTTGGCCTTCGAGGTGCCGTCGCCCACGTCGTTCGCGGCCTCCACGAGCGCGACCCGCAGCGGGTGACGGGCGAGCGCGCGGGCGATCGCGGTCCCGACGACCCCGGCCCCGACCACCACGACGTCGTACGCGGCGCCCCCGCCGGGCAGGGGCCCCGTCCGGGTGACCTTCCCGGCGGCCCTCACCCCGCCCTGCCGTCGGCCGCCGTCGCCCCCGGCCGCTCCAGCAGGGCCGCGACCTCCGCGCGGAACCGGGCCAGGCGCGCCTCCGCCTCGTCGGCGGAGATCCGGGGCTCGTACACCGCCGACGGCTTCCACTCCGGTACGGACTCCCGGAGCGTGAGCCCCGGGAAGCGGCCCAGGCGGGCGACCGCGCCGACCCCGAGGGCCGTGGCGTCGGGCAGGGCGGAGACCTCCACCGGCCGTTGCAGCAGGTCGGCCTGGGTCTGCATGAGGAGCGCGCTCCGGGTCAGGCCGCCGTCGGCGCGCAGCGAGGTCGGCGGCGCGCCCCGGTCCGCCGCCGCGGCCGAGGCGAGCTCCACGACCTGGGCGGCGACGCCCTCGCACAGGGCCCGCACCAGATGTCCGGGGCCGGTGTCCAGGCCGAGGCCGGTGAGCGAGCCGCGCACGTCCCCCCGCCACCAGGGCGCGGCGAGCCCCGCGAACGCGGGGACGAACGTGACGCCCCCGGCGTCCGGGACGGCGCCGCCGACCGCGTCGAGCTCCCCGGCCCCGGAGATCACCCCGAGGTCGGTGAGCCAGCGCACGGCCGAGGCCACCGTGTACACCTGGCCGTCCAGGCAGTGGGTGACGTGCCCGCCGAGCCGCCAGGCGACACAGCTCACCAGGCCCGAGGCGGCCCGCAGCGGCCCGGAACCGGTCCGCGCGAGCAGGAAGGCCCCCGTGCCGTACGTGCACTTGACGGCGGCCGGGTCGTCGGCGCTCTGCGCGAGCAGCGCCGCCTGCTGGTCCACCAGGAGGCCGGTGAGGGGGAGCGGAGGCCCGAAGGCGGTCGTGGTGCCCACGGGCGCGTCGCAGTCCACCACGCGGGGCAGCGGCTCGCCGCCGAGTCCGTACAGGTCGAGGGCGGTCGGCGACCAGGAGACCGTGTCGAGGTCGAGGAGCCCGGTGCGCCCGGCGGTCGCCGCGTCGGTGACGAAGGCGCCGGTGAGCCGGTGGACGAGCCAGGCGTCACTGGTGGTGACGGCGCCCGCGCCGGTGGCGTGGCGGCGGATCCAGGCCATCTTCGGCGCGGCGAAGTAGGGGTCCACCGGCAGACCGGTCAGACGGCGCAGCTCCTCCGCGTGCGGAGCGAGTTCCGCGCAGATTCCGGCGGCCCTGCGGTCCTGCCAGACGAGGGCGTCGGTGAGCGGTTCGCCGGTGGCGGGGTCCCAGGCGAGCACGGTCTCGCCCTGGTTGGCGAGGCCGACGGCCACCACCGGGACGCCCGCGTCGGCGAGCGCCGCCCGTCCCGCGGCGACCACGGAGCCGTACAGCTCGCGCGGGTCGACCTCGACCAGGCCGCCCGGCAGGTGGCGGGGCCGGACCGGAGCCGTACCGCTGCCGAGGACGCCGCGTTCCGGACAGAGGACGAGGGCCTTGGTGCCCGACGTGCCCTGGTCGACGGCGAGTACCGGGCCGCCCGTCATCCTGTCGCTCCCGTCCGATGGTCCCGTTCGGTGACCGTCCGGTCACCGAAAAGGGTCAGGGTGCCGTCGTCGCGGGGCTTCGTCAAGCTTCGCCGGGCGACCCCGTCAGGTCCGCGATCGAACCTGACAGTAAGTCAAATTCAGTCGTTGGCTTGATAGTTGTCGTCAAGAAAGAAAGAGGACCGGTCGAGTCCAGAGCGCTCTATAGTGATCGCCGATCAATGGCCGGGACACCGTCCAAGGGGCTGACCACCCCTCCCCATCCACCGAGGAACCATGCCGCCCACACCACGCCCCGCCCCCTGATGGCCGGCCAAGGCTTCCGGCCCGTCTACCACCCGGCGGGCCACGACCACGCCCTGCGCCACGCCCTCCAGGACTTACGCACCGGCCGCTGGGTGGCCATGGCCCGGCTGCTCGACGAGACCTCCGACTGGGGCGCCTGGACCCGGCGCACCCAGGTCCTCGCCACCGTCGCCGCCGGCACCGACGTCGTCCGCACCTGGCGCGCCGAGCAGCCGGAGAGCCCCGCCATGACGGTGATGCACAGCCGCGTCGCCGTCGAGCGGGCCGTCCGCGCCCACCGCTCCGGCCACGCCCGCGCCGGGCAGCTCCGGGAGGAGGCCAGGACCGCCTGCCACGAGGCCGCCGGCCACTCGCCCGCCGACCCGGTGCCCTGGATCGGCCTGCTCGCCCTCGCCGCCCTCGACGGCCCCCGGCACCGGGCCGAGCACCGGGCCGCCCCGCCGGCCCCCATGCTGCCGCCCGGCCCCTGGGGACTGCTCGCCGAGTCGGAGAAGCGCCACCCGCACAACCGCGAGGCGCACCACCGGATGCTCCAGTTCGTCTACGCCCGGCGCTCCGGACCGCTCTCCGAAGCCGTCAACTACTCCCACTGGGCCGCCTCCTCCGCGCCCGTCGGCTCCGCCCTGCACGCCCTCCCGCTCTACGTGCGCGTCGAGCGCTACCGGCGCGAGCGCGGCCACGAGCGCGCCCTCGACCTCCACTGGGTCGCCGAGGACGCCGTGCGCGACGCCCGGCGGGCCCTGGACACCTGGTTCTTCTTCTGCGCCGTCGACGAGGCCTCCCTGCTCGACCTCAACCACCTGGCGCACGCCCTCTTCGGCGCCCTCCTCTTCGACGACGCGACCCGGGTCTTCGAGGCGCTCGGCCCGTACTACACGACGCTGCCGTGGGCCCACCGGACCGCCCGTCCGGACGACCGCGCCCTCGCCGAAGAGGTCTTCCTGCGGGCCCGCGCGCGCTGTCTCGGCGACTGACGCCCGCCCGGCCCCCTTCCCGCACTCCCCCTTTCCCGCTCACCGTTCGTCCCCCCGGAGGTCCCCATGGCCCGCACCGAAGTCCCCGCCGACGCGATACGCAAGCCACCGCCCGTCCAGGACGAGGAGGAGCGGCTGAGGGAGCTCGGCTACCAGCCCGTCCTCGCCCGCCGCATGGGCGGCTTCGGCAACTTCGCGATCAGCTTCTCGGTCATCTCGGTCCTCTCCGGCTGCATGACCCTCTACGGCTTCGGCCTGGGCACCGGCGGCCCCGCCGTCATGCTGTGGGGCTGGGCGGGCGTCGGCCTCTTCGTCCTGTGCGTCGGCCTCGCCCTCGCCGAGGTCACCAGCGCCTACCCGACCTCCGGCGCCCTCTACTACATGGCCGACCGGCTCGGCGGACGCCGCTGGGGCTGGTACACCGGCTGGCTGAACCTCCTCGGCCTGCTCGGTGCCATCGCCGGCATCGACTACGGCGCCGCCCTCTTCACCGGGGCCTTCCTCAACCTCCAGTGGGGCTTCGAACCCACCGTCGGCTCCACCTTCCTCATCTTCCTGGCGATCCTGCTGCTCCACGCCGTCCTGAACCTCTTCGGCGTCCGCCTGGTCAGCGTGCTGAACTCCGTCAGCGTCTGGTGGCACCTGGCCGGCGTCGCGGTCATCGTCGGCGCCCTCGCGATCATCCCGGAGCGGCACCAGTCCGCCGAGTTCGTCTTCACCGAGTTCGTCAACGACACCGGGTGGGCCAACCCCTTCTACGTGGCCGCGATCGGCCTGCTCCTGGCCCAGTACACCTTCTGCGGCTACGACGCCTCCGCCCACCTCTCCGAGGAGACCTCGAACGCCTCCGTCGCCGCCGCCAAGGGCATCGTGCGGGCCATCTGGGTCTCCTGGATCGCCGGCTTCGCCCTGCTCGCCGGACTCACCTTCGCGATCCAGGACTACGCCGCCACGCAGAACAGCGCCACCGGCGTCCCGCCCGCCCAGATCCTCCTGGACGCGCTCGGCACCGGCGGGGCCACCGCCCTGCTGCTCGTCGTGATCGTCGCCCAGCTCTTCTGCGGCAACGCCGAGGTGGCCGCCGCGAGCCGGATGGTCTTCGCCTTCAGCCGGGACAACGCCCTGCCCGGCTCGGCGCTCTGGCGGAAGGTCAGCACCCGCACCCAGACCCCCGTCCCGGCCGTCTGGCTCTCGGTCGGCGTGGCCGCGCTCATCGCCGTGCCCTCGCTCTACTCGGCCACCGCCTACGGCGCCGTGACCGCCATCAACGTCATCGGCATCACGCCCGCCTACGCCATCCCGATCTACCTGCGGCTGCGCGCCGGGAAGCGCTTCACCCCCGGGCCGTGGAGCCTGGGCCGCTGGAGCAGGCCGATCGGCTGGACCGCCGTCGTCTGGGTGGCCCTGGTCACCGTCCTCTTCTGCCTGCCGCAGAAGTCCCCGGTGACGGTCGACACCATGAACTACGCCGTCATCGCCCTCGCCGTCGTCCTCGTCCTGGCCAGCGTCTGGTGGTACGTCGCCCGCCGCTCGTACGGCACGCCGACCGCGTACGGCACGGCCCGCGAGGAGGCGGACATCGCGGAGGGGATCGTCTAGGGCCCCGCCCGGCCCCCGCCCCGCCGGACGGGACCCGGGCCCCGTCCGGCGGGAGACAAATGCGTCGACAGCGTCCCCGGGGCCCGGCAGAGTGGACGCCCATGACGAGCAGCGAGCTGTGGACCCGTGCGACCGCCGACCGCTACGACGCCGAGGAGACCGAGATGTCCTCGGCCGCCGTCCTCGGACCGACCCTCGACTTCCTGGCCGACCTCGCCGGAGACGGCCGGGCGCTGGAGTTCGCCGTCGGGACCGGACGCGTGGGCGTCCCGCTCCGGGAGCGCGGCGTGCCGGTGGTGGGGATCGAGCTGTCCGAGCACATGGTGGCGGTGCTGCGCCGCAAGGCCGACGAGGACACGCTCCCCGTGGTCATCGGGGACATGGCCACCACGACCGTCCCCGGCGAGTTCGCCCTGGTCTACCTCGTCTACAACACCCTCTCGAACCTGCTCACCCAGAACGAGCAGGTCGAGTGCTTCCGCAACGCCGCGCGGCACCTGGAGCCCGGCGGCCGGTTCGTCGTCGAGCTGGTCGTGCCGCCGCTGCGGTCCCTGCCGCCCGGCCAGGTCGCGGTGCCGTTCGACGTCTCCGAGCGGCACCTCGGCTTCGACACCTTCGACCTGGTCGAACAGGTCCTCGTCTCGCACCACTTCACCCGCGACGGCGACGACGGCCGCTACCGCCGGGGCAACTCCCGGCACCGCTACGCCTGGCCGGCCGAACTCGACCTGATGGCGCGGATCGCCGGGCTCGACCTCGAACGCCGCGTCGCGGACTGGGACGGGTCGCTGTTCGTCCAGGACTCCGCGAAGCACGTCTCCGTGTGGCGCAAGCCCGCCTGAGGCCGGGGGCCGGAAGCCCGGCGGCGCCGAAAACGGAGTGCCGGGGGAACCGGCGCGTTGCGATACTGCGCCGATGACCGACACACCTGCCGCCGTACTGGATTCGCTGCACGGACTCGCGTTCGGCGACGCCTTCGGCGACCGCTGGTTCGGCATCCTGCGCAGGGACGGCACGGCGGCCCTGGAGACGCGGACGCCGCCCCCGGAGCCGCTGTGGCGGTGGAGCGACGACACCGCGCAGGCGCTGGTCCTCGTCCGGGAGCTGACCGAGGGCGGGGGCGCCGTCGATCAGGACCGCCTGGCCCGGCGCCTCGCGGCGGCCTACGCCGAGGACACGCACCGCGGCTACGGGGCCTCGATGCACGACGTGCTGCGCCGGATCGCCGCGGGCGAGCCCTGGCGGGACGTCGTGGCCGGACAGTTCGGCGGACAGGGCTCCTGGGGCAACGGCGCGGCCATGCGGGCCGCCCCGCTCGGCGCCTGGCACGCCGCCGACCTCGACGCGGCCGCCGAGCAGGCCGCCCGCCAGGCCGAGGTCTCGCACCACCACCCGGAGGCCGTCGCCGGAGCGGTGGCGGTCGCCCTCGCCGCGGCGCTGGCGGCTCGCAGCAGGGGCGGACCCGCCCCGGCCGGACCGGACTTCCTCCGGGCGGTCGCCGAACGGCTCCCCGACAGCGACGTCCGGTCGGGCGTGCGGATCGCGGCCCGGATGCCGGAGCACACCTCCGTCCGGCACGCCGCGGAGGTCCTGGGCTCCGGCTACCGGATGTCGGGGCCCGACACCGTCCCGTACGCCCTGTGGTGCGCGGCGGGGCACCTCGACGACCTGCACGAGGGGCTGTGGGTCACGGTCGCCGGGCGCGGCGACATCGACACCACCTGCGCCATCGCGGGCGGGGTCGTCGCCGCCCGCACGGGCGTCGCCGCCCTGCCTCCCGCCTGGCACGCGGCCCGTGAACCGCTGCCCCCGGTGGCGTGACGCGCCGAGGACCGGACGCCCGGGCCGCGTCGGCGCGGCCCGGGCGTCCCGTGTCGTGCGGTCAGGCGCTGAACTCGTAGGTCCAGGCCGCCGACCGGGCCGCGACATCGATGTCCGTGATCTCCAGGGCGCGCCCGTGCTGGTCGCTGACCACCCGGTGGACGAGCAGCCGGGCCGCGCCGCCGGCCGTCGTCCCGGGGTCGGCCGGCACGCCCACCGACTCCCGGTGGACGACCCGCAGCCCTGCCTGGTGCATCCAGTGGTAGAGCAGGCGCAGATCGGGCTGCTGGCGGCAGTCCCGGCCCCGCCGGTAGCGGGCCAGCTGGGGGATCTCGGCGAGCGCGGGCCGGGAGAACCACGACACCGCCCGCTGGAGCGCCGATCCCCGCGGATCGAGCACCGCGTGCCGGTGGACGAGCGTCGGTTCGCCGGGGGCGAGCAGCAGGCGCGGGGCGAGCGGGGCGGGCGGCGGCTCCCAGGCGAGCGAGGCCCGCACCAGGGTCCCCGCCGCGCGGGGCCCGCCGGGGAAGGACGGCCGGTGGACCCTGGGGGCGCAATCCTCGGTGCGGGCCTCGGCCCCGGGACCCGCGGCGAAGGTGCCGCGCCGGTCGGTGACGACGAGTCCCTCGTCGCGGAGGAGCTGGAGCGCGCTCCGTACGGTCTGCCGGTTGACGTGGTAGCGCTGGGACAGCGAACGTTCCGAAGGGAGTCTGCTGCCGGGGGAGATGCGCCGCTGGGCGAGATCCTCACGCAGGGCGGCGGCGACCCGGAGGTAGAGCGGCACTTCCGCCGCCCCGGAATCGGGCTCGGCCATGATCAACCCTCTCTTTGCTCAGCGTGACCGCATGGGCCGTATGGGTGATCAATTCCTATCATTGGTCTAAACCATTTTGCCAGTCCCGTCGGAAAGAGTGGCCGAAACGCGCGTTGCGCCTTGTAATGAGGTTCCAGGTGGCGGGGGCGAATCCGCCCCGGCGGGAGAGGCGGGTGAGGCCGGATGACGACGCCGTCGGAGCGCGCCGCACGGGGAAGGGAGGCCCGCAAGCGCGTCTCCCGATCCTCCCACGGCCGCTGGATACCCAGCTCCCAGCGGCCCGACCCGCTGGGCGTCCTGGAGCGCCAGGCCCGGGACCGGCTGCCCGACCTCGTCCCCCTCCGGTACGGCAGGATGGCGTCCTCCCCCTTCGCGTTCCTGCGCGGCGCCGCCGCCGTCATGGCCGCCGACCTCGGCGCCCAGCCCGACACCGGGCTCACCGTCCAGCTGTGCGGCGACGCCCACCTCCTCAACTTCGGCGTCTACGCCTCACCCGAACGGACGCTCCTCTTCGACGTGAACGACTTCGACGAGACCCTCCCCGGCCCCTTCGAATGGGACGTGAAACGGCTCGCCGCGAGCGTCACCGTCGCGGCCCTCCAGAACGGCGGCACCAGGACCAAGGCCCGCCGCGCCGCCCTCGTCGCCGTCGAGTCGTACCGCACGTCCATGCGCCGCCTGGCCGGCCTCGGGGAGCTCGCCGTCTGGTACGAGCGGATCGCCGCCGACGACCTCCCGGCCCTGGTCCGCCGGAGCGACCGCGGCCGCCTGGAGAACCGGCTCGCCCGCGCCCGCCGCCGCACCAGCCTCCAGGCCTTCGACAAGCTCACCGAGGCGGACGCGACCGGACACCGGCACATCGCCGACGACCCGCCGCTCCTGGAACGCACCACGGACATCGACCGGGTCACCCTCGGCAAGGTCTTCAGCGACTACCGCAGCTCCCTCGCCGAGGAACGGCGGCTGCTCCTCGACCGCTACCGCTTCCTCGACGCCGCCCGCAAGGTCGTCGGGGTCGGCAGCGTCGGCACCCGCTGCTTCGTCCTCCTCCTCGAAGGCCGGAACGAGGCCGACCCGCTCATCCTCCAGATCAAGGAGGCCGGCCACTCCGTCCTGGAGGAGTACCTGGCCCCCACCGCCTACCCCCACCAGGGGCAGCGGGTCGTCTGCGGCCAGCGCCTCATCCAGGCCGCCAGCGACATCTTCCTCGGCTGGATGACCGGCCCCGAACAGCGCCACTTCTACTGGCGCCAACTGCGCGACATGAAGGGCTCGGCCGAGGTGGAGACCATGTCCCCGGCCATGCTCCGGGACTACGCGCGGCTCTGCGGCCGGGCCCTGGCCCGCGCCCACGCCCGCTCCGGCGACCGCGTCGCCATCGCCGCCTACCTCGGCGGCTCGGACGTCTTCGACCACGCCCTCGCCGACTTCGCCCTCGCCTACGCCCACCAGAACGCCGACGACTACGCGGCGCTCGGCGCGGCCATCGCCGCCGGCATGATCACGGCGGCCCCGGGCGTCTGAACCGGACGCCGGCTTCCGCCGGCCGCCCCCGTCCCGGGGCCTCACCCGGACGGCCTACGCGTCGCGCCGCAGCGGCGGCCCGGACGGCGTCTCGACGGGCGGCCCGAACAGCACCGCCCGGGCCACCGACGGCGCGAACAGGGCCGTCAGCGGCGCGGTCAGGCCGAACACCGAGCGGAACGCCGCCCCCACGGCCGGATCGCCCGCCGCCCGCTGCTGCACCCGGCCCAGGTACCAGCCGACCGCGCGGTCCAGCGGACCGGGGCTCGCCGCGTCCCCCGTGGCCCCGGGCATCTTCTTGTCGGCGCCCGCCGAGATGTCCCACGCCTGCTTCGAGGCGTCCAGGAGCGCCCGCTGCACCACCCGCGTCGTCGGCGTCCGCTTCGGATCGGCGAGCGCCCGGCGCAGCGCGACCGCGCTGAGCGCGGCGACCGCCATGCCCTGCCCGTAGATCGGGTTGAAGGCGCACAGCGCGTCACCCGTGGCGAGGAAACCGGCCGGACGGCGCCCCGGACGGTCGTACCGGCGCCGGACGTTGGCGGTCTTCCGGAAGCCGTACACCGGCGACTCCGGCTCCACCCGGGCCAGCCAGTCGCTGATCACCGGATGCGGCAGCCGCTTGGCGTACTCCTCGAACGCGCCCTCCTCGGCGGGCGGTTCGTCACCGCGCAGCCCCGAGAGGGTGACCAGGTGCCGCCCGTCGCCGAGCGGCAGCACCACGCCGCCGTACACCTGCCCGGGGTTCGGCACGATGTAGTGGCCCAGCGCGTCGGTGTCCGGGCCGCCGGACGGCGTCCCGTAGACCCGGGTCGCGTACGCCAGGCCCGTGTCGAGGGTCTCCTCGTGCGGCGCCTCCGCGCCGATGCCCGCCAGCCAGTCCGCGGCCTTCGTGGACCGCCCGGAGGCGTCCACCACCAGATCGGCCGCCAGCGTACGGACCTCCCCGCCGGCCCCCGCGCCGCGCTCCCGCAGCCGTACGCCCCGCACCCGCGAGGAGTCCCCGGTCAGGCCCACGGTCTCGGTGCCCTCGACCAGCTCGATCCGCGGATCCGCGAACACCCGCCGCCGCACCAGCCACTCCAGCTGCGGGCGCGGACCGGTGAAGAAGTGCGCGGTCGCGGGCGTCCGGCGGTACCAGCTGCCGTTCTGCCACTGGATCATGTCCTGCGGGATGCCCACCTTCGGCGCGCCCAGCTCCCCCAGTTCCCGGGTGAAGCCGGGGAGCAGCTCGTCGAACGCCTCCTGTCCGCCCGCGATCAGGACGTGGAGGTGCCGGCCCTGCGGAACGCCGGGCCTCGCCTCCGGTCCCTCGGGGAAGCGGTCGCGCTCGACGACCGTCACCTTCTCCGCGTGCTCGGCGAGGACCCGTGCGGCAAGCAGCCCAGCGAGACTTCCCCCGATGACCACCGCGTGACGTGTCGTGCGGCGCCCCAAGTCGTCGGTCATACCCGCCCTTTCGTGTCGTGGAACCGGCAGGCACCCAGTATCGCCCGGCACCGGGCCGTACCCGCCGGGGCTACTCCTCCCGGTCCAGTTCCACAAGGGCGCCGGTCAGCCATTCCACCCAGAAGCGCTCCAGGTCGATCCCGCCCCGCAGGACGAGATGGCGCAGCCGGTCCGGCTCGGTGCTCCGCCGCTCCGCCGGGAAGTCCTTGGCCTCGATCGCCAGATACTCCGCCAACTGCTCGCGGTGCAGCGCGAGATGGCGCTCCAGCTCGGGCCTGAAGCCCGTCGCGCCGACCATCGCGGCCGCCCGCATCCGCAGCAGCAGGGCGGACCGCATCGGCTTCGGGTCCTCGGACCTGGCGACCCAGTCGCCCAGCTCGGCGCGGCCAGCGGGCAGCACCTCGTACTCCTTCCGCTGCCCCCGGACGGGCACCGGGGCGGGCAGGGCGCGGATGTGCCCGGCCTGCTCCAGCCTTCCCAGCTCGCGGTAGATCTGCTGGTGCGTGGCCGACCAGAAGTAGCCGATCGACTTGTCGAAGCGGCGCGTCAGTTCGAGGCCGGAGGACGGCTTCTCGAGCAGCGCGGTGAGGATCGCGTGCGGCAGGGACATGCTCGCATCCTAGGTTCGGGGGCCCGGGGGGGGGCCCGGGGGGGGGGGGGGGGCCGCCCGGGGGCCGGGGGGGGGGCGCCCCCCCCCGGCGGGGGGGGGGGGGGGGGGGGCGCGCCGCGCGGGGGGGGGGGGGGCGGGCCGGGGGGGGGGGGGGCCCCCGCCCCGGCGGGGGGGGGGGCCCCCCCCCCCCCCGCCGGGGGGGGGGCGCCCCCCCCCCCCCCCCACGGGGTGGTCACAGCGCGGCGGCGAGGCGGGTGCCCTGGTCGATGGCCCGCTTGGCGTCCAGCTCGGCGGCGACGTCCGCGCCGCCGATGAGGTGTGCCGTGCGGCCCGCCGCCACCAGCTCCTCGTACAGGTCCCGTCGCGGCTCCTGGCCCGCGCAGAGCACGACCGTGTCGACCGGGAGCACCCGGGACTCGCCGCCGACCGTGACGTGCAGGCCCTCGTCGTCGATCCGGTCGTACGTCACGCCCGCCACCATGGCCACGCCGCGGTGCTTGAGCTCGGTCCGGTGGATCCACCCGGTGGTCTTGCCGAGGCCCGCGCCGACCTTGCTGTCCTTGCGCTGGAGCAGGTGCACCTGGCGCGGGGGAGCGGTCCGCTCGGGCGTCCGCAGCCCGCCCCGGTTCTCGTACGAGGTGTCCACGCCCCACTGGCGGAAGTACGTCTCGGGGTCCTGGCTCGCGCCCTCCCCGCCGTCCGTGAGGAACTCCGCGACGTCGAAGCCGATGCCGCCGGCGCCGATGACCGCGACCCGCTCGCCGACCGGCGCGCCGTCCCGCAGCACGTCCAGGTAGCTGACGACGCTCGGGTGGTCCACGCCCTCGATGGCGGGGGTGCGCGGGGAGACGCCGGTGGCGACCACGACCTCGTCGTAGCCGTCCAGGTCGGCCGCCGCGACCGGGGTGTTCAGGCGCACCTCGACGCCGCGCTCGGCGAGCTGGACGCGGAAGTAGCGCAGGGTCTCGTCGAACTCGTCCTTGCCCGGCACCCGCTTGGCGACGTTGAGCTGGCCGCCGATCTCGGCGGCGGCGTCGAAGAGGGTGACGGCGTGGCCGCGCTCGGCCGCCGACACCGCGCAGGAGAGCCCGGCCGGGCCCGCGCCGACCACCGCGATCCGCTTGGCGCGGCGGGTGGGGGAGAGGACCAGCTCGGTCTCGTGGCAGGCGCGCGGGTTCACCAGGCAGGAGGTGATCTTCAGGCTGAAGGTGTGGTCCAGGCAGGCCTGGTTGCAGCCGATGCAGGTGTTGATGGTGTCGGCGCGGCCGGCCGTGGCCTTGGCGACGAAGTCCGGGTCCGCGAGGAACGGGCGGGCCAGGGAGACCAGGTCGGCGCGGCCGTCGGCGAGGATCTCCTCGGCGACCTCGGGGGTGTTGATGCGGTTGCTGGTGACGAGCGGCACGGTCACCTCGCCCATCAGCCTCTTCGTCACCCAGGTGTAGGCGCCGCGCGGCACGGAGGTCGCGATGGTGGGGATGCGCGCCTCGTGCCAGCCGATGCCGGTGTTGATGATCGTGGCGCCCGCCGCCTCGATCTCCTTGGCGAGCCGGACGACCTCCTCCAGGGTGGAGCCGCCGGGGACCAGGTCCAGCATCGAGAGGCGGTAGACCAGGATGAAGTCCTCGCCGACCCGCTCGCGGATCCGGCGGACGATCTCCAGCGGGAAGCGGACGCGGTTCTCGTACGAGCCGCCCCAGCGGTCGGTGCGGTGGTTGGTCGCGGCGGCGATGAACTCGTTGATGAGGTAGCCCTCGGAGCCCATCACCTCGACGCCGTCGTACCCGGCCTCCCGGGCGAGCTCGGCGCAGCGGACGTAGTCCTCGACCGTCTGCTCGACCTCGGCGTCGGTCAGCTCGTTCGGCGGGAAGGGGCTGATGGGGGCCTTAAGAGGGCTGGGCGCGACCAGGGCGGGGTGGTACGCGTACCGGCCGAAGTGCAGGATCTGCATCGCGATCCGGCCGCCCTCCCGGTGCACGGCGTCGGTGATGAGCCGGTGCTCGGCGACCTCCTCGGCGGTGGTGAGCTTGGCTCCGCCGTCCCAGGGGCGGCCGGCCTCGTTGGGCGCGATGCCGCCGGTGACGATCAGGCCCACGCCGCCGCGGGCGCGCTCGGCGTAGAAGGCGGCCATGCGCGCGAACCCGTGCTCGGCCTCCTCCAGGCCGACGTGCATCGAGCCCATGATCACCCGGTTGGGCAGGGTGGTGAACCCGAGGTCGAGCGGGCTGAGCAGATGCGGGTACGGGGTCATGAGGGCGCCTCCTCGCGCAGGATCGTCACCCCCTGTTGTAGGGGACCCCTGCGGGTTCTGCAACTAGTTGCAGAAGAATCGGGGCGTGATGTTTACTACTCGGTAACCGCGATTGGTGCCGAAGGGCCCGAGAGGCCCGGCCCGGCGCCCTCACGCCTTCCGGTAGGAGTACGCCTCCGAGGCCGCGGCCTCCACCGCGTCGAGGTCCCCGCCCGCGCTCGCCGTCACCACCGCGGCGACCGCGCCCTCGACGAAGGGCGCGTCCACCAGGCGGGAGTCCCCGGGCAGCTCGTCGCCCTCGGCGAGGAGCGCCTTCACGGTGAGCACGGCGCTGCCCAGGTCGACCAGGAGCGCCACCCCGGCACCCCGGTCGACGGCCTTCGCCGCCGCGGTGATCAGCTCGGAACTCGTCCCCAGACCGCCGTCCGGGGTCCCGCCCGCGGGCAGCACCAGGGGCGGGCCTTCGCCGCCGGCGAGCCCCAGGGCCAGCTGGGCCACCGCCGCCGCGACCGTGGCGCTGTGCGAGACGAGGACGACGCCGACGGGCCCCACACCCCCCGCCCCCTTCACTCCCCCTGTTCCCTCTGATCCTTCCGCTTCCGACGGACTCACCCTTCCTCCCCTTCCGAGGCAGCCGTGGCGGCGAGTGCCGCGAACAGCAGGGCCGACGAGGTCGCCCCCGGGTCCTGGTGTCCGACCGACCGCTCGCCCAGATAGCTCGCCCTGCCCTTGCGGGCGCGCAGGGGCACGGTCGCGAGGGCGCCCTCCCCGGCGGCCGCGCGGGCCGCCGCGAACGACTCCGGCAGCGCCTCCACGGCCGGTACGAGCGCGTCCAGCATCGTCTTGTCGCCCACCTGGGCCCCGCCGAGCTGCGACACGGCGGCCACGCCGGCGCCGAGCGCCTCCGCGAGCCGCTCCCGCCCGACCCGGTCGTCGTCGCCCAGCGCCTTCCCCGCGCGCCGGAGGAGCGTCCCGTACAGCGGTCCGGACGCGCCGCCCACCGTGGAGATCAGCTGCCGTCCGGCGGTGGTGAGCACCGCGCCGGGCGTCCCGGGCGGCTCCTTCGCCAGGGTCTCGGCCACGGCGGCGAACCCCCGCTTCAGATTGGCGCCGTGGTCGGCGTCGCCGATGGCCGAGTCCAGCTCGGTGAGCCGGTCCGCCTCGCGGCCGACGTCCTCGGCCACCGCCGTCAGCCAGCGCACCAGGAACTCCGCGCCGAAGGTCTCCGTCATGCCGTCTCCCACTCCCGTACCGTCGTCCACCGGTCCCTCCCGTCCCGTTCACAGTCCCCAGCGCAGGGCGGGGGTCCGTACGGGCGCGTCCCACAGGCGCAGCAGCTCCTCGTCGGCCTCGCACAGGGTGACCGAGCAGCCCGCCATGTCGAGCGAGGTCACGTAGTTCCCCACCAGTGTCCGGGCCACCGGCACCCCGCGCTCGGTGAGCACCCGCTGCACCTCGGCGTTGAAGCCGTACAGCTCCAGGAGCGGGGTCGCGCCCATCCCGTTCACCAGGGCGAGGACCGGCCCGGACGGGCGCAGGTCCTCCAGGACGGCGTCGACGGCGAAGTCCGCGATCTCCCGGGAGGTCATCATGGCCCGCCGCTCGCGGCCCGGCTCGCCGTGGATGCCGACGCCCAACTCCAGCTCCCCGGCGGGAAGGTCGAAGGTGGGGCCGCCCTTAGCGGGGGTGGTGCAGGCGCTCAGGGCCACCCCGAAGGAGCGGGACCGCGCGTTGACCCGGCGGGCGACCGACTCCACGCGCTCCAGCGGAGCGCCCTCCTCGGCGGCGGCCCCGGCGATCTTCTCCACGAACAGCGTGGCCCCGGTGCCGCGCCGCCCCGCCGTGTAGAGGCTGTCCGTCACGGCCACGTCGTCGTCGACGAGCACCTTGGCGACCTGGATCCCCTCGTCCTCGGCCAGCTCGGCCGCCATCTCGAAGTTCAGCACGTCCCCGGTGTAGTTCTTCACGACGAACAGCACCCCGGCCCCGCTGTCGACCGCGGCGGCGGCCCGCACCATCTGATCCGGCACCGGGGACGTGAAGATCTCCCCCGGACAGGCGGCGGCGAGCATCCCCGGCCCCACGAACCCCCCGTGCAGCGGCTCGTGCCCCGACCCGCCGCCGGACACCAGCGCCACCTTCCCCGCCACGGGCGCGTCCCGCCGCACCACGACCCGCCGCTCCACGTCCACGGTCAGCTCGGGATGCGCGGCGGCCATCCCGCGCAGCGCGTCGGCGACGACGGTCTCGGGGACGTTGATCAGCATCCTCATGAATACCTCCTGGTGACACCTGACGGTACGTCGGGGCGGGGTCGACGGGATGCGCCTCGCGTGCGCACGGCATGGCGGAATTATCGGCGCTCGACCGCGCGGGCGCACGGGTGCGACGCTCGGCCACGTACGCGCACGGGGGCGGCCCGGAGCCTCGCCCGCAGGTCGCGCCCGGGGGTCGAAGCGGCCGGGACGACCGGCGCACCCGGGCGGCGAGAGCCCGTTGGCCGCGCCACGGGTCGGTCGTACAGTGTGCGCATGACGTCGCGGACGATCATGCGCAGCCGCGTTCCCGCCGCTCCGGGCGGGCGGGACGGGCCCGGGCCGGAGGACGTCCTGCGTCTGCTCCGTACGGAGCGGCGCGTGGTGGTCCGCGGTCCGTGGGGGACGGGCAAGTCCACGCTCCTCGCCGCCGTGAACGAGCGCCTGCGCGCGGGAGCCCCGGCCGGCGCGGTGTTCCTGTCGGCGGCGCGGGAGGACGACCGTGCCTCCCCGTACGCGGTCCTGCGGAAGCTCCTCGCCTTCGGCTGCCCGCCCGGACACCTCCGCGCGCTGTCGGCCGCGTACGCGGACCGTCTGCTCGCCCTCGCCACGTCGTCCCCCGCGCAGGCCGTCCCCGAGCCCGACCACGGGCTCCTGCGGATCGCGGTGACGGCGCTGTTCGCCGCGCACCCGGGAGCCGTCCTGGTCGTCGACGGAGCGCAGTGGACCGACGAACGCAGCGCCGACGTCCTGGCGTACGCGGTCCACGCGCTCGCGGGCCCGGTCGGGACGGGCGGACCGCCGCTGTCGGTCCTCGCCGCCGAACGCGCCGCCGCCCGGCCCGGCGACACCCCTGCCGCCGAACGCCTCCTCGGCTCCTACGCGGCGGTCCTCCCGCTGCGGCCCCTCGACACCGCCTGGACGGCGGACCGGCTGACCGGGGCCGGACTGCCGAGCCGCTGGGCACCGGCGGTGCACCGGCACTGCGGCGGCCATCCCCTGCTCACCCGCGAGGCGTGCGCCGCGCTCGCCGGGACACCGGCCGGGAGCGGTCGCCTCGAACTCGCCGGCGCCGCACGTGACGCGGCACGCACCTGGCTGCGGACCCTGCCGCGGGACGTCCGTACGACCCTGACCGCGGCCGCGCTGGCCCGGCACCCGACCACCGGCCTCCTCGTACGGGCCGGACACCCGGACGCGGAGGCCCGGGTGGCCGTGGCGGAACGGGCCGGGCTGGTCGGCACCGACGCCTCGGGCACGGTGCGGTTCGCGTGCGGAGCGCTGCGCGAGGCGGCGGCCGACGACGCGGGAGCCCGGGGCGGGCGCCGCGTCCACCGGTCCCTGGCAGCGGCCACCCGGGACCCGGTGCACCGCGTCCGGCACCTCGCCCTCGCGCAGGAGACCCCCGACGGCGGGCTCGCACGGCGGGTGGAGCGGGCCGCCGGGAAGGCCCGCGCCGCGGCCGAACCCGCCCTGGCCGCGGAGCTGCTCGTCCTGTCCGCCCGGCTCACGCCCGTCGACGCCCGGGACGACGGCCTGCGCCGCCTGGCCCGGGCCGCCCGCGACGCCGCGGCCTCCTCGTCCGTCGGCGTCGCGGCGGAGGTCCGCGCGGAACTCGACCGGATGCGGGCCCCGCGCCGGGACCGGCTCGCGGCCGCGCTGGCCCTCGTCGACGCGCACGGCCAGGCCCTGGTCGAAGCCGAACCGCTCCTCGGGACCGCCCAAGCGCTCGCCGGCCGCGACCCCGGGCTCCTGGCCCAGGTGGAGCTGCGCCGCGCCATCCAGACCAACGTCTGCCGGGGCGAGCCCGAACGGGCCCTCCGGGCCGCGACCCGCTCCTCCGAACTGGCGCGCCGGGCGGGCGACACGACGCTCGAAGCGGCCGCGCTGACCATGCGGGCCCGGATGGAGCGCATCACCGGACGCCCGTCACCCGCACGGCACACCCTGGACCGGGCGCTCGGGCTCCACGCCTCCGCCGCGGCCATGGGGATCCGCAACAGCCCGGAGTACCTGGCCGCCCGGCACGCGGTCTTCGACGACCGGCTCACCGACGCGCGCGACCGTCTCCTCACCCTGCTTCCGCAGGCCGAGGCCCTCGGCAACGCCGAGGACCTCGTCGACGTCCTGCGCAGCCTCGCCGAAGCCGAAGCCCGCGCCGGACACTGCGCGGAGGCCCTGGAACGGAGCGCCCGGGCCGTCGGCCTGACGGCGCGGCACGGACTATCCCCCGGGCCCGCCTGGTACACGGCCGCGCTCGCCCAGCAGGCCGGCGGCAGCTTCGCCGAAGCCGTACGGCTGGCCGGTCTGGCCGTGCGCGCGAGCCGGGAGGAGCACGACGTCATCCACCTTTCGCGCAGCCTGTGGGTGCGGGCGGCCTGCCAGCTGGCCATGGGGGAGGCGGCGGTGGCCGCGAAGGCCCTGGCTGAGGTCGAGGCCGTCGAACGCGACCAGCGGGTGGCGGATCCGACGATGCTGCGCTGGCAGCCCGATGCCGTCGAGAGCCTCGCCGCCTCTCCGGGCACCCTCGACAGGGCGGAGGAGCTGCTGGAGCGCACGCGTTCCGGTCTCGCGGCCGGAGGCTTCTCCGTCGGCACCTTCACCGCCGGCCTGTACCGGGCCGAGGCCGCCTGCCTGCTGCGCCGGGGCGACGCCGGAGCGGCCGAGGCCCGTCTCCGGACCGCCCACGCACTCTTCGAGGACGCCGGGCTGCCGCTGGAGGCGGGCCGGACCCTCCTCGCGTGGGGGCGTCTCGAACGCTCCCGCCGCCGCCAGGCCGCCGCCCGGACGGCGTGGCGACGGGCCGAGGAGGTCTTCACCGCCTGCGCCGCCGAGCCCTGGCGGGAGCAGGCGGCCGATCTGCTGGGCAGACTCGCCGGACGGGCCGCCCCCGCCCGGACGGAGACGGCCGGGGCCGAAGCGCCCGAGTCGCTCCTCACCGCGTCCGAGCACCGCCTCGCCGTGCTCGTGTGCCGGGGCGCCACCAACCAGGAGGCGGCACAGCACCTGTTCGTGTCGGTCAAGACCGTGGAGGCGTCGTTGAGCCGCGTCTATCGGAAACTCGGCGTCCGCTCGCGCGGCGCCCTGGCCGCCTCCTTCGCGCCGCGCCTCGTTCCCGGGGACGCCGGAGAGCACGAGGACGGGGCCGGCGGCCCCCCGTGCCCGCCGGCCCCGCGTGCGTGGACGCCGCCCGACGAGCGGCGGCACAGTCAGTAGAAGACGCTCCAGCCGAAGGCGACCGAGGCGGAGCGCCCGGCGGCGTCGGTGACGGTGACGCGGGAGGTGGTCATGCCCCAGGTCGTGGGCGTTCCCGACACGGTGCCCGTCGTGGCGCCGATGGACAGTCCGGCGGGAAGGCCGGTCGCGCTCCAGGAGTACGGGGCGGTGCCGCCGGTCACGGAGAGCGGGAGGACGACGGCCCGGCCCACCCGGACGGTCTGGCTTCCGGGGTGGGCGAGGGCCGGCGGGGTCCCCGAGGCGTCGGTGACGGTCCAGGTGAAGGAGACGGAACCGGACGCGCCGGCGCTGTCCGTGGCGGTGAGGGTCACCGAGGACGATCCGGCGGCCGTGGGCGTTCCCGACACCGTGCCCGTCGTGGCGCCGATGGACAGTCCGGCGGGGAGGCCGGTCGCGCTCCAGGAGTACGGGGCGGTGCCGCCGGAGGCGCTGTTGGGCAGGGAGACGCTCCGGCCGAGCACGGAGCTCTGGCCGGCGACGGCGGCCACCGTGACGGTGCCCGGCTGCGGAGCCGAGGTCACCAGGCTCAGCCCCCACTTCGCGAGGGCCTCGTTGACCGGCTGGAAGATGGTGAACCTCTCGCCGCTGCCGCCCGAGCAGGTGGCCGAGCCGCCGCCGGAGTGCAGCCCGACCGCCTTGCCGCCCGTCGCCGTGACGTACGAGCCGCCGGAGTCGCCGCCGGCGGAGCAGGCGTCGGTGTACGACAGGCCGCCGATGACCACGTTGCCGTAGTCCACGGTCTGGTTCACCTTGGTGATCTTTCCGCACCGCCAGCCGCTGGTCTGGCCCGAACGGCACACCGAGGTGCCGACCACGCCTTCCTGCGCGCCGGTCACCGTCACGTCTCCGCCGCCGTGACCGGACACCTTCGGCGACAGCGCCCAGCCGGCCTGGTCGACCCCGACGAGACCGAAGTCCCCTTCGGAGGCGTTGACGCTGTGGGAGCCGCCCTGGTTGGACGTGCCGAGCCGCGTCCCGTCCTTGCCGTAGGCGGGCTGGTTCGCGTCGTTGGTGCAGTGCCCCGCGGTCAGGAAGCCCTTCGTGCCGCCCGACCCGGAGACCGAGAAGCCGATCGAGCACGGGCTCTCGCTGCCCGGCACCCACTTCTCCCCGCCGACGACGTCCCCCTGCTGCTGACGGGGACGCTCCGCCGCCACGACGCGCACCGAGGAACCCAGGTCCCGCAGCGCGGCGCGGACCCCGGCGACCCGTCCGGCCTCCACCCGTACCTCGACGTCGGCCGACGCCTCGTCCGCGCCCCAGCCGACCACGCCCGGGGCACGCCCCGCGCCGACGATCCGGCCGACACGGTCGACGGCGGCGTCCAGCGCGGCACGGTCACGGCCCACGACGCGCGCGTCGGCCCCGGCCGCACGGGCGGTGCGCGCGTCGGCCTCCGACGCCACCGCCACGTTCAAGCGATCCGTGGCCGCGTCGAACCACATGCCGGTCACCTTCCCGCCCGGCAGGACGGCACGGACCGCTCCGGCCGTGCGGTACGTCCGCTTCTCGGCGGCGAGGCGGTCGACCGCCTCTTGCGGCGTCAGCCCCAGATCACGCCGCACCGCGGCGAGCAGACCTGCCGGGACCGGCACGTCACCGGCCACCGGGGCGGGGGCGCCGGCCGGCACCCCCGCCCCGGCCGGCGAGACGCCGAGCCCGGCGACGACGAGCGCCGCGCCCACACCGGCCAGTACCGCTTTCCGCCAACGTTCTGCATGCACAAGGGACTTCACGTGACGTCCTCTCAGAGGGGGAAACTCCGTGAGCCGGAGAGAGCGCCACCCTGCTCCCACGAGCGGGACGTAGGCATCGGGGAAAACCCTTGTCGTCGGCGACACCCCGCCGGGGTCGGGGCGCGGAAATCTCCGCACGGCCACCGCTCCGGCGGCCGCCGACCGGGCCGTTCGCGCTTCGGTGGAGCAGGAGGAGGGAGACGGGGATGTCCCATGACAGGGTCCGGCCGTGATGTGTGATGTGTGGGGGCACGAGATGCGGCAGGCGCCGGTGGCGGAATTGTGAGAGGCGTACGCCTGCCAGTGGCTGACGGGGTATCACGCGCCCGGCAACGGCATGAGGGGAATGGGTTCATGGCTGCGGTGATCGCGATGCTGGAGGAACTCAGGGGCCTCGCCCGGCTGACCGCCGAGGGCGCGGCGGCGCGGTTCTCGGCCCGGGGGTGGACGCCCGGGGGCAAGCCCCGGGACGGTGTGGAGACCTCGTGGGACAAGGACGGCGTCGGGGCCTGGATCCGGACGTTCGGCGGTGGGGCGGTCTGCGTCTCGTTCGCCGTCTGGATCCGGGACGTCGACGCGTCGGGCTACTTCGACGACCTGGAAGCCGTCTACGAGGAGGGGGAGCGGGTCCTCGCCGGTCTCCTCCCCGGGATCGAGCGCTCCTCCTTCGCCGGGCACCTCGCCGAGGCCGGGCGGACGGAGGAGGACGAGGACGAGTTCGTCGCGCTGAGGAAGTGGACCCTCGACGGCCGGACCCTGACCGCCGGTGTGGTCCAGCACGACACGGACCTCCCGGTGATGGTCGTGGTGGCCCTGGAGGACCGGGCCGCGTCCATGGACCGGCACGAGGCGTAGACCCCGTACGGCTCGCCGATCCGGGACCTCACCTCGTCGAGGTCCTCCGGCCCGTAGTCCGTCAGGATCCCGCCCGAGAGGTCGAGACGGTACGCGTCCCCGTTCCAGTGGAGCCGCTCGTCACCCGTCGCGGGGTCCGGCACGGGACCGAGGGAACGGATCAGCCCTTCGAGCGACGGGCGTCGCTCCACAGGGGCGAGAACGATGACGGACGGCCAGGACACGGGCTTCCGTCTCCGCGACGACCGTAGCCGGACGGTTCTCGTGTGTCGTCCGGCTTTTCAGCTGCGGGGGAGCGGGTGCCGGGTGGTGCGGCCGTCGTGTACGCGTACGCCGCTGGAGTCGTGTGCGAGTGCGAGGGCGAGCGCGGTGAGCGGCAGGAGGGTGAGGGCGGCGGAGACGCCGCCGACCAGGGCCGGTCCGGTCAGGCCGAGGGAGGAGTCCAGGGCCGTCGCGGCGAGGGCGGAACCGGCGGCGATGCCGGTGTTGTAGGCGGAGGTGGTCAGCGCCGAGGTGAGGGTGGGGGCGTCGCCGGCGAAGCGGACGGCGAGGGAGGTGACGACGGGGTTGACGGTGAACCCGGCCAGGGCCGTCAGGAAGACCAGGGCGACGGCGGTGACGGGCCCGGTGGACAGCGGGATCAGCAGGAACAGGGCCAGGGCCGTCACGGCGGCGGCGGTGAGGGTGGCGGCCATCGGACGGCGGTCGCCGAGCCGGCCGCCGACGGCGGTGCCGCCCAGGGCGCCGAGCCCGAAGACGACCAGGACCAGCGGGACTGCCCCGGCCGGGATGCCGGCGCGGTCGGTCAGCAGCGGGGTGACGTAGGTGTAGGCGGCCAGGACCCCGCCCATGATGAGGACGGCGGCGGCCAGGGCGGCGAGGACGGCCAGCGCCCAGAAGGGGCCGCGCCAGCCGGTGTACTGGCCGACGAAGGCGCCGATCGGCACGCCGACGACGTTGGCCAGGGTCAGGCCGCCCATCATGACGCCGACGGCCCGGGTGGCCCGGGCCGGTCCCGCGGCGGCGGTGACGATGACGAACCCGACGGCCCAGAACGCGCCGGTGGCCAGCGCGGTCACCACCCGGGCGGCCAGGACGACGGCGAAGGAGGAGCTGAGCGCGGCGACGACGTGCCCGAGGGCGAAGACCGCAAGCGCCGAGACGAGGGTCAGACGGCGGGGGAGACGCAGGGTGGCCAGGGCCATGGCAGGTCCGCCGACGATCATGCCGATCGCGAAGGCGGTGATCAGCAGCCCGGCGCGGGAGACGCCGATGCCGAGGTCACCGGCGATCTCCGGGAGCAGTCCGGCGATGACGAACTCGGTGGTGCCCATCAGGAACGTGCCGGCGGCGAGCACCCACACGACGAGCGGCAGCTTGCCGGTGCGGGGGCCGGCTGGGGGAGACATACGGGTCCTTCTTCTTCCTCTGGTGAGTTCGGTCGGTCGCCCGGGTCAGGGGGCGGCTTCGAGGGTGACCCGGATGTCCATGGGAGTGCTCCTGCCGGGGGTGGACGGCGGGGTGGAGGATGGTGCGGCTTCTTGTGGGGTGCCGGAGCAGGCGGTCGCGGCCGGCAGCAGGGCGACTGCCGGGACGACGCCGGCCATGCGGCGACGGACCGCGGAGTTCATGGAAGGGACCCCCGGGGTCGTCATGCGGGCATGGGCTCGGCGTAGTGCCGGAACGCGCCGCGCTCGGTGTGGAGGGCGTACAGGCGCTCGGCCAGGGCCTTCGGGCTGGAGTGCTCGGAGTCCGGGCGGATCGCGCCGGGGACGATCAGCTGGGCGACGTGGATGTTCTCGCCGGCGACGGCGTCGTGGAGCATCCGTACGTAGGCGCTCTCGGCGGCGAACGCGATCGAGGTACCGGCCACGTCGGGATTCGGGCGTACGGCGCTGCCGCCGTTGACGAACAGCAGCGTGCCCCGGCCCAGCTCCCGCATCCCGGGCAGGACGGCGTTCACGCAGGTCACCGGGCCTTTGACGGAGAAGGCGAGCGGATCGTCCAGATCGGCGGCGGTGGTCTCCAGGACCGGCTTCATGAAGTCGCCGCGGGGCACCGGGCTGAACTGGAGGACCTCGACGGGCCCCAGGGCGTCGGCGGCCTCGCGCAGGGCCGTGGTGAGGGAGACCGGGTCGAGGACGTCGGCGGTGAACCCCCGGGCGTGGACGTTCTCCCGGGCCAGCTCGGCCACCAGCTCGTCCTGGTGCCGGACGTTCCGCGAGACGAGGGCGACGCGGTGGCCGGCGGCACCGAAGCGGCGGGCGGTGGCCAGGCCCAGACCCGGGCCGGCGCCGATGAGGGCGAAGGTGGTCACGGTAGTTCTCCTTGAGGACGGGGGCGGGGACCGGGTGGGGGCAGGACCGGGCAGCCGGCAGCGGGCAGCGCGGACAGCGGGCAAAGGGAGGAGATCAGGGCTTGAGGAGGACCTTGACGGCGCGGCGCTCGTCCATGGCCCGGTAGCCCTCGGCGACCCGGTCCAGGGGCAGGGTGAGGTCGAAGACCTTGCCCGGGTCGATCCGGCCCGACAGGACGCGGTCGATCAGATCGGGCAGGTAGCGGCGTACGGGGGCGGGGCCGCCGCGCAGGCCGACGTGCGAGAAGAACAGCTCCTGGCCGTCGATCGCGACCTCGTGCGGGACGCCGACGAAGCCGACGTTGCCGCCGGGCCGGGCCGAGTGCAGCGCCTGGCTCATGGCCTGGGCGGTGCCGACGCACTCCAGGACGGAGTCCGCGCCGATCCCGCCGGTCAGCTCCTTGATCCTCTCGACGCCCTCCTCGCCGCGCTCGGTGACGATGTCGGTGGCGCCGAAGGCCCGGGCGAGCTTCTGCCGGGACTCGTGCCGCGACATGGCGATGATCCGCTCCGCGCCCCTCTCCCGCGCCGCGATCACACCGCACAGCCCCACCGCGCCGTCGCCGACGACCACGGCCGTCGAGCCGGGCCGGACCTCGGCGGCGTCCGCGGCCCACCAGCCGGTGCCCATCACGTCGGACACGGCCAGCAGACCGGGCCAGAACTCCTCGGCCGGCACCTCGGCGGTGGCGACCAGGGTGCCCTCGGCGTTCGGGACGCGTACGTACTCCGCCTGGCAGGTGGACATGAACTCGCGGCGCAGACAGTTCGACTGGAACCCGTTCGCGCAGTTCGCGCAGGTGTTGTCCGAGGTCGCGAAGGAGCCGACGACGAACTGGCCGGGCCGGAGCGAGGAGACCTCGGAACCGACCTCCTCCACGAAGCCGACGTACTCGTGCCCCATCGGGTGCGGCTCGCCGATCGGTTCCGCACCGCGGTACGGCCACAGGTCGGAGCCGCAGACACAGGTGACGGCCGTACGGATGACGGCGTCGGTGGGGTGGAGGACCTTCGGGTCCTCGACGGTCTCGAAGCGGACGTCGCCGGGGGCGTGGATCACTGCGCCGCGCATGAGGGGGCTCCTTCGCGTGCCGGGGGATGCGGTGACGGGCGGTGCCGACCGCTGGGGATACGGGGTCCGTGGAACCCCCACCGGTACGGCCGGGCGGAGGGCACCACGCCATCCAGGTAACCCGCACTCCGTGCGCGCAGCGAGTCACCGACGAAGGGTGTACCGGTGGTACATCCCTCCGGCGGCGCGCCGGACGTACGGTCGGAGGGTGGACAACCAGGAAGAGGTCCGCGAGTTCCTCACCTCGCGGCGCGCGAAGATCACCCCCGGGCAGGCGGGACTGCCCGCAGGCCCCCGCCGACGCGTCCCGGGCCTGCGCAGGAGCGAGGTCGCGGCGCTGGCCGACGTCAGTGTCGAGTACTACGCCAAGCTGGAGCGCGGCAACCTCGCCGGCGTCTCACCGGGCGTCCTCGAAGCCGTCGCCCGCGCCCTCCGGCTCGACGACGCCGAACGCTCCCACCTGCTCCATCTGGCCCAGGCCGCCGACGGTACCGACGCCCTCACGCGGCCCCGCCTACGGCGCACCAAGGACCGGTGGAAGCCGCACCGCAGCCTGCAGTGGACCCTGGACGCGGTCACCACCGGACCGGCGTTCGTGCGCAACGGCCGCATGGACCTCCTGGCCGTCAACGAGCTCGCCCGCGCCTTCTACGCCGACGTCTACGCGGACCCGCACCACCAGGCGAACCTGGCCCGCTTCACCTTCCTCGACCCCACCGCCCGCCGCTTCCACCCCGACTGGGACCTCGCGGCCGACACCGCCGTCGCCATCCTGCGCACCGAGGCGGGCCGCAACCCCCACGACAAGGGCCTGCACGACCTCGTCGGCGAGCTCTCCACCCGCAGCGACGCCTTCCGCACCCGCTGGGGCGCCCACGACGTCCGCCACCACGGCACCGGCACCAAACGCTTCCACCACCAGGCCGTCGGCGACCTCACCCTCGCCTACGAGGGCCTGGAGATGGCCGCCGAACCCGGCCTCACCCTCACCATCTACACCGCCGAACCAGGCTCCCCCTCCGAAGAGGCCCTCCACCTCCTCGCCTCTTGGGCGGCCACCCACGGCGTCCACCATTCGTCCGTGGACCAGTGACTCCACTGAGGGGACCGGGCGCTGTTCGGCGGGAGCGGTGGTTGGTGGACTGCGATGAGCGCAGGGGGCTTCGGTGGAGCCGTATGGCGTCCGTTCTGTGACTATTCGAGGCCGGGAGGCGCAGGGGTAAGGCCTTACGCCGAGGCGTCTGCGCGGCGCTCCTCAGAGGCCTCTTCCTGGGCGAGCGCCTCTTTCCTCACCTGGGCGAGGCGCCTGTTGTTCAGTACGGGCAGGACCGCGAGGGCGGTGAGTGCCATGGCGGTGCCGCCTGCGTAGAAGGCGGCGGGGATTCCGAAGAACTTCGCCACCAGGCCGCCCGCGACGCCGCCGACGGTGAAGGCGCCCACGGCGACGGACCGGTAGGCCGCGGTGACGCGGCCCATCAGTTCGTTCGGCACGATCCGCTGCCGGAGGGTGACGACCTGGACGGTCTGGATCAGGACGGCGAAGCCGTCCAGTGCCATGAAGGCGACGGTGGCCGCCGGGCTGATCGCCAGTCCCATGCCGACGGTCGATCCGGCCGACAGCAGGTTCGTCACCAGGATCAGCGTGCCGATCGGCATCCGTGAGCCGATCTTGTCGGCCACGAGGCCGCCGGCGACCGCGCCGATGGCGCCGGCCGCGAGCAGGACGCCGTACCAGCTCGCGGTGACGCCGAGCACGTCCGTGGCGAGGAGGACGAGGATGCCGTAGGTGGCGGCGCTGACGGCGTTGCCCATCGCCGCGACGACGCTGAGCGACCGTAGTGTCGGCGACGTCCAGTACCACCGCGCGCCGACGGCGATGTCCGCGGCGACGCTCTTCACCGTCAGGGGTTCCGCGGGCGGCTCCTGACGGTGCCGGACGGCCGAGGGGATCAGCGCCAGCAGGCCGACGGCGGCCAGGTAGCCGCCGGCTCCGAGCACGAACGGGGCCGCGGCCGCGGAGGCGAAGAGGAATCCGCCCATCGGCGGTCCGATGAACTCGTTGCAGACGACGAACGTGGTCTGCAGCCGTCCGTTGGCCCGGCCCAGGCCGTCGGGGGTCACCAGGGTCGGGAGCCACGCGGACGACGCGCTGTCGTAGAGGGTCTCGGCCGTCCCGATGGCGAAGAAGACCGCGTAGAGCAGCGGCATGGAGACGGCGTCGCCGAGGACCGCCGCCGCGAGGGCCGCGAATCCGGCGACGCGGATCCAGTTCGCCGCCTGCGCGACGCGCTTTCGATCCAGCCGGTCCGCGAGAACGCCGGACAGGAAGGCCAGGACCAGCCACGGGGCCCTCTGCGCCACGGTGATGCCGGCGATCAGCGCCGGATCATGGGTCACGGTGGCCGCGAGCAGGGGCGCCGCGGCCAGGCTCACCCCGTCCGAAAGGTTCGACGTGGCGGTGGCCGCCCACAGCTTCCGGAAAGGCCGCCCGCCGGATACGGGTTTCATCGTCGGTTCTCCTTGAATGAGGCTTCACGGGCCACGGCTTCGGACAGGACGGCTACGGGGCGGGACTCGACAGAGCCCATGGAACGCGACGGGCACGGCTTCCAAGACCATGGAGTTCTACGCCCCGTGATCCGAGTGGAAGACCGTGCCGCCGACACGTCATCGCTGATCCCGCCCGCGCTTGACCAACTGTGCGACAGTCCGCAGGCCGGGCGAACCTCAACGACGTCCGTAACTGTGCGAACTTCCTTCCCGTGGCCGCAGGCAGGGGGTTTCCCGCCGACGCCTAAGTCCGACAGTCGACTCCACGGATATCGCCAGATGCCGAGCGGGCCCAGGATGGCGGGCAAGTCCTCCTGGAATGCCGCGTTCGACAAGGCTGTCGGTCTCGAATTCGGCGAGCGGCGACCCGTCTGGGAAGCCATGGAAGAACTCGCGGAACGGCATGGTGACGACAATGTGCGCTTCGTCGTGTGGTTCGACGACTGAGCGGGTCATTGCCGCCGTGCTCGTGGTGAGCAAGGTGCTTTCGAGGAGATCGGGCGGCCTGCGGATGGTCAGGAGGGAGATCGTTGTGACTCCACGACTCCGAGCAGGCGCTCGCGGTCGTCCACGCTGATCAGCCCGTCCGGAAGGGATTCATCCTCCAGCAACGCGCGCAGGGCGGAGGCGTGTGCGGCGAAGGCGGTCCTGCACCACTCGCGTTCCGGGTGATCGTCGTCCTTCCCGAACAGCAGCACTTGGTGTTCGTCGTCGGCGTCGACGGGGAGGGACAGCTCCGCGGCGACGACCAGGATTTCTATCAGGTCGGATCGGACCGCGATGTCGGGGACGGCCACCAGGCGGATCAAGAAGGGCAGGACGGCCGGCATCACGGCACTCATGTGGAAGACGCTGTTCATCAGGACGTTCTCCAGCACGGGCAGAGCCACCGGGCCGACCGCCTCGTCCAGGAGGCTGCGGAGCAGGACCGGGATTCCGGCAGGGCACCCGGGAATTCGCGACCAGTCGACGTCGGTGCGGCCCAGCAGTGCGGGGTGGTCGAACGCGGTCTGCGCCATCTGCGGATACTCACTGAGGAACCGGGCGACGGCGGCTTCTTTGACCGCCGTATCCATCACGCACATCTCTTTGCCTTGCTCCTGTCCCTGCGACTTCGCTCTGAACGGCGTCCGTGAAACTCTTCCCGATATGGCCATGAGCGGTTACAGAGGCTCTGGGTAGAGTCTTCGAATATGGCGAGCGGCATCAATGGTCTGGTGTCGGTCGACTCCGCGGCCGCCTGATCCCGCCTGGTGGAGCGGTGCTTCAATCGCCTCAAGCAGTGGCGAGACATGGTCACTCGCTACGGAAAACCGCCGAGGGGACGGCCGCGATCAATGCGTATCGAAACCCAGGCGATTCGGTACATCGCTCATTGTGCAAAGTGCTGTGACCTGCTCCTCCAAGTGGCTCAGGGCGTCCGTGAGGGAAAGCTGATCGACCCGTTCGTGATAGAGAGTGTGGGCATCGGCGTCGAAATCTCCCCGGGGCCGTTCAAGGACCACATCCGCCATGGCTTCGATGATGCACCCGGCCGAGGTGATGGTCACACCTGCCGAGAACCGCAGCTCACTGACATCCGAATCGCCCTCCGCGAAGAATCCGAAGCAGTGATGGGTCCTCAGTTCGGGTCCCGCAGCGTGCTTCTCGATCAAGAGGGAGGGAACCAGGCCGGAATCTTCCCCGAAGTCGTAGGAGATGTAAAGTCGAGTGGTGAAATCGTCCAGCTGCTTGTGCAGTCGGTGCATCGTGGTCAGTAAGAGAGCCGCGCTTTCGGCATCTTCTATGCCGGTGACGTTCAACATCGGTGAATCATCGCTCATTTCCGGGCCGGCAGTTCGGTCTTGTCTCGCTCGCGGCGATGCGGAATCGTCAGCCGGAGCCCAGGAGCCGTCACGCTCCGATCCTGATCGTGTCATCAGGTCGACGTCGGCCAGAAGCGGCTCGGCAGCATCAACGTCATCTCGGTGTGTTCCGGAGCGATGAGCAGAGGGAAGACCGACTCGCTCAGTGTCCGGCCCGGGAGATGTCTGCGGGCGACGATGATGTCGGTGCAGTAGACGGCGGCACCGCCGGTGAGCCGCCGGGGGACCTCCAGCCGCATCTCCCGGTCCATCTCGCTGGCGAGCATCCGCGAGAACGTGGCGAGTTCCGGATCCTGCTGCCGGGTCCCCTTCAATCGGTACAGCTTTTGCGCGATGTCGAGGAGCAGGTCAGGGTCGCCGTCGAATACCGCGGCGTCAGGGCTGTAGATCACGGCAGCCGGGAGGTCGTGCCAGCCACGTACGAACAGATCGGCGTTCGCCTGCACGATGGCGCCCCAGACCAAGCGGCCCTTGGCCAGCAGCACGTCCTGGGCCTTCAAGATCTCCGCCAGCGGATCCTCGCGCTCCACCCAGTCGGACCTGGGTATGCGCAGGTATCGGAACTTGTCGAACCAGGAGAAGCGTCGCGGCGCCTCCCCGAGCGATGTCCTGCACTGGTCGATCACCATCGTTGATCCCGTCACGCCGCAGAGCGTAGCCACCAGTCCCGGCAAGCCTGGGCCCGGCCCCGCGTCCTGCAGACGTTGCACCGTCCGGCACACCGCTTTTGAGCATCGGATTTGTCCATCCGGGCCACCTGCCGCGCTCAGCCGCACCCGCAAACGCAGGTACGGGACGGCCTTGAGGACCTGGTTCCTCCGCCGTTCGCAGGCTGCGGCGTTTGCGGGTGTTCCGCGGCCGTGCCGTCAGGGTTCCGTCCGAAGGCGGCCTCCAGGACGTCGGGGAGGTCTTCCTTGGGGACCGTGAGACGGACGTCCGCCAGAACCTGGGAAAAGGAGTCGTCGTCGATGACGCCCATGTACTCCTGGCGGAGTTGGCGGATGATCTCGACCAGCTCCGGTCTCAGCCGCATCCAGGCGCGGGAGGTGCGGACCTCTTCGTCGACCTGGTGCATGAACCAGCGCATGACCTCGTACGGGATGTCAGTGTGCGTTGCGTGCGGGTTGAAGCACACCGTGGGTTCCCGTGCCGGATCCTCGTCGGGGACGATTGCGGTGATGAGATTCCGTTGTACGGCCGCGAGATCCAGTTCCAGGTACCAGGCGTCATCGGGTACGGAGTACATCGTGGTGATCGCGTAGTCGCCGTCGGGGTGTCGAAGGGCCATTGCCGCATGTTGCCACGTTGCACCGGGGAAGTCGTCTCCGAATTATGCGGCCCAACGCCTTTATGCCCGAGCCCGGATGAGGAGGGTGCTGCCTGGTGGGCGGCGGCGTTCCTGTCCATGCCCTGATCCACGAGCGGGTGCCGTCCCCGCAGGGACGGCACCCGGCCTGCGTCGGACCGGACGGGGGCTACGGGGTGGGGGCCTTCTCCCCGGTCCGGGCCGCCGCCAGGGCGGCCGGCGTTCCCTCCGGGGCCTCGACGCCGCGCGTGGTCACGACGCGGGCGCTGCCCTCGGCGAGTGCGTAACCCAGTCCGACGACGGCGACCTCGCCGGCCGCGACCTGCTCGGAGAGCAGGCGGGAACGGTCGAGCAGCAGGTCGGCGGTGTGACGGATGTGCTCGTCGACCACGTCGCTGTCCGAGGTGAGACCGGCGGCACGCGCGGCCAGGATGCTCGGCGTGACGCGCTCCACCACGTCGCGGACGAAGCCGCTCGCCGCGAAACCGTCCTCGACCGCCGCACGGGCGGCGGCGACGGCACCGCACGAGTCGTGCCCGAGCACGACGACGAGACGGGCCCCGAGGACGCTGGTGGCGTACTCGACGCTCCCCAGCACCTCGGAGCCGATCACGTGCCCCGCGGTCCGCACCATGAACAGGTCCCCCAGGCCCTGGTCGAAGATGATCTCGGCGGCGAGCCGCGAATCGGAGCAGCCGAGGACGACGGCGAACGGATCCTGTCCAGGGGCCAGCTCCGCTCGGCGGGCCGCGTCCTGGTTCGGGTGCTCGGGCGAGCCCGAGACGAAGCGCTTGTTGCCCGCGAGGAGGGCGTCGAGGGCGACGGAAGGAGAAGTTCTAGGCATGGCATCACCTTACGGCCCGGCGTCGACGGGCCGTGGCATACGACGGGTGACGTGCGCCGACCCCGTCCCCGGGAGAAACCGGCCAGACCCACCGCAGCCACGCGTGTCGACCTGTGCGCGGGCGTGCCGGTAGGACTTTTGTGGGCCGTCCGGGGGGTTGTGGAATCCGGCACCCATCCCCGGCGGACAGCGGCGCCGAAGGGTCTGCGGATCCGCGCCGACGAGGGCGCGGACCGCCGACCGATCGGAGCCCTCTCGTGCGTACCCGAGTCGTCCCCACGGCCCTGGCCGCCGCCGCGGTGGCCGCTTCCCTGATCTCCCCCGCACTGGCCTCGGCGAAGGCGGAGGGCGCCGGGCCCTCCGCGCCGCACCGCGCCGCGCACCACCGTCTGACGAGCGTGGGGCTGACCTCGGACCAGCGGCTCGTGGAGTTCGCCGTCACCGACCCGTCCGGCGCCCGGTCCCTGGGCAAGGTCGGCGGGCTCAAGGGCGACGGCAAGCTGGTCGGGATCGACTTCCGCGTCCAGAACGGCAAGCTGTACGGCGTCGGAGACAAGGGCGGCGTCTACACCCTCGACCACAAGGCCGCGGCGGTGAAGGTCTCGCAGCTGACCGTCGCCCTCCAGGGCAAGCACTTCGGCGTCGACTTCAACCCCGCCGCCAACCGCCTGCGGGTCATCAGCGACACCGGCCAGAACCTGCGCCACAACATCGACGACCCGGCCGCCCCGAGGACCACCACCGCCGACGGCACCCTCACCAACCCCACCACACCGCCGTCCACGGCACTCGGCGTCACCGGTGCCGCGTACACCAACAACGACCTCGACGCGGCCACCGCGACCACGCTGTTCGACGTCGACACCGTCAACAACCGCGTCTCCCTGCAGTCCCCGGCCAACGCCGGCACCCTCGCCCCCACCGGCAACCTCGGCGTCGACGCCGGTCCCTCGGCCGGATTCGACATCTACTCCAAGCCCTCCGACGGGACCAACCACGGCTTCGCCGCCCTGAACACCGGCGGAAAGCAGCGCTTCTACACGGTCGACCTCCTCACCGGCCGCGCCGCCCTCGTCGGCGCCTTCCCCGCGTCCCGCCAGGTCGTCGACATCGCCCTCCCGCTCAACCAGCGCTGACCCCGCCACCGGCCCGCGCCGGCTCATGCTCCGATGGGGACGAGGCCCAGCGGCTCGGTGGTGGGCTGCTCGGAACCCCCGGCGGGTTCGACGGTGATGCCGACGGCGACGGCGTCCCCGAGGGAACCTTCGAGCAGCCGGGTCGCCGCCTCGCCGGTCCCGGGGAGCAGGCCGGCGGGCCGCAGGCCGCCCGCCTCGGCGGCGTACCAGAGTTCGTAGACCCGGTCGTCGGTCAGGGCCGGCAGGCCTCCGGCGGTGAACGCCGCCCGGTCCTGGCTCCGGGAGACGACGACGGCGACGTCCGTCCCGTCGTCCAGCCGCTCCGTGTGGAGGGTGGCGTCGGAGGCGGTGAGGACATCGGCGAAGGCCGAGCCGTAGCCGCGCGCCCGCTCCTCGGCCAGGGCGGCTTCGGCGCGGGCGTCCTCGGCCCGGGAGTGCTGCCACAGGGCGATGCCGCCGAGGGCGACGGCCGCGGCCAGGGACGCCGCCAGGACCATGTCCAGCACGCGCCTGCGGGGCCGGGGCGGGCGGGGCGCGTGCTCCTGGCGGACGGTCCCGATCCGCTCGAGGGTCCGCCGCCGCAGCTCGGGGGGAGGGGTGACGCTTTCGGCGGACGCGAGCAGGGTCGTCGCCCGCCGGAACTCCTCGACCTCGGCGCGGCAGGCGTCGCAGCCCGCGAGGTGGTTCTCGAAGGCGGCCTCCTCGGCGGGGGAGAGGGCGTGGAGGACGTACGCCCCGACGTCGTCGTGCGGGCTCCCGGCAGGCTTCATGATCCGCCCTCCAGACAGGCGCGGAGCTTCCGCAGGCCCGCGCGCATCCTCGACTTCACCGTTCCCGCCGGGGTCGACAGGGAATCGGCCACTTCGAGGCAGGTCAGCCCCTCGTAGTAGGCGAGCACGAGCGGGACCCGGTGGACGGGGTCGAGCCCGCCGAGACAGCGGTACACCCGCCGGTACTCGTCCCTGCCCTCGACGGTCTCCGCTACCTCGTCGAAGGAGCGCGCGGAGGACAGCATCGTGGCCCGCCGCTCCCGGTCCGCGCCTGCTTGCACGGCACGCACCCGGTCGACGGCACGGCGGTGGGCGAGGGTGAGGACCCACGTCCTGGCCGTGCCGCGTTCGAGCCGGTAGCGGTCGGCGGTGCGCCAGACCTCGATCATGACGTCCTGCGCCACCTCCTCGGCCTGCGCCGAGTCGCGCAGGATCCGGTGGGCCAGGCCCAGGACCGAACCGACGAGGGCGTCGTACACGCCGGTGAACGCCTCCCGGTCCCCGCCGGCCGAACGGATCAGCAGCTCCTCCAGCCCCGCGTCGTGCTCGGGTCCCTGCGGCACGCGCTGCTCACCGTCCTCTGCGTCGGTCGGCCGCC
This sequence comes from Streptomyces sp. NPDC093071, assembly GCF_044754545.1. NCBI lineage: Bacteria > Bacillati > Actinomycetota > Actinomycetes > Kitasatosporales > Streptomycetaceae > Streptomyces > Streptomyces sp. NPDC093071. The sequence goes on along the minus strand of NZ_JBIVPH010000002.1, from coordinate 654,600 downwards.
GCCCTCGCGCCACGGCTTCGGTGCACGGGGGTCGCCCTTGCCCGACTCTGCCCGCGATCCCGCGCGGACGCCGTACGGCGGGGGCAATCGGGTGAGCGCTCCGGCGCCGTACGGGGGGCGTCGCACCGGGCGGCGGCGTCGTGGCGATCATGACTGCCCCCTGGAGGGGTCGGGCCGGTGGGGACGGACCGGCGGCCGTGGAGCTTGTACTGAGGATGCCGTGGAGCTGTACTGAGGATTCGGAGCCGTGCCGCCGCCGGATGACGCGCCGGGGTGACGGATCATCGCCGGTACGGCCCGGGAACGACCGGAACCCGGCCTCCGCGGGCCCGCCCGGCCGTCCGGGCCCGTTCCCTCCTTCCCCGTACCGGCTACGCCAGCGGCCCGTCCGACGCCGTGATCGGGGCGGGGAGGTCGCTGGAGCCCCTCAGGTAGCGGTCCGCGGCCGCCGCGGCGGAGCGGCCCTCCGCGAGGGCCCAGACGACGAGGGACTGTCCGCGTCCGGCGTCGCCCGCCACGAAGACCCCGTCCGGGACCGGCCCGCCCGCCGGGTCACCCGGCCGCGCCGCGAAGTCGGCGGCGCGGGCGAAGTTGCCCCGGTGGTCGGGGACGAGCCCGAGCGCCGCCGTGAGGGGCGTGCCGTGCCGGGGGCCGCGGAACCCCAGGGCGAGCAGCACCAGTTGCGCGGGCAGCGTCCGCTCGGTTCCCGGGCGCGGCGCCCGGTCCGAGGGGTCCACCTCCGTGAGGCACACCGCCTCGACACGGCCGGCCGCGTCGTGCTCGAACCACAGGGCGGCCGTGCCGAAGACCCTCGGGTCGCCGCCGTCCCGGTCGAGGGCCTCCTCGTGGGCGTGGGAGACGCGGTGGATCCGGGGGTGGACCAGCGGCCACGGCTCGCTCTCCCGCCGGGACGGGCCCGCCATCGGGTTGATGTCCACGTGCACGACGGACGCGGCGCCCTGGCGCAGGGCGGTGCCGAGGCAGTCCGTCCCGGTGTCGCCGCCCCCGATGATCACCACGTCCCTCCCCTCGGCCGTCACGGCCGGCCGGGAGCGGTCGCCCCCGGCCGCCCGGTTCGCCGCCGTCAGGTACTCCATGGCCTGGTGGACGCCCTCCGACGCCCTTCCGCGTACGGCCAGTTCACGCGGCTCCGTCGCCCCGACGGCCACGATCACCGCGTCGTGCGCGTCCCGCATCGCGGTCGCGTCCAGATCGGTGCCGACGTCGACGCCGGTGCGGAACCGCGTGCCCTCCTCCCGCATCTGCGCGACGCGCCGGTCCAGCCACCGCTTCTCCAGCTTGAAGTCGGGGATGCCGTAGCGCAGCAGCCCGCCGACCCGGTCGGACCGCTCGAACACCGTGACGCCGTGACCCGCCCGGGTGAGCTGCTGCGCCGCCGCGAGGCCCGCCGGGCCCGAGCCCACCACCGCGACCGACCGGCCCGTCAGCCGCCCCGGCGGGTGGGCGCGGACGTGGCCCCGCTCCCAGGCCTCGTCGGCGATGGCTTGCTCGACGTTCTTGATGGTCACCGGCTCCCCGGTGAGCGCCAGGACGCAGGCGTCCTCGCAGGGCGCCGGGCAGACCCGCCCGGTGAACTCGGGGAAGTTGTTGGTCGCGTGCAGCCGTTCCGAGGCGGTGCGCCAGTCGTCGTGGGCCGCGTACGCGTTCCACTCGGGGATGAGGTTGCCCAGCGGACAGCCCCCGTGGCAGAAGGGGACGCCGCAGTCCATGCAGCGACGGGCCTGGAGGGCGACGAGCGGCAGCAGGGCCTGGCCCGCGTACACCTCGTCCCAGTCGCCCCGGCGCTCCGGGGAAGGCCGCGCGGGAACGGGCCGGCGGGGGGTGGTGAGGAAGCCGAAGGGGTCGGTCATGCCGCCCTCCGCAACGCTGCTCGGGGGTCCGACGTGAGTCCTCCCAGCGTACGTCCGCGACACGGCGGCGGGGCGGCGCGCCGGGCCGCCAAGGAGGACGGGGGAGGACGAGGGAGGGCGAGGGAGGGCGAGAAGTTCGCAGGGATCTTCGTCGCTCCGGGGGACGGCAACGAATCACCTGTACGACATCCGTCGAAGACCGCCCCGCCGCACGGGCCGGTCGACCCGAACCCCATCGCACGGCAGCCGCCCCCGGGGAGCCCCCTCATGACGCAGAAGTCGCTCGACGCCGAGAACCGCGCGGCCACCGGAACGCAGCGGGAGCTGGCCCGGCTGCTCGCGGACGTCGCCCACCTGGACGACGTGCCCCCCGACAGCCACTTCTTCGACGAACTGGGCACGGACTCCCTGGTCATGGCGCACTTCTGCGCACGGGTGAGGAAGCAGGACGGCCTTCCCGACGTGTCGATGCGAGACGTCTACCGGCATCCGACGATCAGAAGCCTGAGCACCGCCCTCGAAGCCGACCGGCCGGCCCCCGCCGCCGCAGCCCCCGCCGCCGTTCCCGCCACCGGGGCCCGCCCGCCCGGCCCCGCGCCCCCGCCGGGACACCGGCGCCAGGTGCTGTGCGGCGCGTTGCAACTGCTGTGCTTCGCCGGCTACGCCTTCCTCCTCGCCCTCGTCACCGCCCGCGGCTACGACTGGATCTTCGCCGGCACCGGCCTCTGGGACGACTACCTGAGGTCGGTCGTCTTCGGCGCCGCGGCCCTGCTGCTCCTGTGCACCCTGCCGATCGCCGCGAAATGGGTTCTCGTCGGCCGCTGGAAGCCGTGCCGGATCCCGGTCTGGAGCCTCGCGTACGTCCGGTTCTGGCTGGTCAAGACGCTGATACGGACGAATCCGATGGTCCTGTCCGTCGGCTCCCCGCTCTACGTCCTCTACCTCAGGGCCCTCGGCGCGCACATCGGACGGGGCGTGACCGTCCTCGCCCGCGGCGTTCCCGTCTGCACCGACCTGCTGACGGTCGGCGACCGCACGGTCATCCGCAAGGACGTCCTGCTCGGCTGCTACCGCGCCCACGACGCCGCGATCGAGACGGGCCCGGTCGTCCTCGGGCGCGACGTGGTCGTCAGCGAGGCCACGGTCCTCGACATCCGCACCTCGATGGGCGACGGGGCACAGCTCGGGCACGCGTCCTCGCTGCACCCCGGCCAGCACGTGCCCGACGGCGAGCACTGGCACGGCTCCCCGGGACAGCCGACGGACGCCGACTTCCTGGCCGTGGCCCCGGCCCGCTGCGGCACGGCACGGCGCGCGGCCCACGCCGCCGCCCAGATCGTCCTCGCGCTGCTGGTCCTCGCGCCGCTCGCCGTGGGCTGCCTGGACGTCCTGCTGGCGAAGGCCCCGCAGCTGACGACGCTGCTCGAACCGGGGCCCGCCGCGCTCGCCGACTGGGTCTTCTACGCCGACCTGCTCCTCGTGACGGGCGTCGTCTTCTTCGGCGCCGTTCCGGTCGCCCTGATCGCGCTGGCCGTCGTCCCCCGCGTCCTCGGCCGGCTCGTGACCCCCGGCCGGGTCTACCCCCTGTACGGCGTCCACCACGCGGCCCACCGGACGGTCGCCCTGCTGACCAACAGGAGGTTCATGACGCGCCTGTTCGGCGACAGCTCCGCCGTGGTCCACTACCTGCGCTGGATCGGTTACGACCTGTCCACCGCCGAGCAGACCGGCTCGAACTTCGGCACCGCGGTCAAGCACGAGAGCCCCCTGCTCAGCTCCGTGGGCCGGGGCACCATGGTCGCGGACGGCCTGTCGCTCATGAACGCCGCGTACTCGAGCACGTCCTTCCGCGTGACCCGCGCCGCGATCGGCGCGCACAACTTCCTCGGCAACAGGATCGCCTACCCCTCCGGGGGCAGGACCGGCGACAACTGCCTCCTGGCGACCAAGGTCATGGTCCCCGTCCACGGCCCGCTCCGGCACGACGTGGGCCTCCTCGGATCGCCGAGCTTCGAGATCCCCCGCTCGGTGGCGCGGGACGGCGCCTTCGACGACCTCACCCGGGGCGACGGGCTGCGTCGCGGCCTGCGCGCCAAGAACCGGCACAACGCCGCCACCATGGCCTGGTTCCTGCTCACCGGCTGGCTCTACTTCTTCGGCGTCACGCTCCTCTACGCGGCGGCGGCCGACCTGTACGCCCAGTGGGGCGTCACGGCCGTCGCCCTCGCCAACGTCGCTCTGCTGCCGTTCACCGTCCTGTACTCCGTGCTGGTCGAGCGCCTGGTCACGGCGGTCCACCCGCTCGGGCCGCTCTTCTGCTCGATCTACGACGTCCGCTTCTGGCGGCGCGAGCGGTACTGGAAGGTCCCGGCGGAGACGTACCTGCAGGCCCTGAACGGCACCCCGTTCAAGCCCCTCGTATGGCGGCTGCTCGGCGTCCGGATCGGCGCCTCGGTGTTCGACGACGGCTGCGGCCTGACCGAGCGGTCCATGGTCACCATCGGGGACGGCTGCACCCTGAACGCGGGCAGCGTCGTCCAGTGCCACTCGCAAGAGGACGGCACCTTCAAGTCCGACGCCAGCCGGATCGGTTCCGGCTGCACGCTCGGCGTGGGCGCCCTCGTCCACTACGGCGCCACGGTCGGCGACGGCGCCCACCTGGCGGCGGACTGCTTCCTGATGAAGGGCGAGACGGTCCCCGCCCACGACCGCTGGTCGGGGAACCCCGCGCGACCGGCGGTCCCCGAGCACGACGCCCACGGAGGCGAACGACGATGACGGACACGACGACCACGGACACGACGACCACGGACACGACGATGAGGGACGCGACCGTCGCGGGCGCGCCGCGCGCGGAAACCCCCGGCCTCCCCGCGTACACGACCCTGCCCCGGTGGGCCCCCGACCCGGTGCCGGGCACCGCGGAGCACACCGGGACCGTCCTCCCCGCCCGGCTGGCCGCCGCGCTGCGGGCCCGCGCCGACGAGTTCGGGGTGCCGGTCGCGGCGGTCCTCCTGGCCGCCCACGCGAAGGTGCTCGCCGTCCTGTCCGCCGACACCGAGGTCACGACCGGGTACCTGCTCCCGGGAGCCTCCCGCCCGGCGCCCTGCCGGCTGGTCGTCCGGCCCGGCACCTGGCACCGCCTGGTGACGGACGCCCACGACGCGCTCCGCCTCCTGTCCCGCCCGGGGCGCCCGGGAGCCGACGCGTTCCCCGAGACCCCGCCCGAGGTCGTGTTCGACCCGTACGGGGACGGAGCCGCTCCGGACGGCACCGCCCTGTACGTGAGCGTCTCCGAGGACGCCCCCCGCGTCCTGCGCCTGCGCCACCGCACCGACGTCCTCGACGGCGGCGCGGCCGCCCGCATCGGCGGCTACCACCTCCGCGCCCTCGAACGGATCGCCGCCGCCCCCGAGGAACGCCACGAGCACGGCACCCTGCTGTCCGCCGAGGAGATCCGCTTCCAGACCGAGGAACTCGCCGGCCCCGACCGGCCGCTGCCGGACCGCCGCTTCCACGAACTGTTCGAGGAACGGGCGCGCGAGCGGCCCGACGCCGTCGCGGTCGAACACCGGGACACGCGCTGGACCTATCGCGAGCTGAACGAGCGGGCCAACCGGCTGGCCCGCGCCCTGCTCTCCGAAGGACTGGAGCCCGAGGATGTCGTCGCCGTGGTCACCGAACGCACGCCGCACTGGATGGCGGCGGTGATCGCCGTCCTCAAGGCCGGCGGCGCCTATCTGCCCGTCGACCCCCACCACCCGCCCGGACGCATCGCCGCGATGCTCGCCCGCGCGGACTGCGACCTCGTCCTCGCCCAGCCCGACGCCTCCCGGAACCTCGACCGCGCCCTCGGCACCCGCTCCGGAACGCGCACGCTCCCCGTCCCCGCCGTCGCCGAGGGCGCCGCCCGCGCCGACGACCCCGCCGTCCCGGTGGCGGCGGACCAACTGGCCTACGTCTACTTCACCTCCGGATCCACCGGCGAGCCGAAGGGCGTCCTGTGCGAACACGCCGGGATGCTCAACCACCTCCTGGCGAAGGTCGAGGACCTCGGCATCGGCGAGGACGACGTCGTGGCCCAGACCGCCTCCCAGTGCTTCGACATCTCGCTCTGGCAGCTCCTCGCCGGGCCGCTGGCCGGGGGACGGACGCTCCTCGTCGGGCAGGAGGCCGTCCTCGACGCCGCCGCGTTCCTCGACACCGTCACCGACGGCCGCGTCACGGTGCTCCAGGTCGTCCCCTCGTACCTCGACGTCCTGCTCTCCGCGCTGGAGCGCGCACCCCGCCGGCCGCCCGGCCTGCGCCGCGTGTCGGTCACCGGGGAGGCGCTGCGCAAGGGGCTCGTCCGGCGCTGGTTCGCCGCGCTGCCCGGGATCCCGCTGGTCAACGCGTACGGCCTGACGGAGACGTCGGACGACACCAACCACGAGGTGCTGACGGGCGTGCCGGACGGCGACCGGATACCGCTGGGCCGGCCCGTGGCCAACGTGCGGATCCACGTGGTCGACGACAACCTGACCCCGGTGCCGCTCGGCGCCCCCGGAGCCATCGTCTTCTCCGGGGTCTGCGTGAGCCGCGGCTATGTGAACGACCCGGAGCGCACCCGGGAGGCGTACCTCCCCGATCCGCGCCGTCCCGGCCGACGGCTCTACCGGGGCGGCGACTTCGGCCGCTGGCTGCCGGGAGGAAAGCTGGAGTTCCACGGCCGCCGCGACGCCCAGGTGAAGATCCGCGGGTTCCGCGTCGAGATCGGCGAGGTCGAGAGCGCCCTGCTGCGCCTTCCCGGCGTCCGCGACGGCGCCGTCGTCGTCACCGGCGAGGAGGCCCACGCACGGCAGCTGGTGGCGTTCTGCACCGGACCGCGCCCCGTGGCCGAGGACGTACTGCTCCGGGGGCTCGGCGAGCTGCTGCCCGCGTACATGGTCCCGTCCGCCGCGCACTGGCGGAAGTCCCTGCCGCGCACGGCCAACGGCAAGACCGACCGCGCGGCCCTCGGCACCCTCGCCCGGGACCCCGGCCGGTCCGACGGCGGCGGGCACCGCCCGGCCCGTACGCCGACCGAGCGGCGGCTCGCCGCGGCCTGGGCGCGCGTCCTGGACGTACCGGCCGACGGCATCGGCCGCCGGGACGACTTCTTCGACCTCGGCGGCACCTCCCTGTCCGCCGTCCGCCTGGCCGTCGCCCTGGACCGGGCCGTCTCCCCGCGCGACCTGACGGCCCGTCCCGTCCTGGCCGACCTGGCCGCCCTGATCGACGAACGGACCCCCGCGACCCCGTGACCCCGTAGTGAGGGAGAGAAGCGACATGCTGTCCGCACTGTTCCGCAAGCAGCAGACACCGGAACCCATGACGATCCGCGAAAGCCAGGCGCCCCCGGACCCGGCCGCCTGGACCGATGCCCACCGGAAGGAGCTGCGCGATCTGGTCGCCGCCCACGGCGCGGTCCTCGTCGGCGGACTGGACCTGCGCGGCCCGGCCGACGTCGAGGCGGCCGTCCGGAAGGTGGCCGGCCGCCCCCTGAGGGAGACGGAGGGCTTCGCCGCCCGGGAGACGCGCGGCGAAGGCGTCTACTCGTCGGCCGTCTGGCCCGCCAACCAGCCGATGTGCATGCACCACGAGCTGAGCTACGCGCGCCGCTGCCCCGGGCTGCTGTTCTTCGCCTGCCTGGAGCCGCCGGCCGACGGCGGGGCCACCGCCCTCGCCGACGCCGCCGACGTCCTCGACGCCCTTCCCGCGTCCCTGGTCGAGCGCTTCGAGGAGGAGGGCTGGCTGCTCGAACGCTCCTACAACGGCGAGATCGGCGCCACCCTGTCCCAGGCGTTCGGCACCGAGGACCGGGGAGCCGTCGACGCGTACTGCGGGGCCCACGACATCGAGACCGCGTGGCAGCCTGACGGAACGCTGCGCACGCGCCAGCGGCGCGGCGCGGTGGTACGGCATCCGGCCGACGGCCGGCGCTGCTGGTTCAACCAGATCGCCTTCCTGAGCGAATGGACCCTGGCCCCCGAGGTGCGGGAGTTCCTGATCGAGGAGTACGGCTCCGGGGGCCTGCCCTTCACCACGCGCTACGGCGGCGGCGATCCGGTGCCGCGCGACGTGGTCGAGCGGATCAACGAGGCCTACGACGGGGCGACGGTCCGCAGGCCGTGGCGGGCCGGCGACCTGATGGTCGTCGACAACCTGCGCACCGCCCACAGCCGGGAGGCCTACACCGGGCCGCGCGACGTCCTGGTGGCCATGGCCGACCCGATCGACCCGGTCGACCCGCAGTCCCCGGGCCGGTCGCCGAGGAGGGCCGGGGCATGACCGCCACCGTCGCCGCACCCGTCGTACCGCCGTTCGCCGTCGTCCCCGGGCGGCAGGTCAAGGAAGTGCTCCACGGCCGGGAGGCCGACGTGACGGAGGTCGTCGAAGCGACCTACCGGCTGCACGCCGCCGGGCGGACCGTCAACCCGCCCTCCTCCTTCCTGCGGTTCACCGACCGGCCCGCCTCGCGCATCATCGCCCTCGCCGCCTCCCTGGGAGGGGAGGGGACCCGGGTGGACGGGCTCAAGTGGATCGCGAGCTTCCCCGCGAACGTGCGCTCGGGCCTCCCCAGGGCCTCGGCCGTCCTCATCCTCAACGACCCCGCCACCGGCTACCCCTTCGCCTGCATGGAGAGCTCGGTCATCAGCGCCGCCAGGACCGCCGCGTCCGCCGCGGCGGCGGCCGACCGGCTCAGCCGGGGCCGGCCGAGGCCCACCCGCGTCGGCTTCGTCGGCACCGGACTGATCGCCCGTTACGTCCACACCTATCTCGCCGGCACCGGCTGGACGTTCGAACACACCGGCGTCCACGACCTGTCGGCGGAGAGCGCGGCCGGCTTCCGGCTCTACCTGGAGCAGACGGGGAACACCGGTCCCGTCACCGTGCACCACGACGCCGAGACGCTCATCCGCAGCAGCGACCTGGTGGTCTTCGCGACCGTCGCCGCCCGGCCGCACGTCACCGAGCCCTCGTGGTTCGACCACAACCCGCTCGTGCTGCACATCTCGCTGCGCGACCTCGACCCCCGGGTCCTGCTGTCCGCGACCAACATCGTCGACGACGTCGAGCACGTCCTCCGGGAGTCGACCTCGCCCCACCTCACGGAACGGCTCACCGGCGACCGGGCCTTCCTCCACGGCACGCTCGACGACGTCATGGCCGGACGCGTGACGCCACCGCCCGACCGGCCCGTGATCTTCTCGCCCTTCGGCCTGGGCGTCCTCGACCTCGCGGTCGGCAAGTACGTGTACGACGAGGTGGCCCGGTCCGGCGGGCTGCTGCTCGTCGACCGCTTCTTCGACGAACTGAACCGCTACGGATGAGGCGGCCCCGTCCCGCCGGGCCCCCGGCCGGACGGTCCGACCACGAGAAGGAGAGCACCGTGACCGTCATATCCGTCCCGGAGGCCTTCAACGAGGAGGACCTGTACGTCGACCTCGGGCCGACGACCGGGCACCCGCTGTTCCTCAAGTGCGAGGGCTTCAACTTCGCCGGTTCCATCAAGCTGAAGGCGGCGACCGAGATGGTGGAGGCCGCCGAACGGAGCGGGCTCCTCACCGACGACTCGATCCTCGTCGAGTCGTCCTCGGGCAACCTCGGCGTCGCGCTGAGCATGATCGCGGCCGGCAAGGGCTACCGCTTCCTCTGCGTCACCGACTCCCACTGCAACCTGACCGCCCGCCAGATGATGGAGGCGCTGGGGAGCGACGTGCACGTCGTCTCCGACGAGGCGGGCAGCGGCAGCCTCCTCGGCGCCCGGCTCGCCCTCGTCCGCGCCCTGTGCGCCTCCGACGACCGGTGCGTGTGGCTCGGCCAGTACACCAACCCGAACAACTGGAAGGCCCACTACCGCAGGACGGCGCCCGCCATCGCCCGCGCGTTCCCGCAGCTCGACACCCTCTTCGTCGGGGTCGGCACCACGGGGACGCTGATGGGCTGCGCGCGGTTCTTCCGCGCCTGGAACCCGTCCGTGCGCATCGTCGCCGTGGACAGCGTCGGCTCCGCCGTCTTCGGCGGCGCCCCGGGACGCCGGATGATCCCCGGCCTCGGCATGAGCATGAAGCCGCCGCTGCTCGACGAGGCGTACGTGGACGAGGCGGTGTCCGTCGAGGAGGCGGACACCGTCCGCACCTGCCGGATGCTCGCCCGGCGCGGATTCCTCTTCGGCGGCTCCACCGGCACGGTCGTCAGCGGCGCGACCGGCTGGCTCGCCCGCCACGGCACCCGGGGCACCACCGCCGTCGCCATCGCCCCGGACCTCGGCGAGCGCTACCTCGACACGATCTACCAGTCCAACTGGGCCCAGGCGCTGTACGGCGACGACGTCCTCGTGCCGTGAGGGCGTCACCTCCTGTGCCGCGACGGGCCACGGCGCGGCGGCCTGGGCAGGAAACCGCTGGTCCGGGCGGCGTACGCGGCGTAGCCGGGGCGGTCGGCCATGTGCTTCTCCAGCAGCCGCTTGCCGCTGCCGACGGTCAGCAGCAGGGTCATGACGACGGGGGAGACGAGCCCGGCCAGGGCCGTCTGCCAGGTGGTGCAGGCCAGGAGGTACAGCCCCCACCAGACGAGGGCGTCGCCGAAGTAGTTCGGGTGCCGGGTCCACGCCCACAGCCCCCGGTCCATGATGCGGCCGCGGTGCGCGGGATCGGCCTTGAAGCGGGCCAGCTGGCGGTCGCCGACGGCCTCGAAGACCAGCCCGGCCGCCCACACGGCCGTCGCGACGGCGTCGAGCGGGCCCAGTGGCGAAGGGCTGTGCGCGGCGAGCTGGACCGGCAGCGAGATCAGCCAGACGAGGCCCGCCTGCGAGAGGTACACGGTCCGCAGCGCGTACCGGGTGCGGTTCCCCGGCGCCTTGTCGAGGAGTTCGGCGTAGCGCGGGTCCTCGCCGTGACCCCGGGAGCGGTGGGCGATGTGCAGCGAGAGCCGCAGCCCCCAGACGACGGTGGCCGCGGTGACCAGCAGCCGCCGCCCGTCGTCGCCGTGCCCGTCGGACAGCACGAAGGCGACGACGGCGACGGCGGCGAAGGCGAGGCCCCAGGCGACGTCCACGATCCGGTGCAGGCCCCGGCGGACGGCGACGGCGAACGTGACGAGCAGGACCGCCACCGCCGCGGCGGCCGTGGCGAGGAGGCAGGGGACGAGCGCGCTCCAGTCGGGCGCGCTCACGGCCGTCCGTCCGGTCCGTACCAGGCGGCGGGCGTGGACGGCACGCCCGCACCGCCCTCACGGGTGGGGCGGACGGCGAGGATCTGGTCGACGCCCATGCGCCGCTCCGAGAACGCGAGGGAGGCACCGGCCAGATAGAGGCGCCAGACGCGGCAGGTCGTCGTGCCGACGAGCGCCTCGAACCGGGGCCACCCGGATTCGAGCCGGTCGCGCCAGGCGTCGATGGTCCGCGTGTAGTGCTCGCGGACGGACTCGACGTGCCGGGCCTCGAAACCGGCGGACTCCAGCACGTCCACGGTCCTGCCGACCGGACGCATGTGCATGTCGGGGGCGATGTAGGTCTCGATGAACGGCCCTCCGCCCGGCGCGTGCGCGCCCCGGGACATCTGCTGCACGAACAGCCGTCCGCCGGGGCGCAGCGCGCCGTACAGCTTCGCCCCGAACTCCGGGTACTCGGCGTCGCCGACGTGCTCGCCCATCTCGACGGTGGACGCCGCGTCGAAGCCCGCCGTGTCGATGTGGCGCCAGTGCCCGAACTCGACGTCCACGAGCCCGGCCACGCCCTCGCGCACGCACCGGTCGGCCACGAAGTCCCGCTGGGCGCGGGAGAGGGTGACGGCGGTGACGCGGACCTTGTGCTCGCGGGCGGCGTGCACGGCGAGCGAGCCCCAGCCGCAGCCGACGTCGAGGAGCCGGTCCCCGGCGCGCAGGCCGAGCTTGCGGCAGATCAGCTCCAGCTTGTCCCGCTGGGCGTCGGCCAGACCGTAGGAGGGGTCGTCGGGACGGGTCCAGTACCCGCACGAGTACGCCATCGACTCGTCGAGCAGCAGGGCGTAGAAGTCGTTGGAGAGGTCGTAGTGGTGGCTGATCGCGGCCCGGTCGCGGCCCGTGGTGTGCAGCCGTCCGCCGAGGCGGGCGCGGCCGTCGGGGCGGCGCGGCGGCGGCCCGGCCGCGCCCAGGCCCACGGCCAGGGCCCCGGCCGCCGCCAGCCCGGCCGGACCCGGCCGGACGGTCCCCTGCTCGCGGACGGCACGGCCGGCCCGGGACAGGGCCGACGCGAGGTCCCCCTCGACGTCGAGCTCCCCGGTGACGTACGCCTCCGCCAGCCCCAGCTCGCCCGGCTGCCACAGCAGGCGGCGCAGGGCGGCGGGGGAGCGGAGCGAGACGAGGGGCGCGTCGGCGGGACCGGCCGTGCTGCCGTCCCAGGCGCGCAGCCGTACCGGCGACGGACCGGTGACGAAGTGGCCGAGCAGTTCGGCGAGACGGTCGGCGGCGGGCCTCATCGGGGGGTCCCTTCGGTCAGGAGGAGCTGGCGGACGTCGAGGTAGCCGGAGCGGAAGCCGGCTTCCGAATAGGCGAGGTACAGCTCCCACATGCGGCGGAAGACGGCGTCGAAGCCGAGGGCGGCGACGTCGTCCCGCCGGGCGGTGAATCGCTCCCGCCACAGGCGCAGGGTCTCCGCGTAGTGCGGGCCGTAGCCGTTGTCGGCGACGGTGCGCAGCCCGGCGGCGGCGGAGTGCGCGTCGATGGCCTCGCGGGAGGGGATCAGCCCGCCGGGGAAGACGTACTTGCTGATCCACGTGTGGGTGGCCGCGGTGTGCAGCATCTGCCGGTGGCCCATCGTGATGGCCTGGAGGGCGACCCTGCCGCCGGGGGCGAGCGCGTCGCGCAGCGTCCGGAAGTAGGAGGGCCAGTACTCGGCCCCGACCGCCTCGATCATCTCGACGCTGACGACGGCGTCGTAACGGCCCTCGGCGTCCCGGTAGTCGCACAGCCGGATGTCGACCCGGTCGGCCAGGCCGGCCTCCCGCACGCGCGCGCGTGCGAGGTCGGCCTGCTCGGAGGAGAGGGTGAGGGTGGTGACCCGCGCGCCCCGGGCCGCGGCGCGCAGGGCGAGTTCGCCCCAGCCGGTGCCGATCTCCAGGAGCCGCGTGTCCGCGCCGACCCGGGCGAGGTCCAGGAGCCGGTCGATCTTGCGGTGCTGGGCGTCCCGCAGGGACGCGAAGCGGGCGGGGAAGGCGGGGAACACGGCGGAGGAGTAGGTGAGGGTCGGGTCGAGGAAGGTGGCGAACAGCTCGTTCGACAGGTCGTAGTGCCGGTGGACGTTCTCCCGTGCCCCGTCGGGGGTGTTGCGGTCGGCGGCGGGCCGGGCCGCCACCCACAGGGAGCGCAGTCGGCGCAGCGGGGCGGGCACCAGGTCGTCGGCGTGCGCGGCGAGCCGGGTCAGAACCTCGGGCAGGTCGTCGCTGTCCCACTCCCCGGCCATGTAGGACTCGCCGAAGCCGATCAGGCCGTCGCCGCCGATCCTGCGGTAGAAGGCGTCCGGGTCGTGGAGCACCAGCCGGGGAGGGGCCGGTGCGGCGGGGTCCGCGTCCCCGTCGTCGGGCGCGAGGAGCGACAGGTTTTTCAGCGCTCCGCGCACCAGGTACCGGGCGAGGGCCGTCCGGCCGGGCCGCGCCTTCGGCGGCCGGGCCACGTCGGGCCAGCGGCCCGCGTCCACGGGGTCCGCGGCCGCGCCGACGCGAACGGCCGCGGCCGGACCGGGCTGGACCGGCACGCACACGGCGCGCCCCGGAGCATGGGCGCGATCGGGGAAGACCGGGGAGGGAGGGTTCACAGCGGTGTGTCCTTCTGCGGGGAAGTGCGGTGGGGTCAGCGCGTGCGGGCGGTCGGCCGACCGCACGGCGGGGACGGCGGACCGGTCCCGGGACGGGGCTGTACGGGCAGGCCGCGCAGCCACAGGCGGACGCCGTGGCGGCGGATCCCGGCCCACACGGCGGCGGTCGACCACGGCCTGCGCACCGCGCACCCCAGCAGGGCCGCGGTGGTGGCGGGACGCCGGCGGCCCCGTACGGTCGCGGTGAACGGGCGGCCGTCCGCGGTCCGCAGCTCCACCGTCAGGCGCAGTTCCTCGTCGGGCGTCGGCAACCGCATCCGGTAGCGGCCCTCGACGGCGAAGAACGGGGAGACGTAGAAGGCCTTGTCCGCCTCGGCGGTCCCCTCGCCGTCGGGCCGGAGCAGGTAGCAGTGCCGCTGCCCGTACGTGTTGTGGACCTCGGCCACCACGCACACCGGGGCGCCGGTCGCGTCGTGGCACCAGTACACGCTCAGCGGATTGAAGACGAAGCCGAGCACGCGCGCGTGCGCGAGCATCACGACGCGTCCCCCGCCCAGGTCGACGCCCTGGCCGGCCAGGTACGCGTCGAGGTCCGCCCGGATCGACCCGGCGCGGCCGGTGAAGTGGTCGCGGGCGTCGAACCGGGCCAGCGGCCGGACCGGGGCGGGCAGCACCGGCAGGGCGTCGAGGTCCACGCACCACAGGTAGGTGTGGTGCCGGAAGGAGTGGCGCAGCGGCGCGGTGCGCGCGTGGGCGACCACGCACTCGTACAGGGCGGGCGTCGCCGGACCGGTGCCGGTGGGGGTCACCACCGCACCCCCAGGGCCCGGGCGGCGAGCACTCCGGAGCGGCAGCCGTCCTCGTGGAACCCCCAGCCGTGCCACGCGCCCGCGTACGCCGTCACCCCGGTGTTCAGACCGGGGAGTTCCTTCTGGGCCGCGACCGAGGCGGGCGTGTAGACGGGGTGTTCGTACACCATCCGTTCCACCACCCGGTCCGGGGCGACGAGATCGTCGCCGCCGAGGGTGACGACGTATTCGGCCCCGGCCGGCAGGCGTTGCAGACGCCGCATGTCGTAGCTGACCCGCACCGGATCGGCGGAGGGGTCACAGCCGGTCAGGTGGTAGTTCCAGGACGCCCGGGCGCGCGGCGAGCGGGGCAGGACGGAGGTGTCGGTGTGCAGCACGGTGGGGTTGCGGGAGTACGTGAAGGCGCCGAGCACCCGCCGTTCGTCGGGGGTCGCGTCGGCGAGCATCCGCAGCGCCTGGTCGGGATGGGTGGCGACGACGACGGCGTCGTACGTCTCGGTGGCGCCGTCCCGGGTGGTGACGAGGGCGCCGCGCCCGGTGCGCCGGACGGCCTCGACGGGGCTGGCGGTGCGGACGCGCTGGACGTGCTTGGCGGCGGCCTCCACGTAGGCGGCCGAGCCCCCGGTGACGGTCTTCCACCGCGGGGACCCGGTGACGGACAGCAGGCCGTGGTGGTCGAGGAACGCGAAGAGGTAGGCGGCCGGGTGGGCGAGGGCGGTGCGGGCCGGGCAGGACCACACCGCCGACACCAGCGGGAGCGCGAAGTGGCCGACGAAATAGGGGGAGAAGCCGTTGTCGCGCAGGAAGTCCCCGAACGTGGCGCCCGGATGCCCGCCCCGGGCCAGCAGGCGCCGGGCGGCGCGGTGGAAGAGGGGGACCTCGGCGAGCAGGCGCAGGTGGCGGCCGCGCAGGGCGGCGCGCGAGGCGAACAGCCCGCCGGGTCCGCGGGCACCCGCGTACTCCAGCGCGCAGCCGTCGCACCGCACCGACATGCTCATCTCGGTGTCCTGCGTGCTGACGCCGAGCTCGCCGAAGAGCCGCAGCAGGGTGGGGTAGGTGCGCTCGTTGTGCACGATGAACCCGGAGTCCACGGCCACCGTCCGGCCTCCGCGTCCGGCCAGTTCCCGGGTGTGGGCGTGACCGCCGAGCCGTCCGTCCGCCTCGTACAGGGTGACCTCGCGCGACGAGGACAGGACGTAAGCGGCGGTCAGCCCCGCCACCCCGGCGCCGACCACTGCCACCTTGCGTCGTTCCACACGAATCTCCCGCCACCCGACACGCCGCGACCGCGACGCGATTCACCCGTACTTCGCAGCCGCCGGGCGGGTGGATTGGAGGACGATCCACGGAGTGCGCCGTTCGCTCCCGGGCCGCTCAGCCCTCCGCCGCACCCGCGTACCGCTCGTGCTCCTCGGCCGAGACGCGCAGGCCGGAGGACGGGAGCAGCTGCGGAATGCCGTCCACGATCGGGTAGCGCAGGCGCAGCCGGGGGTTATAGAGCGCGTCCCGGCCCGGGGGCAGGGTGAGCGGCCCCTTGTCGAGGGGGCAGGCCAGGATGCGCAGCAGGGTCTCGTCGGTGTCCATGGGGATCCTCGCTGTTCGGTGGTGGACAGGTCCGGTCCCGGCGCCGCGCCGCGCGCGCCGGGGACGGGGGATCGTGGCGGGGCATGGCGAGCAGCACCGACAGGGCCAGTGCCGTCCCCGCCACGCGGAGGAACAGCGGCAGCGGATCGTCCGGGAGCCTCTCCCCGAAGACCGGCGTCCCCACCACCGCCGTGAACAGGGCCGTCACCGTCGTGCAGACGGGCACGATCAGGGACGCGCGGCACCGCTGGAGCGCCGTCTGCGACATGACGAGCCCGGCGACGGCGGTGAACAGCAGCAGGTACGGGTAGGGCGAGCCGAGCAGGGCACGTGCCACCTCGCCCGCCCCGCCGTCCGTGAGCCTGCCTGCCGCTCCCTTGACGGCGAGCGAGCTGACGCCGTACAGCAGGCCCACGGCCACGCCGTACCCGATGCCGTTGGTCGGCACCCGGTGGCGGCGCCGCGCCCGCCGCTCGACCTGCGCGTAGAGCGCCACTCCCGCCGCGAGCGTCGGGACGGACACCGCCAGGACCAGGCCCCACGGCGCCTCCCCGCCCACGACCTCGTCCCTCTCGCGCACCGACGCCACGACCATCAGGAGCGCCACGAGCACCGCGCCGAGCGCGTGGCGCTCCCGGCCCGTGGGCCGCTCGCCGAGGACGGCGGACGAGAGCAGCAGGAGCAGGACGAGACCGGAGACGAAGATGCCCTGCGCGGCGGCGATCGGCAGCGTCCGGTAGACGACCAGCTGGGCGGCGAAACCGGCGGCCAGCGCCAGCGCGCCGACCAGCCACAGCGGACTGGTCACCAGCGTGACGACCACGCGCACCGGCCGCCCGGCGGAGAGCGCGGGCAGCCCGCCGAGCGCCCGCTTCTCCAGGACGAAGCCGACGCTGTAGAGGAGGTTGGCGATCAGCGCCGCGCCCACGCCCCACCACACGGGCGCTACCTCCGCCGGGCGTGCGCCAGGAGGATGGACGCCGCCGAGGGCACCGCGCACGCGGCGCGGTCGATCAGGCGCAGTCCGCGCGGTACGCCGTGGAACGGCGCGGCGGAGACGCGCACGTCCTCGAAACCGGCCGACCGCAGGAACGAGCGCAGCGCCCGTGCCGTGAACAGCCGCAGGTGCCCCACCACTTCCGTACCGGGACGCCCGTGGATGCCCCGGAGGCTCACCTCGGAGAACACCGGCTGCCGCCCGGCGAGCAGCAGCGCGCGGTTGTACCAGGCCGCGAGGTTCGGAGTGGAGAGCATCAGGTGGCCGCCCGGCCGCAGGACGCGCCGCAGCTCGTCCATGGCCCGGTCCGGGTCGACGAGGTGCTCGATGACCTCGCTGAACAGCACGGCGTCCGCGCACCCGTCGGCGAACGGCAGCCCGCCGCCGTCCAGTTCGCCGCGCACGACGTGGGAAAGGCGCGGCCGGGCGCGGCGCAGCGCGTCGTGGGACCAGTCGACCCCCACGATCCGGTGCCCGGCGAGGATCGGCCCCGCGACGGCGGCCGCGGTGCCGTCGCCGCAGCCGACGTCGAGGACGAGCGCGCCGGGCCGGTCGAGCGCTCCCGCCAGCAGGCGGGCCTGGCGGCGGCTCCGGGCGTCCCCGGAGGCCACCGGGACGGCCGGGTTCTCGTAGAAGTCCCGCAACCCCGGCGGCCCGCCGGGGCCGGTGGGGCCGGTGGAGTCGGCGAGGCCGGCGGGGTCGGCGGGGTCGGTGGGGCCGGTGGGGTCGGCAGGGCCGGTGGGGTCGGCGGCGTGCGGTGTCTCCGCGCCGGTCGTCACGCCGTTCGGGCCGCTCACAGTGCCTCCGCGTCGGTCGCCGCCAGCCGTTCGGTGAACATCTCGCACAGCAGTGCCCCGTCCTCGTCGCCCAGCAGGGTCCGCGACCAGCGCAGCGCCAGATGGAGCCGGCCGCCGGTCGAAGCCGTGGTGAACGTCAGACCACGCGGCATCGCGGCCGGTGCCGACATCCAGACCGCCTGCGCCCGGCCCGCCTCGCCGAAGTCGAACGGGTAGGGGATCCGGCCGAGGTTGCTGAGCAGCGTCGTCGAGATCCACGGGGCCGCGAGGCGGCGCACGCCCCGCGTCAGCGCCGCCCGGGCGGCGACCGGGAGGACCGGCGAGGCGAGCAGCGCGGCCCCGCGCCCCAGGGGCGGCCGGACGACCGCCTTGAGGGCGCGGGTGCGCTCGGCCGTGGTCCGCAGCAGGGCGCCGATGTCCGTCCCGGCCGCCAACTCGGCCGGAAAGAAGCCGACTTCGACGAGACGGGTGCCGTTGCCGATCGGCATCGCGGGCCCCCGGGTCCGGTCGTCGACCGGCATCGTGACGCGCAGCGGCCGCTCGGGCGCCCCCCGGCGGCGGTTCCAGTCGGCGACCGTCAGGGCCGTGGCGACCATCAGCTGGTCGTTGACGGTGTGCGAGGCGCCCGGGGCGCGCCGGGGCACCGGCAGTTCGGTGACCAGCAGCGCGTTCCCCGGAGCGCCCTGCGGGCTTCCCGGCGCGACCCGCGCCACCGCCGCCCACGACCCCGCGGGCCGGGGCACGGGCCCCGCCGGCGGACGGGCCGGCGGGGCGACGGGCTGCGCGGTGGAACCGCCGTAGATCTCCGCGGCGGTCGCGACGATCCGCAGGCAGGCGGGCCCGTCGAGCGCCGTGTGGTGCACGGCGAGGACCAGGACGCACCCGTCGGAACCGGGCTCCTCCACCACTTCGAGACGCAGCGGCGGCGCGGCGAGCAGCGACGGGGCCACGGCGAGGGCCCGCTCCCGGGCCCGCGCGAGCGCTCCGGGCGCGCACGGCGGGAAGAGCACCACGTCCGCCCGGGGACGGTCCGTCAGCTCCCACTCGTAGCGCCGTGCGAACGGCCCGCGCCGCCGCTCCCGCATCAGCGCCCTCGGGTGCCGGGCCAGCGCCCGGCCGAACGCCTCGCGCAGCCGGTCCGGCTCGATCCGGCCCGGCAGGTGGATCTCCAGGTGCACGGTGTTCGGCTCGCGCGCGTCGGCACAGTGCCGGGCGATCTCGTCCGCGACCGGGAACGGCACGCGCGGCGGCTCGCGGTCCGGGGCCGGTCCGAAGACCTCCGCCCGCTGTCCGGTGGCCATCAGCGCCTCCCTTCCCCGGCGCGTCCCGGCCGGTCGGGCGGCCACGGACCCCCGGCGTCCCGGCCCGCAGGCCCGGACGTCTCCCGCCCGCCGGGCGCCTCCCGTCCTTCGGACGGCGGCCGGGGCGCCGTCCCGGCGCGGTGCGTGCCGCCCCGGGGGACGCGCTCGCCGCGCACGGTGACGAGCGCCGCGAACAGCGCGACCAGGGCCAGGAGTTGGGCGATCGGCCCGTACGCCCCCCGGCCCAGGGCGGTCGGTTCGCCGCTGCCCGTCAGGGCGGCGATCCCGGCCCCGGTCATCGCCACGAGGGCGAGGGGGCCGAGCAGGGCCGGACGCAGCCGGGCGACCACGGCGAGCACGGGCACGAGCAGCGCCCACGGTCCCGCGATCACCACGCCCACCAGGGTCAGCACGACCGTGCCGAGCAGCGGGCCGGGCGCGGGCGGTTCCTCCTCCACCCCGTTCTGCGCCGGTACGGAGCGGCCCCGGCGACCGGCGAGCGCGAGTCCGGTGAGCACCAGGAGCAGCACCCCGGCGACGGCCAGCCCCGCCTCGTACACGCGGGAGGGCTCGTACACCAGCGTCACCGAGCCGCCCGCGCCGGCGGGGACGAGCCAGGCCTGCTGCCAGCCGTCGACGCGCAGCGGCCGCAGCTCCCGCCCGTCGAGCTCGGCCTTCCAGCCCGCGTTGTGGTTCTCGTGGAGCTGGAGGTAGGCGGCCTCGCCCGCGCCCACCCGCAGGACGCGCCGGTCGCCGCCGCCGGACACGACCTCCACCGTCCGGGGCGCGGCGGAGGCGGCCGGCGCCTCGCCGTTCGCCAGGTCGACGCGGGTGATCGCGAGGGGACCGGTGTCACCGGCCTCGACGGTGCGGGTGCCGCGCTCCAGGGAGACCCGGCCGCCCTCGGCGCACGGGGAGACGGCGATCGGGCGGCGCTGCGTCAGGTCCCCGATCCGGCCCTCGGCCCGGGTCTCCAGGAACCGGCCGTCGACCGAGAGGACCGGGCCCTTCCCGCACGGCAGCGTGAACCTCTTCTCCGGGTCCGGCTGCGGCGCCCGGTACGCGGCGAGGGCCGGGACGTACAGCTCGCTCAGGCCCACCGGCAGCTGCAACTGCGCGTCCGCCACCGGGTTGTGCAGGGTCAGCGGCGCGACGCGGGAGATCGTGATGTCCATCCGGTCGGTGACGACGGGGGAGAACCGCGCGATCCCGTTCTCGTCGACGGACGCGATGGCGGCGCCGTCGGGCGAGCTGATCCGGATCTGCTCCGGCCGGCTCGCCAGGCCGCCGGCCGCGGCGAGGACGATCTCGCCGACGGAGGTCTTCTCCGGCCAGGACAGCCGGAGCACCGGCCGGTCGCCGGCGACCCACGCGGTGGTCAGGTCGCCGTCCGTCAGGTTGCGCGGGCTCAGGTTCGTGCCGAGCCGGGCGGTGGAGTCCGCGCTCACCAGGATCTTGTCCCGTTTGCCGGTGAGGGCGAACAGCAGGTCGTCGAGCTCCTTGCCCGGTACGGGCAGGGCGGAGGCCCGCACGGTGTACTCGCCGGACCTGGCCGCCGTGAACTGCCGGTGGAGCCCCACCTCGGCGGGCGCGACGGACAGCCCGCCGGGATCGCTGCCGCGGTTCAGCGAGTACGCCACCGCGCCGGTGACCTCGCCCGGCGCGTCGTCCGGGAGCCGCAGCATCCGGGTGACCCGCACGCCGGGCACGGAGACCTCGGAGAACCCGGCGCCGGTCAGCCCCGGGCGGCCCTGCTGGGACGCGAGGACCGTCACCTTCAGCCACGTCGCCTCGCCCTCCGGCGCGGCGACCCGCTGGGTGCTGCCGTCGGGGCGGAGCGGGCTGACCCGGCTGCCCCGGTCGGTCTCGATCCGCACCGACGTGGGCGCGGCCCGCACCTCGCTGCCGGGCAGCGGGGTGAGGTCGAGGCTCCCGGGGACCGGGGTCGGGCCGGTGAAGGCGATCCGCAGCCACTCGCCCCGGGGCGATCCGGGGGAGCCCTCGGCCCAGGCGGTCTCCGGGTCGCCGTCGAAGGCGTTGACGGGGTCGTACTGGGGCAGGTGGAACAGCCAGTTGCCCACCGACGAGGCCGTCACCGACTCCGCGCCCCGCAGGACGGCGGTGGTCTGGTGGCGCGTGCCGGAGACGGGCAGGATCTGGCGCGGCTCCGCTCCCGGGTCCTGGACCGCCCCCTCGGCGTTGCGCTCCCCCTCGGCGTACGTGTGGGACGTGCCGGAGCTGACCAGGCCGAACCGGGTGTCGGCGCGGCGCAGTCCGTCGCCGGCCGCGTAGAGCGCCGGGGCGTCCGCGCCGGGGTGGGCGTCGCCGGCCAGGACCGTCGCCCGGCCGGTCACGGCGCCCGACGCCGACAGGGGCAGCAGGGACTCCGGTCCGCCGCTGACCACCGCCAGGTCCGCCACCGGTGTCGTCCGGGCCGGGCCGGGACGCGGCGTGCCCTCCGGGGGCGCGTAGATCTCGACCGCGCGCTGGCGCGGATAGAGCCCCTCGACCTGCAGGGGCGTGTCGTCGGGGATGCGGCCGCCGGTCAGGAGCGGGCCGAAGCCGGTGATCCGGCGGTACCCGGAGGCCTCCAGGGTCCGCTTCACCGTCGCCGTGGGCACGTGCCCGAGCTGGTCCGGGTCGAGGTCGTTGCGTACGACGACGTGGTACAGACCCACCCGGGTCAGGTACGCGGCGAGCCCGGGCACCTCGCCGCCGGAGGCCAGGGCCTGCTCGACGGCGTCCAGGGCGCGCCGGTTGCCGGGGGTGCCGAACGGCACGTAGTCGCGCTGCGCCCAGGGGGAGCGGGCGAGGACGTCCAGGGGCTGGTCGATCGTCGAGCCCCAGACGTGGATGCCGTGCGCGGTCGCCGGGACGACGAGGGCGCGGTCCTCGGGGGCGTGCTCGGCCAGCCAGTCGGCGGTCGCCTCCCAGTGCGAGGGCAGCTTCCGGAACGCCCCCGGCTGGAGGATCGTGCCGTTGAGGTACGGCCAGGCGAGGCCGGGCAGGACGAGGACGGCGACCACGACGGGCCCGAGACGGCGGGCCCGGGCCGGCAGCGACCGGGGGAGGCCCCGGGAGGCGAGGTGCACGAGGCCGAGGACCAGGGCGAGGGCGAGGCCCGTCTGGAACTTGTAGACGTTCCGGAACGGCACCAGCGGCCCGTCCAGCCAGTCCTGCACCGTCGCGTGGAAGGGGCCGCCGAACGCGCCGCCGTACCCGGCGAGGGTGATCAGCGCGGTGACGGCGACGGTCAGCACCAGCCAGCGCCGCTCCGGCAGGTCACGGCGGGCCAGGCCCGCGAGGCCGAGCGCCGCGGCGAGCGCGGAGCAGAGCACCACGAGGGCCGACGAGACGACGGTCCAGCCGGCGGGCAGCCACGGCTCGCCGAAGTTCAGGTAGCCCACCCAGTTCCCCGCGCCGCGCAGCACCTCGGTCGCCGACATCGTGCCCGTGGTCGTCCAGGAGGTCTCCACGTACGGCATGAAGTTCTCGCCGTACACCCCCAGGAGCAGCAGCGGGACGATCCACCAGGACGTCGCGAGGATCACGCACGGCGTCCACCAGGCGATCAGGGCCCGCTTGCGGGGGCCCCGGGGGCGGGACAGCAGGTACAGGCCGACGGGCAGCAGCGAGGCCAGCGTGGACGCGGCGTTCACCCCGCCCATCAGCGGGATCAGCAGCGCGGAGCGCGCCGCGGCCACCCGCGGGCTCGTCTCCGCGCGGGTGAGCGGCAGCAGCACCCACGGCAGCATCGCGCCGGGCAGGGCGGCGGCGGACGTGGAGCCGACGACGATGGTGAACGTCGGCCACAGCGCGTAGGCGGCCGCGCCGACGAGCCGCGGGCCGTGCGCGCCGACGCCGAGGCGTTCGGCCAGGCGCAGGGCGCCCCAGAAGGCGGTGGTGACCACGATCGAGAGCCAGAGCCGCTCGGCCAGCCAGACCGGCAGCCGCACCAGGTCGGCGGCGGCGTGGAAGGGCAGCATCGGGATCAGATAGCCGACGTACTGGTCGGCGATGCCGCCGAAGCCGGCCCGGTCGTGCCACAACTGGCCCAGGTCGCCGAGGAACTTCCACGGGTCGGTGACGACGCCCAGTTTGGTGTCGAACGTCATCCGGCCCGGTGAGACCGCCAGGAAGGCGAGGAGGACCGCCGCCCAGAAGCCGAGGAGCCAGCGCCGGGACGCCCTCGGCGGCGGCGACGGCGCCGTGCCGGTCTCGGGGCCGGGCGGGGCCGGCGGACGGGCGTGGAGCGTGGTGGTCATGGGCACCGCCGAAGTAGGAGGAGGAGGTTCCACGTCGCGAACTCGCGGAGCACCGGCACCCGGGTGACGGCCCCGGGAAGCACCGGCCAGTAGCGCGAGCGCGCGGAGACGATCTCGACGTCGTCCCGGTTCCTGACGCGGCGCAGGGTCGGGCCGACGCCGATCGCGAAGAGGTTCTCGCCCAGCCGGTGCTTGGCCGGCCGGCCGGTGCGCCGCTCGTAGCGGGCCCGCGCGCGCTCGGCGCCCAGGTAGTGCCAGGGCGCCCACTCGTGGCCGCCCCACGGCGAGAGCCAGTTGGTGAACGAGACGTAGATCAGGCCGCCGGGCCGGGTGACCCGGACCAGCTCGCTGAGGAACGTGCCGGGGTCGCGCACGTGTTCCAGGACGTTGGAGGAGAAGCAGACGTCGGCCGTGCCGTCGGCCAGCGGCAGCAGGTAGCCGTCCGCGACGACGGCCCCCGCCCTCCGATCGGACGCCAGTCCGGCGAGGTCGGGTTCGAACAGGTAGCCGTGGGCGCCCCGGCGGCGGAACTCCCTGGTGAAGTAGCCGGATCCGCCGCCGACGTCCAGGACGATCCTGCCGTCCAGCCGGACGTGGCGTTCGATCTGGTCGGCGGCGTCCCGGGCCAGGAGCTCGTACGCGGTGTGCGGGTCGTCCTGCTCGCGCAGGAAGGCCCGGAAGAGCGTCAGCGAACGGCGGAAAGACGGATCCCTCACGTGCGCGCGCCTTCCGGGGGCCCGCCCCGGCCGCGCGGCCGGGAGCGTTCCACCGCCTCCGAGGCGATGGCGCGGAAGCGGCGCACCGTACCGCTCCACCGGAACGCGGCAGCGTGCCGGGCGGCGGCCTCGCCCATGGTCTCCCGGCCCGTGGTGTCGAGGGCCAGCGTGCACCAGGCGGCGGCGAAGGAGGACTCCCCGCGCGCCAGGACGCCGGTGACGCCGTCCCGGACGGAGTCGCGCAGCCCCGGCACGTCGAACCCGAGGGTCGGCGTGCCGCGCGCGCCCGCCTCGGTCACGACGAGCCCCCAGCCCTCGACGGCCGCCGGGTGCAGGAGCAGCCACGCCGCGCACAGCAGGCGGTGCTTCTCCTCCTCGGACACCTGGCCGGTGAACTCGACGCCGGCGCCCGCCAGTCGTTCGAGGCGGTCGCGTTCCGGTCCGTCGCCGACGACGACGAGCCGTCCGCCGGTCACCGGCCGGACCCGCTCCCACAGGCGCAGCAGGAGGTCGATGCGCTTGTAGTCGACGAGCCGGCCGAGCGCGACGAACAAGGGCGTCGCCGACCGGGGGGTCCGGGGCGGGGGCTCGTGGACGCCGTTGTGCACGACCCGGATCCGCTCCGGCGGCACCCCGATCGCGCGCAGCGCCTCCTCGGTCGAGGGGGACACGGCGACCAGGAGGTTGCCCCGGTGGGCCCGGGCGAGCGCCCAGTGTTCGAGCAGCCGTCCCGTACGGGCGACGGGCCGGGGGAAGCGCATCCCCCACAGATCGGTGTGCACGTGGTTGACCAGGCAGACGGTCGGGCCGTCGTGCCACAGCGGCGACAGGTAGGGCATCCCGTTGCACACCTCGACGAGCAGATCGCACGAACCGACGTGCCGGGCGAAGGCGGACCGGGCGCCGGCGAAGTGCCCGAAGGGGCCTCCGGCCGACACGACGCGGTAGGGGCGGGGCGCCGCCGCGCCGCCGCACAGCAGCGTCACGTCGTGGCCGGCCCCGGTCAGTCCGGAGGCGATCTGGTCGATCAGGACTTCCGAACCGCCCGCGGCGGGGTTGCCCAGGCCTCGGTGGGCGAGGAAGGCGATGCGCCGGGGCGGTTCGCTCCGGCGTGCGCGGGTCTGCACGGTCCCGACCAGGGGCTGGTGGGGAGGCGGCGGGACCGGCGCGAGCGGTGGGGAAGGGACGTGCTGGGGCATGTGCGCTCCCACTCGTTCGGCGGGGAAGGAGACTTCGGCGGGGAGGAGACCGGGGCCGGGGACACCGGTGGCGGGGAAGGAGGAAAGAGGGCCGTGGGGGTGGGGCGGAAGCGGAAAAGAGGGTGGGCAGGGGAGACCGGGGTGAGGTCGTGCGTGGTTGGGGACGACAGTCTTCGGCAGGTGATCGACGCAGGGCTACTCACCGGTATGACAACTTGACCGCCGCTCAGACGGGGCGATGTGTCACCAAGTGAGCGTCAGCCGCGCGCGGTTGGGACATTTCGCCCCCGCGCCACCAGAATTCCGCCGATCAGCGCGAGTACTCCTCCGAACACGCCCGCTCCCAGGGGAAGGGTGCCGCCGAGCAGCCGCAGCTTGTCGCCGTCCGCCGCCGCGAGACCCACCTGCTGCCGCTGGGTGGCCTCGGTGAGCGCGAGCTTCCCGCTGGACAGCAGCACGACGGCGTCCTTGTCGGACTCGGGCGCGCGCAGGGTCTTCCGGGGTCCGATCGCCGCGTAGAGGATCCGCCCGGTGGGCCGGTCCACGATCAGCTCGATGCCGCCGTTGGCGTACCACTCCTCGGCGAGCACCTGCGGCCGCTCCGGGAGGCCCACCAGCTTGCCCGGCACCTGGCGCACGCCGGTCCGGGTGGGCGGGACGCTGCCGGTGAAGCGCAGCCCCTCGTGCCCCTGCACCGTGCCGGGGCCCGCGTAGCGGAGCGGTACGACGGCGCCCAGCGTGCCGTCCCACCAGCGGTAGTCGCGCTCCTCGACGTCGAAGGGGAACTTCAGGTAGGCCTCGCCGTCGAAGACGGGCGACTCGCCGCAGCAGTGCGCCGGCTCGTTGGTGCGACGGTCCGTCACCCACCGCTCCAGGGTCCACTGGAGGGAGTCCCGGGTGTCGGAGGCCGGCAGGGTGGCGTCGGTGTCGACCGACGTGGACACGTCCCAGACGGCGTTGCCGCTCTTCACGCCCTCGGCGACGTCGCCGCGCACCTGCCGCGTGATGGTGATCGGCCGGTCGTGCACCGTCTTCAGGGCTTTGGTGTCGAAGTAGCTGCCGCTGCCCGTGAAGACGGTCGTCGTGTCGACGTCGAGCGGGGTGCGCTTGGCCTCCGGCAGGACGTGGGACACCAGCAGGGGGGCCAGGACCAGCAGGAACACCCCCGCTCCGAGCAGGAACAGGGACAGTGGTGAAGCGGTACGGCGCATCCGGGACTCCTGGTGGGACAACTCGCACGGAGACGCACGGACCTCAGGACCCGGTCAAGCCCTTGTGGCCGACGACGCTAGGCAGCACTTGACGCGATGTCAATGTCCTGTCAACACTGTCGGTCGGCTGTGGGGGCCGGGGTGGGGACGCCTCCGACGAGGAGCTGACCCGACACAATGAGCAGACTGATCGCCGCAACAGCAACCGTCGTGATCGCCTCGGTGCTCGCCGTGGGCGCCGCCTTCGGGATCGTGGCCGTGCTCGACGCCGTGCCCGAGCAGCCCAACGTGCCGCTGGTCACCTATGACACGGCCCCGGCGAGCCGATGACGCGAATCGTCTGGGGCGACGTGCCCCCGCCCAAGGTGGACCGCTTCGCCGCCCTCGTGCTGTCGGAGTCGGCGGAGCTCGCGGGGGAGATCCTCCGCGCGATCCGCTACGAGTTCCCCAGCCTGCGCCCCGCGGAGGAGGTGCCCGGCGAGCCGAAGTCCCTCGTCGGGATCCGGCGCGCCATCGAGGGCTTCGTCCAGCAGCTCCTGTCCGGGGAGGCCGACCCGGGCGTGCCCGACGAGGTCTTCCAGGAGTTCGGCCGGGCGGAGGGGCTCAGGGGGCGCAGCCACGATTCGCTCCAGGCCGTCTACCGCCTCGGCGTCCGGCTCGCCTGGCGGCGCTTCGCCGAGATCGGCCAGCAGGTCGACATCGCGGCGCCCGCCATGTACGAACTCGCCGAGGCCGGCTTCAAGTACCTGGACGGCCTGGTCGAGCAGTCGGTACGCGGCTACGCCGAGGCCATGGCCCGGCAGGAGGGGGAGCGCCTGCGCCTGCAGCGGCGGCTGATCGACCGGCTGCTGTCGGGCCGGCACTCCGACCCCGCCCAGGCCCTCGGGGAGCGCGCCGCGCGCATCGGCTGGGAGCTGCCGGCCACCGTCGCGGTGGGCGTCCTGATCCGGCCCGCGCGCGAGGCCGTCGCCCCCGCCCTCGGCCGGGGCGTCCTCCTCGACATGGAGAGCGAGCAGCCCCGCGTGGTCGTCCCGGACCCGGACGTCGCCGGCCGCGCCGATCACGTCCGCCGGGCCACGGCCGGATGGTCCGGCGCGATCGGGCCGACGGTGCCGCTCGCCGCCGCGGTGGAGTCGCTGCGCTGGGCGGAGACCGCCGTCCGGCTGGTCGAGGACGGCCTGCTGCCCCACGACGGGCTGCACCACTGCACGGACCGCGTCGAGGAACTGCTCCTGCTTCCCTCCCGGGAGCTCATCGACGCGGCGGCCGCGCGCTGTCTGACCCCCCTGAACGACGTCGCCCCCGCCCAGGCGCGGCGCCTCGCCGACACGCTGCTCGCCTGGATCGAGACCTCCGGCGGGGCCCCGGAGGTCGCCCACCGCCTCGGCGTGCACCCCCAGACGGCCCGCTACCGCCTGCGGCAGATCCGCGAACTGTGGGGCGACGTGCTCGACGACCCCGACCGCCGGTTCGAGATGCTCCTGGTCCTGCGCTCCCGGCGGCTGCGCGACGAGTCCCCCGGCGGCGGCGAACAGGGATAGGCGCGGCACGGGGGCCCACGACCCCACGCCGCCGCACAGGCCGGCCATGGCGGAGGAGATGCCCTTCGGCTCCCTAGCCTGCCGCTGAGCGCGCGTCCCGGGATCGGGCCGGTGCCGTCGGCTCAGACCGCCGCCCGCGCGGCGGCCGCCGTCCCGGACATCGTGGGGGCGGCGTGGAACAGCGCCTGGACGGCGGCGGTGACCTGGGCGGCGACCACCTCGGGGGTGGAGGCGTCGAGCTTGCCGTCGAGGTGCAGGAAGGCCAGGCCGTGGACGAGGGCCCACACCGTGGTGGACAGGGCTTCCGCGTCCGCGTCGGGGAAGGTGGCCCGCACGATGCCCCGGACGTACTCCGAGATCGCGGCGGTCGCGGCGACCCGCTCCGCGCTGGTCGGGTCGCAGGGCTCGGCGAACATCGCCCGGAACAGGGCCGGGTGCTCCAGCGCGAACCGCACGTAGGCGACGGCCACCGCGGCGAGTTCGTCGGGCGTCGAGGGCGAGGGATGGGCCCCCGCCAGGTGTTCGGCGAGTTCGCGGTACCCCTCGGCGGCCACGGCGGAGACGAGCGCGTCGCGATCGGCGTAGTGGCGGTAGGGGGCGGTGGCCGACACCCCGGCGCGACGGGCGACCGCGCGCAGCGACAGGCCCGCGCTGCCGTCCTCCTCCAGGAGCTCGCGGGCGGCGCGCAGGCAGGCGGCGCGCAGGTCGCCGTGATGGTACGTGCCGGTCTGTGCCATGGGTCACACATCCTTAAGTGCTCACATCGCTCACATTTCCTCTCTAATGTGAACGCCGTATACATCGTAAGCGATCGAAAAGGAAGAGGGAACCGGGACGACCGGCGAGCCGTTCCCCCGTTCCTGCGCTCCGGCCGCCGTTCAGCGGACGCCGGCCGCCTTGAGGACCTTGAGCGCTCCGGTCAGGAGGGCGGCCCAGGTCTCGGGACCGATGCGGGCCGGCGGGGTGAAGCCCTGGACGCGCTGGTGGGCGACGGTCTGGGGCTCGGTGTACTTGAGGAGGCCTTCGGCGCCGTGACGCCGGCCGAGCCCGGAGTCGCCCATGCCCCCCATCGGGGCGTCGACGCTTCCCCAGGCGGCGGCGAAGGCCTCGTTGACGTTGACGGTCCCGGCATGGACGCGGGCGGCGACGGCCCGGCCCCGGGCCCCGTTCCGCGACCAGACGCTGGCGTTGAGCCCGTAGGCCGTGGCGTTCGCCCGCTCGACCGCGTCGTCGACGTCCCGGTAGGTGTAGACGGAGACGACGGGACCGAAGGTCTCGTGGGAGTGCAGCGTCATGTCGGGCGTGACGTCGGTGAGGATCGTCGGCTCGTAGAAGAGGGGACCGAGGTCGGGGCGCGCCTTGCCGCCGGCCAGGACGGTGGCGCCCTTGGCCACGGCGTCGTCGACGTGCTCGGTGACCGTCTTGAGCTGGGCCGGGGTCGTGAGGCTGCCGACGTCGACGCCGTAGTCGTACGCCGCGCCGATCTCGAGCCTCTGGGTACGGGCGACGAACGCGGCGACGAACGCGTCCCGGACGGACTCGGCCACGTACAGGCGCTCGATGGAGACGCACAGCTGCCCGGCGGAGGGGAAGCAGGCGGCCACCGCGCCGTCGGCGGCCTTCTCGATGTCGGCGTCGTCCAGGACGATCATGGCGTTCTTGCCGCCGAGTTCGAGGGAGGCGCCGATCAGCCGCCGGCCGGCGTCGCTCGCGATCTGGCGCCCGGTGGCCGTGGAGCCGGTGAACATCATGTAGTCGGCGTTGTCCATCAGCGCGCCGCCGAGGGAGCCGCCCCGGCCGATCACCATCTGCCACACGCCCTCGGGCAGGCCCGCCTCGTACATCAGGTCCATCGACCACAGGGCGGTGAGCGCGGTCTGGGTGTCGGGCTTCTGCACGACGGCGTTGCCGGCCGTCAGGGCGGCGATGGTGTCGCCGGCGGCCATGCTCAGCGGGTAGTTCCACGGCGAGATGACGGTGACCACGCCCTTGGGGTGGCGCAGCTCGGTGGTGTGGGTGAGCAGCGGGATCGCGCCGCGCCGCCGCTTGGGGCTCAGGTGCTTGGCGGCGTTGCGCGCGTAGTAGCGGGAGACGACGCCGATGTCGACGACTTCGAGGAACGCGTCGCGCCGGGTCTTGCCGTTCTCGGCCTGCATCAGGTCGAGCGCCTCGTCCTGACGGGCGAGCACCAGGTCGTGGTAGCGCAGCAGGATCCTCTTGCGCTCCGCGATCGGCGTGGCGGCCCAGGTCTTCTGCGCGGTGCGGCCGCGGGCGAACGCGGCCTCGACGTCTCCCGGGGTGGAGACCGGGAGGTCGGCCAGGGGAACGCCGGTGTAGGGCGCGCTGGTGGTGACCCGGGCGGCGTTCGGCGCGGCCGAGACCCGGGCGGTCAGCCGCTGGAGGAAGTCCGGGGTGAGGGACGGGGGGAGGTTCGGGCCGCGGGCGGCCGTCGGGCGGGCGTGGGTGGTGACCATGGCGGGGCTCCTTCGCTGATTGTTCCTGCGTGTTACTTGACGCGGCTCCGGACCGAGGTGGGCACCGGCATGTGCAGGGCGGCCTGACCCTCGGTCATCACGTCGAACTGGATGGTCCGCTTCGGCTTGAGCGAGCGCAGGTCGTCGGACATGCGGCCCTCGCCGAGCTGGAGGATGACGCCGCCGGTGCCGCGCGTCGTCCCGGCGTTCAGCACGTGGGTCTGGTTCAGGGTGGAGTGCCAGGCGCCGTCGATCGTCGTGTACGAGGTGAGCGAGCCGACCCGCTCGCCGCTCGGGTGGGCGGTCTGCTTCGGGGTGCTCGCCAGGAGCGCCATGTCGACCCCGCCGGAGTCGTTGGCGACCCGCGCGGTCGTCCGGTGGTGGTCGATGGAGACGTCGAGGTCGGTGACCCACTTGGGGAAGCCGTAGCCGTCGTGGCCCCGGACCTGGGCGATCTCCGAGTTCACCGGCAGGGACAGGACGTAGGAGTGCAGGTGCTCGTTCTTCAGGCCGGAGACGAGGTCGAAGAAGCCGAGCCCGCCGTGCCGGGCGGGCTTCACGGCGATGCCCACGGCCGCCTCGGTGTAGAAGTCGATGTCGGCCACGTCGTAGCGGAAGAACATGACCGAGACCAGGCCGAGTCCGGGCGCGACCTCCAGCGGGGAGAGCTCCTCGGGCAGCCGGGCGCGGATCGCGCGGGACGGCGCGAGCATCGTGAGCCGGGCGGTCGAGACGGCGTAGTAGAAGTTCGGGGTGAGCGTGGGGCCGATCGGCGAGTCGACCTTGACCTTCGGCATCCGCCGGAAGAAGTCCACACCGCCGACCCGGGGGTCGCGGGCGATCGCGTCGAGGTCGGGGGCCATGCGGTAGCGGTCGTACAGGCCCCCCTTGGGGACGGTGACCTCACGGCCTCCGAGGTCGACCTTGACGGTGTCCTGCGAACCGGAGGGCAGGGGCCGGCCCGAAGACGGGGACCGGTCCGAAGACAGGGCTGGTTTGAAGACACGAGGCTTCCTCACTCTTATGTAAGCGGCGCATACATGACGGTAAAAGGTCATGTTTGCGGTGTCAACTACGGGGCCGGGGTCGCTCAGGCGGCCTTCCGGGGCCCGGCCAGCCAGGCGCGGTAGCCGCGCAGGGCCTTGCGCTGCTTGAGCTGTTCGGAGACCAGAGCGATGGCCGGGTGGGTGCCGGGCCGGGGGCTGCTCCCCCGGGCGAGGCGGCGCATCTGGTGCCGGACCTGGGCCATGCTCGCGGCGGAGGCGAGGGCCTTGTCGGACCAGGTCACCGGCCGTATCTGCCGGTCGGCCTCGCGGTCCCGGCGCCAGCGGTCGGGCAGGTCGGGGGTGACGGCGAGGGCGGTGCCCATGCCGACGACGGCCACGCCGCTGTCGAGCACCCTCTCGGCGGTGGCGCGCCTGGTGATGCCGCCGGTGAGCATGAGGGGGAGCGGGCTGGTCCTGACGAGGTCCTTGGCGAGGTCGAGGAAGTACGCCTCGCGCGCCCGGGTCCGGCTGTCGGCGGAGCGGCCGGTCATGGCGGGGCTCTCGTAGCTGCCGCCGGAGAGTTCGACGAGGTCGACGCCGAGGGGTTCGAGCATCCCGATGACCTGGCGGGCGTCGTCGGCGTCGAAGCCGCCGCGCTGGAAGTCGGCGGAGTTGAGCTTGACCGCGACGGCGAAGGAGGGGGAGACGGCGGCGCGGACCGCGCGGACGATGTCGAGGAGCATCCGCGCGCGGTTCTCCAGGGATCCGCCCCACTGGTCGGTGCGCTTGTTGACCAGGGGGGAGAGGAACTGCGAGAGCAGGTAGCCGTGGGCGGCGTGGACCTCGACGCCGTCGAAGCCGGCCTCCTCGGCGCGGCGCGCGGTCACCGCGTACCGCGCCACGGTCTCCTCGATCTGTCGCGGGGTCATGGCGGTGGGGCGGCCGAAGCGGCCGCTGTGCCTGCCCAGACTGACGCCGATGTCGGTCGGGCCCCACGCCACGCCGGGCATGTCGGAGGCGACCTGGCGGCCGGGGTGGTTGATCTGCATCCATATCGCGCCGCCGCCGGACTTGCCGGCCTTCGCCCAGGCGGTGAACGGCTCCAGGGGAGCGTGCTCGTCGAGCACGACGCCTCCGGGGCCGGTCAGGGCCTCGGCGTGGACCATGACGTTGCCGGTGATCAGCAGCCCCGTGCCGCCGGCGGCCCAGCGCCGGTACAGCGTGAACAACCGCTCGTCGGGGACCTGGCCGCCACCGGCCATGTTCTCCTCCATGGCCGCCTTCGCGATTCGGTTCTTCAGCTCCTGACCGGAGCGCAGGGGCAGGGGCGAGAACAGCTCGCTGGTCATGTGGATTCTCTCTTCCGTCGTGATCGCCTACGATGTGTGCACCACTCACATTAGCGCGGCGATGTAATCAACGTAAACATCGAGGGGTGTGGGCTGCGTCGCAGGCGGGCGGTCCCGCGTCCGGCCGCCGGGGCGCCCCGGGCGCGCCGACAGCCATTCGGGCGTCTCCCGCCTGCGCGGGAACCCGGCGTCCCGGACCGTGGAGGCCATGAAACAGAGCACCCTGTCCGAGGTGAAGGACGCCGTCACCCCGAGGGCGACGTTGCTGGTGATCGGAGTGATCGCCCTCCAGCTGCTTTTCGTCGCCTCCTACGTGGGCGCGCTGCACGAGCCCCGGCTCAAGGACGTGGCCCTCGGCGTGGTGGCGCCGCAGGCCGTGGCCGGGCAGACGGTGGCCCGCCTGGACGGGCTGCCCGGCTCGCCGCTGGACCCGCGCGCGCTGCCCGACGAGCGGACGGCGCGCGACCAGATCATCAACCGGGACATCTACGGCGCGCTGGTGGTGAACCCGGCCGGGACCACCGACACGCTGCTGGTGGCCTCGGGCGGCGGCAGGGCCCTCTCCCTCGCCCTCGGCACCCTGATCGCCACCGTGGACAAGAGCCAGGGGCGCACCGTGCGCACGGTGGACGTGGCCCCGGCCTCCCCGCACGACTTCAACGGCCTGTCCTCGTTCTACCTGGTCATCGGCTGGTGCGTCGGCGCCTATCTGTGCGCGTCGATCCTGGCGATCAGCGCCGGAGCCCGCCCGGCCAATCCGACCCGCGCGGCGACCCGTCTGGGCACGATGACCCTGGTCGCGCTCGCCGGAGGCCTCGGCGGCGCGGTCATCGTCGGACCGATCCTGGGCGCCCTGCCGGGCAGCGTGTGGGCGCTGTGGGGGCTGGGCACGCTGCTGATCTTCGCCGTGGGCGCCGCCACGCTCGCCCTCCAGGGGCTCTTCGGCGTCATCGGGATCGGCCTGGCGATCCTGCTCGTCGTCATCGCGGGCAATCCGAGCGCGGGCGGCGCCTTCCCCGCGCCGATGCTGCCGCCGTTCTGGGAGGCGATCGGCCCCGCCCTGCCACCGGGCGCGGGCACCTGGGCGGCCCGCTCCCTCTCGTACTTCCACGGCAACGGCATGACCTCCGCCCTGCTGGTCCTCTCGGCCTGGGCAGTCGTCGGCGTCCTGGTCACCATGCTCGCGGCGGTACTGCGGCAGCGGCGCGGCACGGAGGCGGGCGGTGACGCGGAGCGGTCGGGAGCGGCGGCGGGGGCGTAGGGCCCGGGCGGCCCACCCGGTCAGGCGCGGGGGATCCGCACGAACCCGAACACGTCGTCCACGAGGGAGACGAGGGACCGGTCCGCTTCGCCGTCGGCCCGCCGCGTGACGGCGACGTCGAAGCGGCTCGGCGCGGTGTTGACCATCGTCTGCGCCTTCAGGCCGCCGTCGGGGCCGCCGGGGCCGCCAGGATCGATCCGGGTCGCGATCTCGGGTACGAGGGCGCCGGTCCAGGCCGGATGCTTCCCGAGGTAGCGCGCTCGCAGGGCGTCCCGCGCGGGGCTTCCGGCGAGGTGCGTGAGCAGTTCCTCCAGGACCTCTTCGGCGGTCGGGACGCGGTCGCCGAAGACGACGTCCTCCTTGCCGCCGAAGCGGCGGAAGAAGCTGCGCTGGGAGAGGCCCGCCGTCGCCACGATGTCGGCCACGGTGACCTGAGGGCCCGACCGTGACCGGTCGCCCGTGCCCGGTCCGGGGCGGATGATGGGGAGAGCCCTTTGCGCCCCTATCGGTTGATGCGCCCATCGGAACGTCGATGAATCCGTTGCGGCAGGAGGAGGGTCCGTGGTGACCAGGGTGTTGTTCGTCGTGTCCGCGGCCGACCGGTGGACCTTGCGGGACGGGGAGGTCCATCCGTCGGGATTCTGGGGCGAGGAACTGGCCGTGCCCCACAAGGTCTTCTCGGCGGCGGAGTGGGAGATCACCCTCGCGACGCCGGGCGGGAAGGTCCCGACGCTGGACCGGCTGAGCATGTCGAAGACGGCCGGGTGGCCGTCGAAGCTGCGCGAGGTGGCCGCGTATCTGGAGTCGATCCGGGACGAGCTGAACAGCCCCCGGCCGCTGGAG
Source organism: Streptomyces sp. NPDC093071 (assembly GCF_044754545.1). NCBI lineage: Bacteria > Bacillati > Actinomycetota > Actinomycetes > Kitasatosporales > Streptomycetaceae > Streptomyces > Streptomyces sp. NPDC093071. The sequence continues at coordinate 619,584 of NZ_JBIVPH010000002.1, read as the reverse complement.
GAGATCGATCCGGACGACTTCGACGTGGTGTTCTACCCCGGCGGGCACGGTCCGATGGAGGACCTGGCGGTCGACCCGGTCTCCGGCGCGCTGCTGACCCGGTTCCTGGCCTCGGGCAAGCCGCTGGCGCTGCTGTGCCACGCGCCGGCGGCGGCGTTCGCAGCGACGGACGAGGACGGGTCCTGGCCGTTCACCGGCTACCGGATGACGGGCCTCTCCAACCTGGAGGAGAAGCTCAACAGCTTCGGCCGCAAGGCGATCTGGCTCCTTGAGGACCGGTTGCGGGAGAGCGGCGCGGAGTACTCCAAGGCCCGTCTGCCCCTGCGGCCGTACGTGGTCGTCGACCGGAACCTCTACACCGGGCAGAACCCGCCGTCCTCCGGACCCCTCGCCGAACGCCTCGTCGCCGACGTCACCGCGACGGCGAAGGCCCACTGAAGCCCGTCCGCCGGCCGGCCCCCGGCCGCGCCCCGTACGAGAAGCCCCCGTACGAGCAGCCCTCCTACGAAAAACAGCCCCCTGCCCGGAAGGCCCCGCACACCTCCCGCTCCTTCGCCCTCGTCGCCAGGGCCGTGTCCCGCACCCACCCGCTCCTGGGAAGGAAGCGATGACCGGCCGCACCTCGCCGGCCCGCCGGGCGGCCCCGACGCCGGGTTGCACCCGTACGGCGGGCGGGGACCATGGGGAGGAGAACGAAGAGCGGTACGCACGGGGACGGCCGCCCCGCGGTCCGCCGCCGGCGGACGGGCGGACGGCCCCGGCCCACCGGGAGGCCCCCCATGAACGACCCCGGCGACCCCCTCGACCCCTGGACGGACCGGCTGCTCCGGCTCGGCCCCGGCATCTCTCCCGAGGACGCCCGCGGGTTCGTGCGCGAGCTGTACGCCCGGGCCCAGGCCGAACGCGACGAAGAACGGGCGGAAGCCGACTTCGTGCGAGAGGAATGACCCCGTGGACGAGCTGTCACCGGGCTTCCACGGCAAGGTCCGCGACGGCTGCTGCCGGGGCGGTACCCGACGGATTCGTTCCCCGAACGCGAGGGTTTGGTAGCGAGGGAGCGCGCGAGGCGGGCCGGGCGGTCGGCACCATGTGCACGGGCGTCTCGCAGTGGTACCGCGCCGGGGGCGCGTACTCTCCGCAGGAGCTCGCGGAGCGGTACCGCGCCATGACGCGCATGACGGTAGGCGCACCGGCGGCCCCCGGCCCTGACGGCGACCCCTACCGCTCCTCCGGAGCCCGGCCGCCGGTGCCGGTGCCGGCGGGCGACGACGCGGTGTCCGGGTCCCCGACGGGGCCGAGCACGCGGCGCAGGTGGGCGTTGGTGAAGGTGCCCCGGGGGTCGAGCCGCGCGCGGACCGTCTGGAACCGGTCCCACGCGGGGTAGCGGGCGGCGAGCCCCTCCGCCTCCATCAGGTGCCGCTTGCCCCAGTGCGGCCGGCCCCCGAAGGCGAGGGCGATGTCCTGGACGGCGCGGAAGTACGGCTCCCAGGGCATCCCCCGGTACATGTGGACGGCGAGGTACGCGGTCTCGCGCCCGTAGGCCGGACTGAGGTGGGACAGCTCGTCGGGGGCCACGAACCGCACCTCGATCGGGAAGCCCACGGCCGGCCGGTCGCGGTCGATCGCCCGCCGGATCTCCCGGACGACCTCGGCGCAGGCGGCGCGCGGCACGGCCCACTCCATCTCGGTGAACCGGACCGAACGCCTGCTGGCGAAGACCCGGTGGCTCTGGTCGACGTACCGCGAGGGGGTCATGAGCCGGGTGACGGCCCGGTTCAGGGCCGGGATCCGGGACGGGAAGCGGCGGCCCGCCCGGCAGGCGGCTTCGAAGACGCCGTTCTCGGCGAACTCGGTGATCCTCCTGGCCGTTTCGCGCGGCGGCCGGACGGGCTCGTCGGTGCGGTTGTTCCGCTTCACCAGGGCGGCTTCGGCGTGCGGGAACAGGAAGAACTCGAAGTGGTCGTTGCCGTCGACCAGTTCGTCCAGGCGGTCGAGCGTCCGGTCGAGCGGCATCGTCCCGGTCTCGGCGCGCAGGGCGAAGGCCGGGACGACGCGCAGGGTGTAGCCGGTGATGACGCCGAGCGCCCCGAGGCTCACCCGAGCCGCCCGCAGGACCTCGGGATCGTCCTCGGTGCAGGTCAGGACGGTGCCGTCGGCCAGGACGAGGTCCAGGGCCTCGATCTGGGTGGCGAGGTTGCCCAGCTTCCGGCCCGTCCCGTGGGTGCCGGTGGACAGGGCGCCCGCGAGGCTCTGCCGGTCGATGTCCCCGAGGTTGGGCAGGGCGAGGCCGTGGCGCGCGAGCTGGAGGTTCAGATCGGCCAGGCGGGTGCCCGCGCCGACCGTCACGAGCCCCGCCCCGGCGTCCACGTGCCGCAGACCGCTGATCCGGTCCAGGTTCAGCAGCAGGCCGTCGGTGCAGACCTGGTCGTTGAAGGAGTGGCCCGCTCCGACGACCCGGACGGTCCGGCCCTCGGCGGCCGCCCGCGCGGTCACGGCGGCGACCTCGTCCACCGAGCCGGGCTGGAGAATTTGGCGGGGCGTACAGGATTCGTCGCCCGCCCAGTTGGTCCAGGTGCCCGCCGGAACGGTCTTCCTCTTCATCCCTCGTCCTCCTGAATCTCGGGCCACCGGAGAGCGGACCGCTCCCGCCGCCCGGGCCCGGCCCCGTGCCACCTGCGAATGGCTCATGGTGGCGGCGGACCGGGTGTGAGGTGAAACACTCATCTCGGCGCGATCTACAATCCGGGGACTGTGGATATGAACCTGCGCCGACTGCGTTGCTACGTCGTGTTGGCCGAGGAGCTGCACTTCACGCGTGCCGCCGCGAAGCTCTTCGTCGCCCAGCAGTCGCTGAGCAAGCAGATCGCCGAGCTGGAGGCCGAGCTCGGGACGCCGCTGCTGCGGCGCACCTCCCGCAGGGTGGAGCTCACTCCGGCGGGGGAGGTGTTCCTGGCCGCCGCCCGTGAGGTGCTCGCCCGCTTCGACCGGGGCGTGGCCGAGACGCGGCGGGTGGGGCAGGGGGAGCGGGCCGCGCTGAGGGTGGGCTTCGTCGTCGGCGCCGCGCTCGAACTGACCACGCCCATCCTGGGCGAGTTCACCGCCCGCCGGCCCGAAGCCCGGGTCGAACTGCACGAGTTCGGCTTCGCCGACCCGTCCGCCGGTCTGGCCGGCGCCACCACCGACGTCGCGTTCATCCGGCTCCCCAGCTCCACCCACGGTCTGGTGGTCGCGCCGCTGTTCACCGAGCCCTGTGTCGTCGGGGTGAGCACGGCGCACCCCCTGGGCGCCCGCGACCGGGTCCGCGTGGCGGACCTCCTCGACGAGACGATCGCCGTCGGCCGTACGGACGACGGCGTCTGGCGCGACTTCTGGACCCTGGCGGCCCATCGCGGCGGCAAACGTGCGCGGAACCTCGTCGAGACGCACTCCCAGAGCGAGGAGGTGGAGGTCGTCGCCGCCGGGATGGCCTGCAGCATCACCCCCGCGGCGGCCCGCCGCTACTCGCCCCACCCCGGGGTCCGGTTCCTCACGATCGAGGACCACCCGGGGTCGGTCCTCGCCGTGGCCCACCGCGCGGACCGGCCGAACCCGCTCGTCGCCTCCTTCGTGGACGCCGCGAAGGCGGTCCGCGACCGCGAGCCGGGGATCCTGCTGACGATCCAGGGCGCCTCCGGGGCCGGCTGACCGTACTCCTCGCGGCGGCCGTGACCGTGCGCGGCGAGACCTCGGCCGCCCCGCCGACCTCCGATGTCTGCATGTTGACGCTGCATACTTCAAGACGTAATGTGTGTAGCGTAAACATTCTGGCTTTCCCGTAGGGAAGAGGAAAGGAGTCGTCATGAAGGCCGTATCGATCAGGGAACACGGTGGTCCCGAGGTACTGGAGTGGATCGAGGTCGAGGACCCGACACCCGCTCCCGGCGAGGTCGTCGTCGACGTGGTCGCCGGCGCCCTGAACCGGGCGGACGTCATGCAGCGCTGGGGGCTCTACCCCCTGCAGCCCGGCTGGTCGCCGTACCCGGGCCTCGAAGTCTCCGGCCGCATCGGCGCGGTCGGCGAGGGCGTCACGGACTGGAAGGTGGGCGACGAGGTCTGCGCCCTGCTGACCGGCGGCGGTTACGCGCAGAAGGTCGCCGTCCCCGCCGGGCAACTGCTGCCCGTACCGAAGGGGACCGGCCTGGCCGAGGCGGCGGGCCTGCCCGAGGTCACCGCCACGGTCTGGTCCAACCTCGTCATGACCGCCGGACTGAAGGCGGGCGAGACCCTCCTCGTGCACGGCGGCGCCGGTGGCGTCGGCACGATGGCGATCCAGATCGCCGAGGCCCTGGGCGCCCGCGTCGTCACCACCGTGGGCGGCCCGGAGAAGGCCGCGCAGGCCCGGGAGCTGGGCGCCGACGTGGCGATCGACTACCGCACCGAGGACTTCGCCGAGCACGGCCCCTACGACGTGATCCTCGACGTCGTGGGCGGCGACTACCTGGAGCGCAACGTCCGGTCGCTCGCCGTGGACGGGCGCCTGGTCGTCATCGGCCTGCAGAAGGGCCTCGAAGGGCGGCTGGACCTCGCGGAGATCGTGTTCAAGCGGGCCTCGGTCCACGGGACGACGCTCCGGACGCGTACGAAGGAGTACAAGGCCGAGGTCGTGGCCGCGGTACGGGAGAACGTCTGGCCCATGATCGAGGACGGCACCGTGAAGCTGCTCGTCGAGCGGACCGTCCCCATGGCCGACGCCGCCGAGGGCCACCGCCTCCTGGAAGCGGGCGGCCACCTCGGCAAGATCCTGCTCGTGAACGACGGAAGCGCGTGACCCCGGGCGGCCGGACGCCTTCGCCGCACGCCCCGTCCCCGGGCGCGCGAGCCCGGACCGGGCAGGACCCGGCCCCGGGCCCGGACCTGAAATCGGACCCGTATCCGCACCCGCATCCGCCCCCGCCCCCGGATCAGCCCGTGTCCGTCGGCCGTTCCGCGAGGCCCGTCCCCCGGTCCCGTACCGCCAGGAGCGCCGCGCCGACGGCCGCCGCCGCGCGCGGATCGGAGAGCGGCCGGCCCGTCAGCTCCTCGACGCGCCGGAGGCGATAGCGGACGGTGTTGGGGTGGACGAAGAGGCTCCGGGCCGTGGCGTCGGCCGAGCCGCCGGAGGCGAACCAGTGCTCCAGGGTCCGCAGCAGGCGGGACCGTTCCGCGGCCGGCAGGTCGAGCACCGGCCGCAGCGTCACCTCCACCAGACGGGCCGCCTCGGCGGGCGCCGCGGCGACGACCATCGCCAGCGGGTCGTCGTCGAACCGGGCCACGCCAGGACCGGTGCCCGGCAGCCCGGACAGGGCCAGGCGCGCGAAGCGCAGGTTCTGCGGGGCGCCCCGCAGCGAGGGGAAGGACGGGCTGACCCCCACCCGGGCGCGGCTTCGCCGCAGGACCCGGAGACAGGTGCTCTCCGCCGAGGCGGTGGGCAGCGCGATCAGGGCGAGCCGCTGGTCCGGCAGCGACCTCCAGGCGGAAGGCAGCTCCGCCCGGAGCAGCGTCGCCTCCACGCCCGCGAGGGGCTCCTCGCCCGGGGCGCCGGCCTCCGCGACGGCGACGGCGTACGGCCCCTGCTCGGGCAGCCCCAGCTCCCGGGCCGCCTCCCACAGGGTGCGGTCGGTGAACACGCCCGTGAACAGCGCCTCCACCAGGGCGGAACGCCGTGCCCGTCCCCGCGAGGTCAGCTCGGCGGCCGTCTCCCGGTAGGCACCCGCCACCGCCTCCGCGTACAGGCCGAACAGCGCCCAGAAGTCGGCGGACTCCGACACCAGCAGGTCGTCCGACACCTCCGGACGCGTGCGCGCCTCCGCGACGATCTCCGTCCACAGCAGCTCCGAGCCGATGCGGTACGCGCGCAGGGTGTCGGCCAGCGGGACACCCTGCTCCGCCCTGGCCCGGCCGGTCTCACGGGCCGCCTCCGGGTCCGGGGCGCCCTTGCGGCGGAGGTGCGTCAGCACGAAGTCCGCGTTGGCGGAGCAGGAGGCCCGCAGCGAGTCCAGGGGGATCAGCGTCTCGTCCTGGTAGGCGTCGACCTCCGCGCGGATGCGCAGCGCCATCCTCCCGGCCAGTTCGGGAAGCCTCGAACGAAGCGCCGCGACCACGCCCGAAAGGTCCATGACCGCAGCTTAGCCGCCCCCTTTTGTCGCGGCGGACAATCCGGGGGGCCGACTGCTGTCGCGCACGCCATAGGACGTGCCGCCGGACGGCGACAAGATGTCGACGATGTAAACATCTGGTGATCGCGTGTAACGGAGGCGGGTCATGGCCAATCTGGCAGGGTTCCTCGTGGAGACGGCCGGGCGGCAGCCCGAGCGCCCCGCACTGCGCCTGGGGGAGCGGGTCCTCACCTACGCGGAGCTGGACGAGCACAGCGCCCGCGCCGCCGCCCTGCTCAGGGCCGAGGGCGTACGGCCGGGCGACCGGGTCGCCCTGATGCTGCCCAACGTCCCCGAGTTCGTCGTCCTGTACTACGGAGTGCTGCGCGCCGGGGCGGTCGTCGTCCCGATGAACCCGCTCCTGAAGACCAGGGAGACCGAGTTCCACCTCGCCGACTCCGGCGCCGTGCTCCTCTTCGAATGGCACCAGGCGCCGGGCGAGGGCGCGAAGGGCGCCGCCGCCGCGGGAGTGCGGCACACCGCCGTCGAACCCGCCGCGTTCGCCGCGGCCCTGGCCGGGCACGAGCCGCTGCCCGGCGTCGCCGACGCGGACGGCGAGGACATGGCCGTCCTGCTGTACACCTCCGGCACCACCGGCCGCCCCAAGGGCGCCGTCCTCACCCACGCGGGCCTGCGGCACAACACCGAGGTCAACGGCGTCGAGATCCAGCGGATGATCCCCGAGGACGTGGTCGTGGGCTGCCTGCCCCTGTTCCACATCTTCGGGCAGATCTGCACCATGAGCGCGGCCGTCCGCAGCGGCGCCTCCCTCGTCCTGATCCCCCGCTTCGAGCCGGGAGCCGTCCTGGAGGCCGTCGCCCGCGAGCGGGCCACCGTCTTCGAGGGCGTCCCGACCATGTACGCGGCGCTGCTCCAGCACCCGTCCGAGGCCGACGTCTCGACGCTGCGGATGTGCATCTCCGGCGGCGCCTCGCTGCCGGTGGAGATCCTCCACGGATTCGAGCGGCGGTTCGGATGTCCGGTCCTGGAGGGCTTCGGCATGTCCGAGACCAGCCCGGTGGTGACGTTCAACCACCCCGACCGCCCGCGCAAGGCCGGCTCCATCGGCACCCCCATCCGGGACGTCGAGGTGCGCCTCGTGGACGACGGCGGCCGGGACGTGACCCCGGGCGAGATCGGCGAACTGGCCGTCCGGGGACCGAACGTGATGAAGGGGTACTGGAACCGTCCCGAGGAGACCGAGGCCGCCGTCCCCGACGGTTGGCTGCGCACCGGCGACCTCGCCCGGGCGGACGAGGACGGTTACCTGTACGTCGTCGACCGCAAGAAGGACATGATCATCCGCGGCGGCTACAACGTCTACCCGCGCGAGATCGAAGAGGTCCTGCACGAGCACCCCGCCGTCGCCCTGGCCGCCGTGGTGGGCGTCCCGCACGCCGAACTGGGCGAGGAGGTCGCGGCCGCGGTCGTGCTCCGCCCCGGCGCGCGGGCCACCGCCGAGGAGCTGCGGGAGTACGTCAAGGAGCGCGTGGCGGCCTACAAGTACCCGCGCGGGGTGTGGCTCGTGGACAAGCTCCCGCTGGGCCCGAGCGGCAAGATCCTCAAGAGGGAGATCACCCTGCCGGAGGCGTGAGGGCCGCGCCCCCGGCCCTCCGGGCGGACGGCACCGGTACGGGGCGCGGAGGAGGAGATGCCCCTCCGGGAACGGCCCGGCGCCCGGCGCGCCCGCGCCCGTACGGCGCAAGCGCCGGGCGCGGAGCGGGCACCGTACGCCCGTCCCCGCCCGGACTCCCCGGCGCCCGGGACGGTCCTCGACCGGCTGCTCACGGCGGCGGTGGTCGTGGCGCGCGAGCGCCCGGCCCTCCTGCTCCTGCTCGCGGCGGCGGAGGAACGCGCGACGCCGGAGGAAGGGGCGCCGAACGCGCTGTTCGAGGTCTTCTCCCGGAGCCTGCCCGGCATCGGGGCGCTCCACGACGAGGACGCGGTCCGCGCCCCGGCCGCCCGCCTCTTCTGCGCGGGCGTCGGCCCGGCCGTACGGCAGCCCGGCCCCCCCGCACCGCTCCTGCGCACCCGGCAGGCGGTCCCGGGCGCGCTCCGGGCCCCCGGGAGTCTCCGAAAAGTTGTCGTGTCGACCGGTGCCGGACGCGCGCCGACGCGCACGTCCGGCAGACCGCACGGCCGGGTTGCGACGGCCAAACGGTCACCAAAGGATGGGACCAGGCACTGCCGCGCCTGGGCCAGGCGCGTGCGACGGTCGCGGCCGTCGGGGCCGCGCGAACAGGGCACCCGTGTGCCCGCGACAGGGAGCGGACATGACCGACCTTCCCCCTCCGATCACCCCCTATCTCGAACCGGCCGCGAAGGAGTTGTGCGAGGCGACGGACCCGCATCCGCGGATCTACGAGGTCCCCCCGGAGAAGGGCCGTGACATCCTGCTGGGCCTGCAGAGCGACGCGAGCGTGCCGCGTCCGGAGGTGGACGAGGAGTGGGTCGAGGTGGACGCGGGGGAGTGGGGCACGGTCCGCACCCGCATCATCCGCCCCAAGGGCGTGACCGGACCCCTGCCGGTGGTCTTCTACATCCACGGCGCGGGCTGGGTCTTCGGCGACGACAAGACCCACGACCGCCTCTTCCGCGAACTCGCCGTCGGCGCCGGCGCGGCGGGCGTCTTCCCCGTCTACGACCGGGCACCGGAGGCGAAGTACCCCACCCAGGTCGAACAGAACTACGCGGTGGGCCAGTGGGTCCTGGAACACGGCGCCGAACACGGCCTGGACACCTCGCGCATCGCGGTCACCGGCGAATCCGTCGGCGGCTGCATGTCGGCCGTCTTCGCGCTGATGAACAAGGAACGCGGCGGCATCGACCTCAAGGCCCAGTGCCTGCTCTACCCGGTCGCCGACGCCGACTTCGACACCCCCTCCTACCACCAGTTCGCCGAGGGCTACTACCTCACCCGCGACGGCATGAAGTGGTTCTGGGACGCCTACACCACCGACCCCGCCCAGCGCGCCGAACACCACGCCTCCCCCCTCCGGGCCACCCTGGACCAGCTCAAGGGCCTGCCCACCACCCTGGTCATCACCGACGAGGCCGACGTCCTGCGCGACGAGGGCGAGAAGTACGCCAACAAACTCCGCGAAGCGGGTGTGGACGTCACCTCCGTCCGCGTGGCCGGCATGGTCCACGACTTCCTCCTCCTCGACAGCCTCCGCGACACCCGCGCCGCCAACGTCGCCCGCAAACTCGCCGTCGACTTCCTCGCCACCGCACTCCACGACGACTGAGCCACCCGCACGACCCGCCCCCCGACCGGACCACTCCCGCTCGCGCCCCCGGCGAAACGGAGGTCGGCTGGGACGGGGGCGACCGTCACGAACGAGGAGGCGCCGGTGCCGGACGAAGGATCGGCCGCGGGGGCCGGCGGACCGGCGGAGCTCCAGGAACTCCGCGCCCGTGTGGCGGTGCTCGAAGCGCGGCGGACCGAGCCCCCGAAGCACCGCGCGAAGTCCTTCCTGGGCGCCGTCCTGATCGTCCTCGGCTGTGTGCTCGCGCCCCTCGGGATCGTCGCCGCCTGGGCGGCCGACGTGGTGGGCGACACCGACCGCTACGTCGCGACCGTCGCCCCGCTCGCCTCGGACCCGGCCGTCCAGGACGCCGCCGCCGACCGGGTCACCGACGCGCTCATGGAGCGCATCGACCTGGCGACCCTGCTGTCCGGCGCCGCCCCCGAGGAACGGCCGCGCCTGGAGAAGGCGCTGGGCGCGCTGGGCGACTCCCTGGAAGGGGCGGTCCGCGCCTTCGTCCACGACAGGGCGCGGGAGGTCACCGGCTCGGACGCCTTCGAGACCTTCTGGACGGAGGCCAACCGCACGGTCCACGCCTCCGTGGACAAGGCCCTCACCGGAAGCGGCGGCGGCGCGGTCCGCGTCGAGGACGACACGGTCACCCTCGACCTCGCCCCCGTCGTCGAACAGGTGAAGCAGCGCCTCGTGGACCAGGGCATGGGGTTCGCCGCGCGGATCCCGGAGATCCACACCGACTTCACGCTCGTCCGGTCCGACGACGTCGGCAAGGTCAAAACCGGCGTACGGCTCCTCCAGATCGCCGGGAACTGGCTGCCGGTCCTCGCGGTCCTCCTGGTGGCCGGCGGCGTCCTCCTCGCCCGCCGACGGCGCAGGGCCCTGGTCACGGGAGCCCTGGCGGTGGCCGTCACGACCGGACTGCTCGGCATCGGGCTGCGCGTCCTCCGCTCCTTCTCCCTCGACGCCCTGCCCGCCGGGGTCTCCCCGGAAGCCGTCGGGGCGGTCTACGACACCCTGACCGGGCTGCTCTCCACCATGGTCAGGGCGGCCGTCGCCCTGGGCCTCGTCGTGGCCCTGGCCGCCTGGCTCACCGGACCGGGCCGCCGGGCCGTGCTCGTCCGGGGCCTGTGGACCTCGGGCATCGGCGCGTCCCGCGCCACGGCCGACCGCTTCGGCCTGCGCACGGGACCGGTGGGGCCCTTCGTCCGCCATCACCGCACCTGGATCGCCCGGGCACCGGTCGTGGCGGCACTCGCCGCCTACGTCTTCTGGCCCCACCCCACCGGCTGGGTGGTGGCCGGTCTCGCCCTCGCACTCCTCCTCGCCCTCGCGGTCGTGGAGTTCCTGGGCGCGGACACGCCCGCCACGCCACCGCCGCCTTCGGCGTGAGCCCACGGGCCCCTCCGGAACGGCCTCACCGGCGATCCGTCCACCGCGTGTTAAACACCGAACGTGCCTTCCGCCGTCACCCTCCTCCTGATCATGTCCGTCGCGGTCCTCGCGCCCCTGCTCGCGGACGGCGTCTCCCGCCGGGTCCGCGTTCCCCTGGTCGTCTTCGAGATCGTCCTGGGCATCGTCATCGGCCCGGACGTCCTCGGGTGGGCGCGCTCGGACGAGGTGATCGACGTCCTGTCCCAGCTCGGCCTGTCGATGCTCATCTTCCTCGCCGGATACGAGATCGAGTTCGCGAACGTACGGGGCGGACTCCTGCGCCGCTCGCTGGGGGCGTGGCTGGTCTCCCTGGCCGCAGGCCTGGGCATCGCACTGCTGCTGAGCGGCGGGGACGTCTCCGCGGGCCTCGTCGTCGGCACGGCGCTGACCAGCACCGCGCTGGGCACCGTGCTCCCCGTCCTCAAGGACGCCGGGGAACTGAAGGGCCGCTTCGGGGACGTGACGATGGCGTTCGGCGCGGTGGGCGAGTTCGGACCCGTGATCGCCATGGCGCTGCTCCTGAGCGGCCGCAGACCGGCGGAGTCCGCGGCCGTCCTCGTCGCGTTCGGGCTGATCACCGCCGGGGCGGTGGTCCTGGCGATGCGGCCCCCGGCCCCGTGGCTGTCGCGCCTGATGGTCAAGACGCTCCACAGCAGCGGTCAGTTCGCCGTCCGCTTCGTCATGCTGCTGCTCGCGGCGATGCTGGGCCTGTCGGAGGCGTTCGGCCTCGACGTGCTCCTCGGCGCCTTCGCGGCGGGCGTGCTCACCCGGCTCGTGCTCGACGCTGCGGCACCGGAGAGCAGCGCCGAGATCCTCGGCAAGGTGGAGGCGATCGGCTTCGGCTTCCTCGTGCCCCTGTTCTTCGTGGTCACCGGCATCGAGTTCCGGCTCGACGAACTCCTGGGGAGTCCCGGGACGCTCGCGCTCGTCCCGGTCTTCCTGCTGCTGTTCCTCGTCGTGCGGGGCCTGCCCGTGTACTTCCTCGCGCCCCGCGACCTCGGCCTGTCCGACCGGTCGGCGCTGGCCTTCTACGCCGCCACGTGCCTGCCGCTCGTCGTCGCGATCACCACCATCGGGGTGGACCAGGAGTTCATCGACGGGGAGGAGGCGGCCGCGCTGGTCGGCGCGGCGATGCTCTCCGTACTCGTCCTGCCGCTCGTGGCGGCGAGGCTGCGGGCGTCCGGCGGCGCGCGACCGGCGGAGCGCACCTCGACGGACACCGAGGCGTGGTGACCGGCCGGCCCGTGAGCGGTGTGCCCCAGGCGGCGGTGTGCCTCAGGCGTCGGCGTGCCGCTCGATCCAGGCCAGGGCCGCCGCCCGTTCCCCCTCGGTCGGCGCGGGTCTCACCCGGTCCGGGTGGCGGACCAGGGAGTGCGCGCGGGCGGCCCGCAGACCGATCGCGCGGGCCCCGGGGGAGAGGCCGGGGTGCTCGGCGACCTCCAGGGCGCGCTGCCACCAGCTCCGGCTGCGGCCGTCGACGGCGTAGTGCCACAGCGGCTGCTCGGGGTCGGCCACGCCGATCAGTACCCGCTCCAGCGTGTGGGAGCGGATCCCGGGAGTGCCGAGCAGCCGGTCGGCGACGAGCAGCGGGTGCTCCCCGTCGAGCCGGGCCCGGACCAGGGCCCAGGTCATCAGCTGCCCCACGTCGTGGGCGGGCGAGGTGACGACGTCCCACAGTTCGGCGGCCTTGGCCTCGTCGAGGGCGCCGAGGTGGGTGAGGAGCCGCAGCTCGTCCTTCCAGACCGGCCGTGCCCCGTTCCACCACGAGACCAGCTTCCCCGCCGCCGGATGGCCCAGGTCGAGGGCGAGGCACGTCAGGGTGACGAGCGGATGGCGCCATTCGGTGTACGTGGTCCGGTACTTCTTGGTGAGGTCCTTCAGACGGCGCGGCAGCAGCGCCTCGACCTCGGCCTCCCCGGCCAGGCCGTGGGCGAGGAGCAGTTCGAGGCAGAAGCCGAGCCCCTGCAGATCCGTCCCCGGATCGGCCACCCGTTCCCGCAGCCAGCGGACGTCGGCGTCGGTGAGCGTCCGGTACCGGTGCCACAGGTCGCCCAGCGCCCCCTCGGAGACGGTGAGATCGGGCCCGGTGCCGGACAGGAGCCCGTCCCGGGCGGCCTCGTAGCGGTCCACGGCGGCCAGTACGTCGTCGGCGCCGATGCCGGAGAACGCGCCGCCACCGGGCCGGAGCGCCTCCTCCCGTACGAGCCCCACCCGGTCGCGGGCCGCGTCCGCGGCGAGGACGCGCAGGGCGCGCGGCAGCCGCTCGTCGGTGCTGAGGCGGACCGCCGTCAGGGCGGACCAGGACAGGCCGGCCCGGTGGTCCGCGCCCGTCTCCCGGCGCCAGTCGTTCGTGACGGCCCCGACCAGTGCCTGGTGGAGGCCGCGCGAGGAGGCCTCCGGCGCGCCGTGCGCCTCCAGTTCGGCCGCGAGGGCGGCCGCGGCCCGTACCGCGTCGGGCTCGCGGAGCGCGCGGTGCAGCGCCAGCCAGGCGTGGACCGCGGCCCGGTCACCGGCGAGCGCGGCCTCCCGCACGACGGCCAGGCCCCGCTCGGACGGCACCCGGGCCAGGACGGGGGCGGCCCGGGGCCCGAGGTCCGCGACGACCTCCCACGCCTCCTCGGAGCCGTGGCGCAGCAGCGCGTGGAGCAGTTCCCGCCAGGCGCTCCACTCCGCGGGCCGCCCCGCGTACTCCTCCCGCCAGGCCCGCAACAGCCGTTCCGTCTCGTCGGGCGTGAGCCCCTCCCGCCGCTCCAGGGAGACCGCGAAGCGGGCCGCGGCGGAGAGGACCAGGGGGCCGCGCAGCCGCTCGTGGAGCCACGCTGCCTCGGCGGGGGACAGCGGCCGGTACCGGAGGAAGGGGGCACTGCGGTCCACCGGCTCGTCGAGCGCGCCGAGGAACTGCCGTACGCCGTCGGGGTCCGCCGGATCGGGCAGGCCCGTCTCGTCCCGGGCGGTGACCCGGTCCAGACCGAAGGCGCCCCCGGCCCCGTTGCCGACGATCCGGAAACCGGTGGGCCCCTCGCCGAGCCCGGCGGCGACGGTGCCGTGGTCGCCGCCCCAGTGCAGCAGCAGTTCGCCCGTCAGGGCGCCGGAGCGGTCGAAGGCCCGCCGGTGGGACTGCCAGTGCCAGTACGCGAAGGAGAGCGGCGTCGCCAGGCCCCGCGACGCGGCGAGTTCGGCGGCGTCCTCGTGGCCGTCGGACTGGGTGTACCGGCTCCGGGTCGGCGGCGGGAGCGCGAGGAAACCGTCGCCGCCGAGCCCCCGCCACCAGGCCGTGAGCACGGCGAGGTCCGAGCGCCCGCGCTCCGCGCGGCGGCGGTCGGTGCCGGTGGCGGCGTCGTCCACGTGCTGCTCCCTGCGTTCTCCGGGGCCGGTTGAGGACGGTTCCCCCGCCCGCGAACCACCCTGCCACAGGGGTCCGACACCCCCTCCGGGCGGACTGCCGCAGAGCTCTCCGGCCGCCTACCGCCGCCGCGTCTCCGCCCCGCCGTCCCCCCACCCCGCCCGTGCGATGTCGGTCCTGGACGAGGCGTTCAGCTTCCGCATGATGCGGGCCACGTGGTGCTCCACGGTCCGGGTGGAGAGGACCAGGCTCTCGGCGATGTCCCGGTTGGCGCGGCCCTGGACGACCAGCCGGGCCACCTCCTGCTCGCGCGGGGACAGCTGGTCGCCGTAGCCGAGGCGGCCGCGGCGGTGGGTGGTGACGATGGCGTGGCGGCGCAACAGCCGCCGGCAACGGGCCACGTCCCAGCGGGCGTCCAGCCGTCCGTACACCTCGACCACCTCCTGGACCCCGTCGGCCGCCGCCTCCCCCCGCAGGCCGAGGAGGCAGCGTCCGCGGGCCTCCGCCGCCCGGGCCGCGTCGAAGGGGCGGCCGAGCAGCCGCCACCGCTCCTCCGCGTCGGCCAGCAGGCCGACGGCCTCCTCCGGCCGCCCCCCGGCCTCGGCGAGCAGCGCCCGGCACACGGTGAGGGCGGCCCGGGCGGCGGGCGCGTCGCTGTCGGCGGTCCCGGCGGCGAAGTCGGCGACGAGCCGGCGGGCCCGCGCGGTCTGCCCGCTGCCGTGCAGGGCCTCCACGGCGACGGGCAGCACCTCCCCGGCCCACACCCAGCCGCCGGTCCGCTCCAGGCGGTGCAGCACCTCCTCCACGGCGTCGCACGCCCGCCCGGGCCGTCCCGCCTCCAGATGGACGCGGGCCGTGGCGGCGGCGGAGGCGGTGAGGATGAGCCCGGTGTCGTAACGGGTCGTACGGGCGGCCTCCGCCAGGTCGTGGCGGGCCCGGGGGACGTCACCGAGCACGTGCAGCGCGGTCAGCCCCCGGACCAGCATGGCCTCGGAGGTCAGGTCCGGTATCTCCCGGTAGAGCCGGGCGGTGCGGTCGGCGGCCGCGTGCAGGCCCTGCCAGCGGCCCTCGTGCCAGGCGAGCACCAGACGGGCGGTCTGGATCAGCCCCTCCAGATAGGGACTGCTGGTGTCCGCGAGCCCGTCGGTGGCCCGGCCCAGGAACTCCCGGGCCCGCGCCCCGTATCCGAGGGCGCTGGCCGCGTGCGCCAGGTTGGTCCAGCCCCGGGCGTGGTGCGCGGCCTCCATCGCGGACCCGGCCGGGCCGCGCAGCGCCTCGGCGGCGGTCCAGGCCCGCGGGTCGCCGAGCAGCATCAGGGCGGTGGCGCGGTTGGCGGCGACGGCGGCCCGCGCGACCGGGTCGGTGACCCGGTCGGCGAGCGCATCGCCGCGCTCCAGCCACTCCCGGTGGCGGTCGACGTGCCAGCCCTTGATGGAGGGGATGGCGGCGACCGCCATGGCGCGGGCGGCGGTCTGCGGGTCGGACGCCTCCAGGTCGGGGACGGCGCGGGCGACCTCGTTGAGGCTGTCGAGCGCGCCTCCACTCTGGTTGCGCAGGACGACGCTCAGGTGCAGCCGGATCTCGCCGCGCAGCCGGGGCGGCGGGTCGTCCTCGTCCAGCACGCGCCGCACGGCGGCCACCACCGGCTCGCCCGCGCGGGCCAGTTGCGCGGTGCGGGCCAGTTTCGCGGCGGTGCGGATCCGGCCCTCCGCGCGCGGGTCCTCGGCGACGGCCCGGGTGTAGAGGCGGGTGGCGGTGGTGTAGTCGCCCGTGGCGGCCGCCCGGTCGGCGGCCGTGACGAGACAGCGCAGGGCCTCGCGCACCCGTCCGGCCGCCGCGTACAGCCGGGCGAGTTCGGCCAGCGGCGGCGGCCCCTCGCCGCCCCGGCGCAGGGCCCGGGCGGCGCGCAGGCTCAGCCGGGCGAGCCGGGGCCCGGACAGGCGGTCCAGCGCGGCCCGGCGGTCCAGCGGGTGCCGGAAGCCGGGACACGGCCCGTCGGCCCGCAGCACGGACCGGCGTACGCACGCGTCCACGGCCGCCTCGGCCCGCTCGGGCGCGAGGTCCGCCACCTCGGCGAGCACCCCGATGGACACCGGGAGGCCGAGGACGGCCGCCGCCTCGACCATCCGCCGCGCGTCCCCGTCGAGCGGCCCGCACCGCCGTGCCAGCTCCCGCCCCACCCGTACGGGCACCCCGACCTCGCACACGGCCCCGAACACGGCCCCCGCGACCCGCTCGCCCCGTCCGACCCGCAACTCCGCCGCCGTGTCGCCCCCGTCCCGGTGACTCGCCCCCCGGCCGGCTCCCCCCGCCGCCCCACCGGCCCCGCCCGTCCAGGGCCCCGCCTCCCCGCCCCTCCGGTGGAGGCCATCCTCCCAGTCATGTCCCCGCAGCAGTTCCCCCGCGTCCCGCAGCAACTCCACGGCGGTCGAGGGGAGTCCGCCGGTCAGGTCGTGGACGAGGGCGGTGAGGTCCTCCCGCTCGTCCGTCCGGTCCGGCCGGTGCGCGTCGAGCCAGTGGCGGACGAACTCGCCCGTCTCCCCGGGCGTCCAGGGCAGGACGGCGATCTCCTCGACCCGTACGCCCGCCGGGGCGCGGACGCCGAGGAGCGGCAGCCCGGCCGCCGCGTCCTCGGTGACGACGAGCCTCAGCCCGGCCGGCACCGCCCCCGTCAGGTGCTGGAGCAGGGCGAGGGTCGCGGGGTCCGCGTGGTGGACGTCCTCCACGACCAGCACGGCGTCCCCGACCGCCGCGAGGAGCGCCCCGACCGCACGCGGCAGCAGCCCGCGCCGCACCTCCGGATCGGCCGCCGACGCGGGCGGGCGCGGCAGCCGGTCGGTCAGTTCCGGTACGAGGAGGCCGACCGCCCCGGTCACCGTGGGCAGCGGCCGGTCGGCGAGGGCGGGCCGGTACGGCAGCCCGGCCAGCGCGTCGGCGACGGGCCCGAGCGGCACCGGGTCCGCCGCGTCGGGGCACGTCCCGCGCAGCTGCGTCCACTCCGCGAACTCCGCCCGGCCGAGCACCTCGTCCACCAGCCGGGACGTCCCCGCGCCCGCCTCCCCCCGGACGACGGTGAGGCCCGGCCCCGCCCGCAGCGCCTCCCGCAGCCGCCGCGCCTCCTCGGCCCGCCCGACGAACCCGCCCCCGCGGGACGCCCCTTCGCCGCGCCCCGCACCCGGGGACCCCGTACCGGAGGAACGTCTCTCCACGGCTCCGCCTCTCGCCGACCGGCCACCCGGAAGACCGCCGTCCGTCGCGGCCCCGCTGGGCAGGTGGTCTACCCTCCGGACGGCCGGGGCCGCAATAGGGGTCCACCACCTACGGAATGCGGGCCGCCCGCTCCCACTCTTTGGGTAGTGCTACGGATTGCTGGGTTCCTCCCGCCTGACCGAAGCTCTGGGCGGTCCGGCGACGCCGTTCCGTACACCGCGGTCCCCAGCCGGCGGAGGTACGGGGACGGCCGCACCCCACGCGGTCGTCCGGCGTGGCCGGGCCCGTGTCGCACGGAGCCGACTCCGTGCGACGCGCCACCCACACCCCACCGCCGTGGGCGCCGGCATCCGAAGGCGCCCGCACGGCCGCCGCACCCGGGCGATTGTCATGATCCCAACAGGATCGCGTTCCGGTGGACCGGCGGCCGACCTCCGGGCACGCGCCTCCCCACCACCGAAGGACGTGTCCGGAGCCCACCGGGGCGACGGGTGCAGCCCTCCGGGCCCGAGCCGGGCCCGGACACCTCTCAAGGGAGAAACACCATGGAGTTCGACGCTCGCGCCCTCCGGCGCCTGCTCGCCGTCGGCGCCAGTGCCGCCCTGCTCGCCGGAGCCGCCTCGACCGCCGGGGCCACCGCCGCCCCCGTACCGCCGGGCGGCGGAGAGGGCCGCATCGTCGGCGCGGACCGCCCCGGCGCGGTCGACGGCTCCTACATCGTCACCTTCAAGGACTCGGTCGCCCGCGCCGACATACCCGCCTCCGCGAAGGCCCTGGCCAAGCGGCACGCCGGCAGCCTGCGCTACACCTACACCGCCGCCCTGCGCGGCTTCGCGGTGAAGCTGAGCGAGAGCGAGGCCGAGGAGCTGGCCGCCGACCCGTCGGTGGCCCGCGTCGAGGCCGACGCGGTGGCGTACGCCGTCGACACCCAGCCCAACCCGCCCTCCTGGGGCCTGGACCGCGTCGACCAGCGCGACCTGCCGGTCGACAAGAGCTACACCTACGCCACCACCGCCTCCAACGTGAACGCGTACGTCCTGGACACCGGCATCCGCATGAGCCACCGCGACTTCGGCGGACGCGCGGTCAGCGGCTACGACTTCATCGACAACGACTCCAACGCCTCCGACTGCCAGGGCCACGGCACCCACGTCGCCGGCACCGTCGGCGGCGGCTCGTACGGCGTCGCCAAGGGCGTCAAGCTGATCGGCGTCCGGGTCCTCAACTGCCAGGGCACCTCGGGCGACACCTGGGCCCCGGTCCTCGCCGGCATCGACTGGGTCACCAAGAACGCGGCGAAGCCGGCCGTGGCCAACATGAGTATCGGCGGCGGCAAGACCCAGTCCGTGAACGACGCCGTGGCGGCCTCCATCGCCTCCGGCGTCACCTGGGTCGTGGCGGCCGGCAACAACAACGCCGACTCGTGTTCCTACTCCCCGTCCTCCACCCCGGCCGCCATCACCGTCGGCGCCACCAACAGCCGGGACGCCCGCGCCACCGGCTGGTCCAACGGCCAGGGCTCCAACTACGGCTCCTGCCTCGACATCTTCGCCCCGGGTGACAGCATCGTCTCCACGTCCAACTCCGGCGACACCGCCTCCCAGTCCATGAGCGGCACCTCCATGGCCGCCCCGCACGTCGCCGGCGCGGCCGCCCTGGTGCTCGCCGCCAACCCGACCTGGACCCCGGCCCAGGTCCGCGACAAGCTGGTCGCCGACGCCACCTCCGGCAAGGTCACCGACCCGCGCACCGGCTCCCCGAACAAGCTCCTGTACACCGGCACCGGCAGCACCACCCCGCCGCCCACCGGCAACAAGTTCGAGAACACCGACGACGTCCAGATCCGCGACAACGCCACCGTGGAGTCGCCGATCACCGTCACCGGCGTCACCGGCAACGCCCCCGCGAACCTGGCCGTCACCGTCGACGTCCGCCACACCTTCCGCGGCGACCTCAAGGTCGAACTGGTCGCCCCCGACGGCGGCGCGTTCGTCCTGAAGAACTACAACTCCTCCGACAGCGCCGACCACGTCCAGGGCACGTTCACGGTCGACGCCTCCGCCAAGGCCGCCAACGGCACCTGGAAGCTCCGCGTCACCGACAACTGGGTCAACGACACCGGCTACGTCAACGCCTGGTCGCTCCAGTTCTGATCCGCGCCGCCCGCACCACCCGCACCGCCCCCGCACCCCCGGAGCAGAGCCGCTCCGGGGGTGCGGCCCGTGCGCCGCCGGGCCCGGGGCGGCTGGCGCGGCGGTGTCCGCCGATGTGAGGATGACGCCATGTATGCGGCGCCCCAGGGAAAAGTGCACCTCACCCGGCACGAGCAGGTCTTCGTCATCGCCATGCGCGGGGAGATGGACCACGACGACGTGGAGGACGTCGAGGCCGCTTGGGCGGCGGCCGACGAGGCGGCCTCCCCGATGACGGCGGTCGACCTCTCCCGGGTCACGTTCGCCGACAGCATGCTCCTCAACGCGCTGCTCGACATCCGGCGCCGCCACGCGGCGGACGGGCGCGAGCTGGTGCTGATCGGCCCCCTGCACTCCGCGGTGCGACGGGTCCTGGACATCAGCGGCACCCTCGAACACTTCCGGATCGTCAGTACGGGCCCCTCCCCGGCCAGCTGAGGTCCGCGCCCCCGTCGGGCCCCCTCCCGGTCGCGGGACCGGTGAGGTGGTCCAGGACGTTGGTGATGTGGAGCAGGCGCTCCAGGAAGTCCGGGCGGTTCTCCAGGTACAGGGTGGCGCCCAGGGCACTGGCCCGGCGGTGGACGAGCAGCAGGGCCGACAGGCCCGAGGAGTCGATGTGCGTCAGACCGGCGAAGTCGAGGCGCACCCCCCGCGGCGGCGCCCCGCCGCCCGTCAGGTTCTCGGTGACCGCGTCGACCAGCTCGTCGCAGCTGTCGTAGTCGAGGTCCCCGCTCACGCGCACGTACAGCGCGCCGGGCTCGCGGACGACGTCGAGGGTGAACTCCGTGGAGGGGAAGCCGTTCACGGGCGGGGACCGGGGACCGTGCGGACGGCGTGCGCGCCCAGGGCCGCCGCGCCCCGTTGGAGCGCGTGCGTCGCGCGGGGGAAGTCGCGCAACCGCTCGGCCAGGACGTCCAGACCGGCCACCAGGGAACGGGTAGGGACGCGGCGGGCCCGCAGGACGTCGGCCGTCCAGGTGAGGAACGTGGTGAACAGGTCGGGGTCGTCCACGTAGAGCGCGGTGGCCAGGAAGTCGACGATGTGCGCGATGTCCTCCGCCGTGCGCTCGCGCTGGAGGGAGTCGTAGGCGCGCATCGGCGGGAACCGGTCCTCCAGACCGGCCAGGGTCTGCCTGACCAGCCGGTGCCGGGACCGGACGACCATCGTGTACTCCTGGTCGGCCAGGTGCGGCAGGTCGTCCACCGTCTGCCGCCCGGCCGACGCCTCCGGCCGGGCCACGCCCTCCTCGAGGATCGCGAGCGCGCCGCGCGCGTCGGGCGCCCACCGGTCGGCGCGCAGCGTGCGCGCGTACCGCCCGCCGACGCCGAAGGCGCGGCCGCCCGCCAGGACCGGGACGCCCACGGCCTGACAGGCCGTGATGGCGGCGTGGGCGGCCGGGAGATGGGTCGGGATCGACCCGGACAGCAGGACGGCGTCGGGATAGCTCCGGTGCAGATGGGCGACCAGGTGCGGGGTCGGGGTCTGCGCCCCGAGGTAGTCGACCCGCCAGCCGTGCAGGGAGAGGAACTCCGCGACGAGACGGGCCGGGAAGGCGTGCCACTCGCCGTCGACGCAGCCGACCGTGACGCGGCCCCGGGGCGGCACGGCGCGGCCGGTGGCGCGGCGGTGCGCCATGGAGGCGACGATCCGCTCGTTGATGGCGGTGACGGCGTGCTCCTGGGCCACGGTGAGGCGGTCGGCCGCCCATTCGGCGCCGACCCTCGCCTGGACCGGCGCGAGCACGTCCAGGAGCAGCGTCTCCTCCGGCACGCCCGTGGCCAGGGCCTCGTGGACGGCCGAGGCGGCAGCGGGTTCGTCACCCCCCACCGCCGCCCGCCACAGCCGTTCCATCACCGTGTCCGTCGCGGTGGGACCGCTCACGTGTTCCTCCCGCCGTACCGGCCGTGTCCGTCGCCCGTGGCGAGCGAGGAGGCCCTGGGCGCGGTGACCGCCACGACGGCCATGTCGTCGTGCCGGCCGTCGTGCAGCCACTGGGCGGCCAGCATCTGTATCCGCTCCACGACCGCCTCCGCCTGCATCCCCGCGCACTCGGCCAGGGCCCTCTTCAGACGTTCCGTGCCCAGGAACTCGTCCCCGAGGGGGCCGCCCCGCGCCTCGACGATGCCGTCCGTGTAGAGCAGACAGGTCTCCCCGGGCGCGAGGACGGTCTCCACCGTGCGGGCCTCGACGGCCGGCAGCGCGCCGACCAGAGTGCCGCGGGTCGCGACCTCCTCCACCGTGCCGTCGGCGCGGACGAGGAGCGGCGGCAGGTGCCCGGCGCTGGTCAGCCGCAGCCGCGTCCGGCCGTCCCGGCGGCGCACGGAGCCGAGCACGAGGGTGGCGAAGCGGGTGTGGTGCGAGGAGAGCAGCGCGCCGTTGAGCAGGTTCAGGACCCGCTGGTGGTCCTCGGCCAGCGGCAGCAGGGCGTGCAGCGTGTTGCGGATCTTGCCGGTCAGGACCGCCGCGTCCAGGCCCTTGCCCGCGACGTCGCCCAGGACGACGAGGGTCTCCCCGGAGGGGTCGGCGCTCGGGTGGACGTCGTAGAAGTCCCCGCCGACCCGCTCGTGGTCCTTCGACGCCCGGTACCCGCCGGCGTACTCGACGCCGTGCACGTGGCGCAGCACCGGCGGCAGCAGCTCGCTCATCAGCGTGGCGGTGATCGCGGCCTGCTCGGTGTAGAGGCGGGCGGCGGACAGCGCGGCCCCGGCGCGCGCCGCGAACAGCCGGGCGAAGACCTCCTCGCTCTCCGTGAAGGCCCGTTCGGTGCCGGAGCGCAGCAGGATGAGCGCCCCGGCGGGCACCCCGTGGCCGGGCAGCGGCGTGACGATGACGGAACCGACCGGCGAGGTGAAGCCCTCGGGGACCACCCAGTCGGGGATGTCGGCGGGATCGATCCAGCGGGCCGGTACGGGCGGGAAGCCCTGGAGGGCCTCGGCAAGGCCGGGACGCCGGAGACGTCGACCTGCCGGACGGCCCGCGTGACGGGGCCGTTCCGGCGGGCGAAGGTCAGCGGATGGCGCCGGCCCTGGGGCGGGGCCACCAGGACGGCGCCCTCGGCCAGGTGCTCGGCGGCCATCGCGGCGCCCATCTCCATGCAGCGCTGCACGTTCAGCGTGGACAGCAGCGCGCCGGAGACCTCGGCGAGGATCTCGGAGCGCGCCCGGACGTCGACCAGGGCCGTCTCGGCGAAGCGGCGGTCGGTCTCGTCGACCAGCCACCACACCACGTCGCCGTCGTCGCCCGTCGTGGGGTGCGCCTCCAGGAGACGGTCGCGGATCGGCCCGGCCGGTGGCCCGGATCCTGCGTCCGGAGATCCGTCGCAGAGGCGCCGGTGGGCGTCCGACAGCCAGGACGGCACCCGCTCGTCCAGCCGGTCGCCGCGCGGCGTCGGGCAGCAGGCGCCGGGCGGCCTCGTTGATCCGCACGAGACCGCCGCGCCGGTCCACGACCAGTACGGGGTAGGGGGCCTCGATCCACGCCGTGCCGGTCAGGAGGCCGGTACGGGACGGACGGGCGGGAAAACCGCGGGAAACAGCCACGAACGGAGGCACGCGCGACGCGCGCCCCACCATCTTCCTACCAGGGACGACAGTTGTCCTGGGGCAACCGTCTCGTACCCACCCCCGCGCTCGCAACCCGTACCCCACATGCACATACAAGCCTCACAAGGCGAGGGACCCCCCATTGCCGGTCATACGCACCGCCATCAGCGCGATGTCGTCCTCCCCGTTGGGAGGGAACGCCTCCAGGAGGGCGTCGCAGATCCCCTCCACGTCCGGCGGAAGGCCTTCGAGGGCGGATTCGAGGCGCTCCAGGGAGAGCCCCAGGTGCTCGTGGCGGCGTTCGATCAGACCGTCGGTGGTCATGACGAGGACGGAGCCGGGCGGCGCCTCCACCACGGTGCTCACCGGATGCGGAATGCCTATGCCCAGGAGCGGCCCGTGCTCCTCGACGGAGCGGACGCGCCCGTCGGGGGTGCGCAGCAGCGGCGGCAGGTGACCGGCGTTCGCGATGTGCAGGAGACCGGTGGCCTCGTCGATGAAGACGATGCACAGGGTGAGGGTCAGCCGCGATCCGACGGCCGTCAGCAGGTGGTCGAGGCGCCCCAGGATGTCGTGCGGCGGATGCCCCTCGATGGCGTAGGCGCGCAGGGCGTGGCGGATCTGCCCCATGAGCATGGCCGCGTCCAGGGAGTGGCCCGCGACGTCGCCGACGGCGAGCAGGAGGCCTCCCCGGGTGGGAAGCGCCTCGTAGAAGTCGCCGCCGATCTCCGCGTGGTCGCTGGCGGGCAGATAGCGCACCGCGAGGTCGGCGAGGTGCGAGTCGGGCAGCGTCTCGGGCAGGAAGCTCCGCTGGAGCGTCAGCGCCAGGTCGTGCTCCTCGGTGTAGCTCCGCAGGGCCTCCAGGGCGAGGGCGCACGCCTGGGCCAGCTGGGCGAGGAGCTGCTCGTCGTCGGGCGTCGCGACCGACTCCGCGGGGACCGCCAGGCACACCGGCTGCCGGCCGGGCTTGGCGCGCGCCACGGCCACCATGAGCCTGCCGTGCGGCGCGAGGCCCTGCGGGAGACCGGGCCACTCGCGCGCGTGGACCGTGAGCAGCCGCGTCCCGGTGCGGTCGCCGAGCTCGTGGTACGGCGGCAGGTCGCGGGCGTCCAGCCGCACGTCCACGACCGTGTCGGAGGAGGCCTTCCCGCCCGTGGCGGTGCCGGCCGCCGAGGCGGGCTCCCCGTGCGGGGAGATGATCGCCGCCACGGCGGGCGCCCCCAGGACGATGGCCGCGCCCCGGGCCGCCGCCCGGGCGACCCCGGCGGCGCTGTCCGCGCTGTAGAGGAGCAGGGTCGCCTCGTTCAGGTGCAGCAGCCGGTCCGCGAGGCGCTCGGCCCGGCGGCGCGCCCGCGCGTAGCGCAGGGTGGCGGTGACGGTGGCGAGGAGTTCGTCCGGGGCGATGGGCTCCGTCAGGTAGGCGTCCGCGCCCCGGTTGAGCCCCTGGGTGCGGTCGTCGACGGTGATGGCGGACGCCGAGACGTGCAGGACGGGGAGGGCCGCCGTCGCGGGATCGGCCTTGATGCGCTCGCAGACCTCGAAACCGGTCATGTCGGGCAGCCGCACGTCGACGACGGCCACCTCCGGCAGGGCGTCGGCGTCCTTGAGCAGCGCGAGCGCCCCGGTGCCGTCCTCCGCCTCCACGACGGTGTGGCCCGCCCGGGACAGCGTGGTCCGCAGGACGTAGCGGTTGGTCGGGTTGTCGTCCACGATCAGGATGCGCGCGGGCGAGTGGTCGGACGGGGTCTGGCCTGGGATCACGACGTGGCCTCTCCGGGCGTGTGCTGCTCACCGGCCTCCGCCGGAGGGGTGCGGTCGGGCCAGGCCGGAGCGAGGGCCAGGGCCAGGGCGATGCGTTCGGGCGTCAGGTGCGTCTTGCCCAGGACGGCCCGCGCGTGGGTGAGCCGGGAACGGTCCACGTCCCCGGGGTCGGTCGAGGTCAGGACCACGACCGGGATGTGCGCGGTCTCCGGGTCGCGGGACAGGACCTGGAGGAGCACGTACCCGTCGGGGGCCGGCATCGCCAGGTCGATCAGGACCGCGTCGGGCCGCTCCGCGCGGATGACGTCGACGGCCCGCGAGCTGACCGACACCTCCGTCACCTTCCGCGCCACCCGGCCCAGCACCGGCCGGAGCAGCTCCACGAACGTCGGGTCGTCGTCCACGACGACCAGCGACCCCGTCCGGACGCCGTCGGCGCTCCCGGACGGCGGCGCGTCCGGGGAGGCGGGGTCGGGGCGGGCCGGGATCTCGACCCGCACCGTGGTCCCGGCGTCCGGTTCGCTGGTCAGCGTGAGGACGCCGCCGAGCAGGCCGGCCAGCCTGCGGGCGTAGGGCAGGCCCAGGCCGGTGCCCGGCTGCCCCCGCTGGTGGGTGCCCAGGACCTGGTAGAACTCCTCGAAGACGCGGTCCTGCTGGTCCGCGGCGATCCCGATGCCCGTGTCGGTGGTGGTGAAGACGAACCAGGGGCGTCCGGCCCGGTCCTCGGTCCCGACCGTGAGGCGGACCTCGCCGTCCGTGGTGAACTTCAGACCGTTCGACAGCACGTTGCGCAGGACGCGCGTGAGCATGACCTCGTCGGTGACGAGCTCCGGCACGTCCCGTACGTCGGGGATGTCGAGCCGCACCCCCTCGCGGGCCATGCCGCGCAGCGTCCCGCGCAGCTGGTGCAGCAGGGTCCGCAGGTCGGTGGGGACCAGATGGGGTTCGAGACGGCCCGATTCGGCCTTGGCGACGTCCAGGAGCTCCTCGACCAGGGCGAGGAGCGTGCTCCCGGAGCCGGCGATGAGGGACATCTGCTGGCGCTGTTCCTCGGTCAGCGGATCGGCGTCGGAGGCGAGCAGGAGCCGGGCGAGGGCGATGACCGAGTTGACCGGGGCCCGCAGCTCGTGGCTCACGTTGGCCCAGAACCGGGTCTTGGCCTCGCTCGCCAGCCGCAGCTGCCGGGTCTTGTCCTCCAGCTCGGCGTAGAGGGCCACCACGCCCGTGTTCGTCTCCTCCAGCTCCGCCGACAGCTCGCTGTAGAGGGCGACCACCCCCTTGTTGGTCTCCTCCAGCTCGGCGTTCAGCCGCTGCAGCTCCTCCTGCTGCGCCCGCGACTCCTCCAAGGCCTGGAGGAGCTGCCGGTTCTGGATCCGCAACTCCTCGCCCATGCTGAGGTCCCCCGAGTCGCGGAGCGCCGCGCGGGCGCGCTCCGCCCGCTGCCCGGTACGCCCCTGGGAGGCGGGCAGTCGCTGCCCCACCGTCAACGCGTTCTCTCCGGACGACGCGTCGTACTGGCAGTGGTCCAAGAGCCGCCCGGCGGCGTCGAGGGCGTCACGGCCGGGGACGCGGGGCCCGTTCCAGGTGAAGCGGGCGCGGAAGAGTTCGGGTTCCTGGAGAGGGCTCGCCACGTCCAGCTCCACGCGAAGTCCCGGAGCTCCCAGGAGGTCACGTCCCACCTCACTCAGTACCGTCACCACTCGCACCAGTTCATGTCCTTCGAGGCCCAGGGCCCGGCACACCAACTGTCCGCGCCTGCGCAGTTCAAACCCGTCCCGTTCGACGGCCAGCGGAAGGGCGCAGAGACCGTCGACGTGCGGCTGCCTCACCGCCGGTCCGCCCGGGCGACGACGATCCCGGCGTCGTCACGGCGCACTCCGGCCTGCCCGAGGAGCTGGGCCGCGACGACCGCGGGCCGCCGGGTGAACAGACCGGGGAGGTCGGCCGGCGACCAGCGGTCGCTCAGCCCGTCCGAGTGCAGGACGAGGACCGCGCCGGGGTCCAAGGCGGTCCGGAAGGGCCGGAGCGCGGGCAGCTGGTGGCCCACGATCCCGGGGAGGGAGAGGAGGGTGCCGCGCTTGTCGCCGCTGACGACGAACGCGCTGATGTTGCCCACCCCGCAGTGCTCGACGACCCCCCGGGAGAAGTCGGCCCGGGCGACCGTGATCGCCGCGCCCCGGCTGCCCCTCAGCTCCGTGTGGAGGGTCCGGACGACGTCCTGGGGGTTCCGGTGGGAGCCGGCCCGGAAGGCGGCCCGGGCGCGTTCGCCGGCGAGCGCCGCCATCGGGCCGTGCCCCAGCCCGTCGCACATCATCACCGTGACCGTCGGCGCGCCGTCCGGGCCGTGCTCGGTGCGCGCGGCCCAGGTGTCCCCGCAGACCTCCTCACCGCTGATCGGACGGGTCAGACCGGCGACCTCGGGCTCGTCGGCCCCGGGGAACGGGCCGGGGTCGTCCCCCGACCAGAACCGCGCGAGCAGGGCCGTACCGCGTCCGGGCAGGGAGTGGACGTCGAAGACGTCGGCGAACCGCGCGATCGCCCCCATGCCCACGCCCAGGGTGCCGCTGCCGGACACCCCGTCCGTGAGCGCGCTGCCCACGTCGGCCATGCCCGGACCGCTGTCCACGGAGAGCAGTTCGAGGGCGGCCCGGTCCCGCAGGGTGATCACCCGCAGGGCCAGGGCGCCGTCCCGGGCGTGCTTCTGCAGATTGGTGGCCGCCTCGGTCGCGGCGAGCTCGATCTCCGCCACCCGGGCCGGGGCCATGCCGACGCGCCGGGCCAGCCGGGCCGCCTCCCGCCGGGCGGCCGCGGCGACGGCGACGTCCAGCCGCAGCCACACGACGTCCTCGGCCTCGGTCTCGTCGCCCGCCACCGGGTTCACCGCGCCCACTTCAGCACCGTCACCCTGGTTCCGGCGCCCGGCGCCGAGTCCAGCTCGAACTCGTCGACCAGGCGCCGCGCGCCGCTGAGGCCCAGGCCCATGCCGCTGCCCGACGTCCAGCCGTCGGTCAGGGCCTGCTCGATGTCCGGGATGCCCGGACCGGTGTCCGAGAAGCTCACCCACACGCCGACGCGCGCCACGTCGCGGACGATGACCGCGTGCGCCGTGCCGCCCCCGCCGTAGATGAGGGTGTTGCGGCCCAGCTCGCTGGCGGCCGTGACCAGCTTGGTCTGGTTGACCAGGGACAGGCCGGCCCGCTGGGCGAGGACGCGCACCGCCTGGCGGGCCTTGACGACGTCGCCGCTGGACCGGATCTCCACT
Organism: Streptomyces sp. NPDC093071; assembly: GCF_044754545.1. Taxonomy (NCBI): domain Bacteria; kingdom Bacillati; phylum Actinomycetota; class Actinomycetes; order Kitasatosporales; family Streptomycetaceae; genus Streptomyces; species Streptomyces sp. NPDC093071. The sequence goes on along the minus strand of NZ_JBIVPH010000002.1, from coordinate 591,404 downwards.
TCCTCGCGGGAGGCCTCGTCGGCCGGATACTCCTTCACCGGCGTGCCGGAGGAGTGTCCTGCGCCCGGCGCAGATAGCCCAGACCGAGTTCGAGGTTGAGCGCCGTGCGGACCCCGCCCAGCGAGAGGCCGAGCTCCACCAGCGTCATCGCGACGGCCGGGCGCATCCCGACCACGACCGTCTCCGCGCCGAGGACGCGGGAGATGGCGGCCGTGGTGGCCAGCATGCGTCCGACGAACGAGTCGACGATCTCGAGCGCCGAGATGTCGATGACCACCCCGCGGGCGCCGGTCGCGACGATCTGCTGGGAGAGGTCGTCCTGGAGGTCGAGGACCATCTGGTCCTCCAGGTCCACCTGGATCGAGACCAGGAGGATGTCGCCGATCTTCAGGACCGGCACGCGGTCGCTCACAGCAGGCCCGCCGGACGGGCCGCGGCGGCCTTGTCGATCTCCACGAGGGCGTGGCGCAGGGCGTCGGCCAGGGTCGCCTTCGTGGGGATGTCCCCGAACTCGATGCCCAGGGCGACGATGGTCTGCGCGATCTGCGGCCGGATGCCGGAGATGGTGCACTCCGCGCCCATCATCCGCGCGGCGACCACGGTCTTGAGGAGGTGCTGCGCGACCTGGGTGTCGACGGCCGGCACGCCGGTGATGTCGATGATCGCGTGCGTCGAGTTGGAGTCCACCAGCGCCTGGAGCAGCTTCTCCATGACCACCTGGGTGCGCGCGGAGTCGAGCGTCCCGACGAGCGGCACGCCCACCACCCCGTCCCACAGCTTCACCACCGGGGTGGACAGTTCGAGCAGCTGCTGGGACTGCGTGGAGATGATCTCCTCGCGGGTCCGGGCGTACTCCTCCACCGTGAACAGGCCGAGGTCGTCGAGGAGCCGGGAGAACTGCAGGTAGGCCCGCACGTCCTCGACGGACCCGCCGAGGAAGGGCTCCAGGACCTCCTTGAGCGCGAAGACGCTCACGGCGGTCTCGGTCGGGGTGAACCCCTGCCGGGCCCGGGTGCGCGACAGCTCGACGAGGAGGCTGCGCACGACGGCGAACCGGTCGCCCCGGCCCGCCAGGCCGCCCTTCGCGACGGCGTCGGTGATCGCGTCGTAGAGCTCGCGCAGTTCCCGGCCGAGTTCCGCGCTGCTCACGCGTCCGCGCAGCGAAGCCCCGACGGTCTGCTCCCACTGCGCCACCAGTTCGGACTGCCGCGTGGTCAGTAGTTCCAGCAACCGCTTCGAGTCTTCGCTGTCCATGCCTTTTCCCCTCACCTTTGTCCTGCTCGTCCTGCCGTCCGAAATCCGTCCCGACGATACGTCACCGCCGACCGGCGCCGATCACGCCCCCGCTGCCCCTCCCCACCGCCCCGGGTGTGCCCCCGGTTTTCTCGCCGTCCGCCGCCGGGGGGCGTCCGCCCACAGCTCAGAACGCATCTGTCCCCGATCCCGGGTTTCACACCTGTCCGGAGGTTTTTCGTCGCCCCGGGCCCGTAAGGGCCGATGCGGCAATCGGCGCAGCCGGGACGGCGGACCGCCGGACCCGGTGGTGCCATGGGAGGAGCCCCGCGGCCGGTGGGGAAGGAACCGGGACGCCCGGTGCGACCCTTTGGAGAGGCATGTCCCACGGCAACCCCCTGCGGGGGCGGACGGCGGTCGTGACGGGCGCGGCGCGCGGTCTGGGAGCCGGGCTCGCCAGGGAACTGGCCGGCCGCGGCATGCGGGTCGCCCTGCTCGGGCGGGAGGCCGAGACGCTGGAGCGGGTCGCGCGGGACCTGCCCGTGGAGAGCCGGTGCTACGAGGTCGACGTGACGGACGACGACCTGATGGAGCGGACGGCCCGCCGGGTGACCCGCGACCTGGGGGAGCCCTCCGTGGTGATTGCCAACGCGGGCGTCGCCGAAGGCGGCCCGTTCGCCGCCTCCGACCCGGAGACGTGGCGCCGCGTGATCGAGGTCAACCTGGTGGGCAGCGCGATCACGGCCAGGGCGTTCCTGCCCGGCCTGCTGGCCTCGCGCGGCTACTTCCTCCAGGTCGCCTCCACCGCCGCCTTCGGCTCGGCCCCCATGATGAGCGCCTATTGCGCGTCGAAGGCCGGAGCCGAGTCGTTCGCCCAGTCGCTGCGCGCCGAATGCGCCCACCGGGGCGTCGGCGTCGGCATCGCGTACCTGCACTGGACGGACACCGACATGGTGCGGGACGTGGACGCCCACGACGTCCTGAGGGAGCTCCGCGCCCACATGCCGCGCCCCGCGCGCAAGGTGTACCCCGTGGAGAAGGTCGCGTCGTGGCTGGCCGAGGCGGTCCGCCGCCGCTCCGCCACCGTCTACGCGCCCCCGTGGCTCCGCCTCGTCCAGCCCGTCCGCCCCCTCCTGCCCGCGCTCGTCGCGTGGTCCTCGGCGCGGACCCTGCCCCGCATCGAGGAGAGGACGCCCCTGCGACCCACTGGCCTGCTCGGACCCGGCGGCCTCGCCGCCCGGGAGGGCGGGAAACGCGCCGGACGCCGCTGATCCGCGTCCGCCCGGCCCGTTGCCCCGGTCGGACCACGCGCGCTCCGGCCGGGTGTACTCCTCCGGGTCCGGGGGCAGGCAGTCCGGCATGAACCACGAGGAAGACCGGCAAGACCGGCGCCGGGTGCGGCCCGACAACGTCAGCGACCTCACGGTGGAGGCGCTGGGCTCGCTCTCCAAGGCCCTGGAGACCACCGAACGGGCCCGCGGCCACCTGTACTCCTTCCACCAGCTGACCGGCACCGCCGACCTGGAGCTGGACCGGGCGGTGGCGCTCCTGCGGAGGGCCGGCCACGAGGAGTGGGCCGGTCTCGTCGAGCGGGAGATCCTCGGCCGCAACGTCATCCCGGGCCACTGGACGTACCAGGTCGTCGAGTCCTACGACCGCACGTACTACGAGCCGTTCAAGGAACTCGAACGCGACGCCGTCGCCGCCCTCGCCGAAGGCCGCGACCACCTCTACGAGGCCGAGATGAAGGAGCGGCGCCGCACCCACGGCCACCGCGACCACACCGCCGCCCCCGGGGAGCAGCGCTAGCAGGCCGATTCCTCCGGACGGACCGCCGCCTGTCCGTACGGGCCGTTTCGGGGCACACGTACGGGAACGGCCGATGGGCGGCCGGACAGGAGGAGCAGCCATGGCACAGGCATCCCGACCCGTTCCGCCGGCCGACGAGGCCCGGGCGGCCCTGGAGGACGTGTCCGACCCCGCCGCGAAGGCCGTGGTCCTGGCCCTGCTGGCGGTCCGCGACGAGCTGAGGGCCGTGTCCGAGCGGACGAACGGCGTGGAAGCGCGGCTTGAGCAGACGAACCAGTACCTCGGGGCCCTCGCCAACAAGCCCTGACGCACAGGGGATCGGGTGGCCCGCGCCTCGCACGCGGGCCACCCGATCCCCTGCCGCTCGTCTAGCGCTCGTCGTCGTCCGGGGCCAGGGCCGGGCGGAAGCACGCCGTGACCGTCTTGCCGTGCCGCTGGCAGCGCATGGTCCACTCGTCGGCCAGGGCCCGCACGATGTTCACGCCCCGCCCCGAGACCGCGCCCTCGGCCGCCTCGCGCGGGCGGGGCAGCGACGGGTCCTCGTCGTGGACGCTGATGTGGAGGCAGTCGCCGTCCCAGGTGAGCACGAGCTGCGCGTCGCTGTGCGCGTGGATGTGCGCGTTGGTGAGCAGCTCGGAGACGGCCAGGACCACGGAGTCCACCGTCTCGGGCTCCCGCTCGGTCCACGGCAGGGAGGCGAGGTGCCGCCGGGTCCACTGCCGGCCGGCCCGCACGCCCCCGGACACGGGAAACGAGTGCGCCCACCCCATCGCCTTGACCGTCACGCTCTTCACTCCTTCGAGGGCCGCCCACGTCGTCCGTACGGGATCCGGATACCCGGCAATCGCCGCGGCAGACACGGAGGATCCCGACGGCCTCGACCCGGCCGTCCCGTCCCCGGCCGGCCGCCGGAGGGCCGGCCGGGGACGGCGGGATCAGGCGAGGTCGAACCGGTCGAGGTTCATCACCTTGTCCCACGCCGCCACGAAGTCCCGCACGAACTTCTCGCCCGCGTCCTCGGAGGCGTACACCTCCGCGAGGGCGCGGAGCTGCGAGTGTGCGCCGAAGACCAGGTCGACGGGGGTGGCGGTCCACTTGAGCTCGCCCGTGACGCGGTCACGGCCCTCGAAGACGTTCTCCTCGGTGGCCGAGGTCTTCCACTCCGTGCCCATGTCGAGCAGGTTGACGAAGAAGTCGGTGGTCAGCGCCTCGGGACGGTGGGTGAAGCGGCCGTGGGGGGACCCCGCGAAGCCGGTGTCCAGGACCCGCATCCCGCCGACGAGGACCGTCGCCTCGGGGGCGGTCAGCGTCAGCAGGTTGGCGCGGTCGAGGAGGTGGGTCTCCGGCGACAGCTTCTCGCCGCCCCGGAGGTAGTTGCGGAAGCCGTCCGCCGCCGGTTCGAGCACGGCGAACGTCTCCACGTCCGTCTGCTCCTGCGAGGCGTCCGTGCGCCCCGGCGCGAACGGGACCGTGACGTCGTGCCCGGCGTTCCGCGCGGCCTGCTCGACGGCCGCGCACCCGCCCAGGACGATCAGGTCGGCGAGCGAGATCCGCTTCCCGCCGTCCTGCTCGCCGTCGAAGTCCTGCCGGATCCGGTCCAGGGCCTCCACGGTCCCGGTCACCTCGGGCAGCGCGTTGACCTCCCAGTCCTTCTGCGGCGCGAGCCGGATCCGCGCCCCGTTGGCCCCGCCGCGCTTGTCGGTGCCCCGGAAGCTCGCCGCCGACGCCCACGCGGTGGTGACCAGCTGGGGGAGGGACAGGCCCGAGTCGAGGATCCGGCGCTTGAGGGAGGCGACGTCCTCCTCCGAGACCAGCTCGTGGTCGACCGCGGGGACGGGGTCCTGCCACAGCTGCGGCTCGGGGACCCAGGGCCCCAGGTAGCGCGAGAGGGGGCCCATGTCGCGGTGCAGCAGCTTGTACCAGGCCTTGGCGAACGCCTCCGCGAGCTCGTCCGGGTGCTCGTGGAAGCGCTTGGTGATCGGCCCGTAGACCGGGTCCAGCCTCAGCGCGAGGTCCGTCGTCAGCATGATCGGGGCGTGCTTCTTCGACGCGTCGTGGGCGTCGGGCACGGTGTCCTTCGCCGACGGGTCCGTGGGCGTCCACTGCTTCGCGCCGGCCGGGCTCGTCGTCAGCTCCCACTCGTACCCGTACAGGTTGTCCAGGAAGCCGTTGTCCCACTTCGTCGGCCGGGAGGTCCAGGCGCCCTCCAGACCGCTGGTCAGCGCGTCGGCGCCCTTGCCCGTGCCGTACGTGTTCCGCCAGCCGAGGGCCTGCTGCTCGAAGGGGGCGGCCTCGGGCTCCGGACCGATGTACGAGGGGTCGACCGCGCCGTGGCACTTGCCGAACGTGTGGCCGCCGACGATGAGCGCCGCCGTCTCCTCGTCGTTCATCGCCATGCGGCCGAACGTCTCCCGGATGTCACGGGCGGCGGCCAGCGGGTCCGGATTTCCGTTGGGGCCCTCGGGGTTGACGTAGATCAGGCCCATCTGCACGGCCCCGAAGGGACCGGTCAACTCCCTGTCGCCGCTGTAGCGCTCGTCCCCGAGCCAGGTGTCCTCGGGGCCCCAGAAGATCTCCTCCGGCTCCCAGATGTCCTCCCGGCCGAAGCCGAAGCCGAACGTCTCGAACCCCATGGACTCCATGGCGCAGTTGCCGGTGAAGACGAGGAGGTCGGCCCAGGAGATCTTCCGGCCGTACTTCCGCTTGACCGGCCACAGCAGACGGCGCGCCTTGTCGAGGCTCGCGTTGTCCGGCCAGCTGTTGAGGGGCGCGAAGCGCTGCGCGCCGGAGCCGCCGCCGCCCCGGCCGTCGGCGATCCGGTAGGTCCCGGCGGCGTGCCAGCTCATCCGGATGAAGAGCGGCCCGTAGTGGCCGTAGTCGGCGGGCCACCAGTCCTGCGAGGCCGTCATCACCTCGAGGACGTCCCGCTTCAGCGCGTCGAGGTCCAGGGTCGCGAACTCCGCCGCGTAGTCGAAGTCCTCGCCCAGCGGGTTGGAGAGGGACGAGTGCTGGTGCAGGACCTGGAGGTCCAGCTGGTTGGGCCACCAGTCCCGGTTGGTCCGGGGCCGGGTCGGCGCCGGGGTGGGGGCGGGGATCGCCGGGTTCTCGCTTTCGCTGCCGGACACGTCCGTCCTTCTTCCTGTGTCGGTGTTCTTGCGTCGAGCACTGCGACCCGCGCCCGTCACGCGCCGTGGCGCCCGCAGGCCGGAATCGCCCGGCCGGACCCACGGGGTGAGGGAGCCCGCGTCGGCGTCCGTATGCTCGCGCACCGCGACCGCGCGGCCGGGGGAACACGCGGAGGGCTCGCGCTTTACACGTCATCACACCGGAATCGGCGCCGTCCCCGTGGCCCGGCCGTCCTCGTTCCAGGTGATCTCCAGGACCCGTACGACGGCGTCGCGGTCGAGCGGCCCGTACACGTGCGGGAAGAGGGTCCCGTCCGGGACGCCCGGCGGCGGGGTGGGAACGGCCGCCTCCCACTCCGTCCCGGAGGACAGCCGGTCCTCGTCGAGGACGAGCGCCAGGAGGGGCCTGGGGGAGTCGCGGTAGAAGGCGTTGACGACGGCGAGCGCGGTCGGCTCGTCGGGCGCGCAGTGGACGAAACCCTCCTCGGCCAGGGACGCGGGCGCGTACGGCCGCTCCGGGCGGGCGGACCATGCGGCGAGCGGGACGACGTGGTAGATCATGCTCCGGTTATACCGCCCGGGGCGGGCAGGGCCGCTCCGGAGCCGGTCGCGCCGGGCTCACCACGAACGCCCCGCCCCGGCCAGCAGGTCGTGCACGCGCCCGACGTCGGGGTTGTCGGCCCGGCCGGGGCGCCGCACGAGGTAGCCGGTGTTGAGGGGCGGGTCCTCCGGCTCGTGGAGGAGCACGAGCGCCCCGGAGGCCAGTTCGGCCGCGCAGAGGTAGCGCGGCAGCACGCCGAAACCGGCCCCGGCGGCCACCGCCGCGACGACGCCCCGCAGATCGGGGACGGTGACGGCGGCCGGGCGGGACAGCCGGGCGCCGAAGACGTGACGCCAGTAGCGGCGGGCGATGGGCAGGTCCTCGGCGTAGGCGACGAGGGGCACCGCGTGCAGGGCCGCCGGGCCCTCCGCGGCCAGCCGCGCCCTCACCCGCCTGGCCCAAACGGGCGCGGCGACCAGGACGAACTCCTCGTCCATCAGGGGGGTGGCGACCAGGGACCGCCCGCGCGGCCGGAAGGTGGCGATCACCAGGTCGTGCCGGCCCGCCCGCAGCTCGTCGAGGAGCCGCTCGGTCAGGCCCGGCGTGATCCGCAGCCGTACGCCCTCGTCCACCAGCGGGGCCAGGGCGGGCAGGGCGCGGACGCAGAGCAGCTCGGCGGGGCCCGCCAGATGGACGGGCGCGGCCCGCTCGTGGGGCGCCGCCTCGTGCCCGGTCGCGGCGGCGAGCGCGTCGAGCGGGGCCGCGACCCGGGCCGCGAGGTCGTCGGCGACGGCGGTCGGGGCGACGCCGCGCGGCAGCCGTTCGAAGAGCTCGCGGCCCGTGTGCCGCTCCAGGGCGCGGATCCGGTCGGTCACCGTGGGCTGCGAGAGGCCCAGGAGCCCGGCGGCTGCGGTGAACGAGCCGGAGCGGTACACCGCCAGGAACGTGCGCAGCAGGTTCAGGTCCGGCGCGCCCGGCCGTGCCGCACCGGCGCCGCCGTCGGGGTCCCCGTGCCTCATGCGAAAAGGCTATCCGCGTTCCCGTGGAGGGTGCCGTCAGGCGAGGCGCGCGACGACCTCGGCCGCGAGCGGGGCCGACGAGGCGGGGTTCTGGCCGGTGAGCAGGTTCCGGTCCACGACGACCTTCGGCGCCCACGGCTCGCCCGTCAGGACGTTCACGCCGGCCTCGGTCAGCCGGGTCTCCAGGAGCCACTTCGCCTTGTCGGCGAGCCCGCCCTGGGTCTCCTCGGCGTTGGTGAAGGCGGCGGCCTCGTACCCGGCGAAGGCGTTCGTGCCGTCGGGGCGGGTGGCGGCGAGGAGCGCGGCGGGCCCGTGGCAGACGACGGCGACGGGCTTGCCGGAATCGAGGGCGTCCACGAGCAGCCGGCCGGAGACGGGATCGACGGCGAGGTCCTCCATGGGGCCGTGGCCGCCGGGGTAGAAGACGGCGTCGTACGCGTCGAGGTCCACGTCGTCCAGGCCGATCGGGTGCTTGATCGCGTCGATCGAGGCGAGCGCGGCGGCGGTCCTCTCGGCGCCCTCCCGTCCGCCGTTGTACTCGGGCGCCAGGCTGCCCTCGTCGACGGTGGGGACGACGCCGCCGGGGGTGGCGACGACGACCTCGTGACCGGCCTCCTTGAACGCCTCGTAGGGGGCGACGACCTCCTCCGCCCAGAAGCCGGTGGGGTGCTCGGTGCCGTCGGCGAGGGTCCAGTGGTCGGCGCCGGTCATCACGAAGAGGATCTTGGACACGGGGGTCTCCGGGGGAGTGCGGGGAAGTGGGGGACGTCTCCGACCGTAGTCCGGAGCCCGAAGGGCCACCAATGGGGAAACCCATGGGTGCCATCGGAACTCCGATGGCTCGCCGGGCCCGGGCCGTCCCCGCGCGCCGGGGCCTCCACCGGTGGGATCCTGGAGGCATCGGAAGGGGCCGTGCGCCGTCCCCGCGCGGCCGACGGTGCGAGGAGGCACACCATGACCCGCACTCTGGAGTGGAAGGTCGGTCTGGAGCTGGTCGAGGACGGCGGTACGACCCGGGCCGAGGCCCGGCTGAGCACCGGCACCTCGACGCTCACGGGCCACGGCTCCGCCCGCTGCAACCCGACGGACACGGACGTGCCGGCGATCGGCGACGAGCTGGCCGCGAGCCGGGCGATGAAGGACCTGGCGGGCAAGCTGATGCGGGAGGCCAACCGCGAGATGGAGGCGGCGGGCGCTGGGACCGTACCCCGGCACACGGGGCCCGGATACGGCTGGCCGGAGGCGGTCACCTGACGGAGGGCGGAGCCGGCCACCCGGGGCCGGGGTCGCGGAGATCCCGGGGCCGGAGCCGTGAAGGCCCCCGGGAACCGGAGCCGCGAAGACCCGCCTCCGGAGCCGGTTCAGGCCCCGTCGTCCTCCCCGTACGTCAACCGGTCCACGACCTCCACGACCCCGTCCACCGTCTCGCACAGCCGGACCAGGATCGGGCCGATGCCCGGCCGCTCCAGCGCGCCGCTCAGCGTCACCCGGCCCTCGTCGACGTCGATGTGCACGGCGGACGGGGAGAGGCGCAGGATCCGGACGACCACGTCCTCGCGGATCTCCTCCTGGATGGAACGGTCCCTGCGCAGGAACAGCTGGAGCAGGTCGCTCCGGCTGAGCACCCCGATCAGCCGCCCCTCCGCGTCCACGACCGGCAGCCGCTTCACCCGGTGCCGCTCCATCCGCCGGGCCGCCTCGACCGCCGTCCACGACGGCCGGGCCGTGACGACCGGACTGGTCATCATCGCCTCCGCCGTGCTCGGCCCGTCCTTCGCCGTGTGCCGCCGCAGCAGGTCCGCCTCGGAGACGACGCCCACCGGCCGGTTCTCGTCGTCGACCACCGGGACCGCGGTGATGCCGTACTCGTCGAGGAGCCGCGCGATCTCCTTGAACGGCGTCCCGCGCTGCACCGCGACCGCGGTGGGCGTCATCAGGTCCGCGACACTGCGGTGCCTCATCGTCCGTTCCGTCCCTTCTGCGTTCCGGATTCCATGATCCCGCACCGGGGACCTCCTCGGAACGAGGGGGTGGGAAGGCGGAGGGCCGGGCGGACCGTCCTCCGGTCCGCCCGGCCCCCCGTCGTACGGTCGCTCAGGCCCGGTGGACCGCCACCTCGTGGAGCGAGTACCCCCACTTCGTCGCCCGCCGTTCGCCGTGGACCCGTACGTAACGGGCCGACTGCGAGGGGAACTCGGCCGTGTCGTAGCCGCCGTCCCCGGCGGTCGTGGACCACACTGTCCGCCAGTCCGTGCCGTTGTCGGACAGCTCGATCCGGTACCGGCTCGCGTACGCCCGCTCCCAGTCGAGGGTGACCTTTCCGACCGGGCGGACCGACCCGAGGTCCACCCGCAGCCACTGGTCGTCCGACCAGTCACTGGCCCAGCGGGTGCCCGTGTCGCCGTCGAAGGCCCGGCCCGGCGCGTAGCTCGTGAACGGGTTCCACTCCGAGGAACTGGCCGACGCGGGCGCGCCCGCCGCCAGGTTCACCCCCGGCTCGTGGTCCTCGGTCGCCTTCCACGTCGTCAGGTACGACTCCGCGCCGGAGGCCAGCTCGTCCACGACGCCCGGACCGCCGGGGGTGAGCCGGATCTGCTCGATCCAGTCGGGGACCATGCCGTGGTGCGCGGCGCCGTCGGTGTTGAGGTCCCAGACGCGCTGCCCGGTGACCTGACGGTCGAGCACCGATCCGCCGTCGACACTGCGGAAGGGGTACGTCACGGCGTTCGGCGCGCCGGCGCCGACCGGGCCCGGCCAGCCGCCGACGCCGTTCATGTCGGTGCCGTAGCCGAGGCCGACCCCGTACTTCGCGCGGAGCGCGGCCTTCTGCCCCGCCTCCCCGATGAAGCCCTCCGCGCCGTGCATGTACTGGGCGACGAAACCGCCCAGGCGGTAGAGCCGTTCGGTCCAGTCCAGGTCCATCCAGCTGTGGCTGGACAGGATGCCCGGGTACTCCTCGGACTCCAGGATGTCCAGCGCCCGGCCCGCCGCCTTGACGCTCATGTGGTCGAGCTCCAGCATCATCCCCCGGTCGATCATGCCCCGCAGGGCGTGCTCGCCGAGCCGGGTCAGGCCCCGGGTGTTGCACTTGGCGTCGGAGGCGTATGAGGGGACGCTCACCCCCGGCGGCAGCTTCGACGCCATCACCGGGGCCGCCGCGAGGCCGATCGGGTTGTCGTGCTGCGGGCCCGCGCACTTCTCCGTGGTCCAGAAGGTGCCGGTCGACAGGAACTGGCCGATGTTGACCGCCGTGCCGATGGCGCCCTCGTCGAAGCGGACGCCGCACAGCGCGTTGTCGAACTTGTGGCACAGGAACATGCTGCGTACCCCGAGCCCGTACAGCTCGTCCAGGCCCCGGTCGATGTCGGCCTTGTCGCACTGGGCGACGTCGAGGATCTGCTTGCAGCCGAACGGCTCCGAGGTCTCCACGCCCAGGACGACCGCGAGCTTGCCCTGCTCGACCACCGAGCGGGCCTGCGCCGCGTCGGTGACGATCCGGAACCAGCCCTTGCCCGGACCGCCGTACATCCGGTCGACGTGGTCCTGGAGCTCGTACGTCTTGCGGGCCTGGAGCCGGATCGAGTCCATCTCGTCGCAGCTCCGGTCGCGGGGCAGGATCGAGCAGATCAGGCCGTTGGTCACCAGGTCGTTGACCAGGACGCGCTGGCCGCCGCGCCAGGCGCGCTCGACCCAGGCGTAGTAGTTCTGCTGGTGGGTCAGCGAGTCGTGCGCGGGCCAGTCCTTGAACGTGGGCCAGCCGACCGGGTCGTGGTGGCCGTCGGCGCCGCCCGTGATGTTCTCGAACAGCGCGCCGGAGCCGTCGGGGTAGTGCTCGGGACAGTCCTTGAGCGCGTCGGCCGCGCCCGCCTCGGAGAAGGTCCGGCCGCAGATGAGCCGGCCGCCGAAGCCCTCGTTGGACATCAGGTGGTTGTGCGCGTCGACGAACCCGCGCACCTTGCCCCGGGCGTCCGTTCCGGTGAACGGCGCGCCCGTGACGTTGATCTGCGAGTCGGCTGCGGGACGGGACACGGGCTCCCACCACGAACCGCCGGGGGCGGCGGGGACCGGGGCGGAGCCGAAGAGGACGGCGGCCAGGGCGAGGACGAGCGCCAGGAGGGCGGATCCGCCGCGCCTCCCGCGCGAGAGGGGTCGAGTCATGGGCAGCGAGCCTCCGGTCGGTGGGGGAGTACCGGGCGTGCCGAGGATCGCGGTGCCGGAGGACCGAGTCAAGGGTCCGGGACAAATGACCTACTCACGGGTGAGGGAGGCTCCGTGCCCTCAACCCTCCATCAGGGCCACGAGTTGATCGGCCATCAGGTCCAGGTGGCCGTCCGCCGTGTGCTTGTCGCCGAGGACCAGGAACTGGAGCGTGAGGCCGTCGATCGCCGCCGCCAGGTACCGCGCGACCACCTCCACCGGCACCTTCGACTCGATCCCCCGCACCGCGCCCACCCGCTCGACCAGATCGGCCGCCGACGCCACGTACTGCTCGTACTGGGCCCGCGCCAGGTGTTCGAACCCCGGCTCGCGCAGCGCGTACTGGGTCAGGTCGTACGTCAGCATGTGCTCGCCGGGGTGGGCGGTGACGTGGTCCCAGTACGTCCGGAGCGCGCCCCGGACGGTCTCGCGCAGGGTGGCGCCCGGCTCCACCGCCGACATCACGCGCGCCACGTAGTTGTCGGTGATCGTCTCGATCGCCGCTTCCAGGAGCGCCTGCTTGGACTCGAAGCAGTAGTGGAAGACGCTCAGCGACACCCCCGCCTCGGCGCAGATCGACCGGGTGGTGGTCCGGGCGACCCCGTCCCTGGTCATCGCCCTGATCGCCGCCTCGACCAGCTGCCGGCGTCGTTCGGCCGAAGACATCCGCGCCATGGTTCCTCCTCGCGTCCGGCGCCAGGGTAACCGCAGCCCCCGGCGCCGTGATCGACCCGGACCGTCCCTTCCACCGGTCCCTCAGGCCGCCGCCGGACTCCGCGTCGCCGCCGCGAGCTCCGACCGCAGGGCGGCGAACCCGGGGTCGCCGCGCAGGGCGGCCACGTCCGTGCCCGGATCGCGGGGCAGGGGGACGGCGACCTCGGCGACCACCCGGCCGGGACCCGCCGCCATCACCAGGACCCGGGAGCCGAGCAGGACCGCCTCCTCCGCCGAGTGCGTGACGAAGAGGACGGTCGCGCCGGTGGCCGACGCCAGGGCCCGCACCTCCTCCTGGAGGCGCTCGCGGGTGAGCGCGTCAAGCGCCGCGAACGGCTCGTCCATCAGCAGGACCTGCGGCTCCGCCGCGAGCGCCCGCGCGATCGCGACGCGCTGCTGCTGCCCGCCCGACAGCTCCCAGGTGCGCCGCCCGGCCATGCCGGACAGGCCCACCAGGGAGAGCAGCTCCTCGATCCGACCGGCCCGCGCGGACCGCTCCACCCCGTGCCGGGCCAGGGCGAAGGCGAGGTTGCCGCCGACCGTGCGCCAGGGGAAGAGCCGGGGCTGCTGGAAGACCACGCCGACCTTCCGGCGCACCTCCACGTTCCCGGTGGCGGGCCGCTCGAAGCCCGCCACGAGCCGCAGCAGCGTCGTCTTGCCGCAGCCCGACGGACCGACCAGGACCACGAACTCGCCGGGCGCCACGGTCAGGGACACGTCGGAGACCGCGACGACGGGGGCCTTGGCCGTGCCGTAGCGGACCCCGACGCCCGACAGCTCGACATCGGCGCTGCCCGGCGCCGCTCCCGTACCGGCCCCGGACGGTGACACGCGCTCAGCCGCCGACACGGGCCAGCTCCTTCAGCGCGAGGCCCTTCTCGAACACCGACCGGTCCGGGACGGCGTCGATGGCCTTCTGGCCCTTCAGGAAGACGGCGGCGTCGTGCAGGTTCGCCGCGAGCGCGCCCGGGGCGCCGGGCTTGCCCAGGTACGGGGCTTCCTGCTGCTCCTTCGCGGTGAGCAGGACCAGCTCGGCGAGCTGCTTCCGGGCCTCCTCGGGGCTCAGGTTGAGCTCGGCGCCGATCGCGGTGGCCGCCTTCGCGGGGTCGCTCTTGGCCAGCTTCACCGCCTGGTCCTCGGCCTTCAGCCAGGCGTCCACGATCTCGGGGTGCTTCGCCGCGAACGCGTCGGTGACCACGCCCAGGTCGGCGGTCGGCTTGCCCTTCGCCGCGATCTCCCGGCTGGAGACGAGCACCTTCCCGTCCTTCTTCAGCTCGGTCAGGCTCGGCGTCCACACGTAGGCGGCGTCGATGTCGCCCCGCTGCCAGGCCGCGAGCGCGTCCTGTGGCTGGAGGTCGACGAGCGTCACGTCGGACGCCTTGAGCCCCGCCGACTCCAGCGCCACGAGCAGCGAGTAGTGCGCGGTCGAACCGAACGGGGTCGCGATCTTCCGTCCCTTGAGGGCGGCGACGGACGCGATGTCCTTCTTGGCGACGAGCGCCTCGTTGTCCCCGATCAGATCGTGGATCCACAGCACCTTGTACGGGATGTTCAGCGGCGCCGAGAGCCCCTTGGTGACCGGGCTCGAACCGAGGAGCCCGAGGTCCACGGACCCGGCGATCACGGCGGTGTTGACGTCGCCGCCCGAGTCGAACTTCACCCACGACACCTCGGCGTCCGGCAGCGCCTTCTCCAGGAGCTTCTGGTTCTTCACCACCAGGTCGGCGTTGGGGATGGCCTGGTACGCGATGCGCACCCGGACCTTTCCGCCCTTGCCCCCGTCCCCGGAGTCGGCACCGCCGCAGGCGGTCGTGGTGAGGGCGAGCAGCAGGGCGGTGGCGGAGGCGACGAGCACGGCGCCGCGACGGGAAGAGGGCATGACGGTTCCTTCGGGAAAGCGGGAAAGGGAGAGGAAAGGTGAGGGAGAGGAAGTGGGAGAGGGGGCGTCAGGCGCGGCCGCGCCAGGGGACCGCCGCCCGCTCCAGGCCCCGGAACAGCGCGTCGAGGAGGATTCCGGAGAGGCCGATGGCGATGATGCCGGCGATGACGACGTCGGTCTGGTTGTAGCGCTGGGCGTCGCGGATCATGCCGCCGATGCCGGGGACGCCGTTGATGGTCTCGGCCGCGACGACCGAGGTGTACGCGATGCCGACGGCGATCCGCACCCCCGTGAGGATCTCCGGCAGCGCCGACGGCAGCCGGATGGAGAACAGCAGCGCCACCGGCCCCGCGCCCAGGGCCCGCCCCGCCTCCACCAGATCGGTGGGGACGCCCCGGACGGCCGCGGCGGTGGCCGCCGCGATCGGCGGGAGGGCGGCCACGAGCAGCAGCCAGATCTTCGGGGACTCGTCGATGCCGAACCAGATGACGAGCAGCGAGAGGTACGCCAGCGGGGGCAGCGTGCGCAGGAAGGTGACGGCCGGCTCCAGGACCACGGCGAGCGGCTTCACCACCCCGATGAGGAGCCCCAGCGGGATCCCGACGAGCGCCGCGTAACCGGTGCCGATCGCGATCCGGCGCAGCGAGACCGCCAGGTGCTCGACGAGCAGGTGGCCGCTGATGCCGCGCACCCCGTCGTGGACGGTGGACGCCTTCACGAAGGCCTGCCACACGTCGCCCGGGGACGGGACGAGCACGCGCGGCCAGACGCCCGCCGTGACCACGGCCTGCCAGGAGGCGAGGAGGACCGCGAGCGCGAGCAGCCGCAGCGCGGTCCAGCGCAGGGCCGCGACCCCGGCCGGTATCCGGCGGGCGGGCCGCCCGGGAGCGGGGGCGGCCCCCGAGGAGCCGGTTCCGGACTCCTTGACGGTGTCGAGGAGGGTCACGCCGCCACCTCCCCGGCCGCCCCGGCGTCGGCCGCCCCGGCGTCGACTGCCTCGGCGTCGACCGCCTGCGTGCCGGTCGTCTGTGTGCCGGCCGCCTCCGTGAGCGCCCGCAGGCGCGGTGCGACCTCCTCGCCGACCCGGTAGGCCTCTTCGAGGTGCGGGTAGCCGGACAGGACGAACTCGTCGATGCCGGCCCGCCCGTACTCGAAGAGCCGCCGCGCGACCTCGTCGTGCGAACCGACCAGGGCCGTGCCCGCGCCCTCGCGGACGAGCCCGATGCCCGCCCACAGGTTGGGGGAGACGGTCAGCCGCTCGGCGGAGCCGCCGTGCAGCGCGGTCATCCGGGCCTGCCCGGTCGAGTCCATCCGGGCGAACCGCTCCTGCGAGGCGCAGACCGCCTCCGGGTCGAACCCGGCCAGGATCCGGTCAGCCTCCCGCCAGGCCTCGGCGGAGGTGTCGCGGGTGATGACGTGGAGGCGGATCCCGAAGCGCAGGACGCGTCCGGCCCGCGCGGCCCTCTCCCGCACCCGGGCGACGCGCTCGGCGACGGCTGCCGGGGGCTCGCCCCACAGCAGCTGCACCTCGGCGTGGCGGGCGGCGACCTCCTCGGCCTCCGGCGACGCCCCGCCGAAGTAGAGGGGGACCGGATGCCGCACGGAAGGATCGTGCAACCGGGCGTTCTCCACCCGGACGTGACGGCCCTTCAGGTCGGCGGCGCCGCCGTCGAGCAGCGTCCGTACCACCTCCATCAGCTCGCCGGTCCTGACGTACCGCTCGTCCTTCGGCAGGTGGTCGCCGTACGCCCGCTGCTCGGCCGGGTCGCCGCCGGTGACCACGTTCAGCGCGATCCGGTCGCCGAACAGGCGCCGGAACGTGTCGGCCTGCTGGGCGATCAGCGTCGGCTGGGCGAGCCCGGCCCGGAACGCCACCAGGAAGCCGATCCGCTCGGTCACCGCCGCCACGGCCGACGTCAGCACCCACGGGTCCACACAGCCGAGTCCCACGGGCGTCAACAGCTTGGTGAAACCGGCCTGTTCGGCGGCGCGAGCCACCTGGGCCAGATAGCCGAGGTCGGCGCCGCGCCGGGTGGCGGCGGCGGTGCGGCCCTGGACGGCGGTGACCCCGCCGGGGTCGCGGCCGTCACCACCGGTGGGCAGGAACCAGTGCAGTACGGGGGCGGCGGAAGAGGACATGCGGGCGTACCTCGGGGGAAGTGCGGGGCGCGGACGGGCGTACGGAACGCCGTCCCGCGCGGGAAACGTGACCGGGGCCCGGGAGTTCAGGGCCCGGAGCGCCGGACGCGGCGGAGACGGCCGGCGGAGGGGAACCGCCGGCGGCGCGAAGGAAGGAGGAGAGCCGGGAAGGGGCTCAGCAACAGGCCGCGCGACAACAGGACTCGGCCCGACACAGCATCCCCGCGACACGCAGAAGATCCACGTGGCGGCGGGAGACGAGGGCGGGAGTCATGGGCGCATCCTTGCCGCGCGGACGCTCCGCCGACAAGTCTCGTCCGCCATCTGGACCACATGGTCTCAGCTGTTGGGATCCGGGTCCTCCGGCCAGGCACCCCGGCCGACGATCCGCAGCACCAGGGCGGCGATGTTCCACGCGTCGTCCTCGCCCCGGTGGTGACGCCCCTCCAGGGGCAGCCCCGCCACCTCCAGCGCCTGCGCCATGCCGGGGCGCCGGGCGAGCCCGTACGCCTCGGTGAAGACCATCTTCGCGTTGGTGTGGCGCCGCCCGAAGGGGTACGGGGCGCCGGTGGCCCGGCACTGGTGGATGAACTGCTTGCGGTCGTACTCGCCCCAGCTCGCCCAGGGGCGCCTCCCCGCCTCGTATGTGGTGGCGAGCAGCCGGCAGGCGGCGGCGAAGTCCAGGCCGGTGTCGACCTCCGCCTGGGTGAGGCCGGTCAGTTCGGTGCAGAACGCGCTGACCCGCGACCGGACCGGGCGGACCAGGATCCGGTGCCGGGAGAGCCGCTCCCGCGCGTCCAGGTCGACCACGGTCAGCCCGATCTCGATGATCTCGCTCACCTGCCCGGGCGGGCGCTGCCCCTCCCAGCAGGTCGCCTCGACGTCGACGACGTTGACCAAGCCCCCGTGTTCCATGCGGACGAGCGTAGGGGGTGCCTTCGCGGGCGGCACCCGGTTTTCCAGGGGGGAGGGGCCGGCCGGTTCTCGCGGGGGAGGGGTCAGTCGGCGTCCCGTTCCAGGACCGCGCGCAGGGCCGCCACCGCGTGTGCCCGGTGCTCGTCCAGCCAGCGGACGGCGGCCGCCTCGTCGCCGTGCCGGAGCGCGGAGATCACGGCCCGGTGCTCCCGCACGGCCAGCTTCCGGTGCGGGGCGTCCGCGTAGTACAGCGAGCGGTACGCGTCGGTGGAGTCCCACAGGGTCGCGATGAGGCGGACGAGGCGCGGCATTCCGGACGCCTCGATCAGGGTGAAGTGGAAGAGCCGGTTCGCCGCCGCCATCGCGGGCACGTCCCCGGCGTCGGCGGCCCGCTCCACCTCGCGCTGGATCCGTTCGAGCGCGCCGACCGTGCCCTCCGGCATCCGCCCCACGGCCAGCCGGACCGCCTCCGTCTCCAGGAGCTCCCGGATCCGGTAGATCTCCTCCAGGTCGTCGAGCGAGAGCTCCGCGACGAAGTAGCCCCGGTGTATGTGATGGACCACCAGACCCTCGGCCTCCAGGGCCTTGAGGGCCTCGCGCAGCGGCACCCGGCTCACCTCGAACCGCGCCGCGAGGGCGTCCTGGCGGATCTGGTCGCCCGGCCTGAGCTCCCCGGTGGTGATGGCGCGCCGCAGTTCCTCCAGAACGAACTGCTGGGCGGTCTGCGGCCGCCGCTTCTGCACCGCGCTGCTCATCGCCTGTGACCTTCCGTTCCTCGTGCCGCCGCCGGCGCGTCGATCCTCCGGCGGACCGCTCCTCCGGCGTGACCATCTTCCTACGGATCCTCCGGACCTTCCCCCGGGTCAGGACCCGCCCGGGGGCCGTCTCTCCTCGGCGAGCACGGCGTCCGTGTGCTCGCCCAGGCGCGGGGGAGCGGCCCGGTAGGAGGCCGGAGTGGCGCCCAGCCGGATCGGATGGGCCACCTGGCCGGGTCCGGCCGCCGACTCGGGGACGCGCGGGGCGAGCCCCAGCCGGTCGGCCAGACCGAAGGCGTCCGCCAGGTCGTTGATCGGCCCGCAGGGCACCCCGGCCGCCGTCAGCTCCTCGAACCAGCCGTCGGCGGTACGGCCGCCGAGCGGCCCGGCGAGCGCCGCCGCCAGCTCCTCCCGGTGGGCCACCCGGGCCGAGTTGGTCGCGAAGCGGGCGTCCCCGGCCAGCTCCGGCAGGCCGAGCCGCTCGCACAGCGCCCGGAACTGCCGGTCGTTGCCCACCGCCAGGACCAGCGGCCGGTCCTTCGCCTGGAGGACCTCGTACGGGGCGATGCTCGGGTGCCGGTTGCCCATCGCGCGCGGCACGACCCCCGCCCCCAGGTGCGCGGCGGCCTGGTTGGTGAGCGCGGAGAGCAGGGAGCCGAGCAGCGAGACCTCGACGCGCTGGCCCTCGCCGGTGCGCTCCCGGTGCCGGAGCGCGGCGAGCACGCCCATGCCCGCGTGCAGACCGGTGACGACGTCGACCAGGGCGACCCCCGTCTTCGTCCCCGGCCCGTCCGGCTCGCCCGTCACGCTCATCAGACCGCCCATCGCCTGGACGAGCAGGTCGTACCCGGGGAGCCGGGCGCCCTCCGCCGTGCCGAAACCGGTCACCGAGCAGTAGACGAGCCCCGGGTTCGTCGCCCGCACGTCCTCGTAGCCGAGCCCCAGCCGCTCCATCGTGCCCGGCCGGAAGTTCTCCACCAGGACGTCCGCCCGGTCCACGATCGCGCGCGCCGCCGCCAGGCCGCCGGGATCCGTCAGATCGAGCGACACGGAGCGCTTGTTCCGGTTCACCCCGAGGAAGTACGTCGCCTCCCCGCCCGCGAACGGCGGCCCCCACGCGCGCGTGTCGTCCCCCGACCCCGGCCGCTCGATCTTGATCACGTCCGCGCCCAGATCGGCCAGGAGCATCGTCATGTACGGCCCGGCGAGCACCCGGCCGAAGTCCGCGACGACGATTCCGGACAGGGCGCCGGGCGCGGTGCCGGGCGCGGCACGGGGTGCGTCGCGGGACGGGTCCGGCTGGTCTGCGCGCATTCCGCTCTCCTCGGGATCGGCGACCGGGTGTCGGATCCGATGCGTCGGATCCGATGCGTCGCACGTTGGATCCAATGCATCGGATCCGGATATTGGATCCAGTCCACCGGACCGTAGGGCCGACCCGGCGGATTTTCAATACTGGATCCAATATCCGATGTACGGCTACGCTTCGGCACGCCGAGTCGTCGCAGGCGCCCGTCACCACCCGTCACAGGCGCCCGTCGCCCACCGCCAGGAGGCCGTCCGTGAAGTCGCCGTCCACCCCCGTCCACCCCTTCGACCTGCTCGCCGTCGACGGGCTGCTGACCGACGAGGAGCGCGAGATCCGGCGCACCGTCCGGGCCGTCGCCGACCGCGAGCTGCGGCCGCACGTCGCCGGCTGGTTCGAGAAGGGCGAGATCCCCGCCCGCGAACTCGCCCGCACCCTCGGCGGCACCGGCGTGCTCGGTATGCACCTGGAGGGGTACGGCTGCACGGGCACCAACTCCGTCGCGTACGGCCTGGCCTGTCTGGAGCTGGAGGCCGTCGACTCCGGACTGCGCTCCCTGGTCTCCGTACAGGGCTCCCTCGCCATGTACGCGATCTGGAAGTACGGCTCCGAGGAGCAGAAGCAGAGGTGGCTGCCGAAGATGGCGGCGGGCGAGTACATCGGCTGCTTCGGCCTCACCGAGCCGGACGCGGGTTCTGACCCCGGCGCCATGCGGACCAACGCCAAGCGTGACGGCTCCGACTGGGTGCTCAACGGCACCAAGATGTGGATCACCAACGGCTCCGTCGCCGACGTGGCCGTCGTCTGGGCCCGCACCGAGGAGGGCGTCCGGGGCTTTCTCGTCCCGGCCGGCACCCCCGGCTTCAGCGCCCCCGAGATCAGGATGAAGCTGTCGCTGCGGGCGAGCGTCACCAGCGAACTGGTCCTGGAGGACGTACGGCTGCCGGCCGACGCGATGCTGCCGGAGGCCCGCGGCCTCTCGGGCCCGCTCGGCTGCCTCAACGAGGCCCGCTTCGGCATCGTCTTCGGCGCGCTCGGCGCCGCCCGCGACTGCCTGGAGACGGCGATCTCCTACGCCCGGGACCGCACCGTCTTCGCCCGCTCCCTCGCCTCGTACCAGCTCACCCAGCAGAAGCTCGCGGACATGTCCGTCGAACTCGGCAAGGGCATCCTCCTCGCCCTGCACCTGGGCCGCCTGAAGGACGCGGGCGCGCTCACCCCCGAGCAGGTCAGCGTCGGCAAGCTGAACAACGTGCGCGAGGCGATCGCGATCGCCCGCGAGTGCCGCACGATCCTGGGCGCCAACGGCATCACCCTGGAGTACCCGGTGCTGCGCCACGCCAACAACCTGGAGTCGGTGCTCACCTACGAGGGCACGAGCGAGGTCCACTCCCTGGTCATCGGCAAGGCGCTCACCGGCGAGCAGGCCTTCCGCTGAGCCGTCCGCCGAGCCGTCCGGCCACGGGGGGGGCACGGTGGGCCGTCAGCCCGCCGTGACCCGCCGGACGAAGGCGTCGAGGTTGGCCGTCGTACGGGCGATCTGCTCCTCGACGGTGAGGGACTCCTCCTGGCGCCGGCCGCGCAGCTTCGGCTGCCGTTTGCCCCGGACGTAGAGGGAGCAGGCGAGGTCGGCGCAGAGGTAGATGCCGACCGTGTTCCCCTCGCGGCCGCGGCTCCCGGCGAGCGGCGCCACGAGGAGCGTCACGCCCGAGGAGGCGTGCCCGGTCAGGCAGACCTGGCACATGCTCGACTTCATGGCGCTGGTCCGGCCGGCGGCCGGGACCCGCAGGGACACGCCGAGCGGCCCGTCCTCGCGGGGCACGACCAGGTGTGCGCGCAGCGGAGCGCCCGGATCGACCCAGCCGAGGAAGTCCAGGTCGTCCCAGGGGAGCTCGGCGAAGTCGAGCGGCAGTTTGAGCCGCGCCGCCTCGCCCTTGGTGCAGTTCACGAAGGACGAGCGGATCTGTTTGTCGGTCAATGGTTCCACTCGGTGGACCGTACACGCGTCCTCCCGGACGGGCACCCGAATAAGGCGCCGCCCGTGGACGGCGCCTCGTTCGGCGCGGGCCGGCCCGGATCAGGCCCGGGCGGCCGCCGGCCCGCCCGTGTTCGGGTCCGCCGGGGCCTCCCCCGAGGTCTCCGGGGCCGGCCCCGAGTTCGGGGTGGAGGAGTCCGGCTGCGGCTCGGGCGGCGGCGGGGAATCGGGCTGCGGTTCGGGCGGCGGGGGCGAGGAGTCGGGTTGCGGCTCGGGCGGCGGCGGTGACGAGTCCGGTTGTGGCGCGGGCGGGGAGGAGTCCGGCTGCGGCTCGGGCGGCGGCGAGGAGTCGGGCCGCGGCCCGGGCGAGGACGTCGACGGCCCGGGAGAGGTGCTGTCGCCGGGGCACGGCGACGAGCCCGGCGGGCACGGCGCGGGGGAGGTCGACGTCGGCGGCGAGGTCGGCTCGTCATTGCCGCCGGTGTCGCCGTGCTTCCGCGCGAACCAGTCGCCGTCCTCGGGGTCGTACACCACGAAGACGTTCACGACCGTCGTGGAGGGCGCGACGGCGACCACCTGGTCGGCCTGATAGCCGGGCCAGGGGGTGCCGGTCGTCCGGGGGTTCTTCTGCGCCACCGGTTCGGTCAGCGGGTTGCCGCAGGCGCAGCGCACCCGGGGCACTCCCCGGTCGTCGACCAGGACCGCGGTGCCGGCCTGGAGGACCGCCTGGTACGAGGTGGCGGAGCCGTCCTTGAAGCCGTGGTTCGTCACCCGGGTGTCGGCCCGGAGCTGGAGCGGTGTGAGGGAGCGCAGATAGCCGGGCACCTCGTTCGCGGAGACGCGCGCGACCGAGGCGAAGGCCGCGTTCTTCGCGGGCTCGCCGGAGAGGTAGCGCACCTGCTGCTCCACGTCGCAGCTCGCCACCGACTTCGTCCCGCCGTAGAGGCCCGGCGTGCCGCCCGACACCCGGGGGGTGCCGGTCTCCGCGGAGCCGCTGCGGGGCGGCAGCGAGGGCGGCGGGGCGGAACCGGTGGAGCTGACCGTCGTCTGTGTGAACGGGTCGGGGCCGGACGAGGAGGCGCTCTGGAGGAAGACCTCCCCGCCGCCGGCGTTCGTCGTGCCGCCGTCGTCGCCGGATCGGCTGGTGAGCACGACGATCAGGGCGACGGCCGCCACGAGCACGGCGGTGATCGAGGCGACCTTCGGGACGGAACGCCACCACGGGCCGCCGCCCTTGCCGCCGTCACCCGGATAGCGGGACGAACCCCCGGCGTCCGGGCCGTCGCCGGAACCACCGGAACCACCGGAACCACCGGAGCCCCCGCCCCCGGAACCGCCCGCGCCGCCGGAACCGCCGGTGGGCGGTCCGGACGGCGGCGGGGGGCCGGAGGAGCCCGGGCGCGTGCTCGGACCCGAGAGGGGGCCCGAAGGGGGACCTGTGGGGGGAACCGACGGCGGACCGGACGGAGGCCCGGACGGCGGGTGGGAAGTCACGTTTTTCCCTTTCTTCCGTTCCGGGCCCATTGTGTGCGCCGACGGGTGCCCGCCCGCAAGCGGAGGTGCTCCGCGCCCCGACTCCGTCCGGAGCCGGGGGCGCTCCGTCCGCAAGCGCGCGGCCGTACCCGGTACTAGCGTGGTCACCGTGAGCAGCAGGCCCCCCACCTCCACGCGGCCCGCCGCGACCCCGGCCGGGCTCTTCGCCCGGATCGCCCTCCAGGCCCTGGCGGCCGTGGTCGCCGGGTATCTCGCGATGGGCGTCGTCGCCGGGCTCGGCCTCCGGGCCGCGGGCGCCGCCGACCTGCCCGGCGGCTTCATCGCCGTCCTCGCCGCCGTCGTCGTCATGGCGACGGGCGGCAAGGTCGAACTCTCCGGGGACGCCGGAGCCCTCGCCGGAACCCAGGCCCAGCTGACCGCCATGCCCCTCACCGTCACCCTGGTGGGCGCACTGGTCACCGGCTACTGCTTCCTGCGGCCCCTGCGCCACCACGCGGTGACCGGCGCCCGCGAACTCCTGCTCCGCGCCGGGTCCGTCGTCGTCCTCTGGCTGCTCGGCCTCGCGGGCCTCTCCGCCCTCGCCCGCCACGACTTCCGGATCACCGTCGGCGGAGGGGAGGCCGAGGACCCGCTCATGGACCTCTTCGGCGAACTCCTCGACTCGGTGAACCCGACGGTCGGCTTCCGCACCGACCTCGGACCCACGCTCTTCTACGGCCTCCTGTGGATCCTCGGCGTGCTCCTCGTCGCCCTCCTCGTCTCGCGCGCGACCCCCCTGCCGTCCCGGCTCGTCCGCTACCAGGAACCCGTCCGGCCCGTCGCCCGCGCGATGCTCCTGCTGCTCCTCGCGTACGTGCTCGTGGGCCTGGTCGTCGGGCTCGTCGTCGCCGCGACCAAGGGGCGCCCCGCCGACACCTTCGCGGTCCTCCTCCTCGGCCTGCCCAACATCACCTGGCTCGCGCTCGGCGTGGGCATCGGCGGCTCCTGGGAGGGCCGGGCGGAAGGACCCTTCGGTCTGCCCGTGCCGCAGGTCCTCGACGCCGTCCTGCGCGGCGGGAGCGGCGGCGCCCCGGACCTCTCGACCATCGACCTGTCCTCACTGGCCGCGCAGGACGGACGGGCCTGGTGGCTGCTCCCCGTCGCCGCCGTCCTGGTGCTCGCCGCCGCCTTCGCCGCCGCCGTCCGCTCCCCGGCCCGCACCAGGCTCTGGCAGCACTCCCTGCGCACGGGCGTCGCCTTCGCGCTCACCATGCTGGTCGTCGCCCCGGTCACCCACGTCGAGGCCCGCTTCGGCCTCTCGGTCCTCGGCATCGGCGAACTCGACTCGCTCGGCGGACAGGTGCTGCTGCGCCCGCACGTCTGGGTCATCGCCGGCTTCGCGCTCCTGTGGGGCCTGGTCCTCGGCCTCCTCGCCGGCCTCCTCGCCTCCCGGGTCCGCCGGAAGGGCGAGGTCGAGCGGCCGGCACCGCCACCGCCCGACGCGCGCTGACCCCCAGGCCCTACAGATCCCGGGCCCCCCGGCCCTACAGCTCCCGGAACACCGGGCGCGCCCACGCGGGCGGGGCGGGCGGCGGGCCGAGCGGCCGGGGCGCCCCGGCCACCGCCGGGCCCGCCGCCCCCGGGGCGCCCGACGCCAGGGCGGCGCGCAGCTGGGTGACGAACTCCAGGCACGTCCCGTACCGCTCCTCCGGCGTCTTCGCCAGCGCCTTCGCGAAGACCGCGTCCGCCGCCCCCGGGAGCTCAGGCCGCGCCTCGGAGAGCGGGGGCGGGGGATCGTACTGCTGCGCCCACAGCACGGCCCAGTCGGTGTCCCGGCGGAACGGCGGCGCGCCCACCAGGGTCTCGAACACCACGCACGCCAGGCCGTACACGTCGCACCGGCCGTCGACCGGCTTCCCCGAGATCTGCTCGGGCGCCACGTAGTCGAGGGTCCCCACGAACTCGCCCACCGTCGTGAAGCCCGTCAGCGACAGCGACTTCTTCGTCAGGCCGAAGTCGGTCAGGTACACGTGCTCCGGATGGTCCCGGTCGGTGCCCTCGGCCACCAGGATGTTGCCGGGCTTCACGTCCCGGTGCACCAGGTCGTGCGCGTGCGCCGCGTCCAGGGCCGAGGCCACCTGCACGGCGATCCTGCCCGCCTTCGCGGGCGGCAGCGGCCCCTCGCGGTGCAGCAGTGCCACCAGGTCCTGCCCCGCGACGTACCGCATGGCGATGTACAGCACGCCCTCCGTCTCGCCCGCCTCGAAGACCGGCACGATGTGCGGGTGGTCGATCGAGGCGGCCACCCTCGACTCGTGCGCGAAGCGCTTGCGGAAGGTGTCGTTGCGGGCCAGCTCGGGGGCGAGCAGCTTCAGCGCCACCGTGCGGTCGAGCCGCAGGTCCCGGGCCCGGTACACCACGGCCATGCCGCCGCGCCCGATCTCGCCCTCCAGGCGGTAGCCGGCGATCTCCTTGCCGACGAGCCCCGAGGGCCGGCCCGCCGGAAGGTCCGGGTCGGCGTGCGCCCCGCCGGCCATCAGCCCTCACCCGTCGGCGGCCGCTCCACGACCCGCGTCGGCGGAGGCGGTTCCGCCTCCTCGGACGGCTGTTCCACGACCTGGGTCGGAGGCCTTTCCACCGCCTCGGCCGGTGGCTGCTCCACCACCTGCGTCGGCGGCCGCTCCGCCACCCCGGCCGGCGGTTGCTCCACGACCCGCGTCGGATCGTGTCCGACGGGCACCACCCGGGTGGGCTCGTGACCGCCGTCCGCCGGAGTACCGCCGGCCGCAGGAGCACCGCCGTCCGCCGGAACGCCGTCGCCCACCGGACCACCGGCCTCCTCCGCGCCGGCCGGCGCCGGAGCGGTGACCGAGGGCGCGGCCCCGGACGCGTACGTACTGAGCCCCGCGCCGTCGCAGTACACCCAGCGCTCGTGCTCCGCGTCGTACAGCCACACCGATTCGCCGTCGACGACCATGCCCACCCGCAGGCCGCGGGTCCGCAGCCGGAAGGCCTCGCCGTCGAGGCGGCCCGCGCCCAGCTCCTCGGCGGCCCGCCGATAGCGGCCGAGGGCGTCCTCGGCGCGGGCGATCAGCGGACGGGGATCGGCGGTCCTGGTGAGGGGCTGGCCCGCCGCCGGAGGGTCGTCGGGGACGCTGACGAGCAGCCGCGCGTCGACCCAGGCCGTCCAGCCGTTGGAGCACTGGATCCGCCCCCAGTCCCCGCTCCGCTCTTCAAGGCGCACCGGCAGGAAGGCGTCCAGGGGCGCCGTGGGCAGCTCCGGATCGGGCGCCTCCCAGGCGGGCAGGCCGTCGCGCGGCACGACGTGGGTGGGCCGGAAGTCCGGCACGTACTCGGACATGGGGACGGTCACGGGCTACCTCCGCATGACGACCGGCTCGTGGCGGCGCAGCAGCCGGGCCACGACCAGGCCGAGGACCAGACAGAGCACCACCATCATGCCCATGTCGAACAGCCAGGCCTCCGCCGTGTGCCGCATCAGCGGATCGGTGGTCTTGTCGCTCGGCGCCACCTTCCCGATGTCGATCGTCGCGCCCATCGCCGCGAACGCCCACCGCGAGGGCACCAGCCAGGCCAGCTGCTCCAGGACGGGCGTGCCCCGTACGGTCAGGAGCGCCCCGCAGAACACCACCTGCACGATGGCGAGCAGGACGAGCAGCGGCATCGTCACCTCCTCCTTGCGGACGAGGGCGGAGACGAACAGGCCGAGCATCATCGCGGTGAAGGACAGCAGCGCGACGGCGAGGGTGATCTCCACCAGCGGGGGCATCAGGACCCCCTTACCGCCGGGCACGTTCAGCGGCACGCCGATCAGGGCCACCAGGGTCAGGACGACCGACTGCACGACCGTGATCAGGCCGAGGACCACCACCTTGGAGGCGAGGTAGGCCGAGCGGGACAGGCCGACGGCTCTCTCGCGCCGGTAGATCGTGCGTTCCTTGACGAGTTCGCGCACGGCGTTCGCCGCGCCCGTGAGGACCCCGCCCACGCAGAGGATGAGCAGGACGTTCAGGGAGGACTCGGGGTTGAGACTGCCCTCCGACAGGGCACGGGCCATCGCCCCCATCACGAACGGCAGCGCCACCATGATGACGATGAAGGTGCGGTCGGCGGAGAGCGCCGCCGCGTAGCGGCGCACCAGGGTCCGCAGTTGGGAGCCCCAGCTCTGCGCCTTCGGCGGCGGGGCCCGCACCTCGTCCGCGGGGGCGCCGCCGCCCAGGGGGAGGTCCGGGCCCGCCGTGGCGTCGGTGATGTACCGGCGCTGGAAGCGGGAGGAGCGGTAGCCGCCCGCCCAGTCGCGGTCCCGTTCCTTCTCGAAGGCCTCGAAGGCCTCCGGCCACTCCTCGAAGCCGAAGAACCCGAGGGCCTCGGAGGGCGGCCCGTAGTAGGCGACCCGGCCGCCGGGCGCGAGGACGAGCAGCCGGTCGCAGACGTCCAGGCTGAGCACGCTGTGCGTGACCACGACGACCGTCCGCCCGTCGTCGGCGAGCCCGCGCAGCATGTGCATCACGGACCGGTCCATGCCGGGGTCGAGGCCCGAGGTGGGCTCGTCCAGGAAGAGCAGGGACGGCTTGGTGAGCAGCTCCAGTGCCACGCTCACCCGCTTGCGCTGTCCGCCGGAGAGGCTGTGGATCGGCTGGTCCGCGCGCTCCACGAGCCCGAGCTCCCGGATCACCTCGTCCACCCGGGCCTGCCGTTCCGCGCGCTCGGTGTCCTCGGGGAACCGCAGCTCGGCGGCGTACCCGAGGGCCCGGCGCACGGTCAGCTGGAGGTGCAGGATGTCGTCCTGGGGGACGAGTCCGATGCGCTGGCGCAGCTCGGCGTAGTCCCGGTACAGGTCGCGGCCGTCGTAGAGCACCGTGCCCCGGTCGGCGGGCCGCTGGCCGGTGAGGGCGTTCAGGAGCGTGGACTTCCCGGCGCCGGACGGTCCGACGACCGCGAGCAGGCACTTCTCGCCCACCGGGAACGACACCTCGTCGAGGAGGGTCTTGTGCCCGTGGTCGACGGTGACGGCGAGCGACCGCACGTCCAGCGAGACCTCGCCGGTGTCGGTGAACTCGACCAGCTGCCCGCCGATCAGGCAGAACGCGCACCGCCCGATGCCGACGATGTCCTCCGGCGTCACCCGGGCGTCGGTGACGGGCCGGCCGTTGAGGAAGGTGCCGTTGTGGCTGTCCAGGTCGTGGATCCAGTAGGTGCCGTCGGGGTGGGCGCGCAGTTCGGCGTGGCGCCGGGAGACGACGAGGTCGGGGATGACGACGTCGTTGTCGGGGGCGCGGCCGATGCGGATGCTGTGGGTGGGCAGCGGCCGGACGGACGTCGGCTGCCGGAAGGTGCCGGTGGCGGCGGGATGCGAGACGGAAGGGGGCCGGGGAGGCCCGGATTCCCGCTCCCGTACGGGGTCGGGGACGGGCTCGGGGACGGGCTCCGGTCCGGAAAGGGGCTCCGGCTCGGGGGCGGGCGTCGGCTCCCGTACGGGTCCGGAAAGGGGCTCCGGCTCGCGTACGTGCTCGTCGTGTACGTGCTCCTCCCGTACGTGTTCCTCCCGCACACGCTCGTCCGGCGCGTGCTCCCGTTCTGGTGCCTGCTCCGGCTCCGGGACGCGCTCCCGTTCCCGTACCCCGTCCGGCCCCGGCTCCCGTTCCCGCACGTGCTCGGGCTCGGGTTCCGGTACGGGCGGGGGCAGAGGCGGTGATACGGCTTCGGGCGCGGGTCCCGGCTCCGCCGGGCGGGCCCGGGCACCGGTCGAGAGGACGGCGCGCGGGCCGTCCTCCGGGTGTCCGAACCGTACGACGGTCCCGGCGCCGACCTCCCGCGCCCCGGCCACCTTCCGGCCGTCCGCGAAGGTGCCGTTCGTACTGTCCTCGTCGGTCAGGGTCCACCGGCCGGCGGAGGCCCTGAGCACCGCGTGGTGCCAGGACGCCCGGGCGTCCGAGAGGACGATGTCGCTGGTGGGGTCCCGTCCGACGCGGTAGACGCGGCTCGGGTCCATGAGCGTCGCGTCCCCGTCGATCTCGAGGACCAGGTCGGGCGCCGCAGGCGCGGCTGGCCGCTCTCCCATGTCTGGAATTTTATCCGCCGGAGCTGATCCCCGCCCGGCCGGGAGGCGCCGGTATGGTGGGCGTCCGCCGCGGCAGCGGCCCGGACGAACTGGAGGAACCACCCGTGCCGAAAGGCGTCACCAAGCGGCGGCCCCGCACCCGTGCGGCGCTCCTGAAGGCCGCCCTGGAGACCTTCGCCGAGCACGGCTTCCACGCGACGACGATCGAGCAGATCTGCGAGCGCGCCGGTTACACGCGGGGCGCGTACTACTCGAACTTCGCGAGCAAGGAGGAGCTCTTCCTCGCCCTCTTCGACGAGCACAGCGACCGGACGGTGCGGCGGCTCGCCGAGTCGATCGACGCGCTGACGGCCGAGGAGTACACCCTGGCCCGGCTCGCGGAGCTGGCCTCCCGCGTGGAGCCGGACGAGCGGGACTGGTACCTGGTGACCACGGAGTTCACCCTGCACGCCATCCGGGACCCGCAGGCCGCCTGGGTGCTCGCGCGCCACGACGAGCGGCTGCGGGCGGAGATCGCCCGCGGCCTCACCCTCGTCCTGCGCCGGGCCGGACGCGAACTCACCGTGGACGCCGACCGGTTCGCGCGCCTGCTCATCGCCCTGCGCGAGGGCGGTCTCGCGCAGAGCTACGTGGAGCCGGACGAACTGCCGCCGGGCAGCCTGGAACGCCAGTTCCTCCCGGGGTTCCTGGAGGCCTCGACGCGCGAACTCCCCGGCCCGGGAGGTCAGTCGAAGAGGTCCGGGTCGGACGCGGTGATCTGATCCCACAGCGGGCGCGCCTGGAACCAGCCCGCCAGGTGCCCGCCGACCTGACCGCGCGTGAGCAGCGCGGTCTCCCGGTCGATGAGCTGCGGGGTGCCCGCGGCCATCGCGAGGAGCTGGGCCTGGCAGGAGCGCTCCATGGTGACGAACCACCACACGGCCTCGGCGACGGACTGCCCGACCGTGAGCAGCCCGTGGTTCTTGAGGATCACCGCCTTGTACGCGCCGAGGGCCTTGGCGACCCGCTCGCCCTCCTCGCCCTCGTTCACCACGCCCCGGTAGTCGTCGTAGATCCCGTGGTCCTCGAAGAACGCGCAGGCGTCCTGGGTGATCGGGTCGAGCGGGATCCCGAGGCTGGAGAAGGCCTTGCCGTACAGGGAGTGCGAGTGCGCGGCGGCGATCGCGTCGGGGCGGGCGGCGTGGACCCGGGAGTGGATGACGAAGGCGGCCCGGTTCACGGGGCGGCGCCCTTCGAGGACGACGCCCTCGTGGTCGACGAGGATCAGGTCGGAGGCCTTGATCTGGCCGAAGCTCATCCCGAACGGGTTGACCCAGAAGGCGTTCGGGTCGCCGGGGTCGCGGACGGTGATGTGTCCGGCGACCCCCTCGGAGAAGCCGAACCGCCCGAAGATCCGGAATCCGGCGGCCAGTTGCTCCTTGCGGTACCGGCGCTCCTCCTCGACGCTCTCGAAGGCGGGCGGCAGCGGCAGGACGACCCCGTCGGGCAGCGGCCCGACGGCGGCGGCGAGCGCGGGCGGCACGGTGCTCATGGCGGCTCCTCGGCGGAACGGACGGCGGGGCGTGCGGATGGGACTGTCCGGATGGAGTGCGGCGCGCCAAAAGATACAGAGATGTATCCGATACGACAATGGATCGGGGTGAGCCTCCGCAGGCCGCTCCTTGCGGGGCGCCGGTTCCGGTGACTACGGTCGGAGTGAACGATAGAAAGCGCTTTCCCCATCGCTGTCTCCCTGTCTCCTCTGCCTCCCCGTTTCGTCTGTTTCCCCTGGAGCCCGCCCCGTGTCCACCCCAGACGTCCTGATCTACACCCGCACCGCCGGGTACCGCCACGACTCGATCCCCGACGGCGCCGCCGCCCTCGTGGAGCTGGCGGAGGAGGCGGGCCGGGCGGCCGAGGTCACCGAGGACCCGGGCGCCTTCACGCCCGAACGGCTCACCCGGTGCGCCGTCGTCGTCCTGCTCTCCACGACCGGGACCGTCCTGACGCCCGAGGGGCGGACCGCCTTCGAGGCATACCTGCGGGGCGGCGGCGCCCTCCTCGCCGTACACGCCGCCGCCAACGCCGAACCCGACTGGCCCTTCTACGGCGAGCTGCTCGGCACCCGCTTCGACGGCCACCCCGAGGTCCAGCCCGGCACCGTCCTCACGACCCCCGGCGACCACCCGGCGACCGCCCCGCTCCCGGCCCGCTGGACGTGGACGGACGAGTGGTACAACTTCACCTCCGCCCCCCGGGGCGTACGGGTCCTTGCCCGGGCCGACGAGTCCTCGTACCGGGGCGGCACCCACGGCGACGACCACCCGCTCGTCTGGTGCCGGGAGGTGGACCGGGGGCGCGTCCTCTTCACCGCCCTCGGCCACGCCCCGGAGGCGTACCGCGACCCCCTCTTCCGGGCCCACCTCGCCGGCGCCCTGACCTGGCTCACCGCCTGACCGCCCGGGTCACCCCGCCGTCCCGCCCCTGTTGCGCCGCGCCGCTCTTCACGGAAGGTTGGTGTCGGACGGGGGCCGACGCAGGAGGAGACAGGCCATGGGCATCGCCACCGTGAACCCCGCGACCGGCGAGACGCTGCGCACCTACGAGGCCCACGGGCCCGAGGAGGTCGAGCGCCGCGTCGCCGCCGCGCACGAGACGTTCCGCCGGTACCGCACCACCTCCTTCGCCGAACGCGCCCGCCTCCTGCGCGCCGCCGCGAGCCTCCTCGACGAGGACACCGAGGACATCGCGCGCACCATGACCGTCGAGATGGGCAAGCCGATCGCCGCCTCCCGCGCCGAGGCCGCCAAGTGCGCCAAGGCCATGCGCTGGTACGCCCGCCACGCCGAGGAACTCCTCGCCGACGAGCACCCGGCGGAGAGCGACGTCCAGGACTCCGGCGCGGACACCGCCCGCGTCCACTACCGGCCCCTCGGCCCCGTCCTCGCCGTCATGCCGTGGAACTTCCCGCTCTGGCAGGTGATCCGCTTCGCCGCGCCCGCCCTCATGGCGGGGAACACCGGCCTCCTCAAGCACGCCTCCAACGTGCCGCAGACCGCGCTCTACCTGGGCGACCTCTTCCGCCGCGCCGGATTCCCCGACGGCTGCTTCCAGACCCTCCTCATCGGCTCCCGCGAGGTCGAGGGCGTCCTGCGCGACCCCCGCGTGGTGGCCGCCACCCTCACCGGAAGCGAACCGGCCGGCCGGGCCGTCGCCTCCGTCGCGGGCGACGAGATCAAGAAGACCGTCCTGGAGCTCGGCGGCAGCGACCCGTACATCGTGATGCCCTCCGCCGACGTCGTCGCGGCCGTCAAGACCGCCGTCACCGCCCGCGTCCAGAACAACGGCCAGTCCTGCATCGCCGCCAAGCGGTTCATCGTCCACCGGAACGTGTACGACGACTTCTCCGAGCGCTTCACCGCCGCCATGAACGCCCTCACCGTCGGCGACCCCCTCGACGAGTCCACCGACGTCGGCCCCCTCGCCACCGAGCAGGGCCGCGCCGACCTGGAGGAACTCGTCGACGACGCCGTGGCGAAGGGCGCCACCGCCCTCTGCGGCGGCCACCGCCCCGAGGGCGAGGAGCTGCGGAACGGCTGGTACTACCGGCCCACCGTCCTCACCGGCGTCACCCCGGAGATGCGGATCCACCGCGAGGAGGCCTTCGGACCGGTCGCCACCGTCTACGCGGTCGGCGACGCCGAGGAGGCCGTGGCCGTCGCCAACGACTCCCCGTTCGGCCTCAGTTCCAACGTCTGGACCCGCTCCCAGGAGGAGGTCGCCCTCTTCGTCCGCGACCTGGAGGCCGGCGGCGTCTTCGTCAACGGCATGACCGCCTCCCACCCCGCGCTCCCCTTCGGCGGGATCAAGCGCTCCGGGTACGGCCGCGAGCTCGCCGGCCACGGCATCCGCGAGTTCTGCAACGCCACCACGGTGTGGCAGCGCGCCTGACCCCGTCCGGACCCCCTCCTCCCGGCGGCGGGCTCACCCGCCGCCGGGAGCGGCGTCGGCCGGCACCTGCGCCGGGCCGATCTCGCACCACACCGCCTTGCCCTCGCCGCGCGGCTCGACCCCCCACCGGGAGGCCAGCGCGTCGAGCAGCAGCAGCCCGCGCCCCGACGTGGCCGCCTCGCCCGGAGTACGGCGCCGGGGCCAGGCGCTCGACCGGTCCTGCACCGAAAGGCGCACCCGCCGCACCGGCTCGGGCAGCACCTCCAGGGTCAGCACCGCGCCCCCCTCCGTGTGCAGCAGCACGTTGACGAGGAGTTCGCCCGTCAGCAGCTCCGCGTCGTCCGCGAGTTCCCGCATCCCCCAGTCGCGCAGCGCCTGCCCCACGGCCGCCCGCGCGTCCGAGAGGCCCTGCGGATCGGCCTGGTGGATGTACTGGTGGATGCGGGGCGCCCGGGGCGTGCCCGGGTCCGGGCTGCGCCGCAGCACCAGGAGGGCCACGTCGTCGCCCGAACCCCACCGCTCCCACAGTCGGTCGGAGAGGTGGTCGGCCAGCGCCTCGGCCTGCGGCGGACCGCTGGCGATCGCCCCGGCGAGCGCGGCGAGACCGGACGAGATGTCCGAGTCGGGCTGCTCGACGAGCCCGTCCGTGCAGAGCACCAGGGTCTCCCCGGGCACCAGGTCGAGCCGCGTCTCCGGGAACTCCTCGTCCCCGAACACGGTCGCCAGGCCCAGCGGGAGCCCGCCCCGCAGCTTGGGCTGCCCCACCCGCCCGTCGTTGTGCCGGATCAGCGGGTCCAGGTGCCCGGCCCGCACCGCGCGCAGGGTGCCGCTCGCCAGGTCCACCTGCGCGTACGTACAGGTCGCGAAGCGGTTCGTGTCCAGCTCGGCCAGGAACCGGGAAGCCCGCGCCAGCACCGTCGAAGGGGCGTGCCCCTCGCCCGCGTACGCCCGCAGCGCGATCCGCAGCTGGCCCATGATGGCCGCCGCGTGCGTGTCGTGGCCCTGGACGTCGCCCACGACGATCCCGACCCGGCTGCGCGGCAGCGGGATCACGTCGTACCAGTCGCCGCCGACCTGCCGCCCGCTCCACGCCGCGTGGTAGCGGACGGCGATCTGCCCGCCGGTGATCTCCGGGATCCGGCGCGGCAGCATCGCCGCCTGGAGACCGGTCGCCAGCTCCCGCTCCTCGTCGAAGAGCATCGCCCGCTGGAGCGACTGGGCGACGATCGCCGCGAGCCCCAGGGCCAGGTTCCGCTCGTCGGGGTTGAACGAGGTGCGGCCCCGGTAGAACAGCGCCATCCCGCCCAGCGAGCGCGCCTGCGCCACCAGCGGCAGGTAGCAGGCGGCCCGGAAGTCGAGCCGGGGCAGATAGGGGGCCAGCTCGGGGAACTCCCGTCCGAGCGACGGGAAGGACGACGCGAACCGGGGCCGGCCGCTCAGCACCGCCTCGGCCAGCGGCAGCCGCCGGTCGAGACGCCGGTTGCGGAATCCGTCGAGCACGTCGAGGGACTCCCCGCTCAGCGCGATGATGTTCAGCGAGCCGTTCTCCACGAGCCCGAGCGCGAGACCGTCCGCCCCCAGCCGCGCGAGCCCGCCGGGCCCGGTCAGGGCGGCCGTCACGTCGTCCACGGTCACCGCGCGCGACAGCGCGTTCGTCGTCCGCTCCACGATGTTCGTCTGGACCTCGCGACGCTTCTCCAGGTCCCGCACGAAGGCGAAGTGCATCACCTCGGCGGTCGTGTCCCGCACCACGCCGACGATCCGCCGGGCCCGCCCGTCCGGCGAGCGCAGGATCCGCGCCTGCACGTGCGTCCAGTGGGGTGGTCCGTCGTCCTGCGGGATGGGGAAGTGCGCGGTGTACGAGACCGCGCCGCTCTTGACGGCCTCGCGCACGACGCCCCGGAGCTTGACCCGCTCCTCGGGGTCGAGGCGCGCGACGAGCGTCTCCGGACACCCGTCGAAGGCGTCCGGGGACACGCCGAAGACCAGCAGCCCGGACTCGTCGGCATCGATGCTGCCCGTGTCGAGATCCCAGTCGAAGCTGCCGGTCCGGTTCATGGCGAGCCACTCGGCGGGCCCGATCTCGCCACTGCGCGTACGCGGGTCGTCATCGGTCATCCCCCCCATTGTCGAACCCGCACCCCGGCGACGCCATGGCGGTGACACGGCGTGGCGCGAGTTCGCCGCGGAGGACCGGGGCGGACGGACGGGGCGCACCGGCGCCGGGCGCGGCCCCGGATATCGGTGGGACCCGGGGCACCGGCGGGGCAGAATGGGCCGGTGCAGCCGTCCTACCGTGTCCTCGGTCCGTGTCAGGCCCTCCGTACCGGCGACGGGACGGAGGCCGTCCTGGGCGGCGGCCGGCTCCGCGCCCTGCTCGCCGCGCTCGCGGCGGCCGGCGGGCGCGCGGTCGACCCGGGCGCGCTGATCGCACAGGTCTGGGCGGACGCGGACCCGGCCGACGGCCAGGACCGCACCGCCGCGCTCCAGGCCCTCGTCGGCCGGCTGCGCCGGGCCCTGGGCCGGGAGGCCGTCGCCTCCGAGCCCGCCGGCTACCGCCTCGCCGCCGACCGGGACGACATCGACCTGTACCGCTTCGAACGGCTCGCCGCCGAGGGGGCCGCCGCCCTCGCCGCCGGGGAAGCCGGGGCCGCCGGGGACGCGGGCCGTGCCGCCGCCCTGCTGGACGAGGCCCTCGGGCTCTGGCGCGGCCCCGCCCTCGCCGACCTCCCGGGCCGGGACGCGGACCCCCTGGTCGTACGGGTCGAACAGCGGCACGCGCAGGCGCGCCGCGACCGGTTCGCCGCCGACCTGGCCCTGGGACGGGCCGCCGGGGTCCTCGCGCCGCTCGCCGCCCTCGCCGCGGAGCAGCCCCTCGACGAACCCCTCCAGGCCCTGCGGATCCGCGCCCTGCGGGCCGCCGGACGGCCCGCCGAGGCCCTGGCCGCGTACGAGGAGGTGCGCACCGCCCTCGCCGAACGCCTCGGCACGGACCCCGGGCCCGCCCTGCGCGCCCTGCACGCCGACCTCCTCGCGGAGGACCGGCCCGCGGGCCCGGAGCACCCGACGGGCGCCCTGCCCGCCCGTCTGACCTCCTTCATCGGCCGCGACGACGAACTGGGAGACCTCGCCGCCGCCTGGGGCGACCGGCGGCTCGTCACCCTCACCGGGCCCGGCGGCGTCGGCAAGACGCGCCTCGCCCTGGAGGCCGCCGAGACGTACGACGGCCCGGTCCACCTCGCCGAACTCGCCTCCGTACGGGACGGGTCCACGGTCGGCGCCGCCGTCCTCACCGCCCTCGGGGCCCGCGAGACGCAGCTCTGGCAGCGCCCGCCCGTCCCCGACGCCGCGCCGAAGGAC
Organism: Streptomyces sp. NPDC093071; assembly: GCF_044754545.1. Taxonomy (NCBI): domain Bacteria; kingdom Bacillati; phylum Actinomycetota; class Actinomycetes; order Kitasatosporales; family Streptomycetaceae; genus Streptomyces; species Streptomyces sp. NPDC093071. The sequence goes on along the minus strand of NZ_JBIVPH010000002.1, from coordinate 554,952 downwards.
CCCTTCGCCGACCTCGTGGAGCACTGCGGCACCCGCCGGATGCTGCTGGTCCTCGACAACTGCGAGCACGTGGTCGGCACGGCGGCGGAGCTCGCGCAGTCGCTGCTGACGCGCTGCCCCGGAGTGACCGTGCTCGCGACGAGTCGGGAGCCGTTGGGGGTGCCGGGGGAGGTGGTGCGGCCGGTGGGTCCGTTGCCGGTGGGGGTGGCGTTGCGGTTGCTGGGGGAGCGGGGTGCGGCGGCGCGGCCGGGGTTCTCGGTGGAGGAGGACCTGGGGGCGGCGGAGGAGGTGTGTCGTCGTCTGGACGGGTTGCCGTTGGCGATCGAGCTGGCGGCGGCGCGGTTGCGGATGTTGTCGGTGGGGCAGATCGCGGAGCGGCTGGATGACCGTTTCCGGTTGTTGACGGCGGGGGCGCGGACGGTGTTGCCGCGTCAGCAGACGTTGCGGGCGGTGGTGGACTGGTCGTGGGAGTTGCTTGAGGGGCCGGAGCGGGTGGTGCTGCGGCGGCTTTCGGTGTTCGCGGGCGGGTGTGGTCTGGCGGCGGCGGAGGCGGTGTGCGCGGACGGGGCGGGTTTGGACGTGCTGGACGTGCTGGGTGCGCTGGTGGACAAGTCGCTGGTGGTGGCGGGTCCGGTGGAGGACGGGATGCGGTACCGGCTGCTTGAGACGGTGGCGGAGTACGCGCGGGAGCGGCTTGCGGAGGCGGGGGAGCGGGCGGAGGTGGAGCGGCGGCACCTGGTGTACTACCGGGAGCTGGCCCGGCGGACGGATCCGGAGCTGCGCGGGTCCGGCCAGGTCGCCGCCATCGCCCGCTTCGAACGGGAGCACGACAACCTGCGCGGCGCCCTGCGGACCGCCCTCGCCCTCGGCGACGAGCAGGAGGTGCTCTGCCTCGTCCACTGCCTCAGCTGGTTCTGGCAGCTGCGCAACCACCAGGTCGACGCCCGCACCTGGGCCGCCGAGGCCGCGCGCCTCGGCCCCGACCCCTTCGAGGAGCCCGTCCGACCCGCGCTGCCGTTCGAGGGGCGGTGCGCCGACGTGCCGCCGCCGTGGACCGGCGAACGCCTCTGGGAGGCCCGGCGCGGCGGCCGGCTGTACGCGCTCGCCACCGAGGGCGGCGCGGGCGCCACCGCCCTCGAACGCCCCGGGACCCGGGACCGGCTCTCCGCCCTCGTCTCCGCGTACCGCCCGGGCCTGCCGCAGACCTGTCGGCAGCCGGGCACCATGTGGTACTTCGCCCGCCTGATGACCGGAGAGCTCACCAGCCTGGACGAGACCCTCACGGAGATCGTCGGCGCCTGCCGCGACCAGGGACCCGGCTGGGACCTCGGCTTCGCCCTCCTCATGCGCGCCAAGCTCGCCGGCCGCGAAGCCGACGCCGAGGAGGCGCTCGCCCTCTTCGAGGCCGCCGGGGACGCCTGGGGGATCGCGGAGTCCCTCGCCGCCCGGGGAGAGGCCTACGAGCAGACCGGCAGGCTCGCCGAGGCCGCCGCCGACTTCGAGCGGGCCACCGAGGCCGCCGCCCGCGTCGGCGCGCGCTCCCAGGTGCCCGTCTTCACCGCGCGCCTGGCCGCCGTGCGGCTCAGGCTCCGGCCGGATGCTGCTCGTCCAGCACTACGGCCACACCGGACGCACCGGACTCGCCCGCGCCCAGCTCACCCTCCTGGAGGGCGAGTTCGGCGAGGTCACCCCGTCGCTCTTCTGGGGCCTGGCCGGCGGGACGTGGGCCTGGCTCGACTGCCTGGACGGCGCCTACGACGAGGCCCTCGACCGGCTGGCCCGCGCCGTCGTGGACGTGGAGACCCTCGCCCACCTGGTCGCCCCGCACCTCGTCGTCGCCCAGTTCGGGACCGCCGCGTGGGCCCGCGCCGGTCGGGGCGGGCCGGGCGACGCCGAGACCGGGGCCCGGCTCCTCGGCGCGTACGACGCCCACGCGGGGCCCGGCGCGGGCGGCTTCCGCCCCTTCACCTCGGAGACGGAGACCCTGATCCGCACCCGCGCGGAGCAGGCCCTGCGCGCGGCCCTCGCCCCGGAGGCGTACGCCCGCCACCACGAGGAGGGCGCCGTCCTGTCCCCGAGGGCCGCCGCCGACCTCGTACGACGGCCCGGCGCCGGGGCTCCTGCGGCCCCGGATGCGTTCTCGCCGACCGGACACCACAATGGCGAGTGCCGGACGAACACGTAGGAGGCGGCATGAACGCTGAGCCCGACAAGACGTCCCCGGGGGACTTCCCGACGCCCGACCGGCTGCTGCACGCCGGATCGGAGGGGGAGTTCACGGCGGAGGACCTGGTCCTCGCCTCCGGCCGCGACGTGACCCCGAAGAACCTCGCCTGGGCGGAACGCCGGATGGCGGAGAAGGGGCGCGCCTCCATGGACGAGCTCCTGCCCTAGGTCCTGTCACCCCGGCCCCGGCCCGGACGCGTCCCGCTCCGGACCGGGGCCGGGGTGCGTCCGGACCGGGCCCGGTCCCCGGCCGCCCCGGTGAAGAACGCCGGCACCGGATGGTGGGGAACGGCGAGCGGCCCCGACTCGACCGGCCGCAACCGGCGGGACGGCGGGGCGTCCGGTTCAGCTGTCACCGGCGTGCACAGGGCGTACGGGGTGCGCGGAATGCTCATGGGCCTCGCTCCCTCACTTCCTCGCCCCGATCCGGTGCCGGACCAGGCTCGTCAGGACCGCCAGCCGGGTCGTGACAGCAGGCACGGGCGGCACCGGGCGCTCGATCCGCCGGGCCTCCTCCGGCAGGGCGGCGAGGTCCTTCCCGAAGCGCTCCCGGGCGGCCGCCGGGGTGTCGGGCGGCTCCGTCCGGAGCCCTCCGCGCATCACGGTCCGCAGCAGCGGCTCGGTGCCCCCGGGCGGCTCCTCGTGCGCCAGGCCGACGACGTCGCGGAGGCCGGGGCCGCGGAAGACCTGCTTCGGGCCCGGCGCCGTCGCCTTCGCCGACGACAGCTTCATGACCGGCCGCCCGTCGTACTCGACCAGCTTGTACGCCGCGTCCAGATACGGCGCGTCGGCGGCCGTGCCGACCTTCGTCCCCACGGCGTACGCGTCGATCGGCGCCCCCTCCCGTACGAGCGCGTCGACGCCGTACTCGTCCAGGCCGCCGCTCGCGACGATCCGCACGTCCGCCAGGCCCGCGCCGTCGAGCGCGGCACGGGCCCGGCGGGCCAGCGCGCCCAGGTCGCCGCTGTCGAGGCGGATCCCGCACCCGGGACCGAGCCGCAGGTCCGTGAGCACGCGCGCGGCCGTCGCGACGCCGCGCTCGGTGTCGTACGTGTCGACGAGCAGGGTCACCGGACCGGGATGGGTGCGGGCGAACGCCCGGAACGCCCGCTCCTCCGAGCCGAAGGCCTCCACGTACGAGTGGGCCATCGTGCCCGCGGCCGCGATGCCGTACCGGCGGGCGGCGGCGACGTTGCTGGTGCCGGCGAAGCCGACCAGGGCGCACAGCCGGGCCGCCTGGACGCCCGCCTCGGGCCCGTGGGCCCGGCGTGGGGAGAAGTCCACCAGGGGACGCCCGGCGGCGGCCAGCACGCACCGCGCCGCCTTGGAGGCGACCGCCGTCTGGTGGCAGAGGAGGGACAGCAGGTACGTCTCCACCAGCTGGGCCTGCGGCAGCGGCGCGGTGACCTCCAGGAGGGGCTCGCCCGCGAGGACGATCCGCCCCTCCGGCACGGCGCGCACCTCCCCGTCGAAGGACAGGCCGTGGAGCGGTGCGAGGTCCTCGACGGGCCGCCGCAGCGTCTCGGCGAAGTCCTGGACGTCGGAGCGGCCCACGCGGAACCGGGAGAGGTAGTCGAGGGCCGGTTCGAGTCCGGCGGCCACGAGGAAGCCGCGGCCCGGCGGCAGATCGCGCACGAAGAGGCTGAAGGTCGCCCGTGCCCGCATGTCCTCCCGCAGGTAGGAGAGGGCCATCGTGACCTCGTACAGATCCGTGGTCGTCACCTGGGACATGCTTCGATCATGCGCGGCCGGCCGGCGCCGCGCACGGGGAGCCCCGGGGCGTCAGCGGGCGCGCAGGGCGGCGAGGGCCGCTTCGAGGTCGGCGGGGCGGGGGCGGTTGTGGGGCAGCTTGCCGAGCACGACGGCCATGCCGCAGGTGTTGGTCACGGCCGAGAAGACGAGACCGGCGGCGATGCCCGCGGAGAGCAGCTGGAAGGCCGGGTGGACGAGCAGGCCGAGGAGCAGTCCGAGGAGGACGACCGAGCCCGCGGTGAGGCGGACCTGCCGCTCCATGGCCCAGGAGGCGCGCGGGCCGCCCTCGGGGCGGTGCAGGTCGTGGCCGCCGTCGGCCCAGGCGCCGGTGCCGCCGGCGAGCGTGGCGGCGGTGATGCCGTGCCCGGCGAGGGTCCGGCAGGCGCTCTCCGAGCGGGCGCCGGAGGCGCAGACCACCAGGACCTCCCCGCGGTCGGCGGCCCCGCGGATCTCGGGCAGGGCGTCCCCGATCCGGTCCAGGGGGATGCTGAGCGCGCCGGGCAGGTGGCCGCTCGCGAACTCGCCCGGGGTGCGCACGTCGATCACGGTCAGCTCGTGCAGGCGGGTGCGTGCCTCGTCGGTGCCGAGGGCGGTGGGCGTGGTCATGGCGGAGGTGGTCCTTGTCTGTCGTCGGGGCCCGCACGGGGCGGGGTCATTTTACCCCTGGGGGTATTGCGGGAGTGTTGCCGGAACGTGTGGTGGTGGCCGGGATCGGTGCGGTCGGGCCCGGGTGCGGCTCTCGGCGGAACGCGTCGGCGAGCATGAGGGTCGCCACCGCCGGGAGCGCGAGCGCGAAGGCTTTCCGCAGCGCGTCTCCGGAGGTCCGGGCGGCAAGCCGCCTGTCGTCCCACGCGCCGAGGACGGCGGCCTCCGCTGGAAAATTACCCCCTGGGGTATGGCTTCCACCGTAACAGGGTTACCCCGGGGGGTATATTCCGGGTCGTGTGCCCCGGTCCCCGCGCGTACGCCGACCCGGGCCCGGCGAAGGACCCCGCGTCGCGGGCCGCTTCCCGTTCCGGTTGCGGCCGCGCGGCTTCGCGGAACCCTGGAAGGGGACCGCGATCGAGGAGGAGCCCCGCGGGGGTCACGGCCGCGCCCGGAGGAGAAGGACACCCGAACGCCGTACGGGAAGTGGGTGGGCAGCATGGAAGCCGTGGGGTTCCCGGAGACCTGCGAGACGCGCACCCGGACGGTCCGGCCCGGCGGACGCGTCGCCACCACCTCCACCCCCGTGCCGGCGGAGGAACGCGGCACCCACCGCTTCGCACCCGGGCAGACGGAGGAGGCGTACGGCATGTTCGGCCGCGCGGCCGACACCGGGGCCCCCGAGGTCGCGCTCGGCGGCCCGCGGCACCCGGCCCTCCAGGTCCCCGACCCGCCGGCCGCCGCGTGAACGGGCGCCACGAGGACACTCCGCCGCCCCGGGCCGTCGTCCTCGACACCGACGGCGTCCTCCTCGACTCCGCCACCGCGCACGCGGCGGCCTGGAAGACCGCGTTCGACGCCTGCCTCGCCGGACGGGCGGCCGACGGCGCCGGAGACCCGGCGCCGTTCGACGCGGACGCCGAGTACCGCCGCCTCGTCGACGGCCGGTCGCGCTACGACGGGGCGGAGGCGTTCCTGACCTCCCGCGGCATCCGCCTCCCGCCCGGAAGCCCCGGCGACCCGCCCGGCCGCGCCACCGTGTGGGCGGTCGCGGCCCGCAAGGAGGCGGCCTTCCTGGACGCCCTGGCCGCCGGGGCCGTCACCGCCTTCCCGGACGCGGCGGAGGCCCTCACGGCCCTGCGCGCCCTCCGCGTCCCGTGCGTCGCCGTCTCCGCGTCCCGCCACGCCCGGACGCTCCTCGCGGACACCGGCCTCGACCGGCTCCTCGCGGACGTCGTGGACGGCGGGGACGCCGCCCGGCTCGCCCTCCCCGGGAAACCGGACCCGGCGCTCTTCCTCCACGCGGCCGCCCTCCTGGGCACCCGCCCCGGCGACACCGCCGTGGTCGAGGACGCGCTCGCCGGAGTACGGGCGGCCCGCCGGGGCGGCTTCGGCCTCGTCGTCGGCCTGGACCGCGCCCCGGACGGACGCGGCACGGCCCCCCTGCGCGAGGCGGGCGCCGACCTGGTCGTCCCCGACCTCACCGCGCTGGTCCGGGAGACGTGGGGCGGGCGGCGATGACCACACCGGTACGGAGCGCGGGGGACGGGCGGCGATGACGACGGACTGGACGTGGACCTACGACCGGTACGACCCGGCGCGCGAGCGGCTCGTCGAGTCGCTCTGCACGCTCGGCAACGGCCGGTTCGCCACCCGGGGCTCCGCACCCGAGTGCCCCGCGGGACCCGTCCACTACCCGGGCACCTACCTGGCCGGCTGCTACGACCGGCGCACCTCCGCCGTCGCCGGCCGGCGGGTCGAGAACGAGGACATGGTCAACCTCCCCGACTGGACCCGCCTGCGCTACCGCTGCCTCCCGGACGGCGGACCGCCCGGCCCCTGGCTGACCCCCGACTCCCCGGAGCTGCGCCACTACGACGTACGCCTCGACCTGCGGGCGGGCACGCTCGTCCGGAACCTGTTCTTCCGCGACGCGGACGGGCGTGCGCTGCGCGTCGGCCACACCCGGATCGTGCACATGGGCGACCCCCGCCTCGCGGCCCAGCGCAGCACGTTCCGCGCCTACGGATGGACCGGTACCGTCGAGGTGGAGTCCGTCCTCGACGGCGCGGTCGTCAACGCGGGGGTGGAGCGGTACCGGAGCCTTGAGGGAAGCCACCTCACGGACCACCGGAGCGGATTCGGACCCGGCGGCACCGCCTGGCTCTCCTGCCGCACCACCGACCCGGTCCTCCACCTCGCCCTGGCCGTCCGCACGGACACCCGCCCCGGGGCGTCCGCCGGGGGGACGGCCACGCCGACCGGCACCGTCCGGACGTACCGCCTGCCGGTCGGCCCCCGCCGCCCGGCGACGCTCGTGAAGACCCTGGCCCTGCGCACCTCGGCGGACCGGCCGGACGGCGACCCGCGCACGGAGGCCTGCGACGAGGTCGCCCGGGCGCCCGCCTTCCCCCGCCTCCTGGCCACCCACGAGGCGTCCTGGCGGCGCCTCTGGGAGGAGGGCGAGCTGTACGTCCCCGGGGAGGTGGGCCGCATCCTGCGCCTCCACCTGTTCCACCTGCTCCAGACGCTCTCCCCGCACACGGCGGAGCTCGACGTCGGCGTCCCCGCCCGGGGGCTGCACGGCGAGGCGTACCGGGGGCACGTCTTCTGGGACGAGCTGTTCGTCCTGCCCCATCTGAACCTCCACTTCCCCGAAGTGGCCCGGGCCCTGCTCCTGTACCGCCACCGACGGCTCCCGGCCGCCCGCGAGGAGGCCCGCAGGGCCGGTGCCGTGGGCGCCGTGTACCCGTGGCAGAGCGCGAGCTCGGGCCGGGAGGAGACCCAGCAACTGCACCTCAACCCCCGCTCCGGGCGCTGGCTCCCCGACCACTCGCACCTCCAGCGCCACGTCGGCTCGGCCGTCGCGTACAACGTGTGGCAGTACGCGCAGGCCACCGGCGACCGGGGGTTCCTGCACGCCGAGGGGGCCGAGATCCTGCTGGAGGTCGCCCGCCACTGGGCCGGCGCCGCCGCCTTCGACCCCGGCCCGGGGCGCTACCGCATCCGCGGGGTCATGGGCCCCGACGAGTACCACGACGCCTACCCCGACGCCACGGCCCCCGGCATCGACGACAACGCCTACACCAACGCGACCGCCGCCTGGGTCCTGGCCCGGGGCCTCGACCTCCTGGCCGAACTGCCCGGCGCCCGGCGGGCGGAGCTGACGGAGGAGCTGTCCCTCGACGACGAGGAGCTGTCCCGCTGGGACGACGTCTCCCGGCGCCTCCACATCCCGTTCCACCGGGGCGTGATCAGCCAGTTCGAGGGCTACGGCGACCTGGCCGAACTCGACTGGGAGGGATACCGGGAGCGGTACGGCGACATCCGCAGGCTCGACCGGATCCTGGAGGCGGAGGGCGACACGGTCAACCGCTACCAGGCCTCCAAGCAGGCCGACACGCTCATGCTCGGCTACCTCTTCCGGCCCGCCGAGCTGTACGGCCTCTTCGCCCGGCTCGGCCACCGGCTCGACGACGACGTCTGGCGCGCCACCGTCGCGTACCACCTGCGGCGCACCAGCCACGGCTCGACGCTCAGCAGCCTCGTCCACGGCTGGGTGATCGCCCGGCAGAAGGGCGCCGACGCCTGGCGGTACTGCGAGGAGGCCCTGCTCGGCGACGTCGCCGACGTGCAGGGCGGGACGACGGGCGAGGGCATCCACCTCGGGGCGATGGCGGGCACGGTCGACCTCGTGGAGCGCGGGATCACCGGCCTGGAGGCGGGCCCGGAGGGGCTCCGGGTGGAACCGGTGGCCCTGGCGCAGATCCCCCGGTTCGCCTTCACGATCTGCTTCCACGGCCATCGGGGCGTCCGCGTGCGCGTCCTCCCCGGACGGCTCTCCGTCCGCGTGCCCGCCTCGTCCGGGAGTCCGCTCACCGTCGTCCTCCCGGGCGGCCGCCGGCACGACGTCGGGGCGGGGGAGGAGCGCTGGTTCCGGCTGTGAACTCCGGACCCCGGCGCGGGCCGGGGCTCAGGCGAACGCGAGCACCTCGGAGACCGGCCGGCGGGGAGTCGCCCGTCCCCGGGGCCCGTACCCGAAGCGGAGCACCATCTGGACGAAGCCCGTCGTGGAGAGGGGGTCCCGCGCGAGCGGGCGCAGTTCGGGCCACTCCAGCGGCTGGGACGTCAGGGAGGTGGCGAGCCCGTCGAGCGTGGCCCGGAGCAGGACCCGCTGGAGGGCCTGCCCCGCCGCCAGCCACTCCCGCGGCGTGTCCCCGGCCGTGCCGAGCAGGGCGATCTGCGGATCCCTCTCGAAGCGCGCCGCACCGCGCTCCGGGACCCGGCGCGGAGGATCGAAGTCCCGCACCGGGGAGGTGACGTCGTACTGCCTCGGACCGAGGGCGTACGAGGGGATCCCCTCCGTCCGGGCGTCCTCCCCGGCCTCGCCGGTGCGGGTCCACGCGGCGATCTCCGCGCGGACCCGGACGTCCGCGGCCTCGAACATCTCGGAGGCGTGCACCAGGCCCATGACGGCCTCGGTGTGCCAGTCCCCGGGGACGACCAGCCGGCACCCCTCCAGGAGGGCGGCGGCCCGGAGCCCGTCGAGGATCTCGGCGGGGACCCGCTCCTCCGTGAATGGGAAGCGGCTGGTGTGCCGCTCGGCCAGCGCGGGCCGGAGCGCGGCCAGGTCCTCGTCCGTCCCGACGGTCCCGTCCAGGCGCACGTCGGCCAGGTGCCAGGGGTCCTCCGGATCGGGCAGCAGCCGCACCTCCGCGCCCAGGCCCCGGTGGGCGGCGGCGACCCGCAGCCCGAACAGGGCCGCTCCGCAGCCGAGGTGGAGGGCACGGCGGTCGGGGTCCGCGCGCGGCATCTCGCGCGCCGGGTCGCCGTACAGCTCGACGGTGTCGGTGTCCGCCCGGTGGACGAACCTCCACGGCTGCGCGTTGTGCATCGACGGCGCGGTGACGGCGTCCTCGACCAGCGACGCCACGAGTGTGCGGGTGGGAGCGGTGGTGATCACGGTTCGTCCTGACTGTGCGTGCGGTGGGGGCGGACGGGGGGACGAGGGGACGAGCGGGGTCCGGGAGGCGAGGGCGCCTCGTCCCTCCCACCGTCCGTCGCGCGCCGGGAGTCCGGGAGGGCCGAACGGCCCCCTCTTCGGACCCACCGGCCCCACCCGCGCGGGCGGGACCTCCGGCCCCCTCGTCCCGGCGGACGCGTCCGGCAGGAGCGGACCGGGCTCGGGGATTACCGTGGGACCGGGCGCGGCCGGCGTCGCGCGGGCGCCCGACGCGACCGGAGGTTTCGATGGGCCGGGAGAACACGGGGTCGGCGGACGCACGGCTGCCGCGGCTGCGCCTCGACGAACTGCTCGACGAGCTCCAGACGCGCATCGACGAGGTCCGGGGGACCCGGGACCGCCTCCACGGACTCCTCGAAGCCGTCATGTCCGTCGGCCGGGAACTCGACCTGCCCCAGGTGCTGCGCGGCATCGTGGAGTCCGCCGTGACCCTGGTGGACGCCGAGTACGGAGCGCTGGGCGTCATCGGCGACGACCGGAAGCTGTCCGCGTTCCTCCCCGTCGGCATCGGCGACGAACTCCGCGAACGGATCGGCGCGCTGCCCTCCGGGCACGGCATCCTCGGCGAGCTGATCCGCCACCCCGAGCCGCTGCGCCTGTCCGAACTGGCCGAGCACCCCGCTTCGTACGGCTTCCCTCCCCACCACCCGCCGATGCACTCCTTCCTCGGCGTCCCGATCCGGGTCCGCGACGAGGTGTTCGGCAACCTCTACCTGACCGAGAAGCGGGGCCGGGCGGACTTCGACGCGGAGGACGAGGCCGTCGTGACGACCCTGGCCGTCGCGGCCGGAATCGCCATCGAGAACGCCCGGCTCTACGAGGAGGGCCGCCTCCGCCAGCGCTGGCTGGCCGCCAGCTCCGACTTCACCAGCGCCCTCCTGTCCGGCGCGGCGGAGACCGAGGTCCTCGACGGAATGCTGGAGCGGGCCGTGGACATCGCGGGCGCCGACACGGGCGTCTTCCACCCGGTCGGGCCGGGCGGCGAACCGCTGGGGGCGCTGGCCCGCGGCGAGCGCGCCGACGCGCACCGGGGCGTGGTGCTGCCCGGCGGCGAGGGCATCCTGGCGGCGGTCGCCCTCGCCGAGGACGGTCTCGTGACCGTCGCGGACGTCGGGACCGACGAACGGATCACGGTCCGGCCCGAGCGCTGGGAGGGCTTCGGTCCCGCCGTGGCCGTCAGGGTCGGCACGAAGGAGCGGCTGAGCGGTGTGCTGGTCCTCGCGCGGCGCGCCGGGCGGCCGCCCTTCACGGGCGCCGAGATCGCCGCGCTGCCGGTCTTCACCGGGCAGGCGGCGCTGGCCCTCGAACTGGCCGACCGGCGGCGCGACGCCGAGCAGGTGAGCCTCCTGGAGGACCGCGACCGCATCGCCCGGGACCTGCACGACCTGGCGATCCAGCGCCTGTTCGCCACCGGCATGACGCTGCAGAGCGCCCGGCGGTTCGTGGACCATCCGGAGGCGGCGGCCCGGCTGACCCGGGCCATCGACGACCTGGACGCCACCATCAAGATCATCCGCTCGACCGTCTTCGGCCTCCGGGAGCACGAGACCCCCGGGACGGCCCCGAAGCTCAGGAGCCGCGTCGTCGAGGCGGTCGACTCGGCCGCCTCCACGCTCGGCTTCGCCCCCGCGCTGCGGATGGAGGGCCTGCTCGACACGGACGTGCCGGCCGGGGTGGCCGACGAGGTGGTCGCGGTGATCGGCGAGGCCCTCACCAACGTGGCCCGGCACGCGGGGGCCCGCCGGGCGGAGGTGGCGGTCGTCGTCGGGGACGGCGTCCTCGCGGTCACGGTGGCCGACGACGGCGTGGGCGTCCGGGAGGGCGGGCGCCGGGGCGGTCTGCGGAACCTGACCGAGCGGGCCGAGCGCCTGGGCGGCGGCCTGTCCGTCCGCCCCCGTCCGGACCCGCCGGGCGGTACGGTCCTCGCGTGGCGCGTACCCCTGGAGACCACCCGGGGGTGAGCCGTGGTGGGCCTTCGGAGAAACGGCAGCCGGAGGCGAAGGTCACCCCTCCCGGGTCCCGTGCTCGTGCTCGTGGGCCTGCGCCGCGATCACCGCCGCCTGGACGCGCCGCTCCACGCCCAGCTTTCCCAGGAGCCGCGAGATGTGGTTCTTGACCGTCTTCTCCGACAGGAAGAGCCGCTCGGCGATCCCCCGGTTGGTGAGCCCTTCCCCGACCAGCTCCAGGACGGCCCGCTCCCGCTCGGAGAGCGCCGCGAGCCGCTCGTCCTCCGGCGGCCTCGCCGCCTCCGGGCCCCGCAGCGAGCGCATCAGCCGGGCCGTGGTGGCCGGATCGAGCATCGACTGCCCGGTGGCCACCGTCCGTACCGCCGCCACCAGGTCCGAGCCCTTGATCTGCTTGAGCACGTACCCCGCCGCCCCCGCCATGACGGCGTCGATCAGGGCGTCCTCGTCGTCGAACGAGGTCAGCATCAGACACGCCAGACCGGGCATCGCCGAGCGCAGCTCCCGGCACACCGCGATCCCGTCGCCGTCGGGCAGCCGCACGTCGAGGACGGCCACGTCCGGCCGCAGGGCGGGGCCCCTGGCCAGCGCCTGGTCCGCCGTCGCCGCCTCCCCGACCACCTCCATGTCGGGCTCGTCGTCGATCAGGTCGCGCAGCCCCCGGCGGACCACCTCGTGGTCGTCCACGAGGAAGACCCGCGTCGGCGCGCCGGCCGCCCGACCGTCCGTCACGGGGCGCCCTCGCGCCGGGCGCCGGACCCGGTCCAGGTCCAGTCGGCGACCTCGGGCATGTCGGTGCCGTGCTCCCGGATCCAGGAGTGGTGGCGGGTACGGGCGTCGGCCATGGCCTGCCGCACCCCCACGGCCCGTACGCCCAGACCGGGCACGCGGTCGATCACGTCCATCACCAGGCGGTAGCGGTCCAGGTCGTTGCGCACGACCATGTCGAACGGGGTCGTGGTGGTGCCCATCTCCTTGTAGCCCCGCACGTGCAGGTTCGCGTGCCCGGCCCGGCGGTAGGCCAGCCGGTGCACCAGCCAGGGGTAGCCGTGATAGCCGAAGATCACCGGCCGGTCCGTGGTGAACAGCGCGTCGTACTCCCCGTCGGTCATGCCGTGCGGGTGCTCCTCGTGGGGCATGAGCCGCGTCATGTCGACCACGTTCACCACCCGGACCGCCAGGTCGGGCAGGTGGAGCCGCAGCAGGCCCGCCGCCGCGAGCACCTCCTGGGTCGGCACGTCGCCCGCGCAGGCGAGGACCACGTCCGGCTCGCGCGTGCCGTCCTCGGTGCCCGCCCACTCCCACACCCCGGCGCCCCGGGCGCAGTGGGCGCGGGCCTCGTCCAGGGAGAGCCAGTCGAAGCAGGGCTGCTTGCCGGCGACGATCACGTTGACGTAGTCACGGCTGCGCAGCGCGTGGTCGGCGACGGACAGCAGGGTGTTGGCGTCCGGCGGCAGGTAGACGCGGACGACCTCGGGGCTCTTGTTGAGCACGTGGTCCACGAAACCCGGGTCCTGGTGCGAGAAGCCGTTGTGGTCCTGCCGCCACACGTGCGAGGTCAGCAGGTAGTTGAGGGAGGCGATCGGCGCCCGCCAGGGCAGGGCGCGCGAGGTCCGCAGCCACTTGATGTGCTGGTTGACCATGGAGTCGACGATGTGGACGAACGCCTCGTAGCAGGAGAACAGCCCGTGGCGCCCGGTGAGCAGGTACCCCTCCAGCCAGCCCTGGCAGGTGTGCTCGGAGAGGATCTCCATCACGCGCCCGTGCCGGTCGAGGTGCTCGTCGGTCTTCAGGAGCGGTTCCTGCCAGGCCTTCCCACTGGCCCCGTACACCGCCTGGAGACGGTTCGACGCGGTCTCGTCCGGGCCGACGAGCCGGAAGTCGCGCCGGTCGGCGGTGGCGGCCATGACGGCTTCCAGGAGGTCCCCGAGGACCCCGGTCGGCTCGTGCCGGGTGGCGCCCGGCTCCTCCACCGCCACGGCGAAGCGCTCCAGGGGCGGTACGGGCAGGTCCCGCCGCAGCAGGCCGCCGTTGGCGTGCGGGGTGGCGCCGAGCCGGCGCTCGCCGTCCGGCACACAGGCCAGCACCCGCGCGGACGGTGCGCCGTCGTCGCCGAACAGCTCCTCGGGACGGTACGAGCGCAGCCACGCCTCCAGCTGCGCGCGGTGCTCCGCGTTCTCCCGTACGCCCGGCAGCGGCACCTGGTGGGAGCGCCAGGTGCCCTCGACGGGCAGCCCGTCGACCTCCGCCGGGCCGGTCCAGCCCTTCGGGGTGCGCAGGACGATCACCGGCCACCTCGGCCGCTCGGGCGAGCCGCCGTCGCGGGCCTCGCGCTGGACGTCCCGGATGCGGTCGAGCGCCGTGTCCATCGCCGCCGCCATCGCGCGGTGCACCCGGCGCGGGTCGTCGCCGGTCACGTGCAGGGGCTCGTGGCCGTAGCCGCGCAGCAGCTCGTCGAGCTCCGCCTCGGGGAGCCGGGCGAGCACGGTGGGGTTCGCGATCTTGTAGCCGTTGAGGTGCAGGATCGGCAGGACGGCCCCGTCGTGGACCGGGTCGAGGAACTTGTTCGCGTGCCAGGACGCGGCGAGCGGTCCCGTCTCCGCCTCGCCGTCGCCGATGACGCACGCCACCAGGAGGCCGGGGTTGTCGAGGGCGGCGCCGTAGGCGTGCGCCAGGGAGTAGCCCAGCTCGCCGCCCTCATGGATCGAGCCCGGGGTCTCGGGCGCCACGTGGCTCGGCACCCCGCCGGGGAAGGAGAACTGCCGGAACAGCCGGGCCATGCCCTCCTCGTCCCGGCTCACGTCCGGGTAGACCTCGCTGTAGCTGCCCTCCAGCCAGGAGTTCGCGACCACGGCCGGGCCGCCGTGCCCCGGCCCCCAGACGCACAGGGCGTCCAGGCCGCGGTTCCGGATCACCCGGTTGAGGTGGGTGTGCACGAGGTTGAGGCCGGGGGAGGTGCCCCAGTGCCCGAGCAGCCGGGGCTTGATGTGCTCCGGCTCCAGGGGTTCGCGCAGCAGCGGGTTGTCCATCAGGTAGATCTGTCCGACGGCGAGGTAGTTGGCCGCCCGCCAGTGGGCGTCGAGCGCGTCGATCTCCTCGTCGGTCGGGGACGCGTCGTCCGAGCGCCTGTTCTTGCGCATGTCTCCTCCGTCGTACGAGTCCTGTCGAGCCGTATGGGTTACGTGGCCCGTACGGGGCCCGCGGCCGGACGCGGTCGTCCGGCCGGCTCGGTGTCCCCGGAGCGCCTGCCCGTGTGCCGTCCCGGGCACACCCCTCGCGGTCGCGGACGCGCCCCTCGCGCGCCTCCGGTGCGGTACGCCCCCATGGTGGTGTGTGATCCGCCCGAAGGCGGTGTGACACGGGGCGGAGTGCCCGGAAGAAGGGCCGGACGGGCCATGAGGAGGGAGCCCGCGGGCCGGAGCTCCGGGCCCGGACCCGGCCCGCGACCTCCCTTCCGCGGTGCCGTTCGCGGCCGGGAGGCGCAGACTCGGGTGTAAGGACCTGTCCGGGCGGACCCCTGCGAGGTCTACGTGCTTGACGTGCCGTTCTGGCTCTGGGGGGCCTTCGCCGTCACGGTGATCGTGTCGCTCACGGTCGACCTGCTGGCCCACCGCCGCGAACACGTCATCGGGTTCAAGGAGGCGGCCGCCTGGAGCGGGCTGTGGGTGGGGCTCGCCCTCGTCTTCGGCGCGGTCGTCTTCCTCGTCCTCGGAGGGACGGCCGGCACCGAATACACCACCGCCTGGCTCCTGGAGAAGAGCCTGTCGGTCGACAACCTCTTCGTGTTCGCCCTGATCTTCGCCTACTTCAAGGTCCCCCGCGCCTACCAGCACCGCGTGCTGTTCTTCGGCGTCATCGGAGCCCTGGTGTTCCGCGGTGTCTTCCTCGCCGCCGGCGTGGCGGTGGTCAGCCGGTTCACCGCCGTCCTGTTCGTCTTCGCGGCCGTGCTCTTCTACAGCGCCTACAAGATCCTCAAGGGCGATGAGGAGAGCTTCGACCCGGGCAGGAGCCCGGCGCTCCGGCTGCTGCGCAAGGTCGTCCCCGTACGGGACGAGTACGCCGGGACGAAGTTCTTCGTCAAGGAGGCCGGCAAGCGCGTGGCGACCCCGCTGCTCGCGGTGGTCGTGGCGATCGAGGCGGCCGACCTGATCTTCGCCGTGGACAGCGTTCCCGCCGTGCTCGCCGTCAGCGACGACGCCTTCATCGTCTACACCAGCAACGCCTTCGCCATTCTGGGCCTGCGTGCCCTGTACTTCATGCTCTCGGGACTCCTCGACCGCTTCCATCACCTGAGCACGGGCCTGGCGGTCATTCTCGCCTTCATCGGCGTCAAACTCGTCCTCCAGGCGTCCCATGAACTCATCAGCACCTCGATACCGGAGATCCCCTCCCCGGTGAGCCTGGCCGTGATCGTCGTGGTCCTGGCGGTTTCCGTGACCCTGAGCCTGCTGCGTCCCCCCGAGGCGTCCGACACCGGCCCGCGGGACGATCCGCCCGACCGGAAGCGGTGAGTATGAGGACATAACGTCCAATAAAACTACAATGAGACAGTAAAGAGACTTAAAGTACTTCTCAAATCTTTTCCATGGTTCTACCGTGAGACGCATGACCAGCCACATGCGTGAGAGCGAGCCGCGGGCCGAGCACGTCTGTCCGGTCTGTCGCGGCGATGTCCACAGCGAGATCAAGCGGCACAAGACCTTGGGGGTCTTCGTTCCGCTCTGGGGTCCGGGCCCCTGTCACAACCCCGACTGCGCCGCGTACGAGCCCCCGCGCCCCCGGCCGCGTCCCCGTCCGTGACGCGGCGCGCGGGCGGACTCCTCAGCCGGTGCGGAAGGCCCGCAGGGCGGACGGGGTGACGTTCCTGAGGAACGGCACCGGGGTCACCGCGACGGCCAGCGCGAAGACGCCGAAGGCGAGCCGCGTACCGCCCCACTCGGCCAGGAGGCCGACCAGGGCCGCGCCCAGCGGCATGGCGCCGAAGCTGAAGAGCCGGGCCGCCGCGTTGTAGCGGCCGAGCATCTCGTCGGGGACCGCGCGCTGGGTGAGGGTGCGGGCGTTGACCGTCCAGAGCGTGCCGCCCATGCCGCCGAGGAAGGCCCCGGCCGCCACCGCCCGGATGTCGGTGGTCAGGGCCGGCAGGGCCACCATCAGGGCGGTGCCGACCAGGTCGGCGAACATCGCCCAGCGCGCGCCGAGCAGCCGGTTCACCCGGGTGACGGCCATCGCGCCGACGAGCCCGCCGACGCCGAGGGCGCTGAGCACGATGCCGTACTCCCGGGGGCCGAGCTCCATGGCCTGCCGGGCGTAGAGCGGCATGAGCGCCAGCCAGGCGCCCCAGACGGCGGCGAGCACGGCGACGATCAGCGACAGCGTGCGCAGCACCCGGTCGTGCCACAGGAAGCGCATCCCCTCGGCGATCCGGGCGTTCACCGGGACGGCCACCGCGTCCGGGGCGGGCGCGGGGGCCCGGAAACGGCCCACCAGGAGGAGCAGCGCGAGGGCGGCCAGGGCGTACGCGACGCTCGTCGCCCCCAGGGCGATCCCCGTCCCGGCGGCCAGCAGCAGCCCGCCGACGAACGGCCCGGCGAACTCCTGGCCGACGGTCTCGGCCCCCACCATCCAGGCGTTGGCGCCCTCGCGCCGCTTCTCCGGCACCGCGGCCGGAACCAGGGCGGAGGCGGAGGTCGAGGCCAGGACGTCGGCGACGCCGAGGACCGCCCCGGCGGCGAGGAGCGTCCCGAGGGTGAGGCCGCCGCCCGTGGCGGAGGCGGTGAGCCAGGCCGTCGCCGCCAGCCGCGCCCCGTTCGCGCCCCAGAGCAGCAGCCGCCGGTCGAAGCGGTCGACGAGCACGCCGATGTGCAGGGCGACGAGCAGCCAGGGCAGCGTGAGGGTCAGCGAGACGGCCGTGACCTCGGCGGGGGAGCCGGTGAGCCGGGCGGCGAGCACCGGGAGGGCCATCTTCACCACCCCGTCGGCGAGGTTGGTGACGGCGGTGAAGCCGACCAGGACCGGGGTGTTGCGGCGGCGGGGGTCCGCCGGGCCGGACTCCTCGCCGGTCTTCGTCCCTCCGGACAGCACGGTGACTATGATCCTCCCCTAACCGCCGAAAGCTTTAGCCGGTGAGACCACTCTGACGTACGACCGGCTACCTCCGCAACCGTCTAAACGCTTAGCCGGTAGAGTGGGCGGCGCAGGTACGGACGAAAGGAGCCCGCCGTGCTGGAACAGCCCGCCCCGGCCGTCCTCGTGGAGGCCTTCGCCAACACGGTCGACGTGGAGGAGGGGAGCGACGAGATCGCCACCCCGGCCGGGCTCGCCCGCTGGCTGGAGGACCGGGGCCTGCTCGACGCGCCCGGCACGGTCCCCGACGAAGTCCACCGGAGCTACCTGGCCCTGCGCGCCGGCCTCCGCGAGGAGCTGGGAGCCCACGTCGGAGACGTCCCCGACCCCGGCCTGCTCGCCGAGGCGGACCGGGTCCTCGCCGCGCACCCCGTACGGGTCACCGTGCACGGAACCCTGGTCCCCTCGGCGGAACTGCCCCCGGAGCGCGAACCGCTGGCGCTGCTCGCCATCGCGTGGAGCGAACTGGTCGCGGCCGGGGACGCGGCCCGCCTCAAGCGCTGCGCGGAGCACACCTGCGGATGGGCCTTCTGGGACGTCTCGAAGAACCGCAGCCGCCGCTGGTGCTCCATGCGGGTCTGCGGAAACCGCAACAAGTCCCGCGCTTATGCCTCCCGCCAACGCCGAACGCCCTGAGGCCGGGTCCCTTCCGGGACGTGGCCTTCCCGGGCCCTCTTCGGGGAGCCGCCCGTACGTCGTCGTACGGAGGGGATTCGTACGGGGCCTTCCGGGCCCTCTTCGGGGCGTACCCTCTCCGGCCCGGCCCCTCCGGACTCCCGGGCCCTTCGGACCCACGGCCCCCGGGCCTCCCGGACCCGCCTCGCCCTCGGAGGCAAAGCGCAGCGCCCGCGCGGAAAGCCCCGCACGGCAGGCTCTACCGCCGCCGTTCCGGCGTAGCCTGAACGCCATGAGGCAGGACGCCGATCCCGGGCTCTTCGGGCCCCGTTCCGTGACCTGGCAGTTGCACAGCGACCCGGTGATGTGGATCGCCGGGGTCAGGGCCCTGTGGCTCCAGGCGCTGCACCCCGTCGCCGTGCGCGGCGTCATGATCAACAGCAGTTTCCGGCAGGACCCCTGGGGCCGTCTCCTGCGGACCGCGGACTTCGTCGGGACCCTCAGCTACGGGACCACCGAGGCCGCGGAGGCGGCCGGCGCCCGGGTCCGCCGGATCCACCGGCGGCTCGGCGTGGACGACCCCGAGCTGCTGCTCTGGGTCCACTGCGCCGAGACCGACTCGTACCTCTCCGTCGCCCGCCGCTCCGGAATCCCGCTCACCGACGCCCAGGCGGACCGCTACGTCGCCGAACACCGCGCCTCGGCCCGGCTCGTCGGCCTCGACCCCGACGCCGTCCCGGCGTCCACCGCGCAACTCGCCGCCTACTTCGAGGCGGTGCGCCCCCGGCTCGCCGCCGGACCCGACGCCCGCACCGTCGAGGACTTCCTGCGCCGCCCGCCCGTCAAACCCGTCCTGGTACCGGCGCGCGAAGTGATCTGGCGGCGCGTCACGGCACTCGCGTACGACACCCTGCCCCCGTACGCCCACGCCCTCTACGGGCGGCCCGCCCCGCCCCCGGAGACCGTCACCCGCCGGCTCGCCGCCACCGCCCGCCTCCTGCGCCGCATCCCCTCCGGCCTGCGCTGGAGGCTGCCGCCCCGGCACGTCCTGCGCGCCGTGGAACGGCTCGGACCGGAGACGCGGCCCGATCCGTACGCGTACCCCACCCCGTATCCACTGTCCGACCCGGCGGCCATACTGGACACACCGGAAAGGGCGCACGGAATCGACGGGGGCGGCGGCACGCGATGGGGGACTCCAGACTGATCCAGGGCCGGTACCGCCTGCACGAGGTCATCGGCCGCGGGGGCATGGGCGAGGTGTGGCGCGCCACCGACGAGGCGCTCGGCCGCCGCGTCGCCGTGAAGTGCCTCAAACCCCTCGGCCCGCAGCAGGACCCCCACTCCCGCGACGTGGTGCGCGAGCGCTTCCGGCGCGAGGCCCGGGTGGCCGCCGCGCTCCAGCACCGCGGCATCACCGTCGTGCACGACTTCGGCGAGTACGAGGGCGTGCTCTTCCTCGTCATGGAGCTCCTGGAGGGCCGCAACCTCAGCCAGCTCCTCGCGGCCAACGCCCAGAACCCGCTGCCCGTCCAGGACCTCGTCGAGATCGCCGACCAGGTCGCCGACGCCCTCGCCTACACGCACCGCCAGGGCATCGTGCACCGCGACCTGAAGCCCGCGAACATCATGCGGCTGCGGGACGGCACGGTGAAGATCTGCGACTTCGGAATAGCGCGCCTCGGCGCCGACATGGGCTTCACCTCCAAGCTCACCGGGACCGGCATCGCCATGGGGACGCCCCACTACATGTCCCCGGAGCAGATCGGCGGCGGCGAGATCGACCACCGCAGCGACCTCTACTCGCTGGGCTGCGTGCTGTACGAACTCGCCACCGGCGCCCCGCCCTTCGACCTCGGCGACTCCTGGGCGATCCTCATCGGCCACCGCGACACGGTGCCGAGCCCGCCGCGCGCCCACCGCGCCGAGCTGCCCGACTACTTCGACCGCCTCGTCGTCGACCTGCTCGCCAAGGTCCCCGAGGAGCGGCCGGCCGACGCGGGGGACCTGCGCCGCCGGATCGTCTCGGGCCGCGCGGGCCCCTCCCCGTTCGCCCCGCCGCCCGGCGTGCCCGCGCAGCCGCCCCTGCCGCCGACCCGGCCCGTTCCGGTGGACCCCGGGCCCGCCCCCGCTCCCGTCCTCGTCGCGCCCGCGTGGGCCCGCGGCATGAGCGGCGGACACCGCCCGGCCGGGACCGCCGCCGGCCCGCGCCCGGCCGTCCACGACCCCGCTGCGGCCGTCCTCACCACCGAATGGACCACCGCCGCCGCGCCTGCCACCGCCGCGTCAGCCACCGCCGTCGCGCCCGCCACGACCCCGCCCGCCCCGGCCGCGCCCCCCGCCGAGCTGGTCGCGGTGCTCGCCGGCCGCCACCGGGCCGGCATGGGACTCGGCCGACTCGGCCGCTGGGACGAGGCCGAGGCGGTGCACCGGTCCGTCGCCGAGGACCGCTCGCGGGTCCTCGGCGCCGACCACCCCGACACCCTCGCCAGCCACTACGAGGTCGGCTTCGCCCTCGCCCGCCTCGACCGCCCCGCCGACGCCCTGGACGTCTTCGGCCGGGTCGCCCTGGCCCGCGCCCGCGTCCTCGGCGCCGACCACCCCGACACGCTCGCGGCGCGCCAGGAGCGGGCGTACGCGCTCGGGCGCCTCGGACGGCACCCCGAGGCGTACGAGCTCTACGTCGAGGTGATCGCCGCCCGCGAGCGCACCGTCGGCCCCGACCACCCCGACACCCTGCGCTGCCGTCACAACCTGGCCTTCACCCTCGGCCGCCTCGGGCGCCTGGAGGAGTCGTACCGCACGGCGCACGAGGTCGCGGAGGCGCGGGCCCGGCTGCTCGGCGCCGCCCACCCCGACACCCTGGCGACCCGCCACGAGGTCGCCCACGTCCTCGGGCGCCTGGGGCGCGGGGAGGAGGCGCTCGCCCAGTACCGCGCGGTCGCCGAGGCACGCGCCTCGGCCCTCGGCGCCGACCACCCCGAGACCCTCGCCGCCCGCTACGAGACCGGCGTCTTCCTCGGGCGGCTCGGCCAGGCCGCTGACGCCCTGGACGTCTGCCGCGACCTGATCGCCGCCCGGACCCGCGCCCAGGGCCCCGACGGGCCCGAGACCCTGCGCGCCCGCCACGCCCTCGCCGTCAACCTCGGCCGGCTCGGACGCTGGGAGGAGGCGCTCGCGGAGTCCCGGGACGTCCACGCGGCCCGGGAGCGGGCCCTGGGCGCCGACCACCCGGACACCCTCCTCAGCCGCCGCGAGACCGCCGTCGCCCTCGGCCGGCTCGACCGCTGGGAGGAGGCCCTGGAGACCCACCGGGCCGTCGCCGCCGCCCGCACCCGGCTCCTGGGCCCCGCGCACCCCGACACCGTCGCCGCCCTGGAGGACGAGGCCCACTGCCTGGAGCGCCTCGGCCACCCCACCGAGGCCGCCGCCCTCCTCCTTGGCGCGGCCACGCCCCCGCGGGGAGCCGCCTCCGCCTGACCGCCCCGGGGAAGGCGACGGGCCCGGCCCGTCCCCTTCCCCGGCCCCCGCCCGCGTGTGAGCATGAGCCATGACCGCCTCCGCCCCGCTCCCCGGCACCCCCGCGCCCGCCGCCCCGTACGACGCCGTCGTCGTCGGGGGCGGGCACAACGGACTCGTCGCCGCCGCCTACCTGGCCCGCGCCGGGCGCACCGTCCTCGTCCTGGAACGGCTCGGCTCCACGGGCGGGGCGGCCGTCTCCACCCGCCCGTTCGCCGGGGTGGACGCCCGCCTCTCCCGCTACTCGTACCTCGTCTCGCTCCTCCCGGAGAAGATCGTCCGGGACCTCGGGCTGACCTTCGGTGTGCGGAAGCGGTCCGTCTCCTCGTACACCCCGAAGGACGACGGCGGCCTCCTCGTCGGCGGCGGCCCCGAGCGCACCCGCGCCTCCTTCGCCGCGCTGACCGGCTCCGACCGCGCGTACGAGGCCTGGCAGGCGTTCTACGCCCGCACCGGCCGGGCCGCCCGCCGGATCTTCCCCACCCTCACCGAACCGCTCCCCACCCGGGCCGCCCTGCGTGCCCGCGTCGACGACGCCGACACCTGGCGGATGCTCTTCGAGGAGCCCCTCGGCGTCGCCGTCGAGGAGCACTTCGCCGACGACCTGGTCCGGGGCGTCGTCCTCACCGACGCCCTCATCGGCACCTTCGCCGACGCCCACGACCCCGGCCTCCTCCAGAACCGCTGCTTCCTCTACCACGTCATCGGCGGCGGCACCGGGGACTGGGACGTGCCCGTGGGCGGCATGGGCGCCCTCACCGACGCCCTCGCGGACGCGGCCCGCGCCGCCGGGGCCCACCTCCGCACCGGCCACGAGGTCACCCGGATCGAGACCGACGGACGCCGCGCCGAGGTCACGTACCGCACCGCCGACGGCGAGGCCACCGTCGAGGCGGGCCACGTCCTCGTCAACGCCTCCCCACAGGAGCTCGCCGCCCTGCTCGGCGACCCGCCCCCGCCCGCCCCGGAAGGCGCCCAGCTCAAGGTCAACATGCTGCTCACCCGGCTGCCGAAACTCCGGGACCGCTCCGTCGACCCCCACGAGGCCTTCGCCGGCACCTTCCACATCGCCGAGGGGTACGGACAGCTGGCCGCCGCCCACGCCGAGGCCGCCGCGGGCCGCCTCCCCACCGCCCCGCCCTCCGAGATCTACTGCCACTCCCTCACCGACCCGACGATCCTCGGCCCGGAGCTCGCCGCCCGGGGGTACCAGACCCTCACCCTCTTCGGGCTGCACACCCCCGCCCGGCTGTTCGCCGCCGACAACGACCGCGCCCGCGCCGCGCTCCTCGACGCCACCCTCGCCCAGCTCGACGCCCACCTGGACGAGCCGATCACCGACTGCCTCGCCCTCGACGCCGACGGGCGGCCCTGCATCGAGGCGAAGACCCCGCTCGACCTCGAACGCGAGCTGCGGCTGCCCGGCGGCCACATCTTCCACCGCGACCTCTCCTTCCCGTACGCGGACGGGTCCCCCGACGGGGAGGGCGGCGGCCGCTGGGGCGTGGAGACCCGCCACCCCAATGTGCTCCTGTGCGGCGCGGGCGCGATCCGGGGCGGGGGAGTGAGCGGCATCCCCGGTCACAACGCGGCGATGAGCGTCCTGGGCCGATGACCTCCCCGGAAGGGTGAACGCCCCCTCCGCGTGTTGACGCCGGGCCGTCCCCGCCCGGGGTGTGAAGCTGATCTGCGAGCGCGCTTAAGAAATCCTCGATGGACCCGGAGCCGCGCGTACGGAAGATTCTCTTCCAGGGATCTTGGGCGCACAGCCCTGCCCTCACCCCCACATCACAGGACACGCACGTCGGGAGCCGTTGCATTGAAGGCACTGGTCAAGCTGAAGGCGGAGCCGGGACTCTGGCTCACGGACGTGCCCGAGCCGGAGACCGGCCCCGGAGACGTCCTCATCAAGGTCAAGCGGACCGGCATCTGCGGCACCGACCTGCACATCCGCTCCTGGGACGGCTGGGCGCAGAAGACGATCGACACCCCGCTGACGCTCGGCCACGAGTTCGTCGGCGAGGTCGTCCACACCGGCCGTGACGTCGCCGACATCGCCGTCGGCGACCTGGTCAGCGGCGAGGGCCACCTCGTCTGCGGCAAGTGCCGCAACTGCCTGGCCGGCCGCCGCCACCTCTGCCGCGCCACCATCGGCCTCGGCGTCGGCCGCGACGGCGCCTTCGCCGAGTACGTGGTCCTGCCCGCCTCCAACGTGTGGGTGCACCGTGTCCCCGTCGACCTCGACGTCGCCGCGATCTTCGACCCCTTCGGCAACGCCGTGCACACCGCGCTCTCCTTCCCGCTCGTCGGCGAGGACGTCCTGGTCACCGGCGCCGGCCCGATCGGCATCATGGCCGCCGCCGTCGCCAAGCACGCCGGCGCCCGCAACGTCGTCATCACCGACGTCAGTGAGGAGCGCCTCGAACTCGCCCGCAAGACGGGCGTCACCCTCGCCCTGAACGTCGCCGAGCGGACCATCGCGGACGGCCAGCGCACCCTCGGGCTCAAGGAGGGCTTCGACGTCGGCCTGGAGATGTCCGGCAACCCGCACGCGATGCGCGACATGGTCGCCAACATGACCCACGGCGGCAAGATCGCCATGCTGGGCCTGCCCAGCGAGGACTTCGCCGTCGACTGGGCGAAGATCGTCACCTCCATGATCACGGTCAAGGGCATCTACGGCCGCGAGATGTTCGAGACCTGGTACGCCATGTCGGTGCTCCTGGAGGGCGGTCTCGACCTCGCCCCCGTGATCACCGGCCGGTACGCGTACACCGACTTCGAGGCCGCCTTCGACGACGCGGCCTCCGGCAAGAGCGGCAAGATCATCCTCGACTGGACTGCGGGAGCCTGACCCATGTTCGATTCCGTACGCGACGACATCCGAGCCACCCTCGAAGAGATCGAGCGGGCCGGACTCCACAAGCCCGAGCGCGTCATCGGCACCCCCCAGTCGGCCACCGTCGAGGTGACCGCAGGCGGCCGCCCCGGCGAGGTGCTCAACTTCTGCGCCAACAACTACCTGGGCCTCGCCGACCACCCCGACGTGGTCGCCGCCGCCCACGAGGCCCTGGACCGCTGGGGCTACGGCATGGCGTCCGTCCGCTTCATCTGCGGCACGCAGGAGGTCCACAAGGAGCTGGAGGCGCGCCTCTCCTCCTTCCTCGGCCAGGAGGACACGATCCTCTACTCCTCCTGCTTCGACGCCAACGGCGGCGTCTTCGAGACGCTCCTCGGCGCCGAGGACGCCGTCATCTCCGACGCCCTCAACCACGCCTCGATCATCGACGGCATCCGCCTCTCCAAGGCCCGCCGCTTCCGCTACGCCAACCGCGACATGGCGGACCTGGAGCGGCAGCTGAAGGAGGCCGTCGAGGGCGGCGCCCGGCGCAAGCTCATCGTCACCGACGGCGTCTTCTCGATGGACGGCTACGTCGCCCCGCTGGACGAGATCTGCGACCTGGCCGAGCGCTACGACGCCATGGTCATGGTCGACGACTCGCACGCCGTCGGCTTCGTCGGCCCCGGCGGGCGCGGCACCCCCGAGCTGCACGGCGTCATGGACCGCGTCGACATCATCACCGGCACCCTCGGCAAGGCCCTCGGCGGCGCCTCCGGCGGCTACGTCGCCGCCCGCGCCGAGATCGTCGCCCTGCTGCGCCAGCGCTCCCGCCCGTACCTCTTCTCGAACACCCTCGCCCCGGTCATCGCCGCCGCCTCCCTCAAGGTCCTCGACCTCCTGGAGTCCGCCGGCGACCTGCGCGACCGGCTCAGGGCCAACACGGAGCTCTTCCGCTCCCGGATGACCGAGGAGGGCTTCGACGTCCTCCCCGGCGACCACGCCATCGCCCCCGTCATGATCGGCGACGCCTCCGAGGCCGGACGCATGGCCGAGCTGCTCCTGGAGCGCGGCGTGTACGTGATCGGCTTCTCGTACCCGGTCGTGCCGCAGGGTCAGGCCCGCATCCGCGTCCAGCTCTCGGCCGCCCACTCCACGGAGGACGTGAACCGGGCCGTGGACGCGTTCGTCGCCGCCCGCGCCGCCCTCGCGGGCTGACCCCGGTCCGCGGGCCGGAGCAGCCCCTCCGGCCTGCGAGACTGGGAGCATGATCGAAGCGCGGCGGTTGCACATCCTCCGTGCGGTGGCCGACCACCGCACGGTCACGGCGGCGGCCGCCGCGCTCTACCTCACCCCCTCCGCCGTCTCCCAGCAGCTCGCCGCCCTGGAGCAGGAGACCGGCCACCGCCTGGTCGAGCGGAGCGCCCGGGGCGCCCGCCTCACCCCGGCCGGCGAGATCCTGCTGAGCCACGCCAACGCCGTCCTGGCCCAGCTGGAGCTCGCCGAGGCCGAGCTCGCCGCCTACGGCTCCGGCGAGGCCGGTACGGTCACGGTCGCCGCCTTCGCCACCGGCATCGGCCTCGTGGTGGCCCCCGCCCTCACGGCGCTCGCCCGCACCGCGCCCGGCATCCGGGTCCGGGTGCGGGACGCCGAGGGCGACGAGAGCCTGCTCATGGTCCTGGACCGGCAGGTGGACGTGGCCGTCGCCGTCGAGTACCGGGGCGCCCCCGGCGAGGACGACGACCGCCTCACCCGCGTGCCGCTCTACGCGGAGCCCTTCGACGCGGTCCTGCCGCCCGGCCACCCGCTGGCGGCCGGCGAGCGGGTCGCGCTCGCCGCCCTCGCCAAGGACGACTGGATCGGCCAGTCCACCGGCAACCCCTGCCACGACGTCACCGTCCTGGCCTGCGAGTACGCCGGGTTCGCGCCCCGCTTCGCGCACGTCTCCGACGACTTCCGCGCCGTCGTCGCCCTCGCCTCCGCCTCCGCCGGGGTCGCCCTCGTGCCGCGCTCCGCGCTGCGCGGGATGGACCTCACCGGCGTCGGGATCCGCCCGGTGGACGGGGTCGCCCCCACCCGCCGGGTCTTCGCGGCGGTACGGCGCGGGGCCGAGGAACACCCCCTGATCAGCCCGCTCCTGACGGAACTGCGCACGGCGGCGGCCGACTGAGCACCCCCGGACCCGTGCCGGACCCGAACCGGCGGGTCAGTCCCGGGACGCCGTCCACCCCACCGCCTCGATCCGGGCGCCGTCCGCGGGCCGGGCCTCGTCGAAGAGCGGGCGTCCCGCGGCGTCGAGGACCCGGACCCCGTCCACGTACACGCCCCGTCCGACGTACCGCGCGTCCGTCGTGTACCGCCACCGCAGCCGTACGGGGACGGCGCCCCGGGCCGTCCCCGGCACCTCGGCCGCGAGCCGGTGCCAGACCCGCCCGGACCAACCGCCCGCCGCTCCCGCCGGGTGCGCCACCGGCTCGGCTCCGGGGCGTGCGGTGACGAACGGCAGCGGCTCCCAGGTCGCCCCGCCGTCGCGGGAGGCCTCCAGGAAGGCGGCGTCCGCGTCCGGTTCGGTGTCCCACCACAGCGCGCACTCCAGGCGCGCGGCGCCGGGCACCGGGGGCAGGGCGAGGGTGGCGGTCGTGCCGCTCTCCATGCCGGAGAACCAGGCCGTCCGCCCCCGGACGGGCCGTACGGGCACGGCCCTGGCCAGCCGGTTCGCGGCGGCGACGCGCGGCGCGGAGCCGGAGCGCCAGGAGCGCACCGGGTGGACGGAGTTGCCGAGGACGATCAGGAAGGAGTCGGTCGTCGGGTCCAGGACGAGACCGGTCCCGGTGAAGCCGGTGTGCCCGGCCGTGCGGGGCGTGGCCATCGCGCCCATGTACCAGTGCTGGTGGAGTTCGAAGCCGAGCCCGTGCGCGTCGCCGGGGAAGTCCGTGTTGAAGTCGGTGAACATCAGCTCCACGGACGCGGGGGAGAGGATGCGGGCCGGGCCGTACGCCCCGCCGTTGAGCAGGGCGCGGGCGAGGACCGCCAGGTCCCAGGCGCGGGAGAAGATCCCGGCGTGCCCGGCGACCCCGCCGAGCGCGTACGCGTTCTCGTCGTGGACCTCGCCCCACACCATGCCCCGGTCCAGGCCCGACCAGGGCGGCCGGGCGTCCTCGGTGGCGGCGATGTCCGGCCGCCAGGAGGGCGGCGGGTTGAAGCGCGTGCGGCGCATCCCGAGCGGAGCGGTGATCTCGTCGTGGAGCAGGACGTCCAGACCGCGCCCGGTGATCTCCTCCAGGACCAACTGGAGCGAGATCAGGTTGAGATCGGAGTACAGGTACGCGGACCCCGGCGGATTCGCGAGCCTCTCCTCCCACAGCAGCCGCAGCTTCCCCTCCCGCGTCGGCTCCCGGTAGAGCGGGATCCAGGACCGGAACCCGGAGGTGTGGGTCAGGGGCTGACGCACCGTGACGTCCCGCTTCCCTCCGCCGCCGAACTCCGGCAGGTACGCCGTGACCCTCGCCTCCAGGTCGAGCGCCCCGCGCTCGATCTGCTGCACCGCCAGGATCGAGGTGAACAGCTTGGAGACCGAGGCCAGGTCGAAGACGGTGTCCCCGGTCATCGGCCGCTGCCGCTCCGGCGGCAGTTCGATCCCGGTGTCGGTCCTCTCGTCGTAGCCCGCGTACCGCACGGCCGAGCCGATCGCCCGGTGCAGGGCCACGGTCCCGCCGCGCCCGGCGAGCAGGACGGCGCCCGCGTACCAGGGGTGCGCGGGGGAGGGGCGGAGGAAGGCCTCGGCCTCCGTCACCAGTCGGTCCAGGTGCGGCGCGAGCAGTCCGGCCCGCGCGGCCGAACCGCGCCGCAGCGTGGTCCGCCGCGCGGGGACACCGGCCCCGAGACCGCCTCCTGACCCGCTTTCGGCCCCCGTCGCGGGACCGGCGCCCGGCACCGCACCGATCATCACCGCTCCTCCGAGGGCCAGGAGCCCGCCGCCGAACGCGCGCCGGGTCGAACGTCCTTGTCTCGCCGCATCCTCCGTCATGCCCCCTGTCTCCCACCGGGCACAGCCGCCAAACGGCTCCCCTCGAACATTCCTTCAGGTAGCATCACTCGTAAAGATCTCTTTGCTTTCAAAGCAAAATAAAGAGTTTGAAACCGAAATGAAGGGGAAGGGTGCACGTGCAGAACGCCCATGAGGAGGACGAGGACCCCGGACCGGATCTGGACGAGGCCGTACGCACGCTGCTGCTGCTGATGCCTCGGACGGTCGCACGGGTCAAGCGCGTCAGGATCCCCGAGGACCTGCAGTCGCTCACCCTCGCCCCCCGCCACCTCTCCCTGCTCGCCCACCTCCTCTTCGACGGGCCGCTGAGCGTCAACGAGCTCGCCGCCCATCTGGAGGTCGCCCCCACCACCGTCAGCCTGATGGCGGGGGACCTGGCGAAGAAGGGCGTTCTGGAGCGGGTCGAGGACCCCGCCGACCGCAGGCGCAAGATCGTGTCCATCTCCGAGCGGTACCGGGCCGCCATCGACGGCTGGCTCGGACGCAGCGCGGACGCCTGGCGTGCGGCCCTGGCTCCGCTCGACGCGAGGGAGCGGCGGATGTTCATCGAGACCCTCGCCGCGTACGAGCGTGGCCTCACCGAACCCCTGGAATGACCGAAATCGGGCGAAAGCCCCCTTTGTGGCAGGATGCGGATCATGAGTTCGAGCACGGTGGCAATGACACGTCAGTGGACCACCTGGGGACCAGTGGTGGCGGCGCTGGCCCTGGGCGCGGCCTGGGGGCGTGACCTCCCCGGCTTCGTCGTGGGGCTCATCGCGCTCTGCCTCCTCGCGGCGGTCCTCGCGGCGGTCCACCACGCCGAGGTGATCGCCCACCGCGTCGGCGAACCCTTCGGCTCGCTCGTCCTCGCCGTGGCCGTCACCATCATCGAAGTCGGACTCATCGTCACCCTGATGGTCGGAGGGGGCGAGGGCACTTCGACCTACGCCCGCGACACCGTCTTCGCCGCCGTCATGATCACCTGCAACGGCATCGTCGGCATCTCCCTCCTCGTCGGCGCCCTCCGCAACCGCGTCGCCGTCTTCAACGCCGAGGGCTCCGGCGGCGCGCTCGCCATCGTCTGCACCCTCGCCACGATGACGCTGGTCCTGCCGACCTTCACCACCAGCCACCCCGGCCCCGAGTTCTCCGGCATCCAGCTCGTCTTCGCCGCCGTCGCCTCCCTCTTCCTGTACGGCGTGTTCGTCGGCGTCCAGACGATCCGGCACCGCGACTACTTCCTCCCCGTCCCGCGCCCCGGCCACGAGTCGGAGGACGAGCACGCCGCCCCGCCGAGCAGCCGCGAGGCCTGGACCAGCCTCGGCCTGCTCCTCCTCGCCCTCGTCGCCGTCGTCGGCAACGCCAAGCTCATCTCGCCCACCATCGAGGACGGCGTCGCGTCGGCCGGCCTGCCCAAGGCGGTCGTCGGCGTCGTCATCGCCCTGATGGTGCTGCTCCCCGAGACCCTCGCCGCCGTCCGCGCGGCCCGCCGGGACAGGATGCAGACCAGCCTCAACCTCGCCTACGGCTCCGCGATCGCCAGCATCGGCCTGACCGTCCCGGCGATCGCGCTCGCCTCCATCTGGCTCTCCGGGCCCCTGGTCCTCGGCCTGGGCCCCCTCCACCTGGTCCTGCTCGCCCTCACCGGTGTGGTGAGCGCCCTGACCGTGGTGCCCGGACGGGCCACGCTCCTCCAGGGCGGCGTCCACCTCTCCATCTTCGCCGCCTTCGTGTTCATGTCGTTCAGTCCCTGACGACCACCACCCGCAGCGCCGGCGAGCGCAGGATGTCCTTCTCGCAGAACCGGGAGGTCACCCAGCGTTCGCCGGCGTACAGCCGCGTCTGGTCGGCGTGGTGCGGCGACGCCGGGTTCGACGACTGAGAGTACGACAGCAGGGTCCGGGCCACCGGGCAGCGGCTCCCGTCCCAGCCGACCGCCTGCACGTGGCTGGTCCCGTGCGCGACCTCCGTGTAGCCGCCGCCCGCCGCGTTCCACACGGGCTCGATCTTGTTCCAGACGCCCAGCGCCTCGGTCCCCCCGCTCAGCGGGATCCGCTGCCCGTTCCGCACCGCGAACTGGTGCGCGCCGAGCGGCGCGTCCAGCGGGATCCTGGCCGCCCGCAGCTCCGCCACCGCGTCCGCGAGCGCCTTCGCGAAGCCCGGCGCGGCCGTGTTCACGGCGCGCGGGGTACGGACCGGGTCGGCTGCCGAGAACGGCACGAGCCACTGCTGCGCCGCCGGCACGGTCCCGGTGAACTTCCGCCAGAACCGGTCGAAGAGCAGCGCGCCCCGGCTGCCCGTGTCCACCGTCCGGTCCCAGGCCGCCAGCACCCGGCAGGCCTCCGGATCGTCCGGCAGCGCCGCCGGGCAGGCCCCCGCCACGTCGGCCGCCGCCAGGTCACCGACCGGGACCCGGTTCGCGAACTGCTGCCGCTGGAGGTCGGACACCGTGAGCCGGCCCCGCTCCGCCATCGCCGCCACGTCCTCGATCCCGCCCCGGGTGCGCGGCGAGCGCTGCGTCGCGACCGTCCCGAAGATCCGCTCGTAGCCGGTCAGCGGCCGGTCGGCGTTGGTCAGCCAGGCGCTGTCGTTGGAGTTCTCCGCGTACGGCGCGTCCCGCAGCACCGGCATCCGCGCCGGCCCGAAGACGCCGGGCTGCACCGCGTCCGGGTCGGAGCCGAGCGCGCAGTCGGACCGCGAGCCGTCCAGGACGGCGACGCCCGACGCCGGGTAGACGGCCCGGCCGAGCGGCGTGGAGCAGCGCTGCGCCAGTTCGTCGGTGATCCGGGGCAGCAGCTGGGCCTGGGCGAAGAAGGAGCGTCCGCCCGAGTCCGCCGCGACCGTGTTCACCCAGGGCAGCCCCTGCGTGCGCCTCAGCACGTCCGCGACGTCCCGGGTGGAGCGGGCCTTCCCGAAGCCGAGTGCGGTGTCGGAGGCGCGCAGGTTGGCCGCGTTGGGGTCGTTGAGCGCGTACGCCGTGGCCGCCGTCCAGGGCAGCGGGAGCTGCGCGCCGAGCCGGTCGACGACCGGCCCGTACCGGGTCCACCACTGGGTACGGGTGACGGGGGCGCCGCCGCCGACCGCCACCGTCACCGTGCGCGGCGTCATCCGCTCCGGCTTCCCGTCCACCAGGTAGGAGGTCGGGTCGCCCGGGACGAGGGCCAGCTGGTGCAGGTTGAGGGGCACTCCGGTGGCGACGGTGTGGCTCCAGGCGACCTTGTCGTTGAAGCCGATGTTGACGACGGTCGTGCCGAGGAGCGAGGCGCCCGAGACGTTCAGCTCGCCCGGGACGGTCTGCTGCGACTGCCAGAAGCGGCGGCCGCCCTGCCAGGGGTAGTGCGGGTTCCCCAGGAGCAGCCCGCGCCCGTCGGCCGTCACCGCCCCCGAGAAGGCCACGGCGTTGGAGCCCATGGCGGCGTCGGAGACGTCGAACAGCTTCCGGGCGGCCTCGGCGGTCCGGCCGGGGTCGGGAGCGCCGGAGGAGCCATCGGCCGGAGGGCCGGCGGGCGGCCGGGCGGCGGTGATGCCGTCGACCGCCCGCCCCTGGCCGCCGAGCACCGAGACGGCGAACCCGCGCCGGGCCACGTCGAGGGCGGTCACCGGACGGACCCACCCGGCCCGCGCGCAGGCCGGGTCCGTGATCCGGTTCTTCCGCAGCCAGGCGTTGTACCCGGCCGCCCAGCCGCGCATGAGCTCCCGGACGTCGCGGCTCGGACCGGCCGGCGCGGGGGTGCGCAGGAGCCGCTCGACGGTCCCGGCGTCCCTCACCCCGCGGAAGTACAGGTCGCTGGAGAGGTTCGTGGTCGCGGAGGAGAGCGAGCCGTCCGGGGCGGCGTCCGGACCGAAGTGCCGGGAGCGCTCGCCGGCCACGGTCACGAAGCCGTCCGCGAGCGTGCAGACCTGGTCGGCGGCCTGCGCCCAGCCCGTGCCGAAGCCGAGGTTCGCGTAGTCCTTCGCCACGATGTGCGGGATCCCGTACTCGGTGTACCGGACGACGGCCGACAGGCCCCGGTCCGACGGGCGGTGGTCCCGGCCCCCGGAACCGGGACCGGCGGCGGCGCTCGCGGGCATCGAGGCGGTGACGAGGGCCAGGGCCGCCCCGGCGAGCGCCAGGAGCCTCAGCCGGGTGCGGAGGTGCGGGCGGAGGTGCAAGGTGCCTCCCGGTGACGGTGGAGCACTGCGGATCGGACCATGCACCCAGCCGGGCGCCCCCTTGTCAACATCCCGGACGGCATCCGGGGCCGGACCATGTCCGCCGCGCCGCAGGGTACTTGACCGGCCGTACGGCACGCGCCGAGGATCGCGCCATGAGCCGACTCCCCAGCCGCACCGTCGACGGCGTCCTGCGCGCGAGCGCCCGGCGCGTCCCCGACCGGACCGCCCTGCGGTACGCCGACCGGAGCTGGACGTACGCGGAGCTGGACGCGGCGGTCTCCACCGCCGCCGCCGTCCTGCGGGAGGCCCACCACGGCATCGGGCTGCCGGAGTACGCCCGGGTCGCCACCTACGGCCACAACTCCGACGCCTACCTGATCGCGTTCCTGGCGTGCGCCCGGGCCGGCCTCGTCCACGTGCCGGTCAACCACCACCTGACCGGCGACGACCTCGCGTACGTCCTGGAGCAGTCGGACAGCTCGCTCGTCCTCGCCGACCCCGCCCTCGCGGACCGGATCCCGGCCGGCTTCCCCGTCAAGCCGCTGCGGGACGCGCCCGGTTCCCTGCTCGACGCGCTCGCCGAACCGGAGGCGTACGACACCGACCGCGACGCCCGCGACCTCGTCCAGCTGCTCTACACCTCGGGCACGACCGCCCTGCCCAAGGGCGCGATGATGACCCACCTCGCCCTGGCCCACGCGTACGTCAGCGCCGTCGAGGCCCTCGACCTGCACGAGGACGACCGGCCCGTGCACGCCCTGCCGCTCTACCACTCGGCGCAGACGCACGTCTTCCTGCTGCCCTACCTCGCCGTCGGCGCCGAGAACACCCTCGTCGACGGCCCCGACCCGGCCGTCCTGTTCGACCTGGTCGAGGCGGGCCGCGCCGACAGCCTGTTCGCCCCGCCGACGGTCTGGATCGGCCTCGCCGGCCACCCGGAGTTCGCCATCCGCGACCTCTCCGCGCTCCGCAAGGCCTACTACGGGGCCTCGATCATGCCCGTGCCCGTCCTGGAGGGCCTGCGCGCCCGGCTGCCGGAGCTGCGCTTCTACAACTGCTTCGGCCAGTCCGAGATCGGCCCGCTCGCCACCGTCCTCGGCCCCGACGAGCACGAGGGCCGGATGGACTCCTGCGGCCGCCCGGTCCGCCACGTCGAGGCCCGGGTCGTCGACGAGAAGGGCGACGACGTCCCCGACGGCACCCCCGGCGAGATCGTCTACCGCTCGCCGCAGCTCTGCGAGGGCTACTGGAACAAGCCCGAGGAGACCCGGGCGGCCTTCCGGAAGGGCTGGTTCCACTCGGGCGACCTCGCGGTCCGCGACGCCGAGGGCTACTACACGATCGTCGACCGGGTGAAGGACGTCATCAACTCCGGCGGCGTCCTGGTCGCCTCCCGCCAGGTCGAGGACGCCCTCTACACCCACCCCGGAGTCGCCGAGGCGGCTGTGATCGGCCTCCCCGACGCGCGCTGGATCGAGGCGGTCACCGCCGTGGTCGTCCCGCGCGGCGAGGTCACCGAGGCCGAACTCCTCGCCCACGCACGCGAGAAGCTCCCCCGTTTCAAGGCCCCCAAGCACGTCCACTTCGTGCCCGAACTGCCCCGCAACGCGAGCGGCAAGATCCTCAAGCGCGAACTGAGGGACCGCTTCGCGAAGGCCTGAGACGCCCTCCCGGCCGGGAGGCGCTCACGGGCTCAGGTCGGTCCTCGCCTCGCCCGTGCGGGCGTCGTAGGGATACGAGACGTGCTGGTGGACCATGGTCCACTCGCCGTCACGGCGCCGGAGCACCCGGGTGCCCCGGGACCAGGACTCCGAGGCCGTGCCGTCGGCCTCCCGGGCGGTCATGCGGTTGAGGCCCCAGACGACCGCGAGGTCGTCGCGGATCAGCACGCGCATGTCGGGGACCTCCCAGGTGACGGTCCCCGGCGCCGATTCCAGCCCCTGCCGGCACACCTCGCGCACCCGGTCGCGCCCCACGTACTGCAAGGGGGCGTCGTGCTCGTAGGACACGACGTCGTCCGCGATGTGCCTCATCAACCCCTCCAGGTCCTTCGCCGCGGTCCGCTCGAACCAGTGCTCGTGCACCGCGCGGACCCGGGCCTCGGCCTCCTCCTCCCGGGGGTCGGGGCCGCTCAGGTCGGGGAAGGAGTGGTGCTCGTGCGCGACCACCCAGCGGCCCGCCTCCTTGCGCAGGCCGAGGGTGAGCCGCAGCCGGAAGCCGGGGCGGGCCGCGAGCTCCTCCTCGGTGCCGCACCGCACGAGCGCGTGGGCGAAGGCGACGTCCTGCCCCGCGGTCACCTCCAGCTCCTCGACGTCGAAGACGGCCCCCTGGTCCTGCCACGC
Organism: Streptomyces sp. NPDC093071; assembly: GCF_044754545.1. NCBI lineage: Bacteria > Bacillati > Actinomycetota > Actinomycetes > Kitasatosporales > Streptomycetaceae > Streptomyces > Streptomyces sp. NPDC093071. The sequence continues at coordinate 519,719 of NZ_JBIVPH010000002.1, read as the reverse complement.
GAAGAACGGCGGCCAGACCTCCCGATAGGCGTCGATGCCCCGCACCCCCTCGTAGGGCGGCGGAACGTCGAACATCACGACGTCCTCGGCACGGTCCTCCACCACCGCGTCGATCCGCCCTTCGTGCACCGCCCGCGCCCACCGCACGATGAGCTCCCGAATCCGCTCGCCGTCGTTCCCCATGGTCCCTCGGTCCTTCCGCTCGGGGCACCGCGCTCCGGCGACGCGGTTCCGTGCGCGGTCCCGGGGTGCCGCCGGCCGGGACCACGGGACCGTCCCGGGCCCGTGCCGCCCGGCGCCGCGGGACGCGTCCTACAGAACGAGACCCGCGCGCCTCAGGAAACTCATCGGTCCGTCACCGTGGGCACGGCGTTCCGTGCGCCGCGTGAGCGAGGGCGGATCCGGCGACCGCGCCGAAGCGGCGGACCGGGGCCGGACGGGCCGTGCCGGGAGCCCCGCGGTTCCTCACTCCGGGCGGGCCCGCCCGGTGGAGTCGAGGACCGCGGCCAGGAAGCGGCGCACGGTCTCCAGTTCGTCCGGCTCGAACGCCTCCGCCGCCGCCACCACCTCGCCGATGACCGGACCGAAGAAGGCCCGTCCCAGCTCCACGGCCTTCCCCTCCACCCGGAGGAGGACGCGCCGCCGGTCCTCGGCGTCCCGCTCCCGCCCGACGAGCCCCAGCCGTTCGAGCCGGTCCACCAGGGCGGTGGTTCCGGCGGAGTTCAGCCGCAGCCGCTCGCCGAGCCACCCCGGCGTGGCCCGGGTGCCGTCCCGGGCCGCGTCTAGCAGGTGGATCAACGCCCGCACGTCGGTGGGGTGCAGCCCCTCGCGCGCGGCGAACTCGGCGCCGAGCAGGTCGAATTCGACGGTGACCGCCCGCAGCAGGTGCACCAGCCGCATCGCCGGACTTCCGTCGTCCATCCGTACTCCCCGTGCTCTCGAACCCTTGCGTAATATCTCGCTGAACGAGACTATCGCTTAGCGAGAGGAACGCGTATGCCCGCGTCCGCCTTCGACCTCGCCTACGACGAACTCCGCGCCCGCTGGCCCGAGTCCACCGAGGAACGGGACGTCGACACCCCGTACGGGCCGACCCGCGTCCACGTCCACGGCCCGGGGGACGGCCCCCCGCTGGTGCTGCTCCCCGGCGGCTCCGCCACCGGACTGGTCTGGTTCGCCAACGCGCCGGCCCTCGGCGCGCGGTACCGGGTCCACGCGGTCGACCTCCTCGGCGACGCGGGCCGGACCGAACGCCGGGGCAGGCCCCTGAGGAACGCCGACGACCTGACGGCCTGGCTGGACGCGCTCCTGGACGGACTCGCCCTCACCCGCACGCACCTGTGCGGCCACTCGTACGGCGCCTGGCTGGCCACCCGGTACGCCCTGCACGCGCCGGAGCGGGTCGACCGCCTCGCCCTCGTCGACCCCACCCAGGTCTTCGCCGGATTCCGCCCCGGCTACCTGCTGCGCGCCCTGCCCCTCCTGATCCGCCCGAGCGAGGCCCGCGCCCGTGCCTTCCTGGCCCGGGAGACGGCGGGCACCCGCCCGGACGAGGCCTGGCAGCGCCTCTACGCCCTCGCCGCCACCGCCCCCGGTCGCAAGCTCGTCACCGGCGGCCGGCCCCGGGCCGCCGACCTGCGCGCACCGCTCCTGGTCCTGCTCGCGGAGCGCAGCCGCGCCCACCGCGCCGCCGAGGTCGCGGAGCGGGTCCGGCGCACGCTTCCCGAAGCCGAGGTGGTCCTGCTCCCGGGCGCCACCCACCACTCCCTGCCGCTCGCCGGACCGGAGCGGCTCGACGCCCGGCTGCTCGCCTTCCTGGGCTGACGGCCCCGGCCGCCGTTCTCCCCGGACGGGCCCCCTACGCGGACTCCCGCAGGTCCACGATCCGCCGGATCTTCCCCACCGAGCGCTCCAGCGTCTCGGGGTCGACCACCTCGACCCCGACCGAGACGCCGATCCCGTCCTTGACCGCCGCCGCGATCGTCCGGGCCGCCTCCGCCCGCTCCCCGGACGTCGCGTCCGGCCGGGCCTCGACCCGTACGGTCAGGGCGTCGAGCCTGTCCTCCCGGGTCAGGCGCAGCTGGAAGTGCGGGGCCACGGCCGGGGTGCGCAGGACGATCTCCTCGATCTGGGTGGGGAAGAGGTTCACCCCGCGCAGGATGATCATGTCGTCGCTGCGCCCGGTGACCTTCTCCATCCGCCGGAAGACCCGCGCGGTCCCCGGCAGCAGCCGGGTCAGGTCCCGGGTCCGGTAGCGGACCACCGGCATGGCCTCCTTGGTGAGCGAGGTGAAGACCAGCTCCCCCTCCTCCCCGTCCGGCAGCACCTCGCCCGTGAACGGGTCCACCACCTCCGGATAGAAGTGGTCCTCCCGGATGTGCAGGCCGTCCTTGGTCTCCACGCACTCCTGCGCCACGCCCGGCCCCATGACCTCCGACAGGCCGTATATGTCGACCGCGTCGATCGCGAACCGCTCCTCGATCTCCTTGCGCATCTCCTCCGTCCACGGCTCGGCCCCGAAGACGCCCACCTTCAAGGAGGTCGACCGCGGGTCCACGCCCTGCCGCTCGAACTCGTCGAGGAGGGTCAGCATGTACGAGGGGGTCACCATGATCACCTCGGGCCGGAAGTCCTGGATCAGCCGCACCTGCCGGGCCGTCATGCCGCCCGAGGCGGGGATCACCGTGCAGCCCAGGCGCTCCGCCCCGTAGTGGGCGCCGAGTCCGCCCGTGAACAGGCCGTAGCCGTACGCCACGTGGACCTTGTGCCCGGGACGCACCCCGGCGGCGCGCAGGGAGCGGGCCACCACGTCCGCCCAGACGTCCAGGTCGCCCTCGGTGTAGCCGACGACGGTGGGCCGGCCGGTGGTGCCGCTGGAGGCGTGGATCCGCCGGATCCGGTCCTGGTCCACGGCGAACATCCCGAAGGGGTAGTGGTCGCGCAGGTCCGACTTGGCGGTGAAGGGGAAGCGGGCCAGGTCCGCGAGCGTGCGGCAGTCGTCCGGGGCGACCCCGGCCGCGTCGAAGGAACGGTGGTAGAAGTCCACGTTCTCGTACGCGTGCCGCAGGGTCGCGCGCAGCCGCTCCAGCTGGAGCGCCGCCAGCTCCTCCCGCCCGAGCCGCTCGCCGCCGTCCAGCAGTTCTTCCGTCATGCGCCGCTCCTCCACGCGCTCCCACACACTCTCCGTGCAACCTACCGATCATTCGGTAGATCCGCTCGGGTCAGTAAAACCGGAGGTACGGGGGGCTTGGCAAGGGGTCGGACACGAGGAGCCGGGAGGCGGGGGCGCCGATCACCCGGAGGGGCCACACGTCCCGCGCCGCCCCGCCCGCCGAAACCCGTTGCCCGGCCCCGGCCCGGGTGCTGGAGTAACCGCCATGGAACCCCGGCACCCGCACGCACCGCACGCACCGCACGCACCGCACGCACCGCACGAGCCCCGCGACCCGCACGAACTGCGCGACCTGTACGACCGCCAGATGCGCCGCGAGGCCCGCCCCGAAGGCCCCGGCAGCCGCGTCGAGCGCGTCGGGCACGTCGTCCGCGCCACCGGCCCCGCGCACGCCTGGAACGGCGTCCTCTGGTCGGGACTCGACGCCCACGACACGGCGGGCGCCGACGCCGCCGTCGCCGCGCAGATCGACCACTACCGGGCCGCCGGCCTGCCCTTCGAATGGAAGCTGTACGGGCACGACGCCCCCGCCGACCTCGGCGAACGCCTCCGCGCCGCGGGCTTCACCGCCGGGGAGCCCGAGACCCTGATGGCCGCCGAGGCCGCCGCCCTGCCCCGGGACGTCCCGCTGCCCGAGGGCGTCGAACTCCGCGCCGTCACCGACGAGACGGGCGTACGCCAGGTGGTCGAGGTCCACGCCCGCGCCTTCGGCACCGACAGCGCCGCCATCGGCCGCCGCCTCCTGGACCAACTCGCGGCCGACCCCGGCGCCGTCGCCGCCGTCGTCGCCCTCGTCGACGGCGAACCCGTCAGCGCGGCCCGCCTCGAACTCCACCCCGGCACCGACTTCGCGGGACTCTGGGGAGGCGGCACCGTCGAGGGCTGGCGCGGCCGCGGCCTCTACCGCGCCCTCGTCTCCCACCGCGCCCGCATCGCCGCCGACCGGGGCCACCGCTACGTCCAGGTCGACGCGGCGCCCACGAGCCGCCCGATCCTCCGCCGCCTCGGCTTCCTGGAACTGGCCACCACGACCCCGTACGCGTACGAGGTCTGAAACCGGCCCCTCAGGCCGCCCAGTGCGCGGGGCGCTCGAAGCCCTCCGGGAGCCGGGTGGCGGCGTTCCCCCGGGCCGCGTTCAGCTGGGGCTGCGTGAGGAAGAGGGCGTCCGTCAGGTCCGCGCCCGACAGCTCGGCGTCCCGCAGGTCGGCGCCGATCAGATCGGCGAGCGACAGGTCCGCCCCCGTCAGGTCGGCGGCGATGAGCAGCGCCCCGCGCAGGTCCGCGCCCCGCAGCCTCGCCCCGCGCAGCCGCTTGCCGATCAGGTCCGCCCCGCGCCGGCCCTTCGGCCGTCCGCCCGCCGTGGCGCGGACCAGCTCGCTCGTCCGGAGCAGCAGCGGGTTCACCTCGGCCCGCACCGCGTTCACGTCCAGCTCCTCCAGCGCGTCCGGCGTTCCCGCCGCGAGCGCCTCCACGCGGGCGAGCGCCGCCCGCACCTCGGCGCGGACGGGACGGGCGGCGGGCCGCGCCAGGGCCTCGGTGAGGTACCGCAGCAGCTCGTGGAGCCCGCGCACCACCGGGAACACCTCGTACATCCGCCGCGCCGTCTCCGGCGCCTCGCGCCACGACACGCCCCCGAAGGTCACCTGGGAGACCCGCTGGCCCGCGCCGAAGCAGTCGTACACCGTGCAGCCCTGGAAACCGCTCGGCCGCAGCCGCGTGTGGATGCCGCAGCGGAAGTCCTCCCGCAGATTGCGGCAGGGCTCGCCGGAGGACTTGTCCACGGCGAAGTCCGCCGACCTGGCGAAGGGCAGGGCCACACAGCACAGGCCGAAACAGCTGGCGCAGTCGCCGCGCAGGGCGGATTCCCGGGTGTCGGGCACGGTGAGACGATTCCTCGAAAGGTCGGGGGAAGGTGCCGGGGGAGCGGCCCGTCCACCGTATCGCGCGCCCGGCCCCGCGCTCTCGGCGAAATCCGTTGCCAAGATCACTACGGCCCGGTGAGGATCGGCCCATGCCGACGTTCACGACGTATGACGGGACCGAACTCGCCTACCGGACACGGGGAGCGGGCGAGCCGCTGGTGTGCCTGGCGGGCGGCCCGATGCGCGACGCCGCCTACCTCGGGGACCTCGGCGGGCTCACCGCCCACCGCACGCTCGTCCTCCTCGACGCCCGCGGCACCGGAGCGAGCGCCGAGCCCGCCGACCCCGGCGCGTACCGCTGCGACCGGCAGGTCGGCGACGTCGAGGCGCTCCGCGCCCACCTAGGCCTGGACCGGATCGACCTCCTCGGCCACTCGGCCGGCGGCAACCTCGCGACCCTCTACGCCGCCGCCCACCCCGGACGGATCCACTCCCTCGTCCTCGTCACCTCCGCCGCCCGCGCGCTCGGCGTCACCAGCACCGACGAGGAGTGGGACGCGGCCGCCGAGGTCTTCGCGGACCGGCCCTGGTACCCGGAGGCCAGGGCCGCGCTCGACGCGACCGGCCCCGACACCCCGCTGTCCCGCGTGTGCGAGATCGCCGCGCCCTTCTCCTACGGCCGCTGGGACGAGGCGGCCCGGGAACACGCGGCCGCCTCCCACCGACAGACCCACTGGGAGGCCGCCGGCGCCTACCACGGCGAGGGCGCCTACGACCCGGCCGCGACCCGCCGCGCCCTCGCCGCCCTCACCGCCCCGGTCCTGGTCCTGGCGGGCGAGCACGACCCCGGACCGACCCCCGCGAAGGCCGCCGAGGCGGCCGCCCTCTTCCCGTCCGCCGAGCTCGCCGTCCAGCCGGGCGCCGGACACCACCCCTGGGTGGACGACCCGGACGCCTTCGCCCGCACGGTCGCCGCCTTCCTCGACCCCGCCGTCCGCACGGTCACCGTGGACGGCGTCCGCCTCGCCCACCGGGTCACGGGACCGGAGGACGCCCCGCCCGTCGTCCTGGTCCACGGACGCGGCGAGAACGGCACCACCTGGGCCGAGGTGGCCGCCGACCTCGCCGCCGACCACCGGGTGTACGCGCTCGACCTGCGCGGCCACGGGCTCAGCGACCGGCGGCCCGGCGGCTACGGCTTCGACGCCTTCCGCGACGAGCTCGGCGGCTTCCTCAAGGCCCTCGGCCTCACCGGCGCCACCGTCGTCGCCCACTCCATGGGAGCCGCCGCCGCGTACCTCCTCGCCCGGGACGAACCCGGACTCGTCGGCCGCCTCGTCCTGGAGGAGCCCCCGGTCTTCTTCCCGCTCAACCCGCCGCGCCCCGCCGCCGAGCGCCCCGAGGGCCCCCTCGGCTTCGACTGGGAGATCGTCCCGGCCACCGACGCCCAGCTGAACGCCCCCGACCCCGACTGGCGCGACCGGTTCGCGTCGATCACCGCCCCCACCCTCGTCCTGGCCGGCGGCCCGACCAGCCACGTCCCCCAGGACCGGCTGTCCTGGCTGGCCGACCGGATCCCCGGCGCCCGCCTCGCCACCCTGGACGCCGGACACCTCGTCCACACGGACCGCCCCCCCGAATTCCTGTCACTGATAAGGGAGTTCGGCCTCTAAGGCGGCGGACCCTCACCCTCCGTGACGCTCCTGCGCGGCCATCACCTCGTCGCCGTGCTCAAAGGCCCACGCCCCGAACGCGTCGATCGGACCGAGCAGGGTCCGCCCCAGAGGGGTGAGTCCGTACGTGACCCGGGCCGCCGTCCCCGCACGGACGCGCCGCTCCACCAGGCCGTTGAACTCCAGCCGCCGCAGCGTCTCGGTGAGGACCTTGGAACTGATGCCGCCGACGCGCCCGCGCAGTTCGACGTGACGGCTCGGACCGTCGCGCAGGGCCCAGAGCACCACCGAGTTCCAGGTGTTGGCGAGCAGGTCGAAGGCCAGGCGGGCCCGGCAGTCGGCGAGGTATCCGTCGGAAGTCACGTACCAGATGGTGCCCGACCGGCTCCCTAGTGTCGTTCCCGAAGTGCCGGAAGACGAGAAAGACCGGAAGACGAGAAAGACCGGAAGGACGGGAACGATGAGGATCGGTGTGCTCGGAACGGGCGACATGGCGGACGCCCTCGCCACCCACTGGGTACGGGCGGGTCACGAGGTGCTCGTCGGCGGCCGCGACGGGCTGCGGGCGGAACGGCTCGCCACCCGGCTGGGCGGCGGGACGCGGCACGGGAGCCTGGCGGAGGCGGCCGGTTTCGGGGCCGTCGTCCTCGCCGCGCTGCCGTACGGAGCGGGGGCGCGGGTCGTCGCGGACGTACGGTCCTCCCTGGCCGGACGGGTCCTGCTGGACTGCTCCAACCCGGTGGGCCCCGGCTTCCGGCTGCTCACGGACGGCGGCCCCTCCGCCGCCCGCCGACTGGCCGACGCGGCGCCCGGGGCGCGGGTCGTCAAGGCCTTCAACCTCTGCCACGAGGACGTCTGGCGGATGACCCCGCCCGTCTTCGACGGCCGGCCCCTCGCCGTCCCGGTCTGCGGGGACGACGAGGAGGCGCTCGCGCTCACCGCGGACCTGGTCCGGGACACGGGCTGCACCCCCCTCGCCGCCGGCGGCCTCGACCGCGCCGCCCTCCTGGAGGCCACCGCCGCCCTCTTCATCGGCCTGTGGGTCGGCGAGGGCGCGGACGCCCAGGCGATCGCCCCGCCCCTGGCGTTCGCGGCCGGCCCGGCGCACGCGTGAGTAGATCCGCCTACCCTGGCGCCCATGAACGCGGAACGTGATCTGACCCGGCTCCTCGCCGGCCTGCGACCGGAACTCGACCCCGGCCGGTACGTCTTCACCACGGTGGACGGCCCCGCCCCGGCCGGGGTCGCCCCGGTGGTCACCGTCACCGAGGCCGAAGGCCTCACCCTCGTCGTACGGCAGGAGGAGGCGGACGCGGCCTCCCTCGCGTACGACTACGTGGCGGGCCGGATCACGCTGCGGGTGCACTCCGCGCTCGACGCCGTCGGGCTCACGGCCGCCGTCGCGGGCGAACTCGCCGCCGCCGGCATGAGCTGCAACGTGGTGGCCGGCTTCCACCACGACCACCTCTTCGTCGAACACGCCCGCGCCGAGGAGGCGTTGGCCGTCCTGAACCGGCTCGCGGAGCGGTCCGGCGGCCGGACCGGGTGACACGCGCACGGCCCGTCGGTCCGGGGCCCGGGCCCCGGCCGCGCGTGCCGCCCGGAGCCGTGAACGCACCGGGGAGCCGGTCACCCGTACGGCGCACCCGAAGCGACCGTCCGTACGCCCAGGGTCACCACGGGCCCCCGCCGGAAGGCCTCCGGAGCACGGATGACCAGCCGGGCCGCCCCCGCGCGGGCAGGGCCCCGGTGTGGAGGCGCCCGGCGCGTCGCGTCCCCCCGCGGGGCACGTACCATGGCCGTATGTCCTTCCTCCGCCGCCGCAGCGCCGCCACACCCGCGGGTCCGGACTTCGACGTCCTGGCCATGGACCCGGGGGACTGGCCCGGCAACCTCGGCGCCGGCCTGCTGCCCGCGCCCGACGGTTCCTGTCAGGGAGTGTTCCTCCGGTACGACCTGTTCGGCGGCCGCGGGCCCGCGATGATCATCGGCAACCTGCCGGAGGGCTCCCCGGCCCGTGAGCTCGCGGACGGCCAGATCCCCTTCGAGGTGGCGCAGCTCCTCGCCGCCCTGGAGAACGACGAGCCGGTCGAGGTGCTCGACACCGAGGACGTCCCCGTGATGCAGGGCGACAACCTCCTCATCGTCCGCCGCCTCAAGCTCTCCGAGAGCCGCATCTCCTGCGTCCAGTTCGACCGCAGCGACAACGTCCTCGTGACGATCGCCAGTTGGGACCGGCCGATCACCGACGACCTGTACGCGCTGCTCAAGCCGCTGCCCGCCGAGCTGTTCCAGCAGGGCTGACGGGGGAGCGGGGGCCGCATGAGCGCGCGCGTCGACAGCTGGATCTGGGCGGTCCGCCTGACCAAGACCCGCTCCCAGGCCGCGGCGGCCTGCCGGGCCGGGCACGTCAAGGTCAACGGCGAGCGGGTCAAGCCCGCCCAGCCCGTGAAGCCCGGCGACGAGGTCCGGGTCTTCCACGGCGGCCGGGAGCGGATCGTCGAGGTCAAGGTGCTGCACACCAAGCGGATCGGCCCGCCGGTCGCCGCCGAGGCGTACGTGGACAACAGCCCGCCCCCGCCGCCGCGCGAGCACGTCGCGGTCGCCGCCGTCCGCGACCGGGGCGCCGGCCGCCCCACCAAGCGCGAGCGCCGGGAGATCGACGAGCTGCGCGGCCGCCGCCCCTGAGACTCGCAGGCGCCCCCGGGGCTCTCCCCGGGGGCGCCTGCGAGTCTCAGCGCGGCGCGGACCCGAGCAGGTCCACCACCCGCGCCGCCGAGGTGCCGAGCCCCTTCGGGCCGTGCCGCAGCAGCGGGGTCCCCGCGCCCGAGCGCACGTCCTCGGCCCGGTAACGCCGCACGTTCCGGTGCCAGTTGAGGATTCCGGCGAGCCAGTCCTCCAGCTCCCGCAGATACGCCCCGAAGGCCGCCCTGCCCTCCTCGTCGAGCCCGAAGTCCTCGTACAGCAGCGGCACCTCGTGCTTCTTCACGTGCTCGTACTGGCGCAGCCGGCCCCGCATCAGGTCACCGACCATCGCGACCGCCGTCGGATAGTCGCAGTCGAAGAACGTCTGGAGCACGAGCACGCCGTTGTGCACCTCGCCCTCGACCTCGATCTCCTTCTGGTACGAGAAGAGGTCGTTGAGGAGCGTCGCGTAGTCCATGACCGACCGCTCCAGGGCGCGCACCGTGCCCGTGCGGTAGAGCGCGGGCGGCAGCGCGTCGGCGTGCCGCAGCCGACACAGCAGGGTGGTCAGCTCCGAGCCGAAGGTGGAGCGGCGCATCTCGATGTAGTCGACCGGGTCGGGCACCCGGTGCTGCGCCTGGTTGTGCAGCTCCCACAGCCAGGCGTCCAGCATGGCGTCGAGCGCGTGCCGCAGCTGCCCGCGCCCCTCCGGCGACATCGGGCCCGCCGTCCGCGCCCAGAGGTCGGCGAGCGAGCGCTCCATCGGGTTCACGGCGAGCGCCGCCCCCAGGGACGGATCCTCCAGCGGCAGGCAGGACTTGAACCGCTCGTTCTGCTCCCGCGCCCCGGCGAGGTCGCGTACCCGGCCGAAGACCAGCGGATAGTAGTCGTCCCCGTACGTCCCCCAGGTCAGCCACTCGGCGCTGAGCTCCAGCTCCTCCGGCGTGGCATCCGGGTCGAGCCCCGCCGCGCACAGCGCCAGGTCGAAGCCCTCCAGCATCGGCCGGTCCCAGATGTCGTCCAGGAGCCCCATCCGCTCGGCCCAGTCCTCCGAGCGCCGCTTCGCCTCCGCGTGGTGCGGGCTGAGCGCCAGCGGGTACGGCAGGTCGAACTCGGGCAACAGCGAGGGCCCCACGTACTGGTGCGGCACGTGGGTGAGCGCCCGCAGCCGCGAGGCCGCGGGCCGCCCGAAGAGGTTCCGGACGTCCAGGGCCGAGGTGCCGATGATCCCGTCCAGGTGCGAGGAGCCGCCGACCATGCCCTCGTTCATGTACCGGCTGGAGCGCATGTGCCACTCGTGACCGCCGGACTGCCAGTCCTGGAGCCCCTTCGCGTACGCCGCGACGGCCGCGCACTCCTGCGGCGTGAGCCCCTTCTCGGCGGCGAGCGGCGGCACCTCGGTCAGGGCCGTGTTCTCGAACTGGTGCAGGCGCGAGGTCAGCAGGTCGTTGACGGCGTTCGCCGCCTCCTGCGTCGTGCAGCCGAGGAACCGCTCCAGGACGAGCACGCCGTTGCTGTTCTCGCCCTCCTCCTCCACCTCCCGCTGGTACGAGAAGAGGTCGTTGCGCAGGTGCACCGCGTCCGAGAAGGTGTCCCGCAGCACGCACAGCGGCCGGGAGCGCGCCACCCGGTCCGGGACCTCCGCCCCCGCCGCGTACTCGACGAGCCCCGCCGACCAGGGCGCCCCGCCCACCTTGCGGCGCATCTCGATGTACTCGACGGGGTTGGCGACGCGCCCCTCGTTGATGTTGTCGAGCTCCCAGAGCGACTCGTACAACAGGTGCTCCGTGGCCTCCGAGAACCGCTTCCGCCAGCCCTCGGACATCGCGGGGACGGTCCGCCGCCAGAGGTCCGCGAGGCCCGCCTCGACCGGGTTGGTCGGCTCGGGCACGTCCGCCGGGTCCGCCGGCATGAACAGCGGCAGCCGGTCCAGATAGGCCTTGCTCCCGGCCCGGTCCTGGGTGCGCTTGAAGACCTCCAGGAAGTGGTCGTCGAAGAAGAAGACCCAGGTGTACCAGTCGGTGACGAGGTTCAGGGCCTCCTCGCCGCAGTCGGGGTGCGTATAGGCGCAGAGCAGCGCGTAGTCGTGGGAGTCGAGGTCGTGCTGCTCCCAGACCCCCGAGCCCTCCAGCATCCCCCGCTCCCGCGCCCAGTCACGCGTGTGCGTGCGGGCGGCCTCCACGTGGGGGTTGAGACGCGCCGGATACGGGACGTAGAAATCCGGCATGACGAAGGGCTGTGGCATGTGCTGGTGGGCCTTCCGGTGTACGAGGGGCGTCCGACCGGCCCAGCCTTACCCCTCGCCCGTACGGCGCACACGATCTCCCGAATAGTCGTATGAACGCCGACGAGGTGGTGCCGGACCGTACGTCCGGCACCACCCCGCACCTTTCGGCCGCCCTCCCGCTAGATCCGGGAAACCCGCACGTCGGAGGCCTTCACGAAGGCCACCCGATGGCCGAACTGGATCTCGTAGTACTCCTCCTGACCCCGGACGACCGTGTGCCTGGACGTGTCGAACGTCGGTGCGAAGAAGTACTCGCCCGGGGTGCGGTCGCCCACCACGTACCGCTGCCCGGCGAGCAACCTGTACGGCAGCGGCGACACCGCCTGCACCGGCACGCCCGCCGGATAGGCCGAGGCCTCCGGATAGGCCCGCCCGTACACCGGCACCTCCGCCAGACCCTCGCGCGGCGTCAGGACGAGCCCCCGCCCGTTCACCGCCGTCGGCTGCCTGCGCGGGTTGTGGAACCAGGCCTTCTGCCCGAGGTACCAGACCGCCGTCCAGTCGCCCCGGCGCTCCGCCACCGCGAAGCTCTGCCCCGTCGAGGCCCGCGCGCCCGTGTCGTTGACGCCGGTGGTGGAGTCCTCCCCGCCCGGCCGCAGCCCGACGTCCTTCACCAGGGGCGCGTCACCGCTCGGCGCGGTGTGCAGGCGCACCGCCCCGCTGCCGTGCGGCGCGCACGCCGTCCCGGCCGTCTCGCACCCCGTGTAGACCGGCTTGTGGGCGTCGTAGTCCGGCCGGATCGTCACCACGCCCGCGTGCGGACCGGCGCTCGCGACGATCGGGCGGCCGAGCAGCCGGAAGTAGTGCGCCCAGTCCCAGTACGGACCCGGGTCCGTGTGCATCCCCCGGATCGAGGACGTCACCGTGCCCGGCACGGTGTCGTGCCCCAGGACGTGCTGCCGGTCCAGCGGGATGTCGTACCGGGCGGCGAGGTACCGCACCAGGCGCGCCGACGACCGGTACATCGCCTCCGTGTACCAGGAGTCCGGCGCGGTCAGGAAGCCCTCGTGCTCCAGGCCCACCGACTTGGCGTTCACGAACCAGTTGCCCGCGTGCCAGCCGACGTCCTTCAGCGGCAGGTGCTGCGCGACGTGCCCGTCGGAGGAGCGCAGCGAGTACTGCCACGACACGTACTCCGGGTCCCGCACCAGGTCCAGGGTGACGTCCCACGTGGCCTCGGTGTCGTGGATCACGATGTAGTCGATCGACTGGGAGGCGGGCCTGTTCGCCTTGTCGTGGTTTCCGTAGTCGCCGTCCCCGAACTCCTCGTACGGCGCGGGGATCCACTCGCAGGCCACCGTCCGGGGACACTCCACGGGACCGGCGGCCGGCGCCCGCAGACCGAGCGCCGCCACCTGCCCCGTGACGGGCGCGACCGACGGGTCGGCCCGGAGCGTCACCACCTGCCCGCTGTCCGTCGTCCGCGTCTCCCCGGCCCGGATCACGTCGAACACGTCGTTCGCGTACGCGGCCGCCGTCGCCGAGTCGTCCGCGCCGGAGTACCGCGCCACCGCCCCGTACCAGGCGGCCGGGTCCGCGCTCGCGGGCAGCCCGGCCTCCCGCTGCGCGGCGGCGAGCAGGGCCGCGCCGCCCTCGATGTTGGCGCCCGTCCGGGTCCGCAGCTCCTCGGCCGGGATCCCGGACAGCGCGGACGCCCGCTCCAGGGTCCGCAGCCGCTCCGGCAGCCGCCCGGCGGACGGCACCGCTGCCGGCGCCTCCGTGCGCGCCGGGCGCGAGGAGTCGCCGCGCGGGTCCTCCTCGCCGTCCGAGTGGTGCGGGGCGGCCCGCGTCAGGGCCGTCACCGCGTCCGTCAGGTGCATCGGCCCGTATCCGCCGGTCACGCTCGGCGCACCGCGATGGCCGTCCCACCGCGACTGGAGGTACGAGACGGCGAGCAGCACGCTCTCCGGCACGCCGTGGCGCGCGGCCGCCCGGGCGAACTGCCCCTGGAGGGACCCAGCCTCGGGCGCGTCGGCACCGGCCGGCGGCGCGGCGGACAGCAGGGGGAACAGCAGGGCGGCGGACGCCAGGGCGCCCACCGCCCTCGGCGTACGTCTGCGGGACCCGGAACGGAGCAAGGCGGCCTCCAAGGCGTGGGGGTGACACGGGGGGCGTGCGGGGCCGAACCCGTACAGGGGTATCGGCTCCCGAACGATCCGTCAATCACACCTACACCGGGGGAAGTTCCCACGTCAGAGCGGGAATGGAGGCCGGATGGCGGAGTTTCGCGACGACGGGCCCCGGGCCTGGGACGCGTCACTGGAGTGGACCACTGGAGGGGCGCCCGCGGGGGAGGACGCGCCCGGAAAAGCCGGTGCGCCGCGTCCCGGTGTGTCGGCACCGGGCGCACGGCGCACCACCCCCGTGGTCGGCAGGACCCGCCTCTCAGCGCGTCCCGACCGCCGCGCGCACGGCCCGCCGTGCCATGGCGCAGTCGTCGTGCAGCCGCCTGAGCAGCAGCCGCTGTTCCTCACCGGGCGCGAGCGCCCCCGAGGGCACCGGCACGGAACCGGCCGGCGGGGCCTCCTTCATGGTGCGCTGCACCGCCGTCTCGTAGGTGCGGATCTCCCGCGTCAGCACGATCATCAGGTTCACCAGGAAGGCGTCCCGGGAGGCCGGGCCCGCCTGCTGGGCGAGCTGACTGATCTGGCGCCGCGCCAGCGGCGCGTCGCCCAGCACCGCCCACAGGGTCGCCAGGTCGTAGCCGGGCAGGTACCAGCCCGCGTGCTCCCAGTCCACGAGGACCGGTCCCGCCGGGGAGAGCAGGATGTTGGAGAGCAGCGCGTCACCGTGGCAGAACTGGCCCATCCCCTGGCGGCCGCCCGCGTGCGCCAGACCGTGCATCAGCTTCTGCAGGTCGTCCCGGTCCCGGTCGGTGAAGAGCCCGAGCTCGTGGTAGCGGGCGATCCGGGAGCCGTAGTCCAGCGGTGCGTCGAAGGTCCCGGCCGGCGGCCGCCAGGCGTTGAGCCGGGCGATCGCGCCGAGCGCGGCCCGCACGTCGGCGCGCGGCGGGGCCTCGACGGGGTGGCGCGAGAGCGCCGCCGCCCGTCCCGGCATCCGCTCGATCACCAGCGTGCAGTTCTCCGGGTCCGCCGCGATCAGCCGGGGCGCCCGCACCGGCGGACGGTGCCGGACGAAGGCGCGGTACGAAGCTATTTCGTGCCGGAACCGCTCGACCCAGGCCGGGGAGTGGTCCAGTAAACACTTCGCGACCGCCGTGGCCCGCCCGGTCGTCCCGACGATCAGTACGGAACGACCGCTGCGCCGCAGGACCTGCACCGGCTTGAACTCCGGGCAGATGCGGTGGACCGAGGCGATCGCCATCTTCAGCTGCGCGCCCTGGGGGCCGGACAGATCGATTCTTCCGCTGACCGGCTGGGTGCCCGTGCCGCCCGCCCAGCGCCTCGGCCGGACGGCCTGGGGAGCGGGGGCGAGGTACGGGCCGGTGCCGGCGGGGACGATGCGGTGCTGCGGCCGGGGCGGGGCGGACACGGAGGACGATGCTGTGTACATGGAGGTGACAGATCCCTTCGTGCGCCGACGAGTTGCGTGCGTCGCCCCGCCCGCCCCCGGTCCGCACCCTGGGGAATGAGGGCCGGTCGACGGGGCGGGGTGGCGCGTTCCTACCTGACACCCGTGCGCGGGTGGCGGAACATCGGGCGCACCCTGGCGAACCCTGGCGAATAGTCGCCAGCCCCATGACAGGGGGTTACTGTCAACTCAGCCGAGAACCTGGGGGCTTAGACGTGACCGGAGAAACCAACACCCGTCTCGCGGACCTGTTCGGCCTGGCCGGCTGGTCCAAGGGCGAACTCGCGAGGCTCGTCAACCGGCAGGCGGCGGCCATGGGCCACCCCCAGCTGGCGACCGACACCTCGCGGGTGCGGCGGTGGATCGACCGGGGCGAGACCCCGCGCGACCCCGTCCCCCGGGTGCTGGCAGCACTGTTCACCGAGCGACTCGGCCGTGTCGTGACCATCGAGGACCTCGGGTTCGTACGACACGGGCGTGTGGGGAAACGGCAGGACGTCGGCACGACGGAGAACCCTGACCAACTGCCCTGGGCACCCGATCGTACGGCGGCGGTCCTCACCGAATTCACGGGAATGGACCTCATGCTCAACCGACGCGGCCTGGTGGGCGCGGGTGCCGCGCTTGCCGCCGGCTCCGTACTCAGCAACGCCATGCACGACTGGCTGCAGACCGACCCCGCCCGCCCGGGCGCCGCTCCGCGTGCCACCGATCCCCTCCACGCCGACCCCGCCGGGTTCGACCGCTACGAGGCCGCCCCCATCGGGTCGGAGGAGATCGACGCCCTGGAGCGTTCCGTGGAGGTGTTCCGCGCCTGGGACGCCTCCCGGGGCGGCGGTCTCCAGCGCAAGGCCGTGGTGGGCCAGCTCAACGAGGTGGGCGGGATGCTCGCCTACCGCCACCCCGACCACCTCCAGCGGCGCCTGTGGGGCGTCGCCGCCAACCTGGCCGTCCTCGCGGGCTGGATGTCCCACGACGTCGGCCTCGAACCCACGGCGCAGAGGTACTTCGTCATCGCCGCCCACGCGGCCCGCGAGAGCGGCGACCGGCCCCGGGCCGGCGAGGCGCTCTCCCGCGCCGCCCGCCAGATGGTGCACCTGGGCCGTCCGGACGACGCCCTCGACCTGATGAAGCTCGCCAAGACGGGCTCGGGCGAGCGGCTGCTGCCCCGCACCCGTGCCATGTTCCACACCATCGAGGCCTGGGCGCAGGCGTCGATGGGCCGGGGACAGGCGATGCGCCGCACCCTCGGCGAGGCCGAGGAGCTGTTCGTGTCGGACCGGGGCGAAGAGAAGACGCCGAGCTGGATGCAGAACTTCGACGAGGCCGACATGCACGGCATGGAGGCCCTCGCCTACCGCACCCTCGCCGACCACGACCCGACCGCCGCGATCCCCGCGCAGCGGCACGCCAAGCTCGCCCTCGACCTGCGGAGCAAGGGGCACGAGCGGTCGAAGCTCTTCGACCACATCTCCCTCGCCTCGGCCTGCTTCATCGCCGACGACCCGGAGCAGGCCGACCGGTACGCCCGGCTCGCCCTCATCTCCATGGGGGACACCTCGTCCCACCGGACCTGGGACCGGCTGCGGGAGATGTACCGGCTCACCGGCCAGTACGCCGACCACGCCAGGACCGACGTCCTGCGCGAGGAGATCCAGCTGGCCCTGACCCGGTCGCCCGTGAACCGTCCGAGGCCGGGACAGGCCTGATCCCCGGCCCCTGGAGGGGCCGGGGACCGGGACCGCCGTTCACGGGTCGGGCTCAGTGGCCGACCCGGACCACCATCACGCAGGCGTCGTCCTCGCGCGACTCCTCGCCGAACTCCTCGACCACCACCCGCACGCCCTCCCGCGCGTCCCGCGCCCCGGCGAGCCGGGGGCCGAGGGCGAGCAGCCGCCGTGTGCCCGTGTCGTCGTCCGTGCCGCCGTCGCGGGTCAGCCCGTCGGTGTGCAGGACGAGCAGGTCGCCCGGGAGCAGCCGGGTCTCGGCCTCGTCGTACGCGGCGCCGGTCGTCGCCCCGAGGAGGACGCCCTCGGGCCGGCGGAGGGCGCGTCCCGTCCCGTCGCGGAAGAGCAGCGGGGCGGGGTGGCCGGCCTGCGCCCAGGTCAGGGTCTGGGCGACGGGGTCGTACCGGCAGCACATCGCACTGCCGAGCGCGGGCTGGACGGAGGTCTCCAGGAGCTGGTTGAGATGGCCCATCAGGGCGGCGGGGCGGATCCCGGCGACGGCCATGCCGCGCAGCGCGCCGAGGAGCATCGCCATGGAGGAGGTCGCGGCGACCCCGTGTCCTGTCAGGTCGCCGACGGTCAGCAGGGCGTCCCCGTCCGGCAGCGCGAGCGCGTCGTACCAGTCGCCGCCGATCAGCCCGGTGCTGACGGCCGGGAGGTAGTGCGCGGCCACGTCGAGCGGGGCCGGTCCGTCGTGGGCGAAGTGCAGCGAGCCGCGCCACGGCGGCAGGACCGCCTCCTGGAGCTCGACGGCGACCCGGCGCTCGGTGCGCTCGATGTCCCGGCTGCGCTCCAGTCCGGCCCGGCTCTCCCTGACCGCCCGCTCGCTGCGCCGCAGTTCGCTGACGTCGCGCAGGACGGCCCACATGGAGGCGGTGCAGCCGTCGGAGTCGAGGACGGGCTCGCCCGTCATGTGGACGGTGCGCACCCGGCCGTCGGTCCGTACGATCCGGAACTCGCCGTCGATGGGCTTCCCGTCGATCAGGCAGTCCGTCACCATCCCCTGGAGGAGGGGCTGGTCCTCGGCGAAGACCAGCGTGGGCATCTCGTCGAGCGACAGCGGGCCGCTCTCCCGGGTGCGGCCGAAGATCTGGTACAGCTCCTCGGACCAGCTGACCTCGTCGGTGAGCAGGTTCCACTCGGCGCTGCCGACCCGGGAGAGCAGCGCGCCGGTGCGGGCCGGGGCGGCCGTGCCGTACGCGGTGCCGGGCTCGGGGTCGGCCGCGAACCCCGGACCGTGGCCGGTCTCCTCCCCGGGCGGGACCTCCACCGGGACACCGGCCCGCAGCTGGCCCAACTGAGCGCCCAAGTCGTCGAGTTGGTGCACGGCGAGGTCGCACAGGGCGCGCTGCCAGCGCTGCTGGGGGTCGTCTTCGTCCGCCACGGCGTCCCGACGGACGGCGTCGACCTCGCCGCGCAGGCGGCGGGTCTGCGAGATCAGCGCGTCCACCGCGCCCGGCTCCGGCGGCTGGGCGGGGCGGTCCGCGAACAGAGGGGACGGCATGGCGTACTCCGATACAGGCGCGGCGCGGCCGAGTGTGAAGAGGCGGCCCGCATACGACTGTTGCACAGCCCGGGACGGCTCGTAAGAGGTTTGGCAACACTCGATCCGGTGGTGCTCCTGGCATATGTCAAAGGCTCGGCGGCTATCGGCCACGAAGGGGCGCTCCGTGGCGGAAGACGGCGGGTGGGCGTGGAAACGCGCTGGTGGGGCGAGGGCGGGGGAGGAGTGGGGTGGAAGGGTGCAAAGGTTCGAGGAGGACGGAAGCGTGTGCGAGGACGGTCGGGGAGGGAGCAGTCGGCTCCACCCCGGCCTTTCGGTACCCGGTCGTCCGGCGCCTTCCGGCCGTCCGGATGATGGCTCCCATGACGCACACCACCCACAGCGGCGGCACCTCCCGGCGCACCCTGCTGACCGCGCTGACCGCCACCGCGGCTTCCGTTCCCCTCGCCTCGCTGGCCACGACCCCGGCCCGCGCCGCGCAGAACGCCCCCCTTGCCGCCGCCCCGGCGGGCGCCGCCCTCCCGACCGGCCTCGGCGGCCCCCGCTCCTCCGTGACGGTCGCCCCCCTCGGCGCCGACTGGTTCGCCGCCACGGCCCTCGGCGCGCTCGACACCGCCGTACTGCCCGGCACCCCGGCCCGCACCGAGGTCACCTCCGGCGGCAGACGCGTCGCGCTCCTGACACACGGAGCCCGCACGGTGCTCCTCCCCGGCCCCGAGCGCACCTTCACCGAGGACAAGAGACCCTTCGCCGACGACTTCCGGCGCACCCTGCCGGACCCGGCGCTCCCCGAGGCCGACCGCGTGTACTGGGGCACCGCGCCCGGCGGTGGCGGCTGGACCACCCTCGGCGGCCCGGCAGGCGACTACGCGGTCACCCCCGGCGCCGGAGTCATCAGTCTCACCACGGACTACGCGAGCCGCCACGCCAGCGTCCGCGACGGCGAGATCACCGACGTCGACGTGCGCGCGACGGCCTCGTTCGACAAGGTGCCCACCGGCCAGGCCTGTTCGTACGCCCTGTCCTTCGGCTACCAGGACACCCACAACAACTACCGGGCCAGGCTGTCGTTCACGACCTCGGGCGCGGTCGAGCTCCGCGTCGAGAAGGAGGTCGCCGACACCGTCACGCAGCTGGCACCGGTCGTCCCCCTGGCCACCGGAGTCGCCGCCGGAACCGCGTGGACCGTACGGGTCCGCCGCGAGGGCACCGGGATCAGGGCCAAGGCCTGGCGCACGTCCACCGCCGAGCCCGCCGCCTGGACCGTCGAGGCCGCCGACGCCACCTTCGGCAAGGGGCGGGTGGGACTGCGCGCCCTCGCCAACGACGGCTGCACCAACCTGCCGGTCAAGCTGACCGTGAGCCGCTTCGAGGTGACCGCCGCGACCTGGGAGGCCCCGCCGACCGTCACCCACGGCGACTGGGTGCGCGTCCTGGACCGGCCGTTCGACGGCACGTGGACCCCGGAGCTGGAGGAGCGGATCCGGTCCTGGGCCGGCTCGACCGCGCCCGACGTGCTCGCCTGCGCGGCGATGTTCCTGCCGGGCGGCCCGGCCGTGACCGCGGGGACCGGTCCCGCGGCGGGCCGCCAGGTCCTCGGCCGGGCCGGCTACGGCCACCTCGACCCGCGGGGCAACCGCTACGAGGGCGCCGACTTCCACGAGTACATGAACCTCGGCTGGACCTTCCCGGACGGCACGTACACCGGTCCGTCGAGCGCGCAGGTCGGCAACCTGGACTGCTCCGGCTACACCCGGATGGTCTTCGGCCACCACCACGGCGTCCCCCTGGCGGCCGGGGCGGACACCTCCGGGACCCGGCTGCCCCGCAAGTCCCGCGACATGGCGGAGTACGCGCCGGGCGTCCGCGTCGACCGGACGGCCGGTGGCGCCCCGCCGGCCGCGGCCCAGCTCCAGCCGGGCGACCTGGTCCTCTTCAACGCCGACTCGGGCGACGACGGCCAGACCGCCACGGTCGACCACGTCGGCATCTACCTGGGCAGGGACACGAACGGGAAGCGCCGCTTCCTCTCCAGCCGCAAGACCTGCAACGGACCGACCATGGCCGACCTGGGGGGATCCTCCACCCTGGACGGCACGGGCACGTACGCCGTCAAGCTCCACACCGTGCACCGCCTCTGACGCGGCGGACCGGCGCCCGGGGCCCGCTCCGCGACGGGCGGAAGGGCTGAGAGGATGGACCGGTGTCCTCCTCAGAGAGCCCGGCCCGGGCCCCGGTCCCGGCGGCGCGGCCGCTCCGCACCGAGCGGCTGCTGCTGCGGCCCGTCCGGGGCGGCGACCTGCCGGCCGTGACGCGGCTGTGGACCGATCCCGACGTACGGCGCCACCTCGGCGGTCCCGTCACCGGGCCCGTCATCCGCATCCGGCAGCGGCGGATCGTCGGGGCGCCCGGCTTCCACGCCGTGATCCGGGCCGAGGACGGCGTCCTCCTCGGGCTCGTCACGGTGGAGGACGGCGGGCGGGGCGGGGAGACGGAGGTCTCGTACCAGTTCCTGCCCGAGCACTGGGGGCACGGGTACGCGCGCGAGGCGGTCGGCGCGGCCGTCGCGCGGGCCCTGGAGAGCGGGCCGAGCGTGGTCGCGGTCACCCAGGAGGCCAACCACCGCTCCCGCCGGCTCCTGGAGGCCGTCGGCCTGGAGCACGCCGAGTCCTTCGTGGAGTGGGACGCCCACCAGGTGCTGTACCGGCGGCGCCGCGGGTGACACGATACGGTCGGCGGCCGGGACGTCCGCTCCCGCTCCGAGGAGTTCCGACCATGTCCTTCCTGGTGATCGGCGAGTGCGTCGCCGACATCGTCCGCGCGCCGGAGGGTTCCGGTGCCGCCGACCGGGTCCACCCCGGCGGCAGCCCCGCCAACGTCGCGTACGGACTCGCCCGTCTGGGCCGGGACGTCACCCTGCTCACACAGCTCGCCGACGACCCCGCCGGGCGTCTGATCGGCGCCCATCTGAGGGACGCGGGCGTACGGGTGGAGATCGGCGGCCGTCCCGAGCGCACCCCGTCGGCGGTCGTGGGCCTCGACGCGGAGGGCCGGGCCGCGTACGCCTTCGACATCGCCTGGACGCTGGAGGCCGGGGCGCTGCCCGCCGGGGCGCCCGCCCATGTGCACATCGGCTCGATCGCGGCCGTCACCGCCCCCGGCGCCGCCGCCGTCCTGGCCGGAACCGAGCGGCTGCGCGACCGGGCCACCGTCAGCTACGACCCCAACGTACGGCGCGAACTGATGGGGGAACACGGCCCGGCCGTCGCCCGGGTCGAACGCTGCGTCGCCCTCGCCGACCTGGTCAAGGCGAGCGACGAGGACCTGGCCTGGCTGTATCCGGGGGAGGAGCCGGAGGCCGTCGCCGCCCGCTGGCTGGACCTCGGCCCGGCCGTCGTCCTGGTGACCCGGGGCGCGGCCGGCTCCTTCGCCGTCACCCGGCACCACACGGTCGCCGCCGGGGCGCCCCCGGTCGACGTCGTCGACACCGTCGGCGCGGGCGACTCGTTCATGTCGGCCGTCCTGGACGCGCTGGCCGGACGGGACCGGGCGGCCCTCGGCGCGCTCTCCGCCCGGGAATCGGCCGAACTCCTCGCACGGGCGGGGGCGGCGGCGGCCGTGACCGTCTCCCGGGCCGGGGCCCGGCCGCCCGACCGGGCCGAACTGGACGCGGCCCGCCGGGGGCACGCCGGGACGTGACACGGCCGTGGCCCCCGGAGGAATCCTCCGGGGGCCACGGACAGGTGTGGTGCTTCGGCGCGGGGACCGTCAGTAGGCCGGGGCCAGCTTCGGGTTCGGGCCGTACGCGTTCTGCTGCTGCTCGCCCTCGAGGCAGTTGAAGACGAGGAGGATGATGCCGCCGACGAGCGGGACCAGGGCGATGAGGATCCACCAGCCGGAACGGCCGGTGTCGTGGAGACGCCGGACGGACACGCCGAGGGACGGCAGGAAGACCGCGAGCGTGTAGACGAGGCTGAGGATCTGTATGCCGAGGATCGAGTCCAGGATGCTCAGGATGATCACAGCGATGATGTTGAAGAGCTGGAACATCCAGAATTCCTTGCGGCGCGCTCGGCCGCTGAACACCGCGTACTTCTTGAGAACGTCGAGGTACCAGTTCACTTTGTCCCCCCAAGGACTGGGTATGCGAGCGGGAGAGCCTGTCCCTGTGGAGCAAGCTTTACGCAGAACTTAGGTGGCCGAAACGGTGTGGGTCAATTCGTTACCGTGTGGATGCGGTTCGTCCCTGGGGAACGGTGAACGGCGGCACCTCCCGGTAGTTGGGGTGCCGCCGTTCCGACGGGGGTCAGTGGGGGGACGGGGAGGTCCCGGACGTCACGTCCTCCTCTTGCTCATGAGCAGTCCGCCGGCCGTGAGCGCGAACAGGCAGACGCACGCGCCGGTGATGACGTTGTTGAGGATCATGCCCGTGTCGGGGCCCCGCGTGACCACCCACGGCGAGACGATCAGCCACGCGCCGAGGAGCAGGACCACGAAGTTCAGGTCCTGCGACCGCTCCGGCACCATCGACATGCACAGCCCGAGCACCGCGATGCCGATGCCGACGACCAGGTTGCTGAGGGCCAGTTCCGGCCGGGCCGCGGCGAAGTGGACCGTCCAGGCCGAGATCGCCGCGTAGACGCCGGCGAGGATCACGAGTTCCTCGACCGCCGCCACACCTCGGGTCTGGAGCATACGGGCGTATCGGTCCCGCATTTCCGGTGCGTCGGGGTGTCCCGAGATATCACCGGGGCGATGAGAGACGTCGGCCATGTGACTCGCCTCCTTCTGCGTCCTGCAAGTCGGGCCGCGCTTGCGGCGCAATGCGCCGCTGTTTCATTGTGCTCTTATCTGGCCTTTATGTGTAGTTCTGTCCCTTGAGGGATGTGTACAGAATTCGGGCCCCGGATGTGCTGGGTTCCGCCAAAGGGCGCCGACCGTTCGGCAAAGGACCGGCGTAGCCTGGAAGGGAACTCGGGGAATCGGCCTTCCAGCGCCGGGAGCGGATGATGACCGGCATCGTACGGAGAAGCTTCGACTCGGCGGACGAGACCCGCCCCTTCGAGGACGGCAAGGGCAGGCTGGACCTGCTGACCGACACGGGCGGCCCGGTCGGCCGCGCCGTGTTCGAGCCGGGCTGGCAGTGGACCAAGCACGTCAAACCGATCGCGGGCACCGACAGCTGCCGGGCCGCGCACGTCGGATACGTCGTCGGCGGCCGGTTGAAGGTCGTCATGGACGGCGGCGAGACCGAGGAGTTCGGACCGGGCGACTTCATGCGGGTCGAACCCGGTCACGACGCGTGGGTCCTCGGCGACGAGCCGTGTGTGGTCCTCGACTGGGCCGGCTTCGGCGACTACGCCAAACCTGCCTGACCTGCCTGACCTGCCTGACCTGCCTGACCTGCCTGACCTGCCTGACTCGCCCGATCCGCCTGACCCGCCCGATCCGTGGTCGTGTGCCTCAGCGGTGTCCGAACCTCACCCCCTCCCACGGCACCCGGCCGTGCGGGAAGGAGTCCGGATGCCGCTGGGGGAGCGTGCGCGGCTCGGCCGGTTCGAGCACCGGCTCCGCCCCCTCCACCCGCAGCAGCCACTCGGCCAGCGCCTCCCGCAGCCCGTCGGCCACCTCCCGGTGCGAGGCGAGCCCCACCAGGTTCTCCAGCTCGTACGGGTCGGAGGCCAGGTCGTACAGCTCCGTCTCCCGGTAGCGGTCGGCCGCCGGCTCGCGCCAGGCGTCGGTCCCGGGCGGCGCCGACACCACGTACTTCCACCGCTCGGTCCGCACCGCGCGGCCCACCTGGTCCTCGCTGATCTGGACGAGCACCGACTCCGGCCGGTCCGGGTCCGTCCCGCCGCCGACCAGCGGCAGCAGCGACCTGCCCTGCACCCCCTCGGGCACGGCGAGCCCCACCGCCTCGACCAGCGTCGGCATCAGGTCGGCCGTGGACACCGGCCGCCGGACCAGGCCGCCGCCCCGGAAGCCGGGGCCGGTCAGCGCCCACGGCACCCGCACCGAGGAGTCGTGCGCCGACCGCTTGTACTCGGAGTTCCGCGTGCGGAAGTGGGAGCCGTGGTCGGCGGTCCAGGCGAGGACCGTGTCGTCCTCGATGCCCAGGGAGCGCAGTGCGTCCCGGAGCCGCCCCACCCCCTCGTCCACCCGCTTGATCTGTCCCAGGTAGCCGCCGAGGTGCCGGTGCGCGCCGCCGTGCGGGGCGCCGGGGCTCAGCGCGGCGAGGTCCGGCGGCAGCCAGCGGCCCTCGTACCGCTCCCGGTATCCGGCGGGGGCCGGGTAGTCGTCCGTCGGATTCTGGTGGTGCGGTTCGAGCAGCGAGAGGAAGAGCAGGAACGGCCGGTCGTGGTGGTCGGCGACGAACCGGATCGCCGCGTCGACCAGGGCGTCCGAGCGGTAGCCCGGCAGCCGGACCGGCTCGCCCTCCTCGTCGTGCACCACCGTGCGGTACGCGTCCGAGGTGAACTCCAGCCGGTCCGAGGCCAGCCAGTGCGCGTAGCCGCCCCGGCGCGCGGGCGGCACGGGGCCGTCCGGGTTCTCCTCGCCGGCCAGGTGCCACTTGCCGATGTACCCGGTCGCGTACCCCGCCGCGCCGAGCACCGAGGCGAGGGTGGGCGTGTCCTCCGGCAGCGGGAGCCCGTTGCGGAAGACCCCGGTGGAGGTCGGCCAGCGGCCGGTCTGCAGCGCCGAGCGGGCCGGCGCGCAGACCGGGTTGGGGGTGATCGCCCGCTCGACCAGCGTGCCCTCGCGGGCCAGCCGGTCGAACTCGGGGGTCACCCCCGCCGGATTGCCGTGGACGCCCGTGGTGTCCCACCGCTGCTGGTCGGTGAGGACCACGATCACCCGGGGCGGGACTCCCGTCATGCGGCGGGGGCCTCCGCCGCGCCGGCCGCCGCGTCCGCCGTCCCGTCCGTCGCCGTGTCCGCCGTCGAGGCGCCGGAGGCGATGCCGAACGCCGGGTCCGGCACGGACTCGGGCGCGAGCAGCACCGAGGAGCGTCCGTCCACGCCGACCGGCACGTCGCCGTCGATGGTCACCCGGCGCAGCTTGCGGTCGTGCTCGTCGGAGTCGTCCACGCCGTAGTGCTGGGTGGCGCGGTTGTCCCAGATGGCGACGTCGCCGACCTGCCACTGCCAGCGGACGGTGTTCTCCGGGCGCTCGACGTGCCGCTGGAAGAGGGAGAACAGGTCCCGGGAGTCGGCGCCCGTCAGACCGCTGATCCGCTGCACGAAGTTGCCGAGCAGCAGGGTCCGCTCGCCGGTCTCCGGGTGGACCCGCACGACCGGGTGCTCGGTCAGGAACTTCGTCGAGGCGAAGATCTCGCGGAAGCGCACGAGCTGCTCGGGCAGCACGCCGGGGCGCAGGGCCGCGTAGTCGTAGTCGTTGGAGTGCACCGCGCGCAGGCCGTCGGCCAGCGCCCGCAGCGACTCGGGGAGGCTCTCGTACGCGGTCGCCGTGTTCGCCCACAGGGTGTTGCCGCCGTACGGCGGGATGACGACCGCGCGGAGGATCGAGAAGGCGGGGTAGGCCGGGACGAAGGTCACGTCGGTGTGCCACTGGTTGGCCCGGCCGCCGTAGTCCGAGTCGATGGGGAAGGAGTAACGGCCGTCGGCGGAGGGGACGGTGGGGTGGGCGACGGGCGTGCCGAGGAGCCGCCCGAAGGCCTCCTGGGCCTCTTCGTCCAGGTGGTCCTGGCCCCGGAAGAAGACGACCTTGTGGGCCAGGAGCGCGGCGCGGATCTCGGCGACGGTCTCGGCGGACAGGTCGCCGCCGAGGCGGACGCCGGAGATGACGGCGCCGAGGCGGCCGCCTACCTTCTGGACGGTGATCCCCTGGGCGGCGGCCTCCTGAGCGGTGTCCCTCTGGACGTCGGGAGAGGTGGTGGCGGTCGACATGACGGGTCCTTTCGGAGGTCCGGGAAACGGGCCCGGAGGAATTAATCTCGGAGCGGAAGTAATCGACCGGCGCGTGGGTCCGTACGAACGGGGGCGCCGGTGCCGGGAACGGGGTGAGGATCCCGGAGCGGTACGAGGGCGGGTCCGGCGGCGGCCGGGTCACGGGAGCGGGGCCGGCGGACCGGTCACGCGAAGGGTCGCGAGGGTCAGACGCCGGAGACGGCGGGACAGGAGGAGGTCGCGAACATGTCCCGGAGCCTCGCAGCGGCCGCCGCCGCGCGTCAAGCGCCGGTCCGCTCCCCGAACCGCCGCCCCCGGTGGTTGAATCGGCGCCTGCCCGGTGCCGCCGCCCCGGCCCTCCGCGCCCTGCCGAACCCGCCTTGACCAGCGGTGATTCCCTCCGCTCGGTCGAACGCGGCCGGTTCCGCACGGCGGAGGACGGCCGTACCGGCGGCCGTACGGGATTTCACACCCCCGCAACAGTGACCGGACCGCCGTAACAGTGACCGCACCACCGCGACACCGACCGCCGCACCAGTGACCGCACCCCCGCACCAGTGACCGCACCGCCGTGACACCGACCGCCGCGACACCGACCCGCCCGCCGCGCCGGCGACCAAGAGAGGCCCCGCCCATGACCACGACCACCCCGCACGGCCCCCGGATGGCGGGCGACGGCAGGCGCGAGGCGAACGCCGCCACCGTCCTGCGGACCGTCCTCGACCACGGGCCCGTCGCCCGCAGCGCCGTCGCCCGGCTCTCCGGCCTCAGCCCCGCCGCCGTCTCGCGCCAGGCCACCGACCTCACCCGACTCGGCCTCCTGCGCGAGCTGCCCGAACTCGCCGGGGGCGGGGGAGTGGGGCGGCCCCAGATCCCCGTCGACCTGCACATCGGCGCCACTGGAGGGCCCGTCGTCGGCGGCGTCCACCTCGGCGTCCCCGGCTCGACCTTCGCCCTGGTCGACCTGCGGGGCCGGGTCCTGGCCCGGCACACCCACGCGCACGAGGGCATCGCGCCGGACACCCTGCCCGGGGAGCTCGCCCGCGAGCTGCGCGGCTTCCTCGACGCGCACACCCGGGGCCGCCCCCTCCTCGGGGTCGGCGCCGCGATCGGCGGCTGGGTGGACCCCGCCGAAGGGGTGGTGGTCCGTCACGACGCCCTCGGCTGGCGCCGCCGGCCGCTCGCCGCCGAACTCGCCCGGGGCCTCGGCGGACGCACCGTGCGCCTGGACAACCACGCCCGTTCCATCGCCCAGTCGGAGATCCTCTTCGGTCGGCCCGCCGCCCGCCGCAGCCTCGTGCACCTCTTCGTCGGCAACGTCGTCGACGCGGCCGTCGGACTCGCCGGGGTCGTGCACCAGGGGCCCGGGGCCGCGGCCGGCGACGTGGCGCATCTGCCCGTCCCCAACTCCACGGCCCCCTGCCCCTGCGGGCGTTCGGGCTGCCTGGAGGCGACCGCGTCGAACACCGCCCTCGGGCGCACCGCCGTGCGCCGCGGCATCGTGCCCGAGCCCGACACCTCCCTCGTGGTGGACGCGGCGGCGGCCGGGGACCGGCGCGCCGACCGGCTGCTGCGCGAACGGGCCCGCGCGGTCGGCCGCGCGGTGGCGCTCCTGCTCGACGTCCTCAACCCCGACCTGGTCGTCGTGACCGAGCAGGCCAGCGTCATCGAACCGGACTACCTGGAGGAGATCCGGGGCGCCGCGATCGACCTCTCGCACGTCTGCGGGGACCCCGAACGCATCGTCAGTCCACATGCCGGACCGGCCACGCTGCCCGTCGCGGCGGGCACGGTTCTCCTCAATCCCCTGTTCAGAAGGCCTCTTGAGACCCTCGAAGGGCTCCTTCCCGCAGAGGGGAAAGGCTGAGGTCGTCTCAGAATGCGGTCAACGCCGGTTGACCGCTCCGCGAAGCCGCTGTCATATTGCTCCCGTGAATCCGGACATGCGCCTCATCTCCCGCAGGCACGTCGACCTCTGTCGACAGGCCAGCGCGGTCTGTGCCGTCCGCGCCTGACCCCGGCGCCGGTCGTCGCACCGGCCGTCCCACTCCCGTACCGGCCCCGCAGGACCCGGTCCGCCCGCCGCACCCCCGTCACCGACGGCAGGCGAGCGCCCCGTCGTTCCGGCCGCCGGCCGGCCTCGTCCGTACGGCTCCGTGACGCGAAGGACCCGAAGCTCCCGTCGGGTCCGCGGCTCCCGGGCTCCCCGCCGCCGCACCTCCCCGTAGTCCCCGTAGCCCCCTGAGTCCCCGACCGGCTCCGCGTACTCCCGTACCCGGCTCCGGGCACCCTCCCCGCCCTTTTCGTGGCTCCTTCCTTCCGCAGCGGAAAGAACTCCGCGCGCCCTGCGGACCTCCACCCCTTTCACAGGCAGGCATCGATGACCGAGCTGTTCTCCACCACGCCCACCGCCCTCTCCCGGCGCACCACCCTGCGCGCCGCGGGCGGCGGCACCCTGCTGCTCGGACTCGGCCTGGCGGGCTGCCGCTCGGCGGTCGCCGAGGGCGAGTCCGAGCAGCCCGGCGCCAAGGCGTCCGCGGAGCCCCGGCGCGGCGGCACCCTCACCGTCGCCGTCAACTCGGACTTCACGCCCAGCCTGCTCTTCGCCCAGAGCGGCCAGTCGCTCCAGCAGCGCCTGATCTACAACACCCTCGTCCGCTACGACGACCAGCTGAAGCCGCAGCCGGAACTCGCCACCTCCTGGGACTACGCCCAGGACGGCCGCTCCATCACCCTCAAGCTGCGCACCGGCGTCACCTACCACGACGGCCGGCCCTTCACCGCCGACGACGTGATCTTCGCCGTGAAGAACCTCCAGAACCCGCTGCGCGCCGCCCAGCTGAGGGCCACCGCCGCCGCGATCACCGGTTTCGAGAAGCGCGGCGACCACGAACTCGTCCTCAAGCTCGCCCACCCGGTCAACAACCTGTTCGACCTCTTCGAGTTCATGATCATCACCGACCGGAACAGCGTCGAGGACGCCGTCGCCGGCAAGAAGCTCAACGGCACCGGCCCCTTCAAGCTCACCAAGTGGAGCCCCGGCACCGGCCTGAGCTTCACCCGCAACGAGAAGTACTGGCAGCCCGACCGCCCCTACCTGGACGCCGTCGAGTTCCGCGTCATCGCCCAGGCCGACGCCCTCCTCTCCTCCCTGCGCACCGGCCAGACCCAGCTCTCCTACGGCGTCCCCGGCCGGAACCTCGCCGTCCTCGCCGCCGACCCCGAGCTCGTCATCAGCGAGTACGCCACCGGCGGCGGCGCCCACTACCTCGGCGTCAACACCACCGTCGCCCCGCTGAACGACAAGACCGTCCGGCAGGCCCTCGCCTGGGGCGTCGACCGTGAGCGGATCCTCAAGCAGGTCCTCGGCGGCTACGGACTCGCCTCCGCCACCCCCTGGCCCAAGTCCTCGCCCGCCTTCAGCGAGGCCGGTCGCACCCACTACACCTACGACCCGGGCAAGGCCCGCGAACTCCTCAAGTCCGCCGGCCACACCACGCTCGACCTGCCGCTCCTCCACATCAACCTGCCCGGCGACACCGCGGTGGCCGAGGCCGTCCAGTACGACCTCAAGCAGATCGGCGTCCGGGTCACCCTCGAACCCACCGACCCGGCCACCGCCCAGAAGAACCTCATCTCCCAGTCCATGCCCGGCCTCTGGACCATGAGCCACGGCTTCGCCCAGGTCCAGCCGTCCACCCTCGCCGTCAGCGCCTATCCCTTCAACGAGGCCAAGAACACCTCCAAGTTCCGCTCCGCCCACTACACCAAGGTCGTCCGCGAGGCCTGGACCACCCCCGAGACCGGCGCCCGCACCAACGCCCTGCGGCAGCAGATCACCGACACCCTCCTCGACGAGGCGTTCATCATCGACCTCGTCATCCGGGGCTCCGTCCAGGTCGCCGCCAAGAAGCTGCACGGCGTCACCCTCAACAAGTTCACCTACCTCAACCTCGACGACGCCTACCTGGCGGGCTGAGATGCGCGGCTATCTGCTGCGGAGGCTCCCCTCCGCGCTCCTCGTCCTCCTCGTCGCCTCCTTCGTCGTCTTCGCCGTCCTCCGGCTCGTCCCCGGAGACCCGGCGGCCGTCCTCGCCGGACCCGACGCGAGCGCCGAGACCGAGGCCGCCATCCGGGCGCGCCTCGGCCTCGACGAACCCCTGCCCGCCCAGTACCTCCACTGGCTCGGCGACCTCCTCACCGGCGACCTCGGACCGTCCTACGCGATCGGCGGGCAGACCGCCGACCTCATCGCCGACGGACTCGGCGCCACCGTCGAACTCACCCTCGCCGCCCTGCTGTTCGTCGTCGTCCTCGGCGCCGCCTTCGGCATCCTCGGCGCCACCTCCCGCAGCCCCTGGGTGCGGACGGCCGTACGGGTCGTCACCACCGGAGCCCTCGCCGTACCGCCCTTCGTCACCGGCGTCCTCCTCGTCCTGCTCTTCTCCGTCCTCCTCGGCGTGCTGCCCCCCGGCGGCCGCGTCCCCCTCCTCACCGCGCCCGACCTGGGCGTCCAGTACCTGCTGCTGCCCGCCCTCTGCCTCGCCCTGCCCAGCGCCGCCGTCCTCGGCCGCTACCTCAAGGACGGCATCGAACGCGCCCTCGACGAGGACTACGTCCGCACCGCCACCGCCGCGGGCATCGCCCCCCGCCGCCTGCTCTGGCGCCACGCCCTGCCGAACGCGCTCCCGCCCGTCGTCACCCTCCTCGGGATGCAGACCGGCAACCTCCTCGGCGGCGCCGTCCTCGTCGAGGCGATCTTCGCCTGGCCCGGCCTCGGCCAGCTCGCCGAACAGGCCCTGGTCCGCCGGGACTACCCCGTCGTCCAGGACCTGCTGCTCCTCCTCGTCACCGTCTTCGTCCTCGTCCAGCTGTTCACCGACCTCGTCCACGCCTGGCTCGACCCCCGGATCAGGTGGGAGTGACCGCCATGACCACCCTCACGAAGGCCGCACCGCCCCTCGCGCGCCGGCCCCGCCACCCCTACCGGGCCGCCCTCGCCACCGCCCGCGGCCGCACCGGACTCGTCCTCGTCGGCCTGGTCGTCCTCGCCGGACTCCTCGCCCCGCTGCTCTCCGGCCACGGCCCCACCGACCAGAGCGCCCTGACGCTCGCCGGACCCGGCACCCCCGGACACCCGCTCGGCACCGACGACCTCGGCCGCGACCTGCTGTCCCGGCTGCTCCACGGCATCCGCGCGGACCTCGGCATCATCGCGGTCGCCGTGCCGCTCGGCGCGGCCCTCGGCTGCCTCTTCGCCCTGGCCGCCGCCGCCCACCCGGTCGCCGACACCGTCGTCCAGCGTGCCTTCGACCTGATCCTGGCCTTCCCCGGACTGATCCTGGCGCTCGCCATCACGGCGATCCTCGGCCCCGGCCGGCTGCCCGTGATCCTGGTGATCGCCCTGGCCGAGATCCCCGTCTTCGGACGGCTGCTGCGCACGGGCATCCTGGTCCAGCGCGGCCGGGAGTACGTGACGGCCGCCCGCGTCGGCGGCACCTCCGGCGGCCGGATCCTCACCCGGCACATCCTGCCCAACGCCGCCGACCCGCTCGTCGTCCAGATCGCCGTCTCCCTCACCGTCGCCGTCTTCATCGAAGGCGCCATGAGCTTCCTCGGCGTCGGCGTCCGGCCGCCCGAACCCACCCTCGGCGCCGTCCTCAGCCAGTCCATGCCCTATCTGGCCCAGGCCCCGCACTTCGCCGCCGGACCGCTCGTGACCGTGACCGCGCTCGTCCTCGGCCTCTCCCTGGTCGCCGAGGCACTGAACCGGGAGATACGCCGATGACCACCCCTCCGCTCCTCGATGTCCGGGGCCTGGACGTGGGGTTCACCACCCCCGACAGCCGGCCCCTGCACGCCGTCCGGGACGTCTCCTTCACGCTCCGCAGGGGCGAGACCCTCGCCGTCGTCGGCGAGTCCGGCTCGGGGAAGTCCACCACCGCCCTGGCCCTGCTCCGGATGCTCCCCGGCACCGGCCGGATCACCGGCGGCTCCGTCCTCCTCGACGGGGAGGACCTCGCCGCCGCCACCGAGGACCGGCTGCGGGAGGTGCGCGGCGCGCGGATCGGCATGATCTTCCAGGACCCGATGACGGCCCTGAACCCCGTCCTCAGCATCGGCCGCCACCTCGACGAGGTGCTCAGGGCGCACGGCGACCGGGACCGCGCGGTCCCGGTCGCCACAGGCACGGGCACGGACGCAGACACCGGAATCAGTACGGGGACCGAGACCGGCACCAGTACCAACACCAGTGCCAGTACCGGCACCACCACCGGCCCCGGCAAGCCGTCCCGCCGCCCCAAGAACGCCCGGCGCGACAAGGCCGCCCGCCGCGCCCGCGCCGTCGAACTCCTGCGCCTCGTCGGCATCCCCGACCCCGAGCGCCGCCTCGACGACCACCCGCACCAGTTCTCCGGCGGCCAGCGCCAGCGCATCCTCATCGCCATGGCCCTCGCCGGCGAACCCGACATCCTCCTCGCCGACGAGCCCACCACCGCCCTCGACGCCACCGTCCAGGACCAGATCCTCACCCTCCTCGGCGAGCTCACCCGCACCACCGGCACCGCCCTCGTCCTCATCACCCACAACATGGGCGTGGTCGCCCGCGCCTGCGAGCGGGTCCTCGTCCTGTACGGCGGCACCGTCGTCGAGGACGGCCCCACCGCCGAGGTCCTCACCCGCCCCCGGCACCCCTACACCGCCGGCCTCCTCGCCGCCGTGCCCCGGCTCTCCGCGCCCTCCGGCACCCGCCTCACCGGCATCCCCGGCACCCCGCCCGACCTCTCCCTGCCCCTCGCCGGCTGCGCGTTCGCCGCCCGCTGCGCCCTCGCCGAAGACCACTGCCACACGACCGCGCCCCCGCTCGTCGCCCTCACCGACACCGTCCGCGCGGCCTGCCTGCCCGCCGCCGAACGGGCCGAGCCGCTGCCGCCGCCCCCGCCGCCCGTCCGGATCGAACGGCCCGCGCCTGGCGCCGTCGTCCTGGCCGCCGAGGGGCTCCGCAAGACGTACCGGAGCCGGGGCCGCCGCACCTTCACCGCCCTCGACGACGTCTCCCTGACCCTCGCGGCAGGGGAGACCCTCGGGATCGTCGGCGAGTCCGGCTCCGGCAAGTCCACCCTCGCCCGGGTCCTCGCCCACGCCCACCCCTCCGACGGCGGCCGGATCCTCCTCGAAGGAAAGGACGTCACCCGCCCCGGCCGCGCCGAACTGCACGCCGTGCGCCGCCGCGTCCAGATGGTCTTCCAGGACCCGTACGCCTCCCTCAACCCGCGCATGACCGTGGGGGAGATCGTCGCCGAGCCGCTGCGGGCTTTCGGGCTCGGCACCCCGGCCGAACGGCCCGGCCGCGTCGCGGAGCTCCTCCGCCTCGTCGGCCTCGACCCGGCCGCCGCCGACCGGCACCCGCGCTCCTTCTCCGGCGGCCAGCGCCAGCGCGTCGGCATCGCCCGCGCGCTCGCCCCCGAGCCGTCCGTCCTCATCTGCGACGAACCCGTCTCGGCGCTCGACGTCTCCGTCCAGGCGCAGATCGTCGGCCTCCTCACCGAACTCCAGCGCGACCTGGGCCTCGCCCTCGTCTTCATCGCCCACGACCTGGCCGTGGTCCGCCAGGTCAGCCACCGCATCGCCGTGATGCACGAGGGAAGGATCGTGGAGACCGGCGCCGCCGACGAACTGTGCGAGCGGCCCCGCGACCCCTACACCCGCGCGCTGCTCGCCGCCGCGCCCGAACCCGTACCGGTCACGGCCGCGCCCGTACCCGTGCCCGTCACGGCGGAGGCGGTGTCCGCGTGAGCGCCTGCTGCACCCCCGGCCGCACCTGCGGGGGCGGGAGCGGCCACCCGGCCTCCGTCGAGCTGCTTCCGCTGCCGACCCTACGGACCGCCGTGCCGGACCGGTCCCTGCTCGAACTGGCCGGCGGCACCTTCCGCATGGGCGACTCCTTCGGCGAGGGCTACCCCGCCGACCACGAGGGGCCCGTGCGGGAGGTGACCGTCGCGCCCTTCGCGATCGGCGCCACCGCCGTCACCAACGCGCGGTACGCGCGGTTCGTCGAGGCCACCGGACACCGCACCGACGCCGAACGCTTCGGCTCCTCCTTCGTCTTCCACCTGCTGCTCCACCCCGCCGCCGGCCGCCACGTCCTCGGCCGGGTCCCGCAGGCCCCCTGGTGGCTCGGTGTCGAAGGGGCCTCCTGGCACGCCCCGGAAGGACCCGGCTCCGACCTCGAAGGCCGCGCCGACCATCCGGTCACGCACGTCTCGTACGCCGACGCCCTCGCCTACTGCGCCTGGGCGGACGTCCGGCTGCCCACCGAGGCCGAGTGGGAGTACGCGGCGCGCGGCGGCCTCGACGGCGCCCGCTACCCGTGGGGCGACGACCTCGCCCCGGACGGCCGGGAGCGGTGCAACACCTGGCTCGGGGACTTCCCGCACCGCTCCGACCGGCCCGGCGGCCGGATCGGCACCGTCCCGGTCACCGCCTACGAGCCCAACGGCCACGGCCTGTACAACACCTCCGGCAACGTCTGGGAGTGGTGCGCCGACGCCTTCGCCCCCGCCGACACCTTCGCCCCCGCCGACGCCTCCGACCCGACCGGTCCCGCGGAGACCGCCGAGCGCGTCATCCGCGGCGGCTCGTACCTCTGCCACTCCTCCTACTGCAACCGCTACCGGGTCGCCGCCCGCTCCCACAACACGCCCGACTCCTCGACCGGCCACGGCGGCTTCCGCGTCGCCCGCTCGCTCACCCCGGAAGGACCCGCCCCCGCATGACCACCGGAACCCCCGGCGAAGCCGCCCCGACCGCCCCCCGCCGCGACCCCTACGAGGGCTTCGCCGGACGCGTCGGCCGCACCTTCGCCGAGTCCGAGCCCGCCTGGCCCGCCCGTACCGCACCGCCCGCCAAGGCCCCGAACATCGTCGTCGTCCTCGTCGACGACATGGGATTCAGCGACATCGGCCCCTTCGGCTCCGAGATCCCCACCCCGGTCCTGGACGCCCTCGCCGACGACGGCGTGCGGCTCACCAACTACCACACCATGCCGCTCTGCTCGCCGGCCCGCGCCGCCCTGCTCACCGGCCTCAACCCGCACCGCGTCGGCTACGCCATGGTCGCCAACTCCGACCCCGGCTTCCCCGGCTACGGCATGGAGATCGCCGACGACATCCCCACCCTGGCCGAACTCCTCCACGACGCCGGCTACGCCACCTACGCCGTCGGCAAGTGGCACCTGGTCCGCGACTCCGCCTCCAACGCCGCCGACCACCGGGGCAACTGGCCGCTCCAGAAGGGCTTCGACCAGTACTACGGCGTCCTGGAGGGCCTCACCAGCCTCTTCCACCCGCACCAGCTCGTCCGGGACAACAGCCCGCTCGACATCGACGAGTTCCCCGACGACTACTACTACACCGACGACATCACCGACCAGGCGATCTCCATGGTGAAGTCGCTGCGCGCCCACGACCCCGACAAGCCCTTCTTCCTCTACCTCGCCCACAACGCCGTCCACGGCCCCCTCCAGGCCAGGGCCGAGGACATCGCCCGCCACCGGGGCCGCTACGACGAGGGCTGGGACGTCCTGCGCGAGCGCCGCTTCGCCGCCCAGCTCGCCGCCGGACTCTTCCCGCCCGGCACCGAACTCCCCGCCCGCAACAGCGAGGCCGGACTCGACGTGCCCGCCTGGGACTCCCTCACCGAGGAGCAGCAGCGGCTCTACGCCCGCTACATGGAGGTGTACGCGGCCCTCGTCGACAACATCGACCAGAACCTCGGCCGCCTCACCGCCACCCTCGACGCGCTCGGCGAACTCGACAACACCATCGTCGTCTTCACCTCCGACAACGGCGGCACCGGCGAGGGCGGCGCCGAGGGCACCCGCTCCTACTTCAGCCGCTTCGTCCACCACCCCCGCCTCCCCGGCGACTGGGACCCCGACGTCGACCGCGACCCCGAGCTGATCGGCGGCCCCCGCAGCCTCGTCCACTACCCGCGCGGCTGGGGCATGGCCTCCAACACCCCCTTCCGCCTCTACAAGGGCCACACCTACGCCGGCGGCGTCCGCGTCCCCTTCGTCCTGTCCTGGCCGGACGGCGTCCGCGACGGCCGGCTCGCCGCCGGACTCCGCCCCCAGTACCAGTACGTCACCGACATCGCCCCCACCCTCCTCGAACTCGCCGGTCTCGCCCGGCCGGAGAGCCGCCGGGGCGTCCCCCTCCAGGAACCGGACGGCGTCAGCTTCACCCCCGTCCTCGCCGACCCCGCCCACGACTCCACCCACCCCGAGCAGTACTGCGAGATGACCGGCAACCGCAGCCACTACCGCGACGGCCACAAGCTCGTCACCCTGCACCGCCCGGGTGCCCCGTACGACGACTCCGAGTGGGCCCTGTACGACATCAGAACTGACCCCACCGAGATCCACGACCTCGCCGCCGACCACCCCGACCTCGTCAAGGAGCTGTCGGCCGCCTGGGAGGACGCCGCGTGGCGCAACGGGGTCTTCCCGCTGCCCGACCACAGCGGCGCCCTCGCCCGCCGCAACCCCGCCGAGCGGCGCCTGTCCCGCCCCCTCACGCTGCTGCCCGGCACCCCCGAGCTGGAGCGCTACCGCTCCTCCCGGCTCGTCTCCCTGCGCTCCTTCGAGATCGCCGTCGCCGTCGAGGAGACCGGCGACGGGGTCCTCGTCTCCCACGGCGACCAGGGCGGCGGCTACAGCCTGTACGTCGAGGACGGGCGCCTCGTCCTCGCGTACAACGAGTACGGCACCCTCCACGAGACCGACGCCGGGCCCCTCGGCCCCGGCCCGCACGAGATCCTCGTCTCCGCCACCGCCGAGGAGGGCCTGCGCTGGCGGTTCGCCGTCACCGTCGACGGCGAGCACCGGGCCGCGCCCGACAGCGTCCACCAGCTCATCGGCATGGCCCCCTTCCAGGGCATCAGCGTCGGCGTCGACCGCAAGTCCCCGGTCTCCTGGCCGCTCTACGAACGCCACCGCTCCTTCCGCTTCACCGGCCGCCTGCGCTCCGTCACCTACCGGCCCGGCGCCCCCGGCCCCGACGCGCCCGAGGCCGTCGCCGCCGCCCTGAAGGAGGCCGCCGCGGCCTTCGAGTAGCGGCCCGCCCGCACGTCGTCCGGCCCGGGAGACCCCCGGGCCGGACGGCACGGCGGGGCGGCACAATGTCCGTATGGAAGAAGACGAGCGAACCAGGGCTCCCCGTCACGCCGACTCCGACGTCCGCGAGGCGGTCGAGGGCGAACTGCGCCTCCTCGCCCCCGGCGTGCGCGCCTCCCGCGCGCTCGCCGTCGAACTCCTCGACCCCGAGTTCACCGAGGTCGGCGCCTCGGGCCGCCGCTGGACGTACGAGGAGATGCTCGACGCCCTCCCCGGCATGGCCGGCGACACCGAGACCGGGACGCACTACGAGCCCGCCGCCTTCACCGGGACGCTGCTCGCGCCCGGCGTCGTCCACCTCACGTACGAGACGGTCCGCGACGGGCACCACGCCCGGCGCAGCTCGCTCTGGCGCCGCGCGCCCGAGGCGGACGGCGGACACCTGCGCATGTACTACCACCAGGGAACGCCCGTGCCCGGCAAGGACGTTCAGCCGTAGGCGTCCGTGACGCAGTCGGCGGCGCACCGCCCGTGCTCGTACCGGCGCCGCAGCGCCGCCGCCGCGTGCCGCCGCTCCACCCCGTCGTAGCCGTAGCGCTCCTCGGTCATCCGCACCACGGCTCCCACGGTGACGATCGCCGGCTCGCCCTCGCCCGCGGCCCGGCGGGCCGCCGCGATCACCAGGTCGGCCGCCCGCTGGAGGTCCCGGGCGTACTCCCGCCGGGCGACGGACCGCGCCCGCGAGGCGGCGAACGGGCGTACGGCTCGCCCCTTCCAGACCACACCGGCCGTCATGAGCCCCACACCGGTCAGGACGACGAGCACCCCCACCAGGGCATCGGCGCTCCACCTCACCACCGGCCCCCTTCCGCACGGCCCCGCCGCTCCGTGCGGGCCCCTCGATTTTAGGGCCCACGGGGCGGTACGGGGGCGGCCGTCCGGCCGGGGCGCCCGGGTCCGGACCCGGCGACCGACCCCGTGTCACACGTTCTTCATGTCCTGTGCATGGTCCGCCGGAGCGGGCACGTCCATGATCGGCGACGGGCCGCGCCCCGCCCGTCTCCCTCCCCCTCCGCCCAAGGAGCCCCGCCATGTCCAGCCGCCGCCGTTTCCTCGCCGGATCCGCCGCCACGCTCGGCCTCGGCACCCTGCCGGCGACCGGCACCGCCGAGGCGCTCACGGCCGGGACGGCACCGGCGGCGCCCGGGGCCGTCGCCGACACCCCGGCGGCCGCCACCCGGCCGCCGAACCTGGTCGTCGTCCTCGCCGACGACCTCGGCCACGGCGAACTCGGCGCGTACGGCCAGAAACTCATCGCCACCCCGCGCATCGACGCGCTCGCCGCCGCCGGACTGCGCTTCACCGACGCCTACGCGACGGCCGCCGTCTGCGCCCCCTCCCGCTGCTCGCTCCTCACCGGCCTGCACACCGGGCACGCGACCGTACGCGCCAACCCGTCCGGCGCCCAGGGCGCCCTCACGGCCGACGACACCACCTTCGCCCAGGTGCTCGGGGCCCGCGGCTACCGCACCGGCCTCATCGGCAAGTGGGGCTTCGGACCGGAGAGCGCCGCCCAGGACAGCCACCCCAACGCCCGGGGCTTCGAGGAGTTCTACGGCTACATCGACCACGGCCACGCCCACCAGTACTACCCGGCGTACCTCTGGCACAACGGCGCCAAGGAGACGATCCCCGCCAACGCGAACGGCGCCAGGGGCGCCTACGCGCCGGACCTGCTGCGCCGGAAGGCCCTCGACTTCGTCGACCGGCACGCGGCCGAACCGTTCCTCCTCTTCCTGACCCCGACCGTGCCGCACGCCCCCAGCGACGTCCCCGACACCGGCGCGTACGCCTCCCGGAACTGGAGCGAGGCCAACAAGGGGCACGCCGCGCAGGTGAGCCTCTTCGACGCCCTCGTCGGCGACGTCGTCGACCGGCTGCGCGCCCACGGCCTGGAGGACGACACCGTCCTCCTCGTCACCAGCGACAACGGCCCCCACGAGGAAGGAGGGGTCAACCCCGACCTGTTCGACTCCAACGGACCGCTGCGCGGCTACAAGCGCAACCTGTACGAGGGCGGCATCCGCGTCCCCCTCGTCGCCTGGGGCCCCGGCCGGGTCCGGCCCGGCACCAGCGACCGCCCGACCCCGCTCACCGACCTCCTCCCCACCCTCGCGGAACTCGGCGGCGCCCCCGCCCCCACCGACGTCGACGGACTGTCGGCCGCGCCCCTCCTCACCGGCGGCACGGACCCGGCCCGCCACGACCACCTCTACTGGTACCGCGACGAGAGGGGCGTCACCTCCCGCGCCAACGCCCAGGACCGGCAGCGCGCCGGATGGCTCGCCGAGGCGCTCCGCAAGGACCGCTGGAAGGCGGTCCGCTTCGCCCCCGTCCGCGACCGCGCGCTCCCCGACGCCCAGTGGCAGGTCGAGCTGTACGACCTGGCCACCGACCCCGGCGAGACCTCCGACCTGGCCGCCCGCCACCCGGCCCGGGTCACGGAACTGGTCGCCCTGATGCGCTCCTCCTGGCGCGACCAGTACCCCCGGGCCGCCTTCGGGGCGTCCCTGACGATGCCGCCCCTCGCCGTGCCGGGGAAGCCCTTCACCGCCACCGCCGTCCTCGCCAACGGCTCGGCGCGTCCCTGGACCTCGGCCGCCCTCGCCCTGAAGGTCCCGGCCGGCTGGACCGCGCGCGCCACCACGGCCACCACGGCGGCGCGGCTCGCCCCCGGCGCGCGGCTCACCGCCGCCTGGCAGGTCACCCCGCCCGCCGGCGCCCCGGCGGGCGCCCCCTGGACGCTGACCGCCGAGGGCACCGCCACCGCCCCGGGCGGCCCGGTGCGCTACGCCGCCACCGGCACCGCCACCACCCCGCCCCCGGCGCCCACCGAGGACGCCTACCTCTCCGACCTGCCCTGGATCAGCGCCGTCAACGGCTGGGGCCCGGTCGAGCGCGACACCTCCAACGGCAAGAACGCCGCGGGCGACGGCACCCCGATCTCCTTCGGCGGCACCACGTACCCCAAGGGCCTCGGCGTCCACGCGTACAGCGACGTCGCCTTCCACCTGGGCGGCGCCGCCGACCGCTTCACCGCCCTCGTCGGCATCGACGACTTCTCGGCCCGCCAGAGCTCCGCCGGCGCCACCCGCGCCACCGTGTACGGCGACGACCGCGTCCTGCACACCACCGGCGTCCTGACCGCCGCCACCGGCCCCGTCCCCCTCGACCTCGACGTCCGGGGCGTCCGGGTCCTCCGCCTGGAGGTCACCGACGCCAACGACAGGACCTCCTTCGACCACACCTCCTGGGCCCTGGCCCGGGTCACGGTCGTCCGGTGACCCCCGGCCCGGCCCTCAGTCCTCCGGCGGCACGCAGAGCACCGGCACCGTCGACATGTGGAGCAGCTTGTGCGGGGTGGAGCCCAGGAGGGCGCCGCGGATCGGGCTCTCGCTCCAGCTGCCGACCACGATGGCCCGGGCCGCGTGGCGGGTCGCCGCGTCGATGAGGGCCTGGGCCGGTTTCTCGTCGATGACCTCGACGACGGTCGGCACGCCCGCCCGGTCGGCCTCCGCGACCGCGTGTTCCAGACCGGTGCGGCCGGCCTGCCGGATGGCGTCGTGGTGGGAGCGGTACTCCTCCCCGGTGGGGCCGGGGGCCGCAGCGCCGTAGACCAGGACGAGCGTCTCGTCGAAGGCCGCCGCCACCTCGACCGCGATCCGCAGCGCGCGGGCGGCCCCCGGCGACTCGTCGTACCCGAGCACGATCGACATCTCAGCCCTTCCCCTCGCGGATGCCCCGGACCACGTCCGGATCGGCCACCCCCGGCCGTTCGTCCCAGAAGGCGGGCGCCCGCAGCCGCCACACGATCATGATGACCACCCCGACGGCGGCGATCCCGAGACCGATGACGAGCGGCGGACCGAGGCCGAGCCACGAGCTGCCGCTGTACGAGTTCGCCGGGTCGGACATGTCGGCGACCGACCGCACGAGCAGCCACGTCAGCAGCCCCGCGCCCACCAGCGGGCCGAGCCCGATCAGCAGGAAGTTGTGCAGGCTCTCGAAGAGGTGGCGCCGGTAGTAGACCGCACAGGCCACCCCGGTGAGCGCGTAGTAGAAGGCGATGAGCAGCGACAGGGCGGTGAGCGAGTCCAGGAGCGCGTTCTCGCTGATCTGGTTCACCGTCAGGTACCAGACGATGGCGATCCCGGCGACCCACCACGTACTGACGTCGGGGGTGCGGAAGCGCGTGCTGATCTGCCCGTAGTACGCGGGCAGCGCCCGGCGCCGGGCCATCGACAGGGCGGTCCGGGAGGCCGGGATGATGGTGGTCTGGGTGGAGGCGATCGCCGACGTGCACACGGCGAGCAGCAGCACCCAGTCCCAGCCGCCCAGGACGTCACCGGCGAGCTGGGCGAAGATGAACTCCTCCTCGCCGGCGTTCTCGGCGAGGAACGCGGGACCGGCGTAGGCCACCACCGCGAACCCCACCGACACGTAGGTCACGAGCAGGATCACCGTCGACCACAGGCCCGCCTTGCCCGGGGCGGTCGCCGAGTCCTCCACCTCCTCCGTGAGGTTGACCGCCGACTCCCAGCCCCAGTAGATGAAGACGCCGAGCAGCAGCCCGCCGGTGAGGGCCGCGCCGCCGGCACCGAACGGATTCAGCCAGTCGAACGACGGCTCCACCGCGTCGTACGCGCTGGTCCCGGCGTACACCTTGGCGAGCGCCACGCACACGAAGACCAGCAGGAACACGACCTGGGCCAGGATCAGCACGTTCTGCACCTTGGCCGACAGCTCGGTGCCGATGACGCACACGGCCGTCATCGCGAGGATGAGCAGCACGGTGAGCAGCTGGCGCACGAAGGAGTTCTCCACCCAGCCGTCGAGGCCGACGGCGAGCAGCCCGAAGCTCACGGCCACGTCGGCGAGCGAGCCGACGACCAGGACGCCGGTCATCGCGATGGCCCAGCCGCCCAGCCAGCCCGCCCAGGGCCCCATCGCGCGCGTGACCCACGAGAAGGTCGTCCCGCAGTCCTGGTCGACCTTGTTCAGGTAGTAGAACGCCGACGCGATCAGCAGCATCGGCACGAAGGACGCGACCATCACCCCGGGCGCGTAGATCCCCGCGAGCGCGACGATCGGGCCGATGACGGCGGCGATGGAGTACGCGGGGGAGGTGGAGTTGAGCCCGATGACGAGGGCGTCGACGAAGCCGATCGCGTCGTGCTTCAGATCCGCCGGCCGGTCCTCGGGTGCGGCGTCCTCGGTTGCCATGTTCCCTCGCTCCCGTTCCGCTCGGACAGAGCAGAGAGACGTGTCCCTCCACCGATCGTAGGAAGGGGCGGTTCCGCCCGCACGCCGGGCGGCCGGAACCGTCGCCCGTCCGGGGCACGCCCCCTAGCATCACAAAGGCCCGCGCCCGCCTCACGGAATGGAACGGAACGCCCGATGCCGAAGGACCTCGCCGGTTTCGCCGAACTCTCCACGCCCCTGGTCGCCGACGCCTGCGTACGGCTCGGGGAACCGCTGCGCGCCGCGCCCGCCGGGGTGTTCCCCGTCGTCGACGGGCAGCGGGTCGCCGGGCGGGCGCTCCCCGTCCGGCACTACGGAAGCGTCGACGTCTTCCTGGAGGCCTTCACGCGCGCGGAGCCCGGGGACGTCCTCGTCATCGACAACGCCGGCCGCCGCGACGAGGCCTGCATCGGGGACCTCGCCGTCCTGGAGGCCCGCGCGGCGGGCGTCGCCGGGATCGCCGTCTGGGGGCTGCACCGCGACACCCCGGACCTCGTCCGGATCGGACTGCCCGTCTTCTCGTACGGCCGCCACGCCCCCGGCCCCGTGCGCCTCGACCCGAGGGAGCCGGACGCGCTGCGCTCCGCGCGGTTCGGGGAGCACGAGGTCACCCCGGACGACGTGGTGTTCGGCGACGACGACGGGGTGCTGTTCGTGGCCGCCGACCAGGCCGGGGCCGTCCTGGAGACCGCGCTGTCCCTCTTCCGCACCGAGCGGGAGCAGGCCCGGCGCATCGAGGAGGGGCGGACCCTGCGCGAGCAGACCCGCTTCGACGCCTATCTGGCGGGCCGGGCCGAGGACCCCTCGTACACCTTCCGGCGGCATCTGCGCCGGATCGGCGGTGCGATCGAGGAGTGACGGACCCGGCCCGGCGGGGCGTCAGCCCTCGAAGCCGACCGTGCCGTCCGGCAGGACCGCCTCGACCCGCGCGCCGTGCTCCACGGTCCGGCTCACCGTGCAGAACTTCTCGTGGGTCAGGCGCACCCCGCGCGCGAACACCTCCGCCGCCTTCGGGTTGCTGTCCGGCAGGTCGAACTCGTAGCTGACCCGGATCCGGCCCACCCGGCCGTCGTCCTCGGGACCCGAGACCGACTCCACCACGATCCGCAGGTCGTCGTGGTCCACCGCCCGCGCGGTCCGGTCGATCACGAGCCCGCCGCAGCCGCCCATCGCGGCGAGCAGCAGCTCGACCGGCGTGAACGAGGGCTGCGCGTCGGCGTCGTCGGCCGCGGCCATCCGCACCTCCGCGCCCCGGTCGTTGCGGGCGGTCCAGTTCCGGTATCCGGTGCGGACGGTCTCGATGCGGTAGTCGGCCATGGCGGCGGGGCTCCTTCGTGCTCGTACGGTCGGCCCGCCCACGGTACGCCGGGGCGGGCCGGCGGGCCCGCGCGGACCGAACCTGAGTAGCGCGGTGCGGACGTCTGAGTACGCCGACCGATACGGCGGGCCCCCGCCCGCCGCTTGACTGGGAGCATGACCTCCGAAGCCCGGCGCAGCCGCCCCCTCCAGCACGTCACCGCCACCGGCGCCGCCCTCGCGGTGGCCCTCGGACCGGTGCTCGTCGGCGCCCTGATCGCCCGGTCGGTCGGCGCGGACCCGATGGCCTCCGTCAACGCCCTGATCGCGGGCGGCGGCCAGCGCGCCCGGATCTCCCGCGCCCAGCTCAGGAGCGGCACGGGGCTCCGGAAGGCCACCGGGCTCCGGGGCGGGGCCGGATCCCGGAAGGCCACCGGGGGCGGGGCGGAGGACCGGTGCGGCGCGCGCCCCCGGTTCGGCTCAGTCGCGCGGCTTGCGCGCCAGGAGGAAGCCCTGCGGCGTCTTCTCCCCGGGCTCCGGCTGCCGCACCAGACGGGCCGACTCGACGAGACCGGCCGCGGCCAGGAGGTCCGCGACGCGGTCGGGTGACCGGCGGTACACGTCGAGGGCGACCTCGTGCCCGTACGCCCGCTCCAGCCGTACCCGCTCGTCCCCCGCCTTGAAGGCGAGCAGGAGCCGTCCGCCCGGTGCGAGGACCCGGTGGAACTCCGCGAAGGAGGCGACGAGTTCGTCCTCCGGCATGTGCACCGTCGCGTACCAGGACAGGACCCCGCCCAGCGAGGCGTCCGGCAGGTCGAGCGCCGTCGTCGACCCCACCTCGAAGCGCAGCCCCGGGC
Source organism: Streptomyces sp. NPDC093071 (assembly GCF_044754545.1). Taxonomy (NCBI): domain Bacteria; kingdom Bacillati; phylum Actinomycetota; class Actinomycetes; order Kitasatosporales; family Streptomycetaceae; genus Streptomyces; species Streptomyces sp. NPDC093071. The sequence goes on along the minus strand of NZ_JBIVPH010000002.1, from coordinate 474,801 downwards.
GGGTCGCGCGGGCGACCGCGATCATGCCCGGCGACAGGTCCACCCCGAAGACCTCGGCGCCGATGCCTCGCAGATGGGACGTCACCCGCCCCGTCCCGCAGCCGAGGTCCCCGATCGTACGGGGCCCGCCGGCCCGCTCCACCTCCTCCGCGAACCCGGCGAGCACCGCCCGGTCCAGCGGGACCGCGTCCAACTGGTCGGCGAGCAGCCGCTCGTAGTCGGCGGCGACGGTGTCGTACGAGCGGCGGACGGCAGTGACGCGTGCGGTCTCGGTCATGGCGGCACCCTACGGCCGTGTCTCCCGAAGGGGCCCCGCGGGCCGCCCACATGAGCGATGATCACCGCATTCGAGGTGACCCGCGGTACGGGCCGGAGCCGTGGCGAAAGGGCAACCGGATGACGAGGCGCCGCCCGGGGCGGGACGAGCACCACACGAGCGGCGCCGACGGGCCGTACACCGGCGACGGCCCCGGGATTGACGACCTGCCCGGCCCCGGCGGCGGCCCCGGGACCGACGACCTGCCCGGTCCCGGCGACGCGTCCGGCATCGGCCGCCGCCGTTTCCTCGGGTACGTCCTCGCCGCCCCCACCCTCACCGTCGCCGCCCAGCTCGGCGCCGAGGTCCTCGCGCCCCGCGCGGCCGCCGCGGCCCCGGCGCCGGTCCCCTCGCCCCCGGGCCCCGCCGAACTCCTCGACCTGAACGACCTGCTCACCCTCGCCGCCCTGCCCACCAGCCACCTCCTCACGATCCGCCTCGACCCCGACGGCACGGCCCATCTCGCCCTGCCCCGCGCCGAGGTGGGGCAGGGCGTCACCACCTCCAGCGCCATGCTCGTCGCCGAGGAGCTCGACCTTCCCCTGGATAAGGTGCGGGTCACGCTCGCCGACGCCCGGCCCGAACTGCTCTTCAACCAGCTCACCGGCGGCTCCAACACCACCGTCTCCACCTACACCCCGCTCCGGGTCGCCGCCGCCGTCGCCCGGGGCCGGCTCCTGCACGCCGCCTCCCTCGTCCTCGGCCAGGCCGTCTCCACCCTCACCACGAAGGCCGGCGCCGTCCTCTCCCCGACCGGCGCGCTCCTCGGCTACGGCGAACTCGCCGCGCGGGCCGCCGCCGTGGCCGACTCCGCCGTCACGGTCACCCTCAAAGACCGCTCCCGCTTCCGGGTCATCGGCACCGGCCGGAACAGGGTCGACGCCCTCGCCGCGGTCACCGGGCGCAAGGAGTTCGCGATGGACCTCCGGGTCCCGGACGCGCTGCCCACCATGATCTGCCGCCCGCCCACGATCAACGGCACGGTCCGCTCCGTCGCCAACCTCGCCGAGGTCCGGGCCATGCCCGGCGTCACCGACGTCGTCACCGTCTCCACCGGCGTCGCCGTCCGCGCCCGCACCTTCGGCCAGTGCGTCGACGCCGTCCGCGCCCTCCGGGTCGACTGGGGTCCCGGCACCGCCGAGGGCGCCTCCGACGCCACCGTCCTGGCGAAGCTCCGCCGGGCCGAACTCCCGCTGGTCGTCCCGCCGCTGCCGCTCCTCACCAAGGCCGTCGACGCCCGCTTCACCTTCCACTTCGCCAGCAACGCCGCTCTGGAGACCAACTGCGCGATCGCGGACGTCCGTACCGGCTCCGCCGAGATCTGGGCCTCGCTCAAGGCGCCGATCGTCGCCCGGGAACAGATCGCCCTCCGGCTCGGCCTGCCGCCCTCGGCCGTCCGCGTCCACGTCACCGAGGGCGGCGGCTCCTTCGGCCGCAAGCTCTTCCACGACGCCGCCCACGAGGCCGCCGAGGTCCCCCAGGCCCTCGGCAAGCCCGTCAAACTGATGTGGCACCGCACCGACGACTTCCGCCAGGGCCGTACGCACCCGATGTCCACCTCGCGGGTGCGGGCCACCTACGCGCTCGGCGAGATCCTCACGTACGAGCAGCGCCACACCTCGATCGCCACCGACTTCGGGCACGGCATCGGCGAGCTCCTCACGGCGGAGGCGGCCCGGCTGCCCGTCGCCGACCTGGCGTTCTCCGAGACGATGTTCCAGCTCACCCAGATCAGCCCCTACCACCTCGGCGTCACCACCCAACTGCTCGCGGAGACCGACGAGGGCTTCAACACCGGCTCCATGCGGAACATCTACTCGCCCAACGTCCGCTGCGCCCAGGAACTCGTCCTGGACGAGGTGGCGAAGCGCACCGGCCAGGACGGGTACGCGCTGCGCCGCCGCCTGGTGAAGGACCCGCGGGCCAGCGCCGCCCTCGACGAGGTGGCGCGGGCGGGGGAGTGGGGCCGGATCATGCCCGCCGGCACCGCCCAGGGCATCGCCGTCCACACCGAGTACCACTCGGCCGTCGCGGTCCTCGCCGAGATCGACTGCCGCCCCGAGACCACCGGCCGGAAGGTCCCGAACGCCTACACCGGGCCGCGCGTGACCAAGGTGGTCTGCGCCGTCGACGTCGGCCTCGCCGTCAACCTGCGCGGCCTGGAGGCCCAGATGACGGGCGGCATCGCGGACGGCATCGCGATCACCCTGACCTCCGGACTCCACCTGGAGGACGGGCACTTCCTCGAAGGCAGCTGGGACCAGTACTTCTACACCCGGCAGTGGAACACCCCGCCGGAACTGGAGGTCATCGTGATGCCCCCGACCGGCGACGAGCCGGGCGGCGCGGGGGAGCTGGCGGTCGCCGCGGCCACGGCCGCCGTCGCCTGCGCCTACGGCCGGGCCACCGGCACGATGCCGACGGTCTTCCCCCTCAACCACGCCGCACCGCTCGCCTTCACCCCGCTGCCGACCGTCCCGCCCGTCCCCGCCTCGCCCGTCGACGGCCGCGCCCGCGCCCTCTGAGACCTGGAGCCCCCGTGCCGCAGCACACCTTCATCCTGAACGGCGAGGCCGTCACCGCCGACGTCGAGGGCGACGTCCGGCTCCTGTGGGTCCTCCGGGATGTCCTCGGCGTCACCGGACCCAAGTACGGCTGCGGGGTCGGCGTCTGCCGGGCCTGTGCGAGTCACCTCAACGGCAGGGAGTTCACGCCCTGCGCCGTCCCCGTCGAGGACCTCGCGCCGACCGACGAGGTCACCACCATCGAGGGCCTTCCCGGCACCGTCGGGAGCGAACTCCACCCGATGCGGGAGGCCTGGCTGGACCTCGACGTCGCCCAGTGCGGCTACTGCCAGCCGGGGCAGATCATGACGGCGGTGGCGACGGTCCGGCGGGCCCGGGAGGCCGGCCGCGAGGTCACCGAGGCCGACCTCGACGCGATCCGCAACATCTGCCGCTGCGGCACCTACCACCGCATCCGGCGGGCCGTCCTGGAGGGCGCCCGCCGCATGGCGTGACGGACGGGCCCCGGCCGCGACGGGCCGGTGGCCCGCCCCCGGAAGGGGCGGGCCACCGGTGCGGCGCGACTTCGCCTTCGCGCCCAGGAGCGCGAGCTCCCGCACGGGGGTGCCGCCCCGGCTCGCGGGGCGGCACCGGCCGGTCGTCCGGCGGTCAGTACTTCCGGCCGCGGGCGTCGGGGTCGTCCGGGTTCTCGAGGCCCTCGACCTCGATCTCCTCCTTGCGGACCTCGCCCGAGACGGTCTGTTCCTCCACGACCTCGTCGGCCTTGAGGCTCACCCGCTCGACCGGAACGGTCCGGGTCTCCACGACGGGGCGCTCCTCGTGGAGGATGACCTCGTGCTCGGCCTCGGTGATCTCCGGTCCGGAGAGGGCCTCGTCACGGTTGGCGTCGGTGATCGGCTCCCGCTCGATCCGCACCTCTTCGTGGCTCACGGGCACGGTCTGCTGGACCTCTTCCGTCACCACGTACTTGCGCAGCCTGACGCGTCCGGCCTCCGTGCGCTCGACGCCGACGTGCATCTGCTCCTCCGAGCGGGTCATCGCGTCGTCGTCCGTATGCGCGGCGCGTCCGGCGGCGCCGCCCGCCGCGAACCCCTCGGCGGTGCCCATGGGGCCGGTCGCGGTGCCGGTCCCGGTCCCGGCCTCCATGCCGGCCGCGGTGCCCGTTCCGGTGCCGCCGTGGGCCCAGCCGCCCTCACCGGGCTGGTTGGCCTGCTGCCAGGCGTCGTCCCACGCGATGCCGTAGTGGTCGAAGAGGCGGTGCTCCTCGCTCTCGGAGAGGTGTCCGCCGGCGTCGACGTCCACGTTGGGCGCGTCCTTGATGGTGGACTTGGGGTACGGGACCTCCAGGTGGTCGTCGACCAGAGCCGCGTCCTTGATCGGGACGAAGGATTCACTGGTGCCGAACATGCCGGTCTTCACCGTCACCCACTCCGGCAGGCCGGTCGCGTCGTCGACGAAGATGTGCTTCGCGTCGCCGACCTTCTTGCCCTCGGCGTCGTAGACGGGGTGGTCCAGCACGGCGTGGATCTGCTCTCGGGCGATCATGTCGACCCTCCTGCTCTCTCTCGTCTCGCTTATCCACGCCTCTTACCAGAGGAATCGGTCGGAAACGGGGCAAATTAATCTAATTATATTGAATGGTTAACTTTTGGAAGGGGTGGACACAGGACGGGGGAGGGCCCCCACCGCATCGACGCGGTGGGGGCCCTCGACGGGTCCGGGCGGGGTCAGGCGGCCGGCGGGACCCGCGACGGGCGGCCCGTGCCGCGCGTCAGGACGTAGCCGCCGATGCCCGCGAGCGCCGCGAGGACGCCGCCCGCCAGGGTCCAGAGCCAGCGGTCGGACCACCAGCCGGAGGACCAGCCGTCCTCCGGGGCCGCCGCCTCCACGGCGGACGGACGCCCCGCGTCGGCGTCCGCCTCCGCCTGGTCGGCGGTCGTCGCACCCGGGACGAGCGGCGCGGCGAGCGCCCCGTCCGTGGCGTGGGCGCCGCCCTCGTCCTTGACGTCCACCCCGAGCCGGGCGCCGAACGGCTGGCCGAGGTCCTCGTCCGGCAGACCCGTGACGGTCAGGCGGACGTAGTAGCTTCCCGGCAGCGGGTCGTTCGCCCAGGCGTCGGCCGAGGCGCGCACCGGACGCAGCACGCAGGCGAGTTCCACCTTCGCGGCGTCCTTCGCCGCCGTGCGGGACTGCATCCCGTACATGCACGGCTGACGGCGCCGCAGCCCGTCGTACACGTCGATCCGCCAGGTGGAGGGCCCGTGCCGCAGGGCCGCGTCCGGCAGGGTCACCGTGGCGTTCACCGTCGGGCGCTGCCCGGTGTCCGCCGGGAAGACCCAGTACAGGTAGTCGCCCGTGGCGGCCTGCGCGGACGCCTGCTGCCCCGGCAGGAACCTCGCGGCGGTGCGGAAGGTGGTGCCCGCCTCCGTGGGCCCCTCGGTGGAGCGGGTGTCCGGAGTCGCCGTGGCGGAGGGCGAGTCGGCGACGGCGGCCGGAGCCGCGAGCCCGAGCAGGGCGGCGCCCGCGAGGGCGGTCGCGGCGAGCGTGCGTACGGTGCGCATCAGCGGGTCCTCCAGACGGCGAGACGCCAGCGGGACAGCCAGCCCCAGATCAGACCGGCCAGGAAGCCGGTGAGCACCAGCGCCCCGAGCAGCCACCAGCCCCGGCCGAGGCCGAACGAGGCCACGTCGGACGCGGTCGCGGGACCGTCGACGACGTCCACGGTCAGCTCGATCGGCATCCCGGGCGTGGTCTTGACCGACGGGGGAGCGGAGAAGGAGTTGCTGACCTGGAGGCAGACCGTCTCGGCGGCCGGCTTGAGGTCGTCGGCGTCGGCGTCGTCCAGCTCCGGCTTCGGATAGCGCAGTCCGGTCGATATGACGTCCGTGCGGCCGTCGCCGGCCTCGGAGCCGCGCGTGATCTCCCGGCCGTGGCGGGTGACGGCCCGCAGCAGCACCCCGTAGTCGTCGTTGACGGCGCGGTCGGCCGACACGCTGACGGAGGCGCGCAGTTCCTGGCCGGGCAGCAGGTCCACCCGGTACCAGCGGTGCTCGCCGAAGGACTCGCGGTCCGTGTACAGACCGGGCTTCAGCTCCGGCGCGTCGGCGCACCGCGCGGCGCCCCGGGCGGCGACGGGCGTGACGACCGGGTCGGCCGCGCGGTCGACCAACTGCCGCACGCGGCGCGAGAGTTCCTCGGTGCGGTGGACCGAGGTGTACGTGCCTCCGGTCGCCTCCGCGATGCAGGTGAGCTGCTGCCGGGTCTTGGCGTCCGGCACCAGGCCCAGGGTGTCGATGACGAGGTGGATGCCCTTCGCCGCGATCTCCCGCGCCACCTGGCAGGGGTCGAGCGGGGCGCAGGTGTCCTCGCCGTCCGTGATGAGCACGATCCGGCGGGTGGCGTCGCCGCCCTCCAGGTCCTTCGCCGCGCCGAGCAGCGCGGGACCGATCGGGGTCCAGCCGGTGGGGGCCAGGGTGGCGACCGCCGTCTTGGCCTCGGTCCGGTCGAGCGGACCCACCGGATAGAGCTGGCGGGTGTCCTTGCAGCCCTGCTTGCGGTCCTGTCCCGGATAGTCGGCGCCCAGGGTCCGGATGCCGAGGCGCACCTCCTCGGGCACCGCGTCGAGGACCTCGTTGAAGGCCTGCTTCGCCGCGGCCATGCGGGACTTGCCGTCGATGTCCTCGGCCCGCATCGAGCCGCTGACGTCGAGGACCAGTTCGACCTTGGGGGATTCCTTCGCCGCCGGCGCGTCGGCGACCGCGTGGGTCGGCAGGAGCGCGGCGCCCAGAGCGGCGAGCAGCGCGCAGGCCCCGGTCGCCAGCCGTTTTCTCGTGATCATCGCCGGATCGTATTGACGATCGTCCGACAAACCAAAACGGGGGGCGGCGACCGGGGCCCGGGGCGTGTGGCCTCAGGGGGAAGGAGAGGCGGGATCCTTCCCGTCGTCCTCGGGCAGGGCCCGGGCCCGTACGGCGTGGGCGGGTTCCTGGTGTCCCCCCGAGGGCATGACGCGCACCTCGCCCCGGTCGCTGATCTCCGCGCGGATGATGCCGGTCGGGTCGGTGTAGACGGGATGGCCCCCGGAGCCCTTGTAGAGGGTGCGCTCCACGACCACGACGTCCTGGGTGGCGCCCGTGACGTCGGTGAACACCAGCTCGTATCGGGATATGCTCATTTGCCCCATTTTACGCCGATGTGGAGGTGGCACTGTCCGGGCCCGTGGGGAAGGCCCCTCAGGCCGTACGGGACACGGCGTCCACCAGGTGCGCCAGGGCCGCTCCGAGGGCCGCCGCCCCCGGGCCCGCCGCCCCGCCCGGCTCGGTCATGTAGAGGTCCCGGCGCATCTCGATCATCAGCGCGTGGACCCGGGGCTCCCGGCCGTAGTACGACAGCGGCACGTACGTCCCGGCGAAGGGGCTGTCCGTCCCCACCCCGCCGAATCCGCCGAACGCCTCCCGCGCCGCGTCGAGCAGCGCGGGAGGAGTGTGGAAGGCGTCCGTGCCGAGGCAGACCGGGGGCCGGGGGCCGTCGCCGTGCAGCTCGTACGGCAGCGGTTCGCTCGGGTACGAGTGGACGTCGATCACCACCGCCCGGCCCGTCGCCGCGAGCCTGTCGGCCACGGCTTCGGTCATGCCCCGCGCGTACGGCGTGAAGTACCGGTCGAGCAGCGGTGCCGGGTCGAACCCGTCCGGCCGCAGCCCGGCCCGGTGCGTGGTGCGCGTGTACACCGCGCCCATCCCGACGGCCGCCATCTCCTCCCGCTCGTCCGGGAAGCGCTCGGGGTCGACGACCAGGCGGGAGAGCCGGTTGACGAACCGCCAGGGGGCCGTGCCCGCCGCCCCGGCGGCCGAGGCGGCGATCTCCGCCGTGTGCGCGTCGGTGATGTGGTCCAGCTCCCGCGCCAGTTCGTCGTCGCCGAGCACGATCCCGGCCCGCACGTCCGGGGGCACCGCGCGGGAGGAGTGCGGCACGTGGAGGAGGACGGGGGAGTCCGGGGCGCCGGGGAGGAGGTGGAAGGGGGCGGCGCCGGTCGTGCCTGCCGTGCCGTCGCGGGGAGTCTCGTTCATGCCGGGATCCTCTCCCGACCCCGCCCGCGGCGTCACGAAACCGCTGGTTAGGGTGGTGGGAGGTTGCGCCGCCGCACCAGGGCCGGGCGCGAGACCGGGCCGACTGTCGACCACAGGGACCCGTACGACCACCCGTCCCCGCTTCACCCGGCCCCCGGCCGCCTGCCCCGGAAACACCGCATCGTCATGAGCACCGACACCGCCCCCGCCGCCCCCGACACGACCTCCGCCTCCGGCGCGGCCTCCGTCCCCGGCACCGCCCCCGTCCTCGGCGCGGCCTCCGGTCCCGGCACCGCCTCCGGCCCTGGCACCGCCCACGGTCCCGGCACCACCCCCGCCCCTGGTCCCGCCCCCGCCTCGGAAGGCCCCCGGCGCCCGAGGATGGCCGGGCGGGCCCCGGCGCGGCCCGCGCCCGGGGCCGCCGTCCACAGTGTCAGCGCCGCCACGGCCGCCCTCCTCGGGCTCGTCGGGCTCGGCGCCCTTCTCCACGAGCCCGTCCTGATACCCCCGCTGGCCGCCAGCGCCGCCCTGGTGCACTGTGCTCCCGCGCTCCCCCTCGCCCAGCCCAGGAGCGTGGTCGTCGGTCATCTGCTCGGCGCCGGCGCCGGATACGCGGTGGCCGCCGCCGCGAGCGGCAGCGCCTGGGCCGCCGCGCTCGCCGCCGGCGTCACCCTCGCGCTCACCACCCTGGCCCGAACCCCGCACTCGCCGGCCTGCGCGACCGCCGTCGTCGTCGTGCTCCAGGCGCCCGCCGCCGACCGGTTCGTCCCCCTCCTGCTCGGCTCCACGGTCCTGCTCGTCCTGACCGCGTACGCCGCCTCCCGCGTCCGGCGCGCGGCACCGAAGTACCCCGCCTACTGGTGGTGAACCCGGGCCCGGCGCCCGTGTGAGCCCCGCCGGGCGACCGTACGCCCTCCCGCCGTGCGCGTGTGCGGGCGCCTGTGACCCGATGCGCCCCGGCGTTCCGCGCCCCCGCGCGCCCTCCGTAAGGGTGATCGCGTCAACTTCCGTCCGGTTCCGGTCGGAAACCCCTGCCGGGGGCCGGGTTGTTCACCGTCCGGCCCACCAGTGCGTATTACCCTTCGTTGGTCTTCGCTTGACCTTGTCTTGGTGAAGCGTGATGCCGGTGGGACTCCGGGGAGGGACGTGCCGTGCCCTGCCACGGGCCGTTCCGTCCCGCCCCGTTCGTCCGTGCGACCACCGGCCCGCCCCCGCTCTCGAATCCCATGAGGGGAGATCCTCATGTCACCCTCCTCGCTCCGCCTCCGGCGGTTTCCCCATCTCCGACAGGACTTCGCGGCCTCGCTCGTCGTCTTCCTCGTCGCGCTGCCGCTCTGCATCGGCGTGGCCGTCGCCTCCGGCGTGCCCGCCGAACTCGGCCTGATCACCGGCATCGTCGGCGGGATCGTCACCGGCCTGATGCGCGGCAGCAGCCTCCAGGTCTCCGGACCCGCCGCGGGTCTCACCGTCCTCGTGTTCGAGGCGGTCCGCACCTTCGGACTCGCCGCGCTCGGAGTCATCGTGCTCCTCGCCGGACTGCTCCAGATCCTCATGGGCCTGCTGAGATGGGGCCGCTGGTTCCGGGCCATCTCCCTCTCGGTCGTCGAGGGGATGCTCGCGGGCATCGGCCTCGTCATCGTGGCCGGCCAGCTCTACGCGGCGGCCGGCCTCGACGCCCCCGACTCCGGCCTCGCCCGGCTCGCCGGACTTCCGGCCGCCCTGGTGGGCGCGCTGACCGCCCCGGCCAACCTGGTGCCGCTCGCCGTCGCGGCCGGCACGATCCTCGTGGTCGTGGGCTGGAGACACCTGCCGCCGAGGGCACGGGCCGTGCCCGGCGCGCTCGTCGCGGTCCTCCTCGCGGCCCTCGCCACCGCCCTCCTCGACCTCCCGGTCGCCACCGTGAAGGTGAGCGGCGTCCTGGACGCCGTGCGCGTGCCCGGCGCGGACGCCTTCGCGGGCCTGGCCGACCTCGCCCTGCTCGGCACCGTCCTCGCCTTCGCGCTGATCGCCTCGGCGGAGTCGCTGTTCAGCGCGGCCGCCGTGGACCGGCTGCACGACGGACCGCGCACCGAGTACGACCGGGAACTGCTCGCCCAGGGCGTCGGCAACACGCTCTGCGGCGTGCTCGGCGCCCTGCCCATGACCGCCGTGATCGTACGGAGCTCGGCCAACGTCCAGGCGGGAGCCAGGACCAAGGCCTCCCGGGTGCTCCACGGCGTGTGGCTGCTGCTCTTCGCCGCCCTGCTGCCCGCCACCCTGGAGTACGTGCCGCTCGCCGCGCTCGCCGGGATCCTGGTCCACGCGGGCTGGAAGCTGATCCCCTTCAAGGGGCTGGTCGCCCTGTGGCGCGACCACCGGGGCGAGGCGCTCGTCCTCGTCGTGACGGCCCTCGCGATCGTCACCGTCAACATGTTCGAGGGGGTCCTGATCGGCCTCGTCCTCTCCGTCGCCAAGGCGGCCTGGGACGCCTCCCACCTCCGCGTCGAGCGCACCGACGACGGCCACGGACCGGTGCGCGTCAGCCTGTCGGGGAACGTCACCTTCCTGCGGCTGCCGAAGATACTCGACACGCTCGAAGCCCTGCCCGGGGACCGCCCGGTCGAACTGGACCTCTCCGGACTCCAGCACCTCGACCACGCCTGCCGCGCCGCCCTGGAGACCTGGGCCGAACGCCACTCCGCCGCCGGCCCCGACTCCGTACGGCTGCACGGCCCGCCGGAGCACGCCCCCGACCGGCCGAAGGAGGGCGAACCCGCGCGGACGGGCTCCTGACTCCCGGTCACCGAACGGCCCGTGCAAGGAGATCGGGGATGAGAACGCAGGTCCTGGGTACCCGATGACCGTCCAACCCACTAGGGAGGAATCATGGGTCTGGGAGCTTTCATCATTCTGATCGCGGTGGGGGCCATTCTCACGTTCGCGTCGGACTGGCAGATGGAGGGGGTCAATCTCGATCTGGTCGGGCTGATCCTCATGGCGGTCGGCATCATCGGAACGGCGGCCTACGTCAGCGTGCTGCGCCGGCGCCGGATGGTCGTCCCCCCGGTCGCCCCGACGGTCACCGAGGACGACCGTCGGGACCTGCTCTGAACAAACGTTGCGGCACCGTCCCCGCGAGGGAACGCGAGAGGGGTGACCACGCTTCCGGCGTGGTCACCCCTCTCGTCCTTCCGTCTCTCGTCCTTCCGTCCGCCGTCCCGCGCGTTCCGGCGCGGCCGCCGCTCACCGGTCCACCGTCACCGCCGCGTGGATGGTCTTGCCGTCCGGCCGGGTGTCGACGGTGACCTCCCGGCACAGGCGGAGCACGATCGGCCAGCCGAAGCCGCCGGGGCGCAGCTCGCCGCGGCGTTCGTGGCGCGGTGCCTCCCGGCTGGCGTCCGCCACGGACACGGTCACGCGGTCGGGACCGACGGCGATGCCGAAGTCGGTGACCCCGCCCCCGTGCCGGTGCGCGTTGGTGACCAGCTCCGACGTGACCAGCAGCAGGTCGTCGACCTGGCCCGGCGGCAGGGGGCCGAGGGCCGCGAGCGTGTGGCAGACCAACTGCCGCGCCTGCGCGGGCGTACCGACCGGCGACGGCCCGTACGCTCCGGCGCCGGGGCGGGCCGTCGGGGCCGCCGGCGTACGGGACCGGGTGTCGCTCCGAGTGTTCATCACGAGGTCCCTTTCTTCCTGGTTCATCAACAGGTGACGGAATTCGCCTGCCCGTTCGTACGGAAGTGATGCGCGCCACTCCGGCCGCAGAAGGCGTCCCGTTTCGGGGAATGCGTTCGGAAAGTGGGGGTACGGGAACCGGAACTGCTGAACGGACCGTGAGAAAGAGGAGGTTGTCGCGTGCGGACCGAAACGGCCGAGGCGATGGCGACGTACGTGACGAGCGGTACGTGTGAGGACCTGCCCGTCCTCGATGCTCCCCACGAGGTCGCGCCCCAGGACGCCCGTACCCTGACGAAGGTCTTCCTCCGCGAGCTGGCGGAACGGGAGGAGGGCACCGAGGCGTACCAGTACGTCCGGAACACCCTGATCGAGATGAACATGTCGCTCGTGCGGTACGCGGCGGGCCGGTTCCGCGCGCGGGCCGACGAGATGGAGGACATCGTCCAGGTCGGCATGATCGGCCTGATCAAGGCGATCGACCGCTTCGACCTCTCGCGCGAGGTGGAGTTCGCCACCTTCGCGGTGCCGTACATCGTGGGCGAGATCAAGCGCTTCTTCCGGGACACCACCTGGGCGGTGCACGTGCCCCGCCGGCTCCAGGAGGCGCGCGTGGAGCTGGCCAAGGCGACCGACGAGCTGAGTTCGCGGCTCGGCCGGGCGCCCCGGGTCGCGGAGCTGGCGATGCTGATGGGTCTTCCCGAGGAGGAGGTGGTCGAGGCGCAGATCGCCTCGAACGGCTACAACTCGACTTCGCTGGACGCCGCGATCAACGGCGGCGACGAGGAGGACGAGGCGGCCCTGGCCGACTTCATCGGCGAGGAGGACCCGGCGCTCGCGCTCTTCGAGGACTTCCACACCCTCGCCCCGCTCGTGGGGGCCCTCGACGAGCGGGACCGGCTGCTGCTCCACCTCCGCTTCGTCGAGGAGCTGACGCAGTCGCAGATCGGCGAGCGGCTCGGCGTCTCCCAGATGCACGTCTCGCGGCTCCTGGCCCGCAGCCTCAACCGTCTGCGCGAGGGCATGTTCGAGCAGCCGCGCGCCACCGGGTGAGCGTTCGGAGGCACGTACGGAAAGGGCTCGCGCCCCCGGGAGACCGGGACGCGAGCCCTTTCCGCAGGCGCGTACCGGGGTTACGGACGCGCGGCGATGAAGGAGGGGCGCCGGACCGGGGCGGCGAAGGGCGCCTCCGGCAGGTTCTCCACGCTGTTGAAGACCAGGAACACGTTGCTGCGGGGGTACGGGGTGATGTTGTCGCCCGACCCGTGCAGGGCGTTGCAGTCGAACCAGGTGGCCGAACCGGCGGGACCCGTGAAGTGCCGGATGCCGCAGGCCTCGGCGAAGGTGGTGAGCGCCTCGTTCGAGGGCGTCCCCGCGTCCTGCATCTGGAGCGACCTCTTGTAGTTGTCCCGGGGAGTCTCCCCGGCACAGCCCAGGAAGGTGCGGTGCGAACCGGGCATGATCATCAGGCTGCCGTTGGTGGTGTGGTTCGGCGTGAGCGCGATCGACACCGAGACCGTCCGCATCTGCGGCAGGCCGTCCTCGGCGTGCCAGGTCTCGAAGTCGGAGTGCCAGTAGAAGCCGCTGGCGCCGAAGCCCGGCTTCACGTTGACCCGCGACTGGTGGACGTAGACGTCCGAGCCGAGGATCTGGCGGGCACGGCCCACGACCCGGGGGTCCTCGGCGAGCCGGCCGAAGACCTCGCTGATCCGGTGCACCTCGAAGACGGAGCGGATCTCCCGCGACTGGGGTTCGACGATCGCCCGCTCGTCGGCCCGGACGGCGGGGTCGGTGACGAGCCGGTCCAGCTCCGCCCGGAGCGCGTCGACCTCGTCCGGGGTGACGAGTTCGTCCACCGTGACGAAACCGTCGCGGTCGTAGTCCTCCAGTTCGCGCGCCCAGAAGGGACCGGGCGTGCCGGGCTCGGACCACACGACGGGGTCCTTCCGACCGATCAGCTCCTCCCGGGGGCCGCGGGTGGGGTAGAGGTCGACGGGGCGGGTGGGTGCGGAGGCCATGGGGCGGTGTGCCTTCCTTTCGTGCGTCTCGTGCGTCTCGTGCGTCTCGTGCGGGGGGTGCGGCGCGGTGCGGGCCCGCCGGGTCAGGCGGCGTCGTCCGCGGCGCCCGCGGCGCCGGCGTCGGTCGGCTCGGGCTCGGTGAGCAGGGGGTAGACGCCGTTCTCGTCGTGGTCCTCGCGCCCGGTGACGGGCGGGTTGAAGACGCACAGGCAGCGGAAGTCCCGCTTGACCTTCAGGGTGTGGCGCTCGTGCCCGTCGAGCAGGTACATCGTGCCGGGCACGATCGTGTGCGTGAGGCCCGTCTCGTGGTCGGTGAGCTCGGCCTCGCCGGCCGTGCAGACGACGGCCTCGACGTGGTGCGCGTACCACATGGAGGTCTCGGTCCCGGCGTACAGCACCGTCTCGTGGAGGGAGAAGCCGACCCGTTCGCGGGCCAGGACGATGCGCTTGCTCTCCCAGGTGCCCGAGGCGGCCCTCACGTGCCGCTCGGTGTTCTCCAGTTCGTCGAAGGAACGGACGATCACGGGGATCTCCTTTCGCGGAGTTCGCGGGGGTGGTGGATCAGGCGGTGTGGCGGACCGAGCGGGCCAGGATGCCGAGGCCCTCGTCGAGCTCGTCGTCCGTCGCGGTCAGCGGCGGGAGCAGCTTGACGACCTCGCCGTGCGGTCCGGACGTCTCCAGGAGCAGACCGATCTCGAAGGCCCGCCGGCACACGGCCTCGGCGCGCTCCCCGTCGGCGAACTCCAGGCCCCACACGAGGCCGCGGCCGCGCACCGAGACGCCCGACCGCTCGTCGTCCCCGCACAGGTCGAGCAGGGCCCGCTCCACCCGCTCGGCCCGGCCCAGGGTGCGCTCGCGCAGGGCGCCGTCGCGCCAGTACGCGTCGAGGGCGGCGGTGGCGGTGACGAAGGCGGGGTTGTTGCCCCGGAAGGTGCCGTTGTGCTCGCCGGGCTCCCACAGGTCGAGCTCCGGGCGGAACAGGCAGAGGGCCATCGGGAGGCCGTAGCCGCTGATGGACTTGGACAGGGTGACGATGTCGGGCGTGATGCCCGCCTCCTCGAAGGAGAAGAAGTCACCGGTGCGTCCGCAGCCCATCTGGATGTCGTCCACGATCAGGAGCATGTCGTGGCGGCGGCAGAGGTCCGCGAGGGCGCGCAGCCACTCGGCGCGGGCCACGTTGATCCCGCCCTCGCCCTGGACGGTCTCGACGATGACGGCCGCCGGGTGGTCGAGGCCGGAGCCGGGGTCCTCCAGGAGCCGCTCGAACCACAGGAAGTCGGGGACCTGCCCGTCGAAGTAGTTGTCGAAGGGCATCCGGGTGGCGTGCGGCAGCGTCACGCCCGCCCCGGCGCGCTTGGCGGAGTTGCCGGTGACGGCGAGCGAGCCGAGCGACATGCCGTGGAAGGCGTTGGTGAAGGAGACGACGGTCTCGCGGCCGGTGACCTTGCGGGCCAGCTTCAGGGCCGCCTCCACCGCGTTGGTGCCGGTGGGGCCGGGGAACATCACCTTGTACGGCAGGGCGCGGGGCTCCAGGACCGCCGAGCGGAAGGCCTCCAGGAAGCCGCGTTTGGCGGTCGTCGACATGTCGAGGCCGTGGGTGATGCCGTCGTCGGCGAGGTAGTCGAGGAGGGCGCGCTTGAGGACCGGGTTGTTGTGCCCGTAGTTCAGCGAGCCGGCTCCGGCGAAGAAGTCGAGGTACGGCCGCCCCTGCTCGTCGTACAGCCGGCTGCCGGAGGCGCGCTCGAAGACGACGGGCCAGGCGCGGCAGTAGCTGCGGACCTCCGATTCGACGGTCTCGAAGACGGAGGAGGGGGCGAGGTCGGTCAGGGTCACGGAGTCTCTTCTCCCAGTGTGGTTCGGGGTGCGGGTGCGGGTGCGGGCGGGAAGGAGCCGCTGGCCGGCTCGGAAGACCGGCTCGAAAGACCGGCTCGGGGGCCGGCTCGGAAGCCCTGCTCAGAAGGCCGCGGAGTCCAGGGGGCCGATGCGGTACAGCACTTCGGCCTCGTGTCCCGCCGTGGGGAAGGAGGCGGCCGGGAAGAGGACCTCCCGCGTCACCTCCGCGCCGTGACGGCGCGCGTAGGACCGGAACATCCGGTCGGACGCCAGGTTCCCCGGCGTGACGGTCGCCTCCACGCGGTCGAGTCCGTGCTCGGCCGCCACCCGGGCGGACAGAGCGTCGAGCAGGGTCCCGGCTACCCCGCTTCCGCGGTGCGAATCCTGTACGGCGACCTGCCAGACGAAGAGGGTGCCCGGCGCCTCGGGCCGCAGGTATCCGGTGACGAAGCCGACCGGGCGTCCGGAGGCGTCACGGGCGACGGCGGTCGTGTCGGCGAAGTCGCGGCACCACAGCAGATAGCTGTACGGCGAGTTGAGGTCCAGCTCTCCCGAGCCGCGGGCGATCCGCCAGAGGTCGGCGCCGTCCTCGATCTCGGCCGGGCCGACGGAGACGTCGCCGGTCAGGGATGTCGTAGGGGCAGTGGTCTGGGCAGTGGTCATGGGCGCCGAAGCTACCCAGAGGATCTCGGAACTTCCTGGGGCTGAGGGGTTGTTCGAGAGGGCGGGGCATGATAGGTGCACCGGCCGCCTTCGGGAGGGGAATCCTCACTTCTCCCCACGGCGAACCTCATTAAATGCGGACTAAATGACCGTTTATAACGGATGGATAACGGCTTCGGGGTGGGGGATTCGCGCACTCAAAAAGCGTGAGAACATTCCGAGTTTCGCGTTTGAAGTCGCGAAGAACGGTCAGGTGTATGGGCCACTCCGTGCCGCGCCCCGGAGGTGACGCGGCACGGAGTGGCCCGATCGGCCTACCAGATCGCCTCGACCCACTCCGGGTGGTCGACGAACGGGTTCCGGTTGCCCTGGTAGGTGCCGAAGATGATGTCGTTGCGGCGCTTCTCGAAGGCGCTCGGCGGGTCCTGCTCGTTCCACTGCTTCAGGACCGAGAGGCGGCCGTGGTACGGGACGCTGCCGTTGGAGGTCGACTCGTTGGGCTCCAGGTCCGCCCAGGAGTCGCCGCCCTCGTAGCGGACGGCCATGTAGAGGAGCATCCGCGCCACGTCGCCCTTGTCCGCGTCGCGCGGCTCGAAGGAGTTGCTGTCCGTGTAGCTGCCGGGCGCGCCGCTGACCGGGCTGCCGCCGAGGTCGAAGTCCTTGTTGCCGCGGGTGCTGTTCACCTGCACGTCCGCCGCGCGCAGGTGGTGCAGGTCGGTGCCGGGGCCGGCCGAGGTGCCGAAGTTGCCGTGCGACTGGGCCCAGGTGTGCTCGCGGTTCCAGTTGCCCACCGCGCCGCCGTTGAGGGACTTGGCGCGCGAGACCCCGCTGTAGAGCAGGACCACGTTGCTGGGGTTGTTCGGGTCCTGGTCGGTGGTCTTCAGCGCGTTCCAGACCGCGTCGTACGAGATCTTGCTCTGGCTGCTGATGATGGTGTGCAGCGAGGACTTGAGCGCCGGACCGGTCTTGCCGACCGCGTCCTTGTAGTACGTGCTGTCGTACGGGGAGGTCGTGGCGCTCGCGGGGGTCGCGGCGACCGCGGGGAGGGTGAGGGTGACGAGGACGGCCGCTATGGAAGCCGCCCAGACCTTCCGACGGCGGGGCTGTGCAACGGACATGGGGGGTGCCCTTTCCCGGTGGGGGCACGCGGCGGAGCACGGCGGCCGGCTCAAGGGCACCGCGCTCTACGCGTGTTGACTTCTTGTCAGCCGGGAGCGTGGCACGGGGGAGTGGCCCGCCGTGTAACCGGGAGGAGGCGTTTCCGTGACGTTCTCGCATACGCGGGCACCCCGGGCCCGTCGCGCCCGTCCGGGACGGGGTCAGACGCCCCGGACGCCCACCGGCATCCCCTTCGGCTCCTTGATCCGCTTCATGATGATCTGGGAGTTGACCTCGGTGACCCCGGCCAGCGTCGTCAGCCGCTCGATCCACAGCCGCTCGTACGCCGCCAGGTCCGCCACCGCGATCCGCAGCAGACAGCCGGGACTCCCGAAGAGCCGGTACGCCTCGATCACGTCCGGCACGTCCTGGAGCGCCTCCTCGAAGGCCTCCACCGTCTCCCGGTCCCGCCGCACCTCCACCGAGACGAGCACCTCGAAGCCCCGCCCCACCGCCTCCGGATCGATGATCGCCCGATAGCCCCGGATCACCCCGTCCTGCTCCAGCTGGCGCACCCGCCGCAGACAGGGGGAGGGGCTGAGCCCCACCCGCTGGGCCAGCTCCTGGTTGCTCAGCCGGCCGTCGTTCTGGAGCTCGCGCAAGATATGGAGATCGATTCGGTCCATGGCGCAATCTTCTCCCAAGAAGAAACATTTCGGCGGCTCATTCGGCAATCGCCTTGCGCGCCGTTTGTCCTATCCTTGCGGGCTCAGAGACCTCCGACGAGGTCTTCGGCAGGCCCTTTCGCCACGGGGGCGGAGCCCCTTTCGGTACGGAGTCGAGGACAGCAGCCATGAAGCGGACGCACGACGGGGAAGCGCGCAGGATCGTCGTCATCAGCACCGGCGGCACGATCGCCAGCCGCTGGCAGGGCACCGGCTACGCGGCCGACGCCTCGGGCAGCGACGTCCTGGCCACCGCCCCCCTCCCCGAGGACGTCACCGTCGAGGTCGTCGACCTCTTCAACGTCAACAGCTCGCGCCTGACCGCGGCCCACCAGCTCGCCCTCCTGCGCACCGTCCACGAGACCCTCGCCGACCCCGGCGTCGACGGCATCGTCATCACCCACGGCACCGACACCCTGGAGGAGACGGCCTTCCTCCTGGACCTGCACCACACCGACGCCCGCCCGGTCGTCCTCACCGGCGCCCAGCGCCCCTTCGGCACCGGCGACGGCGACGGCCCCGGCAACCTGTACGACGCGCTCCAGGTCGCCTCCACCGTCCGCGACCTCGGCGTCCTCGTCGTCTTCGACGGGCGCGTCCACGCGGCGCGCGGCACCGTGAAGTACCGGACCCTCGCCGCCGACGCCTTCTCCGACCCCTCGGCCGAGCGCCTCGGCCGCGTCGGTTTCTCCCGCGTCGACGTCGAGCGGCAGCCCGAGCGCCCCGCCCCGCTGCCCCTCCCCGCCGCCGCGCGCACGGCGGCCCCCGGTGCCACCGGCGCCGCCCCGCTGCCCCGCGTCGACATCGTGACGCACCACTCCGACGGCGACCCGGTCCTCCTGAACGCGGCCGTCGCCGCCGGCGCCCGGGGCATCGTCCTCGTCGCCACCGGCGCCGGCAACGCCACCCCCGAGGTCGCCGCCGCCGTCGCGGACGCGGTCGCCCGGGGCGTCCTCGTCGTCGTCACCACCCGCGTCCCCTCGGGCCCGCTCGCCGAGATCTACACCGGCGGCGGCGCGGTCGACCTGGTCGCCGCCGGGGCCCTCCTCACCGGCACCCTCCGGGCCGCCCAGGCCCGGATCGCCGTCCTCGCCACCCTCCTCGCCGAAGAGGGCGGCGCGGGCGACCCGGCCCGCGCCACCGCGCTCCTGCGCCGCCTCCTCGACGGCCCGGTCCGCGCCGAACCGGCCCTCGCCGCCGGCGGCTCCCGCTCGGCCGTCGCCACCCGCGCCTGACCGGCGGGCCCCTCGAACCCCGGCTCGCGGACGGAGCCCCCCAGCCCGTCCGCGAGCCGGAATCAACCCGGCACCGCGCCCGTCACCCCAGCCGCAGGGTCACGAACGGGACGGTGTCGCCCGGCAGGACGTACCGCTCCACCTCCGTGAAGCCCCGCGCCAGGGCGAACCGCAGCCCCTCCTCGTTGGAGGCCAGGACCACCGTCTCCACGCCCTCGCCGCCCAGCGACCGCGCGTGCGCGAGCCCCCGCTCGTACAGCGCCGTCCCGAAGCCCCGCCCCCGGAACCCGGGCAGCGTCCGGGCGATGACGGTCGCCGCCGCCGTCTCCCCGTCCGGCGGGCGCACCGTCGAGCAGCCCACCGGCACGTCCCCCAGGTAGGCCACGTCCAGCCGGTTGCGCCCCGCGCGCTCCCGCACCTCCTCGGGCGAGAGGACGGCCGTGGGGATGATCGTGTTGTGGACGGCGCGCCAGTCCGCGAGCGGCGCCCCGGACCGCGCCCGCTCGATGCGAAGATCGTTCATCCGGGCAGCCAACCGCCTTCCGTCCGGCCGGTCAACCGCTTTCGGGGCCGCCCGCGGACCCCGGGAGGGCGCGTCCGTACGGGTGAGGGGGCGGGACCGGCGGCAGCCCCGCCCGGCGAACGGGTACGGATCGCTGCACCGTCCCCCCGGTCAGGAGGAATGCCGTCCCATGCCCGTCCGCAAGGGCGCCCCCGCGCTGCTGAGCGCCGGCACGTTGTGTGCCGCCCTGCTGCTCACCGCCTGCGGGAGTCCCGCCACCCCGCCCGCCCCCGCCCCCACTCCCACGACCGCGCCCGCCGACGGCGCCCACCCCGCCGCGGGCCCGCCGGGCAGGGCCGCCGGGAGCATCACCTCCGCACCGGTCCCCGAGCCGGGGCTCCCCGGCGTCGGCCCCGTCACCCGCGCCTCCGTCCCCGACGGCACCTCCCAGGCCCTCGTGGTCACCGGCGCCTCCGCCGACTCCCCCCGGTCCACCGCGACGCTCTACGCCCGCGACCCGGCCGGCGGCTGGAAGGTCCGGGGCGGGCCCTGGCCCACCCACAACGCCCTCCGGGGCTGGACCGCCGACCACACCGTCGGCGACCTGCGCACCCCCATCGGGGTCTTCCGGCTCGGCGACGCGGGCGGCCGGCTGCCCGATCCCGGCACCCTCCTGCCGTACGACCAGGACGCGCGGTTCGCGATCAGCGGCACCGGTTTCGCGGGCGAACCCCTCGAAGGCTCCTTCGACCACGTCGTCGCCATCGACTACAACCGGGTCCCCGGCCGCAGCCCGCTCGACAGGGAACGCCCCCTCGGCGCCGAGAAGGGCGGCGGCGTCTGGATCCACGTCGACCACGCCGGCCCCACGCAGGCCTGCGTCACCTTGGAGATCGAGGACCTGCGCGACCTGCTCCGCGCCCTCGACCCGGCCCGGGAACCGGTCGTGGTCATGGGCCCGGCCACCGAACTGGCCCGCTGACACCGCCCGTCCGCGCGACGACGCCACGGGGCGCCCGGCTCTCGGCCGGGCGCCCCGTGGCGTCTTCTCCGTTCCTCAGCTCCCGCCGGAGGCCACTGCTCCCCGGAAGGACGCGGTGTGGCTGCGGACCTGATCCGGCGACAGATAGGCGTCGGTGTACTCGAAGTCCTTCAGCGTCCCGGCCTTCGACGCCAGGAACCCGGTCCGCACGTAGTCGTCCCCGGCCAGGGCGTTGAGCAGCCAGTTCGTCATCACCCGGGTCTTGGCCACGTTGGTCCGCAGCGCGCCCCAGTGGTAGGCGCGGGCCACGGCCTGCGCCGGCATCCCGTGCAGCTCCACGCCGAGCGGCTTCGACACCCCGTCCATCCCGCCGAGGTCCACCACGAGCCCCAGGTCCTTGTGCCGGTACGGGTGGAGCGGCTCGCCGCGCAGGGTCGAGACCAGGTTGTCGGCGACCGCCTTGCCCTGCCGCATCGCGTGCTGGGCCGTCGGCGGGCAGACCGCCCCCTCCTCGCCCTTGGCGAGGTCGGGCACCGCCGCCGCGTCCCCGAGCGCCCACACCCCGTCGAGCCCCGGCACGCCCATCTCGGGCGTGACCACGGCCCGCCCCTTGAGGGTCTCCGTGCCGAGCGTGCCGATCAGGGGGCTCGCCGCCACCCCGGCCGTCCAGATGAGGGTCCGGCTCGGCAGCACCCGCCCGTCGGTGAGCGTCACCGTCTTCTCGTCCACCGAGGCCACCGAGACGCCGAGCGACACCTCGATGCCGCGCCGGGTCAGGATGTCCATCGCGGCCTTCCCCAGCTTCTCGCCCAGCTCGGGCATGAGCCGCGGCGCGATGTCCACCAGGTGCCACTTGATGAGGTCCGGGTCGAGCCGGGGGTAGCGCTTGACCGCGTTGTGGGTGAGCAGTTGGAGGCAGGCCGCCGTCTCCGTCCCGGCGTAGCCGCCGCCGACCACCACGAACTGCAGCCGCGCGGCCCGCTCCGCGTCGTCGTTGCTCGCGTCCGCCAGGTCCAGCTGGGCGATGACGTGGTCGCGGACGTACACGGCCTCCGCCAGCGTCTTCATCCCGCGCGCGTGCTCGGTGAGCCCCGGGATGTCGAAGGTCCGGGTCACGCTGCCGGGCGCCAGCACGAGATGGTCGTACGGCTCGTTCACGTACTCCCCGGAGATCGTCCGCACCACGCAGACCTTCGCGGCCGTGTCGATGCCGACCACCCCGCCGGGGACGATCCGGGTCCGGTGCCGTTCGCTGCGCCGCAGCGACAGGGCGACCGACTGCGGGGTCAGCACCCCCGCCGCGACCTGGGGGAGCAGCGGCAGATAGAGCTGGTACGAGAACGGCGAAAGGAGCGTGATGACCGCCTCCCGCTCCGCCAGCCGCCGTTCGAGCCTCCGTACGCAGGCCACTCCGGCGAAGCCGGCGCCCACCACGAGAATCCTCGGTCGCGTCACGCTGTCCGCCCTTCCGTATGAGCGTGCAAGGAGCCACTGGTTGTGGCTGAGTATGACCATGTGGCAATTTTTCGCTGACTATCCTTGGTTTACCCTTTTTATCGTCATTGCTGCAGGATCGCTCTTCGGCATGGTCCGCTTCGGTCCCGTGCGGCTCGGGGCCGCCGGAGTCCTCTTCGCCGGACTGCTGCTCGGCGCGCTCGACCCCGACATCGGTCCGGCCGTCCCCGCGGGCCTCTCCGTCCTCGGCCTCGCCCTGTACGTGTACACGGTCGGCCTGGAGGCGGGTCCCGCGTTCTTCCGCGAACTCCGCCCGCAACTGGCCGTGATGACCGGAGCCGTCGTCGCCCTCGTCCTCACCGCCCTCGCCGTCGGCTTCCTCGGCAGCACCGTCTTCGGCATCGACGGCCCCTATCTGGCGGGCGGCTACGCGGGCATCGGCACCACCACTCCGGGTCTCGCCGCCGCCCAGGCCTCCTCTCCCGATCCGGCCCAGCCCGCCACCGGTTACGCCATCGGCTACCCCCTCGCGGTCGTTCTCACCATCCTTTTCGTGGCCGGTGTCGCGGCCGTGCGGAACTGGCCCTCCCGCCGCGACCCCGGCAGCGGCCTCCCGGCGGAGTTGATCACCCGTACCGTCGAGGTCACCCGGCCGGTCCGCTGGGCCGACGTCCCCGGCGCCGCCGACGGCCGGCTCCTCGCCAGCGCGGACCGCCCGGCGGGCGGCGTCCCCCGGGTCGCCCGCTCGCTCGACGCCCTCGCCCCGGGCGACCAGGTCGTGCTCGTCGGCGGCCCCGAGGCCGTCGCCGCAGGCGTCGAGGCCCTCGGCACCCTGGCCCCCGCCCACCTCCTCGACCGGCGCGACGTCGTCGACTACCGGCGCGTCCTGCTCACCAACCCCGACCTCGCCGGCCGGACCGTGGCCGAACTGGGCCTGGGCGACCGCTACGGGGCCAAGGCCACCCGCGTCCGCCGCGGCGACCAGGACCTCTTGGCCCACGACGACCTGTTGCTCCGGCTCGACGACCGGATCCGCGTCGTCATGCCCCGCGAACGCACCGCCGAGGTCACCGCCTTCCTCGGCGACACCGAGGCCAGGGTCAGCGAGGTCAGCGCCGTCAGCATGGGCCTCGGTCTGGCCGCCGGATTCCTCATCGGCATCCCGAAGCTCACCGTCGGCTCCACGGTCCTCTCCCTCGGCACCGCCGCCGGACCCCTCGTCATGGCGATGGTCCTCGGCCGCCTCCGCCGCACCGGCCCCCTGGTGTGGGTGCTCCCCACCCGGGCCAACCTCACGCTCCGCCAGATCGGCCTGCTGCTCTTCCTCGCCTGCGTCGGCCTCACCTCGGGCTACGCCTTCCGCCGGGAGGCCTTCTCCCTCTTCGGCCTGAAACTCCTCGCCGTGCTCTTCGTCGGCGCCCTGCTCAGCTACGCCCTGATGGTCCTCGTCGCCCGGCTCCTCGGCCAGAGCAGGCCCCGCACCATGGGGCTCCTCGCCGGCTACGTGGGCAACCCCGCCATCACCGCGTACGCCAACAGCCGCGTCTCCGACGGGCGGGTCAACACCGGCTACGCGACCCTCTTCGCCCTCGCGATCATCGTCAAGATCATCTGCATCCAGTTGATCGTCGGCCTCTGAGGCCCGCCCCGGACCCGGCGCCGCTCAGAAGACCACGATCCCCAGCGGCCGCGACCCCGCCGCCAGCCGGTGGGAGTCGCCCGAGGCGAGGTCCACGACCGTCAGGCCGTCCCAGGAGCCGTCCCGGGTGAACCCGCCGGTCACATAGGCCGTGCGGTCGTCCCGGGACACGGCCACGCTCTCGTGCGGCCCCTCCAGCGGATACACCCGCTCCGTCCCGTCCGGCGCGCGCACCGTCAGGGACGGACCCCGGTCCGCGTCCGGGTCGATCGGCCCCGTGCCCACGGCGAGCAGCGTCCCGCCGGCCGTCACGGCCACCCCGTGCTGATGGGTGTTCGCGGTCATCGGCTCGATCTCCGTCCGCCCCGTCCGGGGATCGACCACGGCGAGCCGCTCGCCCTCGAACGGCAGCAGCAGCCTCCCGTCCGAGGGCCGCACCGCCGCGTAGTGCGGCTTGAGCCAGGAGCCGAGCCCGCCCTCCGTGCCGTACGGGGCGACCTCCACCCGCCGGGGCTCCAGCGTCCCCGCCGCGATGACCGTGACGTCGAAGGAGTCGTGGTTCGTCGCGTACACCTCGGCGCCGTCCCGCGACACGTCCACGTCGAACGGGCGCCGGCCGACCGGCACCGCGTCCGTCACCCGCAGGGCCGCCGTGTCCACCACCTCCAGGGCGCCGTTCCCGCCGGGCACGTTGACCCCCACGTACGCCCGGCGCCCGTCCGGCGCGAGCGCGATGCCCATGCCACCGCCCCGGTACTCGCCGGTGGTCACGGGCCCGGTGTCCGTCCGGTACGGGATCAGGGCGAGCCGCTTCCGGGCCGCGGTGTCCACCACCGCCACCCCCTCGGCGGTCGCCACCCACGCGCGCCCGTCGGCGCCGAGCGCCAGACCGTACGGCGCGGTGCCCACCTCCACGGACCCGGTGGCCCCCCGCGCGGGATCGACGAAGGTGACCGTGTCGGAGCCGAAGTCGGTGACGAGCAGGGTGCCCGGGGTGGGCCCGCCATCGGGGGAGGACGTCGCGGTCGCGGGGGAGGAGGCCGCCTTGCCGGGCGTCGCTTCGCCGGACCCCGACGGGCCCGTCCCGGCCGCGCCCCCGGAGCCCTGGGCGCATCCGGTGAGCAGGGCGGCGGCCAGTACGCCGGGCAGCAGGACCCGGGCGGTACGGGACGGACGGCGGGACTTCGTCATGACGGACTCCTCGGTACGGCGACCGCGCGGACGCCCCGGTGAGTCGGCGGGTCCGCGCCCTGTACCGATCCTCCGCCCGGCCCCGCCCCCGTACGGTCCGCCGGGCGGCCCCCGTCCGGTGGCGGGTCGGACGACACCGGGGTCGGCCGAACGGACGATCCCGTTTCGGCCGTGGAGGCGCGGTTCCATGGTTACGGTGGCGCGATGACCGAGCTTTGGCAGGAGTCCGCCCCCGGCGTCCTGAGGCTGCCCTCCGGGCGCCTGGTGCGCGGCCGGGGCCTGCGCCACCCGCTGCCCGGGGGCCCCGCCCCGACGTACGCCGTCCACCTCCTCGGCCGGACGCCCCCCGAAGTGCCCTGGGAGTCCGTCTGGCTGCGCTGGCCGGACTTCCGGCTCCCCGCCGACCGGGACGCGGCCCGTACCGTCCTCGCCGGGGCGTGGGAACGCGCCGCCGGGGAGCGCGTCGAGGTCGCCTGCGGCGGCGGCCGGGGCCGTACGGGCACGGCCCTGGCGGTCCTCGCCGTCCTCGACGGGGTCCCGGCCGGGGAGGCGGTCGCGTACGTGCGCCGCCACTACGACCGGCACGCCGTGGAGACGCCCTGGCAGCGCCGCTATGTGAGCCGGTTCACGGTGTGATACAGGTCCCGGGCCGGATTACGGGGTGAGACGGGGCCCGGGCCGGATTACGGGGTGAGACAGGTCCCGGGCCGGATTGCGGTGTGAGACAGGTCCCGGGCCGGATTGCGGGGTGAGACGGACCCCGGGCCGGATTGAGGGGTGAGACGGACCCCGGGCCGGTTCACGCCCCGATGTCCTCCAGGAAGGACAGCGCCCGCTCGGCGCACAGCGCCGTCGCGTCCGGCACGTGGGACGGCGTGCCGCGCTCCGTGAACAGGTGCGCGGTCCCCGGGTACAGGAAGAGCTCCCGGTCCGCCGCGCCCGCCACCAGCTCGCGCGCCGCCGCCAGGTCCCCCTCGCCGGCGAAGTAGGGGTCCGCGTCCATCCCGTGCACCTGCACGGGCACGCCCTCCGGCCACTTCTCCGCGAAGACGTCCACCGGCAGACAGGCACTGATCAGAAGGGCGCCGAGCGCCCCGGGGCGGGTCTGCGCCAGTCGCTGGGCCGGCATCACGCCGAGCGAGAACCCGGCGTACACCAGGGCTTCCGGCAGCTCTGCGGCGATCCGGTCGGCGCGCTCCGTGAAGCCGGTCTCCGAGGAGTGGGCGACCCCGGTCTCCAGGTCGTCGAAGACGCGCCCGTCGTACAGGTCGGGCGCGTGCACCGTGTGCCCGGCGCGCCGCAGCCCGTCCGCGAAGGCGCGGACGCCCTCCGTCAGCCCGAGCGCGTGGTGGAAGAGCAGAACCTCGGCCATGTCGTCGTCCCCTGGTCGCCGTGCACGGCCCGCGCCCTCGTGGCGCGAGCCTCCCGGGAGGCAGCATGGCGCACGGCACCGACAACGCCCCGGCACGGGGCGAGGGGGACGGTTACCGCTGCGGCCGGTGCGCGACGACGGCGCCCGCCGCCTGGCCCACGACGCCCATGGGGCCGGTGACGCCCATCGGACCGCCCGCACCGCCCGGACCGCCATGGCCCATCGGACCCCCGGCACCCATCGGACCGCCCTGACCCATCGGGGCACCGGCCCCGGCGTGCGGCGCGCCCGCGTGCGCGACGCCGCCCTGGGGCGCGGGGGCGCCCTGCGGAGGAACCCGGATGACCCGGCTCAGGTCCCGCAGGACCTCCTCCGCGGTCTGGCGGACGTCACCGGGAACATCCCCCCGTTCCCGTATGAGCTCGGCGTAGATCGGTGCCGTGCCGTCCGCGTGGTTCATGGGGCTCGCTTCCTTCGTCTGCGCCGGCGTCCGTCACCGACAGGGCGACGGCGAGTCTACGGGGCACCACCGACACGACCGGGCCCGGGAGCCCGCTCGTCACCCCGACGGACGCCTCCCGGTCCGATAATCACTGTTCTTCGTGTCCCTTCCGTCCGAGAATGGATCATCGAACACCACGGGAGGGGACCCCCATGAGCCAGGACACCCTGACTCTGCACGACCTGATGCCGTCCGACGAGCTCGCCGCCGCCCTCGCCGACGGGCACGTGACGCGGAAACCGCACCCCGAGCTGCCGCTGTCGATCTACACGTACACGCGCGCGTGCCAGTACGCCCAGCACTGGAACCGGGCCACCCTCCGCTGCCGCGGCCTCGTCGCCGACGACACCACCGGGCGGATCGTCGGACTGCCCCTCCCCAAGTTCTTCAACCTCGCCGAGCACGCCACCGGCAGCCCCTACGCGCCCCCGCTGCCCGACGAGCCCTTCGAGGTGTACGACAAGGTCGACGGCAGCCTCGCCGTGGTCTTCCACTACGCGGGCCGCTGGCACGCCGCCTCCAAGGGCTCCTTCACCAGCTCCCAGGCCGTCTGGGCGCAGCGCCGCCTCGACGCCGCCGACACCACGGGCCTGGTGCCCGGCACCACGTACCTCGCCGAGATGCTCTACCCGGGCAACCGGATCGTCGTGAACTACGGCGAGCGCCGCGACCTCGTCCTGCTCGCCGCCTTCGGCCCGGACGGCACCGAGGTGCCCCTCGCCGGGGCCGCCGCCTCCTGGGCACCCCTCGGCAGCGTCGTCCGCACCTGGTCCGTCGCCACCCTCGACGAGCTCGTCGCCCTCACCGAGTCCAACACCCTGCCGGGCGGCCGCCCCGCCACCGGCACCGACGCCGAGGGCTTCGTGCTGCGCTTCGCCTCCGGTCTGCGCGCCAAGGCCAAGCTCAGCGAGTACGTCCGGCTCCACAAGGTGCTCACCGGCGTCACCGAACGGGACATCTGGCGCGGCCACGGCATCCAGCGCTTCGCCGGCCTGCCCGCCACGCAGGTCGCCAAGGGCCTCGGCTGCTCCGTCGCCGACGTCGAGGCCTCCGGCGGCAAGCCCCTCGACGCCCTCCTGGAACAGGTCCCCGACGAGTTCGACCAGTGGGTGCGCGGGGTGATCGCCGGCCTGGAGACGGCCGCCGCCGACCGCGAGCGGGCCGTCGACGAGGCCTACGCCCGCCTGGCCCACCTCACCGGCGACCGGGCCGCCTTCGCCCGCGCCGCCGCCGCGCTGCCCGACAAGGGCCTGCGCGCCGCCCTCTTCCAGCGCCTCGACGGGCGCCCCACCGACCTCCTCCTCTGGCGGCAGGTCCGCCCCGAGGCCACCGACCCCTTCGCCCACGACCAGGAGAACTGACCGTGCCCGTCATCCACGTCATGACCGGCCTTCCCGCCTCGGGGAAGACGACGGCCGCCCGCGCCCTGCAGGCCGACGCCGAGGGACGCGTGCGCCGCGTCAACCTCGACGACCTGCGCACCATGCTCGACCTGCCCGACCCCGAGCGCGGCCGCTCGCACACCCGGGAGCAGACCGTCCTCGCCGTCCAGGACGCCGCCGTCCGCGCGGCCGTCGACGGCGGCTTCGACGTCGTCGTCGACAACACCCACCTGACCCCGCACATCCCCAAGCGGCTCAAGGCCGCCGTCGCGGGCCTCGACGTCACCTTCGCCGTCCACGACTTCACCGGCGTGCCCGTCGAGGAGTGCGTCCGCCGCGACGCCGCCCGCGAGCGGCCCGTCGGCGAGGAGATCATCCGGATCCTCGCCGACAAGCACGCCAAGGCCACCCGGAGCGGCTGGCGCCTGACCGCCGACTGGCTGAACGACCGGCCCGCCACCGAGCCCTACGTCGCCGACCCGGCGCTCCCCACCGCCGTCATGTGCGACATCGACGGCACCCTCGCCCTGCGCGTCGACCGCGGCCCGTACGACTTCACCCGCTGCGACCGCGACGTCCTCAACGTCTCCGTGCGCGACGCCCTGCGGGCCTTCCGAAGCGCCGAGCGCGACCGGATCGTCCTGCTCTCCGGACGCAGCGAGGACCACCGCGCCCTCACCGAGGAATGGCTCGCCCGCCACGAGGTGCCGTACGACGAGCTGTGGATGCGGGCCTCCGGCGACGGCCGGGGCGACGACCTCGTCAAGGCGGAGCTCTTCGACGCCCACGTCCGCCACCGCTACGCCGTCCGCGTCTCCCTCGACGACCGCGACCGCGTCGTGGCCCTCTGGCGCCGCATGGGCCTCCCCACCTGGCAGGTCAACTACGGCGCCTTCTGACCGGCGGCCCGGGGGCGGCACCGGCCGCCCCCGGCGCCGTGTCAGGATCGTGGGATGGTGGAAAAGATCATCGCGGCGTGCGACGGCGCGTCGAAGGGAAACCCCGGCCCCGCGGCCTGGGCATGGGTCATCGGCCGGGCCGACGGATCGGTCGACCGCTGGGAGGCCGGACCGCTCGGCCGGGCGACCAACAACGTGGCCGAACTCACGGCCCTGGAAAGACTCCTGGAGGTCCTCGACCCCGGCGTGCCCGTCGAGGTCCGCATGGACTCGCAGTACGCCATGAAGGCCGTCACGACCTGGCTGCCCGGCTGGCGCCGCAAGGGCTGGAAGACCGCCTCCGGCAGCCCCGTCGCCAACAAGGAGCTGGTGGTCCGCATCGACGCGCTCCTCACCGGCCGCGACGTCGACTTCGTCTACACCCCGGCCCACCAGGTGGACGGCGACCCCCTCAACGACGCCGCCGACCGCGCGGCCAGCCACACCGCCCGCACCCAGGAGGCCGCGAGCTCCGCCGCGGGCACCTCGCTGCCCCCGCCGGAGGCGCCCGCCAGGGCCTCCGCGCCCCGCCCGCGCTCCTCCGCGCCGTCCGGCTCCCGGACCGGGTCCGCGAGCGCCTCCGCCACCCGCCGGACACGCCCGTCCGGCGGCACGCTCAAGGCGAGA
Organism: Streptomyces sp. NPDC093071; assembly: GCF_044754545.1. Classification (NCBI taxonomy): domain Bacteria; kingdom Bacillati; phylum Actinomycetota; class Actinomycetes; order Kitasatosporales; family Streptomycetaceae; genus Streptomyces; species Streptomyces sp. NPDC093071. The sequence goes on along the minus strand of NZ_JBIVPH010000002.1, from coordinate 445,078 downwards.
TTCGCGGGCCGCTGCCGCTGCGGCAAGGCCTACGACAAGGGCGAGACCATCAGTAAGAACCCCGACGGCTGGGGCCATCCCACCTGCGTCTGAACGACGGGGCCGTCCGACTGGCGGGCGGCCCCGTCCGTTGCGTGAGACCGGCGCGTCCGGGGCGCGCGAGAGGCTTCACCCACCCGTGTACGCGGGTTCGTCCGGGGTTCTGTTCTCCGAGCGGCCGGGGCTGCATACTGTCCTCCTCGCACCGGTGACGAACCGCTCCCACCTGCTCATTCGTCGTTCTCACGACATGGTCGGCACCGGCGAGAACCTCCCTCCAGCTACCGCCGCGGACCCTCCGCGACGGGAGCCTTCCCTGCCCGTGAAAGACCCGAGGTTCCGTGCCAGTACCTGTTCTCCTGACCGGGCGTTCCGTGCGCCTGGAGCCGCTGGCGATGCGGCACGCCGAAGCCCTCGCCCGGGCCGGCGGGGCGGACCGATCGGCCTACGCCTTCACCCCCGTGCCCGACGGCCTCGAATCGGCCCTCGACTACATCGCCCGCGCCCTCGCGGACCAGGCGGCGGGCCGGTGCCTGCCCTTCGCCGTGGTCAGTACGGCCGACGAACGGGTCGTCGGATCGACCCGCTTCCTCGAACTCGACTACTGGCGGGGCCCGCTGGTCTGGCCCCCCGTCCCCGGGATGCCCCACGGCGATCCGCTGACCGCCGTCCCGGACGCCGCCGAGATCGGCAACACGTGGATCGCGGGCGCGGCCCGGGGCACCGGCATCAACACCGAGGCCAAGTACCTCATGTTCCGGCACGCCTTCGAGGTCTGGGGGGTCCGGCGCATCACCCTGCGCGCCGACGCCCGCAACACCCGCTCCAGGGTCGCCATCGAACGCCTCGGCGCGACCTGCGAGGGCGTCCGCCGCGCCCACTCCCGCGGCCTCGACGGCGCCGTCCGCGACACGGCCTTCTACTCGGTCCTCGACGACGAGTGGCCCGCCGTCCGCGACATCGTCGAACTCCGCCTGTCCGCCCCGCGCCGGGTCCGCGTCCCCCAGGACCTGCTCCCGGCCTGAGGCCGTGACGCCGGACGCCCGCGACCGCCGCCCCGGCTCTCCGGGGCGGCGGTCGCGGGCGCCCCGGTACGGTGGCCGGGACAGCGAGCCGTACCGCCCGAAGGGACCGAGTGACCGTGCCGACCGCAACCACCGACGTACTCCTGCGGACGGAGGGCCGCGCCGGGTTCGTCACCCTGAACCGGCCCCGCGCCATCAACGCGCTCACCCACGCCATGGTCCTCGCCGTCGACGCGGCCCTCACCGCCTGGGAGCACGACCCGGCCGTCGAGACGGTCGTGATCGAGGGGGCGGGCGAGCGCGGTCTGTGCGCGGGCGGCGACATCCGCGCCATCCACGACGACGCCCGCGCCGGAGGCTCCGCCTCGGCGGACTTCTGGCGCGACGAGTACCGGCTCAACGCCCGGATCGCCCGCTACCCCAAGCCGTACGTGGCGCTCATGGACGGCATCGTCATGGGCGGCGGCGTCGGCCTCTCCGCCCACGGCTCCCACCGCGTCGTCACTGAACGTTCCAGGGTGGCCATGCCCGAGACCGGCATCGGCTTCGTCCCCGACGTCGGCGGCACCCACCTCCTCGGACGCGCCCCCGGCGAACTCGGCACCCACCTCGCCCTCACCGGCGGCCCCGTCGGCGCCGCCGACGCGATCCTCACCGGCCTCGCCGACCGGTACGTCCCCGCCGCCGAACTCCCCGCCCTGGCCCGGGACCTGACCCGCCTCCCGGCCGACGAGGCCCTCGCCCGCCACGCCGCCACGCCCCCGCCCGGCGTCCTGGACGGACAGCGGGAGTGGATCGACGCCTGCTACGCCGCCCCGACCGCCGAAGAGATCGTCGAGCGCCTCCTCGACACCGGCGTGCCCGCCGCCAAGGAGACCGCCGCCACCCTCCTCACCAGGTCCCCCGCCGCCCTCAAGGCGACCCTGGCCGTCCTCCGCCGCTCCCGCGCCCTCGCCACCCTGGAGGAGGTCCTGGACCTGGAGTACCGCGTCTCCTGCGCCGCCCTCGCCACCCCCGACCTCGTCGAGGGCATCCGCGCCCAGGTGATCGACAAGGACCGCGACCCGCACTGGACCCCCGCCACCCTCGAAGAGGTCACGGACGAGGACGTCGCCCGCTACTTCGCCCGGCCGGCCGGCGGAGACCTGGGCCTCGCCGCCGAGGGGGCGACCGGCCGGGCCCCCGGGGCCCGCGCATGACCACGACCACCTCCTTCCAGCCCGTACTGGACCGCATCGCCGAGGAGGTCGCGGAACTCGCCGACCGGGGCACCCCCGCCGACTACATCCCCGCCCTCGCCGCGGGCGACCCGGCCGACTTCGGCATGGCCGTCGCCGAACTCGACGGCACCGTCTACGGGGTGGGGGACTGGCGCCGCCCCTTCTCCACCCAGTCCGTCACCAAGGTCTTCACCCTCGCGCTCGCCCTCGCCGGAGAGGGCGACACCCTCTGGACCCACGTCGGCCGGGAACCCTCGGGCGACCCGTTCAACTCCCTCGTCCAGCTGGAGTACGAGAACGGCATCCCGCGCAACCCGTTCATCAACGCGGGCGCCCTCGTCGTCACCGACCGGCTGCACCGCCTCACCGGCGACGCCTCCGGAAGCCTCCTCGCCTTCCTGCGCGCCGAGAGCGGCAACCCGGACCTCGCCTTCGACGCCGGCGTGGCCGCCTCCGAAGCCGCCCACGGCGACCGCAACGCGGCCCTCGCCCACTTCATGGCCTCCTACGGCAACATCACCGGCCCCGTCCCCGACCTGCTGCGCGAGTACTTCCGCCAGTGCTCCCTGGAGGCCTCCTGCGCCGACCTGGCGCTCGCCACCGGCTTCCTCGCCCGGCACGGCCTGCGCGCCGACGGCGCCCGCCTGCTCACCCGCAGCCAGGCCAAGCAGGTCAACGCGGTCATGCTCACCTGCGGCACCTACGACGCGGCCGGGGAGTTCGCCTACCGCGTCGGGCTCCCGGGCAAGAGCGGCGTCGGCGGAGCCGTCGTCGCCGTCGTCCCGGGCCGCTGCACCCTGTGCGTCTGGAGCCCCGGCCTGGACAGCCGGGGCAACTCGGTGGCGGGCGTCGCCGCCCTCGACCGGTTCACCACCATCACCGGCCTGTCCGTCTTCTGACCCGGGGCCGGACGGCGAGCACGGGCCTCAGCCCCGGCGGCGCGCCCGCGGCGACTCGACGGGCCTCCCGCAGGCACCCAGGGCGGCCGGCTCGCCCAGCGCCCCGGCCGCCGTCCGCCAGGCCTCGGTGACGGCCCCGTGCGCGAGCGCCGTCGCCTCCGCGACGTCGGCGGGCAGCGTCAGCGGCGCCCCGATGTGGACGTGCAGGCCGGGCCTGCGGACGGGCGCCGTGAGCACCCCGGCGAGCTGCTTCGTCCGCCCGCCGGAGGTGATCCGCCGGGCCCCCGCCTGACCGATCGGCACCACCTGCGCCCCGGTGGCCAGGGCGAGCCGGGCGAGCCCGGTCCGGAACGCCTCCGGCGGGTTCTCGGCGGAGTCCCGGCGCGGCGGGATGCGCCCCTCCGCGTACAGCATCACGTGCCGCCCCGACGCGAGCGCGACCGCCGCCCGGTCGAGGGCGGCCGCCGCGTGGGCCGTGCCCCGGTGCACGGGCACGTGGCCCTCGCGGGTCAGCGCCCGGCCGAGGACCGGGATCCGCCAGAGTCCCGAGGTGGCCATCAGGACGGGCTCGACCGCGAGCCGCCGGCGGAGCGCGGCCAGGACGAGCGCCGGGTCCGCGAGCGAGGTGTGGTTCACGACCAGGATGCTGCCGGGCGCGAGGGACGTCCCCGGGTCGGCGGTGACGGTCAGTCGCCCGAAGAACGGGACGACGCGGGCGGCGATGCGGCTGAGCACGGACGGGCCCCCTGGAGCCGAGGACGATGTGTTGACCCCGTCATCGTCGCGGGACCGGGGCGGCCCCGGCATGGGCGGCCGTACTCAGCCGTCGCGCCCCGTCGTACTCAGGACGGGAGCCGGTGCCCGGGCGCGCTCCCCGCCGGTCTACGCTGAGCCGCGGACGGCCCGGCGCGACGGGCCGCCACGGACGAGGGGGAGGTGCCGGACGGTGGAACGCTCCGCGCGACGCCTCGCGGCCCTCGTCCCCGCGCTCCTCTGCGCGATCTGGTCCCTCCTCCTGACCCCTCCGGCGACCGCCGGCCCGGCCACGCCCCGTACGACCCAGGCCTCTCCGCCCGGGGCCGGGGCCACGACCCCCGCCTCCCCGGACCGGACCCCCGGGGCCCGTACGGCCCCGGTCTCCCCGCGCTCGGACCCGACCCGTACGGACCCGGCCGCGATCCCCCTCCTCCCGGATCCGACTCCGGCGGTCCGTACGGCCCCGGCGTCCGCTCCGGCCTCCCCGAGCCCGGCCCCCGTCCCGGCCCCGGCCCGTACGGCTCCCGCCCTTCCGGTCCCGGTTCCGGCCCCCGTCCCCGTCCCCGTCCACCGGTTCGTCCCGCCGGAGCCGCACCTCGCGCCCGCCGCCGTCGTGGGGCTTCCGGCCGTCGTCGAGCACTCCGTACGGTTCCCGGCGGCGCCCGCCGCCCCCGCGGCCGTACCCGTCGACCTCTCCCTCCCGCCGCGCGGCCTCCTCGCCGGCGATCCCCGCCGCGAGCGGGCGCCGCCCGGCGGGCCGCACGTCCCGAGGGACCCCCGGGGCCCTCCCTCCACCCGGCACCGCTGACGTTCCCACGCGTCGCCGTCCGGGACCCCGGCATGTCCACGGACCGGTCGCCGACGCGCTTCCGACCGTACGCCCGCCACGGGAACGGCCCCCGCGCGCGTCCTCAGGGACCGCGTCCGCCGACCCGTGCGCCGCCCGTGGAGACACCCATGTCCTCTCGTGCCACCCTCTGGCGCGCGCTCCTCGCGCTCGCCGTCGTCGCGCTCTCCCTCTGGATCGCCCTGACCACCCCGCCCCGCCTCGGACTCGACCTGCGCGGCGGCACCCGCATCGTCCTGCAGACCGAGGACGGACCCACCGTCCGCGCCGACGCCGCGGCCACCGACCGCGCCCTGGAGGTGCTCCGCAAGCGCGTCGACGGCCTCGGCGTCGCGGAGCCCTCCCTCGCCCGCTCCGGCGAGCGCCGCATCGTCGTCGAACTCCCCGGCCTGCGCGACCCGCGCAAGGCCGCCGAGACCATCGGCCGCACGGCCCAGCTCACCTTCCACGCCGTCACCGGCGGAACGGAGGGACCGGCCGGACCGGCCGCCGCAGACGGCACCCGCGTCCTCGCCGACCCCGACGCGCCCGGCCGCTTCCTCGTCCTGGCCGCCCCCGCCCTCACCGGCGACGGCGTCGAGAACGCGGAGGCCGTCCTCGACACCACGAGCGGCCGGGGCTGGACCGTCGACCTCTCCTTCCGCGACCGGGCCGCGGGCGACTGGGCGCGGATCACCGGCGCCGCCGCCTGCGCGTCCCCCGGCGACCCGGCCCGCAGGGTCGCCATCGTCCTCGACGACCGGATCGTCTCCGCGCCCGCGATGCAGACGGGCGTCCCCTGCGGGGCGGGCATCGGCGGCGGCTCCGCGCAGATCACCGGCGGCTTCTCCGGCCAGGAGGCCCGCGACCTCGCCGCACTCGTCCAGGGCGGCGCGCTGCCCGTCCCCGTGACGACGGTCGAACAGAGCACCGTGGGCCCGACGCTCGGCGCCGAGGCGATCCGGGCCAGCGCCCTGGCGGCGCTGATCGGCCTCGCCTGCACCGGCCTCTTCGTCATCGCCGTCTACCGGCTCCTCGGCCTCCTCGCCACCGTCGCCCTGCTCCTGTACGGCCTGATCTCGTACGCCGCCGTGGTCGCCCTGGGCGCCACCCTCACCCTGCCCGGCCTCGCCGGCTTCGTCCTGGCCATCGGCATCGCCGTCGACGCCAACGTCCTGGTCTTCGAACGGGCCAGGGAGGAGTACGCGGCCCTGGGCAGGACCGCCGGGCGCGATCTGCGGCGGCCGGTGACGACCGCCTTCGGCAAGGTGTGGAGCGCGGTCGCGGACTCCCACGTCACCACCCTGCTCGCCGCCGGACTCCTGTTCGTCTTCGCCACGGGGCCGGTCAAGGGCTTCGGCGTGACGCTCGCCGTCGGCGTCGTGACCTCGCTCCTCACCGCCATGGTGATCACCCGGCTGCTCGCCGACGCGACGCTCCGCCTGCCCGCCGTGCGCAGGCGGCCGGCCGTGACCGGCATGGCCGGACTCGGCCGGCTGCGGACCCGGCTCACCCGGCGCGTCCCGCGCCTGACGGTCCACCGCCGCCGCTGGCTGACCGGCTGCGCCGCGCTCCTCCTGGTGGCCCTGGCCGGAATCGGCGTCCGGGGCATGGAGTTCGGCGTCGAGTTCACCGGCGGCCGGGTCGTCCAGTACGCGGCCGACCGCCCGGTGGACGCCGACGCGGCCCGCGCGGCGGTCGCGGACGCCGGCTTCCCCGACGCCGTCGTGCAGACCACCGGCGACGGGGACGTGTCGGTACGGGTGAAGGAGACCGGCGACGGCGAGCAGCGGGAGATCAGGGAGGCGCTCACCGGGGTCGCCGGACCCGTCACGGTCGAGCGCGACGACCTGATCGGCCCGAGCCTGGGCAGCGAGCTGCGCACCCACGCCCTGCTCGCGCTCGGCCTGGCGGTCGCGGCCCAGCTCCTCTATCTGACCGTGCGGTTCCGCTGGACGTACGCGACGGCCGCCGTCGCCGCCATGACCCAGGACGTGCTGCTGGTGATCGGCCTGTTCGCCTGGCTGGGCAAGCCCGCGGACAGCGTGTTCCTGGCCGCGCTGCTGACCGTCGTCGGCTACTCGGTGAACGACTCCGTCGTGGTCCTCGACCGGCTGCGGGAACTGCGGCGGCGCGGCGGCGGCACACCGCTGACCGACCTGGCCGACCGGGCGGTCGCCCAGACCCTTCCGCGCACGGTCAACACGGGCATGGGCGCGCTCTTCGTCCTGGTGGCGCTCGCCGTCCTGGGCGGGGACTCGCTGACGGACTTCTCGGTCGCGCTGCTCGCCGGCGTCGTCCTGGGCATGGCGTCCACCGTCTTCACCGCGATCCCGCTGGCCGTGACCCTGGAGACCCGCCGTCCGGCCCCCGCCCCGAAGGCCCCCGCGCCGCACCGCCGTACGGGCGCCGTCGTCTGACCCCCGTCCCCGTCGCCCCGCCGTCCACGGCGGGGCGACGGGGGAGAATCGGGCCATGACGACGAACACCCCGAGCGCCTCCGTCGTGGAGGCGGCGTGGCGCGAACTGTTCGCCTCCGACCGGGTGAGCGCCGACCTGGTCGCGGCGGCGTACGCCGAGCCGCGGCTGCGGCAGCTCTTCCCCTGGACCGGCATGTGGGAACTGCACTTCAGCCGCTGCACCGAGCAGCGCTGGACGTGGGACGTGCCCTACATCGGCCCGACGGCGGCCGGCCCGGATCACACCGGGCCGTACTACGTCGAGGGCCCCTCGCGGACGCGGAGGGTCGGCGAGGTCGGCACGGCGCGGGAGGCGGTCGCCATGGTCGTCGAGCGCCTCCCGCCCGGCTGCGGCCCGGCCTTCGTCGGCACGCCCGGGGAACTCGCCGCGTACGAGAGCGGGCAGGAGGCCTGACCGCCCGTCACCTCGGCAGTTCGGTCTCGATCAGGTCGGCGGCGTGCCGGGCGCCGCCCTCGCGGGCCATCGACTCCTGGATCTCGCGCGCCCGGCGGGCCACCTCGGGGTCGCCGGCGAGCGCGAGGACGGACTCCCGCAGCCGCTCGGGGGTCACCTCCTCCAGCGGCAGGTGCCGTGCCACGCCCAGGGACCGGAGCATGTCGGCGTTCCCGAACTGGTCGGTGGCCAGCGGCACGGCCACCATGGGGGTGGCGGTCGCCAGGCCCTCCTGGCTGCCGCCCGCGCCCGCGTGGGTGACGAAGGCGTCGGCCTGCCGCAGGATCGACAGCTGGGGCACCCAGGAGTGCACTTCCACGTTGTCGGGCAGGGCGCCCAGCTCGGACGGGTCGACGAACTTGCCGATCTGCAGGACGACGTGCCAGCCCGGCAGGTCGCCGAAGGCCTCGACGCAGGCCCGGTAGAAGCCGGGCTGCTTGGTGAAGGCGGAGCCCAGGGAGACCAGGAGCACCTTCTCCGCGCCGGCCGGCCGCCGCCACTCGCCCTGGTCGGCGCGCTCGCCCTGGCAGGCGCCGACGAAGGTGTAGACGGACTCGTCGACCCGGTCGGCCTGCGGCTGGAGCGCGCGCGGGATGAGGACGATCGCGCGGCGCGGCCGGGCGACGAACCGGTCGGGGTGGGTGTCGATGCCGTGCCCGGCGAGCCACTCCTCGAAGCGGGCGTAGTACGCCTTGCCGCGCGGCGAGACCTTGAGCTCGGCGTACATCGGCTCGGCGACCTCCTCCTCGTACCCCTCCCACGGCACGAGGTTCGGCCAGAGGGAGACGGCGGGGACGCCCCACGCGTGGGCGAGGACGGGGGCCGGGTACGAGGTGATGTCGTGGAGCACCAGGTCCGGCCGGTCCCCGTCGAAGGCCTCGGCGAGCTGGGGGAGCGCCTGCACGGCGTCGGCCAGGAACGGCTCGATGTTGTCGATGAGTTCGGTGCCCCAGGCCTCCGGGTCCGCGTCGGTGGGCAGCGTCGAGGTGTAGACGACGGGGGTGGCCCCGGTCTCCGCGACCTTCGCGGCGAAGGAGGCGGGGACGGCGTAGCTGACGCGGTGGCCCCGGGCGACGAGCTCGCGGATGACTTCCAGGCTGGGGTTCACGTGGCCGTGGGCGGCGATGGAGAACATGGCGATGTGGGCGGGGGAAGCGGTGGTCATGACGCTCACCTTAGACGAGACGATACGTATCGTCTAGACATTTTCTCGAAAGGCCGGGTCTGCCGGTCCGGCGTCCGGCGGGTTTCTTTCGGCAGGTGCCGTCGGACGGCCGGCGTTCACCGTCCCGAGCGGTCGACGTCTCCCCTTATTGACGAGGTCATGCCACGATGGCGCGTGCCGTGCGGCGCCCCGCGACGCCGTACGCCCCCGCAAGACCCCGCACGCCCGCAAGACCCCCGCACCCCCGCCCGACGCCGTCCGACCCAAGGGGACGCAGTTGAAGACACCCGCGTACGCCGCCCGGGGCGCCCTCGCCCTCGCCGGCGCCCTCGCGCTGATCGTCGCCCTCCCGAGCAGCGCGCTCGCCGCACCGCCCCCGGCCCTGCCCGGCAACGCCGACGCACTGGAGCAGGCCTTCCAGCCGGCCTTCGACTATGACACGGACGGCTGCTACCCCACCGCCGCCATCGGCCCCGACGGCACCCTCAACGGCGGCCTCAAGCCGTCCGGCGCCCTCAACGGCCAGTGCCGCGACGCCTCCGACCTCGCCGCCACCAACGGGTACTCCCGCGCGAAGTGCGACAACGGCTGGTGCGCGATCCTCTACGGCCTCTACTTCGAGAAGGACCAGGCGGTGGCCGGCAGCGGCCTCGGCGGACACCGCCACGACTGGGAGCACGTCGTGGTGTGGGTGCGCGACGGCCGGGCGGAGTACGTCTCCACCTCCGCCCACGGGAAGTTCCACGCCTACGCCCGCGACCGGATCCGCTGGGACGGCGACCACCCCAAGGTCGTCTACCACAAGGACGGCATCGGCACTCACTGCTTCCGTCCCGCCAACGCCAACGACGAACCGCCCGAGAACCACCGGGGCACCTGGCAGTTCCCGACCCTGGTCGGCTGGAACGGCTACCCCGCCGGCATCCGCGAGAAGCTCGTCTCCGCCGACTTCGGCAGCGCCCACTTCGGCCTCAAGGACGGAAGCTTCGCCGACCACCTCGCCAAGGCCAAACCCGCCGGGATCACCTTCGACCCGAACGGCTGACCCGCCTCCCTCCGGACGATCACGAAGGGATGAATCCACGGCGATGGCGCCCCGCCGGGCACGACGGGGCGCCACGCTGCCGACGTGCGCAAAGAAGGCAGCAAGGTCGTTCCCGGACAGCGGAACGCCGCACGGGGGCCCGGAGCGGACCGGGCCGCGAACACCGCGAACGCCCGGCCCCGGCCGCCGTACCCCGCCCCCTCCGCGGAGGCGCGCCTCCGCTACTGGTTCGACACCACCCTCGCCCGCGGCATACCGGCGCTCTGCGGCTGGCTCGCCCTCGGCTGCCTGGCGCTCGTCGTCCCCGTCAGCGCCCTCCTCGTCTGGACCGACCAGCGCGCCCCCGCCACCCTCGGATCGAGGATCGCGGCGGTCTGGCGCAGCACCGGACAGACCATGCGCCTGGGCGGCGAGGTCGGACCGCCCCTGCGCGTCGCCCTGTCCGTGCTCCTCGCCCTCATCGCCCTCCTCTACGTCTCCACCCTGGTCAGCCTGATCACCACCGGCCTCACCGACCGCCTGATGGCCCTCGACCGGGGCCGGGCCGTGATCCTGGAGCGCGGCCACACCGTCGTCCTCGGCTGGTCCGAACAGATCCCGACCGTCGTCTCCGAACTGGTCGCCGCCCGCACCGGCCGGTACCGCCGCGTGATCGCGGTCCTCGCCGACCGGGAGAAGGCCGCCATGGAGGAGGACCTGCACACCACCGCCCGCGCCGCGGGCCGCACCCGCGTCCTGTGCCGCACCGGCCGTCCCGCCGACCCCGTGGCCCTCGCCCGGGTGAGCCCGGCCACCGCGGACTGCGTCCTCGTCCTGCCGCGCGACGACCCCCGGGACGACGCCGAGACCGTCAAGACCCTGCTCTCCCTCTCGGCCGCCCTGGGGGAGGACCGGCGGGTCCGCGTCGTCGCCGCCGTCCGCGACGACCGCCACCTCACCGCCGCCCGGCTGGCCGGCGGCCCCCGGACCACCGTCCTGGACGTGGACGACATCTCGGCCCGGCTCGTCGTCGACTGCGCCCGGCAGCCGGGGCTCTCCCTCGTCCACCAGGAACTCCTCGACTTCGCCGGACACGAGTTCCACACCCTGCGCGACCCCCGCCTGCCCGGCCTGACCTTCGAGGAGGCCGCCGGGTCCTGCCCGGAGTCCATCGCCGTCGGCATCGCCCACGACGACGGCACCGTGACGCTCAACCCGCCCCTCCCCGCCCGGTTCCGGGACGGCGACGACCTCCTCGTGATCGCCCGGGACGCGTACTCCACCCGGCTGACCGACCTCCCCGTGCCCCACGACCCGAGGGCCCTCACCCACGCCCCGCCCCCGGCCCCCGCCCCGGCCGAACGCGTCCTCCTCCTCGGCTGGAACCGCAGGGCGCCCCGGATCCTCGACCAGCTGTCACGGCGCACCCCGCCCGGCTCGACCCTCGACGTCGTGGCCGCGCCGCGCGCCGCGACGACCGCCGCCGTCCGGTCCGCCGCCGAGGCCCTCGCCCCCCGCACCCGGGTCCGCCACCACCCCGGGGACCCCGCGCTGCGGTCGACCACCGACGCCCTCGACCTCACCGGCTACGACGTCGTGATCGTGCTCGGCCCCGACCCCCGCCCCGGCCGCGGCGACCCGGACGACCGGACGCTCGTCACCCTCCTCCACCTGCGGGCCCGGGAGGAGGAGAACGGCCGCTGCGTGCCCGTCGTCACCGAGATGACCGACGACCGCAACCGGCTGATCGCGCCCCGGTCCTCCGCGGCCGACTTCGTCGTCAGCGGCAGGCTCGTCGGCCTCCTCATGACCCAGATCTCCCAGAACCCCCACCTGACCGCCGTGTTCGAGGAACTCCTCTCCCCGGCTGGCAACACCCTCCACCTCCGCCCGGCCGCCCACTACGTCACCACCGGCCGGACGACCTCCTTCGCCGCCGTCGCCGCGTCGGCCGCCCGCCGCGGCGACGGCGCCATCGGCTACCGCTCCGCGACCGCGCCCGACCACGGGATGCGCCTCAACCCGCCCAAGACCCGCGTACGGTACTGGCACGCGGGGGACCAGGTCGTCCTCATCGCGCCGGGCGACTGACACCCGGACCGGCCCCCTCGGCCGCATCCGGGAACACCTATGGTGGACGACGACGTCATGGCGGGTGGACGCGCGCGTGAACACGGGGGAAACGATGACGACGAAGGCCGGCGACGGCGACGACTGTGCCGTGCCCGAGGGCGGCCTCATGCAGGTCGGATACGCGTGGGACGAGGGCGAAGGGCTCATGGCCGAGGCCCGCGACCGTGCCACCGCCTTCCTGGAGAAGGCCCGCACGGTCTGGGGCGTGCCCGTCTCCCCGCGCGCGACGGAGCTGACCCAGCTGGTGGTCAGCGAACTGGTCACGAACGCCCGCAGGCACGCCCCGGGCCCGGTCCTGCTGCAACTGCGCATCGGCGCCGGGACCGTGGACGTCGTGGTGTGGGACAGCGAGCCCACGGTACCCGAGGCCCACGGCGCCGATCCGGACCGGGTCGGTCAGCACGGCCTGGAGATCGTCAAGGCCGTCGCCCTCGACCTCCGCGTCCGCCGGGAGCCGGTCGGCAAGCGCATCACGGCCCGTATCGACCTGGCCTGAACCCGCCCCCTCCCGGACGTCGGGAGCGGGGACGGACGTCAGGGACGCGGACGGGCGGCGGTGTCGAGGTAGAAGGCGTCGATGCTCTGGACGGCCTGCTCGAACTCCTCCAGGTTGACCGGCTTGGTCACATAGGCGTTGGCGTGGCTGCTGTACGCTCCGGTGACGTCGTCGGGCGCCGTCGACGTGGTCAGGACGACCACGGGAATGGTCTGGAAGCTCTCGTCGGACTTCAGGACCTTCAGCAGCTCCCGGCCGTTCATCCGGGGCATGTTCAGGTCGAGGACGATCAGGTCGGGCCGCGCCGTGTCCGGGGCGCGCAGGTGCTCGAGGGCGGCGACCCCGTCGGTGACCTGGACCAGGTTGCGGGCCCCGCGCTCGGAGAGTGCCTCCTCGATGAGCATGGCGTCGGCGACGTCGTCCTCGACGAGCAGGACGTCGAAGGGGCGGGCGGGGGTGGTCATGATCGGTCGCTCCGTGGGTTTGTCGTGTGAGTGGTCGAAGAGCCCGGGCCAGCGGCGGCGGGCACCCTGGCGGGTCATGCCGCAGGCCGCGCCGAGCTGCGGATAGCCGGCTCCCGCACGGGCACCGGCCTCGACCGCTTCCTGCTGGAGCCGTTCGGCGGCCTTCTGGACGTGGTCCAGGACGTGGAGCAGGGCCAGGGCCTGCGCACGGTCGTCCGGTGCCGGGCGCGAGTGATCGTTCAGGAGACGCTGGACGAGGCGCTGCGCGAGCTCGCCGACCGCCGCCTCCGCTGCGGCGGCCGTTTCCTGCGGAGTGGTCCGCAACACGAAGTTCTTGCCTGGCACACCCGGCACTCTAGGTCCCCGGGCCGCCCGGCGACAACAACCGTTGTCGCCCATTACAGTGATCGCGCCGCACCTTCGGCGGCTTTCGCAGTGAAGGAGTCCACACCATGACCGGCGATGGGAAGCGACCGCGCGAGCGGGGACTGTCCGCATGGACGACCCGGCGGTGGCTTCGCGTGGGCGCGGCCATATCCCTGGTCGTCCTGACCCTGCTCGGAGTGACGGGCGGCTGGATCCTTCTGCGCACCGAGTCCCTCAGCAAGGAGCTCGTGGACGTGCGGTCCCCCGCGCTCACCACGGCCATCCGCCTGGAATCGGCGGTCCTCAACCAGGAGACCGGGATCCGCGGCTACGGCCTGACCGGCACCCCCGGCTTCCTCACCCCCTACCGGGAGGGACTCGCCGAACAGGAGTCGCGCACCGCGCAGCTCTCCGAGCTCCTCTCCGGCGAGCGGGCGGCCCTGGCCGACCTCGGGACCGTGCGCGATGCCCTGACCAGGTGGCAGGAGCGGATCGCGCGGCCGATCGCCGCCGCCCCGCCCGGCTCGTCCTCCCCGCTGGCCGTCGAGCGGGCGGCGGAGGGCAAGAAGACCTTCGACGCCGTACGCGCCGCCCTGGGCGCGCAGCAGGAGCGCCTGCGGGCGGACCGCGTCCGCACCAGGGACGACCTCATGACCATGATGGGCGTCCGGAACTGGGTGTTCGGCGCCATCGGGGTGCTCATCGCCGTCCTGACGGCCCTGATCTTCGAAGGGCTGCGCCGGGGCATCAACGAACCCCTCGACCGGCTCGGCTCGGACGCCCGGACCATCGCGGGCGGCGACTTCGAGCACCCCATCACCCCGTCCGGCCCCGCCGACCTGCGGCGCCTCGGCGAGGAGATCGACTCCATGCGCCGCCGCCTGGTGCGGGAACTGGCCTTCACCGAGGAGGCCCGGATGCGCCTCGACGCCCAGGCCGCGGACCTCCAGCGCTCCAACGCCGAACTGGAGCAGTTCGCGTACGTCGCCTCGCACGACCTCCAGGAGCCGCTGCGCAAGGTCTCCAGCTTCACCCAGCTCCTCCAGCGGCGCTACGGCGGACAGCTCGACAGCCGGGCCGACCAGTACATCGACTTCGCCGTCGACGGGGCGAACCGGATGCAGATCCTCATCAACGACCTGCTCGACTTCTCCCGCGTCGGACGCCTGCACAACGCCCACCAGAGCGTCGACCTCGACGACGTCCTGGAGCGGACCCTGTCCGCGCTGAGCGTCGGCATCGAGGAGGCCGGGGCGACGATCACGCACGACCCGCTGCCGGCCCTGGTCGCCGACCCCACCCAGATGGGGATGCTCTGGCAGAACCTGATCGGCAACGCCGTGAAGTTCCGCCGCCCGGACGAGGCCCCGCGGATCCGCGTCACGGCGGCCCGGGAGGGCGAGCTGTGGCGGTTCACCGTCACCGACAACGGCATCGGCATCGCCCCGGAGTACGCCGACAAGGTCTTCGTGATCTTCCAGCGGCTGCACACCAAGGACGTCTACTCCGGCAGCGGCATCGGCCTCGCGATGTGCAAGAAGATCGTCGAGTTCCACGGTGGCACCATCGCCGTCGACACCGAGTACCGCGACGGAGCGCGCATCACCTTCACCCTGGCGCCCGAGCCGCCGGAGGCGTCCGCCCCGGCCGTCGTGGCGCAGGCCGACCGCTCCGGCACGGAGCACAAGCGATGACCACGACCGCGATCGGCCGGGCCACCGCGCCCCACGAGCCGACGTACCGCATCCTCCTGATCGAGGACGACCTGGGCGACGCCCTGCTCGTCGAGGAACTCCTCCACGACACGGGGCTGCGCTTCGAGCTGACCACCCGGACCTCCCTGGCCGAGGCCCGCGCCGAACTGGCCGGAACGCCGATCGACTGCATCCTGCTCGACCTGCACCTGCCGGACGTGTCGGGCACCGACGCGGTCACCACGGTCCGGGCCATGGCCCCGCACACCGCGGTCATCGTCCTGACCGGCCTCGCCGAGGCGCAGGCGGGCCCCGACGCCATGGCCGCCGGAGCCCAGGACTACCTCGTCAAGGGAAAGGTCGAGGCGGACCTGCTGCACCGGACGGTCCGCTACGCCGTCTACCGGAGCGAGACCGAGCGCGCGAGCTCCGAGGCCCAGGCCGCCCGGCTGCGGGCGGAGGAGAACGCCCGCCTGGAACGCGGTCTGCTGCCCCAGCCGATCCTCGACACCTCCGCCGTGAAGGTGACCTCCCGCTATCTGCCCGGCGCCTCCCTGGCCCTGCTCGGCGGTGACTTCCTCGACGTGGTCGAGGGGGACGACGGGCTGCTGCACGCCGTCGTCGGCGACGTCAGCGGACACGGGCCCGACGCCGCCGCGCTCGGCGTCTGCCTGCGGATCGCCTGGCGCTCCCTCGTGCTCGGCGGCCACCGCGGCGACGACCTGCTGCACCTGATGGAGCGCATCCTGCTCGCCGAACGGGGCGGCCAGCAGATGTTCGCCACCTGCACCCTCCTCACCCTCGACCAGAACGCGGGCACCGCCACCCTGCACCTCGCCGGCCACCACGAGCCCCTCCTCACCACGCCCGAGGGGACCCGGGAACTGGAGGCCGCCCACGGCATCGCCCTGGGCATCTTCCCCGGGCCGCACCGCTGGCCCGCCACGGTCGTCCCGCTCCCCGCCACCGGCGCCCTGACCCTCTACACCGACGGCCTCACCGAGGGCCACAGCGGGACGGCGAACGAGCGGCTCGGCGTCGAGGGGCTGCTCGACCTGATCGCGACCCTGCCGGCGGAGGACCCGGCCGTCCAGGTCGACCTCCTCATCAAGGAGACCCACGAGCTGAACGCCGGCCGGCACTCCGACGACCTCGCCGTCCTGCGCCTCGACTGGGGGATCCCGCCGCCGCGCGCCTGAGCGGGTCTCACCCCCGCCGTACGGTGGGCTTCCGCGCCTCGATCAGGGTCCGGGCGGAGTGGGCGACGAACGGCCCCTCCGCCCGGATCAGGGCGTCGAGCTCGCGCAGCCGGGACAGATGGGCGTCGACCGTGAACCCGGGCACGATCCAGATCACCTTGCGCAGGAACCAGACGACCGCGCCGACGTCGTGGAACTCCATCCGCAGCCGCTCGGTGCGCAGGTCCACCACGTCCAGCCCGGCCGCCCGCGCCGCCGCGGCCTCGTCGTCGGGGTGGCGCGCCCGGGCCGCCTCCGGCTGCGGACCGAGGAAGTACTCCACCACCTCCCAGACGCTCGCGGGCCCGACGTGCTGCGCGAAGTAGGTGCCGCCCGGCCGCAGGACGCGGGCGATCTCCGACCACCACACGGTCGCCGGATGCCGGCTGGTGACCAGGTCGAAGGCGGCGTCCCCGAAGGGCAGCGGCGGCTCGTCGGGATCGGCCACCAGCACCACCCCGCGCGGATGGAGGAGTGCGGTGGCCCGGGCCACGTTCGGGGGCCACGACTCGGTGGCCGCCGTCGTCGGCGGCAGCACCGGCATCCCGGCCAGGACCTCACCGCCGCCCGTCTGGACGTCCAGCGCCGCCGAGGCGGCGGCCAGCCGCTCGGCCAGGAGCCGGTGGTAGCCCCAGGAGGGGCGCCGCTCGGTCGCCCGCCCGTCCAGCCAGGAGAAGTCCCAGCCGTCGACCGGGGCCTCGGAGGCCTCCGCCACGAGTTCTTCGAAGGTGCGCGTCATCCCCTCATCATCCGCCGGGCGGCCCGGACGGGGGACACAGGGCCGACCCATGGTCACGGAGGCCCGCGACGGGCACCCTGGACGGCACCGCGGCGGACGGCCCGAGCGCCCCGCCCACGACGGGAAGGGACGGCCCCATGCCCCCGCACTTCGGCGACTACCAGAACGAGATCTACTTCGAGGGCCTCTTCGGCACCGTCCCCGCACTGCCGATGACCTTCGCCGAACTGGAGTCGAAGGCGCGGGCCGCCCTGCCGCCCTCGCTCTGGTCGTACGTGGCCGGCGGCGCGGGCGACGAGCACACCCAGGAGGCCAACGCCGCGGCCTTCCGCAGGTGGGGGCTCGTCCCGCGCATGATGGTGGGCGCCGCGCGGCGCGACCTGTCGGTCGACCTCTTCGGCATGACGCTGCCCTCGCCGCTGTTCATGGCCCCCGTCGGCGTCATAGGCCTCTGCGCCCAGGACGGACACGGCGACCTGGCGACCGCCCGCGCCGCCGCCCGCACCGGAGTGCCGATGGTCGCCTCCACGCTCACCGTCGACCCCCTGGAGGAGGTCGCCGCCGCGCTCGGCGACACCCCGGGCCTCTTCCAGCTCTACACGCCCACCGACCGGGCCCTCGCGGAGAGCCTGGTGCACCGCGCCGAGGCCGCCGGCTTCCGGGGCATCGTCGTCACCCTCGACACCTGGATCACCGGCTGGCGCCCCCGCGACCTCGCCACCAGCAACTTCCCCCAGCTGCGCGGGCACTGCCTGGCCAACTACACCTCCGACCCCGTCTTCCGGGCCCGGCTCCCCAAGCCCCCCGAGGAGGACCCGCGCGCCGCCGTCGTGGAGTGGGCCGGGATCTTCGGCAAGCCGCTCGTCTGGGACGACCTCGCCTGGCTGCGCTCCCTCACCGACCTGCCGATCCTCCTCAAGGGCATCTGCCACCCCGAGGACGTCCGCCGCGCCCGGGACGGCGGCGTCGACGGCGTCTACTGCTCCAACCACGGCGGACGCCAGGCCAACGGCGGCCTGCCCGCCCTCGACGCCCTGCCCGGGGTGGTCGAGGCCGCCGACGGCCTGCCCGTCCTCTTCGACTCCGGCGTCCGCACCGGCGCCGACGTCGTCAAAGCCCTGGCCCTCGGCGCCACGGCGGTCGGCGTCGGCCGCCCGTACGCGTACGGACTCGCCCTCGGCGGTACGGACGGCGTCGTCCACGTCCTGCGCTCGCTCCTCGCCGAGGCCGACCTGATCATGGCCGTCGACGGCTACCCCGCCCTCGGCGACCTGCGCGCCGACGGAGCCCTGCGCCCCGTCTGACCCGCTCCGGGGGAGGGGTCAGGAGGAGCGGCGGACGCGGCGGCCCGCGAGGGAGGCGACCTTGCGCCGCCG
Source organism: Streptomyces sp. NPDC093071 (assembly GCF_044754545.1). Lineage (NCBI taxonomy): Bacteria > Bacillati > Actinomycetota > Actinomycetes > Kitasatosporales > Streptomycetaceae > Streptomyces > Streptomyces sp. NPDC093071. The sequence goes on along the minus strand of NZ_JBIVPH010000002.1, from coordinate 426,705 downwards.
CGCCTCGCGCTCCCGCGTGTGCCGGTCCAGCTCCTCCATGAGGCGGCGGCCCCGGTGGTCCGGGTCGAGCTCGTTCAGGACGCGGTCGATCTCGGCCAGCAGGGCGCCGTACAGCTGCCAGCGCCCCGGGTCGTCCGCCGCCTCCGCCCGCAGCATCCCGGCGACCCGGTCGCGGGCCTCGCGGGCCGCGTCGAGCTGCTCGGCGAGACGGTTCTCCGCCGTCTCCGCGCCGGAGCTGGAGTGCGAGGTGACCAGGACCGCGAAGCTCACCAGGGTGTCCCCGAGGTGCCGCACCGCCTCCTGGAGGGTGCGGGCCGTCTCCGGGCGGAAGAGCGCCGCCCCGTCCCGCTCCCGGGCCAGGTCCGTCAGGGTCCGGGTGAGGACGCGCAGCACCACGGCGGAGATCTCCAGGGTGTCGAGCCCCGTCCGCAGCACGATCCGGTGCAGCAGCCCCTCCTTCACGCGCGGGTTCAGCCGCAGGCTGTCCTCCGCCTGCCGCAGGGCCGCGTCCACGTCGGCGACGTCGTTGTCGAGGCGCCGCGCCTCGTAGAGCCGTGCCGCCGCCAGGTCCACGGACGTCGGCCCGTCGAAGTCCCCGAACGGATCGGGCTCGCGGGGCACGGCGGGATCCGTCAGCTCCTCCCCGAGGCCCAGGAGGAGCTGGCGCATCCGCCGGGCCAGGTCCACGATCGAGTCCCCGGCGGTGTCCACCCAGACCGGCGGCACGAGCACCATGTTGAAGACCATGCCGACGATCGCGCCGATCAGGGTCTCCAGGACGCGGTCCCAGGCCGTGTCGGCGACCTGGGTGACCCCGAGGACCAGCATCGCGCTGATCGCCACCTCGGCGACGAACTCCTCCACCCGGACGAACCGCCCCACCACGAGGGCCGCCAGGATGACCATCGCGAGGCTCCACCACGTCAGACCGACGAGCACGCTGAACGCGATGGCGATGAGGACGCCGACGACGACGGAGTTCACCCGCCGCAGACTCGTCACGAGCGTCGAGTACAGCGTCACCTGCACCACGAGCAGCGCCGTCAGCGGCGCGGTCAGCGGCGCCGGTTCGGAACTGAGCTGGAGGGCGACGACGTACGAGATCGTCGCCGCCGCGGTGGAACGCAGGGTCTGGACCACGAAGGGGTCCCGCCGCTGGCGCTCCCACCACTGCCACAGACGCCCTTGGCGCAGCGAGGCGAGCGATACGGAGCGGTGGGGCATGAAGTACTCCTCCTCCGGTGGGCGAGGGACGCGTCCCGGGTCGGGCGCGATCTTGTGCGCGCCTACCCGCCCGACGCCTCCGCACCGCGATGCTCCGTGCTGCCGCCCCGCGAAGGCGCTCCGACGCGCCGACGGGCCCCGAGGAATCCCGCGGGCGGAGAGGCGGCCGGGGCGGCGACTGAACGGAGGCGTTCCGGGTAGCCGCCGGGTGCCCGTCCCGCACCACACCCGCGCCCCGTGAGGAGACCCCGACCATGGACCGCGACCGCGCAGCGCTCTTCGACGTCGACGGCACCCTGGCCGACACCAACCACCTGCACGCCGTCGCCTGGTGGGAGGCGCTCCGCCAGGGCGGCCACCGGGTCACCCTGCACGCCGTGCACCGGTCCATCGGCCTGCCCGGCGGGCGGCTCCTCGACCACCTGCTCGGGCAGGACCGCGACCGCTCGGACGACGAGCGCCTGAGCACCGCGCACGACACCCTCTACGGGACGTACTTCGAGCGGCTCCAGGCCTTCGACGGAGCCGCCGACCTGCTGCGCGAGCTCGCGGGCGACGGCTGGAAGGTGGTCCTGGTGACCTCGGCCAAGAGCCGGGAGCTGACGGCCCTGCGCCGGGCGATCGACGCGGACGACGCCCTCACCGACACCGCCACCTCCGACGACGTCGACGAGGGCAAGCCCGCCCCCGACCCCGTCGAGCACGCCCTCTCCCTCGTGGACGTGCCGGCCGACCGGGCCGTGTTCGTCGGCGACAGCGTCTGGGACATGAAGGCCGCCACCCGCGCCGGAGTGACCGTCGTCGGGGTGCTGTGCGGCGGCATCCCCGAGGCCGAGCTGACCGGGGCGGGCGCTGCCGCCGTCTACGACGGCCCGGCCGACCTCCTCGCCCGGCTCGACACCAGCCCCTTCGCCTCCGTACCGCCGGCCTGAGCCGGGAGGCCCGCGCCGACCATCCCCGGGAGCTCCACCCGGGAGCGGATGCCCAGCCGGGCGAACACGCCCCGGAGGTGGTGGTCGACCGTGCGCGGGCTCAGCGTGAGCCGGCCGGCGATCTCCCGGTTGGTGGCGCCCTGCGCGGCCAGCCGGGCGATCCGCTGCTGCTGCGGCGTGAGCAGCCCCCACGCCGTCGGATCGGCGGCCCCGCCGCCCGCGCCGCCCGTGGCGCGCAGCTCCGACCGGGCGTGGTCGGCCCAGCCGTCCGCCGCCGCCCGCTCGAAGGTGACGAGCGCGTCCCGCAGCGGCCCCCGCGCCGCGCCCGGACGCCGCCGGAGCCGCAGCCACGTCCCGTACGCGAGGAGGGTCCTGGCCCGCTCGAAGTCGTTGCCGCAGCCGTCGTGACGGCGGACGGCCTCCCCGAACCAGTACGCCGCCTCCCCGTCCTCCCCGGCCTCCCCGCCCCCTCCGCTCCGGGCGAGCAGCGCCCGGCAGCGGGCCAGCAGGGCCGGTGCCGCGCCGTCGACGCCGTACGCCGCCCAGCCCGCGTACTCCCCGGCCGCCGCCCGGGCCTCGGCCGTCCGACCCGCCGCGACGGCCGCCTCCACGAAACAGGGCACCACCAGCATCCGCAGCGCGAAGTGACCGCCCCGGGGCCCGGCGCGGACGAGCGGGGCGAGCCGCGCGGCCGCCTGCGCGGCCGGTCCGCGCCCCCGCTCGTCCCGGGCCAGCGCCCACTCCGCGAGCGTCGCCGCCTGGGCGAGGCCGTGCGTCCGCGCCGTGTCGAGGGCGAGCCCCGCGTGCTCCGCCACCGCGTCACCGTCGCCCGTCACCGAGGCCACCAGGGCCAGGACGGCGTGCTGGTGGGCGGCGACGTTCCGCTGCCCCGTGCGCTCCGCCGCCCGCAGCCCCTCCCGGGCCGTGCGCGCGGCCCCGCTGTACCGCCCGTCCCGCAGCTCGGCGTACGCGAGGTGTTCGAGGGCGCGCGGCAGCAGGGCCGTACGGTGCTCCGCGCGGGCCCGGGCGAGCGCGCGGGCGTGCACCCGGGCGGCCGCCGCGGTGTCGCCGAGCACCAGCGCGGCCGACCCCGCCCGCAGCAGCAGCCGGGGATCGTCCTCGGCGCCGTCCCGCGCGACCACCCGCGCCAGGGGCGGACGGGCCTCGTCGAACCGCAGGGTCAGGGCGGCGGCGAGCCCGTCGAGGAAGTCGCGCTCCGTCCCCCCGGCGTCCCCGCCGAGGCCGAGCGCGGCCAGGCAGGCGTCGGCGTCGCCCCCGGCCCAGGCGGCCTCCATCGCGAGGAACCGGGCGTCGGACGCCTCCGCCGGGGCCCGGCCCCGCAGCAGCTCCGCCGCCCGCAGGAGCGCCTCGTGCGCGTCCATGACCGGCCCGTCCGCCAGCGCCGCCAGACCCCGTACGAGGTGCGAGCGGCCCCGGACCACGGGGGTGAGGGCGCGCGCGGCGGCGGGCGGTCCGAGCCGGTCGGCGCGGTGCCGCTCGCCCCGGGCGAGCGCCGACGCCGTGCGGGCCGCACCCGCCCGCTGGGCCCTGTGGTGCGGGGAGGCCGGGGCCGCCGCGAGGACGGCCCGCCCGAGGAACGGGTCCTCGAAGCGGAGCAGTCCGTCGGCGCGGCGCAGCAGCCCGTCCGCGACCAGGCCGTCCAGCGGCTCCACGGGGGTGCGCGTCGCCCGCGCGCCGTCGAGGACGGCGTCGACGGCGACACCGCCGGGCCGGACCGCCGCGCGACCGGTCCGGCCCGCGAGCGCCACCACCGTGAGCAGCCGCCGGGAGTCCGCCGGCAGGTGCTCCAGGAAGCCGCCGTACACCTCCGTGAGGACGGCCCCGTCGACCGGCGGTTCCGGGAGGGGCGCGGTGCCCGCGAGCCGGGCGGCGCCGAGGCGCCGCACCGCCGCGACGAGGACGCCGGGGTGCCCCGCCGCCTCCTCGACGAGGCGCCGTACGACCGGCGGCGCCGGGGGAGGGGCGCACAGGTCGCCGAGGAGGGCCCGCGCGCCCTCCGGACCGAGTCGCCCGAGCCGTACGGTCTCCGCCCCCGGCACGCCGGGCGGCCGGTGGTGGCGGGCGGCCGACACGAGCCAGCGGGGCCCGGGGCGGCCCGGCAGGGGCCTCCGCCGCCACGCCGCGGCGAGCGCGGCGCGCGAATGGGCGTCCCAGAGGTGCAGGTCGTCCAGGCAGAGCAGGACCGGACGGTCCCCGAGGAGCCCGGACACGGCCGCGGCGACGCCGTCCTCGCCCCGCGCGGTCCGCAGCGCCCGGCGTGCGTCCGCGGCGCCGGGCGCGAGGGCGGCGAACAGGGCCCGCGCACCGCTCCACGGCACCCGGTGGCCGGGCGCGGCGACCCGGTGCGCGGCGCCGGGGAAGTCGTCGGCCGCCCGGGCGAGCAGGACGGAACGGCCCTCGCCGGGGCCTCCGGTGACGAACAGGATCCTGCCGTCCCCGGTACCGGGGGGCTCTGAGAGGCGGGCCACCGCGGCGAGTTCGGCCGCGCGGTCGTACAGGCGCGGGCCCGGGGCGGTGCCGTGCGTCGTTCCGCTCACCCCGGTCACGTTACCGATCCGTACGGTACGGACCGGCGGAAGGCTCCCGGGTCTGGTCGGCCGCCCAGACCCGGGAGCCCCGCCCTGTGACGGCGCACAGACGACGGTGTGCGGGGCCTGTCAGGAGCCGAGCGGGCAGCTGCCCCGGTACTCCTCGATGGTGAGGCTCGGTCGCGGCAGCGGGCAGAGGAACTGCTCGTAGCGGGTGTCGTCGTCGACGAAGCGCTTGAGCCACGCGATGCTGTACTTCGCGATCGTCGTGTTCGAGGTGTTCGGCGTGAAGTGCGTGGCGCCGTTCAGCTCCAGGTACGCCTTGTCGAGCGAGTTCGGCAGGCTCTCGTAGAAGGGCTCCGAGTGGGTGGCGACGGGCGCGACCGTGTCGCCGTCCGCGCCGATGACCAGGGTGGGGGTCTTGATCTCGGGCCAGGTCTTGTCGGTGTTCCAGCCGGTGAGGGGGACGGCCGCCTTGAGGGAGGGCCGGCTCTTGGCGGCTTCGAGGCTCCCTCCGCCGCCCATGGAGTGCCCCATCACCCCGAGGCGACCCGCGTCGACCCGGCCCCGCACGGCGCTGCGCTGCGTCAGGTGGTCGAGCGCGGCGAGGAGCTGCCGGCCCCGGCTGTCGGGCTGGTCGAGCGTGGTGAGGGTGTCGATGGTGAACACCACGAACCCCTGCGAGGCGAGGCGGGGCCCGAGCCAGGCGATGGAGGACTCGTACGCGGTGAACCCCGGCGAGATCACCACCGCGCCGAAGGTGCCGTCGGCGGTGGACGTCGGGTAGTAGATGGTCCCGCCTCCGAAGCCGGTGGCGGAGAGGGAGGAGACGGTGGTCTGCGAGACGGCGTAGGGGCCCCGCAGGGCCTCCACGCTCGCCTGGGTCGGCGCGGGGCCGCGCTCGTACGGATTGGCCGCCGAGGCGTCGGCGGCCTGGACGCCGGGGGCGAGGAGCAGGGTGAGGGAAGCGGCGGTGGCGGCCGCGATTGCGGGAAGGTGTCGTCTCACGACGGAGTCGTCCTCTCGTGTCGTGCGGCGGCCGCCCTCCGACGGGAACGTGAACGGGAGCGAGAACGGAGGGCGGCCGGGCCTTGGACTGGCCCGGCCACTCTCCGCGTCCGGCGCCCGGCCGGCATCGGCGGAACCACCGGCCTTCGCCGCCGGTTCCGCCGGTTCCACCGGCCCCGCCGGGCTCAGTTCAGGGTGTCGGGGTCCGGCCCGGTGCGCAGGCCGCGGTCGAGGCCCGCCATCGCCGTCATCTCCTCCGGGGAGAGGACGAAGCCGAAGACGTCGAGGTTCTCGCGGATGCGGGCGGGGGTGACGGACTTCGGGATGACGACGTTCCCCAGCTGGAGGTGCCAGCGCAGCACCACCTGGGCGGGGGACTTCCCGTGCCGGGCCGCGATGCCGGTGATGACCGGGTCGGCGAGGACGGCGCCCTGGGCGAGCGGGCTCCACGCCTCGGTGACGATCCCGTGGGCGGCGTGCAGCTCGCGGAGCTCGCGCTGCTGGAGCCCGGGGTGCAGCTCGATCTGGTTGACGGCGGGCACGGGGCCGCCGTCGAGCAGCCGCTCCAGGTGCGCGGGCTTGAAGTTGGAGACGCCGGCGGTGCGGACCCGTCCGTCCGCGACCAGCGTCCCGATGGCGCGCCAGGTGTCGACGTACAGGTCGCGGGCCGGGGTGGGCCAGTGGATCAGGTACAGGTCGACGTGGTCGAGGCCGAGCTTGGCGAGGCTGTCGTCGAAGGCCCGCAGGGTGGCGTCGTACCCCTGGTCGGCGTTCCACAGCTTGGTGGTGACGTACAGCTCGTCGCGGGCGATGCCGGAGTCGGCGAGCGCCCGGCCGACACCGGCCTCGTTCCCGTAGACGGCGGCGGTGTCTATGGAGCGGTATCCGGCGTCCAGGGCGTGGGCGACGGCGGTGGTGGTCTCGTCGTCGGGCACCTGGAAGACGCCGAAGCCGAGCTGGGGGATCTCGGTGCCGTCGTTGAGGGCGACGGTGGGCACGTGGGGGAGGGACATGGGGGGTGCGGCTTTCTCTCGGGGTGATGGAACGGAGGTCAGTGGTGTACGGGGACGCGGGCGCCGGCCTCGACGGCCTCGGCCTTGCCTGCCGGGGCCCGGCGCTCCAGCGCGGCGGACCAGAGGGCGAGGCCGAGCGCGGCGGCGGCGAGGAGCGCGCCGACCCAGTTCGGGGCGGTGTAGCCGAAGCCGGCGGCGATGACGATGCCGCCGAGCCAGGCGGCGAGCGCGTTGCCGAGGTTGAAGGCGCCGATGTTGACGGCGGAGGCCAGGGTGGGCGCGCCGTGCGCCTGGTCGAGGACGCGCTTCTGCAGCGGCGGCACGGTGGCGAAGCCGAGCGCCCCGACGAGGAGGACGGAGAGCGCGGCGAGGACCTTGTCGTGCGCGGTCACGGTGAACAGCGCGAGGACGACCGCGAGCCCGCCGAGGGTGGTGTAGAGCAGGGGCATCAGGGCACGGTCGGCGAAGCGGCCGCCGAGCAGGTTGCCGAGGAACATGCCGGTGCCGAAGAGGACGAGGAGCCAGGTGACCGCGCCCTCGGAGTAGCCGGCGATCTCGGTCATCATCGGTGCGATGTAGGTGATCGCGGCGAAGACGCCTCCGAAGCCGAGCACGGTCATCGCCATCGCGAGCAGCACCTGCGGGTTGCGGAAGGCCTTGAGCTCCCCGCGCAGACGGGTGCCTTCGGGCCGGGGCATGGCGGGCACGAGCCGGGCGATGCCGAGCAGCCCGACCACGCCGAGCGCGGCGACGATCGCGAAGGTGGTGCGCCAGCCGATCGCCTGCCCGATGAGGGTGCCGAGCGGCACGCCGACGATGTTGGCGACGGTCAGCCCGGTGAACATGGTGGCGATCGCGCCGGCCTTCTTGTCCGGGGCGACGAGACCTGCGGCGACGACGGACCCGATGCCGAAGAACGAACCGTGGGCGAGCGAGGCGACCACGCGGCCGGTCAGCATCACCCCGAAGCTCGGGGCGAGCGCGGAGAGCAGGTTGCCGACCACGAAAAGCCCCATCAGCAGCATGAGCATCCGCTTGCGGCTCACCTTGTTCCCGAGGACGGTCAGCAGCGGCGCACCGACGACGACACCGAGCGCATAGCCGGTGACCAGCAGGCCCGCGGTGGGGATGGAGACCCCGTAGTCGGCGGCGATCCCAGGCAGCAGACCCATGATCATGAACTCGGTCGTACCGATGCCGAAGGCCCCGATGGTCAGAGCGAGTAGCGCGAGCGGCATGGCTCGCCCCCTTCCAGAATTGCTTGAGCGATCCCTTTGCACGCCTTCACAATAGTTGCACACGCGCTATATATGCAAACGCGGGTAGGGGGTGTGATCTGGATGGAGGTGGTCGCGGGCGAAACCGGATCGAGGGGTGCGAGGCCTGCGCGGCATTAATGCGGGCGGGGAGTGATCACCTGTACGACTTCTCTGCGCGGCCAGTACGTACCGGGGTGGCGCGCTGAGTCGTTTCCCGCGTGCGGGGTACTGGTCGCGGACATGCGTCGGCGGCCGCGGTCAGTACGGTCGCGCACTGTCGAATCCGCTCGCGCGCCCGTCGGATGCCGCGCCGTATGGTCGGCGACCGGCCGGCCGTCAGGCCGACCAGACGAGTCGGCCGTCCACGACGGCCGGGAGGGACGTGGGCATCTCGTCGGTGACCCAGGCGAACTCCAGGGCCGCGAGCGTGGCTCCCCGGTCCGTCCATACGAGGACCTCGCCGACGTAGGCGCCCGAAGGGTCGTGGACGTGTGCGTCCACGTGTACGAGGGCCTCCGGCAGTGCCGCGTGCTCACGGGGTTCCCGGACCCGCAGGTCGACGCTCACGGATCCCGGCCCCCAGACGGCGATCACCTCGGTACAGTCCAACTGGCTCCGCAGGCTTGATGCGCCGGCGAACTCCGCCGACAGGACGTGTTCGAGCACTGCGCGCTCGTCGGCGTTCAATGGGCGGGGGTCGATGGGAAGAGGAGCCATGCCCTCATTCTGGGGTGGGAGCGACCATCCCAACCGCCCGTAGTGCCCTCGGCAGGGCGCCGCCGCCCCGGTCGACGGTTCAGGAACCTGCGGGCGAAGAAGGGCCCCTTCGCAGAACAATCGCGCGGGACGCGCTGGAGGGCAGCCCAACGGGGCCTGTCCCGAACGAGGTTCGGTTACCAAGTTGCTTTGCCAAGAGGGCAGCGGCAGCGCCCGGGACCTGGGAACCTTGCTGGACACCGACCCGCCCAGGAGGACCGATCATGACCGACACCCTGATGGACGCCGTTGATGCCGGTGGTGACGACGACGCCGACCGGGAAGAGGTCGAGCGCGAGCGGGCCGAGATGCGGGACTTCGTCAAGGGGCTGAGCCCGGACGACATCAAGTCGGGCAACTGGTTCACCCGGCTCCTCACCCAGGCCATGAGTTCCTACACCGAGAAGGTCGACTGGCAGTACTTCCAGGAGCGGTACGAGGGCGTGCCCGCGGACGCCGTCGTCGATCAGCGCATCAAGATGGCGGCCCGCTACGCCGCGCTCGAAGGCGGGCTGTCCGCCGGGGCCTACTCGGCGGCCGTCGCCGCCACCATCGGGAGTCTGGGAGGCGCCTCGCCGGCGACCGTCCCGGCCGCCGTCGCGACCTTGATGGTCGACGTCGTGTTCATCACCCGGCTCCAGCTCCGCCTGGCCTATGACATCGCGGTCCTCTACCGCGTCCCGCTCGACCTGTCCGACCCCGAGGACATGTGGAAGCTCATTCGGGTGGCCTTCACGATCAAAAGCGGGGAAGTGGCCCGGGGGAGCGTGGGCAAGGCGGTCCCGCTCGTCGTACGGCCGCTGGTCAAACGCTTCTACTCCGGAGCGGTACTGGGCGCCGCGAGGAGCTTTCCCGTCGTCGGAAGGTACCTCCTGCAGCGGAACATCATCAAGATCGGCATCCCCGTGATCGGTGTCCCCCTGGCGGTGGTGCTGAACCGCTACACGACACTGCTCGCGGGACGACACGCGCAAGCCGTCTTCCGGAACGAGGCGCGGGTGATCGAGATCGCCGAGGAGCTGAGCGAGCGGAGCCGGCACCCGCAGTCGATGCTGTGGGTGGCGTGGCTCGTCCTCAGGGCGGAGCAGAAGATCGCCGACGACGAGGCGCTGCTGATGAGGCACTTGGTGAGGCTGGTCCGGGACCGGCATCAGGTGGTCGACGAACGGCTCGCCCGCCTCGTCGACATCGATCCCGCCGAGGTGTGGCGGCGCCTGGCCGCCGAGCCGGGAGACCTGAGCGACCTCCTCGACGCGGCCGACCGGGTGGCCGCGGTGGCCGGTGACGTCAGCACGCGGCGGAAGACCGTCCTTTCCGAACTCCGGGACCGCTGCCGCCGAGTGTGACGTCGACCTGCTTCGACGGCGGAAGGGCCTCGATACGAGCGGCCCCATAAGGTCGGAGGCATGACGACATCCCTCACCGGCAGTGCCTTCGACTCGCTCCACATCGACGCCGTCTCCGACCAGGAGGCGCTCCGCCGGGTCTACGAGCTTCCCAAGGACGCGGCGCTGCGCAAGCAGATGACCGAACTCACCGGGCAGACGAGGCGGTTGATCGGGTGTTCGTCGCTGGTGCTGGTCGCCAGCGCGGACGCCGAGGGCAACTGTGACGTCTCCCCGCGCGGCGGCCCCGCCGGATTCGTCGCCGTTCTGGACGCGCGGACGGTGGCGATACCGGACGCGACCGGCAACAAGCGCCTGGACACCCTGCGGAACGTCGTCGCCACCGGGCGGGCCGGGCTGCTGTTCGTCGTCCCGGGGCGCACCACGACGCTCAGGGTGAACGGCCGGGCCTGCGTCTCCACCCGCCCGGAGCTGCTGTCGCAACTGACCGCCGTGGGCAAGCCGCCGGCCAGCGCGCTGGTGGTGGGGATCGAGGAGGTCTACCCGCACTGCCCCAAGTCGCTCCTGCGCGGCGGCGCCTGGAAGCCGGAACAGTGGCTGCCGGCGGACGCCCAGCCGACCTCCGCCGAGGTGACGCTGGCCCAGCTGCGGATGCCGGAGCTGACGATCGCCGACATCGAGCGGGCGGAGGCGGAGTCGCTGAAGTACCGGTACGAGTGACGGGCCGGTCGGGGATCGGCAGGCCGCCTGTACGCCCCGGGGCCGGTCGTGGAATGGCCCGTCAGAGGTGGGCGGCCAGGAGCTCCCGGATCTCCGTGGTGGTCATGATTCCCGTGCCGTGCGCCACCGCCTCCCCCTCCTTCAGGAGGACGTAGGACGGGGCTCCGGTGATCCCGTACCGCCCGGTCGAGGCCGGGCAGCGCGTGATGTCGGCGCGGACGGCCGTCAGGCGGCCCGCGTACTCGTCGGCGATGCCGCCCACGACGAGGTCCATCGCCCGGCAGGCCTCGATCGCCTTGGGCCACGTGCCGATGAAGTACGCGAGGACCGGGACTCCGCTCATCCTGAGGATGAAATCGAACTCGGCGTCCTCGCGGGGCTGGTGAACCCGCTTCGCCATGGAAGCTCCTGATCTCGTGCCGCCTTCTTCCGCCCCCATCATCCCCCGCCCGGCCCGGACGGCCGCGCCCGGCGGGCGCGCGATAGGTTGCCCGCCATGACCGGACCGCTCCCCGTCACCTGGCCGCCCGCTCCGATCGGGACCGCGCGGCTCGTGCTCCGTACGTCCGAGGCCCGGGACCGCGCGGCCTTCCTCGAACTGTTCGCGTCGCCGGAGGTGGGCACCCACATCGGCGGGTCCCGGCCGCGCGAGGAGCTCGAAGGCGCGATGCCCGAGGTGCCCGGACGGCGCCCCGGCCTGTTCGTGGTCGACCTCGGCGGAGCGATGATCGGCGTGATCACGCTCGACCGGCGCGACGTGGAGCGCCCGGGAGCCGGAGGGGTCAGAGGGGTCGAACTCGGCTTCATGCTCCTGCCGGAGGCGTGGGGACACGGGTACGCCGCCGAGGCCTGCGCGGCGGTCCTCGACTGGCTCGCCGGGGAGCTTCCCGGCGAGCCGGTGGCGCTCCGCACCCGGGCCGCCAACGACCGCGCGATGCGCCTCGCGGCAGAACTGGGGTTCACCGAGGTGGAACGGTTCGAGGAGTACGGCGCCGAACAGTGGTCCGGCCTGCGGTCCCCGGCCGTGCCGTCCGGCTGAACCCGATCGGCCGTGCGGATCCACGGGGCCGGCGCCCGGCCGTCGACCCCCGCGCGCCGGTTCAGCCGAAGGTGCGTCGGTAGGTCTGCGGGCTGACGCCGGTGGTGCGTTTGAAGCGGTCGCGGAACGTGGTGGGCGAGCCGAAGCCGACCTGGCCGCCGATGCGCTCCACGGAGTGCTCCGTGGTCTCCAGCAGGTGCTGTGCCTGGCGGATGCGGGCCCGGTGGAGCCACTGGAGCGGGGTGGTGCCGGTCTGGTCGCGGAACCGCCGGATCAGGGTCCGGGTGCTGGTCCCGGCGCGCGCGGCGATGTCGGCCAGGGTGAGGTCGCGGGACAGGTTCTCCCGCAGCCAGGCGAGCAGCGCCTCCAGCTCGGAGCCCTGCGGCGCGGGGGCGTGGTCGTGGACGATGAACTGCGCCTGGCCCCCCTCGCGTTCGAGCGGCATCACCGACAGGCGGGCGGCGTCGGCCGCGACCGCCGACCCGTAGTCCCGGCGGATCATGTGCAGGCACAGGTCCAGGCCCGCCGCCGCGCCCGCCGAGGTGAGGAACTGGCCGTTGTCGACGTAGAGGACGTCCGGGTCGACGTCCACGTCCGGGTGGAGGGAGGCCAGCAGCCCGGCCGCCCGCCAGTGTGTCGTGGCGCGCAGCCCGCCCAGGAGCCCGGTGGCGGCCAGGGGGAAGGTGCCCACGCAGAGGGACGCGATCCGGGTGCCGTCGGCGGCGGCCGACCGCAGCGCGTCGCGTACGGCGGGGGAGAGCGGAGCCGCGGGATCGGCGACGCCAGGCACGACGACCGTGTCCGCGTCCCGGAGGCCCTCCAGGCCCCAGGGTGCCCGCAGGGCGAAGGCCCCGGCGTCGACCTCGTCGCGCTCGGCGCACACCCGCACCTGGTAGCCGGGCCGCCCGTCGGGCAGGCGGGTCCGCGAGAACACCTCGATCGGAGTGGACAGGTCGAACGGGATGACCTGGTCCAGCGCGAGAACGGCGACGGTGTGCATGGCCAGAACCTACCTCTTCGCCGTACGCCGGACCTGGGACGGTATCCGGACATCCCCATGTCACCGTACGGGCAGACCCTTCGAAAGCTCGTGGCGATTTCCCGTTGAAACCTGTCACTCCTGCCACTGGGCGGCCGGACCGGCGGACGGTTGACTTCAGCGTGCCGGAAAGCCGGAAAGAGAGAACGGCCCCGAACAACCCCGGAGGAACGCCCGTGCACGTCCAGATCGTCCTGTTCGACGGGTTCGACCCGCTCGACGTCGTCGCCCCCTACGAGGTGCTGTACGCCGGCGGCACGGCATCGGGCGGGGCGGTGACCGTCGAGCTGGTCTCCGCCGAGGGCCCCCGCGAGGTGGTCGGCGGCACCGGAGGGCTGGCGCTGCGCGCCACCGGCACCCTCGACCCGGGGCGGGCGGACGTGGTGCTGGTGCCCGGCGCCTCGGGCCGCGTGGGCGAGCCCGGCGAGGTGCCGGAGGAAGAGGCGGGCGCCGACGAGCGGCGGCGGGACGAGTTCGTTCCGGTGCTCCTTGCCCGCACTCTGACCACCGGCCTCCCCGCGCTCCTCAAGCGGGCGATGGACGACCCGGACGTCACCGTCGCCGCCGTCTGCGGCGGCTCCCTCGTCCTGGCCATGGCAGGACTGCTGGAGGGCCGTCACGCCACCACCCACCACCTGGGCCTGGACATGCTGGACGCCACCGGCGCCCGCGCGATCCGCGCCCGTGTCGTCGACGACGGCGACCTGGTCACCGGCGCCGGCGTCACCTCCGGACTCGACCTGGGTCTGTACCTCCTCGAACGCGGCCCGGGCCCCCGCATCGCCCACGCCGTCGAGGAGCTGTTCGCCCACGAGCGGCGCGGCACCGTCTGGAGCGCCCGGGGCCCGGCCCCCGCCGCCCTCTGAACCCCACCCGCTTTTTCCCTTGTCCATCCGCGTCGCACCGTCAGGAAGAACGACACCATGTCCGTCGAAGGCACCTGGAATCTGTCCGTCTCCACCCCCATCGGCACGGTGAAGGCCGTGGTCGAACTCCGTGAGCGGGACGCCGTCCTGACCGGCGTCGCCCACGGAGCGGGCGAGGAAGTACCGCTCCACGACCTCGCCCTCGACGGCGACCGGCTCACCTGGAAGCAGTCCGTCACCAAGCCCGTGCGGCTGAACCTCGCGTTCGACGTGACGGTCGACGGCGACACCCTCCGGGGGACCTCCAGGGCCGGCCGCCTCCCGGCCTCGAAGGTCACCGGCGAGCGCCGGACCGCCCCGGAGGACCGGGCGTGACCGACCTCCTCCTCTCCCTGCACGTCCTGGCCGCCCTCGTCGCCGTGGGCCCGGTCACCGTCGCCGCGAGCATGTTCCCCGCGACGCTGCGCCGCGCCCTCGGCGACCCGGTCGACGGCGACGCCCGGACGACCCTGCGCACACTGCACCGCATCTGCCGGGTCTACGCCGGAGTCGGCACCGCCGTCCCCGTCTTCGGCTTCGCCACGGCCGGCGTCCTCGGCGTCCTCGGCGACACCTGGCTGATCGCCTCGGTCCTGCTGACCGCGGCCGCCGCCGGCGTCCTCGTCCTGCCCGCCCAGGACCGCCCTGCTCTCGTATAGCTACGGCCAACGGACATGTAGCGCTGCGTGACGCTCGGGGCCGGCCTCGCTGTGAAGGCCGGCGGTACACGGCCTCGGACATCGGTACAGCGGTTGGCGCTGAGAAGGATCATGGTCAGGGTGTGAGTGCGCTGACCCGGTTCTCGTACTCGCGGCGGGCCTTGCGCTGGGCCGGGACCGCGGGGATGCCCTGGCCGCCGTCGAGCGGCTGGCAACGGACGAGGAGCTGGCGGTGGACGGCGGGGACGGCGCTGACGCGCAGGGTGTAGCCCTGGCCGCGCCGTACGGCCACCCCTTGGTCGAGCGCGGCCCGCTCGGCGGGCTCCAGCTCGGTGCTGCGGAGGTGGTCGGCGACCTTGCCCGGCATGTCGAGCGTGACCGGCAGCTCCGGGGCGGCGGCGTCCTCCTCGCTGGCGGTGTGCTCGGGCAGGAGGTCGGCGACGGCGGTACGGATAGCGCCGCGGCTGACCTGGTGCTCGCGGGCGAGGGCGGCGATGGAGCGCCCTTCCAGGTACGCGGTGCGCACGTCGGCGGCCGTCGCGGCCGCCACCGCAGGGCGGCGCCCGCCCTTCGCTCCCTTGGCCTCGGCGGCGCGCAGACCGTCGTACGTCAGCTCGCGCTGGAGGTCGCGCTGTAGTTCGCCGGCGGCGGCGAGGGTCCGCACCATGAACTTCACGGTGGACAGCAGCTCGCCGGTGCGCGGGTGGCGGGCGGTGAGGTCCATGGCGGAGAACGCGCCGTCGTGGATGCGCAGGGCGAGGCGGTCGCGGTGCAGGACGTCGAGCACGTCGAGGATGTGCTGGTTGCCGCGCACGAGGCGGAACATCTCGGAGATGTGCA
The DNA here is from genome assembly GCF_044754545.1 of Streptomyces sp. NPDC093071. Classification (NCBI taxonomy): domain Bacteria; kingdom Bacillati; phylum Actinomycetota; class Actinomycetes; order Kitasatosporales; family Streptomycetaceae; genus Streptomyces; species Streptomyces sp. NPDC093071. The sequence continues at coordinate 411,416 of NZ_JBIVPH010000002.1, read as the reverse complement.
CGGTGTCGCCCGGCCGCGCGTAGGTGAGCAGCTCGCCGAACTTCGGACGCTGGAGGGGGTGGAGGCGGCTGGAGGTGCCGGCCTGCTCCTCGAAGACGACCGGGTCCTCGATCCCGGCCTCGCCCAGGACGAGGTCCTGCCGGGCGGTGGACCGCTGGTCGGTCGAGACCCGCTTGTAGACCAGGTTCGCCACCGAAGGTCCCCTTCCGTACGGAGGATCGGACCCTATCTGTCGTCAAACCCTGTCAGCAATCGCCATCGGATCTGATGGGATTCGGGCCGCCTCGAACCCCCTGATTGCGTGGGTTCATTGGACGCGCGGCTTGCCTGTCGTCAAACGAATCGTTTGACGACAGTGCCTTGTCTTGTGCAGCGCGATGGCGAAGCGGAAGGACCCCGCCCTGTTGGGTCGGGGTCCTTCCGCTGGTGCGTGTGACGGGGGTCAGTGGCTGCCGGCGAGCTCGCCGGTGAGCTTGCCGTGGAGGTCGGCGCTGGGGTCGTTCAGGCCGGTGATCTCGACGGTCTTGCCGCGCTGCTTGTACTTGGTCTCGATGGCGTCGAGGGCGGCGACGGAGGAGGCGTCCCAGACGTGGGCGGCAGACAGGTCGACGATGACCTTGTCGGGGTCGCCTGCGTAGTCGAACTGGCCGACGAGGTCGTTGGAGGAGGCGAAGAACAGCTCGCCGGTCACGCTGTAAAGGACGCTCGTGCCGTTCGGGGCGACGAGCCGGGTGACCTCGGCGAGGTGGGCGACGCGCTTGGCGAAGATGACCATGGCGGTGATGGAGCCGACGACGACGCCGATGGCGAGGTTGTGGGTGGCGACGACCGCGGCGACGGTGATGACCATGACGCCGATCTCGCCCGCGGGCATCCGCTTGAGGGTCTTGGGCGCGATGGAGTGCCAGTCGAAGGTGGCGAAGGACACCATGATCATGACGGCGACGAGGGCGGCCATGGGGATGTCGGAGACGACCGGGCCGAAGGCGATGCACAGCACCATCAGGAATGCGCCGGCGAGGAAGGTGGACAGGCGGGTGCGGGCGCCGGAGACCTTCACGTTGATCATCGTCTGTCCGATCATGGCGCAGCCGCCCATGCCGCCGAAGAAGCCGGTGACGATGTTGGCGGTGCCCTGGCCGATGGACTCGCGGGTCTTGTTGGAGTGGGTGTCGGTGATGTCGTCGACCAGCTTGGCGGTCATCAGCGACTCCATGAGGCCGACCAGCGCCATGGCGAACGCGTACGGGGCGATCGTCGTCAGCGTGTCGAGCGTGAACGGCACGTCGGGAAGGCCCGGCACCGGGAGGGACGAGGGCAGCGCCCCCTTGTCGCCTACGGTCGGCACCGCGATGGCCGCGCCGACGGTGATCACGGTCAGGATGACGATGGAGACGAGCGGGGCGGGGATCACGGTGGTGATCTTCGGGAAGAACACCATCAGTGCCAGCCCGCCGATGATCAGCGGGTACACCGCCCAGGGGACGTCGGTCATCTCCGGGACCTGGGCCATGAAGATCAGGATGGCGAGGGCGTTGACGAAGCCGACCATCACCGAGCGGGGGATGAACCGCATCAGCTTCGCCACGCCGACTGCGCCCAGGATCACCTGGAAGGCGCCGGCGAGGATGACGGCGGCGATCAGGTAACCCAGGCCGTGCTCTCGGTTGAGCGGGGCGATGACCAGGGCGATGGCGCCGGTCGCGGCGGAGATCATCGCCCGTCGGCCGCCGACGATCGAGATGACCACGGCCATGGTGAAGGACGCGAACAGGCCGATCGCGGGGTCGACACCGGCGATGATCGAGAACGAGATCGCCTCGGGGATCAGCGCCAGGGCGACGACCAGGCCCGCGAGGACCTCGGTGCGCCAGACCTTGGGGTTGTTGATCCAGTCGGGCTTGAGGCCGCGCAGCCGCGCGGCGGGAGACACAGCAGCAGAAGACAAGGAAACGCGTACCTGTCGTGCTCGGGCACACCCCTACGGCAGGCCGGGGCGTGCGGGAAGGACATGCGGGGGCCGGGCCGGCACCCCACGGACGGCCCACTGGACGGGGCCGGAAGTCGTGGAAGGCAGATGTGAGGCAGCGCACGGAGGCGGTCGGCTCACATCGGAGGGCGAAGGGTCACGGCGGGCAGGCGGCGGCGGTCGGCGTCATGGGCTCGCGCACGCTCTCTCCTGCAAGAATCGGATCTTCGCCGGGGGCGCCATCGGCCCCGGAAACGGCAGCGGCGGGGCAGCCGAGCCGCCCTCGCCTTCATCAACTCTACCCTAACGTTAGAGTAGAGGGCGGTGGGGTCGCACGGGACGCGGCCAGCCACGACGGGAAGGGTCAGGGACACGGGCGTGGACGACAAGCACATGCAGATCGGCGAGGTCGCCGCGCGGACGGAGCTGTCCCTGCGCACCATCCGGCACTACGAGGAGACTGGCCTGGTCATCCCCTCCGCCCGCTCCCAGGGCGGCTTCCGTCTCTACACCGAAGCCGACGTCGCCCGCCTCATGGTCATCCGCCGCATGAAGCCCCTCGGCTTCACCCTGGACCAGATGCGCGACCTCCTGGACGCCACCGACCGCCTCGACGACGGCACCGGCCTCGACGCCGACGAGCGCGAAGCCCTCCAGGAGCGCGTACGGACCTACCGGCAAGCCGCCACGGAGCAGGTGGAGAAGCTCCGCGTCCAGCTGGCCCGCGCTGAGGACTTCGCCGACACCCTGGGTGCCCGCCTGGAGCAGAAGGCTTCGGCCGCCCGTGCCTGAACCGGGCATCACGTCCCGGCCGGTGCCGCCTCGTCCTGTGGGCGGCGTGGGCCGGGCACCGACCTGGCCGTGGCGGTCAGGTCCAGCTCCAGACGGCTGTTCATGTCCAGCTCGAACCGGCCGTAGGGGTTCACGTGCGTCCAGAACAGCGCGGACAGGGCCCGCCGGTCGGCGTCGGTGAGCATGTCGGCCCACTTCGGATCGGCGAGGAGCTGCTGCATCAGCAGTGTGTTGACGTGCACGGGGGCGGACTGGAGCAGGTGCAGGGCGAGCATGGGCACCTCCTGGGACTCCTTGTCCGCCCCGGCCAGGTCGCCGTCCTTGCCGTAGAAGAGGTCCTTGTTCGCCGAGTTCCAGTTCTCCACGACCTGCAATCCCTCGTGGACCTCCTGGCGCAGTTCGACATCGGCGAGGTAGTCGCAGACGAATGCCGTACGCACCGTCCGGCCGAGTTCCTCGATCGCCTGGTAGGCGGGGTGCTTGGGGCCGCCGCGGGTGAAGCGGCGCAGGACCTGCTCGGCCTCGGCGGTGCCCAGGCGCAGGGCGGTGGTGTACTTCACGATCTGGTCGTACTGCTGGCGGATCAGGTCCCAGTTGATCGTCTTGGTCGACAGCACCGGCGCGAGGTTCGGCCAGTTGTCGTCCTCGCCTGCGGCCGGCCGGTACAGCCGGGCGGAGCCGATGTTCTTCAGCCTGGGCATCAGCTTGAAGTCGAGCATGTGGGCGAAGGCGAAGCCGACGATGGACGCGCCGTGGGTGTCGGTGTACTGCCGGTCGACCTCCATGTCGGTGCAGTGCCGCAGCACGCCTTCGATCATCGAGGCGACCTCGGAGGTCGAGCAGGACGTGAGCTGGGAGTAGATGCACACCGACTTCCGCTCGACGTGCCAGTAGATCATCACGCCGGGGCCGCGGTAGCGCTGGTGCCACTCGGTCATCAGGTTCGAGGACCAGGCGCCGAACTTGCGGCTGTCGGACGCGCACGCGGTGCTGCTGCCCTACAAGATCTCGTCGCGGGCGGCGAAGGTGGCGTTGACCAGTTTCACCAGCGCGGCGCGCATGTTGGCCCGGTTGACGAACAGGTGCCGCACCCGGCGCAGCGTTGCCTCGGACTCGCCGTGCCTGTCGGTGACCGCGACGCGCTTGATGCCCATGTTGGTGCCCAGGCCGAACAGGACCAACAGCAGCTGACCGGCGCAGGACGTCCTTGGATAGGTTTTCGCGGAACGAGATCGCGGCCTCGCTGCCGCGCCGGATCCGCTTCAGGGACGGCGGGATCGTCTCGGACATCCGCGCCGCCCACCGCCCCGGCCCCCGTACGGAGGTGGCCGGTCCATGAGGAACGACCCCAGGCCCTCCCGGCTCGCGCCCGGAGACGTCCTCCGCGTCGGCGCGGTCGGCCTCCGCGCCCGGCGCGCCCGCGTGGTCCTCTCGGCGCTCGGCATCGCCCTCGGCATCGCGACCGTGGTCGCGGTCGTCGGCCTGTCCGAATCGAGCCGCGCCGACCTCATGGCCCGGCTCGACCGCCTCGGCACCAACCTCCTCACCGCCGAGGCGGGCAAGGACGCCACGGGCAACAGGGTCCGGCTGCCCCGGAACGCGGTCGCGATGGTCGAGCGCATCGGGCCGGTGCGGCACGCCACCGCCACGGCCGACGTCGACGCCCGCGTCCGCCGCAGCGACATGGTCCCCGAGGAGCGCACCGCGGGCGTCACCACCCAGGCGGCCCGCACCGACCTGCTGACCGCGCTCGGCGGCGAGGTCGACCGGGGCGTCTGGCTGGACCGGGCCCGCGAGCGCCTCCCCGTCACGGTCCTCGGCGCGGTGGCGGCGGACCACCTCGGCGTCACCCGGCCCGGCGAGACGATCATGATGAACGACACGCGCGTGGTCGTCGTCGGCATCCTCGAGCCGATCGAACTGGTCCCCACCCTGGACCGGGTGGCCCTGATCGGATTCCCCGCCGCCGAACGCCACTTCGGCTTCGACGGGCATCCCACCACCGTCTTCGAACGGTCCACGGACGCCTCGGTGGAGGACGTACGGGCGGTCCTGGCCCGCACCCTCAGGCCCGGGGACGAGGCGGGCGTCACGGTCTCCCGCCCCTCGGACACGCTCGCCGCCAGGGCCGCTGTCGACGAGGGCCTGACGGCCCTGATGCTCGGCCTGGGCGCGGTCGCCCTCCTGGTCGGCGGCGTGGGCGTCGCCAACACCATGGTCGTCTCGGTCCTGGAACGGCGCCGGGAGATCGGCCTGCGCCGCGCGCTCGGCGCGACCCGGAGCGCGATCCGGCTCCAGTTCCTCACCGAGTCGCTGCTGCTCTCGGCGCTGGGCGGGGTGACGGGCGCGGTCCTGGGCGCGGCGGCGACGTACGGCTTCGCCCGCTTCCAGAGGTGGACGCCGGTGGTCCCGCCCTGGTCCCTGGCGGGAGGACTGGCCGCCACCCTCCTGATCGGCGCGGCCGCCGGCCTCTACCCGGCGATCCGGGCCTCCCGCCTCCACCCGACGGAGGCCCTGAACGCGACGTGAGCCGGCCCCGGGGTCCGTCCGGCCACGGGCCCCGGTTCACTCGTCACGGTGATACGGGCCGGGCCGCCTCCCCGTCCCGTACGGGCTCGGGCAGCGTGGCCCCATGCACGCCCGCCGCACCGCGTACCTCCTGACCGCCGCGCTCCTCACGGCCGGCTGCGTGGCCGTCCCGCACGGCCCCGCGCCGCGCCCGCCGGACCGCCCCGCCGCCCTCGCCCCGGCCGCCGAACGGGCCCCCGCGCCGCTGCCGACCTGGCCGGCGCCCACGCAGGCGGCCCCGCGCGAGGCGCTCGCCACCACGGAACCCCGGGGCGAACCCGCGCGAACGCCGGCCTCCGACCGCCCGGCACCGAAGAAGAAGGAGAAACCGAAGCCGACGAAGAAGAGCACACAGCAGAAGAGCACACAGCAGAAGAAGGGGACGCAGAAGAAGGGGACGCGAGCCGTTCCCCGTACCCCGAAGAAGAAGCCGTCCCTCCGCACCCACCGCCGCCCGTCCGCCCCCGCCGCCGGACAGCCCGAGATGCGCCGCCTCTGCCGCCAGGCCGAACGGATCGGGGCCCCGATGGGTGCGGCCGACCTCTGCCGGGGAATGTATGGCCCATGAGCACCCGCCCCCGGACAGGGCGGGTTCAGACCCCGGCGAAGGGCCAGGACTCGATGTCGCGGTAGCGGATCGGCCCCGGGCCGCGCCCGAAGTCGCTGCCGACCAGATGCAGGCGCGCGGCCCGCCACGGGCGCCCGGTGAACCCGGCGAGCCCGGTGGCGATCTCCGGCACGGAGGCCGGATCGTCGCGGCGGGCGCGGGCCAGCGTCAGATGCGGGCGCAGCGGCCGGTGCTCGAAGGGGATCCCGCACGCGCCGACCACGGCGCGCACCTCGGCCGCGAGCCCGTGCAGCCCGTCCAGGTCCCCGTCGATCCCGGTCCACAGCACCCGGTCGTCGAAGTGCCCGCCGCCGCGCAGCGCCAGTTCGACCGGCCGGCGCGCGGCCGCGAGGTCCGCGAGCGGCGGCCGGAGGGGCGGAACGGCCGCGACCGGCAGCTCGCCGAGGAACGCCAGCGTGATGTGCCAGTCCTCGATGCGGTTCCACCGCAGGCGGGGGTACGCCGCGTAGGCCGGGCCCAGCACCTCGGCCAGCTCGTCCTTCGCGTCGTCGGGCGGCGCGAGCGCGATGAACACGCGTACGGTCGCGGACCGCCCCCGCACGTCCCCGCCGGGCTCGGTGTCCCCGACGGACTCGGCGGCCCGTGTCCTCTGCCCGGGCTCCTCGCCCATCTTCCGTTCCCCACTCGTCGTGCGTCCGGCCGCCGCGCCCCGCCGGAACGGGACGGAGCGCCGCTCCGGGGCGAGGGTACGCGGCCGGGGCGCCGCTCCCGGCACCGGCCCCGCTCGGTGCCGGTGCCGGGAGCGGCTTCGCCTCAGTGCCGGCCGAGGGCCCGGCGACGCCGGGTGAGCAGCAGGATCCCGGCGCCCGCGGCGGCGAGGACTCCGGCGGCCACCGCGTACGGGGTGAACTGCGCTCCCGTGGTCGCGAGCGAGCCGTCACCGGTGCCGGTGGCGGACGGCGAGGGCGCCGTCGTGCCGGGCGCGGCAGGCGCGGAGGCGTCCTCGGTGGGCGGCGCGGAGGGCCCGGAGGTCCCCGGAGCCGTCGTCCCCGGCGCGGCCGGAGTGGTGCCCTCGCCGGTGGGCGGCGCGGTGGAGGGCGCCGGGGCGGAGGGCTCGGTCCCGGGCCGCGTGGACGTGGGCGTGGGCGTGGTGCCCGGGCCGCCCGGCGTCGGCTTGCAGGAGAAGGTCGAGGAACCGTTCCACGGGTAGTTGTGGGTCTCGTTGCCCGAGCCGTGGGTCCGCAGGTCCCCGCCGACGTAGACGCGGCCGTTCGTGCTGGCCGTCAGGTCGGCGGACGCCACGGGCGCGAGGATCGAGCCCATGAAGTTCCCGCCGCCGCCGAGGGTGAGCGACGGGGACGCCTCGAAGTTGTAGAGGATCCGGGACGCGGCCTCGCCGAAGCGCGCCGAGCCGTACGCGTCCACGCGGTCGCCGTTGAAGCCGACGGACAGCGGGGAGATGCCGACCGCCCGGTCGCCCGTCACGTTCACCACGACCGGGGCCCCGTCGGGGATCGACCGGAAGTCGAAGGACGAGGCGCCGTCGAGCTTCCCGGCGGCGATCTCGAACACCTGCGGGCTGCCGGAGCCGCCGCCCTTGAAGGAGACGGTGTCGCCCGAACGCTCGCTCGTGCCGGTGGGCTTCAGCGCGCCCAGGGACGCCGACTCGCCCCGTATGGTCTCGCCGAAGGCGTCGTACGGGGCGAGGGCGGCCCGCGCGCCCAGGTCCGAGGCGCGGCTGCCGCCGTTCGTCTCCAGGTCGCCCTTGTCGTCGATCTTCCCGCCGACGCGGACCGCGCCGCCGTAGCGGGGGCCGGCCGTGAGGCCGTGGCCGACGTCGACCCGGGTGCCCCGGGCGATCGTCAGGTTCCCGCCCACGGAGAGCATGACCGCCCCGGAGTCCGGCAGGATGCCGGAACCGGCGCCGACGCGGCCCACGTTGAAGGTGCCGCCGGAGGCCTTGGCGAAGGTGGCGTTCCCGCCGATGACGAGCAGGCCCTCGGCCTCGGCGGTGCCGCCGTCGGCGGTGTAGTCGCCGCCGGCGTAGAGGGCCACGTTGGCGTCGAGGAAGCGCGGCTCGTGGCCGATCCCGGGCTCCTGGCCGGGAGCCGGGCACGTCCGGGCGGTCCCCGGCGCGGGTTCCCGGGGCGCGGCCAGGGCGTCGCCCGCGCCGGTGAGGCCGAGGACGAGCGCGACGGCCACGGCGCCGCTCAGCCGCGTGCCTGCTCTTCCGGTGTAGCTCATGTGCGTGAACCTTTCTGGTTTCCTGTGAGGGGGGTGGGTGGTCCGGGGGTGGGGTCAGTCGGTCTCGGCCCGCAGGACGGCGCGGGTCAGGGGGCCGTAGACGCCGTCCTCCTGGGGGATGTTCCGCGCCACCTGGTAGCGGCGCAGGGCCACTTCCACGGACTCGCCGAAGACGCCGTCGGCCGGGCCGATGTAGAGCTGGAGCCGCTGGAGCCGCCGCTGGAGGTCGACGACGTCGGGGCCGGTGCTTCCCCGCCGCACCCCGTCCCGCCCGCTCCCGTCCCGGTCGTTCCACCCGTCCCGGTCCCGGTCGTCCCGGTCCCGTCCGTCCTCGTCCCGTCCGTCCTCGTCCCGGTCGGGGTGCGAGGGGCGGTGGCGGCGGTCCGACGGCGACAGCGTGGGCGCCGGAGCGCTCGCGGCGGCCGAAGAGGGCGTGGCGCCGGGGGAGGCGGCGCCCGTGGGGGAGGCGGTGGTGGGGTCGGGGGACGGCGTCCCGGACGCGGAGGGACCGGCCGGGGGAGAGACGGAGCGCGACGTCGGCGCGGCGCCCGCCCCGGCGGACGGCGGCGCGCCGGACGCGGTGTCCGGGGCGGGAGGCGGGACGTGCGTCGCGAGGACGGGGAGCGAGACGGACGGGTTCGACGCCGGTACGGCGTCGGGTTCGGCGGAGAGCCACACCGCAAGGGCGGCACCGAGCCCCGCGGAGAGCGCGCCCGCGAGCATCAGGGGGAGCGGCATGGACCGCCACGCCGGAGCTGCCGGGCGGGCACGCCGGGACCGCCGTGACGCGGGGGCGGGCGCGGTGTCCCCGGCGGGGACCTTCGGCAGCCGCACGGTCGCGTCGAAGAGCTCGATGTCCTGCCCCCGCGCCCCCGTCTCGCCCCGGTCCGGCTCCGCGACCTTCCCGAAGACGCGGTCGCCCCGGTGTTCCGCGCCCGCCGATCCACCGGTGGCGGAAGTGACCGCTGTGATCGGGGCAGCCCTGTTGCGCATCAAGTGCTCCAGATGAGGTGAAGCCGAGGGAGGTGTGGCGAAGTCGTGGAGATCTTGACCGCTGTTCAAAGCAAGCGTCAACTGTGCTCGAACTGGTGCAAATTGGGCCTTCTGAGACCTTGTTTCTTAAAGGACTTTTAACGCGTGACGCAGGTCACAGGGGGAGGGGCGTCGGGACGGCCCCTCCCGCCGGTGACGCGACCGATCCGGCGATCGGTCCGGCGCCCGGTCCGGCGCCCGATCCGGCCACCGGTCCGGCGGTCGTCTCAGGACGAGGGGCCGTACCGGGCGGCCAGCGCGACGGCACGGTCGTGCAGGGAGGCGCGCAGCGTCCGCGGGCTCAGGGCCTCCGCGTCCGTGCCGAGCCGCCACAGCGCCCACTCGGCGTGCCGGAGGTCCTGGAAGGTCACTTCCAGCCGCAGCCGTCCGTCCGCGTCGGGCTCTTCCGCGCGGACGGCGAGCACGGTGTCCAGCAACTCCTCCCGTCGCGCCGGGTCCACCCGCACCGACACGGCGACGTGGTCGCCGCCGGCGAGGAACCGCGCGGAGCGCTCCCGCCAGATCCGGTCCAGGTCGACCCGGCCCGGCCGCCGCGCCGCCTCGGGGAGTTCCTCGGCGGTCAGCACCCGCGACAGCCGGTAGGTGCGGTCCTCGCCCGAGCGCGTGGCCAGCAGATAGGCCCGGTCGCGCACGGTGACCAGGCCGATCGGGTCCACCGTGCGCCACCGCGGTTCCTGGCCAGCGGCCGCGTAGTGGATGCGCAGCCGGTGTCCGGCGAGCACGGCGCGCCGGACCACGGTCATCGTGGTGTCGGGCACCCCCTCGGTGACCGGCCGGCGGGAGAGCAGATCGGTCTCCGGGTCGACGAGGAAGCGCTGGGCCGCGTCGTCCGCGGTGGCCCGGTGGCTCTCGGGCAGCGCGTCGACCACCTTCCGCAGGGCCGAGGCGAGCGCCGGGCCGAGGCCGAACACCTGCTCGCCGCGCCCCGATCCGGCGGCGAGGAGGGCGAGCGCCTCGTCGTGGTTCAGGCCGGTGAGCTCGGTCCGGAAGCCGGGCAGCAGCGCGAAGCCGCCGTGCCGGCCGCGCTCGGCGTAGACCGGGACGCCGGCCGCGGACAGCGCCTCGATGTCGCGCAGCACGGTGCGGGTGGACACCTCCAGCTCGCGGGCCAGCGCCCCCGCGGTCAGCCGGCCGTGCCGGCGCAGCAGGAGCACCAGCGAGACCAGCCGATCCGCGCGCATGGCGGGAACCGTACCGAATACGTGACGGGGGGTGTCACGTTTCGCTGGAAGGCTCCTGATCACGACGCCGAAGCCCGGCGGCCGCCCGGCCGCCGGGTGCGCGTACCCCTACCGAAACGAGCTGATGTGACGATGGAACGAACGGCGGTCAACCCGGTGACGTGGTCCAAGGAACTGGGGTTCAACCAGGGCGAGCTGGTGTCCGGACACACCCGGACCCTCTACGTCTCGGGGCAGACCGCGACGAGCCGCGAGGGCAGGCCCGAGCACGACGGCGACATGGCGGCGCAGTTGGCGCTCGGCATCGACAACCTGGAGGCCGTGCTCGCCGAGGCCGGGATGTCCCTCGCGAACCTCGTCCGCCTCAACGTCTACACGACCGACGTCGACCTGCTCTTCCCGCACTACGGCGTGCTGGCGGCGCGGCTGGGCGCCGCCGGGGTGGCACCGGCCACCACGATGCTCGGGGTGACGCGACTGGCGATCCCCGGCCAGATGGTCGAGCTGGAGGGGACCGCCGTGGCGTGAGGCGACCGCGCCGCCCGCGCTCCCCGTTCCGGAAGGGGGAACGGGGAGCGCGGGCGGCGCGCGGAACGGCCTCGGCGGCGGCGCGAAGTCCTCGGGCCGGGAACGCCGTTCCGGGCGTTGTCAGACCCATGGGCAAGGATGTTCCCATGACGAACGTTTCCGCCGCTGAGGCGTCTTTCCGCATGTCCGGCCGCGCCGAGTACGAGGCCGCCGTCCAGCGCCTGCGCGAGGCTTCCCACACCTATTACGGCGCGGGCTACAGCCTCATGGACGACGCCGCGTACGACCGGCTGCGCCTGGCGGTGCTGGACTGGGAGGCGGAGCACCCCGACGAGACCGCCCCCGACTCGCCCACGGACCTGGTCGCCGACGGCGCCGCCCCCGCCGGAGACGTCGCCCACACCTCGCGCCTCCTCAGCCTCGACAACGTCTTCGCCCCCGAACAGCTCGTGGCCTGGGGCGCCTCGCTCCAGCGCCGCCTGGGACACGAACCGGAGGGCGGGTTCACCGTCGAGCCGAAGATGGACGGCGCCGCCGTCGCCGCCCGCTACCGCGACGGCCGCCTCGTGCAGATCGTCACGCGCGGCGACGGCACCCACGGCGAGGACGTCAGCCACGTCATCGGCACCGTCGTCGGCCTCCCCGAGCGGTTGCCCGTGCCCGCCACCTTCGAGGCCCGGGGCGAAGTCCTCTTCACCCAGGAGCAGTTCGAGGCCGCCAACGAGACGCGCACGGCGCACGGCGCCACCGTCTTCGCCAATCCGCGCAACGGAACGGCCGGCACCCTGCGGGCGAAGGACCGCCCGTACCGGCTCGCCATGACCTTCTGGGCGTACGGCGCCGTCGAACTGGACGGCGTGCCCTTCCTGCCCGCCGGGACCGGCCACGCCGAGACCCTCGCCGCCGTCGCCCGGACCGGCGTGCGGACCACGGCCGACACCCCGGCCGGGCTGCACACCGTCGCCACGCTCGCCGAGGCGCAGGAGAGGGTCGACGCGATCGCCGCCCTGCGCGCGAGCCTGCCGTTCGGCATCGACGGCGTCGTCGTCAAGGCCGACAGCGCCACCGAGCAGGCCACGGCCGGCTTCGGCACCCGCTTCCCCTACTGGGCCGTCGCCTACAAGCTGCCCGCCGTCGAACGGCAGACCGTGCTCCAGGACGTGTTCTGGGAGGTCGGCCGCACGGGCGTGCTCGCCCCCACCGCCGTGCTCGCCCCGGTGGAGCTCGACGGCTCCACCGTCACCCGCGCCACCCTCCACAACCCGGCCGACATCCTCCGGCGCGACCTCCACCTCGGCGACACCGTGACCGTCTACAAGGCCGGCGACATCATCCCGCGCGTCCAGGCCGCCGTCGTCGAACTCCGCCCGGAGGGCGCCGTCCCCGTCCCGCTGCCCCAAGCGTGCCCCCACTGCGGCGGCGGGATCGACAAGAGCCAGGAGCGCTGGCGCTGCGCGAAGGGCACCGCCTGCGCGCTCGCCCCGCTCATCGAGTACGCCGCCGGCCGCGACATCCTCGACATCGACGGCCTCGGCAGGAAGTACGTCGACGCGCTGATCGCCTCCGGTGACGTCGCCGACGTCGCCGACCTGTTCACCCTCACCGAGGAGCAGCTCACCACCGCCTCCGGCAGCGCCAAGCGCGGCGCCAAACTGGCCGAGCAGATCCGCACCGCCAAGTCCCGCCCCCTCAGCCGCGTCTTCTGCGCCCTCGGCATCCCCGGCACCGGCCGCAGCATGTCCCGGCGCATCGCCGCCCACTTCGGCACCATGGACGCCATCCGCGCGGCCGACGCCGACACCCTCCAGGACGTCGAGGGCATCGGCCCGGAGAAGGCCCCGGTCGTCGTCGGGCAGGTCGCCGCGCTCGCCCCCGTGATCGACAAGCTGATCGCGGCCGGCGTCACCATGACCGAGCCGCGCCCTGAGCGGGACGAGGACGCCGTCGAGGGGCCGCTGAGCGGGAAGACCGTCGTCGTGACGGGGAAGATGACCGGCCCCCTCGACGGCTGGGGGCGTTCCGAGATGGGCGCGCTCATCGAGAGGGCCGGCGGCCGCATGGGCGGCTCCGTCAACTCCCGGACCGCCTTCCTGGTCGCCGCCCCGACCGCCGGAGGCAAGCCGAGCTCCAAGGCGGTCAAGGCGCGGGAGGCGGGCGTCGAGGTCCTCACCCCGGAGGACTTCGCCACCCTGGTCGCCGACCACCTGGACTGAGTACGACCTCCGGGCCCCGGGGCACGACCGGCCGGGCCGCCGCTCGCCGTGCGGGCGGCCCGGAGGTCGCATAGGGTCGCGGTGCCGTCGCGACCGGACCGGAGGCACGACGCGGGGGAGGGGCACGGCCGGGCCGACCGGAGGAGACCCGTGTCAGGACAGTTCGAAGCGACGACCGAGATCGACCGGCCGGTCGAGGACGTGTTCGCGTACCTCGCCGACGGACGCAACGACCCCCAGTTCAGCCCCAGGGTCCTGCGGATCGACCGCATCCCCGACGGCCCCACCGCCGTGGGCACGGTCTTCCGCAGCACCGTGAAGGACGCCGGAATGAAGTCCGCGCGGGAGTTCCGCATCACCGCCCTCGACGCGCCGACGCGGATCCGGTGGGCCGAGGTCTCGAAGAACAGCGTGACGGCCCGCGAGGGCGGCTACGACCTGGAGCCGCTCCCCGGCGGGGGAACGCGGGTCCGCATCTTCAACGTCCTGGAGGGCCACGGGCTCGGCAAGCTCCTCGTCGGCCTCGCGCTCGCCGCCGTCCGCAAGGACGCCGACGCCTTCGCCGCCCGGATCAGGGCAGCGGCCGAGGCGGCGATCCCTCCCCGCTGACCGGCCGGTCCCCGTCCCGCCGGGGCCGCGGCACGACCGGCCCGGCCGGGAGCCGGGGCGGAGCGCCGAACCGTACGGGCACGCCCGGCGAGTAGAGCACGCTGACGGGCTCCCCGAGGGACCCGCGCAGACCGGCGGCCGCGAGCAGCGTCTCGTCGCAGTGCAGCAGCCGGGCCCGGTGCAGCGGCCACCGGGGATGGGTGTTGGGCAGGTAGAGCGGACGCCCCCGGAACGCGCTGTGCATCCCCCAGCGGGCCGTCAGGAAGTGTTCGAGCGGGGTGGGTTCCCCGACCCGCTCCCCGACCTCCACGGCGAGCGAGCTGCGCGCCCCCCGGGGCCCGGGCCACCGCCGGCTGCTCTCGTACGCGACGGTCGTCCCGTCGTACCGGACGGACATCCGCGACCACACGTACGGGATGCGGAAGGCCCACCGCCCCACGGCCACCGGGATCAGCCGGGACGCGTCGAGGGACCGGAAGACGACGCCCCGGCGCCCGTGGGCGTCCACCGAGTACAGCCGCACGTTGGTCTCCGGGAAGCTCCCGAGGTAGGGGAGCCCCGGCAGCCGGAACCACCCGACGCGATGCATCCGGAAGGCGACGAGCCCCACGTACGTCACTCCGTCGAGGGTGTCGGGCACGGTCCCGGCCGGCAGCAGCGGCGCCACCTCGGCGGGCTCCACCGGCCAGTGCAGGAACGCCAGGTCGAGCCAGGACTGGGTGAGCAGGGTGCGGCCCGCACGGGACGGGGGATCGGCGGAGACGGGCTCGGGCTCGGGGGCGGTCTGCGTCGGCGGCATCGCAGAAGTATCCGGCAGGACGGGCGGCCGGGGAAGCGGCGACCCCCGGGGCGCACGGCGCCCGCACGCCCGGGCCCCTCACCACACGGCACCCGCGCGCCCGGGCCCCTCGCCGTGCTCGACCGTCCGCGGGAGCCGGAGGCCTCTGCCGTGCCGCTCGGCGACGGCGAGGCGGTGCCCGCGACGGCGAGGCGCTGCCGCGCCGGGCGACCGCCCGAACCCGGCCCTCGCCGCGCGGCGCCCGTCAGCGCGGCTCCGGGACCGGCCACGCGCGCGGGTACGGCACCCGCAGCGACCCGGCCGGTACGGGGGTGTGGTCGGCGGACGCGTACAGGCGCCCGTCCCGCAGGACGACGGCGCCGCTGCCCCGCATGGAGGTGACCAGCTCGGTGGCCAGCGCCTCCGGCGCGAGGTCCAGGAGCCGGGCCGCGTCGGTCAGCCAGGCCCGGGCCCGCAGATAGGGCTCGACCTCGCCGGCCGGGATGCCGTCGCGGATCATCAGGGCGAACGCGAAGATCCGCCGGGCGCCGTACCACACGGCCCCGGCGGGATCGTCGACCAGGCGCCGCGCCCGGCGCAGGGCGGCGGCGAAGGCGGCGGCCGGGTCGGCGGGGACCGGGCCGTGGGACGGCAGGACCACGCGGGCACCGAGACCGGCCATCCGTTCGAGGGAGGTGAGCGCGGTGGCGGCCGCCCCGGGGCCGTCGAGGGCGGGGTTCACCCAGCCGACGTCGTAGTCCGACAGCGCGTCCCCGACCACGAGCAGCCCCTCGTCCGGCTGCCACAGGGCCAGATGGCCCGGCGTGTGCCCGGGCGTGCGGACGACCTCCCAGTCGGCGTCCCCGAGCCGGAGCACCTGCCCGTCGTCGAGCGACACGTCGACGGTGTACGGGGCCACCGGCTGGTCCAGGTACTCCGCCGCGCAGCAGCCGGGGTCCCGGCGCGCGAGCGCCTCGGCCTCCGGCGCCCCGGCGGCGATGCCCGCGCCCCGCGCCTGGAGGAGCGCGTTGCCGCCGACGTGGTCGGAGTGCCAGTGGGTGTTGACCACCAGGTCGACGCGGCCCGCACGGGCGCGGACCCAGTCGGCGGTCTCCTCGGCGTGCCCCGTGAAACCGGAGTCGACCAGGGCCAGCCGCCGCCCGTGGAGCAGCAGCGTGTTGGCGTCGGGGAAGGGCCGCTGCCACCAGGTGACCCAGGAGGGCAGCGGGGGCGGGGCCTGTCGCGCGCTCACCGTCCGGCCCCTTCCTGCCGTATCCGGTCTTCCACGTGCTCTCCTCCGATGGCAGCCGACGGACGTCACGGACGACGGGCGGGCGGCGGCACGGGCCCACCGGCCCCGGGCACCTGCCCGTGACGATCATCATGTCATCGCACGCCGCCGGGATCCGGGCCTTCGACGGCCCCGGTCCGTTCGTCCCCGCACCCCTTGTTGCACATATATTGCAAGTGCAGAGATAGTGCAGAAGGAGTGGAACGGTGAGCGGACCAGTAGTCCTCGGGATCGAGTCCTCGTGCGACGAGACCGGGGCGGGAATCGTGCGGGACGGGAAGCTGCTCGCGCACGTCGTCGCGACCAGCATGGACGAGCACGCGCGGTTCGGCGGGGTCGTGCCCGAGATCGCCGCCCGGGCGCACCTGCACTCCTTCAACCCCGTCGTCCGGGAGGCCCTCGACCGGGCCGGGCTGCGGCTGGGCCAGATCGACGCGGTCGCCGTCACCACCGGCCCCGGCCTCTCCGGCGCCCTCCAGGTCGGACTCGCCGGGGCGAAGACACTGGCCTACGCCGCCGGAGTGCCGCTCTACGGAGTGCACCACCTCGCCGGACACGTCGCCGCCGACACCCTGGAGCACGGCCCGCTGCCCACCCCCTGCGTCGTCCTCGTCGTCTCCGGCGGCCACACCTCCCTCCTCCTCGTCCGGGACCTGGTCCGCGAGCCGATCCTGCACCTGGGCGACACCCTCGACGACGCGGCCGGGGAGTGCTTCGACAAGGTCGCCCGCATCCTCGGCCTGCCCTACCCCGGCGGGCCCGCCGTCGACCGGGCCGCCCGGGACGGCGACCCGCGCGCGGTGGCCTTCCCCCGGCCGCTGACCCGGGGCGGGGACGACCCGTACGCCTTCTCCTTCTCCGGCCTCAAGACCGCCGCCGCCCGCTGGGTCGAGAAGCACCGCCTCCAGGGCCTCGACGTGCCCGTCGCCGACGGCGCCGCCGCCCTCCAGGAGGCCGTCGCCGACGTCCTCAGCCGCAAGGCCCTCGCCGCCTGCGAGGCGTACGGCGTCAAGACGCTGATCGTGGTCGGCGGCGTCGCCGCGAACTCCCGCGTCCGCGCCCTCACCGAGCGGCGGTGCGCCGCCGCCGGGATCGAGCTGCGCGTCCCGCCCATGACCCTGTGCACCGACAACGGCGCCATGATCGCCGCCGTCGGCGACCTCCTCGTACGCTCGGGAGCGGAGCCCGCGCCGCTGGACGTGTCCATCGACCCGTCCGCGCCCCTGGAGTACGCCTCCCTGACCCCGCTCCCCGCCCGGGCCGCCTGACCGCCCCCCCGCCGGAACCCGATCGTCCCCCTCCACCGGAAGCAGTGAGAACCTTGCGTACCGCCGACATCCGCCAGCGCTTCCTCGATTACTTCGCCGCCCGGGGGCACACCGTCGTACCCAGCGCGCCGCTGCCCACCCCCGACCCCACCCTGCTGTTCGTCAACGCCGGCATGGTCCCCTTCAAGCCGTACTTCACCGGCGAGGCGGCCCCCCTGTGGCAGCGGGCCGCGAGCGTACAGAAGTGCGTGCGGACCCTGGACATCGAGGAGGTCGGCAAGACCACCCGGCACGGCTCCTTCTTCCAGATGAACGGCAACTTCTCCTTCGGGGACTACTTCAAGGAGGAGGCCATCGCCTTCGCCTGGGACCTCTCCACCAAGCCGTGGACCGAGGGCGGCTACGGGCTCGACCCGGAGAGGATCTGGGTGACCGTCCACCACTCCGACACCGACGCCCGGGGCATCTGGCGCGAGGTCGCGGGCCTGCCCGACGAGCGGATCGTGGCGCGCGGCGACGAGGACAACTTCTGGTCCATGGGCGTCCCCGGCCCCTGCGGCCCCTGCTCCGAGCTGTACTACGACCGGGGCCCGGCCCTCGGCCGCGAGGGTGGACCCGCCGTCGACGAGGACCGGTACATGGAGTTCTGGAACCTCGTCTTCATGCAGTACGAGCGCGGCGAGGGCCCCGGCAAGAGCGGCTACCCGATCCTCGGCGAACTGCCCCGCCGCAACATCGACACCGGCATGGGCCTGGAGCGGATGGCCACCCTCCTCCAGGGCGTCGACAACCTCTACGAGATCGACGAGACCCGCCCCGTCCTCGACCGGGCCGCCGCCCTCGCCGGCGTCCGCTACGGCGACGACGAGCGGGCGGACGTACGGCTCCGCGTGGTCGCCGACCACGTCCGCACCGCCCTCATGCTCCTCGCCGACGGCACCGCCCCCGGCAACGAGGGCCGCGGCTACGTCCTGCGCCGCATCCTGCGCCGCTCGGTCCGCTCCATGCGCCAGCTCGGCTTCCAGGACCCCGCCCTGCCCGAACTGCTGCCCGTCGCCCGCGACTGCATGGCCCCCGGTTACCCCGAGGTCGTCGCGTCCTACGCCCGGATCTCCGACCAGGCGTACGGCGAGGAGGACGCCTTCCGCGCCACCCTCAAGCAGGGCACTACCGTCCTGGACACCGCCGTCGCCGGGGTGAAGGCGGACGGCGGCCGCTCGCTGCCCGGCGCGCAGGCCTTCCTCCTCCACGACACCTACGGCTTCCCCATCGACCTCACCCTGGAGATGGCCGCCGAACAGGGCGTCGAGGTCGACCGCGAGGGCTTCACCGCCCTCATGAACGAGCAGCGCGAGCGGGCCCGCGCCGACGCCCGCGCCCGCAAGTCCGGCGGCACGGCCGACACCGCCGCCCTCCGCACCGTCCTGGACGCGCACGGCCCCACCGACTGGCGCGCGTGGGACACCCTCACCACCGAGTCCCGCGTCCTCGCCCTCCTCGGCACCGGGGGACCCGTCCCGGTGGCCCGCACCGGCGACCTCGTCACCGTCGTCCTCGACCGCACCCCCTTCTACGCCGAGTCCGGCGGCCAGGACAGCGACGCGGGCCTGCTCTCCGGCGCCTCGGCGGAGGCCGAGGTCGTGGACGTCCAGAGGCCCCTGCCCGGCCTCGTCGTCCACCGGGTCAGGATCACGGCCGGAGAACTGGCCGTGGACGACACCGTGCACGCCGCCGTCGACCCCGAATGGCGCCTCGGCGCCCGCCAGGCCCACTCCGGCACCCACGTCCTGCACGCGGCCCTGCGCGAGGTCCTCGGCCCCACCGCCCTCCAGTCCGGCTCCTACAACCGGCCCGGCCACCTCCGCCTCGACTTCCCCTGGCGCGGCGCCCTCTCCCCGGCCGTCCGGAGCGAGGTCGAGGAGGCCGCCAACCGGGCGCTGCGGCGGGACCTCCCGGTCGGCGTCCGCTGGATGACGCTGCCGGAGGCCAAGGAGCAGGGCGCCCTCGCCCTCTTCGACGAGACGTACGGGGAGAAGGTCCGGGTCGTGGAGATCGGCGGGGCCTGGTCGCGCGAGCTGTGCGGCGGCACCCACGTCGACCACGCCTCCCAGATCGGCACGGTCGCCCTCACCGCCGAGTCCTCCGTCGGCGCCGGAATGCGCCGCCTGGAGGCGGCCGTCGGCATCGAGGGCTTCGGCTACCTCGCCCGCGAGCGGGACCTCGTGGGCCGGATCGCCGAGCAGCTGAACGCGCCCCGCGCCGAACTCCCCGAGAAGATCGCCGGCCTCCTCGACCGGCTCAAGGCCGCCGACCGCGAGAACGCCCGCCTCAAGGCCCGGGCCACGGCCGCCCACGCCGCCGAACTCGCCGGGCAGGCCGTCGAGGCGGGGGACGCGCTCGTCGTCACCACGACCGTCGACGGCCCCGCCGACGAGGCCCGCGCCCTCGCCCTCGCGGTCCGCGACCGCCTCCCGCACGAGCGCCCCGGCGTGGTGGCCGTCGCCACCTCCTCGGGCGGACTCGTCCTGACCGTCAACGCCCCGGCCCGCGAGACCGGCCGGGACGCCTCCGCGACCGTCAAGCGGCTCCTCGGCGGCCGGGGCGGCGGCTCCCCGGAGATCGCCCAGGGCGGCGGCGTCCCCGCCGGGGACCTGGCCGCGATCCTGGCGGACCTGCCCCGGGTCGTGGCCGGCGGCTGAACGAGCGGCCCCGGCTTCCGCGCCCGGCCCCGGGCGCGGAAGCGGGACCGAGCCGGGGCCGGGCGGCCTTCTCCACGGGCGAGCCTTGACGCGCGTGACCATTTACGCGTGTGACACCGGGCGTAGCAGGCCCGTAACACCGGGCCGGGAGACTTCTCGGCATCGCGCAGCACCCGGAGGCCCCGAGGAGGGCCGGGGGGCTGCCAGTTCACGACGCGTCGGCAGCAAGGCCGTACGCGAGCGTGCCCGGTCCGCCGCGAGCGGACCGGTGGAAGCGCCGGGGGCGGTGACCGCGCTTCGTTCCCCCGCGCGTCCGGCACGGCCCGGCACGCGCCCCGAACAGGGAGAACCACGTTGACCACCCAGCACCACGACCCGCGCACCCCGAACGCCGAGGCGGAACTCGACCGGGAGCGGCGCATGGGCCGCGCCACGGGCACCGCGACGGCGGCCCGGGAGATCAAGGTCGTCGATCTGACGGACTTCGAGGACCGGCGCGCCCGGATCACCGAGGAGCTGTGGCAGGCCGCCACGGAGACCGGCTTCTTCCAGCTCTCCGGCCACGGACTCACCCGCGCCGAGACCGACGCCGCGTTCGCGGCGGCCGAGGCCTACTTCGCGCTGCCGGAGGAGACCAAGCGCGGACACGCGCTGAAGAAGGGGCTCAACGCCGGCTGGGAGTACCGCAGCCAGGTGCGCCCCTCCACCGGCACGCCGGACGAGAAGGAGTCGTACCAGCTCACCCGCCCGCACATGGCGGGCCTGTGGCCCGGCGAGGAGGAACTGCCCGGGTTCCGCGACACGCTCCTGTCCTTCGAGGCGCGCTGCCACGCCCTCGCCCAGCGGGTCCTGTCCTGCTTCGCCGAACGCCTCGGATTCGAGCGGGACTTCTTCGCCGAGCGCCACGACCCGGCCGGACCGCTGCACCAGAGCACGCTGCGGCTGCTGCACTACTACGCGGTCCCCGAGGCGGCCCGCGGGCGGTCCGACGGCACCTGGCGGGCCGGTGCGCACACCGACTTCGACTGCCTGACCCTGCTGTTCCAGCGGGACGGACAGGACGGGTTGCAGGTCTGCCCCGGCGGCGAGGCCGACATCCGGGCCTGGACCCCGGTGCCCGCCCGCGCCGACCTGGTCACCTGCAACATCGGCGACATGCTGATGCGGTGGAGCGGCGACCGGCTCCTGTCCAACTTCCACCGCGTCGCCCCGCCCGCGCCCGACGGCGACCAGGGGCCGCGCTACTCCATCGCCTACTTCGCGCAGGCCGACCGGGACGCCGTGATCACCTCGCCGGACGGGCGTCACGCGCCGATCACCGCCGAGGACTACCTGCGGCAGCGCATCGCCGCCAACTTCGGCGGCTGAACCTCCCCTTCCTCCGTCTCCCCTCCCGGAGACCGCCGCCGCGCCCGCGGTCACGCGCGGGTCGCGGCGGCGGTCCCGGCACCCCCGGACCGAAAGCGGGGCACGCCCATGCCCGAACAGTCTCCCGATCCCCTGTCCGATCCCCTGCTCGGCTCCCCGGCCGGCTCTCAGCTCCCGCCGCGCCCCTGCGCGCTCCTGCTGTCCGGCGCCCAGGTCGTCACCGTCGACGACGAGCGGACCGTATACACCTCCGGCTCGGTGGCCGTCGACGGCGACCGGATCGTCGACGTCGGCCCGGCCCGCGAGGTCGAGGCCCGCTGGCGCCCCCGCCGCACCGTCGACTGCCGGGGCCGCGCGATCCTGCCCGGCTTCACCGACGCCCACACCCACCTCTTCCAGTCCTTCGCCCGCGGCATCGGCGACGGCGAGCCGATCCGGCCCTGGCTCAACCACTTCATGTGGCCCTACGCCGTCCACCTCGACGCGGAGGACGCCCTCACCGCCGTACGCCTCGGCGCCGTCGAGGCGGCCCGGGCCGGCATCACCACCGTCGTCGACCACCACTACGCGCCCGCCGACCCCGAGACCGTCCTCGCCGTGGCCGACGCGATCGAGGAGGTCGGGCTGCGCGGCGCGGTCGCCCGGGGCATGACCGGCGACCGTACGAAGATCGCCGACGCGCGCGGCCTGCCCGACGCGCTGTACCGCCACGGCACCGCCGAGGACCTGGAACTGACCCGGCAGTGCATGGCGGCCCGCGGCCCCGACGCGCGCGTCCGGGTCTGGCCGGGCCCGCTCAACCTCTCCTACGGCGACCGGGACCTGGTGCGCGGCGCGGTCGCCCTGGCCCGGGAGCACGGGGTCCGCTGGCACACCCACTGCAGCGAGGGCGCCGGGGACCCGCTGGGCTACCTGGAGGCCCACGGCGTCCGCCCGGTGACCTGGCTGGCGCGCGAGGGCCTGCTCGACGCGCGGGCGACGCTCGCCCATGCCGTCTGGCTGGACGAGGAGGAGACGGCCGCGGTCGGCGCGGCGGGTGCCGGCGTCGCCCACAACCCCTGCTCCAACGCCTACCTGGCCTCCGGCACGATGCCCTGGCTGCCGCTGCGCGAGGCGGGCGCGGTCGTGGCCCTGGGCACGGATGGGCCGAGCGCCGGCGGCCGGCAGGACATGTTCGAGGTCATGAAGCAGACGCTGTTCGCGCAGCGCCTGGCCTCGCTCGACCCGGCCGGGGTGCGCTGCGAGGACGTCCTGGAGGCGGCCACCCGCGACGGGGCCCGGTACGCGGGCGTCCGGGACGCCGGTGCCGTCCGCCCCGGGGCCCTCGCGGACCTGGTGGTCGTGGACCTCTCGGGGACGGCGGTCCAGCCCGTGCACCGGGCCGTGTCGACCCTGGTGTACGCGGCCCGGGCGGGCGACGTGGTGATGACGCTGGTCGGCGGGAGGGTCGTCTACGAGGACGGCCACTGCCCCGGCATCGACGAGGAGGCACTGGGCGCGCGGGCCCGCGAACGGGCGGCCCACCTGGTGGAACGGGCCGGCTTCGGCCCACTGACCGTGCCGTGGCGGCACCGGGAGCGACGACTGGGGAGGACCTCATGACGGATGCGACACGAGCGCCGGGCGGGAGCGCCACGGCGGATGCGGCGCGGTCACTGGGCGGCACCGCTGCGGCGGGAGTGACGGGGCCACCGGCCGGGAACACCACGACGGATGTGACGCGGTCACCGGATGGAACTGCAACGACGGACGGGACGCGGTCACTGGGCGAGACCGCCACGGCGGATGTGACACGAGCACCCGGCAGGACCGCCCCGGCGGACGTGGTCCAGCGGCCGGGAGGCGCCGCTTCTCAGCCCGCCGTGCGCGGCGCGGACACCGCGGGCCCGGCCCCCGCCTACGCCCCGCCCGCCTGGTGGCGGCTGGTGGCGCTCGGTCTGCAGCACGTGCTGGCCTTCTACGCGGGTGCCGTGGTCATGCCGCTCCTGGTGGCGCAGGGCATGGGGCTGTCCGAGGCCGACACGGCCTCGCTGGTGAACACCGCGCTGGTCGCCTGCGGCGTGGCGACCCTGCTGCAGACCGTGGGCCTGCCCGGCGTCGGCATCCGGCTGCCGGTGGTGCAGGGCATGTCGACGGCGGCCGTGCCGTCCCTGGTGTCCGTCGGCGTGGCGGCGGGCGGTGCGCGCGCCGGGCTGCCGACGGTGTTCGGGGCGGTGATCGCGGCCGGGCTCGTGCTCTTCCTGGTGGCCCCGGTCTTCGGCCGGCTGGTGCGCTTCTTCCCGCCCCTGGTCACCGGCACGATCGTCACCGTCGTCGGGGTGACCCTGATGGCGGTGGCCGCCCGGCAGGTGGGCGGCGGGAACCCGGACGCGGCCGGCTTCGGGGCTCCCGTCCAGCTCGGTCTGGCCGCCGTCACCCTGGTGGTCGTGGTCGTGCTGTACCGGTTCGCGAAGGGCTTCGTCGCCTCGGTCGCCGTCCTGCTCGGCCTGGCGGCGGGCACGGTGGTCGCGGCACTCGCCGGACGGGCCGACTTCTCCCGCGTCGGCGACGCCGCCTGGTTCGGGATACAGGCCCCGCTGCACTACGGCGCGCCCCGCTTCGACGTGATGGCGGTCCTCGCGATCGTCCTCGTCATGGTGATCATCGCGGTGGAGTCGATCGGCCAGTTCTTCGCCGTCGGGGAGATCGCCGGACGCGAGGTGGACGAGCGGTCCGTCGTCCGCGCGCTGCGCGCCGACGGCCTGGCCACGGTGGCGTCCGGGCTGCTCAACTCCTTCCCCACCACGGTCTACAGCCAGAACGTGGGGCTGCTGCGGCTGACCGGGGTGACGTCCCGCCGGGTCGTCGCGACCGGCGGGGTGATCATGCTGGTCCTCGGCACGGTCCCCAAGGTGGGCGCGGTGGTCGCGGCGATGCCGCCGGCCGTCCTGGGCGGTGCCACCGTCGTCCTGTTCTCGACGATCGCCGTCGTGGGGATGCAGATCCTCGTCAAGGCCGACCTGTCGGGCGCGCGGAACACGGTCCTGGTGGCCGCGAGCCTCGGCGTCGGCTTCCTGCCCACCGCGTATCCGCAGTTCGCCGAGCACATGCCGACCCGGCAGCTCCAAGTCTTGTTCGAGAGCGGCATCATGCTGGGGACGCTCACCGCGGTCGTCCTCAACCTGTTCTTCCACCACCTCCCGTCGTGGCGCGGGCCCCGCCGCGGCGCGGCGCCCGCGACTGACGCGGTCTAGGAGCGGAAGGACGACCGGCCGGGCGGGGGAGGCCCCCGCCCGGCCGGTCACGCGTCAGCCGTGGACGAACCCCGGAGGCCGCTTCTCCACGAACGCGGACATGCCCTCCTTCTGGTCCTCCGTGGCGAACACCGCGTGGAACAGGCGCCGTTCGAAGCGCACGCCCTCGGCGAGCGTGGTCTCGAAGGCGCGGTTCACGGACTCCTTCGCCATCATCGCGACCGGCTTGGACATCGCCGCCACTGTGCCGGCGACCTCCCACGCCTCGGCGAGGAGTTCGTCCGCCGGCACGATCCGGGACACCAGCCCGGCCCGCTCGGCCTCGGCGGCGTCCATGGTCCGGCCGGTCAGACACAGCTCCATGGCCTTCGCCTTGCCGACGGCCCGGGTCAGCCGCTGGGAGCCGCCGATGCCGGGGATCACGCCGAGCTTGATCTCCGGCTGTCCGAAGACCGCCGTGTCGGCGGCCAGCAGGACGTCGCAGAGCATCGCCAGCTCGCAGCCGCCGCCCAGCGCGTACCCGGCGACCGCCGCGACCGTGGGCGTACGGACCTGTCCGAGCCGGTCCCAGGCCGTGAACCAGTCGGAGAGGTACATGTCCATGTAGCTCCGCGGGCGCATCTCCTTGATGTCGGCGCCCGCGGCGAACGCCCTCTCCGACCCGGTCAGGACGACGCAGCCCACGCCGGGGTCCCGGTCCAGCTCCTCGAAGGCCGCCACGACCTCCTCCATCACCCGGAGGTTGAGGGCGTTGAGCGCCTCGGGCCGGTTGAGCGTGACGAGCGCGACGCGGTCCTTGCGCTCGACCAGGATGGTCTCGTAGGTCATGGGGCCGTTCCGTCCGTAGTCGTTTCCTTCGTGGATGCCGCAGGTGCCGCAGATGCTGCGGACGCCGTGGCCGCCCCGGACCCCCGGATCGTCCGTACGATCGCCGAGAAGTCGAGCCCGGCGCCGTCCCCCTCCGCGAAGGCCGCGTACAACTCGGCCGCCTTCAGGCCGAGTTGCGCGTCCACGCCGCCGGCCCGCAGGGCGTTGGCGGCGAGGTTCAGGTCCTTGGCCATCAGGGGCGCGGCGAAGCCCGGCCGGTAGTCGCGGTTGGCCGGGCTGCCCGGCACCGGTCCCGGCACCGGGCAGTTGACGGTGAGCGCCCAGCACTGCCCGGAGGCCGTGGACGCCACGTCGTACAGCGCCCGGTGGTCCAGGCCCAGGCTCTCGGCGAGGACGAACGCCTCGCTGACGCCGATCATCGAGATCCCGAGGATCATGTTGTTGCAGATCTTCGCCGCCTGCCCGGCCCCGGCCGACCCGCAGTGCACGACCTTCCCGCCCATGGCCGACAGGAACGGCTCGGCCTCCGCGAACTCCTCCGCGCCGCCGCCCGCCATGAAGGTGAGCGTCCCGGCCTCCGCCCCCACCACCCCGCCGGATACGGGGGCGTCGAGCGCCCGGTGCCCGGCGGCGCGCGCCGCCGCGTGCGCGGCGCGGGCGTCGGCCACGTCGATGGTGGAGCAGTCGACGAACAGCGTGCCGGGCCGCGCCGAGGCGAGCAGGCCCCGCTCGCCGTAGAGCTCCAGGACGTGCCGGCCGGCCGGCAGCATGGTGATCACCACGTCCGCCTCGGCCGCGGCCTCCGGCGCGGATCCGGCGGGCTCCACCCCGGAGGCGGCAGCGGCGGCCAGGGCCTCCGGCACCACGTCGTACCCGAGGACGCGGTGTCCGGCCTTGACGAGGTTGGCGGCCATCGGACCGCCCATGTGGCCGAGTCCGACGAAGGCGACGGTACGGGTCACCACGGTACCTCCTGGAGGGATCCGGGCCCGGCGAGCCGCAGTTCGCGGTCGCCGAGCGGGGCGAAGAAACGGTCCACGTCCGCCGCGCCCACCCCGGCGAGCGTCGCGGGGGACCAGCGGGGGGCGCGGTCCTTGTCGATCACCTGGGCCCGGATGCCCTCCACCAGGTCGGGGGAGGACAGGGCGGCGCAGGAGACGCGGTACTCCTGCTCCAGGACCCGCTCCAGCGGGCCGAGCCGCCGGGCCCGGCGCACCGAGGCCAGGGTCACCTTGAGCGCGGTCGGGGACTTGGCCAGGAGCAGGTCGG
This sequence comes from Streptomyces sp. NPDC093071, assembly GCF_044754545.1. NCBI lineage: Bacteria > Bacillati > Actinomycetota > Actinomycetes > Kitasatosporales > Streptomycetaceae > Streptomyces > Streptomyces sp. NPDC093071. Next base: position 384,957 of record NZ_JBIVPH010000002.1, on the reverse strand, counting down.
CGGCCTGCTTGGCCGCGGGGACGCCGCTGTCGGTCAGCCGGGCGAGGACGTCCTCCACGGTGTCCGCCGCGTAGCAGCGGTCGATCCACTCCCGGGCGGCGGCCAGTTCGCCCGGCGGGGGCGTCTGGACGTGCCGGGCGAGGGCGCCGTGGACGGAGGTCCGCGCGAGGTCGTCGGCCAGCTCCGGCAGCCGCTCCGAGGGGACGAAGTGGTCCGCGAGCCCGCACAGCAGGGCGTCGGCCGCGCCGACGACGGCACCGGTCAGGGCGAGGTGGACGCCCAGCTCCCCCGGCGCGAGCCCGAGGAGGTACGTGCCGCCGACGTCGGGCACGAAGCCGATGCCGGTCTCCGGCATGGCCACCCTGGAGCGCTCGGTGACGACGCGGACCGTGCCGTGGGCGGAGACGCCGACGCCACCGCCCATGACGATGCCGTCCATGAGGGCCACGTACGGCTTGGGGTAGCGGGCGATCCGGGCGTTGAGCCGGTACTCGTCCCGCCAGAAGTCCGCCGACGCCGTCCCGCCCGTACGGGCGTCCTCGTGGATGGCGCGGATGTCGCCGCCCGCGCACAGACCGCGCTCGCCCGCCCCCCGGATCACGACCGTCTCCACGGCCGGATCGCGCTCCCACGCGGCCAGGGCCCCGTCGAGACGGAGGACCATCGCGTGGGTGAGCGCGTTGAGCGCCTTCGGACGGTTCAGGGTGAGGTACCCGGCCCGCCCCTCGACCCGGACGAGGACGTCCCCGGAATCGTGCTCTCCGGCGCTCACCGCAGCGCCTCCGTGAGCCCCCGGGCGACGATGACCTGCATGATCTCGTTCGTTCCTTCCAGGATCCGGTGCACCCGCAGATCGCGGACGATCTTCTCGATGCCGTACTCGTTCAGATAGCCGTAGCCGCCGTGCAGCTGGAGCGCCCGGTCGGCGACCGCGTACCCGGTGTCCGTGGCGAACCGCTTGGCCATCGCGCACAGCCGAGGGGCCTGCGGGTCGCCCCGGTCCAGGGCGTCCGCCGCCTGCCGCACCAGAGCGCGGGCGGCGGCCAGTTCGGTGGCCATGTCCGCGAGGCGGAACTGCAGCGCCTGCGCGTCGAGCAGCCGGGCCCCGAAGGCCTCCCGGTCCGCGAGGTGCGACAGGCTGCGGTCCAGGGCGCTCTGCGCGCCGCCCAGCGAGCAGGCGGCGATGCCGAGCCGGCCGCCGTTGAGGCCGTGCATGGCGATGCGGAAGCCCTCGCCCTCGGCGCCGAGGCGCCGGCCGGCGGGGATCCGCACCCCGTCGAGGACGACCTGCCGGGTGGGCTGCGCGTTCCAGCCCATCTTCCGCTCGTTGGCGCCGAAGGAGACCCCCGGGTCGTCGCGCTCGACGACGAAGGCGGTGATCCCGCCGGGCCCTTCGGCGCCCGTACGGGCCATGACGACGTACACGTCGGAGGCGCCCGCCCCGGAGACGAACTGCTTCACGCCCGTCAGGACGTAGTCGTCGCCGACGCGCTCGGCCCGGGTCCGCAGCGCGGCGGCGTCGGACCCGGCGCCCGGCTCGGTCAGGCAGTAGCTGCCGAGCCTGCGGGCCGAGCACAGGTCCGGGAGCCACCGCCCGCGCTGGGCGTCGTCGCCGTACCGGTCGATCATCCAGGCGACCATGTTGTGGATGGAGAGGTATCCGGCGATGGAGGGGCAGCCGGTGGCCAGGGACTCGAAGACGAGGACGCCGTCGACCCGGCCGAGACCGGAACCGCCGTGCTCCTCGCGGACGTAGACGCCCCCGAGGCCGAGCTCGGCGGCCCTGCGCAGGACGTCGACCGGGAAGTGCTTGTCCCGGTCCCAGGCGACGGCGTGCGGGCTCAGCTGCTCCTGCGCGAAGTCGAGGGTGACCTCCGCCAGGGCGAGCTGGTCCTTCGTGAGCATGGTGGTGGACACTCCGCTCACCCCATCGTCGGCATGGTGAAGCTCGCGCCCTCCTTGACCCCGGAGGGCCAGCGCGAGGTGACGGTCTTGGTGCGGGTGTAGAAGCGGATCGAGTCCGGCCCGTGCTGGTTCAGGTAGCCGAACCCGGACGCCTTCCAGCCGCCGAAGGTGTGGTACGCCACCGGGACCGGGATCGGCACGTTGACGCCGACCATGCCGGTGTCGACCCGGCGCGCGAACTCGCGGGCGGTGTCGCCGTCCCGGGTGAAGACGGCGACGCCGTTCCCGTAAGCGTGCTCGCTGGGCAGCCGCAGCGCCTCCTCGAAGTCGGCGGCGCGCACAACGCACAGCACCGGGCCGAAGATCTCCTCGCGGTGGATGCGCATCTCCGGGGTGACCCGGTCGAAGAGCGTGGCCCCCGCGAAGAAGCCGTCCTCGTGGCCGGGGAGGGTGAAGCCGCGTCCGTCGACGACGAGTTCGGCCCCCTCCTCCACGCCGATGTCGACGTAGCGGGTGACCCGCTCCAGGGCGTCCCGGCTCACCAGCGGCCCGAAGTCGGCCTCCGGGTCGTCGGAGCGGCCGATCCGGAGGGCGGCGACGCGCTCCTTGAGCGCGGCCACCAGCCGGTCGGCGGTCTCCTCGCCGACCGGCACGGCGACGGAGATCGCCATGCAGCGCTCGCCCGCCGAGCCGTAACCGGCCCCCACCAGGGCGTCGACGGCCTGGTCGAGGTCGGCGTCGGGCATCACGATCATGTGGTTCTTGGCGCCGCCGAAGCACTGGGCGCGCTTGCCGTGGGCGGCGGCCGTCGCGTAGATGTGCGCGGCGATCGGGGTGGACCCGACGAAGCCGAGGGCCTGCACCCTGGGGTCTTCGAGGAGGGTGGTGACGGCCTCCTCGCCGCCGTTGACGACGTTGAGGACACCGGCCGGGAGCCCCGCCTCCAGGAACAGCTCCGCGAGCCGCAGCGGCACGGAGGGATCGCGTTCGGACGGCTTGAGGACGAAGGCGTTCCCGCAGGCCAGGGCGGGCGCGGCCTGCCACAGCGGAATCATCGCGGGGAAGTTGAACGGGGTGATGCCGGCGACGACGCCGAGCGGGCTGCGCAGGGAGTGCACGTCGATGCCCGTTCCGGCGTTGTCGGTGAACTCCCCCTTGAGCAGGTGGGGGATGCCCGCGGCGAACTCCACGACCTCCAGGCCGCGTTGCAGGTCGCCGTGCGCGTCTGCGACGGTCTTGCCGTGCTCGGCCGACAACAGCCGCGCCAGCGCGTCGCGTTCGTCCTCGACGAGCTGGAGGAACCGCAGCAGCACGCGGGCCCGCCGCTGCGGGTTCCACGCGCCCCACTCGCGCTGGGCGGCGACCGCGTCCGCGATCGCGTGCTCGGTGTCGGCACGGCCCGCGAGCGGGACGCGGGCCCGGACGGTGCCGGTGTTGGGGTCGTACACGTCGCCGAAGAGGCCCGACGTGCCGGCGGTGTGCTTGCCGCCGATGAAATGGGTGAGTTCACGGACCATGGGGGCCTGCTCTCGTCAGGTCGGATCCGGGGATGGCACGGCGGACCGCCGGTCGCACCGGGTGGGTGCGCCGAGGGGGAACGCCGTGGGACGGGGCGGCGCGGGGCCGCCGAAGAGCTAGGTGAGAGCGGGGGTCGCCGCTCGCTCCGCCGGATCACCAGGGTCGTGGGTACGGACCGGTGCCATGCGTGTCTGCTCCATCCTCGTGGACAACACGGAACGTTCCGCGGCCGGTATCCTGACTCCCGGATCTCCGCGTGCCGCCCGTCTTCCCGACAGACCTCGTCAGTGACGTGTGGACGGCGGCACGCTCCCCGGTCACAGTGGCGGGACCGTGCCGGATTCACACCGGCTTCCCTGCACCGCGGACCTTGTGCCACGAACATATAGTTGGACGTCCTAGTAAGTCCACCCCCTCATCCCGCCGATGGCGCGTGTCGGACCGGAGTCGGCCCGCGCCGGCGGCGGTGGTCGGCGGCCACCACCACGACGCCGCCCGGGGCCTGCTGTTCCTGTCGCCCTGGCTCAGCGACGGACAGCGCGCCTTCCGGCTCGCCACCCAGCTCGCCCTGCTCGAACGGGGCGACCCGATCGACGAGGCGATCCGCCCGGCCGCGTTCTCCTCCGCACGGGCCACCGGCCTCGCCCGCATCGGACTCGCCACCTACTTCGCGGGCGCGCTGCTCCTGCCGTACACGGCCTTCCGCGACGCCGCCGAAGGCGTCCGCTACGACGTGGAGCTGCTCCAGCGGCCCGGCCACCGGGGCGTGCCCTTCTCGTTCCTGCGCGTGGACCGCGCCGGCGACATCTCCAAACGCCAGTCCGCCACCGACTTCCACTTCTCCCGGCTCGGCGGCACCTGCCCGCTGTGGACGGTGTACGAGGCGTTCTCCTCGCCCGGCCGCATCCTCACTCAGGTCGCCGAGATGCCCGACGGCAAGCGGTTCTTCCGGGTCGCCCGCACCGTCCACAGGGGCGGCCACGGACACCGTGCCGCACGGGCCGAGTTCGCCGTCGCCCTCGGCTGCGAACTCCGCCACGCCCACCGGCTCGTCTACGCGGAGGGCGTGGCGCTCGACGACCCGCGCGCCGCCACCCCGGCCGGCGCGCCCACGTGCCCTATCCGCTGGTCACGGACGGCTGACGGACGACCCCGGAGGCCGGCACCGGTGCCGGCCCCCGGGGGAGGGCGAACGTCAGAAGGACGTCCAGGTGAACGTCACCTGGTCCCCGTTCTCGATCTCGAACTGGCAGCCGCCGACCGGCGTCGACACCCCGTTGACCGAGATGTTCCAGTACGCGGAGCCGCCGCCGCTCACGCCCTTGACGGTCTCCACCGCGTAGTCGTCGAAGGACGCGTACCAGGTGCCGTCCCACGAGAAGGAGTTGCGCTTCGCCGCGTGGTCCAGGGCGGCCGTCGGCGTCGGGACCTTCGTGGCGTGGGCGCCGCCGTTGGTGCCGTCGCACTTGTGGGTGCCGCCGGTCGCCGTGGTGACGTCGTGGCCCCACGTGAAGATCTTCTTCTTGAAGAGCAGCCCGTCCGGGCCCTGGACGGTGACGGTCACCCGCACCGGCGCGTTCGTGAACGCGGCGGGGGAGTGGGCCTGGGCGGCCGGGGCGGTGGTGAGGGCGAGGCCGAGGGCCGCGGTGGTCACGGCGGCACGGCGTAGCAGGGTCTGGCGCACGGATTTCCTCTCGGTGAAGGGATGGAGCGGGAATCAGCCGGTCGCGTCGCCCCGGCCCGCGAAGCGGACCGGAGCCTGGAAACGGGCCTTGCGGGCGGCGCGGCGGAAGACGGTGAGGACGGCGGGGCCGGCCAGGGTCACGCAGACGAAGTTGGTGACGGCCCGACCGGTGTCCCACCCGAGCGAGGTCGCCAGGTCGAACGCCAGATAGCGCTGGAACTGCTCGGTGAACGGCAGCCCCGGCAGGTACGCGATCGAGCTGTTCGGATCCAGCGAGAACGGCCAGAACGACAGGTTGAGCAGGAAGCCGAACAGGTACCCGGAGAGCGAGCCGTAGACGGCGAGCATCAGGACCTCCCGCCGGCCGGTCGCCTTCGGGAGGAACCCGGCGAGCATCCCCACGAAGGCGCAGCCGAACATCTGGTACGGCATCCAGGGCCCGACCCCGCCGGTGATCAGCGCCGAGGCGAACAGGGACGTGCAACCCAGGGTGAAGCCGAACCCGGGGCCGTACACCCGCCCCGCGAGCACCAGCAGGAAGAAGACCGTCTCGATGCCGGCCGTGCCGGCGCCGAGCGGCCGGACGGCCGCGTTGACGGCGGACAGCACCCCCAGCATGGCGAGCGCCTTGGAGTTGATGCCGCCCTCGGCGATCTCGGAGATCACCACGCAGAGCACGATCACCAGGAGCACGCCGAAGATCAGCGGCGGGGCGTAGTGCGACCCGAACTTCCCCGGCGCGACGAGGAACGGCCAGAAGAACGCGACGAGCCCGAGGAAGGCGGCCATCGCGATGACGATCCCGGCGCGCGGCCCGATCCGGATGGCCGTGACCTGCCCGCTCACGCGCCGCGCTCCGTCCGGGGGGCGTCCTCGAGGACGGCGGCCACCTGCGCGACCGTCAGATAGGGCAGCGGGCCCAGGATCTTCGCGGTCTGCGGGGCGAAGACGGGCGAGGCCACGATCACCTCGGCGGTCGGTCCGTCGGCCACCACGTCCCCCTCGGCCATGACCACGACCCGGTCGGCGGCGCGCGCGACGAACTCCACGTCGTGCGTGGAGACCACCACCGCCCGCCCCTCGGCGGCCAGGTCGTCGACGATCCGGATCAGCTCCTCCTTGGCCCGGTAGTCCAGGCCCCGGGTGGGCTCGTCCAGGAGCAGGACCCTCGGCGCGGCGGCCAGCTGCACGGCCAGGACGAGCGCGAGCTTCTGCCCCTCGGACAGGTCCCTCGGATGGGTGGTGTCCTCGATGCCGGGGGCGAGCCGGTCCAGGATCTCCCGGGCCGGGGTCCCGCCCGCCGAAGTCCCCGACTCGGCGTCCGCCTGGTCCAGCTCCTGCTTCACGGTCTCCAGGTAGAGCAGGTCCGTGGGGGTCTGCGGCACGAGGCCCACCAGCCGCCGGGCCTCGCCGGCCGGCAGCTTGCGCGGATCGGCGGACGCCCCGGGCTCCGCCCCCGGTATCCGCACCGAACCCGCCGCGCGCGAACCCGAGCCCTGGAGCGCCCAGAGCAGCGAGGACTTCCCGGAGCCGTTGCGGCCCATCAGGGCGGTCACCTCCCCGCCGTACAGCCGCAGGTCCACCTCCCGGACCGCGGGGACGCCCCGGTAGGAGACCGTCACCCCGCGCGCGGTCAGCAGCTCCGGGCGTTCCTCCGGCAGCGGCGGGCGGGCCGGTCCCGGCACGGTCCCGGCGAGGCGGGCGCGCAGCGGGGCGGCGGCCCGGCGGGCGTCGCGGATGGTCAGCGGGAGCGGGGACCAGCCGGCGGCGCGGCCGAGCTCGACGACGGGCGGGGCGATGGACGTGGTGCGGAAGACCTCGGCGGGCGGCCCGGAGACCACGCGTCCGTCGCCGGGCAGGTGCAGGACCCGGTCGGCGTACTGCACCACCCGCTCCAGGCGGTGTTCGGCGAGGAGCACGGTGACGCCGAGGTCGTGGACGAGCCGGGTGACGGCGGCGAGCACCTCCTCGGCGGCGGTCGGGTCGAGCGCGGAGGTGGGCTCGTCGAGGACGAGGACCCGGGGGTGGGCGGTCAGGACGGAGCCGATGGCGACGCGCTGCTGCTGCCCGCCGGAGAGCTCGTGCAGGGCCCGGTGGCGCAGATCGGCCAGACCGAGCAGATCGAGGGTCTCCTCCACCCGCTTGCGCATGGTCGCCGGAGGAACCGCCAACTGCTCCATCGTGTAGGCGAGTTCCTCCTCGACGGTGTCGGTGACGAAACCGTCGAGGGGGTCCTGTCCGACCACGCCGACCACGTCGGCGAGTTCGCGCGGCGGATGGTCGGCGGTGTCCCGGCCGTCGACCGTCACCCGGCCGTACAGGGTGCCGCCGGTGAAGTGCGGGACGAGGCCGTTGACCGCCCCGAGGAGGGTCGACTTGCCGACCCCGGTGTGGCCGACGACGAGGCAGAGCTCGCCCTCCTCCACGGTGAGGTCCACGTCCCGCAGGACGGGCGCGTCCGTGTCCTCGTACCGGACGGTGACCTGGTCGAAGGTGATCACTCGGTTTCCTCGGTGCGCTGTGCCGGGACGGCCGGCCGGACGGGCGGGCTCGGGGGAGGGGACAGGAATCCCGCGGTCCCCGCCAGGAGGATCGCGGCGGCCGGCACCAGGGGCAGGGTGGGCCAGCTCAGCGGATAGATGGACGGGTTGAGCTCGGCCGCGTCGAAGCCCGCGTTGCTGAAGAGCAGCACGGCCGAGAGGACCCCGCAGCCGGCGACCGCCCACTCCGGGAACCGCCACGGGTCGGGCCGGTAGGTGGTACGGGTCACCCGCCGCCCGCCGAGCCGCAGCCCCCCGAAGCAGAGCAGGATCCCGACGCCCGTCGCCGGCAGGCCGAGCAGGGTCGGCGCCGTCGCGTCCAGGAGCCCGTACGCCCCCGCGCACAGACCGCACATGCCGAGCAGCATCAGGGCCCCGGTGGCGCGGCGCGAACCCCGGGTGGCGGTCCCGGCCCGGCCGTAGCCGCGCGAGTCCATGGCGGAGGCCAGCCGCAGCGAACGCTCCAGGGCGTCTTCGAGGACGGGCACGACGAGGGAGCGCAGGGCCCGGAACCCCTTCGCGCGCCCGGCCCGCAGCCGGCGCGCCCGGTGCACGCGCTGGACGCTCTGCACCAGTTGGGGCGCGACGCTGATCGACACCGTGACGGCGACGCCCAGTTCGTACAGGGCGCCGGGCAGCACCCGCAGCGCGCGCTTCGGGTTGGCCAGGGTGTTGGCGGCGCCGATGCAGCACAACATGCACGCGAGCCGCAGCCCGTCGGTGGCGGCCGAGAGCAGCGCCTCCAGCGACACCGGGCCACCGATTCGGATGCCCGCGTACCAGTTGGGCGTGGGGAGGTGCGGCAGGGAGAAGAGGAAGTGGTCGTGCGGGGTGATGCCGGTCGCGAACACCGCCCGGAACACCACCCGGATCGCCACCACGGTCAGCGCCAGGTAGAGGTAGTACTTGAAGCCGCGCGCCCAGGGGGCCTCGGTGCGGCGCACGGTGATGACGTAGCCGAGGACCGCGAGGACGAGGAAGAGCAGCAGCGGGTTGTTGGTGCGGCTGACGGCGGTGGCCAGGGCGAGCGCCCAGATCCACCAGGCCACCGGGTGGAGCGTACGGGGCAGCCGCCGGCCGCCCGTGTCCGGAGCGGTGTCCGGACGGGACGGCCCGGCGGTGGCCACCGGGGGCGCGGTGCGGGGCACGCGGCTACTCCGTGGGGCGGCGCTTCGCCGCGTACCAGGCGGCGCCGCCGATCAGCAGGACCAGCGCGCCGGTCGCGACGGCGGGCAGGAAGGAGCCCGCGTCGTGCTTCGCGTCGGCGCTGGGGGCCGCGTCGACGACCCGGGGCCCGGAGGCGGCCGCGCTCGCCGTGGGCGCGGGGGTGCTCGGCGCCGGAGTGGTGGCGGGCGGAGCGCTCGGGGTCGTGGACGTCGCCGTGGGCGTGGGCGTCGGTGCCGGGGCGCTGGTGGGCGGCGGGGTGGTGGGCGCGGGCGCGGTGGTGCGGGGCGGGTCCGACGGCACCGGCCGCCCGGGCGCGGGCCCGGTGTCGGTGCCCGGCGGCAGCGGGGCCGCGGTCCGGGTGTCCCGGGGGGCGGGGGCGCTCCCGCCCGTCGGCCGGGTGTTGCGGGCGCGCAGCTGGTCCGGGGTGACGGTGGGCCGTCCCTGGGTGCCCTCGATGTTCGTCCCGCCGAAGATCCACAGGTCGACGCTGCCCGGCTTCGGCTTGTAGAGCATCGCGCCGAGCTGGCTGTACGTCCAGGTGTTCTGCCCCGGGTCCGCGTGCCAGTACGACCAGTACGCGGAGGCCGGCGGGGTGAGGACGCAGTCGTCCTGCTGGGGCGTCGGGTACTGCCTGCCGCCCTGGTGGCCGCTGTAGCCGATGCGGCAGATGAAGGCGGGGCCGTCGTGTCCGGTGCCCGTGGTGCGCCAGCCGCCCTGGTTGAGCAGCTCGTACCCGGTGGTGGGGGTGGTTCCGCAGGAGCGGTAGATCGGGCCGCCCCAGTGGCTGAAGTCGACCGCGAGGACCACGCCGGAAGCGGTCGTGCACTGCCCCATGGGCTGCGGGGCCGCCGCGGCGGGGGCCGCGGTGGCGGCCAGGGCCGCCACCGTCAGGCCCAGCGCTCCGGCCGCCCGTCCGAGGAGCGCGCGGAAGGAGGGGGTCCTCATGCCTGCTCCCCGGGGGCGGTGCGGCGCCGGCGGGCGGCGCGGGTGGTGCCGTATCCGGCGAGGACGAGGAGGAGCGCGGCGGCGGCGAGCGCCGTGGCCCGCGTGCCGGTCGCGGCGAGGCTGCCGCCGGTGCCGTTGCCACCGGTTCCGCCGTTGCCACCGGTTCCGCCGGCCTCGCCCGGGGTGACGATCACGGGCGTGGTCGGGCTGCCGCTGGGCGCGGGCGGCGCGGTGGTGCCGTCCAGGCTGCGGCTGAGGGTGCCGAAGGAGATGCCGGTGGTGCCGCCGAGGGCCTGCGTGGAGGCACGGACGTCGGAGCCGGGCTGGCCGCCCTTCGCCACGTTGAAACCGCCGTCGGCGTTCTGCTGGGAGGCGAGGAAGGCACGGGCCTTCGCCATGTGCTTCTCGTACGACGGGGCGTCGAGGGCGAGGCCCTGGATCGCGAGCGCCGCGGAGTTGACCGAGTTCCCGGAGGCGCCGGGGAAACCGCCGTCGGTCTTCTGCTGGGAGGCGAGCCAGACCAGCGCCTTGTCCACGGCCGCCTGAGAGGCAGCGTCGGGGAGCAGGTCGAGGGCCATGGCGGCCATCGCCGTGGAGTCCACCTCGACCCCGCTCGGCTCGCCGATCAGGCTCGGCCAGGCGCCGGACGGCTCCTGGAGGCTCCGCAGATAGGCGGCGGGGTCGGCGGCGGCCGCCGACTCGCCGGCCCGAACCTGGGCGATGACGCCGAGGGACTGGGAGAAGACGGAGGTGGCGTAGGCGTAGTTGCCCCTGGCCGCGCAGGAGCGGTCCGGCGCGGGGGTCTTGGCGGCGCAGACCGCCTCGGCGAGCGCCGCGATCAGGTTCCGGCCGCCGAAGTTCCGGGGGTCGCGGCCCACGGCCTCGGCGAGCACCGCCGCCTTGCCGATCGAGCCGCCGCCCGCGTACTCCGTGCCGATGCCGGTCCAGTCGTGCAGGCCGCGGCCGGTGCCGTCCCGGCCGTTCTTGTCGAGGAAGTCCACGACGGCGCGCAGGGCGTTGTCGTCGGTGCCGGTGGCGGCGAGCGCGTAGGCGCCGTCGATGGTCAGGCCGAAGTCGGCCATACCGGTGCCCGGGGTGTTCTCGTAGTACCGGCCCCGGAGGAGCCGGGACGGGTCCGTGAGGTAGGCCGTGCCCTTCGCCAGGTCGGGGGAGGGGCCGGACGGCTCGTTCGGCCCGGTCGGCGTCGGGCGGGTCGGGGTGGGCTCGGTGGGCTCCGTGGGCGTCGGCTCGGGGGTCCCGCCGGTCAGCGTCACCAGGTCGCTCTTGGCGCCCGCGATCACGGCCGGGGTGGTGGCGTAGAGCAGGGCGTCGCCGCCCTCCTCGAAGGGGAAGCCGCCGTCGCCGAGCTGCTGCCGGGACAGCCAGGACACGGCGGCGTCGGCCCGGGCCGTGTCGCCGAGGGCCCGCAGGGCCTGCGCGGCGAAGCCCGTGGCGTACGGGCTGCCCGTGGTGTTGTACCAGACGGCGGGCAGCGCCCCGGTCGGCAGCTGGGCCTTCCGCAGGTAGGCGCGCGCGTCCTTCACGACGGTGTCGTGGCCGCCGGCCCGCTGGAGCGCGAGCACGGCCAGGCCGGTGGCCCCGGCCTCGCTGTCGCAGGCCCCGAGCGGCGGGATCAACATGCTGCTGAAGCCGCCGTCCTCGCACTGGAGCTCGGTCAGCCGGGTCACCGGCCCTGCCGGGGGCGTGACCCCGCCGCTCAGCAGGGCGACGAGGGCGAGGGCCTGTCCCTCGGCCTGGTCGTTGGTGGTGCGGAAGTCGCCCTCGTGGGCGCAGCCGGGCACCGGCGCCGGCGCGTCCGAGCCGGTCTCGCAGACGTTCTTCAGCAGGTCGGCGAGGAGGTCGCGGCCGCCGAAGGAGCGCGGGTCGCCGCCGGTCGCCTCCGCGACCAGCGCGAGCCGGGCCGCGGCCGTCGTGTCGGGCGCCGCCTTGTCACCCTCGGGATGGAGGTACGCGTCGGTGACCTCGGGCCGGGCGAGGTACGCGGCGGCCTTGCGGGCGGCCGGGCTCTGGGCGTCGACGGCGGTCAGCGCGAGGGCGATCTCGGCCGTGGCCTGGTGGTTGCGGTACTCGCTCGGCTCGTCGCTGACGCGCTCGCCGTCGGTGAGCCGGCCGGCCAGCCAGCGGGTGGCGTTCTCCAGGGAGACCGCGCCCGGCGGGACCTGGGGGACCGACGGGTCCGTCGGCTCGGGCGGGGTGACCGTGCCCGCCCGCACGTCGGCGGGGGTGAACTTCGGCCGGCCCTTGGTGCCGTCGATGCTGGTCGCGCCGAACACCCACGCGTCGACGTCGCCGTGCTTCGGCTGACGGGCCATGGCGCCGAGCGGGCTGTAGGTCCAGTTCTTCTGGCCGGGGGAGGCGATCCAGTACGACCAGTAGGCGCTCGCCGGCGGGGTGACCTTGCACGCCTCGGCGGCCGGGGTCGGGTACTGCGTACCGGAGTTGAAGGAGGGCTTGCCGATGCGGCAGATGAACGCCGGGCCGTCCTTGACGGTTCCGGCGGTCGTGAACCCGGCGTCGCGGAGGAGCTCGTAGCCGGTGGTCGGCGTGGCGTCGCAGCCGCGTTCGAGCTTCCCGCCGAACGGGCCGAAGTCGACGGCCACGATCGCGCCGGTGGTCGCCGTGCACTTCTCGAGGGGGTCCGCGCTCGCGGGCGCGGCCGGAGTGAGGAAGGTCACCGCCCCGCCGGCGGTGAGCAGCCCCGCCACCAGGGCGGTCGGCCGCCGTCTCCCGCCCGTCCGCCGACTGCCCCACCGCTCGGTCCCCACGGCCCCTCGTCTCTGCCGGGCGGCCGGACGCGTGGCGATACGACCCCCCGGAGACGCCCGGAGGGACGGTGACGACCACGCCGTAGTCCGCGACGGCGTTCTGCGCTCGTTCACATCGCTCCGGGCAATCCGGCTCGCCCGGGACGGTGCCGGGCCTACGGTTGCGGGTCAGCGCCGGAATTCGACCGGCTTCCCCCAGAGGTGAGTGCTTATCAGCGGGTCATGGAACACGCATCCGGAGACCGCGTCAAGGTGAGCCGCGTCTCAGCCGCGCGGCGCCCGTTCCGCGCTGTTCACGCGGCTGGCGGACCGGTGACCGCTCGGGTAGCGTCCGGTCCCGCCAGATGGGGGAACCCGGTGCGAATCCGGGGCTGACGCGCAGCGGTGTGGAACGGCGGGGGCCGTGTCCGAGCCCGAATGCCCATACGGCGCAGCAGCAACAGGAAGCCGTACCACGCGACTCGGACGGCGGCCCCCGGCTCCGTGTGCCCCGGCACCCCGTCCGAAGCCCGGTGCGGTCGGCGTCCGCCGATTCCAGGAGCAGGCCATGTCCCGTCCCCGCACCCCCCGTCGCCTCGCGCTCACCACGACGGCGGCGCTCGGCGCCCTCGTCCTCACCGCGCTGCCGGCCTTCGCGACCTCCACGCCCGCCCAGATCGCCACCTCCAGGGCCAACGGCGTCGCCTACCTCAAGTCCCTCCAGGCGGCGGACGGTTCCTACGCCGGTTCGGGGCTCTCCAACGAGTGGGCGTTCAGCGCCTTCGCCGCCGCGGGTACGGCCGTCGTCGACGTGGCGCCCGGCGGCGACACGACGAAGAACGCGCGCACCGTCTACCGCAACCTGCTCTCCACGTCCGGCTGGCCCTCCGCCTCCCCGGTCGTCACCGACTACGAGCGCGGCGTCCTCAACGCGTACGCCGCAGGCATCGACCCGGCCCGCGTCTCCGCCTCCCGCAACCTGATCGCGCACGTCTACGGCTACTGGCAGACCGCCGAGCCGGGCTACTTCGGCCCCTCCGGCAACTTCAACGGCACCGTCTTCGCCGCCCTCGCCCTCGGCGGCGCCAAGACCCAGGCGGGCGGCGCCCGGGTGCCGCAGGCGCTCACCGACGCCCTGGTCGCCCGCGTCCGCGCCAACCAGCACAACGACGGCGGCTGGACGTACCAGAAGGTCGAGGGCGACCCCACGGCGCTCAACACCGCGAGCGACATCGACATGACGGGCGCCGCCATGGCCGCGCTGTGCGCCTCGGGCGTCCCGAACACCGACACCGACGTCGTCCAGGCGAAGAACTTCCTCAAGGGCAAGCTCGTCTCCTCCAGCGGCGCCTTCAACTCCCTGTACGGGGTGAACACCAGCTCCAACGGCTGGGCGGTCTCCGGCCTCAACGCCTGCGGCATCAACCCGCAGTCCGCCGACTTCACCACGGTCCCCGGGAAGACCCCGATCGACTTCCTCCTCGCCAACCAGTACAACCCGGGCGGCGGGTTCAAGTACAAGCCGGCCGACACCACTCCTTCCGCCTACTCCTCGATCGACGCCCTGCGGGGCGTGGTCGGCGGGGGCTTCACCGCCGCCCCGCCCACCCCGGTCACCCCCGGCGCCCCGAAGTGGGTCGCCCAGTCCTCCTTCACCGCCGGTACGGCCACCAAGCTGGCCCTGACCGTCGACGACGGCGCGGGGAACCTGAAGGTCTGCTCGGTCTCCTTCACGCCCACCGGCACGACCACCACCCTCGGCGACGTCCTGGGCGCCGCGACGACCGGCGCCACCCCCGCCGGCTGCGTCACGAGCGTCACCCCCGCCTCCGGCACCGGCACGATCACGGCCGTCAACGGCAAGGCGAACAGCGGCTCCCAGACGTGGAAGGTGAGCGTCGACGGCTCCGCGTTCGCGGGCGCCACCCGCGACAAGGTGATCAACGTGGGCGACACGATCGCGCTCCGCTGGGGCGCGTGACCCCGGGCCGGGGCCTCTTCCCTAGGAGGCCCCGGCCGCGTTCCTGAGCCGCCGGGCGCGGATCTCGCGCACCGACAGGAGGACGGCCGCCAGGTTGAGGGGGAAGGCGACCGCGTCCGCGACCTCGCGGACGCCGACGGAGCGCAGGAGGCTCGCGGCGAGCGCGAGCAGGAAGAGGGCCGGCGGCAGGAAGCGCCGCCACGCCGGAAGCTCCCGCATCCGTGCGACGGTCACGGTGCACAGGACGAGCGAGCCGAACACGGCGATGCCCGCGAGGGCGACGAGGACGAGCACCGGGACAGCCTCGCCCACCGGACCCCTTCCGTCATGGGTGCCGCCACCCGTCTTCGGCACGGGTCGGAACGCGGAGGCCGGTCGGGACGTGGAGACCGGTCAGGGCGCGGAGGCCGGGCCCGGCGGCAGGTGGACGGTCATGATCAGGTGGCAGGTCCCGGTGCCGGCGCCCCGGTAGGCGTGGGCGGCGTCGCCGTCGAAGACGGCGGTCTGGCCGGCCCCAACCGGGTGCTCGACGCCGTCGACGACCAGGACCATCCGGCCCGAGGTCACGCTGACGGTCTCGACGACCCCGGCCTGGTGGGGGTGGCTGGGGTACTCCTCGCCCGGTTCCAGCCTCCAGCGCCAGACCTCGACCGGCGCCGGGCCCGGGGTCGTCAGCATGAGCCGGGCCTCACCGCCCTCCGGACCCGTCCACAGCGGCGTGACGCCGGCGGAGTCCACCACGCGGACGCGGTCCTCCGCCGGACCCTCCAGCAGGGCGGACACCGAGACCCCGAGGGTGTCGGCCAGCCGGACCAGGGTGGCGAAGTTGGGGTTGCCCTGGGCCTTCTCCAGGCCCACCAGGGCGCCCTTGCTGACCTTGGCGCGCCGGCCGAGCTCGTCGAGGGACAGGCCCGCGCGGACGCGCGCCGCCCTGACGTTCTGCGCGAGCGTCCGCAGGGCCGCCTCTGTCTCGGCCAATCCGATCACCCTTTCCGCTCCCCGCGAGCCGCTCCCCGCGAGCCGATCCCACGAGCCGATTCCCGCGAGTGGATCACTGGAATGTACCGCCCGGTCGATCGGTTGACACATGGCGGTCGTTTTGTTGTACGGTGCGGTCGTTCCAGTGAAACAGTGAGGAATGTTCCGTGATCGCTCTGCTGCTGGCCCTGGGCAGCTCCCTCGCCTACGGCTGCGCCGACTTCCTCGGCGGCCTGGGGGCCCGCAAGGCCCACGTCCTGCGCACCGTGATGGTCGCCGCCCCCGCCTCCCTCGCGGTCGAGCTGCTGCTGTGGCCGTTCCTCGGCGCCTCGTTCAACGCCGGGGCCCTCGGCTGGGGAGCCGCCTCCGGCGTCGCCTCGGCCGCCGCCTTCGTGCTGCTCTACCGGACCCTGGCCCTCGGCCCGATGAACGTCCTGTCGCCCGTGACCGCCCTGGTCTCCGCCGTCCTCCCGGTCGGCGTGGGCCTCCTCCAGGGCGAGCACCTGGGGGTCGCCGGCCTCCTCGGCCTGCCGCTCGCCCTGGTGGCCGTGGTGCTCGTCAGCGCCGGGCACGGCGCCGGATCCGCCCGCCCCTCCCGTACGGCCCTGCTCCTCGCCCTCGGCGCGGGCGCCGCCATCGCCCTGCAGCTGGTCTTCCTCCACCAGGCGCCCTCCGACAGCGGGGTGGCCCCGCTGATCGTGGGCCGGGCGGTCTCCTCGGCCGTCACCCTGACCGCCGCCGGACTGATGTACCGCAGGCTGGGCCCCGAGAAGCCCGCGTACGCGGTGTCGGCCGCTGCCGGGGTGCTCGACTCGGTGGCGAACCTGCTGTTCCTGCTCGCCGCCCGCGGCGGGGACCTCGCCGTCGTGGCCGTGGTCACCGCCCTCTACCCGGCCGGCACGGTGCTGCTCGCCCGCGGCGTCCTCGCCGAACGCGTCCACCGGGGCCAGCTCGTCGGCCTCGGCACGGCCGCCGTCGCCGTCAGCCTCCTCGCCCTGACCTGAGCACCCGGGCCGCACCGACCCCGTACGCACCCGCACCGACCCCGAAGGAAACGAGCCTCCCATGGTCACCTTCCGCCTCGCCCCCGCCGTCGCCGACGCCTTCCCCGGCACCTGCGTCGCCCTGGTCACCGCCACCGGCCTGCGCGGCCGCGAGCCCTGGCCCCGCACCGCCACCGCCGTGGAGGAGCTCGAACGGCGGCTCGCCGACGGCACCTGGAGCCCCGCCGACGAGACCGACCCCCGCGTCGAGGCCTGGCACGCCGCGTACCGCTCCTTCGGCACCAACCCCCGCCGCGTCCGCCCCAGCGTCGACGCGCTCGGCCGCCGCCTCGCCAAGAAGGGGGTCCTGCCGCGCGTCAACCCGGCCGTCGACTCCTACAACGCCGTCTCCGTCCGCCACGGCCTGCCCGCCGGAGCCTTCGACCTCGACCGCGTCACCGGCGACGTCGACATCCGCCCCGCCCACGGCACCGAGACCTTCACCCCGCTCGGCGAACCCGACGCCGTCGAGACCCCGAAGCCCGGCGAGATCGTCTACGCGGACGCCGCCGGGATCCTCACCCGCCACTGGAACCACCGCGACGCCCACCGCACCCGCGTCACCGAGGACTCCGCCCGGGTCGTCTTCGTCCTGGAGACCCTCCGCGCCGACCGCGACGGCGGCCTCCTCGACACCGCGGCGGACGAGCTGCGGACCCTGCTCGCCCCGCACGCGGAACGGACCGCGGTCCACCACCTGGACCCGGCCCGCCTCCACGCCACCGTCTGAACTCCGCCCGTACACCCGCCGGGTCAGGCCGCCTCGCCGGGCGCGGGAGCGGTGACGACCCGGGGCAGGGCGCCGGGGTGCTCCCGGGCGAGCCACCGCACGAGCTCCTCCCGTACGGCGCAGCGGGTCGTCCACAGGTCGTCGGCGTCCTTGGCGGTCACGATCGCGCGGACCGTGATCGAGGTCGGCGACGTGTCGGTGACGGCGAGGTCCCAGCCCCGCCCGTCCCAGCTGGAGCAGCCGGCCAGGAACTCGCGCAGGTGCGCCCGCATCAGCGCGACGGGCGTCGAGTGGTCGCAGTGGACGAAGACCGACCCCGTCATCTGGGCGCCGCCCCGCGACCAGTTCTCGAACGGCCGGGAGGTGAAGTACGAGACGGGCAGCGTGACCCGGCGCTCGTCCCAGGTCCTGACGGTGAGGAAGGTCAGCGTCACCTCCTCCACCATGCCCCACTCGCCGTCGACGACGACCGTGTCCCCGATGCGGACCATGTCGCCGAAGGCGATCTGGAAGCCGGCGAAGAGGTTGCCGAGCGTCGACTGCGCCGCCACGCCCGCCACGATGCCGATGATTCCGGCCGAGGCGAGCAGGGACGTGCCGAGGGTGCGGAAGGAGGGGAAGGTGACGAGGGCGGCGGCGCCCGCGAGCACCCCGACCGCGACCGACACCACCCGCATGATCAGCGTGACCTGGGTACGGACCCGGCGCAGCCGCGCCGCGTCCCGCGCACGCCCGGCGTAGCGCGCGTACGAGGACTCGACGACGGCCGAGGTCGCCCGGATCGCCAGCCAGGCGCTGCCGCCTATCAGGCACAGCAGCAGCACGTGGTCGACCAGCCGGGCGTGCTCCTCCAGCACCGAGAAGGTCGATGCCGGATAGGTCCAGCGGAGCAGGGCGGTCAGCAGGACGACGAACAGCGGTGTACGACAGCGGCGCAGTAGCCCCCACAGCGGCGTCTCGTGGTGCCGCGCGTCCGCGTGACGCGCCAGCAGGTCCGCCGCGCGGACCACGACGAACGCCACGAGGGCCGAGCCGCCGACGGAGGCCGCCAGCCGAAGAACGCTCTCCATGTGCTCCCCACTAGATGAGTCGGACGGGTTCGTCGAGGACGCCTGACCGCCGACCGGCACCCCAAACATCCCGCCGGTGTCGCCGGGGTCACCCCACCGGGACCTTCCGCGCCCCGCCGCCGCGCCACCACGCGAGGGCGACGAGGGACCCGGCCAGGACGAGGCCCGCGACGACCCGGAAGCCGAACGACATCGCGGCGGAGAAGACCTCCGAGCCCTGGGAGGACAGGGACGTCCCCATGACGGCGACGCCCAGCGCGCTGCCGATCTCGCGGGTCGCGCCGTTCAGGCCCGAACCGAGACCCGCCCGGTCCTGCGGCAGGGAGGACATGACGGCGGCCGACAGGACGGGCACGCACAGGCCCATGCCCAGGGAGAGGGCCACCAGGCAGAGCGCGTAGAGGACGTACGGGGTGGAGGCGGTGGCGAAGGACATCAGGACGAGCCCGGCGACGATCCCGGCGAGACCGGCGGCGACGACACCGTCGCCGAAGCGGGCGGCCAGCCGGATGCTGTGCCGCGAGGCGACCATCATGCCGACCGCGAGGGGGACGATCGCGCAGCCCGCGACCAGCGGCGAGTACCCCTTGGCGTACTGGAGGTACTGGGCGTTGACGTAGAAGAGGGAGAACAGGCCGAAGAACGCGACCCCGACGCCGAGCGCACCGGCCCGCAGCCTGCGGACGCGGAAGACGCGCGGATCGAGCAGCGGACGCTCCGCGCGCAGCGAGCGCGCCGTGAACAGCGCGAGCAGGGCGGCCGAAAGCAGCAGCCCGCCGATCACCCGCACGGACGCCCAGCCGGACGAGGGCCCCTCGATGATCCCGTACAGCAGGGCTCCGACGCCCGCGACGAGCAGGGCCGAGCCGACCGGGTCCGGGGCGGCGGGCCGCCGCTCGCCGCGCGGCGCGAAGCGGGCGGCCAGCAGGCCGAGGACGGCGGCGAGCGGCGCGACCGCCAGGAACAGGCCCTGCCACGGCAGGTACTGGAGGGCCAGACCCCCGCCGACGTTCCCGACGACACCCGCGATGCCGGTCGCGGCCGTCCAGACGGCGACCGCCTGCGGCCGCCCGGCCGGTTCGGTCACCTCCAGCATCAGCGACAGGGTGGCTGGCATGACGAGCGCCGCCCCGACGCCGGTGACGGCCCGCCCGGCGATCAGGACGGCCGTGCCGGGGGCCGCCGCCGAGACGAGGGCACCGGCCGCGACCAGCGCGAGACCGGTCAGCAGCGCGCCCTTGCGGCCGTACCGGTCGCCGAGCGCGCCGGCGGGGATCAGCAGACAGCCGAACACCAGCACATAGGTGTCGACGATCCACAGCAACTGGCCGGGGGAGGGCGCGAGCGCGCTCGCCGCCAGCTTCGGTATCGCGAGATTGACCGCCGCCACCAGCGACACCACCAGCACGGAGCACGCCGCCATGACGGCGTACACGGCCCGGCGGCCGACGGGATGCGGCGCGGAACGCACTTCGTCCAGGGACATGGGAAGGATCTTTCGTTCGAGGAGAACCGAAGGAGGAGGGGCCGGCCGACCGCACCGCCACGGTAGGGTCGCAGCGGACTTGCCTTCAAATGCAACTTCACGAAGAGATAAGTGCACGCCATGCAACTGAACCTGGACCTGAACCTGCTGGTCGCCCTGGACGCCCTCCTGGAGGAGGGCAGCGTCGGCGGCGCCGCCGACCGGCTCAACCTGTCGTCGCCCGCGATGAGCCGGACCCTCGGCCGCATCCGGCGCGCCCTCGGCGACCCCGTCCTGGTCCGGTCCGGGCGGGCCATGGTCCCCACCCCCCGCGCCCTGGCGGTACGGGCCGAGGTCCACGAACTGGTCGTACGGGCCCGCGCCGTCTTCGCGCCGGCCGGCGAGGTCGACCCGGCCCGCCTCGAACGGGTCTTCACCGTCCAGGCGGACGAGTCCCTCGTCGTCCGCCTCGGCGCGCCGCTCCTGACCCGGATGCGGGCCGAAGCGCCGGGCGTCTCCCTCCGGTTCCTGGGGGAGGGGCCGCAGGACGTGCAGTTCCTCCGCGAGGACCTGGCCGACCTGGAGATCGGCAACATCGCCGGAACCGGCCCCGAGACCCGGATCGAACCGCTCCTGGAGGAGCGCTTCATGGGCGTCGTCCGCGCCGGACACCCGCTCCTGGACGGCGGGGTCACCCTCGCCGGGTTCGCCGCCGCCGACCACCTCAACCACTAGCGCCGGGGCCGGTTCACCGGACCGATCGACACGGCACTGGCCGCACACGGTCTGACGCGAAGGGTCGTGGCCGTCTACCCGACCTTCGCCTCGGCCCTCCTCGCCCTGCTCGACACCGACTTCGTCGGCATCCTCGGGGAACACGTCCACGCGGCCACGGCCCGCCGCTTCGGCCTGGCCACCTTCCCGATCCCCCTCGACCTGCCACCCCTCCGCCTCTCCCTCGCCTGGCACCCCCGCTACGAGGCCGACCCCGCCCACACCTGGCTGCGCGGCCTGGTGACCGAGGTCGTCAGGAGCGAACTGGGCCCCGCCCCCGCCTGAACCCGCCCCGCTCCAACGAGAGTTGGACCCGAGTTAACCCTCCGTCCATTTGGGCCGATCACCCTCCGGCGTACATTTCGGCGCATGGACGTCCCCGTCGCATTCCGCTGGATCTTCGCCGCCCTGGCGGTCCTGCACCTCCTCACCCTCATCCCCGTCATGCGCCGCCTGCGCGCCCCCGAGCCGGGCCCCCGCGCCGAAGCGCGCTTCACCCTCCTCGACGCGGCCTGCAGCCTGACGGCCTTCGCCGGCATCGCCTTCGAGGTCTTCCCCCTCACGCTGTGCGGCCTGACCGCCCTGGCCCTCCTCTACGCGGTGAAGGGAATCCGCTGGTACCGCACCCGCGAACGGGCCTGACCCCCGGAGCGGCCTCCCCGCCTCCCCGCCGCGACGCGTTCACCCCGCCGACACCCGAAGCCGGACGGCGGTCCAACAAGGTCGCGTACACATAACGGGTCCGGTCCGAAGCGCGGCGTCGCCGCAATCGAAAGGAACCCCCTGTGGATCGCAGGTCTCTCCTCACCGCCGCGACGGGAGCGGTGGGCGCGGTCGCCGCCTCCCAGGTGCCGGCGGGCGCGGCGTCCCCCGGGTACGCCGGGCCGGGGCGTCCCGTCGCCGTCTTCAACGTCATCAGCGACATCCAGGGCGACCTCCGGGACCTCGGCACGGCCCTGGAGGACATGAACCGGACCAATCCCCGGAGTTCGGGGCTCGCCGTCGCCGGGGACATCACCCCGCGCGGGTACGACGCCGAGTACGCGGAGGTCGCCGCCGAACTCGCGCGCCACACCCACGCCCGTACCGTCGCCTGGGCCGTGGGCAACCACGAGTTCTACGTCCCCAAGTGGCGCGACCCGTCGACCCTCGCGCAGGACACCTGGCCCAACGGCACCACCGAGGACTCCCTGTTCCGCGGCTTCTACCGCTTCGCCCGGCGCGGCACGGTGTACGCCGAGCACTCCTTCGGCGGCGTTCCCGTCCTAAGCCTCGGCACCGAGAAGTACATGCACTACCACGACCCGAAGCTCTGGGACGAGGTGTGGCTGAGCGAGGCGCAGCTCACCTGGCTCGAACAGCGCCTCGCGTACTGGGCGCGCCGCCGCAAGCCCGTCATGGTCGTCACCCACCACCCCCTGCCGAACACCGTCTCCGGCAGCCACAACCGGCTCTACTCCCGCGACTACCTCCAGGCGGACCGGCTCCTCGGGATCCTCGGCCGCCACCGCGACGTCTTCCTCTTCTGCGGGCACACCCACTGGGACCTCGCCCTGTCGGACTGGTACGTCCGCAGGGTCGTCCCCGGCACCGCCAACCTCGACGGCTTCTCCGTCGTCAACACGGGCGCCGTGCAGACCGGGTACACCAACGACGGCAAGGGCGGCGAGGTCTCCGTCCCCGGCACGTTCAACCAGGGACTCCAGGTCGAGGTCTTCCACGACCGCGTCGTCGTCAAGGCGCGCGACTTCGCCGCCGGCCGCTGGCTGAAGCGGATCACGGTCCCGCTGTCGACGGGCATCTGACGCCCCGGGCCCACCCGGCGCCGCCGCCGGGTCGGCCGTACAGGTGATCGAAAGTCCGTCCGCGGTGACCGCCGGAGCGGCGAATCGTTCTGCCGGACGTGAAGAAGATGCTCCTCGCGGCCCTCGCGGCCGCCTCCGCCACCGCCCTGATCGCCCCGGCCGCCGCCACCGCGGCCCCGGGCACCGCCGACGCCACCGCCACCGTGGTCCCCGCCGCCCCCGACGCGGCCGTCCCGCCCGCCCGCACGACCGACCCCGCCGAGACGAGGACCGAGTGGCCCGAGACCCTCGGGCTGCCGAAGGCCTGGGCCGAGAGGGTGATCCTGCGGGACCGGCCCGACCTGGAGATCGTGCACGTCCCCGAGGGCGCGCTGGTCACCATGGAGTACAACGAGAAGCGCGTGCGGATCGTCCACAACGCCTTCGGCCTCGTCACCCAGGTCCCCGCCGTCGGCTAGAGACCGTCCGGCCAGTCCAGGCACTCCTCGTGGAACCGCCCCGCGAAGGCGTTCCGCGCGTGGGTCCGCATCCGCGGGCCGTACACGGGATCCGCGGCGAGCGAGGAGTAGCCCCCCTCCGCCCGTGCGACGAGGCCCGCCGTCTCCGCCAGGTAGACGTCCAGGCCCGGGTACATCAGCTCGACGCACGGCAGGTCGTCCACGTCGAGCGCGAACACCGGGTACTCGCCGTACGCGTCCGGCTCGCCCGTGGCGAGGACCCGGCGCGAGTCGGAACCGCCCGGGAGCAGGAAGCACTCGCCGAAACGTTCCGACAGCGCCTCGAACGGCGCTCCCCAGCCGTCGCCGAACTCGTCGCGGCCGATCCGCCCCAGCGTCCGGGGGGTGAAGCGCGACTCCCCGTCGAGCCAGCCGAACCGGCGCAGCAGACCGCTGTCGAACGCCAGCCACCGGCGCAGACTGGGCGGCAGCGGACGCCCGCTGGGGAAGACGGCCTTCGCGAGCACGTCGTCGGCCAGCGGCTCGGCCGCCCCCGTCACCCAGGGACCCGCCCACGCGTTGTAGTCCAGCACCGGCCGCCCCGGATCGGCACGCACCGAGGCGATGACGCGGTCGGTCAGCGGAACGCCGTGCTCGGCGGAGGGGTTTCCCATGGCGGATCGTCCTGTTCGCGGGTACGGCCGGCCGGTGCCGGTTCGGCCCCAACCTACGGCCACCCACCGACACGCGACGCGCCTTCCGCGTCACCCGATTGCCCGCACAGATGTCGTCACCGCCACCGCGCGGTGACGATGACCGCATCGGGCATCGAGAAGACGGTCGCCGAGAAGACCGGTCATCGAGGAGACGAGGGCGTCGCATGGTTCAGGGCTTCTCCAGGGAACCGGGGACCCACGGTCCGCTCACCGAAGTCGCGCCGGAGGGCATCCGGAGGATCACCCTCTGGGCGGCCGCCATCGCACTGGGCGGCTTCCTGTTCGGCTTCGACACCGGCGTCGTCTCCGGCGCGCTGCTGTACATCAAGGAGGACTTCGACCTCAACTCCTTCGAGCAGGGCAGCGTGGTCAGCGTCCTGCTCATCGGCGCCGTGGTCGGCGCCACCTCGGCGGGCCGCCTCGCCGACCGGCTCGGCCGGCGCAAGGCCCTGCGCCTCATCGGCGTCGTGTTCGTCGTCGGCACCGCGATCGCCGCCCTGGCGAACGGCTACCTGACGCTCATGGCGGGCCGGATCGTCCTCGGCCTCTCCGTCGGCGCCGCCTCCGCCACGGTGCCGGTCTACCTCTCGGAGATCTCGCCGACGAGGATCCGCGGCCGGCTGCTCACCATGAACCAGCTCATGATCACGATCGGCATCCTCGTCGCGTACCTCGTCAACCTCGCCTTCGCGAGCAGCGAGGCCTGGCGGGCGATGTTCGCCGTCGGCGCGATCCCCGCCCTCCTCATGATCGCCGCCACGCTGTGGCTGCTGCCCGAGTCGCCGCAGTGGCTGATCGCCCACGGCCAGGAGGACGTGGCCCGCCGGGGCATCGCCGACCTGACCGACGAGGCGACCGCCGACGAGCTGATCAGACGGGGCCGGCAGCGCATGGCCGAGGACCGCGAGAAGCAGAGGCGCAACGAGGCGGCGGGCGGAAAGGGAACCCGGCGGCTGCTCGCCCCCGACGTGCGGCCCGCCCTGATCGTCGGACTCACCCTCGCCGCCGTCCAGCAGTTCGCCGGCATCAACACGATCATCTACTACGCGCCAACCATCATCCAGCAGACCGGCCTCGACGCCTCGAACGCCATCCTCTACTCCGTCTTCATCGGCCTCATCAACCTCGTCATGACCCTGGTGGCGATCCGGCTCGTGGACCAAGTGGGACGACGGCCCATGGTCCTCGTCTCGCTCGCCCTGATGACGGCCTCGATCTTCATGCTGGGACTCGCGTTCGTCGTCGGCATGAACTCGGAACTGACCCTGGTGTTCATGGTGATCTACATCGCCGCCTTCGCGGGCGGCCTCGGCCCCGTCTTCTGGACGCTGATCGGCGAGATCTTCCCGCCGTCCGTCCGGGCCGAGGGATCGAGCCTCTCCACCGCCGTCAACT
This sequence comes from Streptomyces sp. NPDC093071, assembly GCF_044754545.1. Lineage (NCBI taxonomy): Bacteria > Bacillati > Actinomycetota > Actinomycetes > Kitasatosporales > Streptomycetaceae > Streptomyces > Streptomyces sp. NPDC093071. The sequence continues at coordinate 360,039 of NZ_JBIVPH010000002.1, read as the reverse complement.
GGGTGTCCAACTTCGTCGTCAGCCTCGCCTTCCTGCCCCTGGCCAACCTCATCGGCCAGGGCGAGACCTTCTGGATCTTCGCGGGGATCTGCCTGTTCGCGTTCCTCTTCGTCGGCCGCTACCTGCCCGAGACCCGCGGCCGCGACCCCGAGCAGATCGAAGAGGCCCTCGACGCCCGCTTCAAGCACGAGCCCGACCACCCGGACCGCCCAGGGAAGACGGCATCCCCGCAGAAAGGACGCTCGCGATGAGCGACACCCTCCTCGGTCCCGACGACCTCGAGACGGCCGACGCCCTCGTCCTCTTCGGCATCACCGGCGACCTCGCCAAGAAGATGCTGCTCCCCGCCCTGTACCGGCTCACCGAGGACGACCGGCTCACCGTCCCCGTCATCGGCGTGGCCGCCGGGGACTGGGACGACGAGGCGCTGCGCCGGCACGCCCGGGAGGCGGTCGCCGCCGCCGTCCCCGACCTCGACGAGGAGGTCTTCGCCCGGCTCGCGGCGAACCTGTCGATCGTCACCGGCGACTTCACCGACAAGGCCACCTTCGAACGGCTCCGCGAGGCCGTCGCCGGACACGGCTTCGTCACCCACTACCTGGCGATCCCGCCCTCCCTGTTCACCACCGTCGCCCGCGCCCTCGCCGAAGCGGGCCTCAACCGCGACGCCCGCCTGGTGGTCGAGAAGCCGTTCGGCCACGACCTGGACTCCGCGCGCACGCTCCAGGAGGAACTGAACGCCTGCTTCGACGACCACCACCTGCTGCGGGTCGACCACTTCCTCGGCAACGCCGCCGTGGAGAGCCTGATGGTCGCCCGCTTCGCCAACACCCTCCTCGCCCCGATCTGGCACCGCGCCTACGTCGACAACGTCCAGATCACCCTCGCCGAGGACTTCGACGTCGCCGACCGCGGCTCCTTCTACGACGCCGTGGGCTGCCTGCGCGACGTCGTCCAGAACCACCTGCTCCAGGTCCTCGCCTTCCTCGCGATGGACCCGCCCAGCGCCTCCAACGCCCGCGCCCAGGGCCTGGAGAAGTGGCGGGTCCTGCACGCCGCCCGCACCATGGAGCCCGCCGCCACCGTCCGCGGCCAGTACGAGGGCTACCTCGGCGTCGAGGGCGTCGAGCCGGACTCCACCACCGAGACGTACTTCGCCACCCGCCTGTTCATCGACAACTGGCGCTGGGCCGGCGTCCCCTTCTACCTGCGCAGCGGCAAGGCGCTGGCCGTCACCGCCACCGAGGTGATCGTCCAGCTCCGCACCCCGCCGCTCGAACTCTTCGGCGGCGACGCGACGGAGACCCCGCCCAACCTCATCCGCTTCCGCATCGACGGCGACACCGGCATCCGGGCCGACCTGATGCTCCGCAAGCCCGAGGAGGGCGTGGAACGCCCGGTGACCGTGCCCATCGGCGTCGACTTCGCGAAGGTCCTCGGGCGGCAGGAACTGCCGTACGAGAACATCCTCCGGGGCGCCGTCGTCGGCGACCCCGAGACCTTCGCCTTCTTCCCCACGATCCTGGAGTGCTGGCGGATCGTCGGGCCCGTCCTCGACCCCGCCGAGCCGCCCCTGCCGTACGCCCCCGGCACCTGGGGCCCGGAAGCCGCCGACCGGCTCCCCGAGCTGACGCACTGGCACCAGCCGGGCCGCCGCCTCTTCGAGGACCTCGGCTGACGGACCGCCACCCCACGGGCGAGGGCGGCGGGAAACGGACGGGAAGGGGACGATGGCCAAGGCCCTGAGGCGCGTGGGGGACAACCTGTGGCCGGTGCTCCAGCAGGCCGTGGCCGCCGCCCTGTCCTGGTGGATCGCGGACGACCTCATCGACCACCACGTCCCCCTGTTCGCCCCGATCGCCACGCTCGTGGCCCTCAACACCCCCCTGGGCGGACGCGGCACCAACACGGTGCGGGTCCTGGTCGGCGTCATCAGCGGCGTCGTCGTCGGCCAGCTCGCCTTCACCCTCCTCGGCCACGGCTCCGTCACCGTCGGCGTCGCCGTGCTGTGCGCGCTCCTTGCCGCGCTCGTCCTCGACGGCCAACGCATCACCATGGCCCAGGCCGCCGTCGGCGCCGTCATCTGCGTCGCCGCCGGACAGCAGGCCGGCACCGACCGCGTCCTGGACGCCCTCGTCGGCGGCGCCGTCGCCCTCGTCTTCAGCCAGCTCCTCTTCCCCGTGCACCCCCTCACCCTGCTGCGGAAGGCCGAGTCCACCACCCTGTCCGGCCTGGCGGACGCCCTCGCCCTCACGGCGCGCGAGATGGACGCCGAGGACGACGAACGGACCGTCCGCACCTGGGACGAGGTCCGCACGGTCTACACGCTCCTCGACGACCTGGGCCGGGCGCGCGCCGACAGCGTCGCCGTCGCCGGCCGCACCCTCCACCGGCGCGGCGGCAGGGAACCCCTCACCCGGGAGACGGCCACCGCGCTGCAACTGGACCTGCTCGGCAACAGCTGCTTCACCCTCGTCCGCCGCGCCCTCGCCCTGGACACCCGGCACCGTCAGGAGTTCGCCCCCACCCTGCGGGCCCTGTCGGGCGCCCTGGACGCGCTCGCGGCGGCGCCCGGCAGCCGCGCGGTCCGCCGGCACGCGACCCGCCGGGCCCTCGACGCCGTCCGGGACGCCCCGGACGCCGGACTCACCTCCACGGTCACCGTGTGGGAGACCGTACGCCTGGTCGCCCAGGACGTCCTGGTCTTCGCGGGCGTCGACGCGGAGGAGGCCGGACGGGCCGTCCACGAGGGCGTCACCGAGGTCGCCGTCCCCGAACCGCCGCACCGCCGCCGCGCCCCGTCGCTCCGGCGCCGCCCGTGACCGGACGGAGGCCGGTGGCCCCCGCCGCTCCTACCGCGTCGGGTCCGTCCCCTCCGGGATCTCCTGCTCCGCCCAGATCGTCTTGCCGTGCCGCGTGTAACGGCAGCCCCACCGGGTGGTGAGCTGCGCGACCAGGTACAGGCCCCGGCCGCCCTCGTCGGTGAGCAGGGCCCGGCGCATCCGGGGCTGGGTGGCGCTCGGGTCGGAGACCTCGCAGACCAGACGGCCCGCCCGGATCAGACGCACCTCCACCGGACCGCCGGCGTACCGGATCGCGTTGGTGACCAGCTCGCTCAGGACGAGCTCGGTGGTGAAGGCCAGCTCCGCCAGGCCCCAGTCGTCCAGCTGCCGCGCCGCCGCCCCGCGCACCTCGGCCACGGCGGCCGGATCGGCGGCCACCGGCCAGACGACGTGGTCGTACGACGGGACCGCGCGGGTACGGGCGAGCAGCAGGGTGATGTCGTCGGTGAGGTGATGGGCGGGGCGGCCGGCGACGATCTCGCGGCCGAGCCGCCGCAGCGGCGTGTCGAAGACGCCCGGCTCCGCGAGACGGCGGGCCAGGTCGGCCATGCCCTCGTCGACGTCGCGCTCCCGGCTCTCGATCAGGCCGTCGGTGTAGAGGGCGAGGATGCTCCCCGGCTCCACGTCGACCTCGGCGATCTCGAAGGGCAGCCCGCTCACGCCCAGCGGAGGCCCGGGGTTCAGCGGGACGAAGGCGACGGTCCCGTCCGGGGCCGCCACGGCCGGCGGCGGATGCCCGGCGGAGGCCATGGCGATCCGCCGGGACACCGGGTCGTAGATCGCGTACAGACAGGTCGCGCCGATCGGATCGGTCCGGGGCCGGGCGGGCCCCGTCGCGTCGTCGGACTCGTCGCTCCCGTCGGTCTCCACGCCCAGCTGGGAGACCAGGTCGTCCAGGTGCACGAGCAGCTCGTCCGGCTCCAGGTCCAGGTCGGCGAGGGTGCGGACCGCGGTCCGCAGCCGGCCCATCATCGCCGTGGCCGAGAGCCCGTGGCCGACGACGTCACCGGCGACCAGGGCGACCCGGGCGGACGAGAGCGGGATGACGTCGAACCAGTCGCCGCCGACCCCGGTGCCCGTGTCGGCGGGCAGATAGACCCCGGCGGTGGTCACGGCGACGTTCTCGGCCTCCGAGGGCGGCAGCAGACTGCGCTGGAGCCCCACCGACGCGCGGTGCTCGCGGGTGTAGCGGCGGGCGTTGTCCAGGGCGAGCGCGGCGTGGCCGGCGATCTCGTGCAGCAGATGCAGGTCGGCCGCCTCGTACGGCGGTTTCCCGGCGTCGCGGTGGACGGTCATGCGCCCGAGGACGCTGCCCCGGGCACGCAGCGCGACGGTCATCGAGGTCAGCGGGTCGGCCGGCTGCGCGGGGGCGTCGGGCCTGGCCAGGACGACGTGGTCGAGGGGGGCCTCCGCCGTCCTGTGCCCGGCCACGGCGGTCCGGCGCAGCGGCATACTGCCGTCCGGGCCGGGAGTGGGCTCCTCGCCGGTGAACACCTCCTCCGCGATCTCCACCACGGCGAGGTCGCCGACCGCGGGCACCAGCGCCGCCGCCAGGTCCTCGGCCGTGCCGACGACCGACAGCGAGCCGCCGACGGCCGCGGTCACGCGGTGCAGCACGGACAGCCGCTCGCTGGTGCGGCGCAGCTCGGTGACGTCCGTGAACAGCGCGGTCACCCCGAACACCTGCCCGTCGGGCGCCTGCAGCCGGAACGCCGAGATGGCCATCACCGCCCCGCCCCCGGGCTCCCGGAGGGTGCGGACCGTCTGCTCCGCCCGCACGAGCGGCAGCCCCGTCCGCAGCACCTCGTGCAGCTGCCGCTCGATGGCCGCCGCGTCCTCCGCGTACAGGAAGTCCATGAGCCGCCGGCCCCGCAGGTCCGGCGCGAGCCCGGTGTACGGGAGGAGGTGGGTGTTGGTCCTGACCAGGCGCAGGTCCAGGTCGAAGACGGCGAGACCGAGCCGGTCCTGGAGGAACAGCTCCGTGGTGAACGCCTGGTCCTGCCGCCAGCGGGCCGCCGTCCCCTCGGGGGCCGCCAGGACGAAGTACCGGGCCGCCCCGGCACACGCGCCGGCGTCCGTGAGCGGCAGGACCTGGAAGTCGACCCTCAGCTCCGCGCCGCCGCCCGTGAGCACCTCGGCCACGCCCGACCAGGCCTCCGGCCTCCCGCCGGGCGGCGGAGAACTCCGGGTGGCCGGGTCCTTGAGCAGGTCCCCGATGTGCCGCCCGCAGGCCCGGTCGGCGGACAGCGAGAGCAGCTCCTCCGCCGCGCGGGTCCATCCGATGATCCGGCCCCCGGCGTCGAGCAGCGCGCCCGCGGCCTCACCGGCGAAGGGCAGCCCCCGGTACTCCGGTGCGAAGGGCGGGATCTCGTCGTCCACCTCGTGCTCTGCCTCCCTCACGCGGCACGGCACCCGCCGCGCGGGCTCACCCCGAGCGTTTCCGCCATGCCGCCACGGGCCCCCTGCTGCGCGGGGCCGGACCTCCATCATCCCTCCGCGCGCCCCGCCCGCCAGTCGACCGGACCCGTCCGGCGGACCGGGCACCGGGGCTCGGGGCCCGCCCGGCGGACCGGTCCCTAGTCGCCGCCGCCCCCGCCTCCGCCGTCACCGCCGCCGTCGCTCCCGCCGGAGTCCCCGCCGCTGCCGCCGTCCGATCCCCAGCCGTCGTTGCCGCCGGGTTCGTTGTCCTCGCGCCCGCCGCCGAGGTTGCTGTACCAGGGGCGGTCCCAGCACGCGTCGACGACGATCGGCTCGGCCCCGTCCGATGCGGCCGGCCGCGACCGGAAACGGGCCGTGCCCGTGGTGTCCCCGAGGCCGAAGGCGGTGGCGAAGAGATGCGCCACGGCGGCGTCCAGCGGGTCGGAGGTCTCGTACCGCACCGGGGCGAGCGGCAGCAGGAGCGTGCCCGGTGCGAGCACCGGCCGGGACGGCGGCCGGGTCAGCAGGGCGACGCGCCGCCCGTCGCGCAGCAGCCGGGAACCGCCCGAGCCCTCGCGCCGCAGCTCCCAGTGCTGTCCGGGCAGCCACGCCTCCACCGAGCTCCTGGACTTGCGCAGCTTCTTGGTGAGGACGAGCCTCGCCTCGGCGTCGCCGACGGTCAGGGACAGGCCCTTGGACGGGTCGGGGGAGTCGGCCCGGAAGCCCCCGGGCGCCCGGAGCCGTACGACGGGGGCGTGCGCGCCGAACACGTCCACGCGCACCAGGCGCCGGTCCACGGCGACGACGACCGGCCCGGCGGGCCCCTCCGCGTACCGCCGCGCCATCCACAGCGGCACGTCCTCGGCCCGGGCCCGGGCCGCCAGCTCGGCCACCCGCTCCGGCCCGCCGCACCGCCGTACCGCCAGCCCGCCCAGGGCACGGGCGAACTCGGCGGCCCGGCGCACCTTCACCGGCGTGCTGGTCCCGGTGACACGGGTCACCGGCACTATCCCCGGCCCCTCCGGCAGCCCGTCCAGCGGGCGTTCCGCACCGCCGCCCCCGAGCCACCGGCCGCGCAGGAAGGCCTCGGCCGTCGCGGCGAGGTTCAGCTCCTCCAGGGGAGTCGTCCTGCCGCCCCTGCGCAGACCGTCCCCGGACAGCCCGACGACCCGTGCCAGCGGATTCCACGACTGCTCGTCATAGAGCGCCTCGCTCACGACAACCCCCCGTACGTCCGTTGTCCGACCGAGGCTACCGGCCGGGGTACCGGCGACTGGAGGCGCTTCGAGCTGCGCGGGGTCTTGGCGTGGTAGCCGTTGCCGTCGAGCCGGGAGACGCCGCCGACGTCGCCGACGGTGGGTCCGTTCTGCGCCGCGACACCGGTCAGCGGCAGGACGTCCACGCCCTGGCGGGAGCGCGCCGTGCCGTCACCCGACCTGTCCGAGGACAACAGGGGGTGGCGCGCGGTAGCCCAGCACCGTCCGCACGGAGCCGGAGCAGTCCAGTCGTCCTCCTCGCTCCCGGAGGGCTGTCGCAGCCGTGCTACCCGGCGGTAATCTGCGGCTCCGTACGCGACTTGGGGGAGTGGTATGGGCACCGTCACGACGTTCGATCCCGTCACCGAGCACGAGAGGGCCCGCGCCGCGCTGGCCGCCGCGATCCCGCGCCTGGTCGGGCTGCTCCGCGCCGTGCCCGACCCGGACGTGGGATCGGGCGTCCCCGTCTGGTCGGTCGGCGACGTCGGCACGCACCTGGCGGCCGTCTACCTCGCGTACACCGCCCTCGTCTCGCCCGAAACGGCAACGGAGTGGAAGGACGTTCTGGCGTCCGCCGAGGGGGCGCTCGCCGGGGGTACGTTCGTCGAGCGGATCACGGCCATGAACGCCCGCTCCGTCACCCTGTTCGGCCGTGAGGAGCGCGCCGGGACGGCCGACTTCGTCGCGGAGCGGGGCGAGACGTTCCTGCGCGTCACCGAGGGCCTCGCCCTGGACACCCCCGTCTCCGCGCCCTGGTACGGGGACGTGCCGGTCACCCTGGCCACGGTGACCGGCCTGATGCTCAGCGAGACCCTCGTGCACGGACTGGACATCGCGCGCGGCGCCCGCCTCCCCTGGTCGATCGGCCGGGACGAGGCCCGGCTCGTCCTGGGGCAGTCGATGCCGACGATGATGGCGGCGGCCCTGGACCCGGTGAAGGCGCGGGGCGTGCGCATCGCCTTCGACCTCGCGATCGAGGGGGGTCCGCGCCTCGCGGTCGTCGTCGACGACGGGACGGCGACGGTGACCCGCGACGCCCCGCCGCGCGCCTACGACTGCCGGATCGTCGCGGATCCGGTCACCTTCCTCCTGGTCTCCTTCCGGCGCACGCCGGTCTGGAAGGCGGTCGCGAGGGGGCGGATGCGGGCCGGTGGCCGCAGGCCGTGGCTGGCCGCGCGGCTCGGCCGGCTCGTCGCCGGCCCCTGACCCCGGCCGTCAGACCGCCGCCCGCAGCCGGTCCAGCTCGCCGCCGATCGCCTCCCGCAGCACGTCGTGCCGGGGACCGAGCCGGAACCGCTCCTCGCTCCACCGGCCGGGCGGGTACAGCCACACCGGCTTGCCCGCCAAGCCGGCCGGTTCCCACGCGAACCGCGGCCACACATGGGCGTGCAGGAACGGATCGGTGTTCCCCAGGATCTCCAGGTTGACCCGGCGGAAAGCCGGATCCAGCCGCAAGCAGACCCGCTCGACGGCCTCACCGAGCCGATCCATCTCGGTGAGGAACGCCAGCCGCTTCGCCCTCGGCAGTTCGGACAGCCGCCGGACCCCCGGATCGTCCACCAGGAGCACCGAGTAGCCCGGCAGGAACTGCACGTCGCCGATCACCGCGAATGACGCGTCGAGCCGCCGCAGCACCGTCGGGTTCTCGCCCCGCAGCGCGGCCCCGATCCGGTCCGCCCGCCAGTCGTCCGTCATGCCGGGGGAGCCTACCGGTCGGTGGCCAGGACCTGTTCGGACCCCTTCTGCCGGGCGGGGCGCCGCTGCCACCACCGGCGCCGGACCCGCGGGTGCACCGCGCGGCCCAGACGCCGTCCGACGAGCAGATAGCCGAGCAGCGCGCCGGTGGTGTTGAGCAGGACGTCGTCGATGTCGAAGGCGCGTCCCGTGATGAGGGCGCCCTGCACCAGCTCGACGAGCAGCATCGTCACGATCGTGAGCAGGGCCACCCGCACCAGCCCGCGCGTCTTCCGAGAGAACAGCGGCAGCAGCACGCCGAACGGCACGCCGAGCAGCACGTTGCCGCCGAGCTGCTTCACCGTCTCCAAGAACGCCGGCTGCTCCAGGTACGCGCGGATGGAACTGCCCGGCGTCAGATTGCTGTGCGTGAGGGGCACGGACGCCGGCGACGCGTTCAGGGTGAGCTTGGCCAGGACGATCGCGAACGCCACCATGCCCACGAGGGCGACCAGCGCCACCAGCGCCCGGACCGCCCGGCCGGGCCCCCGCCGCTCCTCCGCCTCCGCCTCGCGGACCGGCCCGCGCGGCTCCTCGGCCTCGCGGAGGGCCTCGCGGGGCGGCTCTGGCGGCGGCACGGGTGCGGCGGGCACGGAACCGCCCGCCTTGGTCGCCACGGCGCCGTCCGCGCTCCGGTCACGTCTCCACATCCTCATGTTCCGCCCCCATCGTCGGCCTCTCCGAGGGAAAGCGGCTACCCGGGAAGCGGCGCCGCAACCCACGCGCGCCGGGGCCGGCACGACAACGGCCACAGCCGCCCCGTACACCCCAACGAGCCGTGAACCGGGGCGGGTTCCGCATGGGCGGAGGCGCAGCGGGCACGAGACGCGCATGGAACAAGACACGGAGAGCAGACCCTCGCGCGAGCCCCGGCGGTCCGGACGCGCCACCCGCGGGTGGCCCCTCGCCGCCGTGCTCCTCACCCTCATCCTGGTGCTGGTCCTGCTGGGCCGGTTCTTCCAGCCACCCGGCCTGGGCGACCTGTTCGGGAGCAACACCAAGGACCGCACCGGCCCCGCCGTCCTGAAGTCGATCCAGGACATGAACCGCCACGAGGGTGCCGCCGGCGCCTACCAGGTCGTGGTCGACCTGGAGAAGGACGCCCGGTTCCTGCCCGACGCGATCCGCGGCACCCGCACGCTGTACGTCGCCAGCGGCAGCGTCAGCGCCTACGTCGACTTCTCGGGCCTCGGCGAGAACGCCGTCACCGTCGACGAGGAACGCACCACCGCCACCCTCCGGCTGCCGCACGCGCGACTGGACCGGCCGTTCCTCGACCCCGAGCGCTCCTACACGGTGTCCAAGCAACGCGGCCTCCTCGACCGGCTCGGCGACCTCTTCTCCGACAACCCGGCGGGCGAGCAGGCCGTCAACGTCCTCGCCGCCCGGCACATCGGCGACGCCGCGAAGGAGAGCGACCTCACCACCCGGGCGGAACGCAACACCACCGCCATGCTCCAGGGCCTCCTGCGCGCCCTCGGCTTCGAGAAGGTCACCGTCACCTACGGCTGAGCCGGCCCGGACTCCGTCCCGTAACCGCGGAGTTGAAAACTCCTGCTGAGAGGGGTGGTCCCAGGTGCGTCACGGACGCGGAAGCGGGCATACGCGGGAGAGAGAGTTCCCGTCTCGCACCGCTCACGGCCCCTTCCGGCGGCCGGCGGCGCGGGACGTTCACCGATGTAGGGGAGAGTCGATGCGCACGGTAGGAGTCGAAGAAGAGCTGATGCTCGTCAACGCCAGGACGGGCGAGCCGTTCGCCGTGTCGTCGGCGGTCCTGGCGTCGGCGGCCCTGCGCGGCGACGAGGCGGGGGAGGTCTTCGAGAAGGAGCTGCACCAGGAGCAGCTGGAGTTCTCCACCCAGCCGCTGACGGACATGGCGGAGATGCGGAAGGAGATCGTACGGTGGCGGGGCGAGGCCCTGCGCTACGCCCGGGAGTCCGACGCGGTCGTCGCCGCCCTCGCCACCTCGCCCGTCCCCGTCGAGCCATCCCGCCACCGGGGCGAGAGGTACCGGTGGATGGCCGAGCAGTTCGCCCTCACCACCAAGGAACAGCTGACGTGCGGCTGCCACGTCCACGTCGCCGTCGACTCCGACGAGGAGGGCGTCGCCGTCCTCGACCGGATCCGGCCCTGGCTCTACCTCCTGAACGCGCTCAGCGCGAACTCCCCCTTCTGGCAGGGGGAGGACAGCGGATACAGCAGCTACCGCAGCCGGGTCTGGAACCGCTGGCCGTCCGCCGGCCCGTACGAGCTGTTCGGCAGCCCGGACGTGTACCACCAGCAGGTCGAGGCCATGGTGGAGACCGGCGTCCTGCGCGACCCCGGCATGATCTACTTCGACGCCCGCCTCTCCGCGAACTACCCGACCGTGGAGATCCGGGTCGCCGACGTCTGTCTGGAGGCCGACACCACCGTCCTCATCGCGACCCTCGCGCGGGGGCTCGTGGAGACCGCCGCCCGCGCCTGGCGCAAGGGCGAGCCCCCGGCGCCCGTCTCCGCCGGACTCCTGCGGCTCGCGTCCTGGCGCGCCGCCCGGTCCGGCCTCCGGGGGCCGCTCCTCCACCCCCTCACCCTGAAGGAGACCTCCGTCGAGGCGGCGTACGAAGCCCTCCTCGACCACGTCGAGGAGGCCCTCGCGGACACCGGCGACCTCGACGACGCGCGGAAGGGGATCGCCGCCCACCTGGCCCACGGCGGCGGGGCGGACCGCCAGCGCGCCCTGCGCGACGAGGGCCTCGACCTCCACGAGGTCGTGAAGGCCTGCGCCCGGATCACCACCGCCACCGAGGAGACCGAGTAGGTAGATGGAAGGGCCCGAACGGACCGGAGCGCCGCCCCCGTGGAAAAGGGGCGGCGCTCCGGTTCGTCCGTGCGGTACGGAATCAGGCGGGCCAGCTGCCCGTCACCCGGCGCACCGCCGTGGCCCCGCCCCGGTCGACGGCGGCCTTCACCAGGGCGAAGATCGCGCCGTGCAGCGCCGCGGCGAGCAGGACCTCGCCCCAGCCACGGTGCTCGTCGGTGGCGTCGGGGGTGTCGTCGTCGTGCCCCAGGATCTGCCACGTCTTCTTGAACGCGGCTCCCGCGAGCACACCGGTCCCGGCGCTCACGGCGAGCGAGAGCGGCTTGAACACGAGACGTGACGGTTTCATGGTGGTTTTTCCTTTCCTCCGGTCACTGCCCCGGCTACCCCGGCGGCCGGTCCACATGCGCCCCGCGATCAGCGCCGCTGCCGCAGGGCGAGACGGGCGGCCCGGTACGCGCGGGCGGGGTCCCCGTGCGGTCCGGCGACCGGCTGCCAGGTGCCGTGGAGGTCGGCGTACGGATACCAGCGCCCGTCCGGGCCGTGGCGCAGCTGCACCCCGGCGGGCGGGTCGGTGAGCCGGTCGCGGTGGCGTTCGAGCGGGGCGCCGGGGGAGGGGCGCAGCGGCCGGATCGCGGCCTCCGCCGCGGCGAGCGCGGCCGGATGGGCGGGCCGGGGGGAGAGGCAGGCGGCGGCACCGTGCGGACCGCCGTGGTGGTAGGCGGCGGTGAGGTGCCGCATCCGGAGCGGCGTGAGGCCGAGGTGGGCGGCCGCGGTCTCCAGGTGGTCGCCGCCGGCGCCGACGGTGAAGCGGACGATGTCGGCGACGGTGTCGTGGGCCTCGGGGACGTGGCCCTGGAGGAGTGCGGCGGCGCGCCGGGCGGCGTCCCGGACGAGCGCGCGCAGGACGGCGAGCTCCGGCAGCGGGGCGGGCGGTTCGGCGGTGACCGCGTCGAGGACCGGCACGGCTCCGTGGAGGTCGAGCGGCGGGAGCGGCGGCAGGGCCCCGGTCCGTACGCCCTGGGTGGGAAGGACCGGCGCCCCGGCGGCCTCGGCCGGGGTTGCCCCCGGGACTGTACGGGCGTCGGTCGCGGTGCCTCCCTCCGGGGCCTCCACGGGAGGGCGCGTACGAGAGGGATGTTCGGCGGTGGCGGTGGTGGTGGCGCGCCGACGGGGCGGGATCGTGGTCATCCGGGTGCTCCCAGGCGGACGAGTTCCGCGAGTTCGTGGTCGGTGAGGCGGGCGAACCCGGTGCCGCCGGAGGCCAGGACCGTGTTCTGCAGGGTGCGCTTGTGGGCGAGGAGCTGGTCGATCCGGTCCTCGATCGTGCCCCGGGTGACGAGCCGGTGGACGGTGACGGTCCGCCGCTGGCCGATCCGGTGGGCGCGGTCGGACGCCTGGTCCTCGACCGCCGCGTTCCAGCTGCGGTCGAAGTGGACGACGTGGCTGGCCCGGGTCAGGTTCAGGCCGGTGCCCCCGGCCCGGAGGGAGAGGACGAGCAGGGGCGTCCCGCCGCGCTGGAAGGCGTCCACGACCTCCTGCCGCCGCCCGGCGTCCAGACCGCCGTGCAGGGACAGCGGGCGGTGCCCCAGGTGCGTGAGGTGCTCCTCCAGGAGCCGGCCCATGGCGACGTAGCTCGTGAAGACGAGGGCGGCCTCGCCGCGCCGGGCGATCGTCCCGGTGAGTTCGGCGAGCGCCTCCAGCTTGGCCGACCGCCGGCCGAACCGCCGTACCTGCGCCAGGCCGGGATGCGCCTCCCGGAGGTAGTGGGCGGGGTGGTTGGTGATCTGCTTGAGCGCGGTGATCAGCTTCAGGACCAGACCGGAGCGGGTGGCGGCGGAGGACCCGGCGATCTGGTCCATCGTCTCCCGCACGACGGCCTCGTACAGGGCGACCTGCTCGGGCGTGAGCTCGACGATTCTACGCGTCTCGACCTTGGCGGGCAGCTCGGGCGCGATGCCCGGGTCGCTCTTGGTGCGGCGCAGCACGAACGGCGCGACCAGCCGGGCGAGCGCCTGGGCGGCGGGCCCGCCGGGCTCGCGCTCGGCGGCGGTCGCGTAGCGGGCCCGGAACGCCTTCAGCGTGCCGAACAGGCCCGGGTTGGCCCAGTCGATCAGCGACCACAGCTCGGAGAGGTTGTTCTCCACGGGCGTTCCGGTCAGGGCGAGCCGGGCCGTGGAGGTGAGCGCGCGCAGGGCCCCGGCCGTCGCCGACGCGTGGTTCTTGGTGTGCTGCGCCTCGTCGGCGACGACCAGGTCCCAGGCGGTGGAGGCGAGTTCCGCGTCCCGCCGCAGCACGCCGTAGGTGGTGAGGACGACCGTGCGCCCGCCGACGGGGTCCAGGCTCCGGCCGGCGCCGTGGTAGCGGACCACGTCCAGGTGCGGGGCGAACCGGTCGATCTCCCGCTGCCAGTTGGTGACCAGGGAGGACGGGCACACCACCAGGACGGGACCGTCGTGCCCGGTCTCGTGGCGGTGCAGGACGTACGCGATGGCGGTGAGGGTCTTGCCGAGGCCCATGTCGTCGGCGAGCACGGCGCCGAACCCCGCGCCGCCGGTGTGGGCGAGCCAGGCCAGGGCGCGTTCCTGGTAGCCGCGCAGCACGGCCCGCAGCCGGGCCGGAACGGCGACGGGGGAGACGTGCTCGCCCCGGCGCAGCGCGGCGACGACCCCGGCGAGGTCCCCCGCCGCCCGGCAGGCGACCTGCCGGCCGTCGACGCCCACGGTGCCGGTGAGCGCGGCGGCGAGCGCGTCGATCCCGGCCAGCCGGCCGATCTCCCGGCGGCGCGCGCGGGCGCGCACGGTGGGATCGAGCAGCACCCACCGGCCGCGCACCCGGACCAGGGGGCGGGCGGCCTCGGCGAGCGCGTCCATCTCGGCCTCGCTCAGCGTGTCGTCGCCGAGCGCGACCTGCCACCGGAAGTCCAGCAGGGCCCGCAGGTCGAACCGGGGCGCCCCGGCGCCCCCGGCGTCCGTCGCGGTGCCGACGACCGCGTACGAGGTGAGCCCCCGGCGCAGGCGGTCCGGCCAGCGCAGCCGCATCCCGGCGGCGGCCAACTCCTCCTCCGCCCGCAGGAGCCGGGTGGTCCCCGTCGCGTCCACGGTGAACGCCTCGGGCCGCGAGGCCAGTCCCGCGAGGCCGGGGCACAGCCGGTCCAGCCGCTCCAGGAGGCGCCCGACCCGCTCCCGCGACCGGTTCCGGTCGACACCCCGGAGGAAGGCGCGCCCCGACCACAGCGGACCGGCCGCGACCTCGCCCCCCTCCCGTCCGGGCCCGGCGTCGATCAGGAGGCGCCCCGTCAGACGCCCGTCCAGGGCCTCGCGTTCGGAGGGCTCCCGCATCTCCAGGACGAGGCCGGGCGGCGGGCCGTCGTCCAGCCGGTCCTCGACCGCGTCGAGCCAGGGCCGCACCGCCCCGGCCACGGCGTCCGGAACACGGCCCCCGGCGGGGCCCGTGAACGGGCCGGAGCCGAACATGACCGCCGCGGGTGTCCGCACCAGGCCGTCGGCCACGGCGTCCAGGAAGACCAGGACCGCCTCCCGCGCGGGCAGGGCCTCCTCCCGCGCCGACGGGGCGGACCCGCCGCCGGTGACGGCGTGGGCGTGCGGCGACATGTGGTGCGCCAGCTCGTCCACGGCCTGTAAGGCGGCATCCGGAAGGGGGCCGACCCGCCACCGGCCGACCCCGTCCGGGCCGAGCGCCGGACGGACGAGCCCGGCGGCCACGAGCCGTACGCCCAGGCGCGCCGCCTGCTCCCACTCCACGGCCGTCGGGTGCCACGCGGCGAACCGGGACCGGCCGAGCAGGAGCGGCACGGCCTCGGCGAGGGGCAGCCGCCAGCCGGTCACCTCCACGGGCCCGTCGGCCGCCGGCACGACGAGCCGGCGGACGGTCGCGGCGAGCGGCGCGGGCAGCGGCACCTCGGGCATCGGCGCGCCGTCCGCCCGGTACAGCAGCATCCCGGCCACCGGCTCGCCGCCGGTCGGCGGGACGAGGGAGAGCGCGCACCCGGCCGCGAGCGCCTCACCGGCCACGGCACCGGCCGACAGCCCCTGCCCCGGCGGCTCCGGCACGTCCGGCGGCGCGGGGTTCTCCGTGCGCGGCGCGGGCAGGACGACCGCCGGCCGCGCGGGCCGGGGCCTCGGGATCACGACGGGCACGGCGGGACGCGGCGGTACCGGAGGCGCGGACCGCTCCGACCGTACGAGCTGCTCCTCCCGTACGGGCTGCTCCTGCCGTACGGATTGCTCCGGCCGTACGGACCGCCCCTCCCGTACGGGCCGTTCCGGCCGCCTGGCGGTCTCCGCCTCCAGCCGGGCCAGTTCCTCGATCAGGGCCGCGGCCGCCTCCCGGCGCGCGTCCCCCTTCACGCGCGCCGTGCCCGTCGCCCGTACCGTCGTGCCCGTCGCCACGTGCCGGCAGGTGTACGCGCAGACGATGCGCCTGGGCGAGGAGGTGACGGTCGGCTCCGGCTTCGTGATCACCTCCAGCTGGGTGTACTTGTTCAGGTACTTCACCGGATCCGCGCCCCGCGGAACCGGCTGGATCCGGGGCGGGGCCTTCCGCGGCTTCTCCTCGACCAGGTCCCGGGGCTCGGGCAGCCCGCACAGCAGGGCGAGGAGGGCGACCGCGGCGCCGTGCAGGGACGTGCGCCGGTCGTCGGAGACCCGCTCGGGGCCCGTAAGGACCCGGCCGTCGGCCTCCTCCCAGCTCCACGCCGAGGCGAAGCCCCCGGGGCGCTCCACCGTCGTGTGACGGAGTCCGGCCCGGCAGGCCTCGGCCCGCCACTGGAGCAGGGTCGCCGCCGACGGCGGCATCCGCGCCGTGTGGTCGAGGGCGAGCAGCCGGACCTCCTGCCAGCCGGGGGCCGTCGTGCCGAAGAGCAGCCGCAGGGCGTCGCGGTGCCGCAGCCGCGAGGCGGTCGCCCGCCGCACGAGTTCGGCGTGGAGCTCCTCGCCCGGCTCCGCCGCGCTTTCGAGGCGCGTGCCCAGGAGCGAGTCGAACAGCTCCGCCGTCATCCCCGGAAGCCGCAGCCGCTCCGTCCCGACGCCGGCCAGGGCCCGGAGCACGGCGTCGGCCGCCGCCCGGCGGGCCGACCCCGCGGAAGGGGCCGTGCGGACGGGCCCGTTCGCGACCGCGTCGGCCGGACCGATCCGGAGCTCCGCCCGGTGGAGGGTCTCCCCGTCCGGCAGCGGCTCCGAGGACTCCGCGTACGCGGGCGGCGCCCACGCCTCCAACTGCGCGTGCAGGGCCAGCACCTGCTGCGGCACCTCCGGACGCTCCCCCAGGGCCGCGACCGCGCGCCTCCGGGCGGGAAGCCACCCGGGGTGGTCGTCCGTCAGGAGGAGCAGGGCCCGGAGGTCCCGCGCGCTCAGCCCGCCCGCGAGCGCCAGCTCCTCCGCCTCCGCCGCGAGGCGCGGATCGAACCCGCCGAACGCGACGACGTCCCGGGCCCGTTCGTGCCACGGCGCTCGGGAACCGTCGGGCGGAAATGAGGAGGGGGGTGAGGAGGAGCCGACACCGGCCGTCCGGGACTGCGTACCCAACAAGAGACTCCCTGCACAGTGCGTGACGCGACGAACACGTAAAGGATACGAACCGTCACCCCCGGCTCGCTCCGATACGGCACTCGAAAAGCGCCAACCCTCGGTGCGGGTCAAGCCATGGGGCGCGCGTCACAGGTCGGCCAGGACCTCCCGGGCCGTGCGGGTGCCGGAGGCCAGGGCGCCCTGGACCGAGCCCGTCGCCCGGTGGTCCCCGCACACGTACCGGCCGGGGGAGACGCGGCCGGTGCGGGAGAGGGGGAGGGGCGGCGGCATGGCCGGGAGGGCGTCGCGCACCACGACGCGGTGCACCGGCTCCCAGGCCCCGGCGTCCGTGCCGTAGACCTCGGAGAGGGCGGCGAGGACCGCCCCCTCCCGCTCCGCGTCCGGGTCCCCGAGGACGGAGGTCGATACCAGCGCCCGGCCGTCCGCGGAGAAGCCGCGGTGCACCTCGGTCAGGACGCAGGTGTTGAGGAAGCGGCGCCGCGCGTCGACCACCAGGGTCGGCTCGGACAGCGGAGAGCGTTCCGCCGCGTGGTACAGGGTCGTGACGACGCGTCCGTCCGGCACGTCCGGGCCGGGGAGCAGCCGGGCGGCGTCGCGCGGACCGGTGGCGACCACGACCGCGCGGGCGGACACCTCGCCGCCCCCGGCCAGGGCCACGCCCCGGTCGGTGAGCGACGCGACCGGCTCCCCGGTGCGCAGCACGCCGCCGGGCAGACCGGACGCCAACTGCGCGGGTACGGCCCCGATGCCGTCGGCCGGCAGGCACAGGGTGCCGCGCAGCATGGTGCGCCAGACCAGGTGGAAGAAGCGGGCGGAGGTCTCCAGCTCGTCCTCCAGGAAGACCCCCGACAGGAACGGCCGGAAGAAGGTCTCCACCAGTTCCGCCGAAATCCCGGCGTCGGCCAGGGCGGTGAGGGTGGTGGCGTCGGGCCGGTTCCGCAGGTACCGGACCGGTGCCAGGACGTCCCTCGCCGACAGCACGCCCAGGGCGGCCAGGTCCCGGGCCGAGGCCAGCCGGCCGGGCAGCAGGTCCCGGCCCTCGCGGGGCCGCCGGGTGGGGTCGACGAAGCGGCGGAACCCGTCGTCGGTGTGCACGAGCACGCCCGGCGTGAACGGCCTCAGCCGCAGGGCCCGCAGATCCAGCCGCCTCTTCACCTGCGGATAGGAGGTGTTGAACACCTGGAAGCCGCGGTCGACGGTGAAGCCCGCGACCCGGTCGGTCCGCATCCGGCCGCCCACGGCGTCCGAGGCCTCCAGCAGCCTCACCCGGAGCCCGCCCGCGACCAGATCGGCCGCACAGGCCAGACCGGCCGCCCCCGCGCCGACGACCACCGCGTCCACGTTCTCGTCCCTCTGCCCCATGAACGTCGTCACTCCTCAACGGACCGCCGGACTCCGGCCCGCCACGTTACGGCGGACCCCCGGCCGGGGACGGGAGGGCGCGCCGCTCTTCCGGGGACCCGCCCCCCTCACCGAATCGCCCGGCGCCGCACGGGGATGGTCCGGCGTTCCCGGGGCACGCGTACTCCCGTGCCCGCGCACGGACGGGGCCCGGAGCGTACGGCCGCCGGGTCCGGCGCGTACCGGCGGGCGAGCGGCGGAAGACGGCAACGGAACGCAGGGAGCGTCGATGATGGTCCGTCCATGGTCGGTCCGACCGGATCTCCGGCTCACGGCCCACGCGGTCGCCGGGCGGTACCGGCTGGACGGTCTGCTGGGGAGCGGGGGAGCCTCCGACGTGTACGAGGCGCTGGACCTGCGGTTGCGGCGACCGGTGGCGGTCAAGATCTTCCGTCCGGGCGGCGAGGGCCGCACGGAGGAGCGCTTCGACGACGAGGGCCGCCTGCTGGCCCGGATGCGGCACCCCGGCCTGGTGACCCTGTACGACTCCGGACGCGAGGAAGGGCGGCCCTACCTGGTGATGCAGCTCGTCAGGGGAACGACCCTGCGCCGCCGCATCGCCGCGACCCCCCTCACGCTCCGCGAGACCGTCCGGACCGGCGCCGCGCTCGCCTCCGCGCTCGCCCACGTGCACGCGGCCGGCGTCGTGCACCGCGACGTGAAGCCGTCGAACGTCCTCCTGGACGGGGAGGGTTCCCCGTACCTGACCGACTTCGGCATATCCCGGCCGTTCGACCCCGAGGCCCGCGTCGAGACCGGCCCCGTGGTGGGAACCGCGGCCTACATGGCGCCGGAGCAGGCCCTGGGCAGGGGAGCCGGCCCCGCGGCCGACGTCTACAGCCTCGGCCTGGTGCTCCTGGAGTCCCTGAAGGGCGAACTCGAGTACGCGGGCGCCCCCTTGGAGTCCGCGCTCGCGCGGCTGCACCGGCCTCCCGTGATCCCGCCGGGCCTTCCCCCGGCCCTCGCCGAGCTGATGGCGGCCATGACGGACCCGAACGAGGGCGGCCGGCCCGACGCCGACGCCTGCTTCCGCGTCCTGACGGCCGTGCCGGACGAGGTGCCCGCGCCCGCGACCACGTCCACGTCCGTGCCTGCGTCCGCTTCCGTGCCTGAGCCTGCGCCTGTGCCGCCCCGTGAGCCCCCGCTTCCCGGCGGCCGCCGCCCGGATTCTGTGTCCCGCCGCTCCGGCCGCGCCCTCACCGCCTGCGCGGCGCTGACCGTGCTCGGAGCGACGCTGACCGGCTCGATCGGCGCCCCGACCGCGAGCGGGGAGACGCCGACCCGGTCACCGCACCGGCCCGCGATCGCGTCGCCACCGCTGGGGACCGCGACCGTATCGCCGTCTCTCGGGAACTGACGCCGTCCGTCACCCGAGCCCGGCTCCGGGCGGTCCGTCGTGCCGTCTCGGCGGAACGGCGGGCGGAGGAGGGCGCATCGCCCAGCGGATCCCCCCGGTCGCCAGCCGTCCGCCCGTCCGCGCCGCCGCCCTCGCGGGCCGGGAGAGCGACGGAAGGCCCAGCTCCCCGAGGGCCCATGGCGGCAGCAGCTCCACCGCGGCCGCCGTGAGCAGGGCGTACGGCACGCGGGCCGGGCGGGGGATCGGCGGGTCCCGGAGCAGGAAACGGGCGGTCTCCCGGGCCTCGGGGGTGCCGCCGAGCTCGTGCCGGTACGACTCCAGCCGCCGGGCGAGCCCGGCCAGGCTCCGGGGCGGGTCCTCCGCTCCCAGCTCCTCGGCGATCCGGGCCGCGTCCGCCACGTAGCCGTCGTAGTCCGCCCGGGTGAGCGGCGAGGCGCCGTAGCGCAGGTGCGCCCGCAGGAAGCCGTGGACCTCCGCCACGTGCACCCAGCCCAGGAGGTGCGGATCGGAGGCCCGGTACGACCGTCCCTCCGACGTCGTGCCCCGCACCCGCTCGTGGACCGCGCGGACGCGCTCCACCGCGTGCCGCGCGTCGTCGGCCGTGCCGAACGTCGTGACCGCGAGGAAGGTGCTGGTCCGCTGCAGCCTGCCCCACGGGTCGCCCCGGAACCCCGAATGGGCCGCCACGGCCGCCATGGCCGACGGGTGCAGCGACTGGAGCAGCAGCGCCGTCAGGCCCCCGACGAACATCGACGCGTCGCCGTGGACCGTGCGGATCGGCCGGTCGGGGCCGAACCACCGGGGCCCGGGGGTGCCGTGGACGCGGGCGCGCGTCTTCTCGCCCGAGGGCCCGGCGACGCGTCGGAAGAGCTCGCTCCCGAGCCGTTCCCTCAGGTCGTCCACGAAGGGCGGCGACCATTCCACAGGGCCAGTATGCGCCCGTCCCGGTGGAGGCCCCCGCCGCCCGCCGGGGTCAGTCGGCGAGGACGTCGAGGAGCGGCCGCCAGTCGATGTGGGAGCTCTCGCTCCCGGCGGGCACGACGGTGTACGTCGTGTTCAGCCAGCGCAGCGCCGGGCCGCGTCCGAGGCCGATCAGGGCGGCGCGGGAGGGGTCGCCCAGGCGCAGGACGACCTGGTCGTAGGGGGCGGGACGGATGTGCACCTCACCGATGCCGACCGGCTCCTCGGTGCCGGCGAGGAACATGTCGCGGTCCAGGTGCCACACCGTCTCGCCCGCCGGGGTGTGGAGGGTGAGCTCGATGACGAAGGGAGAGCGGGACCGGTAGCGGACGGTGGCGCCGAGCGGGACGCGGCAGGAGTCGGTGATCAGGAAGGCGGTGGTCCTCCACTTGATCTCGCGGCAGACCGGCGGGACGGGGGAACTGGAACGGGACACGGAGGCTCCAACCTCGGACGCCACCCGGGGCGGTGACGCTTCACCACGCGGTTACCCCGTGAGCCGTGATCACTCCCCGAAAGTGTGTGATGACGGAGGGGAGTGTGTCGAGGACTTGTGAGGAGCGTCAACCGACCGCGACGGATGTCCTCCTCCCGGGTGGCCCGACCGGGGCGGGGGAGGCGGCCGAGGCGGGGGAGGCGGGGGGCGGCCGTGCGGATGATGGCCGACGGCTTCCGGTTCGGCGCTCCGGAGTGTCGTCAACCGGCCGTCCGGAGGGCGTCGTGATGGCCGGACGGACCACTTTTTCCGGCTGGAGGTTGCCTTTCGGGCGGGGCGCATGGACGGCGCATGGGAGCGCGGCACGCTTCCGGGGGGCGTACCGGGGAACCGGAGGGTGCGTCGGGCGGTCAGCCGGAATGGTGCGGGTGATAAGCGGGCGAGTAGGGATTAAGCGGACTTCGGGTGGCTGGATATCCGATCGGGAGCCGCTCTTGGCATATGACCCTCGCCCTTACCGAGCTTTCCACTTGATGAATTACTCGAAAGTAACATGAAGGCTCGCATCCTTGGCCGAGGAGGATCCTTTAATGTGACCGGAGTGAGTTCGGTTTTAGGGGGAAGTCTTGGCCGGGGGTGCTCGTCTCCCCCGTCCGGAGCGGAGCGGACCGCCCGCCTCCGGGGTCGTGCCGGGCTCCCCTCGGAGGAGCGGCGTACGCGCCGCGCCGTACGGGGAAATCCCGTTTCGGTCGCCCGGTGAAGCCGGGTGGGCCGCGCGTGAAAAAGACTGGAACAAGATATCGAGAACGGGTGGGAACGTGAGCAATCCCTTCGATGACGAGTCGGGTCGCTTCGTCGTGCTGGTGAACCGCGAAGCCCAGTACTCCCTCTGGCCCGCACATCTCGACGTCCCCGGCGGCTGGGACCGCGAG
This sequence comes from Streptomyces sp. NPDC093071, assembly GCF_044754545.1. Lineage (NCBI taxonomy): Bacteria > Bacillati > Actinomycetota > Actinomycetes > Kitasatosporales > Streptomycetaceae > Streptomyces > Streptomyces sp. NPDC093071. Next base: position 338,353 of record NZ_JBIVPH010000002.1, on the reverse strand, counting down.
GGCGTCGAGGGGTCGCGCCAGGAGTGTCTGGAGCGGATCGAGAGCGTCTGGACCGACATGCGTCCCGCCGGCCTGGTGGCGGCGATGGAGGCCGAAGCGCGCTGACGCGCCACCGGGGCCACCGGGGACGCCACGCAGGTCAGGCGGCCCTTCCGGTGGTCCGGGTGTCAGCTTCGTTCGCGTAATGAGCAGTTCCGCTCAAAAATAATCCCCTGTCGGTCATGTGTGGTCGACAGGTGTCCGTGGCGCCCTGGAAGCCCCCTCCGGAAGCCGGTGGTGGGGCGCCCCGCGACCTCCTTCTTCTCCCGTACGGATCGCACGGACCGCGCGATCCGTACGGGGCGGGCACGTCCCCGCGCGAGATCTCCACAGCACCCGCGGTGAAATCCGCGCGGTGTCTCCCCCTGTGTGCCGCCCCCGCGCGAAAAGGGCCGTCCACGATCTCGGCGCGCCGAATGCCCGCCCTCCGCTCACCGTCCCCGTGAAACCTCACCGAAGGTGTCGTCGGCATGTCTGAAAACCTCGCCTTTCCGTCGGAAGAATCATCCCCCGAATACCTCGAACTGACTACGGCCCAGCAGGGTGTGTGGTACGGGCAACTGGTCGACCCGGGCAGCCCGAAATACAACATCGGGGAATGCCTGGAGATTCGCGGGGGGCTCGACGAGAGATTATTCTCCGCCGCGTTCAACCGGGTGGCGCACCTCTGCGACAGCCTGAACCTCGCGTTCGTCACCGACGACGGGCCGGTCCGGCAGCGCGTCGTCCGCCCGGTGGCCGAGACGGACAGGCTGCGCCGGGTCGACCTCACGGGAGCCGACGACCCCGTCGCGGCGGCGGAGCGGTACATGGCCGACGACATGGCCGCCGTCGACCGCCTCGAAGCGCCGTCCCACCACTTCGCGCTGCTGCGGCTCGGCCCGCGGCTCCACTACTGGTACGTCCGCTACCACCACATCGCCGTCGACGGCCTCGGCGGAGCGCTCCTGGCCCGGACCGTGGCCGATTTCTACGCGCGTGCGGCACGCGGCGAGGACCTCGCGGAGCTGGAGCCGCCCACCGGCCCCCTGCGCGACCTCGTGGCCGACGAGGCCGCCTACCGCGCCTCCGGCCGGCTGGAGGCGGACCGCGCCTACTGGACCGGAAGATTCTCCGACCGTGCCGCCGACGGGCACGGGGCCGAGGGCGGCGACGCGGGCGGGAGCCCCCTCCTCAGGAGGCGCACGGACCGCCCCGACCGCGCCGACCTGCCCGGAACCACCGCCCTGCCCGACCCCACCGCCCTGCCCGACCCCACCGCCCTGCCCGGACCCGCCGGCCGGTCCGGGAGCGACGACCGCCCCGAACCCGTCGACCGGTCCGGCCCCGGTGCCGTCGACCTGCACACCGGCGAGACCCTCCCCCCGGCCGTGCTCGACGGCCTGCGGCGCCTCGCGACCGGCAACCGCACCACCTGGAGCGCGGTCCTCGTCGCGGCCGTCGCCGCCTACACGGCGCGGGTCACCGGACGCCGCGAGGTCTGCGTGGGCCTCGCCTCCCACGGCCGCCACGGCGCGCTCCGGCACGTGGTCGGCATGACCTCCACCGTCCTGCCCCTGAGGCTGGCCGTCGACCCCGGCACGACCGTCGGGGACCTCGTCCGGAGCGTCGCCGCCGAGATGCGCGGAGCCCTGCGCCACCGCCGCTTCTCGCGCGAACAGCTCGCCCGCGAGCTGAACCTGGCCGACGGGGCGGCCCGCCTGACCGACCTCGTCGTGAACGTCATGGGGTACGACTATGACCTCGACTTCGGCGGCAGCCCCGCCACCTCCCGCCTGCTGTCCATCGGCCCCGTCGACGACGTGTCCCTGTTCGTCTCCGAACGGGCCGAGGGAACCGGCCCGCTGATCGGCTTCGACACCAACCCGGCGCTCTACCACCCCGACGACGTCCGGCTCCACCAGCAGGCCGTGGTCGGCTTCCTCGCCGCGCTCGCCGGAGCGGACTCCGGCATACCCGTGCGCGACCTCCCGCTGCTCGACGCGGAGGCCGCCGAGACCCTCCTCGACCACGGGCGCGGCGCGGCGCTGCCGGCCGGGACCACGGCGACGAGCCTGCCCGAGGCGTTCGCCGCACGCGTCCGCACGGCCCCGGGCGCCCCCGCCGTCGTGGACGGCCCCACCACCCTCTCGTACGGGGAACTCGCGGAGCGGACCACGGCCCTGGCCCGCGCCCTCACCGGCTGGGGGCTCGGCCCCGAGGACGGCGTCGGCGTCCTCGCGGCCCGCTCGGCGGCCGTCGTGACCGCCTCGGTCGGCGCGGCGGCCGCGGGCACCGCGTACGTGCCGATGGACGCCGACTGGCCGGCCGAACGCCTCGACCGCGTCGCCGGGACCGCCCGCGTCCGGGCCCTGGTCGTCGACGAGGAGGCCGCCGGACGCGACTGGGTGAAGGTGGCCGCCACCCGGCTCCCCGTCCTCGTGGTCGACGCCACGGGCACCGTCCTGAGGGGCGGCCCGGACCGGCCCGGCCCGCTGCCGGGCCCCGTCCACGGCGACCGGCTCGCCTACGTCATGTTCACCTCGGGCTCCACCGGCCTCCCCAAGGGCGTCGGCGTCCGCCACGCCGACGTCCTCGCCCTGGCCGCCGACTCCGCCTGGACCGGCGGCACCTGCGACGCCGTCCTCATGCACTCGGCGTACGTCTTCGACGCGTCCACGTTCGAGATCTGGGTGCCGCTCCTCACCGGCGGCCGGATCGTCGTCGCCCCCACCGGACTCCTCGACGCGCGCAGGCTCAAGGAGACGACCGCCACCCACGGCGTGACCGCCGTCTTCCTCACCACGGCCCTCTGCAACGTCATCGCCGAGACCGACCCGACGGCCTTCGACGGCCTGCGCCTGGTCGCCGCGGGCGGCGAGGCCGCCGCCCCCGACCTGATGGGACGGATGGCCGCCGCCGCGCCCGGCACCCGCGTCCTGCACGTGTACGGACCCACCGAGACCACCACGTTCGCCTCCCGCCACCCGGTCCCGGCCGGCGCCCCGGGCGTCCCGCCCATCGGGCGGCCCCTCGACGGAACGCGCCTGTACGTGCTCGACGACTCCCTCCGCCCCGTGCCCCCCGGCGTCGTGGGCGAGCTGTACGTGAGCGGCGCCGGCGTCGCCCGCGGCTACCTGGGCCGGCCCGGCCTCACGGCGACCCGGTTCGTCCCCGACCCGTATGACGGGGACGGCGGCCGGATGTACCGCACCGGCGACCTGGCGCGCTGGACGGCGCACGGGGACGTCGAGTACGCGGGACGGACCGACGGACAGATCAAGCTCCGCGGGTTCCGGATCGAACCGGCCGAGATCGAGAACGCCCTGCTCGCCCGCCCCGGCGTCCGCGACGCCCGCGTCCTGGTGCGCGAGGACGCGCCGGGCGACCGCCGGCTCGTCGCCTACGTCGTCCCGGCCCCCGGGGCGCGGCGGCCGGACGGCCCGGAGCTCGCCCACGCCCTCGCCCGCGTCCTGCCCGCGTACATGGTGCCCGGCGCGTTCGTCCTCCTCGACGCGCTGCCCCTGAACGCCAACGGCAAGGTCGACCGGCGGGCCCTGCCCGCGCCCCAGGCCCCCGCCGTCCGGGGAACCGCCCCGCGCACCCCGCAGGAAGAGCTCCTCGCCGGCCTGTTCGCCGACGTCCTCGGGGTGCCCGCCGTGGGCGCCGACGACAACTTCTTCTCCCTGGGCGGCCACTCCCTGCTCGCCACCCGGCTCGTCGCACGGATCAGGGCCGCCACGGGCGCCGACACCGAACTGCGCGACCTCTTCGAGCACCCCACCGTGGCCTCCCTCGCCACCACCCTCGGAACCACCGGGGAGGCCCGGCCGGCCCTCGTCCCCAAGGACCGGCCCGACCCGCTCCCGCCGTCCTTCGCCCAGCAGCGGCTGTGGTTCCTCAACCGTGCCGAGGACGCGGGGGACACCTACAACGTGCCGCTCGTCCTCGACCTCGAAGGCCCCCTGGACACCGACGCGCTGCGCGCCGCCCTCGCCGACGTCGTCGCCCGGCACGAGAGCCTGCGGACCGTGCTCGCCGAGCACGACGGCACGGCCCGCCAGGTCGTGACCGACGCCCGGACCGCCGCGTCCCTCGTCCCCCTCGCCGTCGAGACGCCCCCGGCGGGCGAACCGGCCGGGGACTGGGCCGAACGGACGGTGCGCCGCCTGACCTCCGCGCCCTTCGACCTCACCACCGACCTCCCCGTACGTGCCGGGCTGCTCGCCACCGGCCCCGACCGGCACGTCCTGGCGCTCGTGCTCCACCACGTCGCCGCCGACGGCTGGTCGCTGGCCCCGCTCTGCCGCGACCTCGGCTCCGCCTACCGCGCCCGGACCACGGGCACCGCCCCCGACTGGCCCGAACTGCGCGTCCAGTACGCCGACTACACCCTCTGGCAGCGCGAACTGCTCGGCGACGACGGCGACCCGCAGAGCCCGGTGGCGCGCCGCCTCGACTTCTGGCGCGACGCCCTGCGCGGCGCCCCCGACCTCCTCGAACTGCCCCTGGACCGGCCCCGCCCGACGGTCCCGGACCACCGGGGCGACGCGGTGCCGTTCGACCTGCCCGCCGACGCGTACGCCCGGCTCGGCGCGCTCGCCCGCGACGCGGGCTGCACGCCCTTCATGGTCCTCCAGGCGGCGCTCGCCGTGACCCTCCGCGCGCACGGCGCGGGCACCGACATCCCGCTGGGGACCGCGGTGGCCGGCCGGACCGACGAGGCCCTGGACGAACTGGTGGGCTTCTTCGTCAACACCGTCGTGCTGCGCACCGACCTCTCAGGAAACCCCACCTTCCGCGAACTGCTGCGCCGCGTCGCCGCGTTCGACCTCGCCGCCTTCGACCGGGCCGACCTGCCGTTCGAGCGGCTGGTCGAGGAGCTCAACCCGGACCGGTCCGGCGGCCACCACCCGCTCTTCCAGACCATGCTGGTCCTCCAGAACCAGCGGGGGGCCGAACTCGACCTGCCCGGCGTCACCGTGCGGGACAGGTCCCGGCACACCGGCATCAGCAAGTTCGACCTGACGTTCTCCCTCGTGGAGGTCCCGGAAGCCGACGGAGCCTCCCGGCTCGGCGGCCACCTCGAATACGCCACGGACCTCTTCGAGGACGCCACCGCCCGCGCGCTCGCCGACCGGTTCGCCCGCGTCCTCGCCCACGCCGTGGCCGAACCCGACCGCGCCGTCGACGACTTCGACCCGCTCACCCCGGACGAGCGCGCCGGCCTCCTGGAGCGGGGGCGCGGCGAACGGCGCCCGCTGCCCGCCCTCACCGTGCCCGAGGCCGTGGCGGAATGGGCCGCCCGCACCCCGGACGCGCCCGCCGTGCGCGACCCGCGCACCACCCTCACGTACGCGGCCCTGCACGCACGGGCCGATGCCCTCGCCCGCGTGCTGCGCGAGCGCGGCGCAGGCCGCGACACCCTGGTGGCGCTCGCGGTCCCCGCGTCGGCCGACACCGTCGTCGCCATGCTGGCCGTGCTGCGGGCCGGAGCCGCGTACGTGCCCGTCGACCCCGAGTACCCCCCCGCCCGCATCCGCCAGATCCTGGACGACGCGCGCCCCGTACTGCTCCTCACCGGGACGGACGTCCCCGACGGCATACCGACGGGCGGCATACCCCGGCTCTCCTTCAACGACCCGGTCGTACGAGCCACCGACCCGCCCGTACGAGCCGGGGACGAGGCCGTACCCGCCGCGCCCCTACCGGCCGACGCCGCCTACGTCATCCACACCTCCGGGTCCACCGGCCGCCCCAAGGGCGTCGTCGTCCCCCACGTGGCCCTCGCCAACCACATGGCCTGGATGGCGCGCCACCTGGACCTCACCCCGGACGACCGGGTCCTCGCCCGCACCTCCACCAGCTTCGACGCCTCCGTCTGGGAGCTGTGGCTGCCGCTCGCGCACGGCGCCCAGGTCTGCGTGGCACCTCCCGGCGCCAACCGCGAACCGCGCGAACTCCTCTCCTGGATGCGGCGCTTCGACGTCACCCTGGCCCAGTTCGTGCCCTCCCACCTCGAACTCGTCCTCGCCGAGGAGACCGGCACGCCGCCCCCCGCCCTGCGGGCCGTCCTGTGCGGCGGCGAAGCCCTCCCGCGCGCCCTCGCCGACGCCGTCGCCGCCCGGTGGCACGCCGCACCGCACAACCTGTACGGGCCGACCGAGGCCACCATCGACGCCACCGCCCACCGGGTGGACCCGGCGGAGCCCGCCCGCCCGGCGCCCGGCGGCTCCGTGCTCATCGGACGGCCCGTCGACGGGATGCGCGCCTACGTCCTCGACGAGCGGCTGCGCCCCGTCCCGCAGGGCGTCACCGGCGAGCTGTACCTGTCGGGCCCCAACCTCGCCCGCGGCTACCTCGACCGCCCGGGACTCACCGCCGCCCGTTTCGTCGCCGACCCCTTCGACGCGCCCGGCGCCCGCATGTACCGGACCGGCGACCTGGTCCGGTGGAACCGCGACGGCCTCCTCGACCACGTGGCCCGCGCCGACGACCAGACCAAGCTGCGCGGCTTCCGCGTCGAACCGGGCGAGGTGGCCGCGACCCTCCTCGGCCTGCCCGGCGTCACGGCCGCCTGCGCGGTGGTCCGCGAGGACGCCCCCGGACGGCGCCGGCTCGTCGCCTACGCCGTCACCGCCGACCCGGCACCGGGGGCCACCGCCCTGCGGGACGCGCTCGCCGGGACGCTGCCGCACCACCTGGTGCCCGAGGCGGTCGTCGTCCTCGACGCGCTCCCGCTGCTGCCCAACGGCAAGATCGACCGGGGCGCCCTGCCCGCGCCCGACGAGGACCCCGCGCAGACGCCCACCGGCCCGCGCACCCTCCGCGAGGACCTGATCGCGGGGATCTTCGCCGACGTCCTGGAACGCCCGGCGGTCGGACCGCACGACGGCTTCTTCGACATCGGCGGACACTCCCTCCTCGCGATGCGCGTCGTCAGCCGCGTCCGCTCCGTCCTCGGCGCCGACCTCGCCGTACGGACCCTCTTCGAGCACCCGACGGCCGCCGCCCTCGCACGGGTCCTGGACTCCGAGGGACCGGCCCGCCCTGCGGTGACGCCCGTCCGGCGGCGCCCCGACCCCCTGCCGCTGTCCTTCGCGCAGAGCAGACTGTGGTTCCTCAACCGCTTCGAAGGGCCCAGCTCCACCTACAACGTCCCCCTCGTCCTGGAGCTGCGCGGCACCCTGGACGCGGGCGCCCTGCGCGCCGCCCTGCGCGACGTCGTGGAGCGCCACGAGTCGCTGCGCACGGTCTTCCCCGAGCGGGACGGAGTGCCCCACCAGACGGTGCTGCCCGCCGCGACCACCGCGCCCCGGCCGCCCGTCGAGAGCACGGCCCCCGCGGACCTGGAGGCCGCCGTCCTCGCCGCCGTCCGCGAACCGTTCGACGTCCTCACCGACCCGCCGCTGCGCGCCCGGCTGCTGCGCGCCGCCCCCGAACACCACGTCCTGGTCCTGGTCCTCCACCACATCGCGGGCGACGGCTGGTCCCTGGGGCCGCTGACCCGGGACCTGGGCGACGCCTACCGGGCCCGGCTCGCCGGCCGGGCGCCCGAACCCGCGACCGGCACCCCGCTCCAGTACGCCGACTACGCCCTCTGGCAGCACAACCTCCTCCAGGAGGACGGCGACGTGCTGGAGCGGCAGCTCGACCACTGGCGCGGTGCGCTCGCGGGCCTGCCCGAACTGGTCGACCTGCCCCTCGACCGGCCCCGGCCCGCCGTCGCGGACCCCCGGGGCGCCGTGGTCGCCTTCGACGTGCCGCCCGCCCTGCACGCGGACCTCCTCGACCTGGCCCGCGCCTCCGGCAGCACCCTCTTCATGGTGCTCCGGGCGGCCGTGGCCGCGCTGCTGCGCCGGCACGGCGCGGGCGACGACATCCCGCTCGGATCACCGGTCGCCGGCCGCACCGACGAGGCCCTGGAGGACCTGGTCGGCTTCTTCGTCAACACGCTCGTCCTGCGCACCGACCTGTCGGGCGACCCGACCTTCCGCGAACTGCTCGGACGGGTGAGGGAGTTCGACCTCGCGGCCTACGCCCACCAGGACGTGCCGTTCGAGCGGCTCGTCGAGAGCCTCAACCCCGTCCGCGCCCGGGACCACCACCCGCTCTTCCAGACCATGCTGGTCCTCCAGAACCAGCGGCCCGTCCGCCCCGACCTGCCCGGCCTCACCGTGGAACACCGCCTGGTCCACAACGGACTGAGCAAGTTCGACCTCACCTTCGCCTTCGGCGAGGACGAGGAGGGCGGCGGTCTGTCCGCGGGCATCGAGTACGCCACCGCGCTGTTCGACCGCGCCACCGTCGAGGCGCTCGCGGCCCGGCTCGTCCGGCTGCTCGAACAGGTCGTCGCCGCACCGGACCGGCGCCTGTCCGGACACGACCCGCTCACCCCGGAGGAGCACCTCCGCGTCACCCGCTGGGGCACCGGCCGCGCCCTCCCCGCCGAAGCCGGAACGGGAACGGGAACGGGAATCGAAGTCGGTGCCGGTGCCGGTGCCAAGACCGGATCCGGGCTCACCGACGGCACCCTGCCCGCCCTCTTCGCCCGGTGGGCTCGCCGCACCCCCGGCGCCCCGGCCGTCGTGGACGGCGCCACCACCCTCTCCTACGCCGAACTCGACCGGACCTCCGCCGCCCTCGCCGCCGCCCTCGCCGGTCTCGGCGTCGGCCCCGAGGACTCCGTCGGCGTGCTCCTGGGCCGGTCGCCCGCCGTGGTCGCGGTCTCCCTCGGCACGGTCCGCGCGGCCGCCGCCTACGTGCCGCTGGACGCGCGCTGGCCCGGCGAACGGCTCGACCGGGTCGCCGCCGTGGCGGAGCCCCGCGTCCTGGTCGTCGACGAGGAGAACGCCGCCTCCGCCTGGGTCACCGCACGGGCCGGCGGCCTGCCGGTCCTCGTCGTGGACCGGCTCGGACGCGTCCTGCGCGGCGCCCCGGACCGCCCCGGCACCCCGGTGCCCGTACCGGCCCCGGACGCCCTCGCCTACACCATGTTCACCTCCGGCTCCACCGGCCTCCCCAAGGGCGTCGGCGTCGGCCACGCGGACGTCGTCGCCCTTGCGCACGACGCGGCCTGGGCGGACGGCGCCGCCGACGCCGTCCTGATGCACTCCGCGTACGTCTTCGACGCCTCCACCTTCGAGATCTGGACCCCGCTCCTCAACGGCGGCCGGGTCGTCGTCGCACCGGAAGGACTCCTGGAGGCCCGCACCCTCGACGCCGCCGTCCACGAACACGGGGTGACGGCCGTCTTCCTGACGACCGCCCTGTTCAACGTCGTCGCCGAGACCGACCCCGGGGTCTTCGCCGGACTCCGCACGGTGTGCGCGGGCGGCGAACTCGCCTCCCCCGACGCCATGCAGCGGGTCGCCTCGCTCGCCCCGGACACCCGGGTCCTGCACGTCTACGGCCCCACCGAGACCACCACCTTCGCCACCCGGTACGCCGTCGCCGCCGACCTCCCCACCGGACCGCCGCCCATCGGCCGCCCCCTGGACGGCATGAGCCTGTACGTCCTGGACGACGCCCTCCGCCCGGTCCCGCCCGGCGTGACGGGCGAGCTCTACCTCGCCGGACGCGGCGTGGCGCGCGGCTACACCGGGCGCCCCGGCGCGACCGCCAACCGGTTCGTCGCCGACCCCTTCGCGGCCGACGGCGGCCGCATGTACCGCACCGGCGACCTCGTGCGCTGGACCCCGGACGGCCACATCGCCTACGTCGCCCGCGCCGACGGCCAGGTCAAGCTGCGCGGCCACCGCGTCGAACCCGGCGAGATCGAGAACGTCCTCGCCGGACGCCCCGAGGTCGCCGACGCGTTCGTCCTGGTCCGCGAGGACGTGCCCGGCGACCGCCGGCTCGTCGCCTACGTCGTCCCGGCCGCCGGAGCGCGCCCCGATCCCGGCGAACTGGCCCGCGAGGTCGGCCGCGCCCTGCCCGCCTACATGGTGCCCGGCGCGATCGTCCCGCTGGATGCGCTCCCGCTCACCCCCAACGGCAAGGTGGACCGGGCCGCCCTCCCGGCGCCCGCCCACGACGCCCCGGGCCACGGCCGGGCCCCGCGCACCGCCCGCGAGGAGATCGTCTGCGGCCTCTTCGCCGACCTGCTCGGCCTGCGGACGGTGGGCGCCGACGACGACTTCTTCGCCCTCGGCGGCCACTCCCTGCTCGCCACCCGCCTCGCCGCCCGGCTGCGCACCGTCCTCGACGTGGAGATCGAGGTCAGAACGGTCTTCGAACACCCGACGCCCGCCGCCCTCGCGGCCGTCCTCGACGGTGCGGGCGCGGCCAGGGCACGGCTCGAACGGGTCGCCCGCCGACCCGACCCGATGCCCCTGTCGTACGCCCAGCAGCGCCTGTGGTTCCTGCACCGCTTCGAGGGCCCGAGCCCCACGTACAACGTGCCGCTCGTCCTGCGCCTCGACGGCCCGCTCGACCGGGACGCCCTGACCCGCGCCCTCACCGACGTGGTCGAACGGCACGAGAGCCTGCGGACCGTCTTCCCCGACACCGGGGGAGTGCCCGGTCAGCGGGTGCTCGACGCCGCCGGAGCCGACATCGACCTGACGCCCCGCGACGTCGCACCGGACCTGCTCGACGCGGTCCTCGGCGCCGAGACCGCGTACGCCTTCGACGTCGGCGCCGAACGGCCGGTACGGGCCCGGATGCTCCGTCTCGGGGACGACTCCCACGTCCTGGTGCTCCTCGTCCACCACATCGCGGGCGACGGCTGGTCCCTCGCCCCGCTCGCCCGCGACCTCGGCACGGCCTACCGCGCCCGCGCGGTGGGGGAGGACCCGTCCTGGACCGAACTCCCCGTCCAGTACGCGGACTACACCCTCTGGCAGCGGGCGCTCCTCGGCGACGAGGAAGACCCGTCCGGCACGGCCGCACGCCAGCTGAAGTTCTGGCGGACCGCGCTCGCCGGACTGCCCGACCTCCTCGACCTGCCGCTCGACCGGCCGCGCCCGGCCGTCGCCACGCACCGGGGCGACGCGTTCGCCTTCCCCGTCGACGCCGCGACCCACCGCGCCCTCGCCGACCTCGCCCGGTCCCGGGGATGCAGCCTCTTCATGGTGCTCCAGGCCGCGCTCGCGGTCCTGCTCCGCGCCCACGGCGCCGGGGAGGACGTGCCGCTGGGCACGCCCGTCGCGGGACGCACCGACGAGGCCCTCGACGACCTGGTCGGCTTCTTCGTCAACACCCTGGTCCTGCGCACCGACCTGAGCGGCGACCCCACGTTCGCCCAGGTCCTGGACCGGGTGCGGGAGTTCGACCTCGCGGCCTACGCCCACCAGGACGTGCCCTTCGAACGGCTCGTGGACGCGCTCGACCCCGAGCGGGCCCAGAACCGCCACCCGCTCTTCCAGACCATGCTCGTGCTCCAGAACCACGCCGGGGCGAGCGTGGACCTGCCGGGCCTCACGGTGACGGAGCAGCCGGTCCGCACCGGCATCAGCAAGTTCGACCTGACGTTCACGTTCACCGAGCGCCGGGACGGGGAGGGCCGCCCCGCCGGCCTCGACGGGAACCTGGAGTTCGCCACCGACCTCTTCGCCCACCCCACCGCGCACGCCCTCGCCGCCCGGCTGACCCGGCTCCTCGGCGCGCTCGCCGCCGCCCCGGACCGGCCGATCCGCGCGGTGGAGGTCCTGACGGCGGACGAGCGGACCGCACTCGTCCGCGGCGGCCACGGCCCCGCCCGTACGGTACGGGCCCGGACCGTGCCCGAGGCGTTCCGCGCCCAGCGCGACCGCACCCCCGGGGCCGTCGCCGTACGGGACGGCGAACGGAACACGACCTTCGCCGAACTGGACGAACTCTCCGACGCCCTGGCCCGGCTCCTGCGCGGGCGCGGGATCGGCCGCGGGGACGTGGTGGCGCTCGCGATGCCCGGCACCACCCACCAGGTGGTGGCCATGCTCGCGGTCGCCAAGGCCGGTGCCGCGTGGCTGCCGGTCGACCCGGAGTACCCCGCCGCCCGGCTCGGCTTCGTGGTCGACGACGCCCGGCCCGCCCTCCTCGTGACCACGGCGGCGACCCTGCGGACGCTGCCGGACCTGCCGGTGCCGGTCCTCGCGGTCGACGGCCCGGAGGCCGCGGCGGAGCCCGTACCCGCATCCGCATCCGCATCCGTACCGGACGCCGTGCCGGACCCGCGGGACGCCGTCTACGTCATCCACACCTCGGGCTCCACCGGCCGCCCCAAGGGCGTCGTCGTCACCCACGCCGCGCTCACCAACCACATGGCCTGGATGGCCGGCCACCTGTCCCTCACCGACGCCGACCGCATCCTCGCCCGCACCTCTCCGAGCTTCGACGCCTCGGTGTGGGAGACCTGGCTGCCGCTGCTGCACGGCGGCGCCACCTGCCCGGTGCCGCCGGCCCTCAACCACGACCCGGCCGGGCTCGTCGCCCGGATGCGCCGGGAAGGGGTGACCGTCGCCCAGTTCGTGCCCTCGCTGCTGTCCCTCGTCCTCGGCGAGACCGAACGCGAGGAACCCCCGGCCTCCCTCCGGGCCGTCCTCTGCGGCGGCGAGCCGCTGACCGCGTCCCTGGCCGAACGCGCCGGACGCGCCTGGGGCGCCGAGGTGCACAACCTGTACGGGCCGACCGAGGCGACCGTCGACGCCACCGCCCACCGTCACCGGCCCGCCGACGCGACGCCGTCCGACGCCACGACGTCCGGCACGCGGGACACGGGCACGGTGCCGCTCGGCCGCCCCATCGACAACACCCGCGCGTACGTCCTCGACGACACGCTCGCCCCGGTCCCGCCGGGCATCGTGGGCGAGCTGTACCTGGCGGGCGAGGGCCTGGCACGCGGCTACCTCGGCCGCCCCGGCCTGACCGCCGAACGGTTCGTCGCCGACCCCTTCGGGCCCCCGGGAACACGGATGTACCGCACGGGCGACCTCGTCCGCCGCGCCCCGGACGGCCTCCTCGCCTACGTGTCCCGCGCCGACGACCAGGTCAAACTGCACGGCCTGCGCATCGAACCCGGCGAGATCGAGGCCGCCCTCGCCGCGCTCCCCGGCATCGCCGCCGCCTCCGTCCTCGTCCGCGAGGACCGCCCCGGCGAACACCGCCTCGTCGCCTACACCGTCCCCGCACCCGGCGGCCCCGGCTTCCCGGACGCCCGCGAGCTGCGGGAACGCCTGACCGCCGCCCTCCCGCCGTACATGGTCCCTGCCGACTTCGTCGCCCTGGACGCGCTGCCGCTGCTGCCCAACGGCAAGACGGACCGGCGCGCGCTCCCGGCCCCCGCCCGCCCCGCCGCCGAGGCCGGGCGGAAGGACGGCGGGAAGCCGCGCACCGCGCGGGAACGGATCCTGTGCGACGTGTTCGCCACCGTGCTGCGCGTGCCCGAGGTCCGCACCGACGACGACTTCTTCGCCCTCGGCGGCGACAGCATCCTCTCCATCCAGCTGGTCAGCCGGGTCCGCGAGAACCGGCTCGGCATCACCCCCCGGGACGTCTTCCTGCACCGCACGCCCGAGGCCCTCGCGGCGACCGCCGAGGAGCTCGACGGACGCACCCCGGCACCTGCCGACGACGGCGTGGGCACCATGCCGCCCACCCCCATCGCGGCCTGGTTCCTGGACCGGCCCGGACCCACGGACGGCTACAACCAGTCCGCGGTCCTGCGGACCCCCGAGGACGCCGACGAGGAACGCCTGGCCGCCGCGCTCCAGCTCCTCGTCGACCACCACGACATGCTGCGGGTGCGGGTCACCCGCACCGCCGGGGGCGAACCGGCCCTGGAGACCCTGCCCCGGGGCACCGTACGGGTCCGCCCCCGCCTCACCCGGATCGACGTCGCGGGACGGGACGCGGACGGGATCCGCGCCGCCCTCGCCGAGGCGGGCGAGCGGGCCAGGGAACGGCTGCGGCCCGCGCACGGCGAGGTGTTCGAGGCGGTGTGGTGCGACGCCGGCCCCGGGACGCGCGGCCGCCTGCTGCTCGTCGTGCACCACCTGGCGGTCGACGCGGTGTCCTGGCGGGTCCTCGCCGAGGACATGGTGACGGCCTGGCGCGCCGTGTCCGCCGCCACCGACCCGGCACGTGCGCACGCCGACCACGACCCCGCCCCTGCCCCAGGGACCGCCCCCGGCTCCGTACCGGCCCCGGAGACCCCCGTCCTCCCGCCCGTCACCACCTCCTACCGGTCCTGGGCGCGGCTCCTCGCCGCCCAGGCACGGGAAGGCACCCGGGCGTCCGAACTCCCGCTCTGGGAGACGGTGGCACGTGCCTCCGACCCGCCGCTCGCCGACCGGCCCCTCGACCCCGCGCGGGACACGGCGGGCCGGACCCGGACCCTGACCACCCACCCGGCGGCCACCCGCACCGAAGCCCTGCTCACCACCGCGCCCACCGCCTTCCACGCGGGTGTGGACGACGTCCTGCTCACCGCCCTCGCCCTCGCCGTCCGCTCCTGGCGGACGGGCCGCGCCGACCGGACCGGCGCACCGCGCCCGGAGGGCACCGGCGTCCTGATCGACCTGGAGAGCCACGGCCGCGAGCAGATCGCCGCACACCTCGACCTGTCCCGTACGGTCGGCTGGTTCACCAGCCTCTACCCCGTCCTCCTCGACCCCGGCCCCCTCGACCCGCGCGATCCGGACCGCTTCGACGCCGGCCTCGTGGACCGGGCCGTCAAGCGCGTCAAGGAACAACTGCGGGCCGTGCCGCACCACGGCATCGGCCACGGCGTGCTGTACCGCCTCGACCCCGGGGCGCGGGCCCGCCTCGACGGGGCGGCCGAACCCCAGATCGGCTTCAACTACCTCGGCCGGTACGCGGCCGGTGACCCGGCGGACGGCGGGGAGGCCGACTGGCAGGTGGTGCTCGACGGCGGCGGCCCGGCCGCCCAGGACCGAGACATGCCGGTCCACCACGTCCTGGACATCAACGCCCACACCGAGGACCGGCCCGGCGGGCCGCGCCTGGTGACGCGCTGGACCTGGCCCGCCGACCTGCTCGACGAGGAGGACGTGACGGCCCTCGCCGACGCCTTCGACCGGGCCCTGGGCGCGATCGCCGAACACGCCGCACGGCCCGACGCGGGCGGCTGGACGCCGTCCGACCTTCCCCTGGTCTCCCTCGACCAGACCCAGCTCGACCGACTGAAGAACAAGTGGGGTGGACGCAAGTGACCGGGTTCCAGCTGGAAGACGTACTGCCGCTGACGCCGTTGCAGGCGGGGATGCTCTTCCACGCGCTGTACGACTCCGACGCCGTCGACGTCTACACCGCGCAGTTCGTCTTCACCCTCGAAGGGGCCGTCGACCCGACCGCCCTGCACGCCGCCGTCGGCACGCTCCTGCGCCGGCACGCCAACCTCCGCGTGGGCTTCCTCCACGAGGACCTCGACGAGCCCGTGCAGGCCGTGGCCGCCGACGTGCCGGTGCCGCTGGAGCGGCACGACCTCACGGCGCCGGACGACGGGCGGACGGTCGAGGAGCGGGTCCGCGCCTTCCTCGCCGCCGACCGCACCCGGCGCTTCGACCTCACCACCCCGCCGCTGATGCGGTTCTCCCTGCTGCGCACCGGGCCCGACCGCCACCGCCTGGTGATGACGAGCCACCACATCCTGCTCGACGGCTGGTCGATGCCGCTCCTCGTGCGCGAACTGTTCGAGCTGTACGCCCACCGGGGCGACGACCTCACCCTGCCGCGCGTCACCCCGTACCGCACCTACCTCGCCTGGCTGGCCGGACAGGACGGGCCCGCCGCCCTCGACGCCTGGCGCACCGCCCTGGCGGGCGTCGAGGCGCCGACGCTGCTCGCCGGGCGCGGCGCGGCCCGGGCGGCGCGCCCGGACGAACTGCCCGAGACCCTGGTCCTCGAACTCGACGCGGTCACCAGCGAGCGGTTACGGGCGACCGCCCGCGCCCACCGCCTCACCCTCAACACCCTCGTCCAGGGCGCCTGGGGCCTGCTGCTCTCCCGGCTCACCGGCCGCCCGGACGTCCTCTTCGGCACGACCGTCTCCGGACGCCCGCCGGAGCTGCCCGGCGTCGAGTCGATGATCGGCCTCTTCATCAACACCGTGCCGGTGCGGCTGACCCCCCGCCCCGGCGACACCCTCGCCGCACTCCTCACCCGGCTCCAGGACGAACAGGGCCGGCTGCTCGGCAGCCAGCACGTGGGACTGACCGAGATACAAGCGACGACCGGCCTCGACACCCTCTTCGACACCCTCGCCGTCTTCGAGAACTACCCGCTCGACGAGGAGACCCTCCGCACCGCCCGGCAGGGGCTGCCCGGCCTGACGGTCACCGGGTTCGAGGGCACGGACGCCGCCCACTACCCCCTCACCCTCACCATCGCCCCCGGCACCACCCTGCGCATCACCTTCGGCTTCCGCCCCACCGCCCTGGACCGCGAGGAGACAGCCCGCACGGTCGCCCGGATGCGGCTCCTCCTGACGACGCTGGCCGACGGCCTCGACCGCCGGGCCGACACCGTGTCCGTCCTGCTCGACGGCGAGCGCGAGACGCTGCTCGCCCGGGGCGAGGGCGCCGCGCTCCCGGCCGCCGTGCTCACCACGGGCGTCCCGGACGCCGTCGCCCGGCACGCCGCCGCCCACCCGGACGCCGTCGCGGTGTCCGGGGCCGGCGAACGGCTCACGTACGGGGAGCTGTGCGCCCTCGCCGACGACCTGGCCGGCACCCTGACGGGCCTCGGCGCGACCGCCGAGGAGGGCGTCGGCCTCCTCCTCGGCCGCTCGGCCGCCCAGGTCACCGCACCGCTCGGAGTCCTGCGCGCGGGCGCCTCCTACGTCCCCCTGGACCCCCGCTGGCCCGACGACCGGCTCTCCCGGGTGACCGGGGCCGCCGCGCCCCGGCTCCTGATCGTCGACGAGGGAACCCGTACGCACCCCTGGGTGCGGGCGCTCGGCCCCGGGACGCGGATCGTGACCGTGGACGCCGCCGGCCGCGTCCGGGAAGGCCGCCCCGCCGCCCCCGGCCCGCTGCCCGCCGCCGTCGGCGGCGCCCGGCTCGCGTACACCATGTTCACCTCCGGCTCCACCGGCCTGCCCAAGGCCGTCGGCGTCACCCACGCCGACATCGCCGCGCTCGCGGCCGAACGGACCTGGGGCGACGGCGCGACCGACGCGGTCCTGCTGCACTCGGCCTACGTCTTCGACGCCGCCACCTTCGAGATCTGGGTGCCGCTGCTGCGCGGCGGCCGGATCGTGGTGGCACCGGACGGCGTGCTCCAGCCCGAACGGCTCAGGGAACTCGTCGCCCGGGACGGCGTCACCGCCGCGTTCCTCACCACCGCCCTCTTCAACGTCTTCGCCGAGACCGACCCCGGCGCCCTCGGCCTGCTCCGGCTCGCCGCAGCCGGAGGGGAGGCCGCCGCCCCCGGAGTGCTCCAGCGGCTCGCCGCCGCCCACCCCGGCACCCGCGTCCTCAACGCCTACGGGCCCACCGAGGCCACCACCTTCGCCCTCCTGCACCGGGTCACCGCCGACGAGGACCCGGACGGCACGCCGCCCGTCGGACGCCCCCTCGACGGGGTGCGCGCCCTCGTCCTCGACGCCTCGCTGCGGCCCGTACCGGACGGCGCCGAGGGCGAGCTGTACCTGGCGGGCCCGGGAGTCGCGCGCGGCTACCTCGGGCAGCCGGGCACGACCGCCACCCGGTTCGTCGCCGACCCCTCGGACCCGGCCGGCGGCCGCATGTACCGCACCGGCGACCTCGTGCGCCGCACCCCCGACGGGAACGTCGTCTACGCGGGCCGCGCCGACCAGCAGGTCAAGCTGCGCGGCCACCGCATCGAGCCCGGCGAGATCGAGGCCGCCCTGCGCGCCCACCCGTCGGTGCGCGCCGCGTGCGTCGTCGTCCGCGAGGACCTGCCCGGCGACCGCGCCCTGACCGCCTACGTCGTCCCCGCCCCCGGCCGCGCGACGCCCGACCCGGCCGCCCTCGCCGCGCACGTGGGCAGCCGCCTGCCCGCCTACATGGTGCCCTCGACCGTGCTGCTCCTGGACGCGCTGCCGCTGACGCCCAACGGCAAGCTCGACCGGGCGGCCCTGCCCGCGCCCGCCGCCGTACCGGCCATCGCCGGCCGTGCCCCGCGCGGCGCGCGGGAGGAGATCCTCGCCGGACTGTTCGCCGACGTGCTCGGCCTGCCCCGGGTCGCCGCCGACGACAACTTCTTCGCCCTGGGCGGCCATTCGCTGCTCGCGACCCTGCTCGTGGGCCGGATCCGCACCGCGCTCGACGCCGAGACCGAGATCCGCACGCTCTTCGAGCACCCCACCGTCGCCTCGCTCGCCACCGCCCTGGAGGACGCCGGCCGCCCGGCCCGCCCGCCCCTGACCGCGCGGCGGCGGCCCGACGCGCTCCCCCTGTCGTACGCCCAGCGGCGGCTGTGGTTCCTCCACCGCCTCGACGGCCCCTCGGCCACGTACAACATCCCCTTCGCCGTCCGCCTCGACGGCCCGCTCGACACGGACGCCCTGCGCCTCGCCCTCCACGACGTCGTCGCCCGCCACACCCCCCTGCGCACCGTCTTCCCCGAACGGGAAGGGCGTCCGGTGCAGCACGTCCTCGCGCCCGGCGACGCCCGGCCGGTGCTCCCCGTCGACTCCGTCGACGAGGACAAGGGCGCGGACCGGATCGCCGAGGCCGTGGCCGAACCGATCGACATCGAACGCGAACTCCCGCTGCGGGCCACCCTGCTGCGGCTCGCGGACGAGTCCCACGTCCTCGTCCTCGTCATCCACCACATCGCCGCCGACGGCTCCTCCCTCGCCCCCCTCGTCCGCGACCTGGGCACCGCCTACCGCGCCCGCCTCGCCGGGGCGGCCCCGGCGTGGACCCCGCCGCCCGTCGACTACGCCGACTACACCCTGTGGCAGCGGGAACTCCTCGGCGACGAGGAGGACCCCGACAGCCCGGTCTCCCGGCAGCTCGCCTTCTGGCGGGACGCCCTGGCCGGACTGCCCGCCTGCGTCGAACTGCCCCGGGACCGCCCGCGTCCCCCCGCCCCCCGCCACGAGGGCGCCACCCACCCCTTCGCCGTCGACGACGCCACGGCCCGGCGGATCGCCGGACTCGCCCGCGAGAACGGGTGCAGCGTCTTCATGGTCCTCCAGGCGGCCCTGGCGCTCCTGCTCTCCCGGCACGGCGCGGGCGAGGACGTCCCGCTGGGCACGGCCGTCGCCGGACGCACCGACGAGGCGGCCTCCGACCTGGTCGGCTTCTTCGTGAACACGCTCGTCCTGCGCACCGACCTCAGCGGCGACCCGACCTTCCGCGAACTCCTCGACCGCGTCAAGGAGTTCGACCTGGCCGCCTACGCCCACCAGGACGTCCCCTTCGAACGGCTCGTGGAACTCCTCAACCCCGCCCGCGCACAGCACCACCCGCTGTTCCAGACGATGCTGGTGCTCCAGAACCACGCCCCCGCCGACCCCGTCGACCTCCCCGGCCTCACCTCCTGCGGCGTCCCGGTCGACCTCGGCGTCAGCAAGTTCGACCTGGCGTTCACCTTCGTGGAGACGTCCGGCGACGACGGCGCCCCCGGCGGCCTGCGGGCCTCCGTCGACTACGCGACCGAACTCTTCGACGCGGCCACGGTCCGGGGACTGGCCGACCGGCTCGTCCACCTGCTCGGCGCCGTCACCGAGGACCCGGGCCTGCCCCTGCACGCCTACGACGCGCTCGGCGACGCCGACCACGCGCGGCTCGCCCGCTGGGGGACCGGCCCGCGCGCGGACCTGCCGGCGGAGACCTTCCCCGCCCTCTTCGCCCACCGGGTACGGCGGACCCCGGACGCCCCGGCCGTCCGCGACGCCCGCACCACCCTGACCTACCGCGAACTCGACGCGCGCGCCGACGCCCTCGCCCGGCGGCTCGCCGCACGCGGCATCGGCCCGGAGGACCGGGTCGCCGTCGCCCTGCCCCGCGACACCGGCCTGGTGGTCGCCCTGCTCGGCGTGCTCAGGGCCGGAGCGGCCTATCTGCCCCTCGACACCGACTACCCGGCCGCCCGCCTCGCCCACATGCTCGACGACGCGGCCCCCCGCCTGCTCCTCACCACCCCCGAACTGCACCGGAGCCTCCCGCCGACCACGGTCGCGCACCTGTACCCGGCACGTCCGGAAGACGGCGGACCGGACGCCGACCCGTCCGTCCCCCTGCCCGTCCCGGACCCGGCCCACCCGGCGTACGTCATCTACACCTCCGGCTCCACCGGCCGCCCCAAGGGCGTGGTCGTCACCCACCGGGGCGTCGGCGCGATGGCCGCGACCCAGCGGGAACGGCTGCGGCTCACCCCCGACAGCCGCGTCCTGCACCTGGCGTCGGTGAGCTTCGACGCCGCCTTCTGGGAGCTGTGCATGGGCCTGCTGTCCGGGGCCTGCCTGGAGATCGACGCCCGCGACGCCCTGCTGCCCGGACCGGCCCTCGCCGCCCGGGTCCGCGACCACGGCATCACCCATCTGACGCTCCCGCCGGCCGCCCTCGCGGTGATGCCCCCGGATTCGCTGCCCGCCGGGACCACGATCGTCCTGGCCGGCGAGGCCTGCCCGCCCGCCCTCGCCCGGACCTGGGCGCGCGGACGGCACCTCGTCAACGCGTACGGCCCCACCGAGACCACCGTCTGCGCCACCATGAGCGGCTTCCAGCACCCGGACGGGCCGCTCGCCCCGCACCGCACGGTGCCGATCGGCGGACCCGTCGACGGCACCCGGGTCCGGGTCCTCGACGACCGGCTCGCACCCGTACCGCCCGGAGTGGTGGGGGAGTTGTACGTCTCCGGCGAAGGCCTGGCCCGCGGCTACCACGACCGGCCCGGGCTCACCGCCTCCCGCTTCGTGGCCGACCCGTTCGACCGGGCGGGCGGCCGCATGTACCGCACCGGCGACCTGGCCCGCTGGAACCACCGGGGACAGCTCGAATACGTCGGCCGCGTCGACGACCAGGTCAAGCTGCGCGGCTTCCGCATCGAACTCGGCGAGATCGAGGCCGCCCTCACCGCGCTGCCCGGCGTCGCCGCCGCCTGCGCCGTCGTACGGGAGGACCGGCCCGGCGACCGCCGCCTGGTCGCCTACACCGTGCCCGCCGAGGGGACGACGGGCCCCGACGGCCCGGAGGTGCGGGCCCGCCTCGCGGACGTCCTGCCCGCCCACATGGTGCCCTCCGCCCACGTGAGCCTCGGCGCGCTCCCCCTCACGCCCAACGGCAAGACCGACCGCAAGGCCCTCCCGGCGCCCGAGGAGTCGCGCACCGGCGGACGCGCGCCGCGCACGGACCGGGAACGGGCGCTGTGCGAGGTGTTCGCGGAGACGCTCGGAGTGCCCCGGATCGGCGTCGCGGACGACTTCTTCGACCACGGCGGACACTCCCTGCTCGCCGTGACCCTCGCCCAGCGGATCGAGGAGCGGTGCGGCCGGCGCCTGTCGCTGCGCGCCCTGTTCGCCGCCCCGACGGTCGAGGGCGTCGCCCGCCTCCTGGACGACGCGGAGGACGGCACCGCCCCGCCGGACGGGCCCGGACCGGTCGACTGGACGGCGGAGGTCCGCCTCGCCGAGGACGTCACCGGCACCGGCCGGACACCCGCGCAGGCCGACCCGGGACGGCCGCGCCCCTCCCGCCCCGCGCCCCGGCCCCTCCTGACGGGCGCCTCCGGTTTCCTCGGCGCGTTCCTGCTGCGCGACCTGATCGAGACGACCGGCGAACCGGTCGACTGCCTGGTCCGCGCCCGGGACGAGGAGGACGGCGTACACCGGCTGCGGGAGAACCTGCGGCGGTACGGCCTGTGGCGCGACCGCTACCGGGACCTGATCCGCGCCGTCCCCGGCGACCTCGCCGCCCCGGGCCTCGGCCTCGCCCCGGAGACCCGCGCCGCGCTCGTACGAGGCCTCGGCCCTCTGCTGCACAACGGCGCCCGGGTCAACTTCGCGGCCGGCTACGGCGACCTGCGCGCCGCGAACGTCGCCGGGACCGAGGAACTCCTGCGACTCCTCGCCGACTCCGGCTCGCCCGGGATGCACTACGTGTCCACGACGAGCGTCCACGCCCCGTCGGCCGGTCCCGTGACGGTCACGGAGACGACGCCGACCGGCCCGGCCGGGGACCTCCCCGACGGCTACGCGCAGAGCAAATGGGTCGCGGAGGGCCTGATCGGCGCGGCGCGCGAACGCGGCCTCCCGGTCACCGTCCACCGGCCCGGCCGCATCAGCGGCGACACCGCCACCGGGGCCTGCCAGGACCGCGACCTGCTGTGGCAGCTCATCAAGGGCTGCCTCCAGGCGAAGGCGGTCCCCGACCTGCCGCACGGCTCGACCGGCTGGGTGCCCGTCGACTACGTCAGTGCGGCGGTGGTGGCCCTCGCCTCGGCCGGACGCGACGGCACGGAGACCTTCCACCTCACCCATCCGGACGCACCGGACCTGGAACGGGTCTTCGCCACCGCCGGGACGCTCGGCTACGAGCTGCGCCGGGTGCCCGCCGAGGAGTGGCGGGCCCTCGTCGCGGCCCGCCCCGACAACGCAGCCCAGCTGTTCCTCGGCGAGGGCGGGAACGCCGGGGGAGCGGTGGACGGGCGCCGCTTCGACTCCCGCCGCACGGCCGCCGCGGCGGCGGAACTCGGCGTCCGGCCGCCGGCCCTGACGGAGGAGGTCCTCGTGCGCTACCTGGCCTACTTCCGGGGGACGGGCTTCCTGCCGGCCCCGGACGCCCTCTAGGGGGCCAGGAGTTCCACCGTACGAGTGACCGAGTCGTAGCTCCGGGCGGACGTCCACGCCCCGGCCGACGGGGAGACCACCCCGTCGGCCGGTACGTCCCAGGAGGCGTCGCGCCCGCGGCCGAGCGTGACGTGGGGGACCCAGCGGGCCGGATCGAGGAGCGGGTTCGGCCTTCCGCTCTCCGGCGCTTCGCGCAGGGTCCGCCACACCTCCTCGTGCAGCCGGAGCAGGGCGTCGTCGGGCCGTACGGCCCACGCCAGGACGCGGACCCGGCCGGAGAACCGCACGAGCCCGTCGAGCCGTAGGGGAACGGGCAGGGCCTCCGCGAACACGCGGAGCAGCCGGGCGCGCACCTCCGCCGGCAGGTCCTCGGCCGAGGCCAGGGTGAGATGGGGCCGGTTGGTCGGATGGCGGTGCCCGGCCAGACTGGGCAGACCGGCGTCCGCCAGCCGTCGCCACGCGTCCCGGACGGCCCGCTCGGTCGACGGGTCGGGCAGCAGTTCCACGCTGTGCACACGGGCAGCCTACGGTCGCGCGCCGCGTGCGGGGGCGCGGCGGCGGTGTGACGATGGCGGTCCCGGACGGCGGTGCCCCGTACATGGGGCATCACCGTTCCGCCGGTCTTCCCGTCGAGGAGTGGGTGCGTCGCATGGACAGGTCCGCACGGGTCGAGGCGGTTGCGGGCGAGGCCCGCGAAGGGCCGTCCACGATCGGGTCGGCCGGGGGCCGGGCGGACCGATGGCGGTCATGACGCTGCGGGCCGCGGGCCCGGCGCCCGCGGAGGACGTCTGGGCGCGTTACGCCGTACCCGCCCTCTGGCCGACGTGGTCGCCGCAGATCAGGGCGGTGCGCGCGGACGGCGGGCGGATCGCGCCCGGCCTGCGGGGCGAGGTCGTCTCGTTCCTCGGCGTCTCCGCGAGGTTCGTCGTGGAGTCCGTCGACGAGGAACGGCGGCGGTGGACGTGGCGGGTCGCCCTGGGCCCGGTGCGCCTGAGGCTCCGTCACGAGGTCCTCGCCCGCCCGACCGGATCGGCCACGATCCTGCGGGTCGAGGGCCCGGCCGTGGCCCTCGCGGCCTACGCCGGTCCGGCCCGGTGGGCCCTGGGGCGTTTGGTCGCCGGGCGGGGTGGAGATCCCCTTGAGGGTGATTAGTCCGGATTAGTCTGGCGAGCATGTCCGACACGCACGAAGACGACCCTCCTCCGCACGGCGACCCCGGGCCTCCGCACGGCGACCCCGGGCCTCCGCACGGCGACCCCGGGCCTCCCCACGGCGACCCCGGGCCTCCCCACGGCGACTCCGCGCCGCCGCACGGCGCCCACGGCCGGCCGCCGAGCCGGTCCGAGCGCTGGACGGTGTTCACCCGTTCGCCCTTCTTCCCGGCGACCGTGCTGGTCCTGATCCTGGCCGCGGCCGCCGCCCTGTTCGCCGGCTCGTACACGTACACGATGGCGAACCCGACCCCCCGTCACATCCCGACGGCCGTCATCGGGGCGGCGGACTCGCCGACCGGCAGGACGTTCACCGAGGGGATGGAGCGGGCGCTGGACTCCTCGCTCGAACTGCGGCCCTACCGGACGCGTGCCGGGGCCCTGGACGCGGTGAACGAGCAGAGGGTGTTCGCCGTCATGACCCTGCGGGACGACCGCGTGGCCTTCGACGTCGCCGGGGCCTCGGGCGCCTCGGTGGCCCAGCTCCTCGCGGAGGCGGCGGTGGAGGTGGGCCGGGCGACGGGAGTGCCGGTCACGGTGGCGGACGTCAAACCGCTGCAGAAGGGCGACCCGCGCGGGCTCGCGCTGTTCTACATCTCGCTCGCCGCCGTGATCATCGGATTCGTGGGGGCCATCCAGCTCAGCGTGCACGCGAGGCCGCTGAACCCCGCCGAACGGATCGCCTTCACCGCGCTCTACGCCCTGCTGGGCGGATTCGCCATCGCCGCGACCGTGGACTGGCTGCTCGGCGCGCTCGACCTGCCGTTCGTCGAGTCGTGGCTGATCCTCGCGCTGACCATGTTCGCCTCCGGCATGGTCTTCTCCATGTTCAACACCCTGATCGGGCGCTGGGCGATGCTTCCCACCTGGGGGCTGATGGTGCTCCTCGGCAACCCCTCCTCGGGCGGCGCGGTGTCCTGGCCGCTGCTGCCGTCGCCGCTCGGGCACATCGGCCAGTGGCTGCCGCCGGGCGCCTCGGTGAACGCACAGCACACGGCGGTGTACTTCGGCGGCCACCAGCACCTCTTCCCCTTCGTGGTGCTGGCCGGGTGGGCGCTGGTGTCCTCGGCGGTCTTCTGGGTCTGGCGGCACCGGCACCCGGGCGGCCGGGAGAGGGGCGGGGCGCACGCGGCGCCATGAGGCCCGCGCCCGGCCCGGAACCGACGCGCGGGGGCCGGCCCGCCGCGCCGTGCGCGGCCGACCGGCCCCCGGATGCCGTCGGGCTCAGTGCTGAGGGGTGGAGGTGGTCAGGAGCCGGTTGAAGAACGAGCGGTACTCGCGCAGCGCCACGCGGAGGGCCTCCGTGTCGGCGTCCCGGCCCTCGCCCCACTGCCCTTCGAGGGTGTGCTTGTGGTCGGCGAAGGCGGCGGCCAGCGTCTTCATCACGTCGGCGACGAGCTCGTCGGCCGAGTGGACCGCCTCGCGCGGGTCGTCGACGAACCGGCCCTGGATCTCGCGCCAGCGCTTGCGGTACGCGTCGCCGTCCTCCTGGCCGAGCAGGTCCGGGACGTGCTCGTCCTCCCCGCGTCCGGCGACGCCCGACAGCGGTCCGGGACGGGCCTCGGACTCCCCGGCCGCCGTACCTGCCGTACCCGCCGGGGATGCCGTACCTGCCGGGGACGCCGGAGACGTCGGGGACGCCGGGGACTTCCGGCCCTCGGGGGCCGTGACGGGAGTGTCCGTGGACGTCGTCGCTTCCGTCGTCGTCGCCGTACTCCGCTCCGCGGTGGCGGGGTCGGGGGTACGGTCGGCGGTCTCGCGCCGTTCCGTCGCTCCGTGCGGGCCCGTCGCTTCGCGCTGTTCCGCCGCTCCGTGCCGGTCCGCTATTCCGTGCCGGTCCGCGACTCCCGGCCGTTCCACCGCCCGGGGGCGGTCCGTCGTCTCGTTCCGGTCCGTCGTTCCGTGCTGGTCGGCCGTCGTCTCGCGCTCGGCCGTGTCGTGGTCACGCATGTGTTCCGCCTCCGCGTCGTCAGGACCGGCCGGAGCCGGTCGGGGTGCCGTCGGTGAGCAGGTCGCCGAAGAGGGCGCGGTAGTGCACCATCGCCTCCCGCAGCTGTTCGGTGGTGGCCGACCGGGAGGAGCTCAGGGCGTGCACCTCCTGGGCGGCCCGGTAGTGCTCCAGCGTGCGGCCGTGCCGCACGGACAGGTCGCGCATCCGCTGCTCGTACCCCTCGGTGGGGTAACCGCGTTCGTGCATCAGGGCCGTCACCAGCCGGTCGGCCTCGTGCACCGCGCCCTCGGGCGCGTCGACGAACTCCTCCTGGAGTTCCTTCCACCGCTGCGCGTACCGCTCCTTCGTGCCGTTCGGCAGCGGCTTGATGTCCAGCTCCTGGTAACGTCGCTCCCGGGCGTCGAGGTCCTGCTCGGCGGCACGCCTGCTGCCCGTCTCCTCGACGGCGCGGTCGTACTCGGGTCCGAACCGGTCGCGCAGACGCGCCCGTCGCCGGTGGTTCACCGCGGCGACGGTGACGAGCGCGACCACCACGACGGCCGCAATGACGATGGCCAGGACGATTCCGGTCGACATCGACTCGCACCTCTCGCTCTGTCTTGTCCGTAGGACCTCGGGTGCCCTGCGCCCCGTGCTCCAAACGGACGGGACGTCACGTCCCCCGCGCGGCGTGGGCGCCGAAGGCGCGGCGGTAGGCGGCGGGGGAGACCCCGAACGCCGTACGCATGTGGGCGCGCAGGGAGTTCCCGGAGCCCAGGCCGGCGCGGTGGGCGACGAGGTCGATCGGGAGGTCGGTCGTCTCCAGGAGCTGCTTGGCGAGCTCCAGGCGCTGGGCCGTGAGCCATTGCACGGGGGTCATGCCGACCTCGTCGCGGAACCGGCGGGTGAAGGACCGCAGGCTCATCCGGGCGTGCTCGGCGAGCCGCGCGAGGGAGAGCGGCTCCGCGAGGTGTTCGAGCGCCCAGGCGCGGGTGGCGGCCGTGCCGGCCAGGGCGGGCTCCGGGACCGGCCGGTCGATGAACTGGGCCTGTCCGCCGTCCCGCCAGGGAGGCACCACGCAGATGCGGGCGGCCCGGTTGGCGGTCGCGGCCCCGTGGTCGCGGCGGATCATGTGCAGGCACAGGTCGACGCCCGCCGCCACGCCCGCGGAGGTCAGGACGTCGCCGTCGTCGACGAAGAGCACGTCCTCGTCGAGCTTGACCTTCGGATAGGCCCGGCGGAACTCCGGCGCCAGGTTCCAGTGGGTGGTGGCCGGACGCCCGTCGAGGAGCCCGGCGGCGGCGAGCACGTAGGAACCGGTGCAGATGGACACCAGACGGGTGCCGGGCCGGATGCCGGCGATCGCCGAGGCGACCTCGGGCGGCAACGGGCCGCCGCGCCCCAGCTCGGGCATGGCGTGCGTGGGCGGGACGATCACGGTGTCGGCGGCCGCGAGGGCCTCGGGTCCCGCGGTCGGCTGCACGGTGAAACCGGCGTCGCTGGCCACGGGGGCGCCGTCGACCGTGCAGACCGTGACCTCGTAGAGGAGACGGCCGTCGGCCTCCATGGCGCTGCCGAAGACCCGGGAGGGGATGCCGAGCTCGAACGGCGGCACGCCGGGGAGCGCGAGCACGGCGATCCGGTGCGGCGCCGCCCGCGCCCCTTCCCGCTCGTTCCACACCGTCCGGTCGCGTGTCGCCCTCATGGCCGGATCCTGTCACATAGTGGCCGCCCGGCCAACACCGTACGGGGGCGCCGCGACGGATGGTGGACCCGTCGCCACCGGAAGGGTTCCGGGGCGCACCGATCGATACGGAAAGAGGCGGACGACATGCGCGCGATGGTCGTGGAGCGGTGGGGCGGTCCCGAGAACATGGTCGAGCGGGACGTGGAGCGCCCCGAACCCGGCCTGAACGAGGTCCTGGTGCGGGTCCACGCGGCCGGGGTGAACCCCGTCGACTGGAAGACCCGTGCGAGCGGGTCGATGATCGACTGGGGCGCCCTCCCCGTCGTCGGCTGGGACGTGTCCGGCACGGTGGAGGCGGTCGGCCCCGGCGTGGGCGTCTTCCGCCCCGGTGACGAGGTCTACGGAATGCCGCTCTTCCCCCGCCAGGCGGGCGGATACGCCGAGTACGTGGTGTCCCCGGCCCGGCACCTCGCCCCCAAGCCCGCCTCCCTGACCCACGTGGAGGCCGCGGCGCTGCCGCTGGCCGGGCTCACCGCCCGGCAGGCCCTCGTGGACGCGGCGGACGTCCGGCCGGGGGAGCGCGTCCTCGTGCACGCGGCGGCCGGCGGCGTGGGGCACCTCGCCGTGCAGATCGCCAGGGCCCGCGGGGCGTACGTCATCGGTACGGCGAGCGCGGCCAAGCACGACCTGGTGCGGGAGCTGGGCGCGGACGAGGTGGTCGACTACCGCGAGGCCCGCTTCGAGGACGTCCTCTCCTCGGTGGACGTCGTGCTGGACGGCATCGGCGGGGAGACGGGCGAGCGCTCCCTGAAGCTGCTCCGCCCCGGGGGCAGGCTGATCACCCTGCTGTCCCCGGACGGCGTCCCCGCCGCTCCGGACGGCGTGCGCGCGGCCTGGATCCTGGTCGAACCCGACCACCTCGGCCTGCGCGAGCTCACGGCCCTGGTGGAGCGCGGCGAGCTGAGGCCGGTGGTCGACACCGTGCTCCCGCTCGCCGAGGCGGCGAAGGCCCACGCGATCGGCGAACAGGGCCGCACCACGGGGAAGATCGTCCTGACGGTCGCCTGACCCCACGGCGCGCGTGCGGTCCACCGCCGCCCCGGTGCCGTACGCGCGCCGCCGCCGGGCCCGGCGTGCAGAATGCCGGACGGCACGTCCCCGACCGGAAGGCACCTCCATGAACCCCCTGCCCGCAACAGGCCGCCGCGTCCTCGTCAGCGGCGCCTCCCGGGGCCTCGGCGCGGAGGTCGCCCGGGCGTTCGCGGCCAACGGCGACCGGGTCGCCGTCCACTTCGCCACCCGAGCCGAAGAGGCCCGGACGACCCTGGACTCCCTCCGGGGGACGGGCCACGTCCTCGTCGGGGGCGACCTCGCGGACCCGGGGACGGCCGCGACCGTGGCCGACACGGCGGCCGAGGCGCTCGGCGGGATCGACGTACTGGTCAACAACGCGGCGGTGAACCTCCGCCACCCCCTCGCCGAGACCCCGTACGACGAGTGGGCGGAGGTCTGGCGGCGGCACGTGGCGGTGAACCTGCTCGCGACCGCGAACCTGAGCCACCTCGCGGCCCGGCGGATGATCGACCAGGGCACGGGCGGCCGGATCGTCAACATCGGCTCCCGGGGCGCCTTCCGGGGCGAGCCCGACCACCCGGCCTACGGCGCGACCAAGGCGGCCGTCCACGCGCTGGGCCAGTCGCTCGCGGTCTCCCTCGCCCCCCACGGGATCGGCGTCGCCTCGGTCGCGCCCGGCTTCTTCGCCACCGAGCGGGTCGCACCGCGCCTGGAGGGACCCGAGGGGGCCGCGATCCGCGCCCAGAGCCCCTTCGGCCGGGTGGCCGCCCCCGCCGAGATCGCGGCGGCCGTCCTGTGGCTCGCCTCGCCCGACGCGGAATGGGCGTCCGGTTCGATCCTCGACCTCAACGGAGCTTCTCACCTGCGGAGTTGACCGCCCGCACCCCTCGCCGGAACACCGATCCGGAGGAGCCGGAGGGAGGGGGAGTGGTGCGAAGACACGGGATCGGCGGCGCACGCGGCGCGGATCTCATGGTTTTCACCAGGGGCCACCGCCCCGCGCGCCCGGATACGTTCGCGCCGTCCGTGCGTGGTGGGAGGGGAATCGGTGTGAAGGCTGTGGCGTCCGTACTGGTGGCGGCGGTCCTGTGGGGCACCGTGGGACCGGCGCAGGTCTGGGCCGACACCGGGGCGCACCCGGTGTCGCTCGGTGCCGCCCGGATGCTCCTGGGCGGGCTCGTCCTCACCGCCCTCATGGCGCGCCCGGCCGGACTGCGCACCTTACGGCTGCCCGGGGCGCGGCGGTGGCTGGTGGTGAGCGTGCTCGTCACGGCCTCCTTCCAGGTCTGCTTCCTCCAGGCGGTCGAGCGCTGCGGGGCGGCCCTGGCGACGGCGGTCGCCTTCGGGACCGTGCCCGCGGTCGGCGGGGCGTGCGGGCGCCTGCTCTCCGGCGAACGGCCCTCGCCGCGCTGGGCGGTGGGCACGGCCTGCGCCGTCGCGGGCATCGGACTGCTGCTCCTCCCGAGCGGCGGAGGACGCGCGGACGCGCTCGGCGTCGCGTACGGGGCGGCGGCCGGAGCGAGCTTCGGCGTCTACATCGCCGCCACCAAGGAACTGGGCGCGCGCGGGGCCGACCTGGACGCGGCGGCCCCGGTCAGCGTCCTGTGCGCCGGACTGCTCGTCTCCCCGTACCTCCTGATCGCCCCCGGGGGCCTGGCCACGGCACACGGTGCCGCCCTGGTGGGCTGGCTGGGACTCGGCACGACCGCGCTCGGCTACCTGCTCTTCACCCGGGGGGTCGGCGGGCTCAGCGCCGCCACGGTGGGGACGCTGAGCCTGACGGAACCGCTGGTCGCCACGGTGCTCGGCGTGGCGCTGCTCGGCGAGCGGCCGGGGCCTCTCGCCACCGCCGGCGCCGCGCTGCTCCTCGGCGGCCTCGTCACGGTCTCCGTGCCGGAGCGCCGCCGGACTCCGGAGGAACCCCTGCCGGAGCCGGCCGGGCGCTGACCGCGGCGGGCGGTGTCACCGGTCCCGGTAGGCGCTCATGTTCTCCCGCACGGTCGCGGAGAAGAACATCGGCCCGATCCCGTCGGCCCTGGCCATTCCCTCCGGCGTCAGCCGCAGGACGCCGCCGCCGTCCCGTAGCCAGCGGCGTCCCAGGAGGACGTCGAGCTGCGGGGCGAAGTCGTCCTCGAAGCGGCTGCCGAACCGCCGCTCGTAGCGGGCGGTGTCCAGCCCCGACGATTCGAGCAGGTGCTGGAGGACGTACATCCTGCGCCGCTCGTCCCCGTCCATGCGGAACGCCCACTGCGCCCGCCGGAACCGGTCGCTCGGGGTCGCGATGTAGTCGTCGATGATGCGGCGCACCTCGGGGACCGCGACGGCGTAGTCGGTCGTGTAGTGCAGGTCGGTCGTGAAGGAGCGGGCGCCGACGCCGAGCCCGACCATGCCGGCCTGCTGGTTGTACTCGCTGATGCTGCTGCCGTCGGTGTCCTCGGCGGCGGCGGTGCCGATCCGGCGGAATACCCGCATCGAGGTCTGTTCGTAGCCGGCCGAGAGGAGGTGGTCGCGACCGAAGCGGTACAGGCGCAGCCGCTGGTCGTCCCACGCGTCGGGGGTGGCCGCGTGACGGGTGCTCAGCCCGGTCAGCGGGCGCACGTACAGGGGGTAGAGGTAGATCTCCTCGGGCTCCCAGGCGAGGGCGGCGTCGAGCGAGACCCTGAAGGTGCGTTCGGTCTGGCCGTCGATGCCGTAGATGAGGTCGATGTTGAGCACGGGGAACCGCGCGTCCCTGAGGCGGGCCAGGGCGGCCTCGGCCTCCTCCCGCTTCTGGGGGCGGACGGCCGCGCGCGCCTCCTCGTCGAGGAAGCTCTGCACGCCGATGCTCAGCCGGGTGGCGCCCCGCTCCGCGAGCACGGCGAGGCGGTCGGCGGTCGCGGTGGCCGGCGAGGTCTCCACCGACCAGGACACCGCCCGCAGGTCGACGCCCATGACGTCCTCGGAGATGTCGCAGAGCCGGACGAGCTCGTCGGCCGTCAGATAGGTCGGAGTGCCGCCGCCGAAGGCCGCGAGCGTGAACCGTAACGGCCGGCCCTGGGCGTCGAGGGCCTCCCTGGTGACCCGGGCCTGTCTCTCCAGGGTGTCCAGGAACGCCTGCGTCACCTCCTCGGGGGCGCCGGTGCGGGTGAAGAGGTTGCAGAAGCCGCACCGCATCTCGCAGAACGGTATGTGCGCGTAGAAGGAGAGGGCGTCGAGGCGCTCGCCCGCCCACAGGTCGCTCAGGAGCGGACCGTCGTCGAGAAGGCGGTAGGCCTTCTGGTGCGGATAGGCGTACACGTACTGCTGGTAGGGACTGTCCTCCCCGACGGCGGGGAGGGAGGGCCGGGTCGACGGCGACGGAAGCATGACTGGCTTGCCCATGGCGCGGTGTGACTCACTCTCGGACGACGGCGTCACGTGGTGTGACAGACCGGGACCCTAGGGCGACGACCGCGCCGACATCTGTAGTGCGAACGCCAAAAGTTCGGTTTCGTCGCATGGAGTTTCGTATGCACTTTTCGCGGAGAAGGTTCTTTCCTGCCAAATGCCTTTGTTTGTACGGTGGTCGGGGCGGCGGAACCGGCCGGTCCGGGTGGCGGGAGGAGGGGCGGGTGGAGTTGGGTGTCCGCCATGAAGCGACTTCTCATCGCCGCGGGCGGTGGCGGTGACGCCATCACGGCGGCCATGGTGCACGCGGCGCTGTACGGACCGGACGCCCCGGCACTGGTGCTCACCTACGCCTGGGAGAGGCTGGTCGTCGACCCCGTTCCCGGCCCGCGCGGCGCCGCGGACTTCACCGGTACCCTCGCGCCCGCGCCGGGCCTGACCCTCATCACCCCGCGGACCGTGCCGAAGGCGCCGGCCGGATCGCTGCTGCCCCGGCTGGCCGCGCGGTTGCGCCCCGCCCTCGGGCTGCTCGACCCCTACGGCGGCACGCTCGGCCTCGCCCGCCAGATCGGCGCGGCGGCCCGCTGGTGCGGAGCCGACCGGATCGACCTCGTGGACGTGGGCGGGGACATCGTGGCGCGGGGGGACGAACCGACCTTGCGCAGCCCCCTCGGCGACGCGCTGGCCCTGGCGGCCTGCGCCGCGACGGGCATCCCCACGACCGTGTACGTCGCGGGGCCCGGCCTGGACAACGAAGTGCCCCTGCCCCTCCTGATGCCCCGACTGGGCGAGCCGGCCCTCACGCTCGCCCCCGAGGACACCGAGGGCGTCCTCGCCGTCTTCGACTGGCACCCGTCCGAGGCCGGCGCCGTGCTCGTCGCGGCGGCCCGGGGGGCGCGGGGCGTCTGCGGCACCCGCGACGCCCCCCGCCCCCTGGTCCTCGACGACTCCGCACGCCAGGTGCACCGGCTCACCTGCGAGGAGGCGCTTCGGCTCAACCCGCTGGCGGGGGCGCTCGAACGGTGCTCCGGTCTGGAAGCCGCCGAGGAGGTGTCGTACGAGGTCTGCGGCTTCTCCGAGATCGCGCGCGAGCGCCGGCGGGCCGAGGCGGCGCCCGCCGTGCCGTCCCCGCGCCCGCCGGAGGACCCCGAGGCCCTCCTCGCCCGGTTCACCGCGTGGGAGCGGTCCCGGCTCGCCGAGGGCCTCGACTACGTCACCACCCGCAGGATCACCGAGGAGCTCGCCCTCACCCCTCCGGAGGCCGCCGGCCTCTACCGGACCCTGCGGGCGGGAACGCCACCGCGCCGCGTACCCCCTCTCTGGCGCCTGGCGGGCGCCTGACCCCCCACCCGGTCGACGCCGTTTACCGGCAGCCCCCCGGGGCAGCCGCGCTCACGCGCCGTACGACCGGGAGGGAACCGACATGACCGAGCAGACCGCCCCCGACGCCGCCCTGCCCGACGGGGCCCGGCGGAGGCGGGAAGAGGGGTTCCGCGCCGGTCTCTTCACCCGCTCCTTCGGCCCTCCGCCACGGGCGGGCGGGACGACCGTGGTCCTGGTGCACGGACTCGGCCTCTCGGGACGGTACTTCGCTCCGCTGGCCCGGCGCCTCGCGGCGAACGGGGCCACCGTGCTCGTGCCGGACCTGCCGGGCAACGCGCGGTCGCGGGCCGCCGCCCGCCGAATGCCCGACGTGGAGCGGGCCGCCGACGCCCTGGCCCGCTGGCACCGGCGGCTCTCCCCGGGGCCGAGCCTGCTGGTGGCCAACTCGGTCGGCTGCCAGGTGGCCGCGGCCCTCGCCGTCCGCCACCCGCGGCTCGCCCGACGGCTCGTGCTGCTGGGTCCGGCGCTCGAACCGGGTGTGTCGGGCCTCCGCCACTGCCGCCGGCTCCTCGCGGACGTGCCCCGGGAACCGCTCTCCCTGCTCGGGACGGCCGCGACGGACTACCTGCTCACCGGCCCCCTCCGCTTCGCCGCGTCCCTGCGGCACGCCCTGCGGGACGCGGCCGGGGCATTCGAGGGGCATCTGGCCCGGGTCGCCGTGCCGACGCTCGTGATCCGCGGCGCCGGTGACACCATCGCCTCCCGCGCCTGGGTCCGGCACGCGGCCCGGCTGGTCCCCGACGGGCGCGCGGTCGACGTCCCGGGCGCAGCGCACGCGGCGCACTACAGCGTGCCGGAGGCCGTGGCCGGGCTGATCGAGGAATTCGCGGCCGAAGAGACGAAGGAGACGGAGAACGCGTGACGCCCTCGCACATCCCGCGGTCACCCGACCGCCCGCCGTCCGCGCGCCCGGCCCACCGGTCGCCGTGGCTGCGCCTCCTGCCCGGCATCTCCTCCGAGCGACGCGGCTTCGTCCTGGCGTGGTGGGGCTTCGCCCTCACCTTCGGCGGAATGCGCCTGCTCACCTGGCTGATCCACATCGACGTGGCCGGCATCGGCGACGTGCAGGCCGGCGGGGTGCACATCCACCACTACGTGTGGGGGATCCTGCTGCTCGCCGTAGTGGGCGCGGCGGGGCTCGTGGAGCGCTCGGCACGCGCGCGTGCCTGGATGGGACTCGCCTACGGCGTCGGCACGGCCTTGATCGTCGACGAGGCGGCGCTGCTGATCAGCCTGGAGGACGTCTACTGGGACACCGAGGGGTGGGTGAGCATCGCCTTGGCCCTCGCGGTGATCGCCGTCGTGGGAGGGGTGCTGGCGTCGACCCGGGGCCGGCGGTCCCCGACGCGGGACCGGGACGGCGGCTGAAACGGCCCGGTGTCCGGAACGGTTCGACCGCGCCGCGCGCTTCTTGCCCGGTCGACCCGTCCCCTGCGTCCTGTCCGTCGGTCGACGGGGCTTGAAGCGCACGACGCCGGGTACCGGCACGTTTGCAAAAGATGTCGTACGCCAACGAAACGTGAGGAAGAGGGACGCATGTCGCAGCACCGCGCCACCGAGGGGAACGCCGACCACCCGAGGACCGCCGTCGAGGAGGTCCTGAAGGAGTTCGAGGAGGCCGAGACGGACGTACGGGAAGAGCCGCGCCCCGACGAGGACGGCGAGGCCGCGGAGGCCCTCACGCCGAGCCGGAGCGCGCAGGAGGACGCCCGGCGGCGTGCGGCGGGGGGCCGGGGGAGCGGGCGGGCCGACGGGTCGGACGACGACGCCTGACCCGGCGCCCCCTCGTCACTGGGACCCGGACCGGCCCGCCGGCTCCGGGTCCTCCGTCGTGATCTCGGGCTCCAGGCCCTCGGCGGGCGTGGTGCGGGGACGGCCGACGTCGCCGCGCCACGCCTCGAAGGCGAGGGTGGTCGCGGTGACCACGGCGAGGCCGAGCAGCCAGCCCCCGATCACGTCGCTCACCCAGTGCACGCCGAGGGCGACGCGCGTGTAGCCGACGCCGACCACCGCCACCGCGGCCAGGACCCACGGCAGCGGCCGCCACGCGCGCGGGACCAGCGGCAGCAGGACGAGCAGCAGGACGGCGCAGGAGGTCACGGCCGTCATGGAGTGCCCGGAGGGGAAGGAGAAGCCGGGCGCGTGGGCGACCGGATCCGGCAGGTGCGGCCGGGCGCGCTCGACCACGTTCTTCACCAGCAGGCCCACGAGCCCGCCGGCGATCGCCGTGACGGCCGCCCAGGCGGCCAGCCGGAAGGCCCGCCGCCACAGGAGCCACACCACCACCCCGGCCACCAGGATCCGCATGGTCGCCGGCCCCCACGCGACGTGCGTGAGGAGGTCGAGCACCCGCACCCAGGCGGGGTGGTCGAGCGCGGAGCGGTGCAGCCGCTCGGCCACGCCCTGGTCGAGCCGGTGCAGCGGTGCCCAGTGCGACTCCACCAGGACCAGCGCGAGGGAGAACGGGACGGCCGCCAGGGCCGTGAGGGCCGTGCCCGCCAGCAGCCTCGCGCCGAACCGCGCGTCGGGCCCGCCGTGCCCGGCCACGAGCCGCCCGAGGAGGCGCCGGGTGCGGGAGGAACGCTCTGTCATGGTCGGTACGGTTCCTTTCCTTGGTACGAGGAGGGGGCGAGGAGCGGTTCAGACCCCGGGATCCTCGCTGATCGGGGCGTCCACCCCCGCCCGTACGGCCTCCAGTTGGGCCGCGAAGGACAGGCCCAGGAAGAGCGAGAGCGACGTGAGGTACGACCACAGCAGCAGCGCCACGAACGCGCTCAGCGGGCCGTACACGGTGGTGAAGGAGCCGCCGGAGCCGACGTACAGGCTCAGCGCCCAGGTCGCGCCCAGCCACAGCAGCAGGTGGACGGTGGCGCCGAAGGCCAGCCAGGTGTGGCCCGGCTGGGGGCGCCGGGGCGAGCGGCGGAAGACGACGCTGGTGGCGAGCACGGCCAGCAGGATGCCGACGGGCCAGCGCAGCAGGTCCCACGCGAGGCGGGTGCCCGGGCCGAGGTGGTAGACCTCGATGAGGGCGTGGCTCAGGTCGGAGCCCAGGACGGTGACGCAGAAGCTCAGCCCGAGGGGCAGCCCGGCCAGCACCGACATCACGAGCCCGCGCGCGTACTTGTGGAGGAACGGGCGGTCGCGCTCGACGCCGTAGATGCGGTTGGCGCCGCGCTCCACCTGGCACATGCCGGTGGTGACGTTGGAGACCGAGAACAGCAGGCCGAACCAGAGGGCCACCGCGCCGCCGTCCCCGGCGTGCCGCCGGCTCGCCCGCAGGGCGTCGTCCACGACGTCCTGGCTGGGGCCGCTGATCCGGCGGATCAGCAGCTCGGCGATCCGCCCGACGTCCTCGGTGTGCAGCACCCCGGAGAGCCCTATGACCGCGATGGCGAAGGGCAGGATCGCCAGGACGGTCTGCAGGGCGAGGGCCCGGGAGTGGCTGAACCCGTCGGCGTAGCGGAACCGTACGAAGGAGTCCCGTACGAGCGCCCAGCCGCCGTAGCGGCGGAGCGTGGCCCAGGCGTCCTCTCCGGACAGGGTCTCGCCCTGGAGGCGCAGCTCGGCCTCCACGGCCCTGACCTCACTGAGCCGCGGTACGCGCGTCGCGGTGCCCATGCTCCGCCACCTCCTTCCCGGTCCCGGCCGGTATGCCGGTCCGCGCCGGCGCGGGCAGGCACACCCGCAGCGCCCCCGGCTCGACCTCCGCCGTCAGCCGGGTGCCCGCCGGGAGGACGTCGCCGTCGAGCTCGCGCGGCTGGGGACGGGCGAAGCGGAGGTCGACGCGGGCCGCGCCGAAGTACTCCAGCGCGCCGTGCGCGGCGGTCCGCTCCCGCGTGCCGGAGGCGGGGGAGGTCCGTCCGCCCGGCAGGCGGGAGACCAGGTATCCGGCGGTGGCGAGCCAGCCGGTCACCCCGCGCGGGTCGAGCAGGACGACCTCCAGGCGGCCGCTGTCGGGCCGGGCGTCCGGCAGCAGCGGCAGCCCGCCCTGGAGGGAGCCGACGTTGCCGATGACGACCATCCGGGCCCGCCGCTCCAGCGGGGCGCCCCCGTCGAGACGGATCGACAAGCGCATCCGGGGGTCCCGCAGGTGCCGCGCGGCCGAGAGGACGTACGCGGCCCAGCCCAGGCGCTCCTTGAGCCGCGGCGAGGCGTCGCGGACCATGGCGGCGTCGAACCCGGCGCCCGCCATGACCGCGAACCGGGTCGGCGCGAGCCCGTCGCCCTCTATGCGCGCCACGTCGAGCCCGGCGGCCCGCCCGGACAGGGCCTCCCGCAGGGCGGCCACCGGTTCGACCGGCAGCCCCAGGTTGCGGGCGAGGAGGTTGCCGGTGCCGCAGGGGACGATCGCGAGGGGGACCCCGGTCCCGGCCGCCACGTCGGCGCAGGCGCGGACGGTGCCGTCGCCGCCGCAGACGACGACCAGGTCGACCGGGCCGCCCTGGCCGAGCGGGTCCGGGGCCGGGTCCGTCCCGGTCAGATGCGCGGCCAGGGCGCCGGACGGGTCCTCGGGGGTCGTCTCCGTCCATCGCTGCTCCGCGTACCCGTGCCGCCGCAGTACGTCTCGTACCCGGGCGGCGGTCTCCTCGCCGCACGCGTGCGGGTGGCGGACCACGACGGCCCGCCGCGTGCCGGGGGCGGCCGGCTCCGGCTCCGGGGCCGGCTCGTCCTTCCGGGCGCCGGGCAGCAGCGCGACCCCCACGAGCAGCAGCGTGCAGGCGCCGTTCAGGAGGCCCACCACCACGTCGGAGGGGTGGTGCATCCCCCGGTAGAGGCGGGAGAACGCCACGGCCGGGGGGATCAGCAGGAGGAACCCCACGACGAGGTTCCGCCGGACGCCCCGCAGGTGCCGGAACGCGAGCACGGCCAGGCCTCCGTAGAGCGCCATGGAGGCCCCGACGTGACCGGAGGGGAAGCTGGACGTCGGCGGCGCCCCGTCCAGGCGGGGCACGTCGGGACGGTCGCGGTTCACGACGAGGGTGACGAGCAGGAAGATCGCGGACTGCGCGGCCACCGACACGGCCAGGAACCCCGCCTCCCACCACCGGGGCGCCCGGGGCACGAGGAGCAGCCCCAGCACGCAGAGCAGGGTCAGGGCGATCACGGTCTGGGTGTTCGCCACCAGCGACATCCAGTCGGTGAGCGCGGTCGCGGAGGGGTCGCGGTGGTCGGCCAGCGCGCGGTTGACGCCGTCCTCGGCCGACAGCGGCCAGTGGTGCGTCAGGGGCCCGGTCGCCAGCAGCCCCAGGGCGGCCACCAGAGCCGCCTGCACGGGCAGCAGCAGGAGCGCGCGGCCGGGTCTCGCTCCCACGTCGTGTGCGTTCGTCATTGACGCCGTGTTACCCGCCGGGCGCGGGTCATGCGCGGGCCTTCGCGGACCGTCGCGGGGCCGGCCGCCGGGGCCTTCGCGCACGCCGTGGCCCGCGTCCCCCCGGGGGAGAACGCGGGCCGTTCGCGGGTCAGATCCCGCAGCTGGAGGCGGACCAGAAGCGACTGGGCCGGTGGTCGACATGGGCGTGGTCGCCGTGTCCCGGGTAGCCGGGCCCGAGGATGCCGTTGAAACCGTGGTTGCGGGCCTGCTGGGCGATCCGGCACAGCGAGTGGGGACCGGCGCCGAGGTCGGCCGCGTCACCGTACAGATGACGGCTGGAGGAGGCGCCGCCGACCGCGCTGTTGCAGGCCTGGCTCCGGAAGCCGCTGGTGACGCGGAGGGGCTGGTCACCGAGGGCGTGCCGCAGGGCCTCCAGCTTCCACATGGTGCGCAGGGCGTTGGACTTGGCGGTGGCCGCGCTCACCGCGCCCCCGGCCCAGGTGCTGTTGCAGTTGTTCAGCTCCGCGTAGGAGAAGTGGACGGGGGTGCAGTCGTCGTCCTGGAGCGCGTAGATCTTGCTGAACGTCGCGGGGCCCGCGACCCCGTCGGCGGCCAGTCCGTACGCGGCCTGGAAGCGTTTGACGGCGGCGGCGGTCGCCGGGCCGTAGGAGCCGTCGATGCCGAGCACCGCGCCGTGACCGGGGTAGCCGGCGACGCGGATCTGCAGGGCCGTGACGTCGGCGCCGGACGCCCCCTGGGAGAGGGTGCGCGACCAGGTGTAGCAGCCGTCGGCCTGAGCGGTGCCCGCGGTGGCCACCACTCCGGCCAGCGAGGCGGACAGGAGCATGACAAGGGAAAGGAGAAAGCGCAGGGGCAGGGAACGTACGGTGCGTCCGGCCATCGGGCCTCCAGTGCCTCACGAATCGGATGTGGTCCCAGGTGCGGGCACTCAGAGACTGGCGGGCCGTGTGACGCGCGTCAACCCGCCCCGGCCACCGCCATTTGTCGGCCCAATGACGGTGAGGGAACGGCGCCCCGCCCGCCCTCGCCGGCCTCCGCCCGCCCTCGCCGGCCTCCGCCCGGCCCCGCCGGCCTCCGCCCGCCCTCGCCGGCCTCCGCCCGCCCTCGCCGGCCTCCGCCCGCCCTCGCCGGCCTCCGCCCGGCCCCGCCGGCCTCCGCCTCTGCCCGCTCCCGCCTCACGCCGCCGGGCTCCCGCCTCCGTCCGGCCCCGTGCCCGTCTCCGGCGTCGTATCCAGCCCCGTCCCCGTCCCCCTCCCTGTCCCTGGCCCCGTTCCCGCAGACGGATCGGTCCCGTCCAGGAGTCGTTCCGTCGCGCGGGCCTCCCGCAGGGCCGTGATCACCGACCACACCACCGACACCAGCGGCACCGCCACCACCGCGCCCACGATGCCGGCCGCGATCGAGCCCGCGAGGACCGAGACAGCCACCACCAGCGGGTGCAGCCGTACGGCCCAGCTCATCACCAGCGGGTGCAGCAGATGCCCCTCGATCTGGCCGATCACCACGATCAGGGCGATCACGACCGCCGCGACGAACGGGCCCTTCGCCGCTAGGGCGACGACCGCGGCGACCGCGAGGGCGACCGGCGAACCGATCAGCGGGACGAACGCGGCCACGAACTCCAGCAGCGCCAGCGGGACCGCGAGCGGCACCCCGAGCAGCCACAGCGCGATCCCCACGAGCACTGCGTTCGTCGCGGCCACGAGCACGATCCCGTGCGTGTAGCCGGTGAACGTGCGCCACGCCGCCCGCCCGCCGATCTCCGCCCGCCCCCGCAGGGACACCGGCAGCTGCTCACGGAACCACGCCCACTGGCGGTCGCCCGAGTGCAGGAAGAACACCGAGGAGAACAGCGCGAGCGCCAGCGTGGCCAGCACCGCCACCAGATGGTGCGCCCCGCTCACCGCGTCGCTGACCAGCGTCGAACGGTGGTCCGAGAGGAACTGCCCGATCCTCTCCTGCGCGTCCGACAGCGCCTCGGGGTTCAGCCGGAACGGCGGCCGCTCCAGCCACTGCTCGATCCGCCCGACGCCGTCCCGGAACTCCCGCACCAGCGTCGTCCGCTGCCCCGCCACCGCCTCGCCGACCAGCGTGAGCACGCCCAGGACCAGCGCGATGCCGCCCAGCAGGGTGAGGGCGACCGCCGCCGACCGGGGCAGTCCCCGGGCGACGAGGTCCGCGACCGGCCGCAGCAGCGCGGTGACGACCAGACCGAGGAACAGCGCCACCCCGATCTCGTGGAACCGCCCGAGCAGGGCGAACAGGGCGTAGACGAGGGTGCCGACGACCAGCAGCCGCCACGCGTACGCGGCGGCCGTGCGGAGGAACGGGGCCACCTGCGGTGGGGAGCCTGGCTGCATGACCGACGACGTACCACCGCGGCGGCGCCGGGCCACACCGGCGGGCCCGCATTCGCCCGACCAGGACCCGGCATTGGCCCGACCGGGTCCCCGGCCGGTTCCCCCGTACGGGCGTCCGGCCGGTGTCGCCGCCCCCGTACGGCCGCCGCCCGGTCAGGATCGGTGCATGGGCGTCGTCCTGCCGGTCCTCTTCTCCCTCTTCGCCGCGTTCAGCAACGCGCTGGCCACGGTGCTCCAGCGGCGTGCCGCGCTCACCGTCCCGCAGTCCGACTCCTTCCGGCCCGGACTGATCCTCGACCTGCTGCGCCGCCCGCTCTGGCTGGCGGGCATCCTCGCCGTCATCGCCGCCGGCGTCGGACAGGCGGCGGCCCTCGCGACCGGGCCGCTGGCCCTCGTCCAGCCCCTGTTCGTCCTCGAACTGCCCCTTGCCCTCCTCATCGCCTCCCTCATGGCGCGCGAACGGCTGCCCGGCCGCCTCTGGGCGGCCGTGGCGGCGGTCGTGGCCGGACTAGGAATCGCCCTCGTCGCCGCCTCGCCCACCGGCAACCGCACCCACGTCGCCCTGGACCGCTGGGTTCCGGTCCTGGCGGCCTGCGCCGTCGCCGTGGTGGCGCTCACCGCCACCGGACTGCGCCGCCCGCCCGGCCGGGCCAGGGCGGCCTGCCTCGGCGCCGCCACCGCGATCTGCTACGCGCTGACCGCCGCCCTCATGAAGACGTCCATGCACGTCCTCGACGACGGCGGACTCGGCGCCTTCCTGACGGCCTGGCAGACCTACGCCTTCTGCGCGGCGGGCATCGCGGCCCTCCTGCTGCTCGAACACGCCATGCAGGGCGGCCCGCTCGTGGCCTCGCAACCCGCCCTCACCCTCGGCGACGCCACGGTCAGCCTGAGCCTGGGCGTCCTGCTGTACGAGGAGCACGTCCGTACGGGCTGGTGGCTGCTGCCCCAGCTGGCCGGGGTGGCGCTCGTCGTCCTCGGGGTGTTCGCCCTGGCCCGCGGCGGGGTCAGCGCCTCCTGACCCCGAACCCCGAGAATCCCGGCCCCCGGCTCCGGACGCGGGACCGCACCGGCCGGGACGGCCGACCGGGTGAGACCGGCACCAGCGGGTAGAGGCAGGGTCCGAGAGGACGTGCGGAGGAAACGGAGTACCCGATGACCGGCGTGAACGGCACCGGCGGCGAGGACCGCGAAGAGGACCGGGAGACCGCACCGGACCTCCTCGAAGGGCTCAGCGTGGACACCAGCAGGCCCGAGCAGCCGCTCCTGCTCGACGCCGGGGGCGAACCCATCCGCACGTGGCGGGAGAACTACCCGTACACCCGCAAGGTGCGCCGCGCCGCGTACGAGCGGGAGAAGCGGATACTGCAGATCGAGCTGCTCAAGGTGCAGCGCTGGGCCAAGGAGACCGGCGCCCGGATCACGGTGCTGTGCGAGGGGCGGGACGCCGCGGGCAAGGGCGGCACCATCCAGCGGTTCACCGAGCGGCTCAACCCGCGCGGCGCCCGGATCGTCGCCCTCGACAAGCCGACCGAGCGCGAGGCCGGACAGTGGTACTTCCAGCGCTACGTGGCCCACCTGCCGGGCCCGGGCGAGATCGTCTTCTTCGACCGCTCCTGGTACAACCGGGCCGGGGTCGAGCGGGTGATGGGATTCTGCACCGACGACGAGTACGAGCTGTTCCTCCACCAGTGCCCGCTGTTCGAACGCATGTTGGTCGAGGACGGCATCCACCTGGTGAAGTTCTGGTTCTCCGTCTCCCGGTCCGAACAGCGCACCCGCTTCGCCATCCGCCAGGTCGACCCGGTGCGGCAGTGGAAGCTCTCGCCCACCGACCTCTCCTCCCTCGACCGCTGGGACGACTACACCGCCGCGAAGGTCGCCATGTTCAGGGCGACGGACACCGAGCACGCGCCCTGGACCGTGGTCAAGAACAACGACAAGCGACGCGGCCGCCTCGAAGCCATGCGCAGCCTCCTGTCCCGCGTCGACTACACGAACAAGGACGAGGAGGCGGTCGGCACCCCCGACCCGCTCGTCGTCGGAGCGGCGGACACCCTGCTGGAACCGGGGGAGGAGACGACCGTCCTCTCTCCCACGCCCCTGGCCCCCGCCCGGCAGGGCCCGGGGGAGCACCCCCAGGCCCGCTGAACTCCCTGCCCCTACCTACTCCTCCGGCCGTACGGCGCGGGCGGTCTCGTCCTGGACGAGCAGGGAGAGCAGGGAGGCGACGGACAGTCCCGCCTCCGCCGGGTGCCGCAGCACCTTGTCCGGCTCGATGCGGTACGTGTTGCCGCGCCCGTCACGGGTGTGGGAGAGGTAACCGTCCTGTTCGAGGTCGGAGATGATCCGCTGGACGGCCCGCTCCGTGAGCCTGCAATGGGCCGCGATGTCGCGGATGCGGACGTTCGGGTCGTCGGCGATCGCCGCCAGCACGCGCGCGTGGTTGGTGACGAACGTCCAGCCGCTGTGTGATCCGGGCACTCCCGCCATGGTCGGCATCCTAGGGAAAGGCATTGCCGGACGGCAAATACGTGACATACTTTTCGTGTCACAGATGACGTGTTCCCGTGGAAGCCGCAGGAAGGGTCCGAAGATGTCCTTGGGCGAGGCCGTCATGACAGGGCGCGAGAGCGATCTCGGCGGGAGCGGGGACCGGGGGGCCGGACCACGCGACGCGGGAACTCCGGAGCGGTACGAGGCGCACGGAGTCCCGGTCGTCGTCGCGCGCGGTTCCTACGACATGCAGACGATCACCCCCCTGGCGACCGCCCTGCGCGCCGCGGCCGAGGGCCGTCCGAGGGTGGTCCTGGACGTCTCCGCCGTCACCTTCGCGGACTCGTCCTTCCTGAACCTGCTGATCCTCACCCATCGGACGACGGACCTGCGCCTGGCCGGGCCGACGGCACCGGTGCGCCGGATCCTGGAACTCACCGGGGTCGACACCGTCCTGAAGGTGCGGCGGACGGTGGAGGACGCGGCCACCTGCTAGAGGAACCGGCGGATGGGCAGCACGGCCTTCTCTCCCAGCCGCTGGAGCGCGGCACGGCGCCGCCAGCGGGCCGGATCGACGGGGGTGCTGCGCCGCAGGTCCTCCTCGAAGTCCCGGTCCAGACCGGCGGTGAACTCCTCGTCGAGGACGGCCAGCATCACCTCCTCGTCATGACTCATGGAACGCCGGTTGAAGTTCGTCGAGCCGGTCAGCGAGGCCACGCCGTCGACCGTCATGATCTTGGCGTGCATCATCGTCGGCTGGAACTGGTGGATGGTCACCCCCGCCTCCAGCAGCCGTTCGTAGTGGTACTGGCCCGCCAGGCGACAGGCCCGCTGGTCGGTGTAGGGCCCGGGCAGCAGGATCTCCACGGTCACGCCGCGCCGCGCGGTCGCGCACAGCAGGTCCACGAAGTAGGTGTCCGGCGCGAAGTAGGCGGTGGCCAGCCGGAAGCGCTGCTCGGCGCTGGTGAGCATGACCCGGATCAGGGTCTGCATGTCCTGCCAGCCGATGCTCGCCGAGCCGCGGATCACCTGCACGACGGAGTCCCCGGGCTGCTCGTGCTCGGTGAACCGGTCCCGGTCGTCGTACAGCTCGTCGTGGCACTCGGCCCAGTTCTGCGAGAAGGCCGCGGCGATGCCGTCCACGGCCGGACCGCGGACCTTGACGTGAGTGTCGCGCCACTCGCCGGGATTCCGGGCGTCGCCGCACCATTCCTCGGCGATGCCCACGCCGCCCGTGAACGCCGTGTGCTCGTCGACGATCAGCGCCTTGCGGTGGCAGCGGTGGTTCTGCTTGAGCGGTGAGAGCCACAGCGGCTTGCGGAACCAGGCGACCCGCACACCGGC
The DNA here is from genome assembly GCF_044754545.1 of Streptomyces sp. NPDC093071. NCBI lineage: Bacteria > Bacillati > Actinomycetota > Actinomycetes > Kitasatosporales > Streptomycetaceae > Streptomyces > Streptomyces sp. NPDC093071. The sequence goes on along the minus strand of NZ_JBIVPH010000002.1, from coordinate 293,447 downwards.
CTCGTCCATCCGGTCGAGGAGGTCCTGCTCGATCCGCATGGCGCCGAAGCCGTCGAGGAGCAGCCGCACCCGCACCCCGGCGGCGGCCCGTTCGGCGAGGGCCTCGGCGAAGTCCCGGGCGATCTGCCCGCGCCAATAGACGAAGGTCATCATGTCGATGGTGTGCTCGGCCGCCTTGATGGCGTCCAGCATGGCCGGAAAGATCTGATCGCCGTTGCGCAGCGCGATCAGCTCGTTCCCCTCGGTCGCGGCGACGCCCATCAGCCGCTCCAGCCGCCGGCGCAGGTGCCGTATGCGGGCCTCGGCGGGTCTGGGACGCTGTTCCACGGAAGTCATGCGATTCCCCTTCGAGCCGTTCGGAAAGCCTGTGGTGTGCGTCCCGGCCCGATCGGCTCGGGAGTGGTGAACGGCAGGCTTTCCAGGCCTCCCGATCGAACTGGCTTCCGTTTCCATGGTGCTCACATGCCCAGCAGCCGGAACCGTATCCGGATGTGCGGGCAAGATCTCACCGACCGGTCCGCGACCCCGCCCGGCGAGCCCGCGTCACGCCGTCGAGCCCGTCACCGCGGCTCCGGCCTTCAGCTTCCGTACACCCGCCGTCCGGGCGGCCGTTCGCCCGGCGGTCGCCGTGCCGTCACCGGCGGGCGCCAGGCTCGCGCGAGACCGATGGACGCCCTTCCCAGGAGACCACGTGACCCGTTCCCCGTTCGTCCGGCCGACCGTACTGGCCCTGAGCACGGCCCTCGCGGCAGCCGCCCTCGCCGTACCCGCCGAGGCCCGGCACCGGCACCCCGGCGGCCCGCTGCCCGCGGTCACGCCCCGCGCGGAGACGCCGGCGCTGCACGACGACGACGCGGGCGGCAACGCGGACGCGGACGACCCCGCCATCTGGCGCAACGCCGCAGCCCCCGAACGCAGCCTGGTCGTCGCGACCGCCAAGGAGGGCGGCCTGCGCGTCTACGACCTGGACGCGCGACCGGTCCAGTCGATAGCCGCGCCGCCCGCCACCGCGCCGGGCGGCGCTCCCGGCCGGTTCAACAACGTGGACCTCGTGCGGGGACTGCGGCTCTCCTCCGGGCGGGCCGACCTCGCCGTCACCACCGACCGGGGCCACGACCGGCTGCGCCTCTACCGCATCGACCGCGACCGCCCCGGCGGCCCACTCACCGACGTCACCGACCCCTCCGCGCCCGCCGTCTTCTCCCGCGACCAGGCCGAGATCGACGAACAGCGGACCGCCTACGGCCTGGCGACCTGGACGGACCCGGCGTCCGGAAAGGCCTACGCCCTGGTCAGCCGTCGCGAGCGCACGACCGTCGCTCTCCTCGAACTGCTCCCGGCGAAGGGCGGCCGGGTGACCTACCGCAAGGTCCGCACCCTGGACCTGCCCTCCGCCTTCCGGCTGCCGAACGGCACCTCCTGGTCGCCGTGCGCCGAGCCCGGCGAACTGCCCCAGGTCGAGGGCATGGTCGTCGACCCCGCGAACGGCACCCTGTACGCCGGTCAGGAGGACGTCGGCATCTGGCGGCTGCGCGCCGACCTCACCGGCACCCCCCGGCTGATCGACAGGGTCCGCGAGTACGGCGTCCCCGGGACGTACGACGAGGAGACCGAGGAGTGCGCGCCCGGCGCCGACCCCGGCTACGGCGGCACGAGGCTCTCCGCCGACGTCGAAGGCCTGACGCTGGTCACCGAACCGGACGGCGACGGACACCTCCTGGCCTCCAGCCAGGGCGACGACACGTTCGCCGCCTATGACCGCGAACGCGAGGACGGCAACGCGTACGAGGGCGGATTCCGCGTCGCGCCCGCGCGCACCGGACCGGACGGCTCGGAGGAGTGCGACGGAGCGGCCGCCCTGAACGCCCCCCTCGGCCCCACGTACCCGAGGGGACTCCTCGTCGTCCAGGACGGGCACGACGCGCCCGGCGACGGCGGGCGCCCGTCGACCGACTTCAAGTTCGTCGACCTCGGGAAGGTCCTGGACGCCCTCGACGACTGACCCGACGACTGATCCGAAGCCCGGCCCGCCGCCCGTGCCCCGCCGGGCCGTCCGACACCGACCGGACGGCCCGGCGTCAGACCATCACCAGGAGCCGCGTGTTCGGCACGAGCTTCCGGTTCACGCTGGTGCTCTGCACGAAGATGGTGAAGTCGTCGTTGTGGTCGGGCCTGACGCGCACCTCCACGTCCGGCAGGCCGAGCAGGGCCCGGGCCTCGGGCCCCGTGTACACCCGGTCCGTCTTCTTCTCCAGCACCGCGATCTGCTTCCGCGCCTGAACCTTCTCCGACTTGCTCAGCTGGTAGAACGCGCAGCCGGTGCGGTAGGCGTGCCCGGACTCCACGACCCGGTCCCGGATAGCCGTGTCCTGGGCCACCGGCACCAGCCGGTACGCCGACGGGTCCGCGGGGGTGAGGCCGGCCGCCGCGACCGTGTCCTTGTTGACGGCCTCCGCGCCCGTGGAGAACACCGCCCGCGACCCCCGGATGCCCTTGGTGCGGCCCACCATGAACTTCTCAGTGGCCTCCTGGATGACCTGCCCGGCCTCCTCCAGGCCCCGTGTGCTCGTGGCGTCCCAGACCGCGACGTTCTCCTTCGGGAAGCCGCACTGCACGGCCTCGCGCTTCCCCACCTGGTCCGGCACGAGGACGGCCAGCGTCCAGTTGTCCTGCTGCGTCTCGATCATCCCGGCCACGGCCTTCACCAGCTCGCGCGGATCCCTCGACGGGGCGTCCGGGCAGCGGTGGCTCGCGTTCTCCTGGCCGTCCGTCAGCACGAACGTCAGGAAGCTGTGGTCGCCGTACAGCTGGGCCGTCCGCGCCAGCTCCGCCTGCGACTTCAGCGTGGCCGCCAGCAGGGACGTCATCCCGCCGACCCGGTACAGCTGCTTCAGGGACGGCATCCGCAGCACGTCCTTGTCGTAGATGACGCACTCCACCTTGTCCGCGAAGACGTACACCGTGACCCGGGTCTCCTGGTCCAGCTCCTCAGACCGGCGGGCGAGGTAAGCGATCTGCTGGTCGGCGACCTCCACGACCTTGCCGCTCAGGTGGTGCATCGACGAGCTGGCGTCCAGCACGAGCGCCACGTGATTGATGTAGTTCTGGTTCCCGGACATGACGGTTCCCCCTCGTTTCCAAGTCTCCGACCGGATGCTCCTACCGTCCCACCCACCACTGACAATCGGTCCCCGTCACCCGCCCAGGGCTTCCAGACCCCGGCTCCAACGGGCCTTCCGCTCCGCCGCGTTCTGCTCCCACCACGGCTCCCCACGCTCCCCGAGGGCCACCTTCGCCGTGTGCACCCGCGCCCGCGCGGCCCGTTCGGCCCGCACGTCGTGCTCCCGCCGCGCCGCTCCCACGGCACGACGGGCCGCCATCAGGAGGAAGCGCAGCCGCGCGGCCGCCTCCGGAGGGATGTCCGGGTCGGTGGCGCGCCACCGGCGGCCGCCGACGACGACGTAACGCCCGTCGGGCGTGTGCTCCGGACCAGACCCCGACGTCATCGGCACCGGCTCCCTTCGGTTCCGCACCATCCTGCGACGGAAGCCGCGCCCCCGCCTCCCGGCCGGGTCCGAAAAGGGCCGTGCGGATCCCTGGTGAATCGTTCGGCACGGGGTATACGGGGCCGCATGGCAGCGAAGACCGATCACCTCACCCCCTTGCGGGCCACGCGTCAGTTGCGCCGGATCCGCACCTTCTACGCGGCGGCCGCCCTGCTGTGGGCCGTCGCGGCGACCTGGACGGCGTGGACGCACCCCGGGTCCCGGCAGATGTGGGTCTCCGTGGCCCTGCTGGCGGTCTTCGTCGCCCTGCTGGGCACCGTCGCCCTGTGGCTGCGCGGCCTGCGGGCCGCCGCCGGACGCCGTCCGGCGCACCACGCCGCACCGCGACGGGCGTCCGCGCCCCGTCACGCGAACGCCTGAGGCCAGCCCCGCGCGGAGCCGTTCCCGGCATGTCGCGGGAACCCTCCGGTACGGCTTCGTCAGGAGAATGAGGAGGACCCGGCCCGACGGTCGGGCCGGGTCCCGTTGAGGAGCAGCCATGACCACGTTCGTCATCACCGTCCCCGGTACGTTCACCTCGGGCATCAGCGACTCGGCCCGCTCGGCCCTCGAAAGGGAGCTGTCCCCCCAGCACACCGACGTGAGCGAGAGCGAGGGCCTGGACCTCCTCACGCTGAACGAGGGCGGCACCTTCTCGATCCGTCTCGAAGTGGAGGCCCCGGACCGCTACGAGGCCGAGCTGGACGCCGTCCGGATCGTCTCGCGGGCGCTGGGGAAGGCGGGAGTGGCGGAGGCCGACGCCCCTCTCGGTCCGCCGACCGTCACCGGCATCGACAGCGACCTCTGAGCCGCACCGGCCCGCCTTCCCCGGCGGGTCACACCTCCTTCAGGCTTCCCTCGAACTCGGGGAGCGAGACCAGGCCGTCGCCGTCGACGTCCGCCCTGCGGAAGAGCCGCCGCAACGCGTCGTCGTCGAGGTCCCGCCCCGTCAGCCGTTTCACGGCACCGCCGAACTCGTGGACGTCGAGCAGCCAGTCGTCGTCGGTGTCGAACTCCCCGAACACCGTCCTGGTCCCGTCCGGCGCGTTCGCCTCGACCATGTGACACCCCCTCCTCGTCCCCGGACCTCCGCCGGGGAGGACCGTCCGCCTGCCCGCCCTCCGGGTGCCCAAACGGCCCGGCACGGCGCGCCTCGGCCGGACGGGCGCCCGCCGGTGGACGATGGCGGGGCGACGGCCCGGCCGGCGCTCTCCCGGCGCGTGAGGAGGATCTGCCATGGACCGGCCCGATCGGTCGGAACCCGGCCGGCACGGAGGCCTCCCCGGCGCCGGGACGGCGACGGCGTGACCGCCGCGCCGCAGGAGGAGCCCGGGGACGGCCGCTACGGCGAGGCCGTCTTCCGGCCCGACCGGACCGGCGAGGACGCGCGCATCGACCACGGCGCGCTCGCCTACGACGACCTCACCATGCACCGGCTGCGGGCGCTGGGAGTCGGCCCGGGATGGCGCTGCCTCGACGTGGGCGCCGGCACGGGCACGATCGCCCGCCGCCTGCTGGACGAGGCCGGGGTGACGAGCGTGCTCGCCGTGGACCGCGACGTACGGTTCCTCGCCGAACGCCCCACGGCCGGGCTCGACCTCCTGGAGGCCGACGTCACCGCCCCGGACTTCGCCCCCGGCCGGTTCCGGCTCGTCCACGCGCGCTTCGTCCTGATGCACCTGCCCGAGCACGACCGGCTGATCGGGAAGCTGGCCGAGCTGCTCGAACCCGGGGGAGTGCTGGTGCTCGCCGACGCCGTGGACCTGACGAGCGACCGGGCGCCCCGTACCCCGTACACCACGGCCATGCGGGCGATGTGGCGGGGACTGCGGGACACCATCGGCACCGACGTCTCCTGGGTGCCGTCCTACCCGCACCTGCTGCGGGAGGCGGGGCTCGAGGCCGTCGCGGCCGAGATCCACGTGCCGCCGCTGCTGCCCGGCAGCCCCCTCGGCCGCTTCTGGGCCGACACCTGGGAGCGGAGCAGGGCGGCCATGACCGCCACCGGCCTGGTCGACGACGAGGCCGTCGACGCGGCGGTCCGGTACCTGGACTCCGGCGACTGCGCGGCGCTCTCGGCCGGGATGCTCACCGCCTGGGGGAGAAGGCCCCCGGAGCCGCCGCGCTGACGCCTCCCGGCCCGGGGGAGGGGTTGCGCCGCGCGAGGGACAGGTTCAGGGCGGTGGCGAACAGACACCAGGCCGCATACGGGAGGAGCGCGCGACCGGCGGTGCGGTCCACGGCGGACGTCCTCCGGAGGAGCTGGACGTTCCCGACGTCCAGGAGGACGGTGCCGACCACCCCCGCCCACGGGCTGCGCCTCCGGAAGAACAGGTGGTTCCAGGCCGCGTTCAGCACCAGGTCCGCCCCCAGGGAAGCCGCCAGCGCGGTGCGCCGCGCGCCGCGCGCCCGGGCGAGCCCCCGTCCGCCGGCCCAGGCGAGCGACACGTACAAGGGGGTCCAGACGGCCCCGAACGCCCGGGGCGGCGGCTGCCACGGCGGCTTGTCGAGCGACGCGTACCACGGGCTGTCCGCGTCCACGGCGCGGGCGCCGACCACGGCGGTCGCGGCGACCGCCACGGCCGAGGCCGCGTAGGGCTTCCATCCGCCGACGGCGGGCTTCGTCTTCTCACCGGTGATCCTCACACCGTGGCGTGTGCCCGCGTTCCCGCCTCCCGACCCCCCGCGCGCGGGAATGGCCGCGGATCCGCAGGGCACGCGAACCCCATGACGGCGCGTGTCCGGTTCTGCCGGGCGCGGCCGAGGACGGAACAGGGAACGAGGGAGAGCGCGCATGACCGGACGGACCGTGCCGGGACGGGAACGACGGCTGAGGCTGGTGGACCGCGGCGACGTCCCGACACCGCCGCTCAGGCCGGGCGGTTACGATCCGGCCGCCTACGCCGCGTGCGTCCTGCGCAGCGCGGAGGAGACCGGCGTCTCGCCCCTGCTGGTGATGACCGTGCTCCACAACGAGGCGTACAAGCCGCACCACCCGCTGCTGGAACGGCTCTGGCAGTGGTGGAAGCCCGGGGCCTCCTTCGGCCTCGCCAACATGCACCGCGCGGCCTTCGAGCAGGTCCGCCGGACGCACGGCCTGGCGGAGCGGTGGCAGGACCTCCGCGACGACCCCGCCTTCGCCGTCCACGCGGCCGCCCTGCACCTGAAGGACCTCGACCGGAGCCTCCCGGAGCGCCACGCGCGCCGCTACACCCGCGACGAACTGCTAGCCCTCGGCTACAACACGGGCGCGCGCAACATGCGCCTCTTCGCCCGGGGCGTCCCGCCCGGCCCCATGGCCCGCTCGTACCTGCGCCGCTTCCGCGACCACCGGACCAGGGCGGCCGGGATCCTGGCGGACCACCACGAGCCGTACGACAGCGCCGTCGGCTGATTCCGGGCGCATAAACCCGCCCATAGGTGGCATACGGGACCGGAAGCCGTTCATCGGACCCACTGCCGCACGGGGCCCACCGGCCCCGCCGGAAGAGGAGGACAGCATGTCGCAGGTCGAAGAGTCCGTCGAGGTCGACGTCCCGGTCACCACCGCGTACAACCAGTGGACCCAGTTCGAGGAGTTCCCCGAGTTCATGGAGGGCGTCGAGCAGATCGAGCAGCGCACCGACACCCTCACGCACTGGGTGACCAGGATCGACGGGGTCCGCCGCGAGTTCGACGCGGAGATCACCGAGCAGATCCCCGACGAGCGCGTCGCCTGGACCACCGTGGGCGGCGAGGTCAGGCAGGCGGGAGTGGTGACGTTCCACCGCATCGACGACCGCACCACCAAGGTGATGCTGCAACTCGACCACGACCCCGAGGGGCTGGCCGAGACCGTCGGCGACAAGCTCGGCGTCGTCAGGCGACAGGCCGTCGGCGACCTGAAGCGGTTCAAGAAGTTCATCGAGTCCCGTGGCGGTACCGAGACCGGCGGCTGGCGCGGCCAGGTCTGAAGGAGCGCGACCCCCGCGGCGCCCGGCCCGTGATCCGGACGCCCGCCCGCCGGCCCCGGAGCCCGGCCGTCCCCCGACGGCCGGGCTCCGCCGTGTTCCGGGCGCGACTCGTCCGCATCGATGTCCCCGCACGGGTCATACGGACGGTGCCGCGAGGCGTGCCGAACAGGGAGAGGGCGGGGACGGGATGGACGGACACGAACGGGAGAGCTGGAGCGAGCGGGCGGCGTGCCGGACGGCGGACCCCGACGAGCTCTTCGCCGACGGCGCCGCCCAGAAGCAGGCCAAGGCGCTCTGCTCGGCCTGCCCCGTGCGGACCGAATGCCTGGCCCACGCCCTCGACCGGCGCATCGAGCACGGCGTGTGGGGCGGCATGACCGACCGGGAGCGGCGCGCCCTGCTGCGTCGGCGCCCCGCCGTGACGTCCTGGCGGCGCCTGCTGGACGCGGCGCGGGCGGAGCACGAACGACGGGCGCGCCGCACGGACGCTCCGCCCCTGCACGCGGCCCGCTGACCACCGGTACGGAGGACGCGCGCGAGCGCGGCCGTTCGCGTCCTGCTCCGCGAAGCAGGCGCGCGACCGGTCCGTCGACTCCCGCCCACCGTGCTCAGCCCCGTCCAGCACGGTGGCGCGGTGCGCCGGTGACCGATCATGGCCCGGGTCCGGTGGCCGGGCCATGGGGAGAAGTACGTATGGACAGCGGCCCGTTACCGTGGACCGGCAGGGTTCGCCGGGGCTCCGGGAGAAGAGGTCATGAGGGATCGGTACGCGCGGATGCTGGACCTGGCGGTCGGGGTGATGGACGCCGACGACCCGGAGCGCGTCTGGTCCCTGCTCACCGAGGAGCTGCTCACGGCGCTCGACGCGACCCTGGTCGTGGTCAAGGAGGAGCCCTGGACGCGGGAGCGGGGCCGCGTCGAACTCCGGTCGTACGGGACGGAGACGGCGGACCCGCTCGACGAGTCGGTCCGGCGCCGCATCCGGGAGGGCTATCCCTTCGCCGGGTACTACGGGGGACACGGGGAGCGGATCCCGCAGAGCGCCGCGCGCATCGCGGGAGGCCGGGTCTGGCGGCACAGCGCGACGGCCGACGCCCTCCACGGGGCCTTCGGGACGCGGCACATGCTCGGCATACCGTTCCCGGGCACGGGCCCGCACGTCAGCGGGTTCATGGTGCACCGCCCGGGCGGGGACTTCTCCGTCCACGACGTGCGGTACGCCGCGCGCGTACAGCCGCTGCTCAAGGCGGCGGCGAACCACCGGTCCCTCCTGAACGCGCTGCGGGAGGCGTCGGGCGGCGACCGCGGAGGGCGGGCCGACCGGTCGTCGGTCGAGCCGCCGACCCCCCGCGAGCTGAACGTCCTGCACCTGCTCGCCGCCGGCCTATCGGCCGACTCCATGGCGCGCCGCCTCGGCATCTCGCCGCGCACCGTGCACAAGCACCTGCAGGCCCTCTACCGCAAGCTGGGCGCCGTCGACCGGCTCGACGCGGTGCTGCGCGCCCAGCGCGCCGGTCTGCTCGCCGGGGCCGGCGGCCTGCGCGAGCCGGGCGTCCGGCCCTTCCCGGGCCGGTGACCCGGCGCCGTTCAAACCGCTCCTCCCGCGGGGTACTTGGGACCGCCCGCTGATCGGAAAACTGGTCCAGACCTCTTGACGATTGGTCCAGACCTTCTTAGTGTCGCCGCAACGCACTGCGGTGAGCGCAGGGCAGGGCACCACGTACTCAGGGCCATGCAGGGCGTGCGGGTCACGGATCACCCCCTGCGGCACCGGATCCCATCCGAGGAGCATCGTTGAGCACCGAAACACCCCGCCGCCGAATCCGGTCGCCGCGGAGCGTCAACCGGTCCGGCCGGGCCAGGGCCGTCGCCGGCGTCACCGCGCTGGTCCTTCCCCTGGCCGCCATGGTCGGACTCGCGGCCCCCGCGGAGGCGGCCGCCTCCGCCACCGCGACCTACACCAAGAAGTCCGACTGGGGCTCCGGCTTCGAGGGCCAGTGGACGGTGAAGAACACCGGCACCACCACGCTCTCCTCCTGGACCGTCGAGTGGGACTTCCCCACCGGCACCAAGGTCACCTCCGCGTGGGACGCCACCGTCACCAACTCCGCGAACCACTGGACCGCGAAGAACCTGGGCTGGAACGGCACCCTCGCCCCCGGCGCCTCCATCTCCTTCGGGTTCAACGGCACCGGCACCGGCGCCCCCTCCGGCTGCAAGCTCAACGGCGCCTCCTGCGACGGCGGCACCACCAACCCCGGTGACAACGCCCCCTCCGCGCCCGGCAAGCCCACCGCGAGCGACATCACCGACACCTCGGTGAAGCTCACCTGGGCGGCCGCCACCGACGACAAGGGCGTCAAGAACTACGACGTCAAGCGCGACGGCGCCACCGTCGCCACGGTCACCGGCACCACGTACACCAACACCGGCCTGACCGCCGGCACCGACTACAGCTACACGGTCGTCGCCCGCGACACCGCCGACCAGACCGGCCCGGCCTCCGCCGCCACGCCGGTCCGCACCACCGGCGGCGGTGGCGGCGGCGAGAACCCCGGCGGCAACGGGAAGATCAACCTGGGCTACTTCACCAACTGGGGCCCCTACACGGTGAAGAACCTGGTGACCTCCGGCTCCGCGTCGAAGATCACCCACATCAACTACGCCTTCGGCAACGTGCAGAACGGCAAGTGCACCGTCGGCGACGCCTACGCCGACTACGAGAAGTCCTTCACCGCCGACCAGTCGGTGGACGGCAAGGCCGACGTGTGGGACCAGCCGCTGCGCGGCCACTTCAACCAGCTGCGCAAGCTGAAGGCGCAGTACCCGCACATCAAGGTCCTGTGGTCCTTCGGCGGCTGGACCTGGTCCGGCGGCTTCGGCCAGGCCGTGCAGAACCCGACCGCCTTCGCCCAGTCCTGCTACGACCTGGTCGAGGACCCGCGCTGGGCCGACGTCTTCGACGGCATCGACCTGGACTGGGAGTACCCCAACGCCTGCGGTCTGACCTGTGACACCAGCGGCCCGGCCTCGATCAAGAACATGATGCAGGCCATGCGCGCCAAGTTCGGCGCCAACAACCTGATCACCGCGGCCATCACCGCCGACGGCTCCAACGGCGGCAAGATCGACGCGGCCGACTACGGCGGCGCCGCCCAGTACATCAACTGGTACGACGTGATGACCTACGACTACTTCGGCACCTGGGCCGCGCAGGGCCCGACCGCCCCGCACTCCCCGCTCACCTCGTACCCCGGCATCCCCGCCCAGGGCTTCAACTCGGCGGACGCGATCGCCAAGCTGAAGGCCAAGGGCGTCCCCGCCTCCAAGCTGCTGCTCGGCATCGGCTTCTACGGACGCGGCTGGACCGGCGTCACCCAGTCCGCCCCCGGCGGCACGGCCACCGGCCCGGCGGCCGGCGTCGAGCCGGGCAACCAGTACTACAAGGTCCTCAAGACCACCTGCCCGGCCACCGGCACCATCGCGGGCACGGCCTACGCCCACTGCGGCACCGACTGGTGGAGCTACGACACCCCGGCCACGGTCACGTCCAAGATGGGCTGGGCCAAGACCCAGGGCCTGGGCGGCGCGTTCTTCTGGGAGTTCAACGGCGACACCGTCGACGGCGAGCTGGTGAACGCGATCAGCAACGGCCTGAAGTAGGGCCCGGCGGTCGCCTTCGCACCGCACCACTGAAAAGTCCCGCCCGCCCCCTCGCGAGGGGGCGGGCGGGGCCGTTCTCCGTCGAGGCCGCCTCCCCGGGCCCGGGTCAGGGGGTGCGGCGCCCGCCGTCCCGGTCGCGGCCGCGCACCCGTACGGTCACGTAGACCACGAGGGCGAGGGCGCCCAGGACCAGGACGGCCTTGGAGACGAGGCCCACGTACCTCCCGACCACGTCCCACTGGTCCCCCAGCCAGTACCCGGCCAGGATCAGGGCGGCGTTCCAGATCAGGCTGCCGAGCGCGGTCAGCGCGACGAACAGGGGCAGTGACATGCGCTCCACCCCCGCCGGAGCGGAGACGAGACTGCGGACGACGGGCACCATGCGGCCGAGGAAGACCGCCTTGGTGCCGTGCCGGGCGAACCACTCCTCCGTACGCTCCAGGTCGGAGGTCTTCACCAGCGGCAGCCTCGCCCAGAGGGCGTGCACGCGCTCCCGGCCGAGCAGCGCCCCGAGCCAGTAGAGGACCAGGGCCCCCACGACCGAGCCGAGCGTGGTCCAGAACAGCGCCGAGAACAGCGTGAGGACGCCCTGCCCGGCCGCGAACCCGGTCAGCGGCAGGATCACCTCGCTCGGCAGGGGCGGGAAGAGGTTCTCCAGGGCGACGGCCAGGCCGGCCCCGGGACCGCCCAGGGTCTCGACGAGGCCGATCGCCCAGCCCGCGAGACCGTCCGAGGGCTGCCGTGCCGTCGCGTACGTGAGGTGCATGGTCGTCTCTCCAAGCCGCCGGGCCGATCGGTCACCCGGGGGCCGCGCCCCGCCACCGCAGCGGCAGGACCGCACGGACCGGTGACGGTCCGAGGCCCGGGAGTGCCTTCCCTGCTACCCGCTCCGCCGCGATCCCCACGCGCGGATCCGGAATCGTCGCGGACCGTCCACCGGGCCCGGCCGGGGCGTCACGGGATTCCGGTCCGGGGCAGGCATGAGCGGACGCGTCCGGGGAAGACGGAAACCACTTGTTGGACCGTGAAAGGCCGGCCCGTGCTGACTCCCGATCCCCGCACCCTCCGTTCCCTGCTGACCCGTTACGCGGACCTGCGCATCGCCGAGGCGCGTGGCGAGAAGAGGGACGGGCAGCCGCTGGAAGACGTCTCCCGCGCCCTGTGCGCGGCCACCGGCACGACCCGCGTCGAGGACGCCCTGGCGGCCGCCGACGCCCTGCTGGCGGCCGCCCGCGCGCGGGGCGCCCGGACGGCACCGGGACTGGCCGCCTGAGACGCCCCCGGCCCCGTCGCCGGCCGGTGGGGCGGCTTTTCCGTGACCCGAAGGGCGCAAGATCGATTGACGGGGTGAAGATCGGGGTAGGGCGGTGACGGGTGTCTTCCCCCGGTGGGCGGCACCGTTCTTTTCACCCCGGCCGGGAGTCCCGGCGCGATCGAAGGATGCAGCATGGCCAGCGGTACCGTGAAGTGGTTCAACGCCGAGAAGGGCTTCGGTTTCATCGCCCAGGACGGCGGCCCGGACGTCTTCGCCCACTACTCCAACATCTCCGGCAACGGCTACCGGGAGCTGGTGGAGGGCGAGGCGGTCACCTTCGACGTGACGCAGGGCCAGAAGGGGCCCCAGGCCGAGAACATCGTCCGCGGCTGACGAGCACCGGCCGCGAAGGACCGGCGGGGCGCCCCGTGGGGCGGTGAACGCCGGTGTACGGGGGAGGGGCCCGGCGACACCGGGCCCCTCCCGCGCGTGAGACGACCGTCTCCGGCCGTCTCCGGCTCAGCTGCGACCGGCCTCGTGCTCGGCCATCCGCTGGAACTCGCCCAGGTCGTAGTTGGCCAGGGTCGCGTCGAGGTTCGTCACGGCACCCAGGTGTTCGACGAAGCCCTTCGGCTCGTACTCGACCTGGAGCGTCACCCGGCTTTCCGTATCGCTGAGCCGGTGGAAGGTGACCACCCCCGCGTGGTGGACCCCCTCCGTCGTCCGCCAGGCGATCCGCTCCTCCGGGACCACCTCGGTCAGTTCGGCCACGAAGGCCTTGTCGGCGCCCGGCAGGGAGACCTGCCAGGCGAACGTCCCGGCGTCGATCCGGTCGACGCGCCTGACGTGGCTGAGGAACGTGGGCCAGCGCTCGACGTCGGCCCAGAGGGACCAGCTCACGGCCACCGGTGCCTTGATGTCGACCGCTTCCAGCAACGAGGACGCCACGGACGTCTCCTCCTCCTGTGGGAAAGGACGGGTTTCTCCGTCCGTACCCCCGAAGACGCGTTTCACCGTCCGCGTTCCCGGATCCCCGCCGCACGGAGGGCGACGGCGGCCGCGGCGTCGAGGGGGATCTCGCTTTCAGGCCGTCGGGGACGCACGCGGCCGCGCGCGAGACGGCGCCCTCGCCCTCGAAGCGCCAGGTCCCGCCGGGCGCCCGGCGACCATCCGGACGTGGAGGACGTCGTGTTCCCCGCCCTCCTCGGCCAAGAGGACGCCGGCCGCGTGCAGCCGGTGTACGGTCTCGCGGATCTCCTCCGGCCCCTTTCCCGGCACCGGCTCACCAGGTTCTCCACGGGGAACGACGTACCGTACCGTCCGGGCCGACGACGGGGAGGGCACCGGTGTCGATCAGCGGGTCCGGTCCGTTCGCGGAGTGGAACGCCGTTCCCGGTCTTCCGTGACGGGCGCGCTCGACGCCGTATGGACCCGGCGGTGGTACGTCGCTAACCGGCCGTACTGAATGGCCGTTCGGTAAATCGGACGCGTCTTCGAGCAGGTCGGCGGCCGGTGGGGGAGGGGAACGGCCCGGCGCGGGGCGCGTACGGGGCCGTGCCGAAGGCCCTCCGCACCGCGTCTGAACTGCCACGACACCCCTCGAGCCACCGGTAATCGTGCTCCGATGTCCGAATAACGGTCATGAAGGTGCGGTAGCTCTGCGTGTCAGACACACTCCGAAGCGCAAGATGGGCAGGAATCGCAGGAGAAAGACCGCTCATTTCCGTCGATCAGAAAGAGAATCTTCCCGTGCTTCGTCGTTCTGCCGCAACTTTCGCGGCCACCTTCCTCTGTCTCGTCGGCACCGCCGGTACGGCCGGCACCGCCGCCGCCGTGGAGACCGGAGCCACCAGCCTGTACGCCCCCTCCGCCGTCGTCCTCTCGATCGGCAGGGGCGCCGACGCCGGTCCGGTCACCGTCCTCCGCGCCGCCACGCTCAGCTGTATGCCCGGACCCGGCGGAACGCACCCCGCCCCCGAGGCCGCCTGCGCCGAACTCGCGTCGCGGTTCGCGGGGAACGGGTTCGACGGACTCCTCGCCTCTCCCGATCCCGACCGTGCGTGCCCGCAGCACTTCGACCCCGTCACCGTCACCGTGGACGGCGTCTGGGCGGGGACCCGCACCTCCTGGCAGCACACCTTCTCCAACGCCTGCGTCATGGGCGCCACCCTGAACGGCGGAGAAGCCTTCGCGTTCTGAGCCCGCGTCGGACCGTGACGCGAGGCGGAGCCGGGCCGGGGGTGCCCGGCCGGGGCCCGTGGGGATCTCGGCCGGATGGAGCAGCGGAAAGGCGCGGGGCGGCCGCGCGGTCGATGCTGGGGCGAACCCCCCTCGCCGGGCGCCCGTCCGCCCCGCGTCACCCCGAGAAGGAGCCCCCGTGTCGGCACGCCCTGGAGGCCGTTCCCGCTCGCGCGCACGTCTGCGCCTGTCCGTCGCCACCCTCGTCGGCGCCCTGGCGCTGGGCGCCGCCGGCCAGTCCGCGCGGGCGGCCGGAACGCCCCCGCCTCCCTCCCCCTCCCCGTCCTCGGCCGAGGCCCTGCGGAAGCAGCTGGACGACCTGGTCCGGACGCCCGGCGGACCGCCCGGCGCGATCGCCCTGATGCAGGTGGGCGACCGGACGACGGTCCACCGGGCCGGCGTGGCCGACACGAGGACCGGCAGACCGCCCCGTGCCGACGAGTACATGCGCCTCGCGAGCGTCTCCAAGGCGTACAGCGGGGCGGTCGCCCTGCGCCTGGTCGACCGGCACCGCCTCGCCCTGGACGACACGATCGGCCGACGCCTCCCCGCCCTGCCGAAGGCCTGGCACAAGGTGACCCTCCGGCAGCTGCTCAGCCACACCAGCGGACTGCCCGACTTCTCGACCGCCCCGTCGTTCCTGGAGATCCTGATCGCCGACCCGAGGCACCGCTTCGACTCGCGCCGGCTGCTCGACTTCGTCGCCGACCGGAAACTGCTCTTCCCGCCGGGATCGCGCTACGCCTACTCGAACTCCGACAACATCGCCGTCGCCCTGATGGCGGAGGCGGTCACCGGCCGGCCGTACGAGCGACTGCTCGAACAGCTCGTGTACCGGCCCCTCGACCTGCGGCAGACCGTCCTGCCGCAGGGCTACCGGATGCCGAGGCCGTACCTGCACGGCTACGACGTCACGCCGCCCGCCCCGCCCGAGGACATCAGCGAGGCCCTCAGCGCCTCCGGCGTGTGGGCCTCCGGCGGCATCGTGGCCACGCCCAAGGACCTGAACGCGTTCGTCCGGGCCTGGGCGGGCGGCCGCGACTACCTCTCCGAGGAGGTCCGGAACCAGCAGCGGCGCTTCATCCCGGGCGCCGCCTCGGAGCCCGCCGGACCCGGAGCCAACGCGGGGGGACTGGCGATCTTCCGCTACACGACCCGGTGCGGCACGGTCTACGGCCACACCGGCAACTTCCCCGGCTACACCCAGCTGGCCGTCGCGACGGCGGACGGCAAACGGTCCCTGACGTTCTCGATCAACACCCAGACCAGCAAGACCCTCAAGCCGGAGCTGCTGACCAAGGTCCGGGCCGTCCAGGAGGACTTCGTCTGCGCCCTCCTGCGGCGCTGAGACCCGGCCCCACCCGGGGCGAGCGAAAACGGCTGGGGGCGAGACGGTACGTCTTGTTATGGTGAGGACATGGCTTTCCTCTTCTTCTTCGTCTGAGTCCGGGCACGGCCGACGCCGCCGTCTCTGCCGCCCGTAGACCCTTCGTAGCCCGGGGAAAACCCATGCGCGACCGCGCCCGTACCGTCCTGCCCACCACCGCCTCCGGCACCGCTTCCGCCGCCGTGGCGCAGTTGTCCGTCAAGGACGTCACCAAGTCCTACGGCACCCGTACCGTCCTCGACCAGGTCTCCCTCACCGTCCGGCCGGGGGAGAAGGCCGCCGTCGTCGGTGAGAACGGCTCCGGCAAGTCCACCCTGCTGCGGCTGCTCGCCGGAGCCGAGACGCCGGACGCCGGGGAGGTCATCGTCGGCTTCCCCGGCGGCACCGGCCACCTCGCCCAGACCCTCGGCCTCGACCCGTCCCGCACCGTTCAGGACGCCGTCGACCTCGCCCTGACCGAGCTGCGCGCCATGGAGCGAAGGCTCCGCACGGCGGAGGAGACCCTCGGGAACGCGTCGGACGGGGAACTCGCCGCCTACGGCGAACTCCTGATCGCCTACGAGGAACGCGGCGGATACGAGGCGGACGCCCGGGTCGACGCCACGGCGCACGCCCTCGGCCTCACCCGGATCACCCGCGACCGCCCGCTCGGCTCCCTGTCCGGCGGCGAGCGGGCCCGGCTCGCGCTCGCCTGCGTCCTGGCCGCCGCCCCCGAACTGCTGCTCCTGGACGAACCGACGAACCACCTCGACGCGGCGGCCGCGCACTGGCTGGCGGCACACCTGAGCGCCCACCGCGGCACCGTCGTCGCCGTCACCCACGACCACGAGTTCCTGGAGCGCGTCGCCACCACGATCCTGGAGGTCGACCGGGACGAGCGCACCGTGCGCCGCTACGGCGACGGCTGGACCGGCTACCGCGCCGCGAAGGCCGCCGCCCGGCGCGGCGCGGAGCAGCGGTACGCGGACTGGACGGAGGAGGTGACCCGTACGGAGGAACTGCTCGACGCCGCGACGAGACGGCTCTCCACCACCGGCCGCGACCCCGGGCAGGGCTTCGGCAAGCACCGCAGGTCCAGCGAGGCGAAACTCGGCGGCCAGGTGCGCTCTGTCCGGGAACACCTGGCCCGGCTGCGACGCGACCCCGCGCCGAAGCCACCGGCACCGCTCCGCTTCACGACGACGCCGGCGACGACGCTGGCGACGGCGACGGCGACGGACGGTCCGGCGCCTGGCCCCCTCGCCGAACTCGACGGCGTACGGGTCGGGGAGCGGCTGCGTCTGGACGGCCTCCTGACGCTCGCGCCCGGACAGCGGCTCCTCGTCACGGGCGGGAACGGGGCGGGCAAGACGACGCTGCTGCGCGTCCTGGCGGGCGACCTGGAACCGGACGCGGGCACCGTACGCCGCCCCGCCCGGATCGGCTACCTCCCACAGGAACCGCCCGCGCGCTCCCCACGGCTTCCGCTGCTCGCCGCGTTCGCCGTCGGCCGGCCCGGACCGCCGGACGAGCACGCCGAACGGCTCCTGTCCCTGGGCCTGTTCCGCGAGGAGGACCTGCACGTCCCGGTCGACCTCCTCTCCGTGGGACAGCGGCGACGGCTGCAGATCGCGACCCTGGTGACCCGGCCCGCGGACCTCCTCGTCCTCGACGAGCCGACCAACCACCTCGCCCTCGACCTGGTCGAGGACCTGCGGACCGCGCTCGCGGCGTACCCGGGGGCGGTGGTCGCGGTCTCGCACGACCGGGGCTTCCGCGCACGCTTCGAGGGGGAACGGCTGGAGCTGCGCGCCGGCCGAGGGAGCTGACCCGCCCCACCGCCCCCGCGCCCTCCGCGGCGGCGCAGGAATTGCAGCGGCATGGCGACGGGGCGAGGCTGGGAACCCGCACCGTGAAGGGGAGCAGCCAGCTATGAGCAATCTGGTCGTGGTCGGGGTGGACGGCTCGCCGACGAGCCTCACCGCAGTGGAAGCGGCCGCCGCGGAGGCGGCACGGCGCGGCGCGAAGCTGCGCGTGGTCCACGTGGAGGTCCCGATCAAGCCCAGGTACGTGGTGCCGGAACCCGCCTCCGCGACCCTGGTCCAGGAGGCGGCGGCCCACGCCCTCGGCACGGCGCCCGGCCTCGCGGTCACCAAGGCCGTGGTGACGGGAGACGTGGTGCACGTCCTGGAGGCCGAGTCGCGGGGCGCGGACCTGATCGTCGTCGGCTCCCGGGGGCTGGGCGGCATCACGGGCGTGCTCCTCGGCTCCACCCCGGTGTCCCTGGCCGCCCGCAGCCACTGCCCCGTGATGACCGTCCGCGAGGAACACGGCACGTCCGACGGAACGGGGCCCGTCCTCCTCGGGGTCGACGGCTCCCCGGACGCCGATGAGGCCGTCGACGTCGCCTTCGCCGAGGCCGCGTGGCGCCGGGCCGAGCTCGTCGCGGTGCACGCCTGGCAACCGGACAAGGCCCCGCCCGGCACGACCCCCGAGTCCGAGGCGCGGTCCCTGGCCCGGGCGGTCGCCGGCCGCGCGGACACCCATCCGGACGTCACCGTCCGGCGCGAGCTGGTGGACGGCAAGCCGCACGAGGTCCTGATCGAGGCGAGCGGGACGGCCCGACTCCTCGTCGTCGGCGCCCGAGGCCGCAGCGGCATCGCCGGGCTGCTCCTGGGCTCGGTGAGCCAGGCCGCGATGACGTACGCCCACTGCCCCGTCGTCACCGTGCGCGGGACGAGATGAACGACGCGCACGGAATCACGTGAACGACGCTCACGGAACCACCTGAGCGACGTTCACGGAACCACCTGAGCGACGTTCACGGAACCACCTGAGCGCCCGAGAAGCACCGGTTCGTGAAACACAGCCCGTGACCTGCCCCGTCCATGATCGTTACCCGCTGTGTCGCCCCTTTACGGCGGCGACGCCTCCGCCCCTCCCGGACCTCCCGAGGGGCGCACGAGAACAGGTCGTAGCGGGGAAAGGACTGCGCGTGGGCAGCTGGATCGGTGTCGGTCTGGGAGCCGCGGCGGCCCTGTGCCCGCTGCCTCAGCACGGCGACGCCACGGTCGTCATGGAGCACACCCCGACCACCGACCGCCTGGTGGTCTGCGCCCCCGACGTATGGGTCGACATGGGCTACGGCGACCCGGAGCCCCCGGGGCCCGCGTCCACCCCTCCGTCCGAATGCCGGCCCCCGGCACCGCCGTCGCCGGTGCCTCCGCCCGCACCGTCACCGCCCCCTCCCGCACCGCACCGCCCGGCACCACCTTCGCCCGCGCCGGGGTTCGAGCCGGAGCCCGTACCGGCCGTGACGCCCCCGCACCGGCCGGCCCCGTCGCCCGCCCGTCACGCGGCGCTCCGGGCCGCCGACCCGAAGGCCGCCGAGCGTCCCGGGGAACCCGCGCCACCGGCCGACCCGGAGCCCGGCACCACCCCGGCCTCGACTTCCTCTGCGTCCCCGGCCCCGATCCCGGCCGAGGCTCCGGCGAAGGCCCGGCAGGCCTTCCGCTGGGTACCCCGCCCCCACTACACCGGCGGCCCCACCCGACCGGTCCCGGCCGGACTGTCGACGACCATGACCACGGTCGTCGTCACCCTCCCGGGCGTCCTGGCCGCCGCCGCCCTGCGCCCCGGCTCCCGCCGCCGCAACCGCGGCTGACGCCCGCCCCTTCCTCCCCTCTCCCTGTCACCCGTCTCACCCGTCCTGGAGTTGCGCTGTGCCGGAATGGCTCGTCTACACCCTCGCCTCGGTCCTGGTCTGCTTGCTCGTCATCACGACCACCGTCATGCGGCACCGCCGGGCGGACGCGGACGAGGACACCTCGGAGACCCCGGACGTGCTGGAATACATGGTCATGATGGTCGGCGTCGTCTACGCCATCGTCCTCGGCCTGGCGATCGCCGGCGTGTGGGAGGCCCGCGGCGCGGCCGAGGACACCGTCCAGCGCGAGGCCCAGGCCCTGTACGAGATCGACCAGCGCCTGGACGTCTACCCGGTGGCCTTCCGCACCCAGGTCAAGGAACACATCGACGCCTACGCCCGGCACGCCGTCACCACCGAATGGCCCGCCATGAAGGAGGACGCGCCCGTCGGCTCCACCGGCGCCGACCTGCTCGGCCGCATCCGCAGCGACATCGCCCACCACACCCCGGCCGACGAGCTGCAGGCCCAGGCCTACCAGCCCCTCCTCGACCAGGTCGCCGCCGCGGACAACGCCCGCCACCAGCGCCTGGACAGCGCCGGCACCACGCTGCCCGGCGCGCTCTGGTTCGGCCTCGTCGCCGGTGGCGTGGTCACCCTCGGCCTGCTCTACACCCTGCAGATCCGCCGCTCCGCCCGCGAACTGCTGCTGGCCACCACCTTCAGCGCCCTGGTGGTCTTCCTGCTCTTCCTCGTCTGGAGCTTCGACGCCCCCTTCGGCCACTCCGGCACCGACTCCGCCCAGCCCCTGAGCGACCTGATCACCCCGACCGCCTGAACCCCTCCGCCCCGGGGCGAGGGGCTTGACCTCAACCGCGGTCGAGGTCGGAGGCTGGTGCCGTGAACGCCACCGTCTCCGGCCTCCGGCCGGTCGCACCGCCCGATCCCGCCCGCCCCGACGCGGGCCTCGTCCTGGCCTCCCTCTGGCACACCGAGGGACCCGAACAGCAGCGGAAGGTCATGTCCGGCGTCATGGACGCCTGGGAGGCGACCCGGCTGCCGGCCGCGTACCTCTCCCGCCACTGCCTGGCGGGGTCCGACGGCCGGACCGTCCTCAACTTCGCCCAGTGGACGGACTCCGAGGCGCACCGGACCTTCGCCGCCGCCCCCCGCAACCAGCAGACCCTCGGCAGCGCCGTCCAGGCGCTCTACTCGGCCGGTCCGCCGGGCCGTTACGCGCCCCACCGCCTCGCGGCCCGCCACGGGGGAGCCGCCCTCGGCTTCACCGCGACCTGGCACGACACCGAGGACGCCGGAGCGGCCCGATCGCTCGCCGACGAGCTGGCCGGGCGCGACACCGCCGCCCCGGCGGAGTGCTTCTACGTCGCCGAGAACGGACGGCAGCTCCTCGTGCTCGCCGGGTTCGAGGACGAACCCGGCGGCGCCGAGCTGTGGTTCCGCCCGTTCCGCGGGCTGGTGCGGCCGACGGGCCGGGAAGGGTCCCCGCTCAGCTGATGGAGACGACCCGCGCCCAGGCGGGCGGCGTGTCGGGCACGTAGTCGGGATCCCTCTCGTCCACGGCGCGTCCGGGACGGGGGAAGAGGCCGACGACGGTGCGGCAGGACGGCTGCGCGGACGGCCAGGGCGTCTGGCCGTCCGTCAGGGCGACGATGACGTCCGGGCGCGGCCGGGAGCGGAGCGCCCGGGCGAAACCGGAGCGCAGGTCCGTCCCGCCGCCGCCGACCAGCTCGATGTTCTCCGCGCGGCAGAGCGGCACGGCGACCCCGGCCGCCGCGTCGCAGGAGATCACCGAGACCAGGTCGCGCCGCCCGCCCACCGCCCGCGAGATCGCCGCCACCTCCAGGAGCGCGCTGCCCAGCTCGGCGTCGCTCACCGACCCGGAGGTGTCGATCACCACGCAGACCTTCGGCGGCGTACGGCGCAGACTCGGCAGCACCACCCCGGGAAGGCTCGCCGAGCGCCGGGACGGACGCCGGTAGCTGTGGTTCTCGCCCGCCCCCGGCCCTCCCGCCGCCGAACGGATCGCCGCCCCCAGCAGGCGCCGCCACGGCTGCGGCGGATGGAACGCCTCCTCCGCCCACCGGCGCCACCCCTCCGGCGCGTCGCCCGGCCGGCCCTTGATGCCCTCCGCGACCCGGAAGCGGACCGCGTCCCGTTGCTGCCTGCTCAGCCCGTGGGCCCCGTCGGGCCCCAGCTCCCACGGCCTTTCGTGGCCGTCGGCGCCGCTGCCGCAGTCCAGCCAGGCCAGACCGGCGGCGAGCCCGGACATCGACGCCGTCCGCAGGTACTCCTCCATCAACTGGCCCTCGGGAAGCCGCAGCATCGACGGCAGCGCCGCCCCGGCCGGCCGGGGCAGGCCGTCGCCGTAGATGTCGTCGTTGATCTCGAAGTCGGCGGCGATGTTGCGCCGCAGCCGCCCTCCCGGCCCGTGCTCGCCGTACTCCTTCGCGTACCGCTCGCCCCGCCCGTGGTGGTCCCGGAGCAGATGGGAGACCTCGTGCACCCAGACGCCCGCCAGCTCCTCCACCGGAGTGGACGCCACGAAGGCCGGGGAGGCGTAGCAGCGCCAGTACGCGTCCACCGCCATCGTCGGCACCGACCGGTC
Organism: Streptomyces sp. NPDC093071; assembly: GCF_044754545.1. Taxonomy (NCBI): domain Bacteria; kingdom Bacillati; phylum Actinomycetota; class Actinomycetes; order Kitasatosporales; family Streptomycetaceae; genus Streptomyces; species Streptomyces sp. NPDC093071. Next base: position 271,155 of record NZ_JBIVPH010000002.1, on the reverse strand, counting down.
CTCCACCACGTGCAGGGCGAAGAGCGCCCCCGCCAGATAGGGGCGCACCTTGACCGCGTGCAGCCGCGCCGCCATCAACTTCTCCATGTCCAGCGGGACTTCGGGCCCACCGGCCGGCCTGCCGGAGGGGGCCGGTGCCGTCGGTACGGTGGCGCGCACCGGGCGCGGCGGCGGTGGCGGGGCCATCGGGCGGGGGAGCGGGGGCGGGACCTTCCGGTGCGGCGCGCGGGGCCGCGCGGCCCCCGTCACCGGCGCGCCCCCGCCGTACGCCCGGTGCCGTCCGCCGCGGTGGCGCGTCCCACCGACCGGTCCGCGCGCCGGGCGAGGCCGATCACCCCGGCCAGCCGTTCCACCGACTCGGGGACCGCCCAGTCGTCCCGGCGCAGCGCGGCCAGCGTCGTCGCCGGGGCGACGAGCAGGTCCGGCGCGCCGGTCTCCAGGGCCCGGACCAGTACGGCCCAGCCCGCCTCCCACCGCTCCCGCTCCGGGCGCGCCCCGACGGCGGCCACCACCGCTTCGAGCGCCGCCTGGCGCAGATCGCCCCGCTCCGGCAGCTCGGCGGAGGCCGGATCGGCGAGCAGCGACTCGGGGTCCGGCAGGTCCATCCGGTCCAGGTGAGCCATCAGTTCGAGCCCGGGGCCGTCGCCCACCGCTCCCCGCACCAGCAGCGCCAGCACCTCCCGCGAGACGGAGGCCGCCGTCCCGAAGGCCAGCAGGGTCAACGCGGCCTCCCAGCTCCGGGGCGAGGGCCAGGCGCCCCCGCGCTGCGTCTCGGTGGTCGGCAGCCGGTGGATCAGCGTCGGCCGGGCCTTCAGGAAGCCGCAGACCGCGCGCCGGGCGAGGACCACCGCCTCCGGAAGCCGCTCCGGGGCGAGCCGGGGCAGCTCCGCCCGGGGCCAGACCCCGCCGAGGCCGCGCACCACCACCTCCCGGTCGTGCACCCAGTGCAGGTGCACGAACCGGTTGGCCAGCGGAGGACTCAGCTCCCACCCGTCCGCCGCCGACGCCCGGGGGTTGGCGGCGGCCACGATCCGCACGCCCGGCGGCAGCCGCAGCGTGCCGACCCGCCGCTCCAGGACGACCCGGAGCAGCGCGGCCTGCACGGCGGGGGTGGCGGTGGAGAGCTCGTCCAGGAAGAGCAGGCCCCGCCCGGCGCGCACGAGCTCCACGGCCCACTGCGGGGGCGCCATCGGCACCCCCTGGACGGCCGGGTCGTCGCCCACGATCGGCAGCCCGGCGAAGTCGGACGGTTCGTGGACGCTGGCGATGACGGTCGTCAGGGGCAGGTCGAGGGAGACGGCGAGCTGCGTCAGGGCCGCGGTCTTGCCGATGCCCGGCTCGCCCCAGAGCAGTACGGGCAGGTCGGCGGCGACGGCCAGGGCGAGCGCTTCGAGCTGCTCGTCGGGGCGCGGCTCGGTGGTCGTCGTCCGCAGCAGCCCGAGGAGCTCGTCGGCCGGGGCGAGGCGGCCGACGGTACCGGACGCGGCGGAGGAGACGGGGGTGGGGGCGGACACGAGGGTGCTGAACGTCATGGGCATCACCTGGGGAAAAGGGGGAACGGGGCGACCCGTCCCGGAGGGCGTGAAGCGTGGAAGGGCGCGGAGTGCGCCGAGTGGGGAGGAGAGTTCAGAGGGCCGGGCGGGTCACGGGGACAGGCCGGTACGGGGCCGGGCCAGACCGCCGCGCTTGCGGCGCATCGCGGTGGGCGTACGGCGGCCGATCCGGGGACGGTGGTTCGCTCCCACGGCCCCCGTCCCGGCGGGCACCGCGGCGGCGGGATGCTCGGCGACCAGCCCCGCGCGGAAGAGGCCGTGGTCGACGCGGCGGGCCGCGGCGGTCACCAGTTCCTCCCGCAGCGGACCGTCGCGCAGGACCGCGCCGGGACCGAGGAGCCCCGCCACGACGGCCAGCGCCCCGGAGACGTCGCCGTGGCCGAGCCGCTCCCGGACCGCGGGCAGGGCCTCCGGATTGCGGTGCGCCGTGTCGATCACCCGCAGGCAGGGCAGCGCCGGCCCGCCGAGGGCCACCAGCAGTTCCTCCCGGCGCAGGGTGACCGGGTCGTGGTCGATCGCCGACAGCACCCCGTCCCGCAGCGCGATCCGGTGGACCTCGCCCCCGCACTCCACCCGGTGCGGATCACCGGGGTTGTGGGAGGGCCCGGACACCGGGACGGGGGCGGCGGGCACGGGCGCCGCCAGGGACCCGGCGACGAGCGGATGCAGCCGCTCCGCCGTGATCAGCCCCGCGCGCAGCAGCTCCAGGTCGGGAAGGATCCGGGCCGCCGCTTCGGGCAGCACGGGAAGCGCCGCCTCCTCCTGCGGCGGCAGCGGCTCCCGCAGCGGTCTGAAGACGGGTGCGTGGCTGTCGTCGGGAGCGACGAGCTCGAACACGGCCCGCCGCCCCGCCCCGAGCCGTACGGTGAAGGCCCCGCGCGGAGGGAGGCCCTCGGCCCGCAGCAGCGCCTCCGCCTCGGCCGCCCACCTCGCGACCGCCCACGGCCCGCTCCCGGGGGAGGGACCGTCCGGCCGGTCGGGTGGGACGTGCGGGCCGAGCGCGCCGCACCGCCGTGCCAGGTCACCGCTCCGCTCCGCGTCCCAGAGGTGCCGGTGCAGGTCGAACCGGAAGCGCCGTTCGGGATGCGGATGCGGATGGGCGTACGGAGGGCCGCCGGGAACGTCGTTCCCGGCCCCCTCCCACAGGGCGAGCGACATCCGCTGCCCGGCGTCCGCCCGGACCGGAGGCGTCCGCACCACCAGACTCAGCGGCACGGCGCCGGGATCCCCGTAACGGGCCAGCGTCATGGTGAGGCCGGGGCGGAGCCGCCCGTCGGGGGCGATGCGGGGCATGTGCCAGCGGAGCAGATCCGGCGCCAGGCGGCGCAGATCGGCGCGGAGCCGCGCGGCGAGAGGGGTGCCGTGGCGGTCGGCCACGGCGCGCAGATCGAGATCGGCGTCGATCCGGGCGGCGGCGCAGGCCCCCGCCCAGTCCCCGACCGCACGCCGTGCGGTCGCGGTCTCGATCATGGACGGTGGCACGGCGTACTCGCGTACGCGCCGCCACATCGACAGGTGGGTCGGAATCTCGTTCACGAGGTGATGTGCCATCAGCACTCACCTTGTGCGAACGAGTCCCCCAATCGGTACGAGGAGAAGTTCATCATCTCCGTGATCGTAACCCACTGTTGTTCTCTCTCCCAGAGGATTTAGTGGAGGGACAGGGAGCGGGGGAGAGGCACGGGCGGGGGCCCGGTGGGGCGCGCAGAACATGGGGCGTACGGACGGGGGCGCGCACGCCCCCGCGCACCACCGGGCGCCGTTGGGACGCGGCCGCCCGCGGGCAGGATCGCCGCGAACACCGACAGAAAGGCCGACCGTGGCAAGTGAGTTCCAGCGCGACAAGCTGGTCAATATGTTCCGCGCGTTCGACGCCGACGCCAACGGCTACCTCGACCGGCGCGACTTCCAGGCCCTCGCGGAACGCTGGAGGAACCTGCCCCGCGTACGGCCGGGATCCGAACTGGCCGCACGCGTGGACGCGGTCATGCTCGGCTGGTGGGACCACCTCGCGACCCACGTGGACACCGACGGGGACGGCAGGATCGACCTGGACGAGCTCCTCGCCATGGTGGACCTGCTGCCCACGATGCGCGAGACCGTCGCCGAGACCGCCGAGACCGTCTTCGACGCCGTCGACGAGAACGGCGACGGCCGGATCTCTCCCGCCGAGCATCGGAGACTGGTCGACACGTGGCACGGCGAGCGCGTCGACGTCGCCGACGTCTTCGACCGCCTCGACCAGGACGGGGACGGCTACCTCGGCCGCCCCGAGTTCACCGAGCTGTGGATCCAGTTCTGGATCAGCGACGACCCGTCCGAACCGGGCAACCACCTGTGCGGCCCCGTCCCGACCCGCACCTGACGACCGTCCTCCGGCCCCGGAGCCCTACGGTCGCGCGATCCGGTCCCGCAGCCAGGAGTCGACACCGTCGAGCGCCGTCCCCGCCATGGCCGTGGGATGGCCCGTGAAGCCGTGGGGCGCTCCGGGATAGATCCGGAGCTCGACGTCGTTGCCGGCCGAGGACAGCCGGCCCGCCAGCGCCAGGTTGTCCTCCAGGAGCACGTCCTCGTCCCCGACGACCAGCAGGACGGGCGGAAGGCCGTCGAGAACCCCGTAGACGGGGGAGACGTCGGGAACGGTGCGGTCCTCCACGTGGCCGGCGTACGCCCGGAGGAAGTACTCGTCCGCGATGCGGCGCCCGGCCGGGGTCCGCGCGCTCAGGTCGTAGGTGCCGAACTGGAGGGCGGCCCCGGCGAACCGGCCGGCGGCGCCCCTGTCCCTCAGCCGGAGCAGGGTCACCAGGGCCAGGGTGGCTCCCGCCGAGCTTCCGCCGATCGTGAGCCGGGACGTGCCGAAGCGGGCCCCGGCCTCCTCGGCGAGCCAGAGCGCCGCCGCTTCGCAGTCGTCGGGGGCCGCCGGCCAGGGGTGCTCGGGGGCCAGCCGGTAGTCGACACCGACGACGGCGACCCGCAGGGCGTCCGCGAGCGCGCGGTTGCGCCGGTCTCCGTGCGCCGCGGAGTCCATGAAGAAGCCGCCGCCGTGCACGTCCAGGTGAACGCCCCGAGGGGGACCGCCGGCAGGGGTGAGGATCCTGACCGGGACGCGTCTCCCCGCGGCTTCGACGGTCTCTTCGACGGCGGCCGGATCGACGACGGCCGGAACGGACCTCCTCGCCCGCGCCTCCCTCAGCTCCTCCGGCGTGCCGGGCCCGCGACCCGCCTTCCGCGACCGGTAGAAGTCGCGGGCCGCGTCGACCTGCTCCGCGGGCACGTCGGCGTACAGTGCGTCCAGCGCGAACCGCACACGGCCTCCTCGTCGTCGTCCGGATCCGGCCCCCACGCTATCCCCGCCCCGCCCCGCCGGATCCACCGCACGAGCCGGGAAGCGCCACGGTGGGGCCGGGAGCGGCTCCGATGTGCGAAGACGGGTGTGCCGTGGTGCGGGAGTCTGGGATCGTGGGGCAACACACCGGCGGATCGACGACGGCCGCCCGTAGCCAGGAAAGGGGCCCACCGTGCCGACACGCGCACCCAGGGCGGCGGGCGGCGAACCGGCCACCGAGGTGAGCACACCGCTCTACCAACTGAAGGCCGAGTTCTTCAAGACCCTCGGGCACCCGGTCCGCATCCGGGTCCTGGAACTGCTCAGCGTCCGCGAGCACGCCGTCTCCGAGCTGCTGCCGGAAGTGGGCGTGGAGCCGGCCGCGCTGTCCCAGCAGCTCGCCGTGCTGCGGAGGTCGAACCTCGTCCTGACGCGCCGCGAGGGCGTCAGCGTGTACTACCGCCTGGTGAACGACGAGGTCGCGGAGCTCCTCCGGGTCGCGCGCGGCATCCTCACCGGAGTGCTCCAGGGTCAGGCCGCGCTCCTCGCGGACCTCGACGCCTCGACCCGTCGCTAACCGGCCGAAACGGGACCGCCGCACCCACGTGTTCGGGCAAACCGCCCCCGCCCGGCGGGCGGGATGGGTAGCGTCGCACCGACCGGGTCCGCAAAGGCGCCCGGCATATCCACTACGGAAGGCGGCAGCCCATGGCGAACGTGGAAGTCTCTCTCAAAGAGATCATGACCCGGGTGGAAGGCAGCCTCGCCGCCGCTGTGGGCGACTACACCAGCGGCATGGCCCTGGGATCCCTCGGCGGCGGACGCGACTTCGACGTCCACGTCGCGGTCGCGGGGAACACCGACGTGATCCGGGCCAAGCTCCACACCATGGAACTCCTCGGCCTCCAGGAGCAGATCGACGACATCCTCATCACCCTGGGCAACCAGTACCACCTCATCACCCTCGGAAAGGGACGCGGCAAGACCAATCTCTTCCTCTACCTCGTCCTCGACAAGCACAAGGCCAACCTCGCCATGGCCCGGCACCAACTGCGCCGTGTCGAAGAGGAGATGGAGGTCTGACCCCTCCCTCCTTTCGCGCGCCCAAGACTTGCAGAAATTTGAAATTCTCTACGAAGCGATTTTCTGAAGTCTGAACGCCCGGGTGACACGTGTCCGCCCACGACGGCGCGAAGCCGGGCCGGACGGCCCGCGCGCCTTTCCCGCCGGCCCGCCTCGCGGCGGCCGACAGGAAAGGCGCGTGTCGTCCCCTTGGGCGTCCGGTTCCGTCAGCGGCGCGGGCCCACCGTCCGGGCGCCCGCGCGGACGGTGATGGCGAGCGCGGGACAGGAGTCGGCGGCGTCCAGGGCCCGTTCGTCCTCGGCGATCTCCGGACGCACCGGCTCGGCGACGTCACCCTCCAGCCGGTACAGGTCCGGGGCGAGCCCGGCGCACATGCCCGAGCCCATGCACATCTCCCGGTCGACGGCGGTGGTCCAGCGCACCCCGCTCACCAGCCCACCGGCATCTCGCGCGGACCCCGCACCAGCATCTGGTCCTTCCAGCGGACGTCCCCCGCCAGACGCAGGTCCGGGAAGCGGGTGAGGAGCGCCAGGACCGCCTCCTGGAGTTCCAGGCGGGCGAGCGGCGCCCCCAGGCAGTGGTGGACGCCGTGCCCGAAGCCGAGGTGCTGGACCCCGGTGCGGGTGACGTCGAGCCGCCCGGGACCGGTGAACTTCAGGGCGTCGCGGTTGGCGGCGCCGATCGCCACGAGCACCGGCTCTCCCGCCCGCACCAGCGTGCCGCCCACCTCGACGTCCTCGGTGGCGTACCGGGGGAAGGCGGCGCCGCTGCCGAGCGGGACGAACCGCAGCAGTTCCTCGACGGCGCCCTTGATCAGATCGGGCCTCTCGCGCAGCAGGGCGAGCTGCTCCGGATGGTCGAGCAGGGCGTGCACGAAGTTGGGGATCTGGCTGGCCGTCGTCTCGTGCCCCGCGACGAGGATGCCCACGCACAGGTCGACCAGCTCCAGCTCGGTGAGCCGGTCGCCGGTGTCGCGGGCCTCGATCAGACCGGTCATCAGGTCGGGGCGCGGACGGGCCCGGTGGTCCTCGATGAGCTCCGCCATGTAGGCGCGCAGTTCCTCGCGGCTGCGCCAGAACTCCTCGGCGGTCAGCGAACTCGTCGACAGGGCCGCGTCGCTCCACACCCGGAACTTCGGCCGGTCCTCCTCCGGCACGCCGAGCATCCGGCAGATGACCGCGACCGGGATGGGCAGCGCGTACGACTCCACGAGGTCGGCCGGCGGCCCCGCGGCCTCCATCTCGTCCAGGAACCCGTGCGCCAGCTCGCGCACCTGGGGCCGCAGCTTCTCGACCTGGTGGACCGTGAACGCCTTGGCCACCAGGGTGCGCAGCCGGGTGTGGCCGGGCGGGTCCATGCCGAGGATGCCGGTGTCCTGCTGCGCCTCGGACTGGCGGGGCTCGTCGTGCTTGATCGCCTCGGCGCGGCTGAAGCGCCGGTCGCCGAGGACCAGACGGGCGTCGGCGTAGCGGGTGGCGAGCCAGGCGGGTTCGCCGTACGGCATCCGGACGCGTAACAGTCCGGGCCGCTCCAGCGCTTCGCCGTACGCCTCGGCGAGGCCGAGTCCTTCGGGCTCGTTGAACGGATAGTCCAGGGGGGTGTGGTCCGCCGTCGCGGTCATGGAACGCCTCCGTTGTGTAAGCGGGTGCTTACAGAACCTAGGCTGGTCTCCGGAGGCGGTCAATGGGGCCGTTTGCGCCGTTCGGGTGGCCGACGGCGGGGGTGTGGAGGGGGCGGGGATGGCACGGACGAGCGTCGACGGAGCGGAGACGGCGGAGCGGGCGGCCGTACGGCGGGAGGGCGCGGGGGAGCGGTCCGTTCCGGACGGCGGCGCACGGGGCGGCGACACCCGGGAACGGCTGCTCGCCGCCGCCTCGGCCCTCTTCGCCGAGCGGGGCTACGACCGGGCGACGGTACGGGAGATCGCCTCCCGCGCCGGGGTGAACCAGGCCCTGCTGTTCCGGCACTTCGGCTCCAAGCAGGCGCTGTTCGGCGAAGTGGTCGCACAGGGCGGGTACGAGCAGCTGCGGAGCACTCCGCCGGAGCGGCTGGTGGAGGCGGTGCTGCGCAGCCTGCTCCATCCCCCGGCGGACCCGGCCGGGGCTTCGGGGGCGAGCCGCTCGCTGAAGACGATGCTGCGCTCGGTGGGCGGCGGCGACGAGGTCTCGACGGCGGTGGCCGGGCTGGGCGAGGCGTACGCCAAGGCCCTGGCGGAGCTGAGCACCCGGCACGACGCGGCACTGCGGGCGGACCTCGCCCTGTCGTGGCTCCTGGGCATCGGCCTGACCCGGGTGGTCGCGGGCAAGCGGCCCCTGGCGGACGCGGACCCGGACGAGGTCTGCCGCCTGGTCCTCGGGACGCTCGGCCACCTCCTGGACGGCCTTCCCGAAGGCGGAACGCCCCGGACGTGAGCTCCTTGCCGAACGATCAGGGGGCGGGCGCCGGAGGGAGACCGCGGGGACCCGTGCAGCGGGCGCCTTCCTCCTCCACCCGGCGGCGCAGCTCCCGGTCGGCCGTGACGACCAGACACGGCCGGTCGGCCGCGCGCCGGGCCAGCTCGACGATCAGGTCGTCACCGCTGCCGGGAGCCTCCTCGACCCGCACCCCGGGCACGGAGGCGACGCCCCGGGCACGGCCCTCGACGACCAGGACGATCTCGTACGGCCCCGGGTACGGGCCGTCGGCCGGACCGCCGGTGGCGGCGAGCCGGTCGCGCAACCGCTCGGCGGCCCCGCGCCGGTCGCGCCACCAGCCGTCGGGCACCGAACCCACGACATTGGCCCCGTCCACCACCAGCAGGGGACGGAGGGCAGGATCCTCAGGACGCATGGCCCCAGGATGCCAGGCCGCTGATCCGGCTGTGCGGCTACTCCGACTGCGCGCTGCTGCTCCGGCTGCGCCACTACTCCGGCTGTGCCGCTTCCTCGGCCTGCCGGGCGATCTGCTCCAGCACGGCCTTCGGATCGGCGGACGGCTCCACCGCCTTGCCGATGTTCCGCTTGATGGTGTTGCTGACCTGCAGCCAGGACGGTTCGTTGACCGGGTAGAGCCGGGCGCCGCGCAGGGCGATCAGGAACTGCTCGGCGCTGGGGTCGGCCGCCGCGCCCCGGGACGCCTGGGTGGCGGACACCGTCGACGGCAGCAGCCGGTAGCGCTCGGCGAACTCGTTGAGGTTCTCGTCCTCGTAGACGAAGTCGAGGAACGAGCCCACCAGTTCGCGGTTCCCCTCCCGCTTGAAGGCCATCATCCAGTCGGCGACGCCCGCCGCCGGCGGGGTCTCCTCGCTGTCCAGCGTGTCCGACACCGGCATACGGAGCGTGCCGACCTTCATGCCCTTCTTCCGCGCCTGGTGGAGGAGCGAGGGGTAGCCGTTGAGCATTCCCACGTCGCCGCGCAGGAAGGCGTCGAAGGCGTCCTGCCGGTTGAGCCGCCCCGGCGGGACCGGACCGGTCAGACCCGGCCCGACCAGGTTGTCCTTGAGCCAGCGGAACGTCTGCGCATTCCGCTCGGAGGCGAGGCTGTACTCCCCGCGTATGTCGGTGTATCCGCCGCCGTTGCTGAGCTCCCAGATCAGGGCCTCGGCATGGGCCTCCTCGGGACCGAGCGGCAGCGCGTACGGGTAGACCACGCCCTCCTCCTTCAGCGCCCGGGCCGCGCCCTTCAGCTCCGACCAGGTCTTCGGCGGCTTCGCCCCGGCCTCGTCGAACAGCTCCTGGTTGTAGAAGAGCAGCCGGCTGCTGGCCACGAAGGGCAGGCCGTAGAGGGTGTCGTCGACCGAACCGGCCTTCACCAGCGGCGGCAGGAAGTTCGCCTCCGTCCTGATCGACAGCACCTCGCCGGCGGGGTGGAGGCGGCCCTGCGCGGCGAAGTCGGAGTACGCGCCCAGGAGGGCCACGTCCGGGGCGTCGCCCTCCTCCACCATGCGGGTGACCTCGCGGTCGACCTCGGCCCACGGGTAGAGCGTCACCTCGACCTTCTTGCCGGGGTGGGCGGCGGCGAAGGCGATGGCCAGCCTGTCCCAGTACGCCTTGGAGCTGGTCGCCGGGCCGTCGCCGTACTCGGGAACCACCAGACGCAGCGTCGTCCCGCCGCTTCCGGGGGAGCCGCAGGCGGTGACGAGGGACCCCAGCAGTCCGAACGCGGCCAGGGAAGCGGTCATGCCGAAGAGTCTTGGGCGCACGGGTTCTTCCTCTTGATCCTTGGGGTGGTGCGACCGGAATTCTCTCCTGATCAGGCCGTATATCGCGCCCCCTACCGAACGGTTGTGCCATATCTCCAAGCGGGGTGATTTCGCATGGTGCTTTCGAATATGCGACGGCGTCGCGTTCGAGCCCCTCGCGAGGAGGGACTGGGTATCGTCGGGCCGATGAGCGGAAAACCGATGACGTCGAGCACTCCGGGCGCGGCGGGGACGTTCTCCATCGGAGGCGAACACCGCGTGAATCGGCTCGGATTCGGCGCCATGCGCCTGCCGACCGAACCGGCCCCCGACCGGGAAGCCGCCCTCGCGGTCGCCCGGCGCGCCGTCGAACGGGGCGTCACCCTGATCGACACCGCCCACCTGTACGGATGGGGCGCCAACGAGGAACTCCTGGCCGAGGCCCCGTACCCGTACCCGGACGGGCTGCTGATCACCACCAAGGTCGGGATCCTCCGGACCGGCCCGGAAGGGTGGGCGTACGACGCCCGGCCCGAGAGCCTGCGCGAACAGGTCGAGCAGGGCCTGCGCCGCCTCCGGATCGAGCGCGTCGGTCTCCTGCAACTGCACCGGATCGACCCGAAGGTCCCGGTCGCCGAACAGGTCGGCGCGCTCCGCGAACTCCAAGAAGAGGGAAAGATCGGGCACATCGGCCTGTCCGAGGTCACCACCGCGCAGCTCGCCGAGGCCCGGCGGACCGCCGAGATCGCGAGCGTACAGAACCGCTACAACCTCTTCGACCGGGAGCACGAGCAGGTCCTGGAGGCGTGCGAGGCCGCCGGCATCGCCTTCCTCCCCTGGCGCCCCGTCGCCGCGGCGGCCGAACCCGACCGGCCCTCCGCGCTCACCACCGTCGCCACCGACCTCGGCGCCACCGCCGCCCAGGTCCTCCTCGCCTGGCTCCTCGCCCGCTCCCCGGTCGTCCTGCCGATCCCCGGCACCGCCTCGCTCGCCCACCTGGAGGAGAACCTCGCCGCGGCGGACCTCCGGCTCACCGACTCCCAGCGCGCACTGCTCGACCGCACGGCCACGCCCACCGACCACCATTGACCGCCGCCCCGCTCGCCCTCGTACGGCGATCACCGCGCCCGAGCCGCCCGGCTCCGGACTCTCCTGTGGGAGCCTGCCCCCTGGTCGTTCGGCTCCTGGCGGCCACCGGCGCCCTCGCGGTCCTGAGCGGCCGGAACACCGCCGACGGCGCCGGGGCTCAGATGCCCAGCTTGGCCCGGCCGCTGCCGACCGCCGCCGCGGTGGGCGCGGTGGCCCGGACCGAGCGGCGCACCAGACAGGCGTCGTGCCGCAGGTCCTGGGCGGCGTGGCGGCCGCGCCACAGGAGCGAGGGAGCGCTGCCGGTGTCGTCGGCGGTGATCAGCAGGCCGCCCAGCATGGACACGTTCTTGAAGAAGTGGACGCGCTGCTGGGCCCGGTCGGCAGGGTCCTCGACCTCCCAGTAGCGGTGCGCCGCCAGCGTGGTGGGCACCAGCGTCGCGGCGAGGGCCAGCGCCGACAGCCGGGGGCAGCGGCCGAGCCCGAGCAGGACGCCGCTCACCACCTGTACGGCACCGTTGAGCCGGACGACCCGCTCGGTGTCGTCCGGCAGCACGGAGATCCGTTCGGTCACGGCCCGCACGACGGGTTCGGCCACCGGGGCCACCCGCCGAGGATCCCGTAGGGAACTCAAACCGCCGACGACGAACATCGAAGCGAGCATCGGACGGCCGATGACACGGAGAAGACTCATGACGATGCCTCCGGAACAACAAGTGACGCGGTATCTGCTGGAAGTATCAGGTGCCCCGCCGAACCACCGCCATTCGCCCTTCGGCATCCGGCGGAACCACGACGACCACCCGAACCGGTCTCCCGCGCCCGGGCGATCTCCCCGTCGGTAGGCTGTCGGCGCTCCGGGGCCCGACGCTCCGGGCCGGTGAGCGGCGGAAAGGCGGCAATGCGGGTCGAATGCGACGCCTCGGCGGACATGGCGTACATCTGTCTCGTCGACGGGATCGCGCCGGGGGAGGCCGTCCGGCAGGTGCCCGCCGAGGACGATACGGCGGTGCTCGACCACGACTCGGCCGGGCGTCTCCTGGGGATCGAGGTGTTCGGCGCCGGGCGCCGGTTGCCCCCCGAGCCGCTGGAGTCCGCGGAGAGGATCGACCGCGAGCCGGGTCCGCCGGGCGGGTGAACCGGCCGGGTGGCACCGCGGTCAGGCCTCCTTGGCGACGGGGCCGCCGGTGGGGGCCTCGGCGTTGCGGCGGGTCTTGGCCCAGCCGTTGCGGCCGCTGATCATGCGGCCGACGGCGCGCCAGGAGACGACGTAGAGGAACAGCAGGTAGAAGGGATAGGTCAGGCCCCAGCCCAGGGAGCGCCAGAAGCCGGTGCCGGGCTCGCATTTGCGCCGGTAGATGGGGCCCCAGATCACGAACTGGCCGAGGGCCATGGCGGCGTAGAGGACGATTCCGCGCCATCCGCCGTCGGCGAGGTACGCGGCGGCCGCCTCGGGGTGGCGGCTGTAGGAGGCGACGAGGGCGATCAGCGGGATCGGGTAGAGCAGCGCGCCGATGAGCTGGAGCCAGGGCTGGCTGAGGAAGAAGGTGAGTTCCAGGAAGCCGACGTTCGGGATCTTGTTGCTGCGCCAGATGGCGGGGATGTAGCCGACGCACTGCATGACCCCCTGGGCCCAGCGGGTGCGCTGCGTCAGGAAGCGCTTGGTGTCGAACAGGGCCTCCTGCTCGACGTGGGTGTCGGCGCAGAAGGCGTTGATCCAGCCCGCCAGCATGAGATGGATGCCGAGCTCGAAGTCCTCCAGGAGCCGCCCGGTCCAGGGCCGGCCGCGCTCGGCGTCGAGGTCGTCGAGCGCCGAGAGGCGGACGAACTGCCCGTTGCCGCCGAGGCAGACGGTGCGGGAGGTCTTGCGGGCGTGCTGGAGCGCGGCCACCGGCGCGCGGAACTCCAGGTCCTGCATACGGATGAGCAGACGGCTGTAGAAGTTGCGGCCGGCGCCCTTGCCCCGGGCGGGCCGGCGCTCGCCGCGGTTCATCATCCGCACCTCGATCTGGACGCCGCCGATGTCCGGACGCCCGAAGAACCTGCGCGCGGCCACGTGGTCCAGACAGCCCGGCGCGGGCCGGCCGTCGGCGTCGAAGACACCGACGACGACGCGGTTGCGGTCGGTGCCGGGCGGAAGCAGCGAGCTGAGCGTGTCGTACGCGGCGTTGAGCGCCTCGCCCTTGCCCAGGCGGGCGTTCGGTCGGCGCCGCTGGACGAGGTGCACGCCCGGGTCGACGGCCGCCGCCCGCCGGACGATCTCGCCGGTGCGGTCCTCGGAGTCGTCGTCGATGACCCAGATGTGCGCCTCGGGGCAGGAGGCGCGCAGATACGTGAGGGTGTCCCCGATGACGGCCTCCTCGTCGCGGCACGGCACGAACAGGTGCCACTGGTAGTCGCTCGCCTTGCCGTGCCTGCGCTTGCGGCGCACGAGGAGCGGCAGCACCAGGCCGAGGAGGTAGAGGGGGAAGAAGAGGCTCAGGACGAGGCTGAAGTCGGCCAGGAGGCCCAGCAGGCCGGAGGGCTCGGAGGACGTCACGAAGGTTCCTGGTTCCAGAGGGGCGGGTGCTGCGGAGAGGGCCGGTCCGGCCGGCGGGTGAGCGACGGCCGGACCGGCCGGGCCCGGGTCAGGCCCTGGCGGCCTTGAGGCGGGCGGAGCGCATCATCAGGGCCCCGCCGACCACGAGGGCGGCGGCGAGCAGGGTCACGACGAGGCCGGGCATCCCGCCGGTCACGGCGAGCTGTCCTCCGCCGACCACCACTCCGGCGCCCACGGCGCCCTTTCCTACCGACCCGTACACGGGTCCTCCTTTCGTCGGGGAGCCCTGCCGGCCGATCCGGCGGGGCTCCGCTGGTCACCGGCGCGCGGCGCGCTCCGGCTGCTGCGGGGTCAGCGGACCGGCGCCGCGCCGGGCAGGGGCGCGCGGTCGGCGAGGGCCGTCGCCAGGGCGTGGATCTGCCGGGAGGCGCTGCCGTCCCCGTACGGGGACGCGGTGCCGGCCAGCCGGGCGTGCAGGTCCGGGTCGTCGAGCGCGGCGCGGGCGGCGTCCAGGAGCGGCCGGCCCGGCTCGACCAGACGGCTGAACCCCGCGGCGACCGCCTCGGGCCGTTCGGTGCTGGTGCGGACGACCAGCAGCGGCTTCTTGAGCACGGTGGCCTCCTCCTGGACGCCCCCGGAGTCCGAGACGAGCAGCCGGGCGCGGTCGGCCAGGGTCAGGAAGGTGGGATGGTCGACCGGGTCGATGACGTCGAGCCGGTCCAGGAGGTCGTCGAGCCCGAACTGCTTGGCCTTGGCGCGGGTCCGGGGGTGCAGCGGCATCACGACCCGCTCGCCGATCCCGGCGAGGGCGGTGAGCAGCGCCCGGAGGCGCTCGGGACTGTCGGTGTTCTCGGGGCGGTGGACGGTCGCGAGGACGAACGGCCCGTGGGCACCGTGCTCGCGGGCGATGCGGTCGCGTTCCCCGGGCGCGGGCAAGGACATCAGGGTGGCCTCGACGACCGTGTTGCCGGTGACGCGGATCCGCTCGGGCGCCGTTCCGGTCGCCAGGAGGTTGGCGGCGGCCCGGTCGGTGGCGGCGCAGTGGACGTCGGCGAGCACGCCGACGACGAGCCGGTTGATCTCCTCGGGCATCGCCCTGTCCCCCGAGCGCAGCCCCGCTTCGACGTGCACGACGGGTATGCCGCAGTAGTGCGCGGCCTGCGCCCCGGCGGAGGTGCTGTTGGTGTCGCCCTGTACGACGACCGCGCGCGGCGGGTCGGCGACGAAGGCCCGCGCGAGTTCGGACGTCAGCGAGCCGATCTGGTCCCCGCGCCCCCACGGCCCGGTGGCGCCGTCGAGCAGGAGGTGGGGATGCGGCAGGCCGAAGTTGGCGAAGAACGTGCCCGACAGGGAGCTGTCGTAGTGCTGACCGGTGTGCACGATGCGCGCCCGCTCCCCGAGGAGCCGGATCAGCGGCGCGAGCTTGATGATCTCCGGGCGGGTGCCGAGCACCACGGCCACGTCGCGCCCGCCGGACGGAATCCCACTCATGTCTGGTCCTGCCGCGCACGCCGAGCGACCGGTGCACGCGCGCGCGGCCTGGTACCCGGAGCCGCACGCGGTCGACGTGGCAGCCGAACGAAGCCTATGAGCCACCGGATGGCCGAAAATGCCACCATCGACGTTTGTGATGGAATTGTGTTCAACCTGAGGAGTTCTGGTTCGCCGTCTCATGGGGTCTCTGCGCACCCGACTCTACGAATCGCGAGAAAAAGGCGAATAGCCCCATCTGTGCACCTGATCGGCTCGCGGGAGGACTCGTCCCGGACGAACGCAAGCGGATCCCCAGCGGGACGTGAGGGGAGAGGTCGAGGATGGTGACTCGCCGGGGGATGCCGGGGAGTGCCGAGGGCGCCGGGTCACGCCGGAGGTGCCGGCCCGCCCCCTCCCCGGCACGACCACGCCACTCGGCAAAGGAACACGGACATGCGCGGAATCAAGAGTGCCCTCGCGGCGGTTGCGGCCCTGGCCGCCTTCGCCGGGGTGGGCGCCGGGGCGGCACCGGCACAGGCGGCGACTTCCTGCACGACCAAGGGGCAGAAGTACTTCTGCGAGTACGGCGTCACGACCACCAGGTTCCCCAACGGGACGAAGCAGGAGTTCGTCGTCGGCACGGATCACGGGGTGTGGACGAACTGGACCCGCACCGACGGCTCCTGGAACGGCTGGACGTCCATGGGCGGCTGGGTGAAGAGCCGGGTCGAGATCGACTACTTCCAGGACAGCCCCTTGAACTTCTCCATCGCGGCCATAGGCGGCGACGGCAACTACTGGTTCCGGATACGCCGCTCCGACGGCTCCTGGACCGACTGGCAGGTGAGCTGCGTCGTGGATCCGAACGGCGCGAACTGCCCGTGACGGCCGCGGGGGAGCGGGGCGGGCCGGACGGCCCCGAAACCCCGCTCCGGGGGTGAACCCCGACCCGCCGGAGTACCGGCGGAACCGCTCACCGGCACCCGGTGAGCGGTTCCGCCGACGAGGCCACACCCCGCTGGATCGCGTAAGAGGGGTTGCGTACGAGAGGTCAGGCGACGGAGCGGAAGGCCGGCAGGTACCCGCCGGAGTGACCCGTCGCGGTGGGGTGGTAGCTGTTGGAGACGGGCACCGTGACGCTGTGGATCCAGGCGTTGCCGGAGCAGATCTCGTGACCGGTGAACTCGTCCACGACGCTGGAGTACGCGAAGCCCGCGTTGGCGGCCTGCTTGGCGAGCATGGCGTTGAGGGCGTCGCTGCCCCGGTTGATCGCGGCGCGCTCGGTCTCGCTCAGGCCGACGACACAGTTGCCGTTCAGCTGGTAGAAGCGCGGATAGCCGAGGACCACCACGCGGGCCTGCGGCGCGCGGCTGCGGATCGTGGAGTAGAGCGACGAGAGGCTGCCGGGAAGGGTCCCGTTGACTTGCGCGATGGCGTTGTTCACCGCGTTGACGCAGGTCGCCTCGCTCTGCAGCACACAGGTCTGCATGACGTCGGCGAAACCGACGTCGTTGCCGCCCGCGGTGACGCTGACGAGCGTGGTGGAGCTGTTGAGCGGGGCCAGCTGACCGCTCTTGACCGTGCCGGTCGTCGCTCCCGAGCAGGCGGTGAAGGAGAACGAGGCCGGGGCGTTGGCCGCCGCCCACAGGGACGGGTAGGCCTTGCTGCTGCGCTGACAGCTGCCGCTGTCGGACAGGTAGCTGCCGGCGCCCACCCCCGAGGAGTAGGAGTCACCGAGCGCGACGTAGCGCTCCCCGGCCGACGCGGCGGAGGCGGGCTGGGCGAGGCCCACGGTGACGGCCGGCACGGCCAGGAGCGCGGACAGAACCCATCTCAATTTGGTTGCGCGCATGACAAGGAGCTCCTTGGAGGTGAGGGGGAGTCACTCTTCTAGCAGGCCGCGTGGCTCACGGAATAGATGTGTGAAGTGGTTTTCTTCTGTTCGCATCACACGCCGAGGCGCGGAGCGTTCGACCCCCGGATCGCCCGGGAGGACCTGTCGTACGGCTCGGCGCGCCCCGCGCCGGAGAGGTGTCGATCGTCCCGCGTACGGAACGGACGGCCCGGGCGCGGTGCGGCCCCTGTCATGCCTACGGACGTATGAATTCAGCCATCTGGCAGATCGGGTGAATGCCCATCATTGCCGTGTACGCGCGCGACCGGCGTGATCGCTTCTCCGTTCTCGGCGTCTGGACCTGGAAGTTCGAGGCGGCGGGAAGGGGGCTTGCGCGGCCGCGTCCACGGCTCCGTACACCTCTCGGGCGTTGCGCCCGTGTCCGATTGCTTCCCGGTCCCGGAGTGCGGGGTCGGCGAAGCCGCATCCGAGCGGAGCTGCGTCTTCCGCCTCCTCCCGCCTCGGCGGACCGGTCCCGGAAGGCGGAGCGGAGTTCTGGATCGCAAAAGCCTTCTGCAACTTACTGACGGCTCTTCAGGCGCCAGTGAACCCTCAGACGCTATTTGTTCGATCCTGTTGGATTCGCCTCGTGGTGCGGACGCGCGTAGAGCGGCTGAAAGGGCACCTTGTGGCGGCCCGGCACGGAGTCAATGATTCCCCCAAGCAGTTGACAGGTTCATGGCGGCCACCGCCGCCGATTCGTGCTCCACGGGCCGTTCACCCCAGCGGCCCGATCACCCCCACCGGAGGATGCAGTGAACCGTTCGTCCCGTCGTGGCAGGATCGTCCGGGGCAGCCGGCTGATCGCCGTGCTCGGCGCCTTCGTGGCCGCCTCGGCCCTGACCGCCCCCACCTCCTCTGCGCAGCAGGCCGGCACCGCGCAGGCCTCGGCCGTCGCGCTGGCCTCCACCAGCGACGCCGTCCTCCGGGCCGACGTGGCCGGCTCCGCCTGGTACACCGACCGGGCCACCGGGAAGGTCGTCGTCACCGTCGACTCCACGGTCTCCCAGGCCGAGATCGTGACCCTGCGCAAGGCCGCCGGCGACAACGCCGGGAACCTGAGGATCGAGCGGACCGCGGGGAAGATCAACAAGCTCATCGCGGGCGGCCAGGCCATCTACGGCGGGGGAGGCCGGTGCTCCCTCGGCTTCAACGTCCGCAGCGGCAGCACCTACTACGCCCTGACGGCCGGCCACTGCACCAACGGCGGCAGCACCTGGTACACCAACTCCGCCAACACCGCCGTCCTCGGCACCCGGGCCGGAACCAGCTTCCCGACGAACGACTACGGCATCATCCGCCACTCCAACGCCTCCGCCGCGGACGGGCGCGTCTACCTCTACAACGGCAGCTACCGCGACATCACCGGCGCCGGCAACGCCTACGTCGGGCAGTCCGTCCAGCGCAGCGGCAGCACCACCGGCCTGCGCGGCGGCACCGTCACCGGCCTCAACGCCACCGTCAACTACGGCGGCGGCGACGTCGTCTACGGCCTCATCCAGACCAACGTCTGCGCCGAGCCCGGCGACAGCGGCGGCGCCATGTTCTCCGGGACGACGGCCCTCGGCCTGACCTCCGGCGGCAGCGGCAACTGCTCCAGCGGCGGCACGACGTTCTTCCAGCCCGTCACCGAAGCCCTCAGCGCCTACGGCGTCAGCGTCTTCTGATCCCTGATCCACCGTGCCTGAGGGGCGCCTCCGCAGACGGAGACGCCCCTCAGCCGTGCGCGCCGCACCCCCCTCGCGTCAACCATGGTTGACACGCGTCGCATGTCAACGTAAGTTGACGTCATGAGTGATGCGACCGATCTCGCCGAGCGGGCGGGCGACCGCGATCCACGGATCGGACTGCGTGCCGTCTCCGCGCTCCGGCGTCTCCTGGAACAGCTGGAGGCCGTCCAGGTGCGCAGCGCGCGCGCCCAGGGCTGGTCGTGGCAGGAGATCGCGGCCGAACTGGGCGTGAGCCGCCAGGCCGTCCACAAGAAGCACGGGAGGCATTGATGTTCGAGAGGTTCACGAAGGGCGCGAGGGCGGTGGTGACCGGAGCGGTGGCGGTGGCCGAGCGCGAGGGCGCGCCCGCGGTCACGGGGGAACACCTCCTCCTGGCGCTGCTCGACGCCGAGGACACCAGGGCGGCCTCCGTACTGCGGACCCTGGGAGCGACGGAGCGGCGCCCGTCCCTGGAGGCCGCGCTCACGGCGGCCCGCCGCAGGGGTGGTCTCTCGGCGGTCGAGGTGGACGCGCTGGCGGACCTCGGCATCGACGTGACGCAGATCGTCACACGGGTCGAACAGGCCCACGGCCCCGGCGCCCTTACCGCCGGCCCCGACCGCCGGCCCCGAGGCTCGAAACGCCGCCCCTTCACCCGCGAGAGCAAGAAGGTGCTGGAGCAGTCCCTCCGCGTCTGCCTCGGCCGACGCGAAAAGGAGATCGGCGACGAACACCTCCTCCTGGCCCTGACGGCCCGCCCGGGAGTCGTCTCCGAAACCCTGGCGGACCACGGGGTCACCTACACGACGGTGGAGCACGCGCTAGGCCGGGCCCAGGGCTGAGCACCGGACGGACGCGGGGCATGACGAACGGCCCGGAGCCGGGCTCTGCTCTTCACGCCCGAGGGGATGGACCCGATCGGAAGTCCCCGGACCAGCTCCCCGGCGGGGCCCCTGAGGGGCCCCGCCGGGGAGCTGGGTGACGAACGGGTGCCGGAGGATCAGTCGGTGTCGACGCCGCGCGCGGCGAAGACCTCCGCCGCGTCCGGAACGGCCAGGACACCGTCTTCCACGAAGGTGACCTCCCGCAGGTTGGGCAGCAGGGCGAGGTCGTCGAGCGAGCGGACGTCGAACAGGTCGTCCTCGCCGTCCCAGGCGGGGGCGCAGTGCCGGAAGACGTCCGCCCCAGCGTCGAAGCACAGCTCCTCGACGCGGGCGAGCAGCTCGGCCGGGATCTCCAGGGCTTCGAAATGGGCCCGGGCCTCCGGCAGCACCTCCGCGTGGAGGCCGTTCTCCAGGACGTAGGACGCCGGGTCGCCGATCCCGCGCTCGGCCAGCTGCGCGGGCAGGTCGTAGACCGGGAGGAGCGGCTCGGGGCCGTACATGAGCTCCTCGATGACGAGCAGCTTGAGGTTGAAGTCGCGGAACTGGCTCATGGCACATGAGTACCACGGAGGTACGACACGGGTCCGGACCAGGCCGTACCGCGTGATCCTCGACGAGCCCGGGGCGCGAGGCGAGTCGGACGACAGCCCGGGCACGGACGGCGCGAGGACCGGGCGGCGAGAAGCCGAGCCGCCGACCAGAAGGTTCGCCGACACGGGTCGTCCTGCCTGCGTTGACGCTCGGCGAGTGGTGCGGGCCGGCGGGCCGCACCCGCACGTACGGCGGCGGCGACTACGACGCCGTGGCCGCGGAACAGCACGCCGGTTCGGTTCCGCGAGCGGCCCCCGTCCGGTGCCTCCGTCGTTACAGTACGGCGGTGTGAACCCACTGCAGGCCGGTCAGGCCCCTTCGCACATAGGCGGCTACGCACTCGTCGGCCGCCTCGGAGCCGGCGGCATGGGCCAGGTGTATTTGGCCCGGTCGGCGCGGGGCGAGCTGGTGGCGGTCAAGGTGATCCGCGAGGAGATCGTGGGACACCCGGAGGCCCTGCCCCGGTTCCGGCGCGAGGTCGCCACCGTCCGGACGATCCGTGACGCCCGCACCGCACGCCTGGTCGACGCGTCGCTGGACGAACCGCCGTACTGGCTGGCCACCGAGTACGTGCCGGGCCCACGCTCCGTCAGGCGATCGGCGCGGAAGGCCCCTTCCCGGCGGTACGGGTCCGGGCACTGGGCGCGGAGCTGGCCCGCGCCCTGGCGGGCGTCCACGCGCACGGCGTCACCCATCGGGACCTGAAACCGCAGAACGTGATCCTGGGGCCCGACGGCCCGCGGCTGATCGACTTCGGCATCGCCCGGGGCGCGGACGACACCCGGCTCACCGCGACCGGCACGGCGCCCGGCACCCCCGGCTTCACCGCACCGGAGGTCCTGCTGCGCAACGAGGTCTCTCCCGCGGCCGACGTGTTCGCGCTCGGGGCGACGATGGCGTACGCGCTGACCGGACGGCCCCCTTTCGGCGGCGGCGCCGCCGAGGCGGTCTCCTACCGGGCCGTCCACGAGGACATCGACCTCCGGGGAGCGGCCGGCGACGACCCGGAACTCCTCGCTCTGGTGCGGGCCTGCGTGGCCAAGGACCCGGCCGCACGCCCGGCACCGGCCCACGTCGCCGCCCGCTGCGAAGCCCCGGGCGACACCCTGCCCCAGACCCTGCCCGAAGGGGCGCCGCGACGGCGTTTCCCCCTGAGGAGGGCGATGGCCACGGCGCTCCTGACGGCGGTGGTCGCCACCGCCGGCGTCACCACGACCCGGTGGTGGGCGCGGAACGGCGGCGAGGACGGCGCTCGGGCCCAGGAGCCCGGCGGCGGGACGACGGGTACGAGTGCGGGGGGCTGGACCCTGGAGGGGAGCCGGAGCCTGGACATCGGCCCGGACCCGGCGCGGGACGGCGCCGCCGAAGACGTGCGCTGGAAGATCTCCGCCGACACCGAGGAGGCGCGGATGGGGATCGGGAACTGCGATCGTCCGCCCCAAGGACCCGCTCGCGGCTCGACGTCGACGTCCGTCTCGTACCGCAGTGGCGCGAGGACGGCGGACGTACGGTTGTCGGCGGAGGGCGCCGGGCCGTACCGGGTGGTGGTGGGCGTCAAACCGCCGGGGACCGAAGGATTCGGTCACACGTCCGCACCGGTGCGCGTCGCCTCGGAACGCACGGCACTCGCCTACCCCGCCGACTTCGCCGGGGCACCGGCGGTGACGGCGGCCGGCGACTGGACCGTCGTCGTCTACCACGCCGAGAGCGACGACCGAAGCCGCTGGCGCCGCCTGGGCTGCACCGGCTTCCACGCTCGCTGACGGCCCGCACGGTATTGCTTCCGGGACCTTCACGACCGGGGGACACCCGTGCCGATCGACAAGATCGTGTGACGAACTCCGACCCGCAAGGACCGCCCCGGGCGTGACGGTCGGCTCAGTCCGTCCGGAGCGTTGCCGCCGCGCTGTCGAGCAGCATCTCCAGGGCGGTCGGGTAGGCGCTGTGGTTCATGCGGGCCACCAGCAGGGGTGCGGTGGCCGCGATGTGCGGGTGGGTGTCGGGGGAGAGGCGGGCGTAGGTGGCGTGCCAGACCTCCTCGTCGGCGGCGCGGGCCGCGGGGGGCAGGGCGAGGCCGGCGGCGTCGAGAGCGGCGAAGGCGAGGGTCTGGTCGATGAAGGCCTGGTAGATGCGGACGGCGTCGGGATCGGAAAGGCCCGTGGCGCGCAGGATGCCCAGGACGGCCTCGTCGGTGGCGATCTCGTTCGCCCGGCCGGCGGTCACGCGTCGCGTCCGACGACGGAGGCGACGCGCAGCACACCGACGATGTGGTGACGCGCGTACGCCGACCACGCTCAGCGCGGTCATCGGGGCTTTCTGTTCGGCACGTACTCCCCGCACGGACAGGTGCCGCTCGGCGTGAACTCACCGGCAGGGAAGTCGTCTCCCGTGCATCCTCCAGTGCCGTCCCTGTGGTCGTAACTCTGGTGCTTGCAGGTGCGGCACCACTCCTTGGGCGCTCCGATGACGAGCATCGGGAGGAGGGACATGAGCAGGAGTCCTGCGAACGCGCCTATGACGACGAGGAATTGCATCAGGGGGTCAACCTCCGATCCTTGCGGTTAAGTTGACGGCAGAGCCCATTGTGCGCCCTGCGGGTCGCCGAGACGTGGTCAAGGAGGCGGGCGTGGTGGTCACCGTATTGCTGGCAGTCGTCATACCGGTCGGTCTGCTGGCGCTGGGCACGGGCGCCTACCTGCTGTGGGTCCGCTTCGGGACGGAGGAGCCGTGGCGGCATGGCGGTGGAGGGGACTCCGGTGACACCTGGGGCGGTGCCTAGGGTCGGTCCGGCGGATCGTGCGACCGTTTCGCTTCCGGCTCGTCGGCATGTTCACGGGCAGGGAGATCCCGCAAACGCGGAGCGGGCCCGTTTGAAGCCGGGCCTTGGCCCGGACCACTTCCCGGATCCGTCCGGCCGGGTCGGTCCGGCAGCCGCTGCGGATACCGCGCAGCAACGGCCCCCGCCCGAGGCGGGCGGCGAGTCCCGGCACGTCCGCACTGCCCACGGTCACCATGGTCATGGCCACGTCGGCAGCCGGATCACCAGCGCCCGCATTGCACCGGTCGATCACCACCGGGCCCCGCCGGGTCAGAACGACGTCGCCTGGACGCAGGTCCAGGCGCAGCACCCGGTCACCGTCCGCCGTGCCGAACCGCCCGGGCGGCCACTCCGGCGCCGGCAGCGCATGCAGCCGGTCGTGCAGGCGGCCCAGCTCACGGCCGGGAGCACCCACCCGCCACGGGCGCCGGGCCAGGACATCCAGCATCGTCGGCCCGGCCGGCCGCTCAAGAACCATGTCCGTGTCGGTGATCTCGTACACCCGCGCCACCGGACACCCACATGCCGCAAGGTGCGTCATCAAGCGTGGCTCCAGACCGGCGGGCCCCCGTACCGGTACCGCCGCGGCACCCTGGACCCATCCAGGGCACACATCGGCATCCCGGCCCTGCGCGATCAACTCCATGGGGCGCAGTCCGCATCGACGGCTCAGACCTCGCCAACGGGGTGAACGTCGCCGGACAGGCCCTAGCAGCCGGTCGTGCCGTCGAGCATCTCGCGCAGGATGTCCAGGTGGCCGTTGTGGCGGGCGGTCTCCTCGGTGAGGTGGAGGAGGATCCAGCGCAGGTCGACGTGGAGGCCGTTGCGGATGGTTCTTCGGGATCGCTCGTCCAGGTCGTTCCCGGCGATCAGTTCGCGGTAGCGGGCGCTCTGTTCGGCGTATTCGTCGAGCAGTTGCGTGAGCGGGAAGTCGACGGCGATCCGCATCTCGCGGTCGGGGTCCTCGTCGGTCATGGGGGCCCGGTCCTCCTCGCCGAGGAAGACCACCTGGAACCAGTAGTACTCGACCCAGCGGAGGTGGTTGATCACTCCGCTCACGGTCATCAGCGGTGAACCCGGCAGGAGCGCCTTGCGGGCGTTCTCCGCGGAGACGCCTTCGCACTTGGCACGGGCGGTGTCCCGTGCGTAGTCGAGGAACGTGGTGAGCTGGGTGCGCTCGTCCCACGCGGGCGGTGTGTCGTCGATTCTCGTCATCGGGCGAAGCGTCCCCGATCACCGCAACCCGTGTCGAGGGATTTGTCGACGGCCCCAACCTGCCGCACCCGGCTCCTTGTCCGGCGGGTCGGTACGGCGATCCCGCGCCGGTGGGCCACCCGGCACGATTCACCGGACAGACCCTCGTCGCACGGTTCGACGGAAAGCCCCTCGCACCCGGGGCAGACCCGTTGAGTCCTGCGCATCGCTCATTGACGAAGCCACTTGTCCCGGGTACCCGAGCGAACGACAATGTGCCTGTTCACACGGCCCGCGCCGCGCCTCGCTGCCGATGTCGTCCCTTCGCCGGCCGCGTACGCGCAGTTCCCGCCGCGCGCTGCGACCACACGCCGCGTGCCGCTCACCGCGGTGCGGCTGGGTCCGTCACGGGTCCTGCCGGACCTGGCTCGTGCGAACGCCTCGCAACCCACGTAGGAGAATCTTGAAGATCACCACACTGCGCGCCGTCCTGACGGCGAGCGTCCTGGCGCTGTTCGGATCGGCGCTGGTGGCCTGGCCCGCGAGTGCCGCCGGCTACGAAGCCTGTCCGACCGCCTCCCTCTGCCTCTACAGTGCCGCTGACGGCGTCAGCGACGAGGGCGACGCGGTGCACGCGTACGGAGTGACCGCGAACGCCGATGCCCAGTCCTACGGCGCGTGGAGCGACCGCGCCGAGTCCCTGTACAACAACTCGCCCTACTGGGCCTGCCTCTATGCCGAGTCCCGCTCCGGAGGTGAGGTGAAGGCCGTGGCGCCCGGGGCCAAGGGCAATCTGGCGGCCCTCGCCCCGAACCTCGGCGGCAAGGTGAACTCGCACAAGCTGGCCCCCTCGCAGGGCCACTGCTTCACCGGGTTCGAGCGCTGCGCCGACGACACACTGTGTCTCTTTCAGGAGCCGTCCGGCCGGGGCCGGACGACCGGCGTCACCCAGGACTACCGCGCCTACCACCCCGACGTCTGGGCCAACCAGGTCGAGTCGGTCGTGAACCGCACCGAGAAGACGGCGTGCTTCTACACCAAGCACCTCGACCGGCTCACCGCGGCGGACCGGCCCTTCCGCGTGCTGCCGGGCGACGCGACCTCGATCAGCGGGAGCCACGCCAACACCTTCAACTCCCACCGGTTCAGCGCCGAGGAGGACTGCTCGTGAACACGGTCCGCCGCCGCACCGCCGGGAGCGGCACCCGCCGTACCGCGCTGGCCGGCGTCACCGCCCTGGCGACCGCCCTGCTCGCCGTGACCCTTCCCGGCCCCCTCGCCGCCGTCGCCACCACGGCCGCCCCGCCGCTGGCCGGCTGGGAAGCGATCACCGACGCGGACGGCGACAAGGTCCTCGCCCCCGGCGTCGAGCACTTCCGCTACCGGGAGACCACCCCGCCGCCGGGCGACCTCCGCCACGGAAAGCCGCGCCGCGAACTCAACGTCCTGCGCATCGACCCCGCCGGGGGCGCCCTGCGGATCGAGAGCTCGTACGGACGTGCCGCCGGCGACGCCGAGATCGTCCGCGACCAGCTCAACCGCAACAAGAACCTCCCCGTCGCCGGGATCAACGGCAGCTTCTTCTCTCCCGAGGGCCGTCACGCCCAGGCCGCCGCGGGGGAGGAGGAATCGGTGCAGAGCTACGGCGCGACGGTCCGGGACGGGGTCCTGCTGGGCGCGGCCTGCAACCCCGACAAGGCCGGCCGCCGGTCCCTCGTCCTCCAGTACGGCATCCCGTACATCACGGAGGTGTCGACGAGCATGGCCGTCACCAGCGACCGGGCCCCGGCGGCCGGGGGACCCGTCCGGCAGGTCGTCGACGACGTCAACCGCAACCCCGGCGGCGCACTGGCCTGCCCGCGCGACGAGACGGACGGGGTCGGCGACAAGGACCCCGACGACCCGAACGACGCGGAGGGGCGCAAGTACACCGACTCCGAGGGCCGGTCGATGACCGTCTACCAGGACCCGACGGAGTTCGTGCTCTTCAACGACCGGTACGGGATGAAGACCCCGAAGCCGGACCTGAACCCCGCGATCGGCTCGGACAACTCCGAGGGCTTCGAGGTCGTCATCGAGCCGGACGGCAGTCTGACCCGGCCCTCGACCTGGAGCACCGTCCGCGGCGGCAAGGACGTTCCCAAGGGCAAGCACGTCCTCCAGGTCGTCGGTACGCAGCCGACCGCGTGGCTGAAGGAGATGTACGCCGCGGGTGCCAAGCTCACGCTGGAGCAGAAGGTCACCGACACGTTCGACGGCCGTGACATACCGCTCGACGAGTCCGTGGACATCGTCTCGGGCGGGCACCGCCTGATCATGAACGGGGTGAACAAGTTCCCGGGCAACCGTGACGCCCAGGGCAACCCGACGTCGTGCGCGCGCCTGGTGAGCCAGGGCGAGCAGATCATCTGCAAGGACTCCCGGACGGTCGTGGGCGTGGACGACCGGGGCCGCACCGTACTCGCGACCCTCACCGGCCCCCGCGACGAGAACCCCGTGACGGGCGAGGCCGACATCACGGTCTACGACGGCGGTTTCTTCGCGGACGTCACCAGGCCGCTGACGCAGCTGGGCGTGATGGACGCGATCAACCTGGACGGCGGCGGCTCCACCACCCTCCTCATCCGCCAGAAGAACGACAACCCGGCCGACACGGCGGCGAACTACCGCCGCTACAGCGGCCTGACGGACCTCAAACACCGCCCGGTCTTCGACACCGTGTACGTCGGCCTCGGCGGAGAGGTCGTCACCCCGGGCGGCTGAAGCCCCCCGTCTTCCGCCCCTTCCGTTGCACGGAGAAGCGCGCAGCCCTCATCGGATCACCGGTGGGGGCTTTCACCGCGCGGCCTCACCGCCGCGGAGCCCCGTGTTCACGCCCCGCACGGCCCGGCACCGTCGGCGTCGCCCGCGTGAAGGCCGGGCACGGGCCCGCTCCTCGAACCCCGGCGACGGCGCCGCTCTCCGCGCGATCCAGGCGTGCCCCGGCGACCGCCCAGGCCTTCAGCGCCGTGACGAACTCGCCCGCACGCCCGGGCCCGGAACGCCTCCGGGCGGCCGTTCCCGCCTCCTCCGGCGCCGGCGGGTCCGAGCGAGCGGCGCGCAAGAAGAAGGCCCGCGGTCTGTTCGGCCGCCACCGGCAACCGGCACGGGGCCCGGCGACCGCAAGACGGCCAGGAGCCGGTTCCTGCGGACCGGCCGGCACGTCCTGTACGACCCGCGCCCCGGCGACCCCGCCCACCGGGTCCAGGAGGGCGACGGCGCGCGCTGTGTCCGGTCGTGGCAGGAAACCCCGACCGGGAGACCGCCCGGCGCTTCACCCGCGAAATCGACGAGATGGCGCAAAACCGTCACACGCGGCACGGACCGGTCCCGCGAGACCTCGACCCGAACGGGAGCGCACTGAGCGGCACCGTCCCCGCCCTGCTCACACGGACAAGGACGCGGACGCGACAGCGGGGTGGCGCGTCAGGCGCCGCAGGGCGCGCCGCGCGTGGCTCTTGACCGTGCCCAGCGGCATCCCGAGCTGGGCCGCGACCTCCTGATGGCTGTATCCGTGGTGATAGACCAGGTGGAGCACCTGGCGCTGAGAGGGCGGCAGCGAACGCAGGAGCCCGTCGGCGTGCAGGCGTCCGGCGACCTCCTGCGCCATGGCGTCCTCGACGTACTCCGGAAGGGTGCGTTCGGCAAGCCGCTGCTGGCGGGCCTGCCGACGGTAGTGCGCATCGAGAGCATCATGAATCTTGTGACTGGTAATACCGAACAGCCAGGCCCTGACCGTGCCACGACCCGTACGGTAGGTGTCCCGGGACTGCCAGGCGGCAATGAAGACCTGCTGGACGACATCTTCCGCCTCGTGCTCGTCCCGCAACCGCCCCCGCGCCCACACCCGCACCTCCGGACGCCAGCGGGCGTAGAAAACGCTGAAGTCCTCACCATCACCCATGCACGGCCGCCTGTCGTCGTCCCGGATCATCGATGATCGGCTACCCCGAACGAAACGAAGCACCAGCGCGCCGGTGACCCCACGGTCGCTCCGCCGGGCGGAATCCGCCGGGACGCCGGGCCGCGGGTGGAGGACACGGCCGCCCCGGCCGCATGGGGCGACGGCGCGTGATGCCCGGCTCCGACTCCGGTTCTTCGGCACACAGGCCGCCTTCCCGACCCCGGGGCCTGTGGCACCGGACTGCCGGAGGGGCGGGCCGCCCGGGCAGCGACCGCAGTCACCGGCGAGCACGATCAAGGGGCCGACGTCCTCGGCGCCGACCCCGGACCGCTGCCCGTCACCAGCCCGGCATTCACTTCGAACACATGCATCGGTCCACGGTGTCACCGCCCTTACGGGCCGGCGCGCCCGAGCCGGTAAGGGGGACGCGCCCGCCGCACTCTCCCGCGCTCTCCCCACTGCCGGTTCCCCCGGCCGGCGGGGAGCGTGTCGGGCCGTGGAAACACCCCTTCCGGCCCGCGCCGGTGACCGTGTGACCTGCACCGCTTCACGCGTGAGGGCAGGTGTGGGACGCTGAAGGGACACGAGACCGGCCGGCGCCACGGGCGTCGGCCTTTGGGATACGGGAATCGCCCCCACTCCGGGCACCCGGATCCCGCCATCGTCGTCCACCCCTCCTCCCTCGCGGATTCGGGGCGTTTCGTCTGTGGGCTCATCAACCCCCGGGAAGGGGGCGCGCCCCGCATGAACATCACCACCACGATCACCGACGCCACCGCTCGCATCACCCCGTACGGGGAGATCGACCTCGACACCCTGCCCTCGCTCCGCGCGGCCGTGGACCGGCTGCCTCCCTGCGTGACCGGCCTGCTGTGGGACCTGGAGCACCTGTCCTTCACCGATGTCGCCGGCCTGCGCCTGCTCTTCGCGCCCGTCCCGCACCGCCGGACGACGGTGACCGGACTGCGGGACCAGCCCTTGCAGCTCCTCATGGTGGCCGCCGACCTTTTCCCCACGACCTACGACCTGGCGCGGCTGATCCCCGACACCCCCGCCGGCCTGATGAGCCGCAGGCCCTGACTCCGCACCGAGGCCGGACTCCTCCCGACCGGACGGCCTCGGCCCCGCACCGCCTGACGCGAAGCGCACCAGCGGTGCCTCAACGCTCCCCGACCCCTCTCGGCGATGCCTCTCTTCTGGTCCAGGAACAGGCGTGTGGGCGGCGGGACGGCGGGCGGGTCGGGTCCTGTTCCCGTCTCGTCCCGGGACGTCCGGCCCTCGTGGCCCGGCGTGCTTCCCGCGCGGCGGCCGCGCGCCTGGGGGCACTCGGTCTGCGGTGGTGCGAAGGAACCGTGTTGAAGCGACGTCGGCACCTGCGAGGTCTGGGCGGACGGCGGCGGCCGCCGGCACCTGGTCGAGCACGCCGCCCCCTCGGCATCGACGTGGAAATCACCGCCCGCACCCCCGGAACCGGGGATTCACCCCGATCCCGTGAGCCCCGAATCCTGCGCGGCGCGGGCCGGTCGGTGGCTCCGTAAGCCTTGCCGGCCCGCCACCGGTGCGCTCCGGGAGGACGGTGGGACACGGAACGTCGATCGCATCCGAATGGCGGTGGACCGACTCCGACTGTCGCAGAAGTGCTGTCGGCCGTCCCGCACGGCCGGTGACCCGTCATGGGCGCGCGAGCGGACCATCAAGATGGTGTGTTCGTGATGCATGAGAACGGACTTCGGGTGTACCCGTAGGTCATGGTGACCTCTCTGACATCCCAGAACTCCGGCCGGATCCCGGACTCGGTCGAAGCGGCGGGGCGCGTCGCCGCCGAGCGCTTCGCCCGATGGGTGGAAGACGGAGCCGGGCGGTTGCCGCTGCCCGGCTCGGGCGGGACGGGGGAACGATTCACAGCGCTGCAGTCGCTCGGCCGGGCAGACCTCTCGCTCGCTCGGCTGGCAGAAGGACACGCGGACGCCACGGCCATCCTGCACGAGCTCGGCGCACCCGCGCCGGCGGTGGGAGAACGCTGGGGGGTGTGGGCGGCCCGGCCGCCCGGGACCACTTTGCGTGCCCGTCCGGACGGAAACGGCGGCTGGCTGCTCGACGGGCTGAAGGGGTACTGCTCCGGTGCACACACCTGCACGCACGCTCTGGTCACCGCTGACACCGACGACGGCCACCGGCTGTTCGCCGTCGCGACCGACCACCCGGGCTACGCCCCGGTCGCCGGCACGTGGCGCGCGGTCGGCATGGCGGGGAGCGACACCCCGGACGTCCGGTTCACGGCGGTGCCGGCACGGGCGACGGGCGGCGTGGACGCGTACCTGCGGCGCCCCGGCTTCGCCCACGGCGGAGTGGGAGTCGCCGCGTGCTGGCTGGGCGGCGCCCGGGGCGTCGCCGACGCGCTGTTCGCGGCGGCACGTCACCGCGTGCAGGACCCGCTGGTGGCGGCCCACCTGGGCGCCGTGGACGTCCTGCTGCACAGTGCGCAGTGGGCGATCGACGTCGCTGCCTCCGAGATCGACGCCGATCCGTTGGAGGACGGGCCGCCCGCCCGGCTGCGCGCGGCCCGGGTGCGCGCCCTGGTGGCCGACGTCTGTGCGCGCGTACTGGACGAGGTCGGCCGGGCGCTCGGTGCGGGGCCGCTGTGCCACGACTCCGAACATGCCCAGCGGGTCGCCGACCTCACCGTCTACATCCGCCAGCACCATGCCGAACGCGATCTCGCCGCGCTGGGCCGTCTGGTGACGGAGGAGACGACGGACGCGGTCGGCGCGAAGGAGGGGACCGATGGCTGAGCAGCCCGCCACCGGTCCTTCCCCCGCGCACTCTGCCGACCGGCGACGGGCCGCCGACGCCATCGATGCCGCGGGCACCTCCGAGGAGGTCTGGGCCGCATGGGCCGCGCGGGAACGTCGGTCCGAGGCGGTACCGCCCGACGGACCGGTGCTCGTGGTGGCGGCCCACCCCGACGACGAGGTCCTCGGATTCGGAGGAACCGCCGGCCGGCTGGCGGCGGAGGGACGGCAAGTGCACGTGCTGACCGTGACGGACGGGGAGGCCTCCCATCCCGGAAGCCGGGTGTTGCCTCCGCCCGAACTGGCTCGCGTACGACGGGGCGAACTGGCCGAGGCGCTGGACGTGCTCGGTCTCGGCTCCGCTTCCCGGCACCGGATGGGCATCGCGGACACGCGCGTCGACGAAGCGGAGGATCTGGTCGCCGCGCGGGTGGAGGAGTTGGTGCGGCAGACGGGCGCGGGGCTGTGCGTGGCTCCGTGGAGCGGCGACCTGCACGCCGACCACGAGGCGACGGGCCGGGCCGCGGGGAAGGCCGCGGCGACGGCGGCCGTTCCCCTGTGGGAGTACCCCGTGTGGATGTGGCACTGGGCCGCTCCCGGTGACGCACGCGTGCCCTGGGACCGCCTGCGCCGCCTGCCGCTGACCACGGAGCTGCTGAGCCGCAAGAAGGCCGCCGTCCGGTGCTTCCGCACGCAGATCGCTCCGCTCGCCGACCACCCGGGCGTGGTGTTGCCGCCGGACGAACTCGACCACCACCAACGCCTCTTCGAGGCCGTCTTCGTCGAAGGAGACACCGCATGAAGGACGCGGACCCACCGGTGCGCGACACCGGTTCCTCCACGCCGGGAGGCTACTTCGCCCGCATGTACGCGGACGCGTCCGATCCCTGGGACCTGGCGAACCGCTGGTACGAGCGGCGCAAGTACGCGCTGACCCTGGCCGCCCTGCCCCGGCGCCGCTACCGCCGCGCGTTCGAACCGGGCTGTTCCGCCGGAGTGCTCACGGGGATGCTGGCCGAACGGTGCGACGAGGTGGTGGCGGCGGACCGGGTGGAACGAGCCGTGGAGACGGCGGCGGCGCGGAACCGCGACCATCCGCACGTCAGTGTCGAACACCTCGTCGTACCGGACCAGTGGCCCACGGGCCGCTTCGACCTCGTGGTGCTGTCCGAGCTGCTGTACTACTTCGACGACACCCAGCTGCGGAAGGTCCTGCACCGCACCGTCGCCTCCCTGGAGCCGGGGGGCTCGCTGGTGACCGTGCACTGGAACCACCCCGTACCCGAGCACCGGCTGACCGGCGAGCAGCTGCACCCGTATCTGGAGACCGTGCCCGGGCTCGTCAGCGGACCCGGCTTCGCCGATCCCGACTTCACACTCGGCACGTACACCCGGCCCCTGTCCGACGGCACCTCGCCACCTTCACCGGCCGCCGCCGAGGGCCTGGTGTGACCGCCACGATCAACGCACTGGTCGTGGCGGTACCGGCACACGACGAAGCCGCGGCCCTTCCCGCGGCGCTCGACTCGATCCACCGCGCCCGGAACCTCACCCCGCTGCCGCCCTGCACGGTCGTGGTCGCGGCGGACGCCTGCACGGACGCCACCGCGGCCACGGCGGCCCGGCACGGAGCGGACGTGGTGGAGGTCTCGCACCGCATGGCCGGTGCCTCCCGGGCCGCCGCCGTGGCCCGAGCTCTGCAGACCTGCGGAACGCGCCCCGAGGAAACCTGGATCACCACCACCGACGCCGACTGCCGAGTCCCGTCCGACTGGCTCGCCCACCACCTGCGCCACGCCCTCCAGGGATGGCAGTGCCTGCTCGGCACCGTCCGCATCGCCCCCCACCCGTCTCTCGCACCACCGGTGCGGGCGCTGCACGACGCGCACTACTTCGCCGGCCGCGACGGACCCGGCTGGGTACACCCCCACGTGCACGGAGCCAACCTCGGAATCCGCGCGGACACCTACCTGCGCGCCGGCGGCTTCCCCGCCGTGCCGTACGGAGAGGACCACGCCTTCGTCGCGGCACTGCCACCCGGCACCCGCGTACTGCGCACTGACGCCTGCCCCGTGATGACCTCCGGACGGACCACTCCGCGCGCGCCGCACGGATTCGGCGCGTTCTTGAAAGCGCTGGGCGAACTCGCCGAAGACGTCGAGACGGAAACCAGCAGCTCATGACGGACCGGTGGCGACTGCGGACACGAGCGGGCCGACGGGCGTCAGGCCGACCGCCGCGTGGTCGACGCCTTCCGCGAGGACCTCTCGGGCGCTCGTCGGTCCGTGACGGAGACGGTGCCGCCGCAGTCGCGAGCGTGCTCCTGCCCGTTGCCATGGGCGCTGGGCGACCGACGGCATCGGGCCGTTCCTTGCGGGCGCCCTGCCGGGCGATGCCCCGGACCGCTTCCCATCCGCTCGGCGGCCCTCCTCGTGCCCGGACGAGGACGGCGGTCGGGACCGGCGTCACTCCTCCGGACGGGTGGCCGTCAGCACGAGGACGGCCTGGTCGTCGTCGATGTCGTGGTCGCCGGTGAAGGCCCGTACGGCCCGGGTCAGGGTCTCGATGACGTGGTGGGGGCCGGTCCCGGGCGGGACGTCGGCCAGGGCCGCGACGAGGCGGTCCTCGCCGAACTGCTCGCCGTCGGCGTCACGGGCCTCGGTGATGCCGTCGGTGTAGAGCAGGAGGCTCTCGTCCGGCCGCAGGAGGAGGCGGTGGGCGGTGAGATGGGTCTCGGGCCCGATGCCCAGCAGGGTGCCGGGCACGTCGACGGTGCGGACGGTTCCCCGGGCGTCCAGGTGGAGGGGCATGGTGTGGCCGGCGCGGACGAGTTCGACGTCCAGACCGTGTTTCGTGGGGGTGAGGCGGCCGTGGACGAGGGTGACGAAGCCGGTGCCGTGTCCGGCGGGCCGGTTGATCAGGGCCTGGTTGACCGCCGCGACCACGGCCTCGGGGTTGGGCAGGAGGGGGGTCACGGCGCGGGCGGTGTGCCGGACCAGGGCGGTGGTGGTGGCGGCGATGGCGCCGCGCCCGCAGACGTCACCGAGCAGGAACGCCCACCGGCCCCCCTCCAGGGGGAAGACGTCGTAGAAGTCGCCGCCGATGTCGAGTCCCTCACCGGCGGGGTGGTAGTAGGTGGCCACCTCGGCGCCGGGCACCCGGGGCAGATCGGGCAGGAGGAGTCCGGCCTGCAGGTCACGGGCGAGGGCGGCGCGGTGGGTGTACTGGCGGGCGTTGCGCGCGGCCAGGGCGGCACGCCGGGTGAGTTCCTCGGCCAGGGCGACGGTGTGTCCGTCGAAGGCGTGCTCGCCGGTGGACAGCAGGGTCACGGCGCCGAACGCCGTGCCCCGGTCGAGGAGGGGGAGGCACACGTAACCGGTGACGCCCAGCTCGCGCCAGGGACCGGGCCCGGAGGGGGCGCGGCGGGCCACTTCGGTCATTCCGGAGGACAGAACGCGGGCGACGGCGTCGGTGTCGTGGACGGGGGTGTGTGAGGCGAGGAGGTCCTGCTGGTGCGGGGTGGGGGCGGCGGTGGCGACGCGGCGCACCCGGCCGCCCTCGACGACGTCGACCGTGCCCAGCGGGGCCAGTCTCGGCACGCATGCCGTGGCCAGGCGGTTCAGGGTCTGGAGGGCGTCCAGCTCGGAGGAGAGCGCGGTACTGGCGTTCAGGAGGAAGGCCAGGTCGTCGCGGGCGGCCTGTTCGCGGGCCTCCGCCGTCCTGCGTGCCTGCTCGGCCCTGTGGCGCTCGATGGCCAGGGCCGCGGTGTCGGTGAAGAGCCGGGCGAGCGCGAGGTCGGCCTCCCGCGGGGTCCGCGGGGTGCGGTGATACATCGCGAAGGTGCCCAGGAGCGAGCCGTCGCGGGCCAGGATCGGGGTGGACCAGCAGGCGGCCACGCCCGCCTTGTCGGCCAGGTCGCGGAAGTCGTCCCAGAAGGGGTCGGTGGCGATGTCGGTGACGATCACGGGCCGGCGGCGGTGCGCGGCGGTGCCGCAGGAGCCCACGCCCTCGCCGGTGGCGATGCCGTCGATGGCCCGGTTGTAGAAGTCGGGGAGGCTGGGGGCCGCGCCGTGGCGCAGGTGGCCTCCGTCCTCGTCGGCGAGCAGGACCGACACCAGCACCTCTTCGGGAGCGAGGTCCTCGATGGCGCGGGTCATGCCCTCCAGGAC
The DNA here is from genome assembly GCF_044754545.1 of Streptomyces sp. NPDC093071. Lineage (NCBI taxonomy): Bacteria > Bacillati > Actinomycetota > Actinomycetes > Kitasatosporales > Streptomycetaceae > Streptomyces > Streptomyces sp. NPDC093071. The sequence continues at coordinate 235,943 of NZ_JBIVPH010000002.1, read as the reverse complement.
CTCGGGCAGGGGAGCCTGACGGGCGATCTGCTCGAGGAGCGCCCGGTGCTCGGCCGTCAACCGCTGCGCGTGCTGGACCTGGGTGGTCTCCACCCCGATCACCCTCACCCCCGTGACGTTGCCGCCGGCGTCCAGGCGGGGCTCGTAGGTGAAGTCGAAGAACGCCTCGCGCGCCTCTTCGCCCTCTCCCAGGATCACCCGGGCGTTGCGACCGACGTGGGCCTCGCCCGTGCGGTAGACCCGGTCCAGCAGACCGATGAAGCCCTGGGCGACCAGCTCCGGCATGAGCTGCCCCAGCGGCACCCCGGTGCGGGTGCGCTCCGGTCCGCCGATCGCCGCGAAGAAGGCGGGATTGGCTGCCTCCAGCATGTGTGCCGGCCCGGACAAGGAGGCGAACACGGCCATCGACTGTCCGAACAGGGCCCGCAGGTCGCCCTCCGCGCCGCTGTCGGCGGCGCGTGCCGCCGGCACCTGGGCGGACAGGGGCGTCCGCCGTCCCGAGGCTCCCGTCATCCGACGTTTTCCCCGCTCGGGCGTGCCGGTTCCTCGGTGCCGGCGGCGAGTGCGCCGCGGTCGGCCGCGTGCGCGGCCAGGGCCTCGTCCACGTCGGTGTGGAGGGAGAAGATCTGGTCGAGTCCCGTCAGGGTGAACAGGCGGTCCAGAAAGGCGGGCACCGCCGCCAGGCGCAGGGACCCGCTCTGCTCGGAGAGCTGGTTGTACAGCTTCAGCAGAGCGGTGATACCGGTGGAGTCGCAGTACGTGAGGCGGGAGCAGTCGATCACCACCGCACCCGTTTCCCCTCCCGTGCCCAGTTCCCTGTCACCGGCCTCGTACAACTGCACCGCGCTGTGGAAGTCGAGGTCCCCGCGCAGCACGAATACCACTCCTCGCGTGTCCCGTCTGACGTCTACCGCGAACACCCTCGGTTCCCTCCGTATGCGGTTCCCGGCGGGAACCCGTAGTAAAGATCAGGAAAATGATACTTTCATCCGGGTGTGCCCGGAATCCCGTTCCCGCACCGGCGCTCCACGGCCTCGTCACCGCCGGGTTCGAACCGGACTCCTGCCCCCTCTTCGGCGTGGCACACCGGGCCCTCCGGCACGGGTGTCAGTGGCGGGTGGTCAAGCCGGTCAGCCCGGAGATGGTCAGGACCGGGGCCAGGAGCGGACCGGCGACGAGTTCGAGTCGGTCGGCGTGGGAGAAGAGGACGCTCAGGCCGGCGCTGTCGAGGTAGTCGACGGCGGTCAGGTCGAGGACGAGGGGCCCCGGGGTGCTGTCGAGCGCGTCCGCGAGGCTGCTCGTATTGCTCATGTCGATCTCGCCGACCGCGGTCAACACGGCCGTGCCGTCCGCTCGTCGACCGGACGTGAGGGTCAGGGGTGTGGTCATCAGGCGATCCTTGTGTGCATGTCGACGGTGGTCCCGGTGGGGCCCTGGGTGACGGTGACCTGTTGCATCAGGGCCCGCATCAAGGCCATGCCGCGGCCGCGGTGGGCGTTGCGTTCGGGTTGGGGGACCTTCCACCGTCCGGTGTCCGTGACGGTGAGGTGCAGGTTGTCGACGGAGGCCTCGGCACGGAAGTAGACGGTGTCGCCGGGGGCGTCGCGGTGCCCGTGCTCGATGGCGTTGGCACACGCCTCGCCCGCCGCCACGAGGATGTTCTGCACGGTGCCGGGTGGCAGGTCGCACTGGTCGAGCCAGCCGCGCAGAGCCTTGCGGACGGGGGCGAGCTGGCCCGATTCCGCGGGGAAGGACATCTCCAGCGGGGCCGGGTGCCGGTAGAGCAGCAGGGCGACGTCGTCGTCGTAGCCGTCGGCGGGTGCCAGCCGGGACATGACGTCGGTGGCGAGTTCGTCGATCGCGGTGTCCCGGCCCTCCTGGAGCGCTTCGCCGGCCTGGTCGATGCCCGCGCTGAGCGGACGGCGGCGGCGTTCGACGAGTCCGTCGGTGTACAGCAGCAGGGTGGAGCGGGCCGAGATGGTGCAGTGGCCCTCGGGGCGCGGGGTGCCGGTGCGGACGGCCAGGGGGAGGGAGCGCCCGTCTTCGAGGAGCCGGGTGGTGCCGTCGGGGCGGACCAGGATGCCCGGGGGGTGTCCGGCGCTGGAATAGGTGAGTCCTCCGGTCTCGGGGTCGAGGACCCCGCAGAAGACGGTGGTGCACATCGCGCCGGGAACACCGGCGGCGAAACGGTCCAGGGCCATGAGTGCCTGGGCCGGGCCGGCGTCCTGCAGCAGCAGGGCGCGGCAGGCGCTGCGCAACTGGCCCATGACGCTGGCCGCCTCCAGGCCGCGGCCGACGCAGTCGCCGACGACGATGCCGATGCGGCCGTCGGGCAGGGTGACGGTGTCGTACCAGTCGCCGCCGACCTCCAGGGGCCGGGTGGCCGGCTCGTAGCGGACGGCGAAGCCGTCGGGCAGGTGGGACGGGCCGAGGATGGCGCGCTGCAGGGCGATGGCGGTCTCGCGCTGTTGGTCGATCTGGTGCGCGCGGGCCAGGCCCTGGGTCAGGCGTCCGGCCAGGAGGGACAGCAGGAGCTGGTCCTCGCCGGTGAAGGGGCGCTGTTCGTCCAGTTCGATCCGGAGGGCGAGCGGGCCGTCGGGGTGCTCCAGGAGGACGGCGGCCCCGCTCGGGTCGGTGACGGGGGTGAGCTCCGGCTGCCGGCACAGGTCGGTGAGCGCGTGACGGTGTTCGGCGGACAGTCCCCGCCAGGTGAGGGAGGGGTCGGTGGCGGTGAGGACGGGTTCGTCGCCGTGGCCGAAGACCACGGCCGCGACGTTCCGGGCGCGCCACACCTCCTTCAGCTCCTCCACGGCGCCGGTCATGGCGTCGGACAGGCTGGTGGCCTGGGACAGGCGGGCGCCCAGGGCGGCCAGGGCGGTCTCGCGCTGGACGGCGTAGTGCTCGGTGGTCACGTCGCGGAAGGTCCCGACGATCACGGTGCGGTCGGTGTCGGGGTCCTGGACCTGGTTGAAGGTGGCGGTCACCCACAGGCGGTGCCCGTCGCGGTGGGTGACGGGGATGGTGTAGCTGCCCCGTTCCCGGCCGGTCAGCGTGGCGAAGGCCTCGGCGACCTGACGGTGGGCCTCGGGGTGGACGGCGGCGTCCGGCCACCAGGGGTGGATCGGCCGGTAGGGGAGGTCCTCGGGGCCGTAACCGAGGATGGTGGTGAAGGAGGTGTTGATCTCGACGACCGCGCCGTCCTCGTCGCAGACGAAGAACGCCTCCTGGAGGGAGTCGACGAGGGCGGTGCGCCACCGGGCGTGGTGGTTGCGCAGCCGGGCCAGCTTCACGTTGGCCTCGACCCGGGCGAGGAGTTCGGCCGCCGCGAACGGCTTGACGAGGTAGTCGTCCGCGCCCGCCCGCAGGCCTTCGATGGAGGCCTCCTGCCCGGCGCGGGCGGACAGGAGCAGGACCGGCACCGAGGCGGTGCGCGGGTCGACGCGCAGTGCCCGGACCAGGTCCAGGCCGTTCAGGCGCGGCATCATGACGTCGCTGACCACCACGTCGGGGGCCTGCGCCCGGATGGCGTCGAGGGCCTGCCGGCCGTCGTCGACCGCGTGGACCAGGTGGCCGGCGCCGCGCAGCAGTCGGGTGAGGTACTCACGCATGTCGGCGTTGTCGTCGGCGATCAGCACCCGCGCCGGGGCCGCCGGGCGGGAGGGCCGCGCCTCGTCGCCGGTGTCCGGGGCGACGCCGAACGCGGGAACGGCCTCCTCGGTCCGTTCGCCCGGCAGCCACCGCAGGGCTTCCTGGACGAAGGGATCGGCGGCGGAGGGGGCGGTGGTGCCCGTCTCGGGTCGGACGGCGTCGGCGGGCAGGTGGGCGGAGCCGAAGGGCAGCCGGATGGTGAAGCGGGTGCCCTCCCCCTCGGTGGAGACGGCGGTGATGGTGCCGCCGTGCAGGCCGACCAGTTCCTTGACCAGGGCCAGGCCGATGCCGCTGCCCTCGCCGGAACGGGAGCGGGCGTTCTCGATGCGGTGGAACCGTTCGAACAGCCGGGGCATCTCCTCGGCGGCGACGCCGATCCCGGTGTCCACGACCGTCACGACGGCCTCGCCGCCCTCCGCGCGCACGCCCACGCGGATCATGCCGTCGAAGGTGAACTTCAGCGCGTTGCTGAGCAGGTTGAGGACCACCTTCTCCCACATGCCGCGGTCGACGTACACCGGCTCGGGCAGGGGCGCGCAGTCGACCTGGAAGTCCAGGCCGGCCTTGTCGACGGCGGACCGGAACACACTGGCCAGTTCGCCGGTGATCGCGGCCAGGTCGACCGGTTCGTAGCTCGCCCGCATCCGGCCCGCCTCGATGCGGGAGAAGTCGAGGAGCGTGTTGACCAGCTTGCCCAGCCGCAGTCCGTTGCGGTGAATGGCCCTCAGTTCCTCCCGGACGCGCGGCTCCGCGTCGGTGAGCTGCTGCTGCAGCTCCTGGACCGGTCCCATGATGAGGGTCAGGGGGGTGCGGAACTCGTGGCTGATGTTGGAGAAGAAGGTCGTCTTGGCGCGGTCGAGTTCCGCGAGCTCCTCGGCCCGGCGTTGCTGCGCCTGGTAGCTGCGGGCACTGGAGATCCCGGTGGCCACGTGTCCGGCGACCAGTTCCAGGAAGCCGCGGTAGCCCTCGTCCGGGGCGCGGTAGCGGTTCAGACCGGTCACCATGAACCCGTAGGGTGCCGCGCCCTGTTGGTGCAGGGGAACGACCAGCGCCTGCGTGGGAACCTCTTCCCACGCCCCGGAGGGCAGGTCCCGGAAGGGCTCGCCGTCCAGCGGTACCAGCAGGGCCTCCCCGCGGGTCGGGGCGTCCGTCGGCCACACGTGCGCGGAGTCCGCGGGGAGCGTCTCCGTCGCCATCGGGTGGCCGACCGGCACTCCGGTGGCGGAGGAGAGGCGGGCGGAACCGTCTTCCTGGAAGAGGTAGGTCAGGGTGAAGGGGAGGTCGTGGGGATTGCGGCCGAGCTGTTCCGCGACGAAGTCGAACATCTGGGGTTCGGTGCGGATGACGCTCGGGTCGGAACCCAGGTCGCGCAGGGTCGCCATGCGGCGCTCGCCGATGACCCGCTCGGTGTCCTCGCTGACCACGCACAACATGCCCACCACGGCGCCGTCGTCGTCGCGCAGCGGGCTGTAGGAGAAGGTGTGGTAGCTCTCCTCGGGGTAGCCGGAGCGCTCCAGGAACAGGAGCAGCGCCTCGTCCCAGGTCGCCTCGCCGCTGGCCAGGACGGTGTCGATGCGCGGACCGATGTCACCCCAGATCTCGGACCACACCTCCCTGGACGGTCGGCCCAGTGCCCAGGGGTACTTCTGCCCCAGGGTGTCGCGCCGGTAGGCGTCGTTGCAGAAGAACGTCAGTTCGGGTCCCCAGGCCATCCACATGGCGAACTTCGACGACAGCAGGATGCTCACGGCGGTCCGCAGACTCTGCGGCCAGTCCTGCGGCGGCCCCAGCGGCGTCGCCGACCAGTCCACCCGGGCGAGGTCCTCGCCGATCCCCTTGTCGGCGCCGAACACCCCGGTCACAGCCGTCGACGGTGGGGCGGACCCACCGTCCTCCCAGCGCGTCACAGGCCATCCTTTCGTTCGTCCCGGCCCCCGCGCGGAGCGCTGCCGCGGACCGCTCCCGAGAGCCGTCGAGCACCCGACACCAGGGATCCGGTACCCCGGATGAGTCGCCGGAGTCCTTCTGTACCGCCTGGGGATCCGCTGGTGCGTTCCGTAGGATAAGACAATCACACGCGTCGTAGCCGCCACGGGAGTCGACGGCGAGCGGGGAGGGGAACGGCGACCACGGGGACGGCGGAGTCGCGGCGTGCGCGGGGGCGGTGTCCGGGAAGCAGCGCAGGCCTGCCGCCCCGGCGTCGGCGCGGCCGGCCCGCCGGTCCTTCGGTCCGGGGGGCGCCCGATCCGACGGAGTCTCGGACGGCGCGGGTTCCGGCGGGAGGCGTAGGCCGTGTCACCCTCGAAGCGGTCGTGGCGGGCGCAAGGACGTCCGCCGCCAGGTCGTTCGTCCCGGCTCCGTTCGAGCACCGGGAACGTCTGCGGGCCGTCGCCCCACCGGCCGGGCGCGATCAGCGGCGTCGGCGACCGGAACCCGCCTTCGCCGGCGAGGTGGACCTCGCGGATCGGGCCGTCCCGGGAGCGTCCGGGTCCTTCGTCCGGGCCGTACTGCCGAGACGTCGATCTCCTTACGGGACTCGCGGTGTTCTCCCCGGGGCGCCGACGACATGCTGACGGGCCCGTACGGGGCCGGGTGGACGCCGACCGTGCTCCGGTCCAGTCCACCGAGGACGTCGACGCCGGCCGGGACCGCCCGGCAGATCCTCTCCCGGATCCCATCGGCGGACCGACGCCGACGCCGCTCGCAGGCGGTCTTCCCGTCGCCGCAGCGCTCGGGCGAGTCACGCCACGGCACTCCGGCGCGGACCCGAAAAGGTGTCCCGTCGGCCACCTGACGGTGGTCGCACACCGTTCGCCCCGACCTTCCCCCCCCGCGACGAGACCCGCGCCCGCCGACCGCCGCGCACCCGACGGCACCACGACGACGCCCTGACGGCGGTCGGACCATTCACGGCCGGTGGCCCGTCCGCAGCACCCCTGTCGGCGGTGGTCGCCACCGCCGGCGTCACCGCGACACGCCGGTGGGCGCGGAACGGCGGCGAGGACGGTGCCCGGGTCTCGGCACCCGGGCGGCGGAACGACCGGTACGAGCGCGGGCTGCGGGACCCCGGACCCGGCGCGGGTCGGTGCCGTCCGAGCGTGACGGTCGGCTCAGTCCGTCCGGAGCGTTGCCGCCGCGCTGTCGAGCAGCATCTCCAGGGCGGTCGGGTAGGCGCTGTGGTTCATCCGGGCCACCAGCAGGGGTGCGGTGGCCGCGATGTGCGGGTGGGTGTCGGGGGAGAGGCGGGCGTAGGTGGCGCGCCAGACCTCCTCGTCGGCGGCGCGGGCCGCGGCGGGCAGGGCGAGACCGGCGGCGTCGAGAGCGGCGAAGGCGAGGGTCTGGTCGATGAACGCCTGGTAGACGCGGACGACGTCGGGATCGGGAAGGCCCGTGGCGCGCAGGATCCCCAGGACGACCTCGTCGGTGGCGATCTCGTTCGCCCGGCCGCTGACCCGGCTGGCGGTCAGGACGGCGGCCTCCGGATGGTCGAGGTAGGCCGCGTGGATGCGGAGGCCGATGTCACGCAGGTCGCCACGCCAGTCGCCGGTGGCCCGCCAGTCCCGCATCGCCCGCCCGATCAGTTCGTCGGCGATGGCCAGCGTCAGGTCGTCGGTGCCGCGGAAGTAGCGGTACAGGGTGCTGGGATCGGCGCCGAGCGCCACGCCCAGCCGCCGCACGGTCATCCCCTCCCTGCCGTGCTCGCGCAACATGCGCAGAGCGGTCTCCACGATTAGCTTCTGGGTGAGGACGACACCCTGTTTCGTGGGTCTTCTGCGGCGCCGGTCCGTCTCCGGCACCACTTCCTTCGCCATGCGGCCCTCCCTCTCCTCCGCCACGACCTTATGCCAACACCGTTGACGATTCTCGGCCCGCCCCGTTTCATGACGCATCCAGGGCTCCGGCCTCCCCGTCGAAAGGCACCCTTGTCATGCGAGTACTTCTCGTGGGCGCGGGCGGCGTGGGCACCGCGATCACCAAGATCGCCGCCCGCCGCTCCTTCTTCGACCACATGGTCGTGGCCGACTACGACGTCTCCCGCGCCGAAGCGGCCGTGGCCGCGCTGGGCGCGGACGACACCCGATTCAGCGCCGCGCGCGTCGACGCGTCCGACCGGGAGGCGGTCACCGGCCTGCTCCGGCGGGAGCGGTGCGACGTGCTGCTCAACGCCACCGACCCGCGGTTCGTGATGCCGCTGTTCGAGGCCGCGCTGGCGGCCGGCGCGCACTACCTGGACATGGCGATGTCGCTGTCGTCCCCGCACCCGGAGCGCCCGTACGAGGAATGCGGGACCAAGCTCGGCGACGGCCAGTTCGAACGGGCCGCCGCGTGGGAGGAGGCCGGGAGAACGGCGCTCGTCGGGATCGGTGTGGAGCCCGGCCTCTCCGACGTCTTCGCCCGCTACGCCGCGGACGAGCTGTTCGACGAGATCGAGGAGATCGGCGTACGGGACGGCGCGAACCTGACGGTCGACGGCTACGACTTCGCACCGTCGTTCTCCATCTGGACGACGATCGAGGAGTGCCTGAACCCGCCGGTGATCTGGGAGAAGGACCGAGGCTGGTTCACCACCGCCCCCTTCAGCGAGCCGGAGGTCTTCGACTTCCCCGAGGGCATCGGCCCCGTCGAGTGCGTAAACGTCGAGCACGAGGAGGTCCTGCTGATCCCGCGCTGGGTGGACGCCCGGCGGGTCACCTTCAAGTACGGCCTCGGCGACGAGTTCATCGACACCCTCAAGACGCTGCACAAGCTGGGCCTGGACCGCACCGAGAAGGTGACCCTGCCGGGCGGCGCCGAGGTCTCGCCGCGCGACGTCGTCGCGGCCTGCCTGCCCGACCCGGCGACGCTCGGCGACCGTATGCACGGCAAGACGTGCGCCGGCACGTGGGTGAAGGGCACGAAGGACGGCCGGACGCGGGAGGTGTACCTCTACCACGTCGTCGACAACCAGTGGTCGATGAAGGAGTACGGCTCCCAGGCGGTGGTCTGGCAGACCGCGATCAACCCGGTCATCGCCCTGGAACTCGTCGCGAACGGCACCTGGACCGGCACCGGCGTCCTCGGCCCCGAGGCCTTCGCCCCCCGGCCCTTCCTCGACCTGCTGACCGCGTACGGGTCCCCCTGGGGAATGCGCGAGCAGTGACCCCCCGCGCGTCTTTCCGTCTCCGTGCCGTCGGAGACGGGCGCCTCGGACACGGCGAACGGCTCCGCCCCTGAAAGGAAGGGGGGAGCCGTTTCGCGGAGGCCACTCAGGCGTGTCGTCGGTTACCGGTGACGAGGCGGTAAACGGCCAGCAGGATGACGGAGCCGATGATGGCCGCGATCCAGGTGGAAAGGTCGAAGAAGCCGTCGATGGAGTCGACGCCGAATATCACCTTGCCGAGGAAGCCGCCCAGCAGACCGCCCGCGACGCCGATCAGGATCGTGATGATGACGCCGCCCGGGTCCTTGCCCGGCATGATCGCCTTCGCGATGAAACCGGCGATGAGGCCGATCAGAATCCACGCGATGATGCCCATAATGCGTCTCCTACCTGCTGATATAAGGTTTGTGTCAATACGTCGTATGCGCGCCCCGGCGCTTTCCAAACCCCCTCGTGCCCCCCGCGCGTGAAAAGCCGTGCCCGGCCCGTGCGTCGGCCTCGACGAGGAGGACGGCGGCGCCGGGACCGGATCGGGGCCGGGACTCCGCCCGCGCCTGAGACCATCTCCGCAGCCCGTACACCGACGCGTCCCGCCTTGTCTCCCGTCGACGGTTCACCCGTCGCAACGGGCGAACCTCCTTCCCGCCGCCCCTGAGCCGGATGAGGACCGGGGCGCGCGGATCACACCCGTGGGCCGGGCCCCGGCCGTGGTCACCGACGCCCCTGCCTCCACTCGCGACCGCGCCAGAGGGGCGGGCACTGCGGTGTCGCGGTCGCCGAGACGTCGGTCACCGGCGCGGGGAGGCTTGGCAGGGCCGGTACGGCGTGGAGAACACGGACCGCCGCACCGGCCGACCGGTCCTGCTCCGGTTCGATTCCCTGGGCGCAGCAGGGGGCCGGTCGCCCGGGGACTCCTCGGGCGGTTGCCCTCTTCACGCGTCCCGGCCCCTGCGCCCGGGGAACGGGAGGCGCTGATGCGGCCGTCCGCCGGATGCGTGAACCGGGGGTCCGCCGACCGGTGCCGCGCCCCCTCGCCCGGCACGTGACGTCGACGCCGCCCGTCCGCGCGTTCAGCAGGCCTCCGCAGCCGCATGGGGGAACGGCTTGGTCGGCGCCACCCGAACGCGGTGCGCCAGTCGGCGGGCGGCGTGCACACTGCGACGCGTCAGGCAGAGCTCGCCCGCCGGGACGTGGCAGGTCGGACAGGGTTCGGCGAAGGCGCCGTGCCGGAAACGACGGTGCGTCTCATAGGTGGCGTCCAGCATCGCGTCGAGCGCCGAGGGCGGAAGAGCGACGGACGCACGGGTGGCCGTGCGCACCGGCCGGTGAGGGAGGGGCAGGGCCGTGGCGGGGCTCATGACGGGCATCTCCTCGTGCGGCGCGGGTGCGAGACCGTGGCTTCTCGCACTCCGAGTGTCGGAAGGGTGGCGGTCCTCCCTCCCTACCCGCGTTGCCGCAGCTCAGACGCGGCAGATTCATTCCGCTCGGCCGATGGTCGCGTCGGCCACGCGTACGCGCCGCGGAACGCCGCGCCCGCCCGCGGCCAGGGGGTTCGACGTGGGCGAGGAGGCCGGGGACCGCGAGCGGGTCGGTCATCACCGGCGTCCGCGGCCCTTTCCTGGCCGGTCGTGTGCTCACCGCGAGCGTCGGGCACCACGACGGTGCGCGGCACCCACTGCCGTGGATGAGTCCCGACCACCGGGGAGTGCGGAAGATCCGGACGCACCAGGGCTTCACCGGGCGCCTCGTCGACCGGACGACACGGATCCCCACCGCGACCACGAGCGGCGGCCCGCACGCTCCGGGACCATGACCTGTCGGGCGGTGATCGACGTCATGTCCGTCGACCCACCCGTCGCCGACCGGCGTCCCGACCGCTCCCGCGTGTCGATCGGCGAGGTCCGGGACGCGGTCTCATGCCGTCGGAGAGCGCCGTTCGGACCTCGGGCCCGTTCCGTCCACCGGCCCGTCCCGCGCGACCGGGCCGCCCGGACGAACCTCACGCGCCGCGTGGAGAGGTGCTCTGCCGGGTGCGGCCCCTACGCCGTTCCGGCTCGGACGCGAGTGCCAAAGGTGAATCCGCAGGGTACGCCGTCCGCGCGGGGCCGGGCGCTGCCAACCTGTCGTCAGTGAGCGTCGTACGGCGGCGGCCCCGTGGGGCGGATCCTCCTCCGCCGTGGGGGAGCGTCCGTCCCGGATGCTGAAAGGGCGGGCGTGACAGCAGAACGGTCCATGAACGAGGAGCCCTTCTCCCTCCCTGCTCCGCGGGGCGCCGGCCCGTCCGGGGAGCCGGGTGGGATGCCGCGGCACGTCGCGTGCGTGATGGACGGGAACGGCCGGTGGGCGGCGCAACGCTCCCTGCCTCGCACGGCGGGTCATCGTGCCGCGGAGACGACGGTCATCGACGTCATCGAGGCGGCGCGTGCGGCCGGGGTGGGCTGGCTGAGCCTGTTCGCGTTCTCCACCGAGAACTGGCGTCGTCCGGACACCGAGATCGAATTCCTGATGCACCTGGTGCGCCGGGTGGTGCGCAAGCACGCCCCGCTGCTGCACGCCCGGGGCATCCGCTGCCGCTTCCTCGGCATGACCGATCCCCGCATCCCTCCCGGCCTGGCAGGGGACATCGCCGACTTGACGACGCTCACCGACCGGAACCGGCGGATGACGCTGACCGTCGCCTTCGACCACGGCGGCCGCAGGGACGTCGTCGAGGCCGCACGGTCACTGATCCGCAGCGGAGCGCCGGCCGAGTCCGTGACCGAGGAGAGCTTCGCCGCGCACCTGCCCTTTCCCGACACCCCGGACGTGGACCTGGTCATCCGCACCTCCGGCGAACAACGCATCTCCAACTTCATGCTCTGGCAGGTCGCCTACGCCGAATGGGTCTTTCCACAGGCCCTGTGGCCCGACTTCCGCGCACCGGACTTCCTTCGGTGCCTGCACGCCTACAGGCAGCGTGAGCGCCGCTTCGGCGCCACATCACCATCCCGGAACGGAGAAATCTGAATCATGACCATCCCGGAGGACCACCGCTCCACTACGGCCACCGGCACCGACGCCGGTGCTCGTCGTGGCGGAGGAGGCAGCGCCGAAGAAGAATCCCCGTTCGGTCCCGACTCGCAGTTCCGCGGGTTCCTCAACGACCCGCGCTGGGCCCTGGCCGTGATCCGGGCCACCGTACTGGAGGCCGCGCACCCGCAGGTCGGCGCGGCCCTGATCGACAGCTCCACCTTCGTCGCCCACCCCTGGCGGCGGCTGCGCAACACCCTCACGAGCCTGCAGCGCATGTTCGGGGCCGACGACCACGTCCGGCAAAGGGAAGCGGCACGCCTCAACCGGCTGCACACCCGACTGCACGGCACCGACCCGCACGACCGGCCCTACGACGCCATGGACCCCGGCGTCCGTGCCTGGGTGGTGGCGACCCTCTTCGAAAGCACCGTCACCATGTGCCGGCTCAGCGGACAACCGCTCGAGCAGAAGGTCATGGAACAGCTGTACCGCGAGTTCCAGGCCTTCCTGGCCGCCATCGAAGGCCATGCCGACCAGCTGCCCCGCACCCTCGACGAGTTCTGGCCCTACTACGACCGGGTGGTCGCCGGGGAACTGGAGAACACCGAGGCGATGCGGATCATCCTCTACAAGCTCTTCGACCACCTCCCCGCCCCACCGCTGCTGAACGGTTTTCCCGCTCTGTGGGCGACCGGCCGCGCCGTCGCCGGCCCGGTCGTCGGAGCGATCACCGTGGCGTCCCTGCCGGAACCGTTCCGCCGCCGGGCCGGCCTGCCCGAGATCGCAGGGGTGCAGACCCTGATGCAGAGCGCCTACCTGGCCGCAGGCCTGGCCCGGTTCCTGCCCGAAGGCTGGATCAAGGCCGAGAACATCCTCGACATGCTGACGCTCTCTCCCGACAGCGACGACCCCCGCGCGCGGACGATCACCGCCCTGCGCGACCGGATGAAGCGGGCCGGCGCCCTCGTCCGGCTCATCACCCCGCTTCCCCCGGAGCCAGAACCCACCTCCGGAGGCGAGGCGCAGCGCAGCGCGCAGGAGTTCTTCGCCGAGGTCCTCGACCAGACCGGGGACGGCTACCTGGACTGGCCCGACCTCGCCGCCATGGCACGTGAGCTTTCCAGCCGCCTCGATCTGGACGAGCCCGAGGAGACCAGGCTCTACGCCGCCTGCGCCGACTGGTGGCGGGAACTGCAGAGCGCCCTCGACGCCGACGGCGACGGGCGGGTCAGCGCCCACGAGTACGCCACCGCCGTCCCCTCCCTGGCGGGGCCCGCACTGATCAGGGTCGCCGAAGTCCTCTTCGACGTCACCGACAAGAACGGCGATCAGACCATCGACGCGGACGAGTACCGGGCCCTGTTCCGGACCGCCTTCCACCGCGACACCACCGACGCGGGCGGGACCTACAGCCGCGGCGCCTTCGTCAACGACTTCCTGTCCTTCATGTCCGGCCGCAGGCGCACCACGCCCTACGACCCCCTCCTCGCCGACGCGTGACCATCTGGAGCCGATGGAAGACCGACGGCATCCTCCTGTCCGGGCTGCCGGCCGGACGAGCGAGCGGAACGACGGCGGCGTCGCCCCGGTCGCCGGGTCCAGCTCCTTCGGGCCGGGTGGGCATGCCGTGTACGATCCGCGCCCCGATGCCCCCGACCGCGTGGGGCCGGGACGGCGACCCGCCTTCACCGGCCCCGGAAATTCAGGGGGTGTGAGCGGCAGATTAGGGGGCAGGCGGGGGTGGAGCGCATGGGACCGCTTCGAAAAGGACGGGGCCTGCCGGTCTTTCCCCCCTCCGGCAGGCCCTTGGGCGAACGAACGGCTCGCACCACCAGGTGGCGGTGCGAGCCGTTCGGCACGTTCCGACCCGCGGAGCGCGTACCGTGGTCCCGACCCGTCCTCCGACCGGCAGTCCCGGCCGTTCGCCAAGTGATCTCGACCGATGTCGGGTTCCCACCACCAGATCTCGAGCTGTGGCTCGTCGCCACCCGGTCCGTCTTGGGTCCGTGGCGGGGATTCTCGCCTGCGGCAGCAGTCACGGCGGGGCTAACGTGACGGTTCTGCGGAGTGCGGGAGGGATACGCGGTGCTGGTCATGCCCGGGCGGTGGACGTCGACGATGGAACTGCTGGCCGTCGAGGCCATGGGCCGGGGGATGCCGGTCAGAGCGGCGGAGGAGCCCGGCCTGGAAGGTCCCGCGTACTGGTACGGCGGACCGGTCGCGGGTGCGCGGCTGGCCGGTCGGCTTGGATGCGCGTTGCTGGAGCCGGCGGACGGCTGGCTCGCCGAACTGCCGGAAGAGTTCACCGGTCGCCGGATACGGGCGGGGACCATTGCGGACGCACGGGCGATCGACCGGCCGACGTTCGTCAAGCCGCCCCGTGACAAGTCCTTCCCGGCCGACGTCTACACCGACGGCTCCCGGCTGTCCTCTGCCCTGGACCCGGCAACACCGGTGCTGTTGTCCGATGTAGTGACCTTCGCGGCCGAGTACCGGCTGTTTCTGCTGGACGGCCGGATCGCCACGGCGAGCCGGTACGCGGTGTTCGGCCGGCTCGACCCCCGCCCGCTCGGTGCGGACCGCGCGGACCGGGCCACCGCCGCGCAGATCACGGAGTTCGCCGACCGGCTGGCCGTCGCGACCGGGCGCACACTGCCGAGCGCCGTCGTCGTGGACGTCGGGCAACTGCTGGACCCGTACCGCCCGGGCCACCGCTGGGCCGTGGTGGAGGCGAACATGGCGTGGTTCTCGCATTCCTACGCGGCCGACCCGGCGCGGGTGCTGGACGTGGTCCTGCGGTCGGCGGGGCCACGGGAGCACATGCGGCCGAGAGATCTGGCGTTCGAACGGCACTGACCCTCACCGCGCGAACGCGGCTTCCCGGCGGTCGGCCCGGCCGCACTCCAGGAACTGACGCCTTCGGTTCGGTCGAGGTCACCTGTTTCTTGGTCGGGAGCGCGGGGGCGGAGGACACGGCCGGGGTGGTCGGGGGCCGCCCGACAGCGGGTCGACCTCCGATCCTCACGGTGAAGCCCGTGTCCCTTGCGGGCGATGCGGACGCCGAGGCCGAGGGGCAGGCCGTGCGCGTCCGGCAGGACGCGCGTCCTGGAATCCGGTCCGTCCCGCTTCGCGGTCGCCCGCAACCCGTACGGAACAATCCGTCCCCATCCGTCGCGTCCCCGTGACGACCTCGACGACCGCCCCGCCCCGCCCCGCGGGGCGCGGCCTGAACCGACGACAGGCCCCATGCGCGTCCCGGGGCGGCGCCTGACGAACTCGTGCGTGGCAGGAGGTGAGGCGCCGACCCCCGGATGGTCGACCATGGTCGGGCGGTCGGGAGCGCGTCTCGTGCAGTGATCGTCGGAGACCGTCGCGTCACGGGCTCGTCGGTTGACGCGATCGCCGGACTCGCCTGCGGAGCAGATCCGTTGCGGTATCGGCCTCATCGGTGCGGACCCCGGTCGAGGCCGTCGCCCCCTCTGCATCGACGGTCTAATGATCTTCAGAGTGGTCACCGATCGGGTGACGCCCGTCCACGGATGGCAGGCGAGGCCTTCGGGCAGTGGTTCGAGATGGCTGACGTCTCAACCGCTGTGACCGGAGGCCTCGTTGGTCCCCTATCCTGCCGCACTCGATCTGCCGCACGCGCTCGTGGAGTGGGTGACGATGCTGATCGTCACCCGTGAAGGTGACCGCCGGTGCAAGCTGCCGCCCTCGCAACACGCCATCATCCCCCTGATCCATCTGTGCGAACACACGACCTACGCGAAACTCGCCGCGGGCTTTTGGATCAGCGAGGGCACCGCCCACGCCTATGTACAGAGTGTGATCAGACTTCTCGCCTCGAGGACACCGTCTCTGACGCAGGCCCTGCGCCGGGTACGTCCCGAGTACGTCCTGGTGGACGGCACCACTGCCGAGCGCGACCGAGTCGGTGACCGTGAACGGGACTACTCCGGCAAGGCCCGACGGCACGGAGTGAACATCCAGGCTGTCACCGGACCTGCCGGCGAACTGATCTGGTACTCGCCGGCACTACCCGGCCGCACGGTCGACATCACCGCCGCCCGCACCCACCGCATCATCACCGTCTGTGAACGACTGCGGATTCCCGTCCTCACCGACAAGGCCCACGTCGGAGCCGGCGGAACGTTCCGGGTTCCGTTCAAACGCCACCTCGGACGCCCCCTCACCACCAGACAGGCAGCCGTCAACCGCGCACACGCACGACTCCGCTTCCCCGTCGAGCGGGCCTTCGCCCGGCTCAAGACCTGGCGGATCTTCCGCAAAGCACGGATCAGCCCCAACCGACTCACGTCAATCACCAAGGCCGACCTCACCCTCGAGAGGCGACGCTGAAGATCCTTACTGATCGTCATCGGCTACGACGAACCAGTTCAAGCGGCTCAGGCCTACCGGCGGATTCAAGGGCTGCAGGGCGATCTCGGCGTCGACCTCGTGGGTCTCGCCGTCGTCCACGTCGACGACAAGGGCGAGGTGCACGCCGACACGGCCTCCCGCCCCGTCGGGCTCTCCGTCGGCTGGGGTGTGCTGTGGGGCGCCGTACTCGGACTGCTCTTCCTCGTACCGGAACTGGGCCCGCTCCTGGGCGGGACGATGGGCGGACTGATCGGCAAGCTCAACAGGAGCGGTCTCGACGCCCGCTTCCGAAGCCAGATCAGGAGCCTGCTCGCCCCGGGAAGGTCCGTCGTCGTGATCATGGCGTCGAAGACCACGGAGAACGGGCTCGCCGCCGCCGTGCAGCCCCGCGGAGGGACCCTCTTCAAGACCTCGCTCGACGACGAGGACGAGCGCGTACTCGCCCACCACCTCTGCCACAGCGACTGAACCACGCGAAGGGAACCACCTCCCGGCTCCTCCTCCGCCGGAGTGTCGGAGCCGAAGAGGCTCGGATTCGAACACCGCTGTCGGCCGTTCCCCCGGAACCGTAGGCGGAGGAGGCGATCGAGGGCCGCGGGGGCACGGCGCCCTGCCCGGCGCGCCGGATCCGGTGCGTGCCGAGAAGGGGTCTGCCCACCGCCCTCGAAGATCACGTCCGGGTCCCTCCCGGAGTCCACGCGCGTCGCGACCCGCGGTGTCCGTCCCGGCACCCTCGTCCTCGCGCCGGGGAGCCCAGAGGCACGACCGGGCCGGGAGGCCGACGCTCTCCGGGCGTCGCGCGGCGCCCCGAGGGCTCCGGAGCCGTCTCCCCGGACATCCACCAAAAGGAAGTAAAGATTTCAAGCGCCCCGTGAAACCGATCGGCCCACGATGAAGGAACCCCTTTCACACGAGGTTCGGAACCTTCTCGAATCTTTCGGAGGAGAGAATCGTCATGATCACTCGCACCGTAGGAACCACCCTGGCGGCCGGTGTCGCCGTCGCGCTCTCCGTCACCGCGGGCGCCCCCGCGTTCGCCCAGCAGCAGGCCGACGCCGAGGGACAGGCCACGGTGTCCGTCCTGCACGCCGTGCCGGGTCTGACCGTGGACGTGTTCGCGGGGGAGAAGGAACTGCTGCCGGACTTCAAGCCGGGCACCCTCACCGACCCGCTGAAACTGGACGCGGGTTCCTACGACATCAAGGTCTTCAAGGACGGGGAGGGCCCCGGGGGCGCCCCGGCGATCGAGAAGACCGTCGAGGTGCCGGCCGGAGCGAACGCGACGCTGGTCGCGCACCTGACGGCCGACGGGAAGCCGGCGCTCGACGCGTTCGTCAACGACACCTCCAAGGTGCCGGCGGGCAAGGCGCGACTCACCGTCCGGCACGTGGCGGCCGCTCCGGCGGTCGACGTCCGCGCGGGCGGCACCCCGGTGTTCAAGGGCCTGGAGAACCCCAAGGAGGCCACGGCCGAGGTGGCGGCCGGCACCGTGAACGCCGACGTCGTCCTGGCGGGCACCGACACGGTGGCGATCGGTCCCGCCGAGCTGGATCTGGCCGAGGGCAGCAACACGATCGTCTACGCGTGGGGCAGCGCGGCGGACAAGAACCTCGCGCTGAAGACCCAGACGATCACCGGTATGCACTCCGCGCCCGGTGGCGTCCCCGCCGGCGGAAGCGGCCAGGCCGCGGCCGGGAACGACGAAGCCGCCCTGGGCGCCCTGGCCGCGGGCGCGGTCCTCGCCCTCGGTGCCGGCGGATACCTCCTGCGCCGTCGCGACGACGCCGCCTGACAGCACGTACGACACCCAGACGGATCTCCGGGTGTGCCCGCCCCCTCTGCTCGGGCTGGGCGCACCCGGGGAATCCCCGTGCCGGAAGGGCCGACCGCGATGAGCCCGCAGGAGGCAGGCACCGCAGGATCCTCGGAGTCGCCGCAGTGCTCGTCGCGGCCCTCCTGTGCGGCGGATTCGCCGTCCTCGCTCCGCGTGGGCAACCCACGCGAGCCGTCGACTTCGGAACGGCGCCGACGGCAACGACATCGCCGTCCTTTCCCGCTACTCCGGCGACGGCGCAGGACGCACCGCCGTCCCGGCAGACCGACG
Organism: Streptomyces sp. NPDC093071; assembly: GCF_044754545.1. NCBI lineage: Bacteria > Bacillati > Actinomycetota > Actinomycetes > Kitasatosporales > Streptomycetaceae > Streptomyces > Streptomyces sp. NPDC093071. The sequence continues at coordinate 217,659 of NZ_JBIVPH010000002.1, read as the reverse complement.
CACGGACCGACTCCTCCTCCGGCGGCTCCGGTCCGGCAGACGCCCGGCCACCGCGGGAACTGTCCATCCCCCGGCTGGGCCTGCGAGCTCCCGTCGATCCGGTGGGAGTGACCGACGACGGACAGACGGAGGTCCCACCGAACCCCGACCGGGTCGGTTGGTACCGCTTCTCGCCGGCTCCCGGCTCCTCCGCGGGCTCTTCCGCCGTCGTCGGCCACGTCGACGCCGAAGGGCGCGGCCTGGGCGTCCTGAACGGCCTGACCGGAGTGCGCCGGGGCGATCGCGTCCTGGTCCGGCGCGAAGGCGGGAGCACCATCCCCTACGAGATCGTGGCCCGTCGGACCGTGAGCAAGGCGGATCTGGCCGAATCGGGCGCCTTCCGCCGTGACGGCCCCCGGTGCTGACGCTGATCACCTGCGCCGGTCCTTACCTACCCGAAAAAGGTGGATACCAGAACAATCTGGTCGTCACGGCAGTGGAGACATCCAAGTGACAGCTGTTCGGGGAGGCACGAGAGGCCCGGCGGCCGGTGTGGCCGCCGCGGTGCCCGACGGAGACCTGGGCGAGGGATTCACGAAGGGGGACGATGCCTGCCTGAACGAGGCCTGCCGTCGTGGGGGCACACTCGTCCACTCCGTCGCCGCCCGCAGACCCGGCGACCCCGAAGAGGCGAAGGACGTCACCCAGCAGGTCTTCGTGGGCGTCTGGAAGAACCGCGGCACCTTCGACCCCCGCCGCGGCTCCCCGAAGACCTGGCTCGTGGGGATCACCCACAAGAAAGTCGCCGACGCCTTCGACAGGCGCTCCCGCCGTCTGCGCGACGTCGACGCCGTCACGACGGCCGCGGACAGATCGGCCCGGCCCACACCCGTGACCGATGCGCTGCTGGACCACATGGTGCTGACGAGGGAGAGGGAAGGCCTGCCCGATCAGCAGCGACTCGTACTCGAACTCGCCTTCTCCGAAGACCTGTCCCGGACGCAGATCGCCGAACGCACCGGACTGCCGCTCGGAACGGTCAAGAGTCGCGCCCGACGTGGCCTCACGCGGCTGAAGAAGCGGTTGGAGGCGGACGGTGAAGCACACCGATGAAGAGACCCTGGCGATGATGGCCCTCGGCGAGGAGATCGACCCTGCGGCCTCCCTCCACCTGCATGAATGCGACCACTGCCGCAGGGAGTACGACAGCCTGCGCCGCATCGTCACCGTCATGAGGGTGCCCGGCCCGGTGGAACACGAGCCGCTCCTGCCACCGGACGACGTCTGGAACTCGATCGCCGCAGAACTGCGGGTCCCCGATCGCGCCGTTCCCCTCCCGGCACACGACGGCACCACCGGTTCGACACGTCGGCCCGGTCCGAGCGCCCTGCGGCGCACGAAACGCTTCGCCCCGGTTCTCGCCGCCTGCGCGGCACTGCTCGGAGCAACCTCCGGCAGGGCCCTCATCTGGTGGCTCACACGACGCGCCCTGGCAGGACTTCCTGAAGGGCGATCGCAAGACCGCCGCGGCGGACGCCCGGATCCTCGGGGTGGTCAAGACCATCGACACGAGGGGAGAGGCTGAACGTCCTTCTCCGCGGCAAGGACCCCTCCGACTCGATCAGGCCGGTCGCGTTCATGCCCGACGAGTCCGAGATGTACTTCCAGGTCTCGTTCTCCAACGGCTTCTTCGCGCACGATGTCGCCGCCGACAAGGTCACCCGCATGAAGACCCCGCCGCCGGCGACGACCGCACCACCTTCCAGGAAGGTCCGCTGACGCCCGCCGCCACGTCCTGATGGGCCACCGTCGGCGGCGACGGCGAAGTCCGCGCCGTCTCCGAGAGCGGCGCCGGCCGGATGACCGCCATCAGCTTCACCACCGGTCGGAAGATCGTGCCCGTGCCCGCCGTCGACCATCCGCAACGGGTACGTCTCGCCCGCATCCCCGCCGACCGGACGGGCCCGACCGGCTGGTCCGTGAACACACCCGGGGCGGGGCGCCACGAGCCCGGTCCTTCCTCCGGGGCCTCTTCCGGAGCCGGCGACCTCGTGCTCGGGATCACCGGTCTCCGGTGGACGTCGGCCTCGGAGACCGGACCCACCGCGGACGTGCCACGGCCCGGTCGCCGACGAGGGTCGGGGCCGGGCCGAGAGACGTGCGGGGTCAGAAGGGCATGTGGCCCCGAACGCGTCGGCCGGCGGAGCCGCTCTTGCCGACCGCCTTCGAGCTGCTGCGGAACGGCTTGCTGAAGAGACGGCCCAGCGGTCCGGGGGCTTTGCCGCCTGCGCGGGAACCCATGCCGAGGGTCTTCTGGGTGCCGCGCTCGGGGTGCTTGGAGAGGCGAGGCAGGAAGAACGCCAGAACGGCGAGTACCACGCAGACGGCGATGATTCCAGCGATCATCATGTTGGACCTCACTTCCTCGGTGCTGAGGTGACGCTTCGTCGTGTACGACCGCGCGTACCCGACGAGCCTCCGTTCACGCCCTGGCCGTCGAGTGCTCCACGGCGCGGGTGGCGTCTCCGGACGCGCCGGTTCACGGACGGTTTCGGAACTCCTTCGGCGCCCGCACCGCCCGGGAGCGGAGGACCACGGCAGGCGGTGAGCCCGCCGTCGACATGGCGGCGAAGGCCGCGAAGCCTGTGGCGACGGTGTCGAGTGCGGCCGCGGCTCCGGAGGCGGGAAGGAAGGCCGGGCCCACGGAGAGGGCCGCGGCCGGAACGAGGAAGCAACGATCGGCAAGCCGGCGGGCGATCATGGCGGAGACCGTGGCTGCGGCGCCCCGACCGAGGAGGGCGGCCCGCGGGCGGCCGGGGCTGTCGGCGATCGCGTACGACGCGGAGGCTGCGGACAAGGCGGTCGGGTCTCGCAGGAGAACGGGCTTGCCGCCGATTCGGTCGGCGGACGGGCCGAGACGGGCTTCAGGAAGGCCTCGGTGCCGTCGTGGAGGACGGGCGGGGCCGCCCGGGACGAGCAGCGGGGCGACGGCGCCCTCGGAGAACCCGCCGTGGACATGGTGACGGCCGAAAGCCCCCTGATCTCGAACAGGACATGCGGCTTGCTGTCCCTCCTGCCGCGACCGGCCGAATTCGGCCGGTCGGCGTGTCCCCTTCCGCACGCGTCGAAACGGCATCGGCGATCGTCCGCGTCCAGTCCGGCTCGCCCCGGACACGCGATCGTCCAGGACTGCGTGATGCGACCGCCCCCGCGGCACGCCTCCGCGCCCCGCCGGGAAACGAGCCGCCCGCGACGGTGCTCACCAGTTGACGCGGGAAGACCCGATACGCCGGCCGAGGCTTCGACGCAACCCGATCGCTGCCGATCGGGTGGTCACGCGCCGGCCCGGCATCCGTCGACCCGGACCCTCGCGTATACGGCTCGACAGGATGTTCCCGGCCCCCCACGTCGGAGGCTTTCCATGCACATCGTGATCGGACTCGTCGTCGTCGCCGTCCTGCTCGGCGCTTTCGTCCTGGGAGCGCGTCTCCGTGAGACGGAGGGCCCCTGCCCGCTGCCGCAGGACCATCCCCGGCGGCCCGCCACCGGCCGACCGCCGGGGGAGTGGTCGGAACGCCTCCGCCCCGCAGCCGTCCCCCGGCGCGACCACGCGCACCGGCTGCGGCCCCACCAGATGCGCGGCCGTACGGAGCCGGTCCTCCCGAGCGACGACTGAACACGCCTTCACCACGGCCCCGCCGGCCCCGCACCGGCAGCGCGCACGCCACGGTGCTCCCCGCGCCAACGACGAGGGGGCACGGCTTCCGTGCCGTGCCGGCGGGCCGCGTGACCGATCGTTTCGGGACGAGGCTCGCAGGTCCTGCCGGCAGATGACGGGGGCGGGCACGGCCGGACACCGGTTTCCGTACGATCCCGAAGACGCCGCCGAGCCGTCACCCCGCCACGATCGCACGGCGACTCGCAAAAGGAACCCCGGACCGGGTGACGGCGGGTGAGCGGCCGTGTCTCCCGGCACCGGTGATCCGTTCACCACCCGTCAGCCTCCTCCTTCCCCCGGAGTCACATCCGTGCGCATCCACCCCGTCCCGGCAGCCACGGATCCGGACCCCCGGTCCGGAACAGAGGGCCTTCGAAGCGGGAGGCCGAGGTGAGCCGGGGCGTTCTGGTGGGACGCCCCTTGGCGGCGGGCCCCGTGGCGGACGCGTACGACGCGGTCGTGATCGGATCCGGGGCGGGCGGACTGACGACCGCGGTCTGCCTGGCACGGCAGGGACGGCGGGTGGCTGTGTTCGAACAGCACTACACCGCGGGCGGTTACACCCACGCCTACCGGCGACGCGGTTGGGAGTGGGACGTTGGCATCCACTACGTCGGCCAGCTCGGACGGCGCGAGCCGGTCAGGGTGGTGTCGGACTACCTCACCGGCGGTGCCCTGCGCTGGACCCCGGTGGGCGACCCTTACGACGAGTACCGGTTGGCGGACGAGGTGCACCGGGCTCCCGTCGGCTTCTCCGCCCGCCGGGCCGCTCTGATCGCGCGCTTCCCGGCCGAGCGGGCGGGGATCGAAGCGCTGTTCCGACTGATCGGACGGTGCCGTGCGGTGCTGCCCGCGCTCGCCCTGGGACGTCTTTCGGGCCCGGTGGTGCGCAGGCTGGCCCGTCTGCTGCGGGCGGCGGCCGTCCCGCCCGAAGCTCTGCGGCCGGCCCGCGACGTGGTGGCGGAACTGGTCCGCGACGAGCGGCTGAGACAGGCGGTGCTCACACAGAGCGCGCTGCTGCTGGCCGACTCCACGTCCCGACTGCCGTTCTTCCTCCTCGCGGTGCTGTTCGAGCACTTCCGGACCGGTGCCTGGTACCCGGTGGGCGGCAGCGCCGCCATCGCCCGCGCGATGCTCGACCCGATTCGTGCCGCGGGCGGCGAGGTCTTCGTACGGGCGCCGGTCGCCCGGATCACGCTGGACGGCACAAGGGCAACGGGCGTCGTGCTGGCGGACGGGACCCGTGTCCGCGCCCCCGTGGTGGTCAGCGCGGCAGGGGCCCACCACACCCATCGCACCCTGCTGCCCGACCCGTCCGGCGCCGGTGCGGACCGGCTGGAGGACATGCGGCGAGGATCCCCCTTCGTGGTGCTCTTCATCGGCCTGGACGGCGACCCGGAGGAACTGGGCCTGCCCCGGCACAACCTGATGGTCACCGACGGCGACTGCGACACCTTCTTCGACGGTGGCGACGCACGCACCAGCGGCCACTTCCTCTCCTTCTCCTGCGCCAAGGACCCGACCTGGACCACGCGGCACCCAGGTCGCTCGACCGGCGAGATCCTCACGTACGTGCGCCCGGAACTTTTCGCGCCCTTCCACGGCTCCGGCCCGCGCGACCGGGACCCGGCCTACCTCGCGCTGAAGGCCGAACTCACCGCGGAACTCCTCGAACAGCTTCACCGCCGGCTGCCGCGCACCAGGGGCAGGGTGGCGTACCACGAGCTCGGCACCCCCCTCACGGCCGAACACTTCACCCGCTGGCCGGGCGGCAGTCTCTACGGACTCGCTAAGGACGTCGTCGCCTTCGGCGACGGCCACCGGCCCGGTATCGCGGACTGGCTGCGCCCGCGCACCGAGATCGACGGCCTGTACCTCTCGGGCCAGGACTGTCTCGCCGGCGGCTTCCTCGGCGCGGTCACCGGCGGCCTGCTCGCCGCCCACGAAGCACTCGACCGTACCGGCCGGGCCCGCCTGTGGACAGGACTCCTGAAACAGGCCGTCCGGCCTGCCTCGTCCTGGTGACGCCCCCCCCGCCACGCCGGTCCAGCACCTCGGCCCCGGCCCGGTCGGCGATGGATCTCCCGAAGGCGAACCGTCCGCCGCCGGTTGGCGCACGGTCGTCCTCCAGGACACGCGGCGGGGCGGTGTCCCCGTCGTGTCGCCGTCGAATCCCGCACGCGGGTGCGGCCGCCCGACACGCACCCGGGGGCGCGGGGTGAAGACGGTACACGACAACGGCAGGCGGCTCGCCCGGCCGGATGACGACCGAAGAGGTGCTCGCAGGGCAAGCACTCCCGACGTGCGCGAAGGTGCGGTGCGGACTCGGGTTTCCGAGCGGCGCACTTTGCGCGCCCGGCCGGTTCCTCGGGCCACCGGGACGACCGGAGGAAGACCGTCGTGTCCCGGAACCCGGCGAGACGGAGTGCGTGGTCTCCTCGCAGCGAGTCACGATGCCGCGTCCTCTGCCGGGACGGCCGGCGCACCGTCCAACGGCGTTGTGCCGCCTGTGGACCCCGCGGCCGAAGGAGAGCCGGAGCCGCCCTCGCACAGAGACCGGTCGCCGCCCCGTCGCCGCACGGCGACCGGTGCCCGCGACCGCCGCGGAGACCTCGAATCCCGTCGGCGGCGCAGCGACACCACCCCGACCGGTCCGGCTGGGGAATCACCGAGGCGGACCGGAGGATCTGCTGTCGGCACGGTGTCCCCGTCCCGGCAGGCCGGTCGCGCGTCCGACGGAGGAAGCCGTGCTCCTCCGTGGATCGAGGCGCCGCCGTCATCCGGGGTCGCGCGCGGCACACCGTCCGGCCCGGCCGCCCGTTTCACGCGCGCGTGGTGAGCCGCGCGACCGCCGCGTCGTACCGCGCCCGGAGTTCCGCGTCCTCCGAGACCTTCAGCAGCGCGCCGAGTGCTCGTACCGCGCCGTCCTCGTACCCGGAGGACTCCGCCTCCCGGGCGGCGAGGTCGAGCTGCTCGATGCCCTCGGCCTCGTGTCCGAGGCCCAGCAGCGCCTCTCCCCTCACCACGAGCAGCAGGACCCGGGGGATGTCGGCCGTGCCGGACCGATCGTCGAAGGCCAGTGCCGCAGCCGCCGTGTCGAGGGCCTCACGCCACCTCCCCGCGTCGGCCCGATGACGGGCCAGGTGCTGCAGCGCCAGTCTTTCGATGGTCCGGTCACCGGCCTCGCGGGCCAGGTCCACCGCCCGCTCGCACCCGTGCGCGGCCTCGTCCGGACCGCCGAGCGCCGCCTGTGCCATGGCCAGGACGAGCAGGGCGTTCGCCTCGGCCACCGGGTCGCCCGCCCGGGAGGCGAGCGCGGAGGCCTCCTCCAGGTGGGTCAGCGCCTCCCCGACGCGCCCTTCCTCGATCAGCACCCAGCCGAGCACGTTCAGCACGCGTGACTCGCCGTGCTGATCGGCATCGATCCGTGCCGACTCGAGCCCGGTCTCCAGGAGCGGGACCCAGCCGTCCCGTACGCGCCACACGATCAACGGCCACAGCGTCATGACGATCCGCCAGGCCCTGTCGTGCAGTCCGGCGGCGTGCGCCGCGGCGACCGCCAGCGTGAGGTCGTCCCTCTCCGCCGCGTACCAGGCCACGGCGGCGGACCGGTCGCCGAACTCCCGCACGACGGCGGGCGGCAGGTGATCCGACGGCAGGGGGAAGCACTCCTCGTTGCCCGGCTCGGCCGCCGCCACGGCGGCGAGGCCCGTGGCGATGTAGCAGTCGAGCAGGCCGGTGAGCGTTTCGGGCGCGGCCTTCAGACTCCGCGCGTAGAGCCGTACCAGATCGTGCACGACCCACCGACCGGGCGCCGTCTCCGTGACGAGGTGCGCGGCGGCCAGCTTCTCCAGGGCGGCTTCGGCGGCCGGAGGAGCCGTGCCCGTCAGGGCCGCCGCCGTGTACCGGTCGATGTGCGTCCCGGGGTGGCGGCCGAGACGGGCGAACTGACGGGAGACGTCCCGCGGGAGCTGCTGCAGCGTCACGCGCAGTGCCGCCCGCACGCCGGTGTCCTCCACGTCCAGCAAGCTCAGCCTGCGCGTCTCGTCGGACAGCTCGGCGGCCATCGCCTCCAGGGACGAGCCGGGCCGTTGCGTCAGCCGGGCGGCCACCACCCGCAGCGCGAGGGGCAGTCCGTCGCACAGCTCGGCCAGTCGCAGCGCTGCCGCCGGCTCCGCGGCGACCCGTTCCGCGCCCAGCACCGCGGCGAGGAGCATCGTGCCGTCCTGCGGACCCAACACGTCCACCGTGACGGGCCGAGCGGTGTCGGTGACGATCAGTCCCGGCAGCCGGTGCCTGCTGGTGACGACGGTCACGCAGCGGCTGCCGCCCGGAAGGAGCGGCCTGACCTGCTCGGAGTTCCGCGCGTTGTCGAGCACGACGAGGAGTCGGCGGTCGGCGGCGAGCGACCGGAACAGCGCGGCCGCGCCGTTCAGCGACTCCGGTACCCGGTCGAGCGGCACACCGAGCGCCGGTAGGAACTCCCGCAGCACCTCCATCAGCGAGGGCTCGGCCGTGTCGCCGAAGCCGCGCAGGTCGGCATAGAGCCGCCCGTCGGGGAATCCGGCGGGGCCGCGACGGGCCCAGTGCAGTACGAGGGTCGTCTTCCCGACCCCGGCGGGTCCGACGACCAGACATACGGGCGCCTCGCCTTCGGCGGCCCGGGACAAGGCGTCGAGTTCCGCCTCCCGCCCGTGGAAGCCACGCGGTGCGCGCGGCAGCAGGTCGGGCGCGGCGGTCTGACCGGCGGCGTCCGGCGCGAACGCGGACGACGGCACCTCCGCGGTGCGGGCCTTCCGGGGACGGCCCAGGCTCGCGAGGCGTTCCAACTTCCGCGCACCGGCCCCGTCCAGGCCGAGGGCTCCGATCAGTGCCTGCACGGTGCGGCGTTGCGGCCCCCGCGAGTGCCCGCGCTCCATGTACGACAGCGCCCGCACGCTCACCCCCGCGGCGTGTGCCAACTCCTCCTGGCTCAGCCCGGCCTCCGTCCGCAGACGGCGCAGAAGCGTACCGAAGCCACCGTCGACCGGTGTACCGCTGTCCATACCCGCATATCCCCTGGTCAGTACGGCCGGGCCGACATGCCGTACCCCGCCCGCAAAAGTATGCGCGAACTACTTTTGCGGGCGGAGCACGCCGTCCCCTCCCCGGCCCGGGAGCCGCCCGCGCGGCGCGGCGGGGCACCCCGCTTCTGCCCGGGGTTTCCACGGGCGGAACGACGAGGACCGGTGCCCGCGACGAGATCCGTGCGGCACGGCCACGACCGGGAGGGGCGAAGCACGGAAGTCCTGACCGCATCGCGAAACGCCGATCACCGGCTGACCCGGCACACGGCTGCCCGGGATTCGGTCCGGGCCCGCCGACTGCCGTCGCCGGTGGAGGAAACGGCCGAGCACACCAAGCTGTGGTGGGTGGCAGCCGCGGTGACAGTGGCCGCCGGAGGCCTGTGGGGCCGCGTCACACGGCCGTGCCCGCCGCGGTCGTCACCCCGTCCCCTCTTCGTGACGCGCCGTTGATCAGTCGCGCAGGGCGTCTTCGAGGGTGGGACGGCAGTCGATGACGGTGTCGACGCCGACCAGGGTCAGGACACGCCGCACGGCTTGCCGGGCGGCGGCGATGCGCAGTCGGCCTCCTGCCTCGCCGACCTGCCGGTTGACGGAGATGAGGACGTTGAGACCGCTGGAGTCGAGGAAGGTCACGCCTTCCAGGTCCGCCACGACCCGCAGCGGTTCCGCGGTGCCGTTCCGCTCCAGCAGGGCGTGTTCCAGGACGTCCCTGGTGGTGTGGTCGATCTCGCCCCGCAGGGTCACGACACGCACACCGCCGACCGTACGGGGCGTCGCGGAGAGACGGTCGGACCGGGCGGATTCTTCGTTGCTGGTCATGGTCTCCTCGACTGCGCCTAGGCTTGTCCCGGGGCCGGGGCGAGCGTGGACGACTCCGCCCACCCCTCCGGAGTGGACCGCACCCTGACGGCGGCACGGTCAGCTTCTGCCGGGTAAGGATCATACGGGCGGGTAGTCGCGCCGCGTGAACGGAACGAGGACGGAACCGATGGGCTCCCATGCCGATTCTGACGGCGATACCCGGTTTCCGCCGGACGGATACCTGGTGCGCGTCGGCTACGCGCTCGACGGCGACGGCGGACGCATCGCCGCCGCTCGCCACCACACCACCGCCTTCCTGGACAGGGCGCGCGCCGAACACCGTCTGCCGGTGTCACGGCGAGCACGGGACCTGGCCGAACTGGTGGTCAGCGAGCTGGTCACCAACGCCCACAAGTACGCTCCGGGCCCCGTCCTGATGGAGTTGCGCATCAGCGCCGTCTGCGTGGACATCGTGGTGTGGGACAGCGACCCGGTCGTTCCGGCAGCCCGCGCCGCCGATCCGGGGCGGGTCGGGCAGCACGGCCTGGAGATCATCGAGGCGGTCGCCGAGGAGCTGTTCGTGGAGCAGCAACCGGTCGGCAAGCGCATCACCGTCCGCCTCGCCCTGGCCGACGCCGACGCCCCGGCCTAGGAGGTGTCTCGCCGGTCACGCCGGGCCCGCGGTGTCCGGTGCCGCGCCTGGCCGTGTTGTCGTCACCCGCCAGGGTCCCCCGTAGCCCTTCGGGGACGGGAGGTGCCCCCACCGCCCTGTCTCCCTCCTCCGCCACGCGCCGCACGGCGCCGGACACCGTTCCCCGGTCCGGCCCGACCGGCAAGACACTCCCGGGGACCTGCCCGGCGGATCGCGGCCGAGGCCGAGGCGTCCGGCACGGCACCCCGCCGCGTTGCCGAGTGAGAGTGGTCCACGCAGGCCGCCGGGGACCGGTCCTCGTCGTTCTCGTCCTCCTTACGAGTCGGGTGGTTCACGCGGCCCGGCACCGCGCGCCCCTCGACGCGGGGCGGTGTCCGCTCGTCGGAATCGACCGGGCTCTCCGGCAGGCCCGCGGTCGGACGGCCCGCTGCGCCGCCGTGACGTCTTCGTGCGCACACGGGTCGCCACAGGCGTCGTACGCGGGGGTCCGCACAGAAGGCCCGTCGAGATGCGGTGGGAGTCGGTGTCCCGGGCTTCCTCACGGCAGGAACGTAGCTCTGACCGCGCGCTCGGGGCACGAACGCCGAGAAGGCACCCGGGACGGCGGCGAGCGGGGCGGGCATCAGAACGGCCGGGTCGCCGTGACGACGAAGTAGTCGAGGATCCTCTCCTCGTACGCCCGCAGGAAGTTGCGCGGCCAGGTGCCCGGAGCCCACCAGCGGGAGAGCCAGGCGTCCCAACCCGGCCAGACCTCCGGACCGATGGACACGGTCCGCACCTCGGCCAGGCCCGCGGCCGTGAGGGCTCTCGCGAGGGCGGTCACGGGCCGGGCGATGTCCAGACCGCTCGCGTACGTGTCCAGGAGCCCCGCGAGCTGTCCGGGGCGGCCGGGGGCCTCGTCCGCGCTGAAGAAGCTGGTGACGGCCACGGCTCCGCCGGGCCGCAGCACCCGTGCCGTCTCGGTCGCGAAACCGTCGAGGTCGGGGAAGTGCTGCGCGGCCTCGACGCTGACCACGACGTCGAACGCCCCCTCCTGCCAGGGCATCCGTTCCGCGGCCCCCTCGGCGAACCGCAGCCGGCCCGGCGACTCGCCCAGCAGTACGGCCTGCTTCTCGCGCGCCCGGGCCAGTTGGTCGGGATGGACGTCCATGCCGGTGACGGTGTCCGGCCCGTACTCCGTGAGCGCGAGCGCGCAGCCCGTGCCCAGCCCGCACCCCACGTCCAGCACGTGTCGCCGCCGCAGCGGTCCGGCGGCTTCCAGAACGTACCGGTACAGGGCCTGCTGGCTGCGGGCCCGCTCGTCCTCGCCGAGCGGGCCGGCCAGGTCGATGTCCCGCCAGTAACCGAAGTTGATGAAGCCACCGCCGAACATCGGCTGGTGCCCGAGGTCCGAGGGCCCGTACGTCTCGCGCACCGCCGGCCGGATGCCGGGGCGCTCCTGCTCGGCGTCCGCGTCTTCGCTCATCACCGTCTGCGATCCTCCCCGGCACGACCCGACCGCTGTCACCGCCGCACATGTACGAATCCCACGGATACTGCCCGGGCACCGCACGATCATGCCGGACGGCCACCGGAGGCCGGCGAGGAAGACCGCGCGCGGCTGCACGCGGCCGGGGGTCAGACCGGCCGGCCCGGGAGAGACCGGGCCGCCGTCACCCGGTGCGGCGAACTCGCCGTCCCCCGGAGCGGGTCCCGGCGGTCACCTCCGGCACGCCCCGGGCCTTCGGTGCCGTCGTTCCGGCGGACCTCTTCCCGGCCGACCACGTACCCCTTCGTCTTTGTGCCGACCCGAGGGCGTGCCTTCGTTCGCAGGTCCCGCGCTTTCAGCGCGCGTCCAGCAGTTTCAGGCCGGCGTCGAGGTCGTGTGCCACGGTCAGGCCGTCGAAGCCCACGCCGAGCCGGACCATCGTCTGCGCGACGGCCGGGCGTACTCCTACCAGCACGGTGCGGGCACCGAGCATCCCGGCGACCGATCCGATCAGGGAGAGCCGACGCCCGACGAACGTGTCGACCACGTCGACGGCGGAGAGGTCGACGACGACACCGCGAGCCGCCTCGTCGACGACGCGGAGGGACAGGTCCTCCTGGAGGGAGACCATCGCCGCGTCGTCCAGAACCGCCGGGGCGACCACCACGAGCGCGTCTCCGATGCTCAGAACCGCTTTTCTCCGCCCGCTCATCGTCCCACACCCTCCACAGCGGTGACCCGCAGAACCGAACCCGTCGTCCATCAGGAGAGCCGCAGCCGTGTCCGGCACCCCTCACCGGGAACGGCCCGCCTCACCTCTGCTCCTTACGGTCCGACCGCGGCCCTCGGATGCACCGGCGGGAGGACGAGCCGGAGTTCGGATCCCGTACCCGGCCGCCCGGCCGCGTACGGCGGCGTTCCGCCGGGGTGACGGCGGCACGCGCGGTCCCCCCTCGCCCCCGGTCGGCCTCCTGGTGCTCACCACGGCTGCGCGCCCCGGGCCGACGGCCCCGTCGCGAGCGCCGGCAGAAGTACGGGAAGCGGTACTTCTGCCTGGGGAACTGCGTGGTCCGGTTCCCGTCGACCGTGTTGGCTTGCGGTGCCGGGAGCGGGTCGGGACCGCTCCGCCGCCCCGGCGACCGAATCGTCCTTCCGGTCCGGCGCGCACCCTCCCGCGTCGGGGACCGCCTCACCTCTGGAATCGACATTGCACATAACCGATCACTTCAGAATGAGGTGCTTGACCAGAGAGTTGCGCGCTGCGAAGACGCGAACCCGACCCGGGGACGGGGAACGGGGACACCGGACGGCGCGGTGGCGGCTCCTGCGGGGGGACGTCCTGATCGGCGAGCTCAGCGAGTACGACCGTGACCAGCCGTACTTCCTGGCCCGCTTCACCCCCGGGCCGGGCTGGGAGGCCGTGAAGCCGTTGTTCGAGGCACGGGCGGCCCGCAAAGGCCCTGACCCGGACGGGCTCGGGTTCGCCGGCCCGGACGGACCACTGCGGGATCTGGGCCTCACGCTCGCTCCGGACGACGGCCGTCGGCCTCCGTTGCGACTCTTCGCGGACTGCACGGTGCGCATCGACGGGCACGAGGCCCGCCTCCGTTACGGGCACGGCGGGTGAACGCCGTCCGGAATCGTGGACGGTGCCGTGTCGGGCGGCCACGGGTTCGGCCCCGCGCTTTCACGACGGCGGGCGGCCGGGTGCGGGAGCCTTCCGCCGGTGACGGGCGGGTGGGTGATGTCACCGGACCGGGCCCGCGTTCGTCACCGACGGTGCGCGGGAGCCCGTCCGCCCGCCCGTGACGGGGGCGCACGCGTGGTCGCACACGCCCGGGACGGCGCGTGGCGCGGCCACCGTGCTCCCGGGCCGTCCCGGTGCCGGTCGCGACTGCGGGGCGGCTACGTGGCCCGCGTCCGGCCCGCCGGTTCGCCGGGCGCGTCCGGGCGCCGGCTCGCGGCCTCCGCCGCGATCCGCGCCGCGAGCCCGTCCAGGAGGGTCTCCAGCGCGGCGAGGAACACCGTGGTCCCGTCCAGCCGTGCCATGTGGGCCACGCTTCGCGCGATGGCGGGGAAGGCGATCGGGTCGGCCGCGGGGTAGTCGCGGGTCCACGCCTGCTCGTCGCCCGTACGGGCCGCCCCGTCGAGCGTCTCGAACGCCGCGTCCATCCCGGCCCAGGCCAGGGAGAAGTCGCCGTAGACCCGGTGCAGTACAGCGGCCAGCGCGGGGGAGCAGCCGGCCCGGCCGAAGGCGGCCAGGATGTGCTCCACGATCCGCATCTCGGCGGGGCGCCGGGTGGTGCGGTAGGTGGCCACGACCGCCGCGCCGGGGTGGCGCAGCGCCGTGTCGCGCGTGCGCAGCGCGAGGTCGCGCAGCGTGTCGCGCCAGTCCTCCGAGGGTTCGAACCCCGTCAGCGACTCCTCGAACAGGCGGTCGGCCAGGGCCAGATGGAGTTCGTCCTTGTCCCTGACGTGCCGGTACAGCGCGGAAGGATCGACGCCCAGTCTGGCGGCGAGCCGCCGCACGCTGAGCGCCGCCGCGCCCTCGTCGTCGGTCAGCGCGAGCGCGGCGTCCACGATGATCCGCAGGTCCAGCTCGACCTTGCGGGGACGACCTCTGCCTCGTACTGCCACGGGGTGATCAGACCAGGCCGGGCAGCGCCTTCGCAAGCCCTGCCGAGAGGTGTGGAATCTTTTACCCACGCCGTTGACAAAATGGTGCGGCGAGCGGTTGTCTGCGGGGCACCCCGAACCGAGGAGTGCTGCCCATGGACCACGGAAGCCCCGTCTCCGGCGAGGCGTCACCGCCCGCCGCCGCGTTCCGCAAGACCCTCGGCACCCGGCACGGCGTGGTCATCGCGCTGGCCAACATCAGCCCCACCGTCAGCGTCGGCATAGGCCTCGCCTTCCTCGCGGCACTCGCCGGCACCGCGATGCCCGCCGCCTTCCTGCTCGCGGCCCTGCCGATCCTGGCGGTCTCCGGGGGCTACGCCCGGCTCGCCGTCCGTGATCCCAACTGCGGGACGGCGTACGTCTGGGTGCGCCGGGCACTCGGCCCCTGGACCGGCTACCTCACCGGGTGGACCTCGGTCGCCACCAACATCCTGTTCCTGTCGTACGCCGGCCAGCTCACCGGGCAGTTCACCGTCGGGCTGCTCGCGGAGGCGGGCGTCACGGCGCCCTCCCCGGACGACGCCCTCGCGGTCACCGCCACCGGCCTGGTGTGGAGCTGCCTGATCGTCGTGAGCGCGCTGCGGGGGGTGCGGGGCGCCACCGCGGTGCAGAGCGTGCTGCTCGCCGCCTCCGCGGTCGTGGTCACCGTCCTCGTGGCCACCGCCTTCGTCCGGGGAGACGCGGCCCCCGTCTCCGCCTCGTGGTTCTCGCCGTTCGCCTTCCCCGACACGCTCACGCTGCTCGGAGCGACCGTGATGGCGGCGTACATGTTCTGGGGCTGGGAGAGCGCCTTCTCCGTGGTCGAGGAGTCGACCTCGGTCCGCTCGCCGGGCCGGGCCGGAATCATCGCGATCCTCGTCACCACCGGGTTCTTCCTCCTCTCGGCCACCGGTTTCCTGCACGCCCTCACGCCCGAACAGCTCGCGGACCCGCTGTCCGGCGTCACCGAACTGGCCCGCGCCTTCTACGGCACCGCGGGCGCGACCGCCGCCCTCGCCGCGATGCTCTTCGCCACCGTCGCCTGTATGCAGTCGAGCGTCATCGCGGGGGCCCGGCTCACGCTCGCCATGGGCCGCGACGGGGTCCTCGGGCCGAGCTGGACCCGGCTGCATCCCGCCTGGGGCACGCCCGCCACCTCCACCGTGCGCATCGCGGCCCTCGCCGTCGGGGTGTCGCTCGCGGGACTGGCCGCCGGGTCGCTGTCGGAGGTGGTCGTCGCCGTCGTCAACTCCGTCGGCATCCTGGTCTCGCTGATGTACGGGGTCGGCGGCATAGCCTGCGCTGTCACCTTCCGCCGCGAACTGCGGGGCCGGATGCGGGACACGCTCGTCGTGGGCCTGCTGCCGCTGCTCGGCGGGACCGCGCTGCTGCTGCTCGGCGGCCTCGTGGCCCACCAGCAGTGGAACTCGGTGGACCACCTGGCCTTCGACGCCGAGAACGGGCGCTTCCTCACCGTCCTGCCGCTCACCGTCGTCGCCGTCGGCGTACCCGCCGCCCTGTGGACCCGCTACCGGCGCAGGGCCGCCTACTTCACGCAGCCGCCGGCCCCTCTCGAACCCGCCCCGGCCGCCGCGGGGGGCTGACCGCGGCCCGGACCATCTCCTAACCTTCCCGTCCCACCCACCGGAGCCCGCACATGCGTCACGCAGACCACGTCCTCCTCAACGGCACCGTCTGGACGGCGTCCCCCGTACGCCACCGGACATCGGCACTGGCCGTCACCGGCGGCCGGATCGCCGTCCTCGGCACCGACCGGGAGGTCCGCGAGCACATCGGCCCGCGCACCGAGGTGACCGACCTCGGCGGCCGGTTCGTCCAGCCCGGGTTCACCGACGCCCATGTCCACCCGGTGATCGCCGGGATCGGCATGCTCGGATGCGACCTGAGCGCGGGCCGCACCCCCCACGACTACCGAGCCGCGATCGCCGCCCACGCCGCCGCCCACCCGGGGGCCGCCTGGATCCAGGGCAGCGGCTGGTCCTTCGACGCCTTTCCGGGCGGCCTGCCGCACCGCGACCGGCTCGACGACGTCCTCCCCGACCGGCCCGCCTACTTCCCCGTCCGTGACGGACACTCGGCATGGGTGAACTCCCGCGCCCTCGCGCTGGCCGGGATCGACCGGCACACCCCCGATCCCGCGGACGGCCGCATCGAGCGCGACGCCACGGGCGAACCCACCGGCGTACTGCACGAGGGCGCCATGACCCTCGTCGGCGCCCTCGTGCCCCCCGCCTCGGCGGCCGAGGCCCGAGCCGGACTCCTCGCCGCCCAGGAACTGCTGCACTCGCTCGGGATCACCGGCTGGCAGGACGCCCTCGTCGGCACGTACGCGGGCTTCCCCGACCCCTTCGACACCTACCTCGCCTGCGACGCCGACGGTTCACTGACCGCACGGGTGCGGGGAGCGCTCTGGTGGGAACGCGACCAGGACCTCGGCCAGATCGACTCACTGATGGCCCGCCGCGAGAAGGCGTCCGGGGGACGGCGCTTCACCGCCGGCAGCGTCAAGATCATGCAGGACGGGGTGGTGGAGAACTTCTCCGCCGCCATGCTGGAGCCCTACCTGGACTCCTGCGGCTGCCCGGGCGACAACGCCGGGATCTCCATGGTCGACCCGGCCGTGCTCCGCGACGCCGTGATCGCCCTCGACGGCCACGGGTTCCAGATCCACTTCCACGCCTTGGGCGACCGGGCGGTCCGCGAGGCGCTGGACTCGCTCGAAGCGGCCGTGGCCGCGCACGGCCACACCGGCCTGCGCCACCACCTGGCCCACCTCCAGGTGGTGCACCCCGACGACATCCCGCGATTCCGCACCCTGCGCGCCGCCGCGAACATGCAGCCGCTGTGGGCCGCGCACGAACCGGCGATGGACGAGCTGACGCTGCCGTTCCTCGGCGAGGAACGGGGACGGCGCCAGTACCCCTTCGGAGCCCTGCACGCGGCCGGTGCCGTCCTCGCGGCGGGCAGCGACTGGTTCGTCTCCAGCCCCGACCCCTGGCACGGCATCCACGTCGCCGTCAACCGCCAGGTGTGGGCGGAGGAGCTGGGCGAACCGGATCCGCGCCCCCCGTTCCTGCCCGAACAGCGCCTGGCCCTCGGCGACGCCCTCGCCGCCTACACGGCCGGTTCGGCATGGGTCAACCACCAGGACGACGCCGGTGTGATCGAGGTCGGCCGCCTCGCCGACCTCGCGGTCCTGGACCGCGACCCGTTCGCCGTCGCCCCCACCGACCTCCACGAGGTCCGCGCGGTCGAGACCTACGTGGACGGCGTGCGGGTCTACAGCGCGGACGGGCGTGCGACCCCCGGCGCGCACTGAGCGGGCCGCCGGCCCCGGCTTCGGCCGGGGCCCGGAACGACTTTCGGGCGCGCGTTCACCGCGTCGTTCCGACGCCGGCGGATCCGGGCCGGGGCCGGCACGTAGGCGTCCGCGTCGCACGAACCCGAGCCCACGCCGTTCCTCCCCCGTCGCCCGGGCTCGCCGCGCCACCCGGTCCGGGTCGCGTCGGCCACGGCCACCGGCTCCGGTGCCTTCGCCGTCGAGGCGAGCGCGATCCGCCGACCGGCGCGCGGCGCGGTGAGGAGGGGGCCGGGACCGGGAAGGCCCGGCCGCAGTGCCGCACCCGCCGCCCGGGCCCCCGTCCTGCCGCATGACCTCCCCGGCCGCCCCGGCAGATCCCCTCCCTCGTCCGGGTGCCGGTGGACGACGCGCACATGTGGCACCGGGGACGCCTTCCGCGTCCGCACGCAACGGCGCGCTCCTCCCGCGCGCCCACGCGCCCCCGTACAGGCATGGCCCGCCGCCTCGAACGACCTCATCATGAGCCCGGAAACCGGGATGCGGCCGATGCCGCGTCCCGGACGAGGGCCGGCAGCGATGCCGCACGTCACGGGGGGACGCATGGGAAGACGCTGGCTGGTGACCGGGTGCTCGTCGGGTCTGGGCCGGGCGCTGGCGGAGGCGGCGGCCGCCGCCGGACACCGGGTCGCGGTCACCGCCCGGAGCGCCGAGGCGCTGGAGGAGACGGCCGCCCGCCATCCGGGGCGGATCGTGCCGATCCCGCTCGAACTGCGCGACGCCGCCCAGTGCGAGGAGGCCGTCCGTCACGCCACCGCACGGCTGGGCGGCATCGACGTCCTGGTCAACAACGCCGGAGCCGGGCTGTTCGGCGCCGCCGAGGAGGTCTCCGACGGTGAGATCCGCGACCAGATGGAGACCCTGCTGATCGGCCCCTGGCGGCTTGTCCGGCTCGTCCTGCCGGGTATGCGTGCCCAGGGCCACGGCCACGTCGTCAACGTCTCCTCACTCGCCGGCCGGATGGCCTTCCCGGGCCTCGGCGCCTACGTGGCGGGGAAGTTCGCGCTGGAGGGGATGAGTCAGGCGCTTGCCGCCGAAGTCGCCGCCTTCGGCATCCGCGTCACCGTGGTCGAACCGGGCGGCTTCGCCACGGGCTACGGGGCCTCACTGGCCCGCTCCTCGCGGCGGATGCCCGAGTACGCCGCCGCGACCGCCGGGATGTGGGACGGACTGCGCGGCATGGCCGACGACGCGGCGATGGGCCGCCCCGAGGACTTCGCGGCCCGGGTGCTCGCCCTCGTCGCCTCGCCGGGCGCCACGCCGCTGCGGGTCCCGATCGGCGAGGACGCCTTTCTCTACCTCGAGGCCGTGGAGCGGGCGGCCCGTGACGAACTGGCCGCCGCCCGCCTCCTCACGGACATGGCGCCGCCCCCTGCGGTGGAGGGCGTCGCCCACGACCCGGTGTGAGACCCGCGCGGGACCCCGTCGAAGCGTTGTCGTTGTCGCCGAGCGGGGCGCGCGACCGCCGACGCGGGGGCGGTCCCCGTCGTGCCGCGGGGACCGGCCGGGGCGTCGGGAGCCGCTGCCGTCCGGCCGTCGCGCGTGGCCGCCCCGACGATCGGTCGCCTCGTCCGCTTCGACCCGCTCGCTGACCACGGCGGCGATCCGCCGCCCCGGCGGGAAGCCGGCGAGGGCCCCCGTCCACCTCTCGCCCCGCACCTCCTGACTCTCCTCCCCGGCCGGGAACCGGAAGGCGAACGGGAGGCGCGGGTCGTCGTGGAGTCGGCGGCGGAGGGAGGTGGCCCCGACGCCGTGCCGCCGGTGTTCGTGCCCGGGAGTGAGCACCCCGGCAGGCGGAGAGCAGGGGGCGGCCGACGGTCTCCAGCGGTCGGGGGCCGTCTCGGGGGAGGGGAACGCGGCGGCCGCGGCCCCCGGTCACAGCAGGCCGATTCGCCCGTGCGACCGGCGGCGTCCGCCTCCGTGGAGGCGCTGCCGGAGGAGGCGGAAGGCCCGCCGCCCCACCGGCGGGCTCGGGCGCCAGGACGGCCGATCACGTCGGTCGCCGGTTGGGCGAGGGCTGCCGCGGTCGCGGCGCCGAGGCGGACGCGGGCGCGTACGTCGCAGCGGGTGACCATGGGAGGGGGGAGACCTGTTCGACGCGCCGGAAGGCATGTGCGGCAGTCGTACCCGCGCAGCCTCACGTCCGGGACCTCAGGACGTCGACCTCGCAGCCCGGCGCGAAGGGGTCGAAGCCGTGCTCGATCAGCCAGCGCACCGCCAGCAGGCTGCGCAAGGACCACCACGCGCGGATCACGTCGAGGTCGACGCCGGTGCCGTAGCCGGCGAGGACGTCGTCGAGGCGTTCCTCGTGTCCGAGCGTGAAGGTGGCGAGGTCGTACAGGGCGTCGCCCCGGCCCGCCTCGGACCAGTCGATGATGCCCGTCACCTCGTCCCCGTCGAGGAAGACGTGCGCGATCTGCAGGTCGCCGTGCGTGAACGCCGGAGTCCACGGCCGGAACGCGGCCTCGGCGACCCGGCGGTTTCGGGTGACCAGGTCGGCGGGCAGGAGGCCGTTCGTCACGAGCAGCGCGCACTCGGTGTCGAGTTCCGCCGTCAGCGCGTCGGCGCTCCGCCCGGCCCGGCCGGAGCGGGGCGGCAACGGCGCGTCGTGCAGCTTCCGGATGGCGGCGCCCGCCGCGGCCCACGCCGCCGACGACCCGGTCGACGGCCCGCCGAGGCGCCCGAGCGTCGTCCCCGGGAGCGCGGCGATCGCGAGCACGGGCGGCTCGCGCCACAGGACCTCCGGGGTCGGGACCGGGGCGCGGGACATCGCCTCGACCTCGGCGTCGACCCGCGCCCGATCGGCGTCCACCTTCAAGAACACGTCGCCGACGCGCAGGGTCGCACGCTCGGAATGGGCGACGACGACCTCGACCTCATCCATGGGCGACCAGTGTTCCCGAGGCGATCGCCGATGTCTCCTGACCTGTCGTACGCGGTGACCCGGCCGACCGGTCCCACCGCCCGGCTTCTCGACCAGGCCGAGTCCACCACTCCTGCCAGGAGTCCTGAGCCGAACTCCACCGGTGCAGGGTCTGCACGGCACCGGTGCGGGCCGCCCGGTCGGAACGTGGCCGCCGGGACAGCCGCCGGCTTCTCCGGAGACGGGCTGTCGCAGGAGGACCGCGCCCCCGCCGGAACCGACACCGGCGGCGCTCTCCTCGTCCCGCACGCTGTCGACGCCGACCACGACGCCGTACCCCGGCCGATGGCCCGCTTCCGCTTCCTCCGTACCCGTCACGTCGTCCGATGGCTCGACGCGCCGTACGACCTCTCGCCCGACCGACCCCCTTGCTCACGGGTGCCCGGTTCGCCGTCGAGCCGGTCGGGGGGAGTCACGGGGCGCGTGATCCGGTGTCAGCGCACGCGCAGGCCGAGGATGGCGAAGTCGTCGGTGGGCGCTTGGCGGCCGTGCGCGACGATCTCCTGCTCCAGGAGGCGTACGGTCGCGTCGGCCGAGGCTCCCGGGGTGCGCGCGAGAACCGCCCGCACGCCCGCCTCGCCGAGCATGACGTCGTCCGAGCGGTGCTCGGTGACGCCGTCGGTGTAGAAGAGCAGCAGATCGCCGGGTTCCAGATCGTGGCGAACGGTTCGCAGACGGGGCTCGTCCACCACTCCGAGGAGGGTGCCCGGGTGCCCCACGGGAACGACGGTCCCGTCGTTCCGGCGCAGCAGTGGATGCGGGTGACCTCCCAGGGCCAGGGCGAGGCGCATCCCGGAGCCGTCCGCGCGCAGGGTCGCGCAGGCCGTGGTGCAGAAGCGGCGAGTGGGCGAGGGCTCGTCGAGGAGGGCGGCGTTGACGGCGTGCAGGAGGGCGGCGGGGTCGGTGGTGTCCCGTCCCGTCGCGCGGACGGTGTGGCGGACGAGACCGGTGAGTGCCGCGGCCTGCGGACCCTTGCCGGCCACGTCGCCGACGGTGACGGTCCAGATCCGCGGGCCACTGAGGAACACGTCGTAGAAGTCCCCGCCCACCAGGGTGTCCTTCTGGCCGGGACGGTGACGGGCGGACAATTCGAGGCCCGGTACGTCGGGCAGGACGCGGGGCAGCAGGCTCTCCTGGAGCCTGCGCGCCACCTCCGTCTGCTCGGCGTGGTGGTGGGCGTTCTCGATCGCCGGGGTCGCGCGGCGGGAGAGCTCGCGGGCGAGGCGGACGTCCTCCTCGGTGAAGGGAGAGCGCCCGGGGGCGGTCCTCACCAGGACCACGGCCCCGATCGCGGTGCCGGACCGGGCCACGGGGACGGTCAGCCACGAGTCCGCGGATGAGGGGCGGCGCCGGGTACGGCCGTCTTCGCCGATGTGCGGGGAGGGGTTCAGGGCGCGGGCGACGTCCGTGCCCCGTTCGTGGCGTCCGGTGCGGATGACGGCGCCGACTCCGCCCTTGGCGCGCGGGTGCGGGGGAGACGCCTCGGTCAGGTCGCGCAGTTCCCGCCGTCGGCCCGGGTCGCGATGGGCCAGAGCGGCCAGTACGGGATGGCCGGCGTCGTCTGCGAGGTAGAGGAGGCAGCCGTCGGCCAGGCCCGGCACGACGGAGTTCGTGATGGCGTCGAAGGTCGCCTCGCGGTCGAGCGAGGCCCCCAGTAGGGCACCCGCGTCCGCCAGGATCCGCAGCCGCTCCCGGGCGCTCCCGTCGCCGCCCGTGCCCTCGCCGTCGGACCGCGGCCCCGTGCGTTCCGGAGTCCGTGCGCACCGGTCGGTGCGCGACACCAGCATCAGGCGGTCGTTCCCCAGCCGGAAGGCCCGGTACTCGTGGTCCGTCCCGTGGTGGGCGCCCTTCCGGGCCGGCGTGAACACGCCGTGCTCCGGCAGGCCGGTGTTCAGCACGTCCAGGCAGGCGGCGAGCACCCCGTCGCCGACCGTCCGCGTCCGGGACCACAGGGTGCCGCACGGGTCTCCGGCCGACGCCGCTTCGGGCGCGTGGTCGGTCCGGGCGGCCGCGTTCGCGTATTCCAGACACAGGTCGACGGCCCGGCCGTCGGCGTCCCGTACCGCCAGCGAGATGGAGACGGCGTCCGGCAGTAACTCGAACGCCTCGGCCAGGAGCGCGTCCGCGGACCTGCCCCCAGGGGTGTCCGCGTGGCCGTCTTCGGCTCCGGACGCTGCCGTCGTCACGCTTTCGTCCCCAGTTCCCGCCCGCGGACCGCCAGGCAATAGTTGTCGTGCGACAAGTATTTCATGGACGGGGCCGAACGAGGCGGAAAGGAGAGATGTTCGTCCGCTTCCCCGTCTCCGCCCCGACGCGACCGAATCCGGCCGTGCGGAGGGCCGTGGCGGATGCCGGAAACGATCAGGACGCTTCGGGCGGGCATAGAGGGGGTCTTGCGGGGAAAGCGGGAGGGAATCGTCCTCGATCCCGCACCTGCCTATGAACGACGACCCGGAC
Source organism: Streptomyces sp. NPDC093071 (assembly GCF_044754545.1). NCBI lineage: Bacteria > Bacillati > Actinomycetota > Actinomycetes > Kitasatosporales > Streptomycetaceae > Streptomyces > Streptomyces sp. NPDC093071. Next base: position 194,561 of record NZ_JBIVPH010000002.1, on the reverse strand, counting down.
CAGGCCTCCGGCCTCTCGGCCGACGAAGAGGCTGCCGCCGCGATGCTGGAGTTGTGGGAGGAGCTGGAACTGCGGCGGGAGCCCGTGGGTCTCGCCTACCGGACACTGGTCCTGCTGGAACAACTCGGCCGACTGACCCCGGGGAGGCTGGCGCGGCTCCTCTCCGTACCGGCCGCCTCGCTGAGCCGCGTGACCGCCAAGCTCGCACAAGCAGGGCTGGTGGTCAGCGCCCCGGCGCCGGGTGACGGACGGGGCAAGATCGTCACCGCCACGCGTTCCGGCCGGCGGCTGCTCGCCGAGATGCGGGCCGAACGGCTGGCCGAGCCGTCACCCCTCCTGGCGGAGCACGCCGAGGACGAAGCCGTACGGGCCGGACTCGACGGCCTGCTCGCCGCCCTGCGGAGGTCGCTGCGCGACCGCGCCGGGGGCCACTGACCCCCAGGGCCCGGCTTCGCCCTCCGCGCGGACCTCCCACCACGTACCTGCCCGCCCGCCGCCGGTCGCACGGCCGCGATACTTGTCATTTGACAAGTATCTGCCCGAGGAACGAATCTGTCGCAGCATCACGAGGCCCGCGGACGGCCTCCGGCATCTCCTCGGAAGGAAGGAACCGTGTCCCGATCGGCACAGCCGTCGGCTTCAGGCCGACTCCGTGACGTCGGCGCCCCTCTCCTCGCGGGGGGACCCGGCAACGGCAGCGGTCCGGATCCCGGACAGCCCCCGCACCAGAACGGCCTGCTCGGTCGGGGTCATCTTCCCCAGCAATTCGCGCAGGACTTCTTCACGGCGGGAACGGAACGCCCTGAGGTAGCTCGCCCCCCTGCGTGAGAGGCGCAGCTCCAGCTCACGGCGATCGGACGGGTTGTGACCACGGTCGATGAAGCCCACCGCCCGCAGGCGGTCGCACATGCGGCTGACCGACGACGGCATGGAGTCCAGCTTCTCGGCCAGGGTGCGCAGATTCACCACGCCCTCGCGCTCCAGCACGTACAGCACGCGCACCTGAGAAGAGGACAACGGGGCCGTCGACACCGTCTCCCCCTGGGACCACAGCACTTCGAGCAGTTCCAGGACCTCGAGCGCCACGCCGGCGGCAGAACCCTCCGCACCGTTGCGCCGCGACGTTCCCTCCGGTCGCCAAGACACGAGAGATCCCCTTTCGCACCCGTTCTGAGACTAGGCGGTAACCGGACAATGGACAGATTCATCGCGGTCGAACGCGCCCTGCGGACCGCCACGCCCGACGCCCTCCTCCCGTCCCTGGAGGAAGGTCTGGTCACGCAATACGGTGCCGTGGGCGTCACCCTGCTCATGGCCGACTACGCGACGACCATACTGCAACCGGTCACGGCTCTCCCCCATACGAGGGAACCCGTCGCCGTCCACGACAGCGCCCCGGGCCGGGCCTTCAACTGGCAGTCGCCCCACGTCGAGGACGCCGAAGGGAACGGCCCGGTCACCGTGCACCTGCCGGTGAGCGTGCGAGGAGACCGCATCGGAGTCCTGAGCCTGCTCCTTCCCGAATGGCGTGAAGGTTCCGACACCGCCCGTGAGCTGACACAGATCGCCGAGGTGCTCGGACACGAGATCATCGTCGGCGAACGCGACACCGACCTCTACCTCCAGGCCCGGCGGGCCGACCGCCTCACGCTCGCCGCCGAAATGCAGTGGCAGCTCCTCCCCGGCCGTTCGTGCAGCCGTCCGGAATACGACATCGGCGCACAGCTCGAACCCGCCTACGCGATTTACGGCGACAACTTCGACTGGTCGACATCGACCCATGACCTCACCCTGACCGTGACCAACGGAATGGGCGAGGGCATCGACGCGGCCCTGCTGACCAACCTCGCGGTCAACGCCCTGCGCAACGCCCGGCGGGCCGGCCTCTCCCTGACCGACCAGGCCTACCTCGCCGACCAGGCGATCTACGGCCAGCACCGGGGCTCCCAGCACCTGGCGGCCCTGCTGCTGCGCTTCGACCTCGCCACCGGTGCGACGGAGATCGTGGACGCCGGATCGCCGAAGATGTGGCTCGTACGGCGCGGCAAGGTCAGGCAGATCGAGCTGGACGCCCAGCTGCCCCTCGGCATGTTCGAGGACACCGTCTACACGGCTGAGCACTTCCGGACCGAGCCGGGCGACCGCCTCGTCTTCGTCAGTGACGGCGTCTACGACGTCACCTCGCCGTCAGGGGAGCGGTACAGCGAACGAGCCCTGGCCCGGGCCCTGACCGGCACCCGGCTCCTGCCCGCCTCCCAGGTCCCCCGCGCCGTCCTCCAGGAACTCGCCGGCCACCGCGGCATGATCGACGCCGACGATGACGCCATGGTCGTCTGCCTCGACTGGCGCGGAAGACCGTCGGGCTGACTGATCGTTTCAGAATGAGGTTCGTAGGCGTCGCAGGCAGATGATGCTGCGAGCGAGTTGGAGTCGGCCGAGGGAAGGGTGCGTACGCCCGCCTTGATGGGGGCGTTGAGGGAGAAGACGGACTTCCTCGGCTGGTCGGGCAGGCTCTCCGCGTGCTCCCCCGATGTGCGACGAGGGTTCGGGAGGACAGTCCGCGCGAGGCGGGGTACGGTCGATAGGCGCGTATCGGATGCATCGGTAATCGCGTTCTCGAACTGCGCTGTAGAAACCCGTTGGCCGGGCGATATCGCACGGTGGGCGATCTGGTTCCCGGCTGCGGGTGGAACATCTCGTTTGCGCGGGATCTCCATGATCCGTACTTGGTGTGGACGTGGGAAATGCCGGAAGGGCACGTCGGTGAAAAGGCCGCTCCTCCGGTGCGGGAGGAGTGAGCGTGACCTCTCCGTTCGAAGGTGCGCCTCGTTCCGGTCGGGATTCCGGAACGGAGGCAGTCCTCTCTCTTTCCGGTTCCGAACCGGTGGACCGTCCCGTTCGGCCGGCCGCTTCTCGGGCCTGGTTCCTCGCGGGGGCGCTCACCGCATCAGCGTGGGGCGTCGTACCTCCTGTCTGGCCTGAATCGGCTTCCCACGTCCTGGACGCACTGACCGGCCCGTACCTCCCGGCCGCCGGAGGCTTCCGCGTCGTCACAGCCTTCGACCCCCGGGGCGCCGGCGAAACGATCGCCGCGCTCCTCCTCGTCATGGTCGCCGCCTGGCTGGCCCGCGGACCCATCGCCCGGTACGGCGCCCTCGCCGCGGAGGGTCCGCCGCGCCGGGGCCCGGTCGCCGCGGCCGCCGTCCTCGGTGTCATCGCCGGCATCGTGGTGCTCGTTCTCCGCCGACTCCACCCGGGTCCTCACCCGGCTGATCGGCCTCCGGCTCGTCTTCCTGGGCCTGGCCAGGACCGCCCCCGACCCGGCAGGGCGCTCGGGCCCACACGAGAAAACCGACGCCACCCGACCCGGAGGGCCCGGTGATCCGACCCCAGGGCCGTACCCCCACGCGCACGACCGGCCCCGTCAGATGTCCGGGCCCCGCCCGGCGGCCGCCCCGGTTCCGAAACGGAGAGCGAACATGCACCTGGCCTACGACTTTCCGCTGCTCAGCGTCTTCTGGAGCATGTTCTGGTTCTTCCTGTGGATCCTGTGGTTCGTGCTGCTCTTCAGGATCATCACGGACATCTTCCGCGACCACGACATGAACGGATGGGCCAAGGCCGGCTGGCTGGCCTTCGTCGTTCTCCTCCCGTTCCTCGGGATCCTGGTGTACGTGATCGCCCGCGGCAGGGACATGGGCCGCCGCGAGATCGCCCAGGCACGCGCCCAGCAGCAGGAATTCGACTCCTACATCCGCGAGACCGCCTCCGGCTCCGCCCGTTCCGGCAGCGTCGACGAACTGGCCCGGCTGTCCGAGCTGCGATCGAAGGGAGACATCACGGATGAGGAGTTCCGCCGCGCGAAGACCCTGATCCTGGCCAACGGCCCGCCCGCCGCGGCCTCGCAGTCGTCACGGCCCACCGCCGGCCGCTGAACCCACTACAGACCGCTCACCGCGGTGAACGGTCTTCGGAAAGGGACCGTCCCACCGTACCGGCGTTCGCCTCCTTCCCGCAGCCGCAGCGACCACTGCCGGGAAGGAGGCCCGAGGAGGAGCGACGCCCCCGTTCTCACTTCACGAAGCGAGGTATCCCCATGACCACCACGCACTCCACCGGCTCCGCCCGCCAGACGTGGGCGGGAGGACTCACCGTCTTCGCCGCCGTCATGCTCGGCATCACCGGCCTCGTCGGCGTCTTCCGGGGGATCATGGCGATCGCCGAGGACGACGTCTTCCTCACGACGCCGAACTACGTCTTCGAGTTCGACCTGACGTCGTGGGGCTGGATCCACCTCGTCCTCGGCATCGTCGCCCTCCTGGTGAGCTTCGGGCTGTACGCGACGGCCACGTGGGCACGCGTCGCCGGAGTGGGCATCGCGGCACTCGTCATCATCGCGAACTTCCTGTCGATGCCCTACTATCCCGCCTGGTCGATCCTCATGATCGCCATGTCCGCGGTCGTCATCTGGGCCCTGTGCACGGTCAGGCGGGACGGCACCGCCCTGCGCTGACTCCAAGCACCCGCCTTGCCGCCCCGGCCCCGTGGCGGGCTGCGGCCGCTACGGCCGGGGCTCTTCCCGGACGTTCTGCAGGAAGGTCTCCACACCTGAAAATCAGTTCTCGTTCGCGGTGGTCCCGACGTGAGTCGAGTCGCTGGACAAACCAGATGGAGGAGTGCGGGGATGGGTGGCGCCACGGAAAAGATCAAGGGAAAAATCAAGGAGATCACCGGAAAGGCCTTCGGTGATCGAAGACTGGAGACCGAAGGGAAGACCGACCAGGCGAGAGCGAAGGCTCAGGAAACCCTCGAAGAGGCCCGTGAGCGCGCCCGCGGTGTGAGGGATTCATTCAAGCGGAAGCGCTCCCGAGGGGGATCGGAACGGAGGGGATGATGCCGTCCGGCCTGCCGCCGAAGGGCGTGAGCGCGCACTTCGCCTCTGATCCGGTCAAACGGGGTGCCCCCAGCGGGACCGTTCGTGTCGCCTCCCGGGCGACGCGGATCGCCTGGCGGACGCGGAACGGAATCCGGCGGTTCCGGACAGTGCGAAGAGCCGGGCAGCCGTCGATCTCCGGAGCGGCGTGCCCTTCTTCTCCGAAACCCGGTCGCGCAGCGCCCTCGAAGGGGTCGGCACCAGCGAGAAGCTCGCACAAGAGGCACCGGACGCGAACGATTCGGTACGACCCGACGGACCGCGTGCGTCGAGGTCGCCGGACCCGGCAGAGAGGATCCGAGCCGGCCTGTGCGGGGAGACGCGGCTGCGGTCGGCCTCCGCGCGCCTTCGGCCCGTGTACGTGCGCAGGAGGCCGGAACGGCCCGTGAGGCCGAGAGCCTGATCTTCTGGAAGGACTGCCGGACGGGAACGGCGGGTTCACCGGTCCGGCGCCGGCGAAGGTGCTCGTACCGGTGGCGCCGCGCGCGGCGAAGCCGTCGGCACCGATCACCCGGGGCGTCCTCCCCGGTGACGGAACGGCACTCGGCGGGGCTCGCGGAGCCGTGTGACGGCACGGATCCACGGCTGGTGCTGCCTGCGAGGTCCTCCGGTCCGGTCCACCGGCTCCTCCACGCTGCTTCCACCTGGCCGGTCGGACGAGCGGTGCGCCGCCGATCCCCCCCAGCGCCCCTCAGGACCTGCTCGCGGAAGGGCCTGGCGGCACCCGCGCGCGGGACGCGCCGGACCTCGCATCCGCGTGCGGAGCGCCCCCATCGGCCGTGCCTGCTGCGGCACGACCGTTGGCTCTCCGTGCATCAGCGGCCGCGCAGCAGGAGCAGGGCGGTGTCGTCCGTGCGGATGTGCCGGAGGCCCGTGTGGTGAAGGAGGCTCTCGGCCAGGTCGTCCAGCGGCCGGCCGGCGTTCCGGGTGAGGTGGTGGGCGAGGGCGGCGATGGAGTCGGTGATGTCGGTGCCGGGGGTTTCCACGAGGCCGTCGGTGTAGAGGGCGAGGAGGGCTTTCGGCGGCAGCGGGACGGCGGTGACGGGGTAGTCGGCCTCGGTGCACGGGTGGATGCCGAGGAGGGGGCCGGGCTCCGCCTGGAGCGCGACGGTGTGCGGTACGGGGTCGTGGCTGTGGAGGAGCGGGGGCAGGTGTCCCGCGCTGGCCAGGTGGAGGCGCCGTCCGGCCAGGTCGATGTGGAGGTACAGGCAGGAGACGAACAGGTCGGTCTCGAGGTCCATCAAGACGCGGTTGGTACGGGCCAGGACGTCGCCGGGCGCCGCTCCTGCGGTGGCGTGGACGGCGGTGCGGACCTGGCCCATGAGGGCCGCGGCCTTGATGTTGTGGCCCTGTACGTCTCCGATGACGGCGGCGGCCGCGGTGTCGCCGAGACGGATCAGGTCGTAGAAGTCGCCGCCGACGTCGACGCCGTGGGCGGCCGGCAGGTAGCGGGCGGCGACGTCGAGGAGGGGGACGCGGGGCAGGGCGGCCGGCAGGAGGGCCTGTTGCAGCCCGTGGGCGAGGTCGTGCTTGGCGTCGTACAGCAGGGCACGGTCCATGGCCTGGGCGATGAGCCCGGCCAGTGACACCAGGACGGCGCGGTCGCCCGCGCCGAAGAGGCGGGGGCGGTCGTAGGACAGGATGCAGCAGCCGACGCGGCGGTCGGAGACGAGCAGGGGAAGGAACGCCCAGGCCTGTTTGCCGCTGAGCGCGGGCGCCCGCGGATGGGCGCGGGACATCTCGGCGGGGCTGGCGTAGAAGGCCGGGACGCCGCTGCGCAGGACGTGGCCGGCGGGGGTGACTTCGGTGTCCAGGGGCAGGCCGTCCAGGCGGGCGACGGTGCGCGGGTCGTAGCCGCGGTGCCCGGTGATCCTCAGGCGGCCGGCGTCGGCGGCGGAGACGACCATGCCCTGTGCCCCGAAGGCGGGCAGGATCTGGTCGGCCACCGTGTCGACGACGTCGGCCACGGTGACGGTCTGGCTCAGGGCGGCCGCCAGGTGGATCAGCTGGTGGATCCGCCCCGTACCGGCCCTCCCCGGCGGGTTCTCCTGCGCCGCGGTGACGCGGGGCGGCGAAGTGCCGGCCGCCGGCTCGCGGGTCCTGGGGGAGAGGAAGGCGCTGATGCCGCTCTCACCCGGGTAGAGCCGGATGTCGAGCCAGCGGTCGCCCGGGCCCGGCGCGGTGTAGGCGACGGGCTCGCGGCCGAAGACGGCGGCGCGGTAGTGGTCCTCGTGGACCGGGGCGTCGAGCCAGGGCACGGACTGCCACGGCAGGGTGCCGAGAAGATCGTCGGCGTTGCGTCCGAGCAGCCGGGCGGCGGCGTCGTTGAGGTAGGTGATGCGGCCCTGCAGGTCGAAGCCGAGGGCGCCTGCGGGCAACCGCTGCAACAGGTCGTCGGCGGCGAGTCCGGTCTGCGCCGGGTCCGGTTCCGGCCGGAGCGGAAGCACGGCGCGCGGCTCCTCCGGAACGCTCCAGGCGCCCGGCGCCCGGTCCAGCACCCGGGTGATCCGGTTGGCGCTGGACAGGACGTGACCACGTTCGCGACGGGTCAGCGAAGGCGGGTGGTCGTGGGTCCACACCAGCGCCAGGGCTCCCCACCGGCGGGCTCCCCGCAGGGGGGCGAAGCCCAGCGCGAACTGGTACGGCAGCCCGGCCGCCGCGTTCGGGTACAGGCGGGCCATGTCCTCCTGCCGCCCCACCCACACGAGGCGGTCCTCCCGCACCGCCTCGGACAACGGGCCCGCGGCCGAGACCGAGACCCTCCACCACGGTGCCACCGTCCTCGGGGGCAGGCCGCATATTGCCATCAGACCCAGCACCGGCTCGTCCGGGGACAACAGGTACACGCCCGCCGCCACCGCCCCCGTGCGCTGCACCGTGCCGCTGAGCATCTGCTCCATGGACGCCCAGCCGTCGAACGTGGTCCCTTCGACACCCACACCCATGACATTAAGACGTCGAAGGGCAAAGGGCCTGATGGCAGAGAAATGAGAACGTCCGGGGGATCGTCGTGAGTACGGGCGCGGCCCCGGCAAGCGGTGAACGCGTCGCACGGCCCCGCCTTCCTCGGGTGCCGACCGGCCATGCGCCTTTCCCCGCCGCACCACGCGGTCCCTGACGTCGGCGCCGCTCACGCCGGTGACGAAAGGGGCTGCGGACCCTGTCGTCCCGCCGGTCGGTACGCACGACTCATGGGAGCGGCCGGAAGGGGCCGTCTGAGCTTCGCCCGACGCGTGTCGTCGACTGATGAGCGGTACGCACGTCTCGACAGCGTCTCCGATGACGGCTTCCACCGCCCCCGGGAAGTCCCGCCCCGAGCCGCACCTGCAGCTCGTCCAAACGCACCCGGCGAGCTGCGGATACGAGTGGGCCGACAGGCGTCCGACCCGGCCGCCGCATGGTCGGCGCCTTCCGCGGGGGCGTCTCCAGCCTTCTCCGTCCGTGGCCCCGGACTCAGGGGCCGTCGGTGGTGACGGCGGCGGGATCGCACGTTCGCAATCCCGTGACGTGGTTGCCCTCCGTCCCGTAGCCGGAGAAGGCCGCCCGGCCGCCGGGTTCGATCACGCGGCACGGGGCCCACTGGCCGTTCGTGTACGTGACCGTGACGGAGACGGTGTCGCCGCACCCGTTGTGCACGTCGGTGTAGCGCCAGCCCTGGAAGTGCTCCACGCACTCCGGAGCCGGTGAGCCGGTGGCCGCCCCGGCGGCCGGGGCGGCGGCCGGGGACATCAGGAGACCCGCCGCGGTCACGGGGACGAGAAAGCGGGGACGCGCTCTGCGTGTCGTGTGGTGTGCCATGCCTCGCATCCTCGGTGCGCGGGGACCGTGATGCAATTTTCTGCAAAGCTTTTCAGTCAAGATCCCCTTCCGTGTGCATTCAACCAGCTCAACCGCGATTGACAGGATTGAAAGAGTTTTCATCCTCTTCCTGTGGGCGTTCGGCGACAGGGCGTGGAGGCCGGGGGAGACCGAATCGCTCCGCTCCCCGGCCGCACGGGTGCGGACGGGGGCCGAGGAGGTCGGTGACGTGCGGGGGAGGTGGGACGGCGGCGATGACGTGGACCATGTGACGTCCCGGCACCTGCAGGTGCCACCCGTCGAGTCGGACGGCTTCTTCCGGGTCGTCCCGCCGACCGGTGAAGATGGCGGAGACGTGGGGTCCGGTGAGGCGAAGGGGCGGTCGTCCGGACACCCTGGGCGACCGCCCCTGTCCCGCGTTTCACGACGTGCTGCCGTGTCAGCCGTTCGAGGCTTGTGCGACGGCGGGATGGTGGTCGACGCCGATCAGGCGCGGGACGCGTCGGGCGGTCTCCGGGTGCCGGTGATGCGCGGCCCGTCCTGCTCGGCGGTCGGGTACGGGTGGGCGAAGGCGTTGACGCCGCCGGAGTCCGTAGAGGTCACGCCCGCCAGGTCCGCCACGACCCATGACGGCGGTTCCGCATCGTCCTGGAGCGCCGTGACGTCGGTCGGGGCGTCCTCGGCGGTGTGGTCGATCTCCCCTCGCGGGGACACGACGCGGATGCCGCCGACTCCGCGGTGGGCCGCGGACGGCCGTTCGGCGCGGTCCTTCTCCTCGTTGCCGGTCGTGCGTCTCCTCGACCGCGCTCCGGCTTGCCCGCGTCCGGGCGTGCACGGGCGATCGGGCCCCGCCCGGCCGGGCCCGACCGGGCCCGGCCGCCCCCGGACGGCCCCACGGACGATCCCGGCGAAGCCGAGTGGGCATCAGCGGAGCGGGTAGGCGCGTCGCGTGAACGTGGAGGAGGACGGACACCGTGGAACTCGATGCCGGTTATGACGATGCTGCCAAGCTCCCTTCGGAAGGGCACCTGGCGCGGGCCGACTACACGCTGGAGGGCGGTGGCAACCGCATCGCGGCCGCCCGGCGCCATGCCGGGGTCTTCCTGGACCGGATGCGCACCGAGTACGGCCTGCCGATCTCGCAGCGGGTGCGGGACCTGACCGAACTGGTCGTCAGCGAACTGGTCACCAACGCCCACAAGTACGCCCTGGGGCCCCTCCTGATGCAGCTGCGCATCGGTGCCGACGGCGTGGACGTCGTGGTGTGGGACAGCGACCCGGCTGTTCCGACGGTACGCGCCGCGGACCCCGGAAGGGTGGGCCAGCACGGTCTGGAGATCATCAAGAGGGTCGCCGAGAGGTTGTTCGTCGAACGGGAGCCGGTCGGCAAGCGCATCACCGCGCGTATCGCCCTGACCCAGGTGCCCGACCCGGCGTAAGGGCCCGGCCCGGCGGCCCTCCTCGCGCGGGTCTCCGTCCCGGCCGTCCTCGAAGTCCTACGGATACGTGCGGGCGCCGCTCTCCCCGGTCCGGGTGTTGTTCCGGCGGACGTCCCGGTCCCCGGCGCCGGGACGGGCCCGGCGGGGATCCCGGCCACGCCCGGACGGTTGTTCGAAGGCTCCTACAGGCCGACGGCCAGGGGATCGTCGGTCAGGGCGATGGTGGCGGTGATCCTTTTGCCGAGGGGCGTGCGGTGGACGGCGAAGCCGTGGGCGAGCTTGATGACGATTTCCAGCCCGTGCCGACCGACGCGGGTGGGATCGGGCGGAAGGATCACCGGCGGGGTGGGATTGCCGTCCCACACGCTCACCTCTACCGCGCCCTTCTCGACGTCTAGGGCCAGCACGCTGGGGCCGGGGGCGTACTTGCTGGCGTTGGTCATCAGCTCGCTGACCACCAACTGCACGATGTCCATCGCCGTCTCGTCGACCGGCAGGCCGTGGACGGCCTGGACATCGGTGAGGAAGCGGCAGGCGAGGTCGCGGGCGGCCGCGGTGCCCGCACTGCCCTCGAACGCTCCGGACACCGAAACGGCCCCACCCCGATCCGGACGTCGGTCCGCGCGGTTACCGATGTGCTCCACTGCCAGCCCCATTCTCACGTCCCATAAGACCGAAGCCCCCTTACCCTCGATATCCGCTTCCACGCATACGGAACCCGTGGAGAACGGCGAACGGCCGTCCGTCGTGGCCGCACCCGGGCCCGCCGCGAACCAGCCCGCTCCTCCCACCGCTGTCGTACGCCGGGCGGCCGGGGACACCTGCCCGATCCGTCACCGTCCGCTCCGGCCGGCGAGAACGGGACCGCACGGGCCCCTCCCGGCCCGGGCCTTCGCAGCGTGACCGCCCCGTCGCGGTTGCCGCCCTGCACATCATCCCCCGGCCCTGGGCCGCTGCTGCCGAAGAGGGGGTGCTTCCAGCGGCGGGCGCTCGGGAGGCCGACCGCTTCGCGCCCCTGCCGCACGGGGCGAAGATCACGTTAGGATCGGTCGCATGCCGCCGACGACGACCGACGTGGAGCGCTTCGAGGCCGCCCGCCCCCGCCTGGAGGCGATCGCCTACCGGATGCTGGGTTCGTCGGCGGAGGCCGAGGACCTCGTGCAGGAGACGTACCTGCGCTGGCAGGCGGCCGACATCGGGCGGATCGAGGTCCTCGACGCCTGGCTGACCAAGGTGCTCACCAACCTCTGCCTCAACCAGCTCGCTTCGGCCCGCGTCCGCCGCGAGGCCTACGTCGGCCAGTGGCTGCCCGAGCCCCTGCTCGAAGGCGACCCGATGCTCGGCCCGGCCGACACGGCCGAACAGCGCGAATCGGTTTCGTACGCCGTGCTGACGCTGCTGGAGCGGCTGACGCCCAACGAGCGCGCGGTGTACGTCCTGAAGGAAGCCTTCGCGTACGGGCATCGCGAGATCGCCGAGGCCCTCGACATCAACGAGGCCGCGAGCCAGCAGATCCTCTCGCGGGCCAGGAAGCGCGTCGCCGGGGGCAAGGCGCGCACCGAGGTCGACGAGGCCGCGGCGAAACGGATCGTCGAGGAATTCCTGGCCGCCGCGACCAGCGGGCGGACCGAGCCGCTGGTGAGGCTGCTGACCTCCGATGCCGTCGCGGTCGGTGACGGCGGCGGGAAGGTTCCGGCGAAGGCCACGCCGTTCGAGGGCGCTCTCGCGGTGGCGAAGTTCCTGCGCGGACTGTTCAAGCCGGCCGAGAGCAAGCGCCGTATGCTCGGCGGCGCCGCCCCGGAGGTCTACGCGACGACGGCAAACGGCTCCCCGGCCCTCGTCTTCGTGGTCGAAGGGCGGGTCTTCGGGATCATGTGCCTGGAGTACGGCGAGGAGGGCATCGTCGCGGTCCGCAGTCAGGTCAACCCGGACAAGCTGGAGCGGGCCACTGCGCTCTGGGCGTCGACCGGGCGGGGAGAACCGCTGGTCATGACCGGCTGGTAGGCACCCGTCCGCCGGTGTGGCGCGGGTCACGTCCGGCTCTTGTCAGGAATCCGAAGGCTGTCCGGTTCAAGGGGCGTGACCGCGAAAGAGCGGACCCGGAAGGCGGCCGGACCGCCTGAGAGCAGGAGCATGACCATGACTGCTGGAATCACCCGCAAGCACCGCGTCCTCGTCCTCGGCGCCGGTTATGCCGGAGCCTCCGCGGCAGGCCGTCTCGCCAAGCGTCTGCACCGCGACGACGTCGAGATCACCCTTGTCGACGCCGAAGAGGACTTCGTCGAGCGGGTCCGCAACCACCAGCTGGCCACCGGCCAGGAACTCGGGCACCGGCCCTTCGACGTGATGTTCGAGGGCAGCGGTGTACGGCTGAAGGTCGCGAAGGTGACCGCCCTCGAGGCGGACCGCAGGTCCGTACGGGTCGAGAGCGCCGCGGGCGAGGAGGAACTCGTGTACGACACCCTCCTCTACGCACTCGGAAGCCGCTGGAACGACAACGGCGTCCAGAACGCCGCCGAGTACGCCCACGAGATCTCGAGCCGGGCCGGTGCGCTGCGTCTGCGCTCGCACCTGGACTCCCTCGCGCCGGGCCGGAAGGTCCTGGTCGTCGGCGGCGGGCTCACCGGCATCGAGGCCGTCACCGAGATCGCGGAGTCCCGCCCGGACCTCGACGTCGCCCTTGCCGCACGCGGTGGGCTCGGTGACTGGCTGAGCCGGAAGGGCGCGGCACACGTGCGCAAGGTCTTCGGCGACCTCGGCATCACGGCACACGAGCACACCACGGTCACCGCCGTCGAAGCGGACCGGGTGAGGACCGCGGACGGCGAGGACATCGCGACCGATGCGACCGTGTGGACCACGGGCTTCGCGACCCATCCGATCGCCCGGGCCGGCGGCCTGCAGGTGACCGAGAGCGGTCAGATCGTGGTCGACGCCATGATGCGCTCGGTTTCGCACCCCGAGGTCTACGTGGGCGGCGACGCGGGCCGCGCGACGGGCGACGCCGGCAAGCCGCTGCGCATGAGCTGCGCCACGGGCACCCCGATGGCCTGGCAGGCCGTGGACGCCATCGCGGCGGAGCTGACGGGTCTGAAGCGGCCGAAGGTGCCGCTGCGTTACTTCAACCAGTGCATCTCGCTGGGCCGCAAGGACGGTCTGATCCAGTTCGTCACCGCCGACGACACCTCGAAGGAGCAGGTTCTGACCGGCCGGACGGCGGCGTTCTACAAGGAACTGGTCTGCAGGGCGGCGGCCTGGGCCGTGGCCAACCCGGGAGCCACCGTGCTCTCGCGCGGGCGGCGGGTGGTCGGCGAGCCGACCGCCACGACGGCCGCCTGACCCGAGGCGGAGACCGGGCGTTTCCCGCGCTCGTACGAAGTGGGGCGCTCCCTTCGCGTGCCGCCGGCCCGCGCCGTTGTCGACCTCGCGGGGAGCGACCGGCACGGAGCGGGCGGTCGAGGAGTGCCCCCAGGTCGCCGAGAAGGAGCGCGCTCGGGACGAGTAGGAGGTCCGCCGCCACGTCGGCCGGTACCGGCACGTCACCCTCGTCGTGCTCACCCGCGCTTTCCCGGCCGGGCTCGCCACCGCTGCGGTAAAGGCCGCGGAAACGACCCCGTGGGCATCGTCACCCCGCCGTGGCGGAGGTCCGAAGGCTCCCGGAACACCTCCCGCCCTCGACCAGGATCCGGCGCGGTCCCCGAGATCACGCACCGGACCCGTCCCACCGCGGCGACGACACCGGGCGCTCGCCCCGCACGGCGACCAGCGGCGGAGAACCGGCTCAGGACACCGTCCGCCGCCGGAGCACTAGAAGGCGTAGCGCACGCGCAGCCACGGCGTCCGTTCCGCGATCATGCCGGTCAGCGCCTCGACGGCCTCGTGCTTGACCGGGGTGCGGTAGCGGACGTTCAGGGCGCCGTTCTGCGACCTCTTGGGCTGCTGGAGATCCGGCTGCCACAGAACGTCCTCGGAGCGCGGGTGCCAGCCCAGGTTGACCCCGTGCAGGTCCTCGTTGTGGGTGAGCATGATGATCTCCGCCGCGGCCTGGTCCTTCACCCGCCGCGGGAGCACGTCGTCCATCATCCGCAACAGCTCGCTCCAGGCGTCCCGCCACCCGGGCCGGACGACCACCGGCGACAGGTTGAAGTGCACTTCGTACCCGGCGTCCAGGAAGTCGCCGGCGGCCTCCAGACGGTCGGGGACGGGGCTGGTGCGGATGTCGAGGAGCCGGGAGTCGTCCGGTGGCATGAGCGAGAAGCGGACCCGGGTGCGCCCGCGGGGGTCGAGCCGCAGCAGGTCGGGGTTGACGAACTTGGTCGCGAAGGACGCCTTGGCGGTGGGCCAGCGGCGGAAGGCTCGTACGAGGTCGGCGGTGTTGTCGCTGATCAGGTCGTCCACGGCGCAGTCGCCGTTCTCACCGACGTCGTACACCCACGCCCGTTCGTCGCACTGGTTGGGTTCCTTCTTCGGTCCGGTCGCGGCGATGTGCCGGCCGATCGCGGCCAGGACCCGTTCGACGTTGGTGAAGACGGTGATGGGGTTGGCGAACCCCTTGCGGCGCGGCACGTAGCAGTACGCGCAGGCCATGGCACAGCCGTTGGACAGTCCGGGAGCGATCCAATCGGCGGAGCGGCCGTTGGGGCGGACGGTGAGGGAGGAGCGCTCGCCGAGGACGAGCGTCTCCCGCTTCACCCGCACCCAGCGCTCGACGTTCCCCCCGTTGCCGTGCAGGTGCGGGATGCGCCAGTGCGAGTCCGTCTCGACGAGCCGGGCGCCGGGGAACCGCGCGATGATCTGCCGCCCCCGCCAGGACGCCGCGGCACCCGGCTCCGCGTGGATCTCCGTCACCCGCAGCAGCCGCGCCGCCCCGGGCCCGTCCCGGAACGCCCGCCCTTCGCCCGCCCCGGTCGGCGCGGACGCGGCGACGAGCTCCTCCACCCCGAACAGCCCCTCGGCCTGCCTGCCCGGTTCCCGAGGCCGCCGTCCCATACCCGCTCCGCTGCCGATTCCGATGCCTTTGCCCGATTCTACGTTCCCCCGCGCTCATCCCTCCCGGTCGGACGCCGGCCACACGTAGGGAAGATCGTCCGCCACGCCGGGAAAGAGGTCCCGGTAGTGCGCCGGGTCCTTGCGCACGAGCGCCGAACGGTGACTGCGGTGGAACGCCGGGTCGCCGAGCCACGGCGGCACCTCACCCGCCCGCGCGAGCTCGTCCTGCCCGCGCACCGTGCCCGACGGCCGCCAGGCGCGGTAGTCGTCCAGCAGGGTCACCGCGCAGGTGTCGGCCCGCCCCTGCCCGATCCACGCACCGCAGACGTCCAGGCCGTACCGCACCAGCGCCTCCTCGTATCCGGCCCACATCCGTACCGCGGGATGCCGCCGCCACCCGTACGTCGGCACGGTCAGTCCCCGGAACACCTGCAGCGCCTCGACGCGCTGCTTGCCCAGCCGCCTCGGGTCCAGCACGGCGGCGGAGTCGGAGAAACTCTCGTACGGAAGAAAGGTCTGCATACGTGCCTGTTCCCCGCTCCCGGCCCCGCTTCCCGACCCGGTGAGGGGAACTCACGCGTCTGCCCCAATTCGGAGAGGAACTCGAATCCGGTAAGGGAGCCGTCCCGCGGCGGACGAGGCCGGGGGCAGGACCGACCGGGTCAAGGGCGAGGCGCGCGAGGCCGCGGGCAAGGGGGAGGAGCGGGCCGAGAACGTCAAGGAATTCCTTCGAAGCCGACGGAAGCCCTGACTTCCCGCACCTCCCGCCGGGCCGTCGTCGCCCCCGCCTCCGTGGGGACGGGGCCTGTCCGGAGTGGTCGGTCCTGTGGTGATCGAGGTGGCCCCCGGTCCATCGACGTGCGGATTCTGCTGCGGGTGCCGGTCGGAGGCCTCGTCCTCCGGCGGCGAGGCCGCTGAGACGGTTCGGTGGATCAGCCGTGAGACGGCGACGCCCACTGCCAGGAGAGGAGGCGAGTGCGAGGAGGTTGCCGCGAACGAACCGCTGCCCCCGCACGGCAAGGGTCCGAAGGTACCGCCGACCCGACCTCCCCGCACCCCCTCGCAGAAGAAGCCCGTCGCTCCCCTCGCGCCGCGGTCGTCGAGGAAGCCCGTCATCACCGGGCTGCCCCTCCCGGCCCCGCCAGGCCCGCGCGCAGACCCGTCGGCCGCGCATGACCGCAAGGGCCCGACGGGCCGCGAACCGGACGCTCACCACCTGCCCGTGGACCGGGGCGCGGGCCGTCACCGAAGTCACCTGGACGGTCCGCGCCCAGGGCCACAGCCACCCGGACGACGGCCGGTTCGGGGTCGTCGTCCTTCTTCCCGTCGGCGACGCCGTCGCCGACGGGGGCCGCCGCGTAGGGGTCGTCCCGTTCACCGAAAGCCCCCGCGGCGCGGAACACGGCGGTCTGGTCCGTGAACCGCACCGGCAAGCACCGCGTCTTCCGCTTCGAGCGGTATCGGCCGCGTTCCGAGGGGGGCGGTCGGCCACGGGTCATGTGGCTCCCGCACCCGTGTCACGACGAGAACTTCGGGGGTCGCCCGCATGAGAGCCAGAAGGTTCGCCTTGGTCTACGGACTGCTGCTGTTCCTGCTGTGCTGCGTGGTGGGGTACGAGCTGAACGACTTCCGTCCCAGCGTGCCGTGGGCCGTCGGCGGCGCCGTGGCCGCTGCCGTGCTGGTCGTCGCCATCCGGCGGGGGACCACACCCGGACCCTGACACACTCCGCCGGGCCCGTCTGCGGGCCACCTCAGCCGGCCCGGCCCGGTCGGCCGTTGCCGACGTGGTCAGCAGGCGGCCGGAGGCCACGAGGAGCTCCACCCGGCGATCCATCGACGCGTCGCGCCCGGTACCGCGCCTGCGCCACGGTGCGTGGGGCGACGACAGCGCATACGGGGCGGCCGCGAGACGGACGCGGGCCACGACGGCGGTCGCATTGATCGTGACCTCGCTGGTGGTCGGGACCGTGGCTGTGGGCGTCCTCGGCGTATCGCTGTTCGTCGGCCTCGTGCAGGCTCTCGGTCGGTGGCCGTTCCACCGGACCGTTGTCCACGGCGAGAGCCGCCGGCTCCGCGATCCGGCACTCTCGTCCGTCGGCGGAGCCTGGCCGTCGGTCGGGTGCAGGACTCGCACCGGGTCGCGCCCGGACAAAGCCAGGGACGCAACTGCGCCACAGGGCTGGACGCCCCGGAAGCCGACCGCGCGCGGTCGGACGCCGTCCCGGGGCACTCACAGGCGCCGTCCGGGGCCATCCCACATCCGTACCGGATCGTACGGGGAACCACGGGGAACGAGTGCCGTTGTCGGGCTCTGCGGTGTCGATCGGGTCCCGCGGCGTCTGTGCGGGTCGGCCCCGGGCTCGTTCTCCCGGTCCCGTGAAGCGGGGGCCGTCGGTTCGAACCCGACAGAGGCTCCGGGCGGGATACTCGAAGAGCCCGGCCGCTCTCGGCCGGGGGTGGAAGAACCAGTGGGTTTCGGTGACGCGGCCAGTCCGATTCCCGGCCCGGAGGCCGCTGCCTCCGGCCTCTCGAAGCTCAAGAGGAACTCCGAACGTGGGCGAAGGCGCGTCGAAGCGGCGGTGTCGCCGCGATCATGCGGACGACGGCCGTCTGACGGAACGGTACGCGAGACGGAGGGGGACACGGAATGACACGGACGTTCCGGCGCGGAGGCACGGGCGGGGCCGGCGGGGACCTGGACCTGTACCAGTACGCCTACCTCGCCGGCGGTGGTCTGCGGGTCGCGGAGAGCGCTGTCGTGTCCCTCACGGAGCGCGGGACGCTGTCCCTGGGTGCAGCCCGCCTGCGCGTCACCGGCGAGGAGCGTCCCGAACATCCGGTGGAGCTCGCCGTCGTCGTCGCCTGCCCGCGCAGCAAGCCGGTCCGGGAGGTCATCGAGTCCGTCGGACACTCCTCCGAAGTCGACGTGATCGCCCGTCGCCTCGTTTCCCTGGGCCTCGTGCGCCGCTGGCGACGCAAGCCCACCCGGGCCGGACGACGGCGTCTCGCGGACGCGGCCTCGGCGGGACAGGTGCCCGCGTACGCGCTTCGCGGCCCCGCCGCACTCGTTCCCGGCTCCGCCCGACGCGGGCCGCTCGACGTCCACCCTGCCCTCGGCGACCTCGGGCGCGCCCTGACCCGCATGGGCAAAGCCCTTGACGACGACCGTGGTCACGGCACGGACAGCAGCGCGGATGCAGGTGGATTCGGCGGTGGCGGCGGTGACTGGTAGCCGTGACCGGCCCCACCCGGCCGCCACGCCGGAGCTTGTCAGAGCGGGGTGATCACTGTTCTGCCGCACTTCGGCGAGGACGCCGCCCTGCTACCGGTCACCCGGACGCCGGTGCACCGGAGGGCCCTGCACGTCCTCGCCCCGGGCCGCCACTCCCCGCTTGGCGAGCTCGACCCGGTCGCCCCGGCGTCCGTCCGCCATCTGTCGCCACCCACGCGGAACCGAACGCAAACCACGCGGAGCAACCCCACGGCTGCTTCGTCAATGACGACAGAAGGTGTCGGGTTTACGGCCGACGATGGACGCATGCGCGAAACCCCGGAAGAACTCGACAAGCTCCAGTCCCTCCTCGACTCCTCCCTCTCCGGCTCCACCGCACACCTCCGTTCGATCGTGGAGGGCCGCACCGTCACGGCGGCTCAGCTCACCGGGGTGCTCACCGGCATGTGCACGCTCGCCCTCTCCACGGTGACCGCAAAGGGCGAGCCGCGGATCAGCGGCGCCGACGGGCACTTCCTGCACGGCCGGTGGCACTTCGGCACGGCGCGCAACGCCGCCAAGGCCCGCCATCTCGCGGCTCGTCCGGCTGCCAGCGTCGCGCACATGCGCGGCGAGGACCTCGGTGTGTTCGCCCACGGCACGGTGGAGGAACTGAACCCCGAGGACGCCGGGGCCACGGCCGACTGGCAGGAACTCCTGGCCTACTTGAAGGACTTCTACGGCGACGATGCCTTCGACTGGAACCGCGAGGTCGTCTACTACCGGCTGAACCCGCACTGGATGACCGTCTACGCCCCCGACCCCGACCAGCTCACCGGTGCGTGACGACGGCCTTGCCCGGGGCCCGCTGGTACAGCAGCGACCCGGGGCCGCCCCCCGCCCGACTGTCGGTGGAGGCTGGGAGGCCGGCCGACATGAACGGTGACGAGCAGCTGCTGCGCGGCCGGGTCTACGGCCACGACCACGACGACCCCGACCCGGGCCCGAGGCCGGGCCGGACCTACGCCGAACTCGTCGGCGGCCCGCTGGACGGCCTCCTGCCGGACATCCATGACTGGCGGAGCGGGGAGGTGGATGGCGGTGTCGCTCTGGCCACCGAGCTCTGCCGGTGGCCCGGCGGCCGTTCGTTGTACGACCCGCGCCCCGGCGAGCTCCGCAAGCCGGGGCCGGGGATCGCCTGCCGGTTGCGCCACACCGGTGACACCCCCTGAACCGCCCGCCCCGCAGGCCGGAACGTCGGCGAGGAAATGGGCACGACATCGGGACAGCTGTCGTAGACGGTGTCCGTACGGCGCGAGGCGGACACCCGGGGTCTTCCGGGGCGGCCGCCTCGTGTTCGGTACGCGTCGTGGCCCGTGTCAGGTGTTCAGGGCGTCCTCGAGGGTGGGGTGGCAGCCGATGACGGTGTCGGTGCCGGTCAGGGCCAGGACGCGCCGGACGTTGTCGGTGGGAGCGGCGATACGCAGCCGGCCGTGTGTGTCGCCCATCTGCTGGTGAACGGTGAGGAGGGTGTTGATGCCGCTGGAGTCGAGGAACGTCACACCGCTCATGTCGGCCACGACCGATAGCACCGGCTCACCTTCGGGCAGCAGGGCCTGGTACAGGGCGTCCTTCTCGTCGTGGTCGATCTCGCCGCGCAGGGTGGTGATGCGGACGCCGTCGACCACGCGGTGCGCCGCGGACAGCCGGGCGGGCCGCTCCGCTTTGTCGTGGCTGGTCATGGTCTCCTCAACAGCATCTGAGCTGCCCCCTGTCAGGGACACGCGTGGATGATTCCGTCTCACTGGACTATGCCAGAGGCACCCGGATTCGCGCATGGGGCGGTCTGCGTCGCACGAGGATCAGGGGAATGGGCAAGCCGTCCCGCGTGAAGGAGGCGAGAAGAGGCCGCCGGGACCCGTGGCGACGGTGGCGAGAGCGGCCGACCCCTCGACGGCGGATCCCCGATGCGCACCGGCTGCGCGCTCGACGGCGGCAGTGCCCTCATCGCCCCGCACGGGGAACTCGACCTCGGCACCCTGCCCCCGCTGGTCGCCGCGATCGGTGCCGCACCGCCTGAGGCCGCCCGCGGCGCACCGCCCGGCGTCCGACGTCCACCGGTCGGCACGCCGTCTCCCGTACATGCCTCCTGCCGCGGGCGGCCTCAGGCGGTTTCCCGGGAGACCAGGGGTGTGAGTGACGGTTTCGGGGGCACTGGGGGGCTGGGCATGTGGTTCGCTCTGGACAGGAAAAGGCCTGCCGATTTCCCCCTTCCCGGAGGCCCTCGGGTGGTGGAACGGCCCGCACCGACGCGGTGCGGGCCGTTCCTGCGCGGGGGCCGGTGGTGCGGCGCGGATCAGGCGTTCTTGCGGTTGCCCCGGTCGTCGCAGGGCAGGTCGCTGCTTCGATGGTTGGCGAGGAAGTCGCGGGTGGCCTGGCGTTCGATTTCGGTGATGGCCGTGGGTTCGATGTTGATGATGCCGCCGAAGGGGCGGTCGACGTCGCGGATGATGCACAGCGTGGTGGTGAGCAGTGCGGTGATGACCACGAGGGTGATGATCTGGCCGCGGTTGTTGCGCCGGGGCAGGCAGATGCCGAGGGCCATGACGGTGATGACCAGGGTGGCGAGCAGGAACCAGAGGATGGCGCTGGGGATGCTGGCGGTGGCCTGGGTCAGGCGTTCCTCGCGTTCTTCGGAGCGCTTGTTGTCGGCGGCGATGAGCATGCCGAAGACCGGCTTGCCCTCCACCTCACGGAAGACGCGGCGCAGGTCGGTGGACCACACACTGGGGGCGGCCGAGCCGTTGCCGTCGGACATGGCGGGCCATTCCTGGGTGCGCACCGCGCGGGCGTAGCAGACGGCGTCGGCCTGGATCTCGGCCCGCTGGACGGCAGGGGCGTATTCGGCGGCCTCGACGAGCTGGTCGACGGCTTTCGCCTCACCGCGCGAGGCGACCTCGGCCTTGCCGTAGGAGCCGTTGGCGGTGACCAGGACGAAGGCGAGCAGCAGCACGGTCAGGGTCAGCAGGGGGCCGACGAGGTCCTTGACGGCCATGCCGGTGTCGTCGTCCTCGCTCAGGAGCTTGGGTCGTAGGAAGCGGTTGGCGGCCAGGCCGGCGAGCAGGGCCAGGACGGCGACGACGATGATGAGGGCCACGGACGGCCACCTCCGGGTGGAATCGACAAGCCCCGGGAAGAGGGGCACCGGAACCATGTCCCGGGTTGCACACGGCTTTGAACAGCGGAAATGTTTCTTCACCTTCGAATGAACGAGCCCTTTTCAGCCGTTGGGCTCTTCCCGCGGTGCGCGGGCGAGACCTGGGTGCGCACCGCGCGTCCGAAATCTCGCCGCCCAGGGGGCTGCATGGACGACTGGCCTCCGGCTGCCGCCGGAGGCCAGTGCGTCAGGGGTGTCGCCGGGGGCGCCGGGCGTGAAGCGCTTCGGCTGATGGCGTTCAGCATCGCCTCTTCGACGTGGTCGGCGGCGTTGCGGTGGCCGAAGGCGTCGGGATGAACGAAGGAGAGCTGGTCGGGGAGGGTGACGAAGCCTTCGACCCACTTGGAGTCGTCGCAGACGCTGTGGTTGCGTGAGGAGTCGTGGAGGTCGACGAAGCCGGCGGCTTCCTGGGTGCCCGTGGAGTCGTCGACGGCCCTGCCGAGGGGTTCCAGGACGTCCTCGCGCAGCCAGTCCAGGTCACCCGGGGTGATGGTGCCGAACCGCGTCAGGTCGCCGTAGTTGCAGCTGGAGGCGTCCCGGGGGACGGCGGCGGGGCAGCCGAAGGCCAGGATCTTGGCGTGCGGGCCCGCTTGTGGAGCACTTCGAGCATCCGGTCGTACTCGCGGCGCACCTTCTTCAGCCTGAGTGGCACGGCGGGGAAGGGGCGGTCCGGGTCTCCGGAGAACGGCGGGAGGTGACGGCCGATCGGCTCCTGGGCTTCATCGGTGACGTTCTCGATGGTCGCGGCGCCGCGGCCAGGAGATCATTTACGGAACGGCTCTCGGGTCGCGTCCGACACCTCGAGGCGCAACCGTTCGTACCGCCGTGAGACCACGTCAAGGGCTTCTCCCAGCCCGCTGGGTCGCAGCATGCCTGCTTCCCCGGGTCCGCCCGCCCAGCCCGGACCGGCCAACAGGACCACCGGCGCGGTCCGGGCTCCTCGCGGTCCGAAGGCGGTGCCCGCCACGTGCGCGGCCAAGGGACGGTCGGCCGTGGCACGGGTCTGGGCCCACAGGGCCACGACCGCGGGGCCGCACCGTCGCACCGTGGCGTCGAGCGCCTCGGCCGGGACCGCGCCGCCCAGGACGAGGACCGGCAGGGCCCGCTCGGCGAGCCCCGCGGCCAGCGCTTCCAGCGGAAGGGTGTGGTTCTCGGTGGGCGTGCACGCCAGGACGACGGGCGGCGCGGCCGAACGCGTTGCGGACCCCGCCACGATCCTCCGGCGCAGGGCCGTCGAAACGTGCCACGACAGCAGGTGCTCGACCTCGACGTAGCGCTCCTGCGTCGATTCCCACTTCTTGCCGACCGCGTGGAGAGCGGGCGCGACGACCTCCTCCCAGGCGACGACCAGTCCGTGCTCCCGGACGGCCCGCTCCAGCAGGTCGTCCATCGCCGGACCGTCCAGTCTCACCGCGGCGCGCGCCAGGCCCCGGCATTCCGCGCGCACCGTGTCCCGGGTCAGGTCGTCGCGTGAACCGGGATGACGGGCACCTTCCGGGACGGCCGCACTTTCGCTTCCCGGGGGAGGATCCGACAGCCGGGCGGGGCGGGAGGCACCACCGGTGGCCGTGTCGCGGCTCGCCAGGACCGTGCGCGCGGCCTCGGCGGGGGAGACCCCGGAGGCCGTCAGCCGGCACAGCTCTTCGAGCATCGAGAAGTCCTCGGCCGTCCAGCGCCGGTGCCTTCCCCGCTCGCGGACCGCCGGACGCAGACCGTACCGCTGTTCCCAGGAGCGCACGGTGGTCGGTGACACCCCCAGGCGCCTGGCGACGGCCCCGGTGGTCATTCCGTATCGGTTTCCGGCCATGCCTTCGTTCTCCATCGTGGAGCCGGTGGAGGACGAAACGTCCTCCTCTTCCCGGGCCTGGTGCACGCACAGGCCTTTGTGCCCGGGGGCACCGGGCCGCTGTCCTGCTTTTCCGGCGGGGAGGGCGCACGGATGCGCCCGGGTGCGAGGACGAGGGAAAGGGCCGGGGCGCCGGGCGCACGGACGAGACGCCGTGAGGAGGGCCGGCCGGACTGCATCCACGCAGCGAGCTTTGAAGAAGTATGTCCTGAATGTTCTTTAAGGGAGATCTCGAGGAGGACGGGTCGACACGGGATCCGGAGCCGCGGATCCCCGCCTGAACGGACAGGGAACCGGCTTCCGGAACCGGAGGTCCCATCACGCAGGAGGAGAGAATGATCGTCAGGAAGCTGCACGAGTCGGGTGTGCGCAGTGAGCACGCGTATCTGGCCGCCGTGGGGTCGATCGGGCTGTCGTTGGCCTCGTGGCTGACGTCCAACCGGCAGGAGAACCTGGAACGGGCCGACCGCTGGGGCATCTTCGTGGGGGAGTGGGCCCCGACCTTCTTCGCACTCGGCCTCGCACTCGCGAACTACGAACGCGACGAGACCGCGCGACCCGCCGGTTTCGGGGTGGACGCCTGACGGACGGTCGTCGACCCGGCGTCGTGAAGCGCCCGCGGCCCCGGCGGCCCGGTGAGAAGGAGCGGTCCCCTTCTCACCGGGCCGCCGGGGCCCTCACGCGTAGGGGCTGTCGGCGCCGGCGGCCGCGGGCCGCTCCGTCCGCGCCGGACAGCAGCCGGTCGGGCACAGGTCGTGGGAGGGCCCGAGCGCGCCCAGGGCGCACCGCTCCACCCGGGTCCCGCGCTCCCCGGCGGCCCGCTCCAGGACGAGGTCGCGGACGGCGGCGGCGAAGCGGGGGTCGGAGCCGACGGTGGCCGAGCGCCGGACGGGCAGGCCGAGCTCGGCCGCCTTGGCCGTGGCCTCGGTGTCGAGGTCGTAGAGGACCTCCATGTGGTCGGAGACGAAGCCGATGGGGACCATGACGGCGGCGGGCGCCCCGGCGGCGTGCAGCTCCTCCAGGTGGTCGCAGATGTCGGGCTCCAGCCACGGGATGTGGGGGGCGCCGCTGCGGGACTGGTAGACGAGCTTCCAGGGGTGGTCGGTGCCGGTCCGCTCGCGTACGGCGTCGGCGATCGTCCGCGCCACGTCGAGGTGCTGGCGCACGTAGGCCCCGCCCTCGCCGTGCTCGCGGGCCGGTCCCGAGGTGTCGGCGGCGGAGTCGGGGATGGAGTGGGTGGTGAAGGCGAGGTGGGCGCCGTCCCGTACGGCGGGGTCGAGGTCGGCGAGGGAGGCGAGGACTCCCTCGACCATGGGCTGGAGGAAGCCGGGGTGGTTGAAGTAGTGCCGGAGCTTGTCGACGCGGGGCAGCGGGAGGCCCTCCGCCTCCAGGGTCGCGAGCGCGTCGGCGAGGTTCTCGCGGTACTGGCGGCAGCCGGAGTAGGAGGCGTAGGCGCTGGTGGCGAGGACGGCGATGTGGCGCCGGCCGTCGGTGATCATCTCCCGGAGGGTGTCGGTGAGGTACGGCGCCCAGTTCCGGTTGCCCCAGTAGACCGGGAGGCCGAGTCCGGCCTGCGCGAAGTCCGTCCGCAGCGCGTCGAGGAGCGCGCGGTTCTGGTCGTTGATCGGGGAGACGCCGCCGAAGAGGAAGTAGTGCTGCCCCACCTCCTTGAGCCGTTCCTTCGGGATGCCGCGGCCGCGCGTCACGTTCTCCAGGAACGGGACCACGTCGTCCGGGCCCTCGGGGCCGCCGAAGGAGAGCAGCAGCAGGGCGTCGTACGGGGCGGGATCGTGCTGATCGGACATGGGGAAGGTGATCTCCGGAAACGTCGCGGTGTGGTTTCCCCTTCTTCCGTGTGCGGGCCTCCCCGGATGCGGGCGACGCGGGACGACGTGTGCCCCGGGCCGCGTGAGGGAACGGCTGCGAACAGCGTTTGGGTTCCTTCGCCGTCCGTAAGCGTCATGTCGCTCGGAAGGCCCCTCGAAGCGGCACTTTCGAGGCGCCGACCACAGGAGGAACGGTGGCCGGCCGGGGTACACGCGTGACGGCTCCGGCCCCTCCCGAACGCGGGGACGTGACACGAGCGTATGCGCGTCGGGCTCCGCGCCCTTCGCGGATGCCGTCGCCATCCGGCAGACGGGACCTGCCCAGGCGTCGGTCGGACTCGTCGTGGACCCCGTGATCACCGGCGTCCTCCTCCTCGGCGCGAGGATCGGGGACGGGGAACTTCCGCCCCCGACCCCGCCCCCGACCCCGTCTCCCGGCACCCGCGTGCGGCGGGACCGATCGCGCGAAGTCGGGACGACGCGTCGGCGAGAACTGCCCGGGGCGACGGAAGTCCGGCACGCGCCGTATGCCTCTCGCGTCGTGTTTCGACGCAAGAACGACGCGACTGGCGGCCGTCTCTCCGTCGGGGAACGGTGGAGACGGCAGCGAACCCGCCTCACCGATCGGAGGAGAGGTCATGGCCGAACCGCTCGTACCCCCCGAGGAGACCCCGCCCGTCGAGGGTTCCATCTCCTCCGCCCATCCCGAGCGGCCCGACGGGGGCGTCTGGGAGCACCCCATGATCTGGGTGTCTCTCATCCTCCTCGGCTCGCTCTCCGTGGCGCTCTTCTTCGCCCTCCGGATCATCGACCTCTGACTCCGCGTCCGGGGCTCCGGGACACCGACCGGAGCCCCGGACGCGGAATGACCGCACGGATCGACCACGGCCGGTCCCGCGCCGGCCGAAGTGGCGGTCGCGCAGGTTCGCGGAAGCGGTCCGGCGTCCGGTGCCGCTACGTGTGCGACGAGGTCCGTACTCGCCCCGCCGGTCGTGATCGACCACGACTTCCGTGATCGAGTCACGGCCTCGGGAAACCCGGGCGCGTCACCGGCCTGCCCGGGCATGGGGAAGAACGCCGGTCGTGGGCACCGGACGCCCGTTGTGAGGTGGAACCGACAGCTCAGCGGTGAGCCTCTTCTGTCCCGGTACCACGAGGTCGTCGCCCGGCACTGACACCCGGCCCCGGTGACCGGTGTCGCGAAGGCGGGTCGCTGTTCGGTACGGGGGCTGCGGACCGGACGGCGCAGGACGACCCGGGGCCACCGCGCCATGGCAGCCGCAGCGGCCGCGTTCGTCCTCGTCAACGCAGCCGGGACGGCACTCCCCGCCCTGGGTTCCGTGGAGCACCTGCCGACAGCAGTTCTCACCGTCCTCCTGCCGGTCACCTTCCGCGCCCGTCTGCGCGCCACGCCTTCGACCGACCACATGTCGCCACTGCCCGTCTGAGCAAGCCCTCGCCGACTCCACAGCCGCTGCGAAACGCTGCCGACAGGCCCGCGCAAGATCTGCGGTCCCCCAGTGTTGTTCCGGGCTCTCCGTGACCCGATCCGGGGCGTCGGGAGGCGGCTGTTCCGTCAGGTGGGCCGACGACAGTTTTTCGCCCAAGCGGGCTTTTCTCTCGGGCAGTTGCTACGAGAGAAGGAGGGACGGAACGGTGCGTCGTCGGCACGTGTGATCGACGTGCAGACCGTCGAGATCTCCATCGGCGTCCCGGCCTCGAGCCAGGGCATCGACAGCGAAAGAAGGGGCCGCCGACCGCGAGCGAAGCGTCATCACCGACACGCTGGGTCTGCTCCCTGCCGTGCCGGTCACCACCGCCGGCTTGGAGGACTCCACCGCCGGTTCCGCCCACCGGGGAACGGCTCCCGGGGCATTGCCGCCCGTACGGCGTCGGTGTTCGGCGTTTCGGCGTCTTCCCGTGACCACCGCCACGGGAAGACGCCGGGAGCCGGGACGATTCCAGCGCGTCGTGCCCGGACTCGGGGCCGGTGACAGCACCCATCCCGGACCGTTTCGGGATGCCCCTCTGATGTCGAGGGCGGGGGATGCGTCGGCTGGGGATCTCGGTACGGGATCGCGATGATTCTGGTGCCTTCGCGGGGGAGCGGTTCGGCTGCTGTCCGGTCGGAACAGGCTGCCGCCGCTCTGGTTCCTGCTGCGGTGGTGGGCGGCGTGCGTGCCGCGTCCACGAGCGGGTGAGCCCGTGGGGGTGCGGTGCCCGATGTGCGGAGCACTGCCAGAGCTCCGCCCACCCCGGCCCGGCGGCCGTCGGCGGCGGAGGCGTGCGACCGCGCGGTCGCCGGGTCCTTCGGACCCGCCGTCGACGTGCGCACTCATGAGGGGGAGGTCCCTTGCCTTCTGCACCTGCCCGCACAAGCCAGCCCTTCTCCAAGAACCACTGCCTCGGCGAGCAGGCCATGGCCGTCCTCAAGGGAGGGCGGCTCCTGCGGAAGCTCCGCTGCGGCACCAACCGCATCACGACGTGGTGAAGGCCGTCCTCGTCCTTCACCACCACGTGTCGGCCTGGGATCGGAAAGAGCTCACGGTCGGGTGGGAAAGGGCTCGCTCAGCTGCGCAGAGTCCGGTCCAGTCGTCGGAATGCGAGCACGAGGGCGAGGGCGCCCAGCGCCAGGAGGTAGGTGGCCGGCAGCAGCAGTTCGGCGCCGAACCGGCCCAGTGAGGGCTGCCGGACGAGCTCGATGCTCTGGTACAGCGGCAGGCACTCGACCAGTAGCTGGATCGGACGGGGGTAGACCTCCAGCGGGTAGAAGGTGGTGGCGAACAGGAACATCGGCAGCATGGCGAGCTGGATGTACTGGAAGTCCTGCCAGTCACGCAGGTAGGTCACCACGGCCAGGCCCAACGCGGCGAAGGTGAATCCGACAAGGAGCGCGCCGGGTATCACGAGCAGCACCAGCGGACTGTGCACCAGGCCGAAGACGGTCACGGCCACGAGGA
Organism: Streptomyces sp. NPDC093071; assembly: GCF_044754545.1. Lineage (NCBI taxonomy): Bacteria > Bacillati > Actinomycetota > Actinomycetes > Kitasatosporales > Streptomycetaceae > Streptomyces > Streptomyces sp. NPDC093071. The sequence continues at coordinate 166,342 of NZ_JBIVPH010000002.1, read as the reverse complement.
ACCCGGCCGTCACCAGAGCACCGCGCAGCAGAGCCCAGCAGACCTCGCCCAGTGCCACGCTGCGCACCGTCATCGGTGTGGTCAGGATCGACTCGTAGGTGTGGTTCGTCTTCAACTTGTTGAACAGGTTGAAGGTCGTTTCGTTCATCGCGCCGTTCATCGCTGTGGTGGCGAGCAGGGCGGGGGCGACGAACTCCGCATAGGACACGTCGGTGTCGGCGAGGCCCGGTACGTTGCCGACCAGCCCGCCGATGCCGACGCCGACGGCGAGGAGGTAGAGGACAGGCTCGAAGATCTCGGCGACGAGGAGCAGCCAGCCGTGCCGGTAGATCATCAGATTGCGCTCGACCATCGCCAGGGCGCCCCCGGAGCGCAGGGCCGGGGTGGGGTGAGCGGAGATGTGCGGGCCCAGCACGGCCGACATGGGATCCCTGCCTTTCAGGGGTGAGTGCTGGTGGTCAGGAGTGCAGGTGCCGCTGATAGGTACGCCTCCCGAACAGCAGGCCGACGGCGGTCAGCGCGGCCAGGTAGCCGACGTGGACGGCGGTGCCGGCCGCGGTACCGGTGCCGAGTGCTGCCGTACGGCACAGTTCGACCCCGTGCCACAGCGGTGTCGCCTGCACGACCGGCTGGAGCCAGCCGGGCAGTTGCGTCAGGGGGAAGAAGGTGCCGGAGAACATGAACATCGGCATCACACCGAACCGGAGGACCGCAAGTACCGTCGGCTGGCGCTTCGCGGTCACCGCCCAGGCGGCGGACGGCGTGGCGAACGCGGCTCCGACCAGCAGTGTCGCAACCACCACGAGGGGGGCCCGGAGCGCGTCGACGGCGCCGAAGACGGCTGCCACCGCTGTGAAGGCCGTGGCGGAGAACGCCACCTTGAAGATGTTGAACAGCAGGTGACCGTAGTAGATGTCGACGGGAGACAGCGGTGTGGCGTTCGCCGCCCAGTAGTGACCTTTGGACTGCACCGACTGGTGGACGGGGTGGGCCGAATCGATGTAGGCGGTTTGCATGGCCGAGGCGGCGAGCAGGCCGGGAGTGAGGAAGGCCAGGTAGGACAGGCCGCCCAGGTCGGAACTGTTGTTGTGGTTGACGAGGGTGCCCAGCCCGGCGCCGATGCCGGTCAGGAACAGCAGCGGGTTGGCCACGTTCAGCACCACGGTTCCGCGCCAGGTGCGGCGGTAGCGATGCAGCCAGTACGCGAACTCGCGCAGGGCGGGCGGGACCGTGCGGGCACGACCGGGCGGGACGAAGGGGCGGGAGGCGTGGGTGGTCATCGGTACTCTCCGTGGCGACGCCTGGACGGTGGGCGGGGGAGGCGGCGCTTCAGTCGACCAGGCTGCGGCCCGTCAGGGTGAGGAAGACATCCTCCAGGCTCGCCCTGCGGGTCAGGGCGGTCAGCGGGACGATGCCGCGCGCGTGGGCGGCCGCCATGGTGGCCTCCCCTTCGTCCGTGTAGAGAAGGATGCGGTCGGGCAGTCCCTCGATCCGCTCCACCAGGCCTCGCGCCTTGTCGGTCATGGCCTCGCGTTCGCCCGGGCCGAAGCGCAGTTCGAGCACCTCCCGGGTGCAGTACTGCTTGATCAGTCCGCTGGGCGAGCCCTCGGCGACGATCAGACCGCCGTCCATCACGACGAGCCGGTCGCACAGCTGCTCGGCCTCGTCCATGTAGTGGGTGGTGAGGATCAGCGTGATGCCGTCGTCCTTGAGCTGGAACAGGCGCTCCCAGAGCAGGTGGCGTGCTTGCGGGTCGAGGCCGGTGGTGGGCTCGTCCAGCAAGACGATCTCGGGCTCGTTGATGAGCGCTCTGGCTATCGTCAGGCGCCGCCGCATGCCGCCGGACAGCGCCTCGACCCGTTCGTCCGCCTTGTCGGTCAGCCGTGCGAAGTCGAGGAGGTCTGCGGCGCGCCGCCGGATCTCGGCTTTCGGCAGTCCGAAGTAGCGCCCGTAGATCAGCAGGTTCTCCCTGACCGTCAGTTCGACGTCCACGGTGTCGTCCTGCGGGACCACGCCGATCCGAGCACGGATCCGGGCGCCCTCGGTTCGTGTGTCGAGCCCGAGCACCTCGAGGCTTCCGCCGGTGGCCGGCGAGGTGCACGCGATCATGCGCATGGTCGAGGACTTCCCGGCGCCGTTGGCGCCCAGGATCCCGAAGGCTTCCCCGGGGCGGACTTCGAAGTCGATGCCCGCGACCGCGGTGAACCCTTCGCCACGAGCTGCCTCGTAGCGCTTTTGCAGTCCCTTTGCTCGGATCAAGGGGGTCTGTCCCGGCACTGTGCTCTGTGGCTGTGCAGTGGTCTCAAGCATGGTGGTTTCCTTGCGGATGGCGCCGGAATCGGTCGACGAGTTCGCCCACCGGGGTGCCGGGGCGCTGGGCCGCCCGCACCATCAAGTGCTCGAGCCCTTGCAGGAAGTCGCCGGCGGAGGCGGGCAGGAAGCGCGGGTCTGTGCACAGGGTGAGCGCGCAGGACTCGCGCAACCCGTCGAGGAAGAGGAAGAACTTGGCGCCGGACTGCTGTCCCTCGCTGTCCGGAAGGGTCAGGCGGGTACGGGCCAGGGCCTCCTCCAGCTGAGCGGGAAGCTTCGATGCGTCGATCACGGGCGGCGGGGCGTTGCGCTCCTCGGCGCTGAACCGGATGTCGTTGAAGAAGCAGTAGCCGCCGGGGTCGATGCCGCGCCGGCGGGCGATCTCCTCCAGCTGCTCCTCCATCTTGACCGGGCAGGCCTCCGAGTGCCGGTAGGCGTTCAACGTGGTGCGGGCGGCCCGGGCGAGGAACTGCTCGGTGGACTCGTCGGCGGGTTGCAGGCGGACGATCGCGTTCTGGTTGAAGGCTCCGACGAGCTCTTCGTCCTCGGGCTTGAAGCGGGTCGACACGATCACCCGCAGTGCCGCCTCGGGCTCACCGAGGTAGGAGACCAGCAACAGCGCGGTCGAAGCGAGCAGGGCCGTGGCCGTGTTGCAGCTGCTGCGTCCTGCCAGCGCGTGGGCGGCCAGCGCCAGGGCGGGGGAGTCGATGCGCGCCCAGTCCCGGTCGGACTGCTGCGGCGTCGAGGTGGTCGCCAGCATGCTGGCGGGAACCGTGGCCGCCTGACGGGCCCAGTACTCCAGCGTGCGCTTCTCGCGCCGGGCGCCGGCTTCGGACACCTCGAACTCGGCCCGGTCGACGGGTTGTCGGGAACGTTCGCGCAGACTTGTCGCGCCGCCCGGGCCTGCGGCGAGCGCGGCACGCAGTTCGTCCATGACGATCTGAAAACTCCAGCCGTCGACCGCCAGGTGGCTTGCGGCGATCACCACGGCGGCCGGTACCCCCGCGCGTAATCCGACTGCCGCACGCACCGGGAGTCCGGTGGCGTTGTCGAAGGCTCCCGAGCGGATTCGCTCGCCGAGCGGGGCGACAGCCTCTGCCAGGTCACCCGGTTCGAGCTCACGGAGCAGGAACTCGATCTCGCCCGAAGCCGCGACGTGTTGCACCAGGCCGCCGCCATGTTCGGCGTAGGTCGTCCGCAGCGACTCGTGCCGCTCCACGAGCAGCCTGACCACGTCACACACCTGGGCCACGGTGGCGGAGCCGACCGGCGCCCAGCCGACCTGATTCAGTGAGTCGTCGTCGGGCGGCAGCCAGCGGATCACCTCCCAGATGGCGCGCTGACCCCAGGTCATGGGCCCGGTACGGGGTTGGCCCTCGTGGAACCGTACGCGGGTGGTCGTCGGGTCTGTCACCTGTCCTCCTCCCATTTGTCCTGCTCGCCGGAGTGTCCAGCCGTGAGCGGGCTCAAGAATGGCGCGTACTGGTGTCATTTCTCAACAGCTTGCGCTGAATTTTTTGACACTCAGGTGACACGGACTTGATGTATGCGAGGACGCCTGGAGGCGCCTGGTCCGCTTCTCGTTCATTTTTGGGAGGCTTCATCCCGAATGCCCCTAGTGATGCGTGTGCTTCAGAGAGGGGAGAGTGCAGGAGTTCTGCAAAATCAGCTTGCTACTACTTTGATTTTGCTCCATTCCATGCATAGTTTGCATCTGTCTGGATGTGGCGCTAGCTTCTGGGGCCGTACTCCAGCCTCCAGGCCGTACGCAGAGCTGCATCTCCAAGGAACCGAGGAGCAGATCACGATGGAAGTCCGTGCGAAACCGCTCTGGACACGGATGGCGGTCGACTCCGCAGGGGGCGGATGGCCGCCCGCCCTCACACCCACCGCGGGATTACGCACCGCCCTGACCGTGCTGGACCTGGGCATGATCGGTGGGGACAGCTCACGCCGGGCAGTGCCCTCGGCCGGCGCCTCATACCCCTACGAGTGCTACATCCTGACCAGGGACGACGCAGGCGCGACCGGCCTCCACCAGGTCGACCCGGGCCGGCGGCACTGCCAGATGCTCAGCTGCGGGCCCCGAATCGACGAGGCGCTCTGCCACGCGGCGCTCGCCGTCCCCGAGGGCGGCGCGGTCGTCGTGCTGGCCACCCGACCTTGGCTGTCCATGCGGAAATACGGTGACCGGGGCTACCTCTACACCCAACTGGACACAGCACACCTGCATATGAACCTCGTGCTGGCGGCCGACAACCTCGGCGCGGGTGTCGTGCTGCGCCGACGCCCGCAAGGCCTGGAGTCCTTGGTCACCGAGTACGGCCAGTGCGCGGAGGTCCACTCGGCGCTGGCCGTCACTGCACTGCCGGCCGGCGACGGCCCCGACGTCGAACCACCCGGCTGGGTGGTGCGCGACGCCCGCGCCACCCGGCCGGCCTCGCTGCGCCAGCAGCCACACTGGCTGGAACGGCTCTGCTGGGAGTCACTCGTCACCGATTCCGCAGGAGTCGAAGTCGGCTCGCTCAACGCTGCCATCTCGCTGCCGACGGCTGTGCGGCGCAGAAACAGGACACCTCTCGTGCCACGGGCGGCGTTCCACAGCCGCCGGTCGGCTACCGGATTCGCACCCGGAACCGTCCCTGCGCGAGACGTACGCTCCACCGTCGACCGCGCGATCTCCGTTCTCGACGACGTGCTACCCGCTGCGGGAACGCCGCCCCACGCCACCTTGGTCATACGCCAAGAGGAACGCGAACAAGGCAAGTCCGGCAGGCCGACCGGTCAGAGCATCCGATGGCTCCCCGAGCTGACCGACGAATCGGTGACCGAGGCGTTCATGGCACAACGCCATCTGGCCGACGCCTCGGCCGTACTGCTGCTGCACGCACCCACCGCCTCACTCATCGAAGAGACGGGCGGCTCCCAGCTGTGGACGGTGCTCTACCGCGCCGGGGCGCTGGCCCAACTGGTCTATCTGGAAGCAGCCCAGCGCGGCCTTGCGGTCACGGGTGTCGGGGGTTTCGACAGCGAGCGGTGGAAACAACTGGCCGGCCTGCCCGCCGATCACGATGTGGTGTACGCGGTCGCCATGGGCGTGGACACACCTGACGCCCCGAAGCTCGACCGGCTCGCGGTCGCCTACGCACAGAACGAGCGCTCATGATCCTCGCCTCGGAATTCGACCGGTGCGCCGTCCAGTACGCGGACAGTCCCGTACTGCTCGGCCCGGACTCCTCGATCGACTACCGTGCCTTGCGCGAGCGGAGTTTACGTGCCGCCGAATGGCTCAGCGGCACTCGATCCGTGGATGGCCGCCCCCGGATCGCTCTGGCCGCCCGCAACAGCACGACGTGGGTGACCGCCTACCTCGGCCTCCTGCACGCAGGAGCAGTGCCGTTCCTCATCGACGCATCGGCCGGCGACAGCGAACTGGAACGCATCTGCGAGGACTGCTCGCTCGACCTGGTCCTTCACGACCGCGACACGCCAGGTGATGTGATCCCCGTGCTGCCGGGCCTGACCGCCACGCCCCGCCATGCCGCCGAGCGCCGCCATCTGCTGCACCCCGACACCGAGGTCTGCCGCTTCACCTCCGGTACCACGGGAAAGCCCAACTGTCTGGAGTTCTCCGGCCGGGCGGTGCGCGCGGCTGCGGAGAACTGGGCGGCGGGCACCGCCATGACGGCCGATGACCGCATCCTGTGCTGCGCAGGTCTGTCCAACGGCCTGGCCTTCAACACCTCCCTCCTGTCCAGTTTCCTGGTCGGCGCCCAGCTGCTCCTGTCGCACGGGCTGCCGACGAGCGGCCGGATCCGCCGGCTCACCGCCCAGACCCGGCCCACCCGGCTGGTCGCCTTCCCCGCCCTGTACGACTCCTTCGTCCGCACCGGCGGGGACCGCACGGACTTCGTCTCCGTCCGCGTCGCCATCTCCTCCGGGGCTCCGCTGCGCGAGGACACCAAAAAACAGTTCACCGAACTGACCGGAGTCCCGATGGGCAACTACTACGGCGTTGCCGAAGCCGGACCACTGACGTACTCCACCGCCACCTCGGCGCAAAGCCTGGGCCGCCCGCTGCCGGGAGTGGACATCCAGATCCGAGAGGCTGCTGACGTGGACGGGGCTGTCCATGTGCGCAGCGCCTCGATGGCCACCCGCTACCTCAACGCCCCCGGCCTTCTCGAAAGCCGCATCGACCGCGGCGGCCACTACAGCACGGGGGACCGCGGACGCCTGGAGGACGGTGAACTGGTGCTCACCGGCCGCTCCAACCGGATGATCAACGTGGGCGGCCGCAAGGTCGACCCGGTCGAGGTCGGCGACACCGTCAATGCCGTGCCCGGCGTGGAGCAGGCCGTGATCCTGGAGGTTTCCGACCAACACGGCGAGCCCGCCGTAGCCGCCGTACTCGTACTGGGCGAGGGGCTCGACGCCGGCGAGGTCCGCCTGCGCATCCGAGACAACCTGGCCCCCCACAAGGTCCCCACACTCATCCGCGTCGTCGACGCCATCCCCACCACGGTGATCGGCAAGCCGGTGCTCCACGAACTGCGGAGCCTCTTCGACGCCGCCTCTTCCTGAGCCCGTCCCCACCGTTCCGCTCCCTCCCCACCGCCCCCCTGGCACCCTGCCCGGGCATCCGCGGCCGACGACGAGATCCGCCGGCCCCGTCTCGAGGAGTCAGTCATGTCTGCCAGCCCGCAACTGATACGCGAGGGCGTGCTCCGCCTGATCGTCTCGTCTCACGAAGGTGACATCAGCATCTCGGACATCGAGGCGCACGGAGGCGTACTGGAGGCCGTCAACTACACCTCCCTCTCCTACATCCGGCTGCTCGACGCCATCGAGAACGAATTCGGCGTCTACCTGGACGCCGACGAAGGAGCCGAGGCGCTCGGCACGGTGGACGGCATCTTCGCCGCCGTTCTGGCCGAGCTCGGCTCCGATGCCGCCTGACGCGGCGACGGCCACCCCCCGCACCGGCGGCCGGCCCCTCACCGTGGGCATCGTCGGTGCGGGACGACTCGGCGGTGCACTGCTGCAGGCCTGCACGGACGCGCGCATCCCAGTGAGCCTGCGGGCACGGGCGAGCACCGGCTGGACAGCCCGATCCGTGCCCGACGTCCTCATCGACGCCGGCGCCCCCGCCGGCTTCCCCGAAGTCGCCGCTTACTGCCTGAAGCACACCGTGCCGCTGCTCGAGTGCGTCTCCCATCTGCGGCCGCGGTACTCGGGCCTGCTCGACGAGGTCGCTGCCGCAGTGCCCGTGCTCGAGGCCGTCAACCTCTCGTTCGGCAGCTACCTGCAGCGCAGACTGACCGGTCTGGTCGCCGCCGTCCACCACTTCACAACCCCTCACGTGGACGTCCTGGACCGTCACCCGCACCGCAAGGCGGCGCGGATCAGCGCGACGGCCGAACGGCTCGCCACGGCCTGGACGGACGCCGGCGGGCATCCGGAGGCGCAGCTGGGACTTCGCCGCGGAGGCCCGGAGGTCAGCGAACACTCGATCACCTGGACCTGGGGCACCGATGAAGCCCTCACCGTCCACCACCAGGTGATCTCCCTGCGCGCCGCGGCCCGCACCGCCCTGGCTTTCGCCCCACGTCTGCCGCGGCATCCCCCTGGCCTGATCGCTCTGGACGACTTCTTCCACGCCCTGTCGACGAGCCCCTTCGACGACCACCCCATGAAAGGGGCCTTCTGATGACACGCAGGCTGGCCAACCAGCTCGCCCTGGGCGGGCGGATGCTCTCCCTGGACGGACACGACGACTTCAACCAAGGACAGATATCGGCCAGGAAACCCGGCGCGGACACCTTCCTGATCAAAAACGCACTCTGCGGCTTCGACGAGGTCACCCCGGAGGAGACCGTCAACGCGACGGTGGACCACACACAACGGGCCCCCCGCGTGGCGCCACCCGAACTTCCGCTCCACCAGGCGATCTACCGAGCCAGGCCGGACGTCAACGGCATCGTGCACAGCCACGCCCCGTACACGCTGCTGTTCGGCGCCTGCGACCTCGAACTGCGTCCCCTATCCCACGAGGGTTCCTACTTCGTCGACGCGACCAGCGTCTTCACCACCACCAGCAACACGGTGCTCGACATCGCCACCGGCGACCAGATCGCGAAAGAACTCGGCGACACCGGCCGCGCCGTGTTCCTGCGCAACCACGGAGGGGTGATCGTCGGCAAGAGCGTGCGCCACGCCGCGATCTTCGCCCAAGTGCTGGAACGCGCCTGCCGCCTCCAACTCGCCGCGCTCTCCACAGGAGTGGAGTACCACTACTCGAGTTCCGAAGACGTCCGGCTCAAACAGGACTTCATCTACGCCGACCTGTCCGTACGCTCCTACTGGGACTACGCGGTGCGCCGCACCGTACGGCGGTGGCCCGAAGCCGAGCAGTGGCTGCCGGCCTGATCCCCGCCGGCTTCACCGGCCGGCCGGTCCTGCTGCCACTCGCGCACGGCGACATCAGGGCGGTGACGCTGCTCGGACGCGTGGACGAGACGAACCTCCAGATCGCCGCGGGAGGGACCGACGACCTGCGGGCGCCGGACACGCTTTCCGCCGTGCGCCGCAGGGAATTCCTCGCAGGCCGCACCTTGCTGCGCTTGGCCGTCGCCGAACTGACCGGCGAACCGGCCGAAAAGGTGCAGATCGGCACCCTGGGTGACAGACGGCCGTTCTGCTCGAGCGCCCGCGAGGTGGGCGTGAGCATCTCGCACAGCGCCGGCCGGATCGCGGTGACAGCCGCCCACGGCGGCGAAGTGGGGATCGACATCCAGATCCCCGTGCCGGTGAGCGCCAGATTGCTGCTCCGTTACGACGTGCCCGGATCCGGACCCACCACCTCGGCCGTCCCCCGCCCCGCACGGGACGACCGCGGCCCCGCCGCGCCCGTCACCGACGGCAGCCAGGAAACCCGGGCCGCCCATCCCTCCTACGACTTCGCCGATGCCTGGACGGTACGCGAGGCGTGCGCCAAATCACTCGGCCTGGGTGCCGGTGCGGACCTCTGGCGCATCCGTGTCCCGCCAGGAGCACAGCGAGGCGACTGGGGCGATACGCACTGGTACCGGATGCCCCCCTTCCAGGGCTGCCCCGTGGCGCTCGCGCTGCGCCTTCGCCTCCGCAACGCCGCACCAGGGCCGCAGTAGAGCACCATCCACACCCATCGGGGCCTCGCCCGAGCACTTCTTCACCGGCGTCGACGAACCGACGAAGCACGAACCCGCCACATGTGAGGACGTCACCGTGTCCACCAACGCGCCAACCCGTCACCTCCAGCCCACCGGACCCGCCTGGACGGAGGAGGCACTCGACCTGCTGAACCTCGTTCGACAACTGGCCGGCGCCGAACTCGCCCCACGGGTGGAGAAGTTCGAGTCCGATGCCACCTTCCCCCGTGAACTGCTGAAGACGCTCGGCCGGGCCGGACTGCTCGGGCTGCCCTACCCGCAGCAGTACGGCGGAGGCGGCCAGCCCTACGAGGTGTACCTCACCGTGCTGGAGACCCTGGCCCAGCACTGGCTCGGGGTCGCCCAGTCGGTCAACATCCACGTTCTCTCCTGTTACGGCCTGGCCGCCTTCGGCACCGAAGAACAGCAGGCCGCCTGGCTCCCGGACATGCTGGGGGGCGAACTCCTCGGCGCGAACTGCGTCTCGGAGGCGGAAGCCGGCTCCGACATCTCGGCCCTGCGGACGACGGCCACCCCGCAGGAGCACCGATACATCGTGAACGGCGTCAAGTCCTGGGTCAGTCACGCGGGCGCCGCCGATTACTACAACGTGTTCTGCCGTACCGGGAGCGACGGGGTACGCGGCCTGTCCTTGCTGCTGGCGCCCGCGGACACACCAGGAATCCGCCCGCAGGCCCCCGAGCGCAAGATGGGCGTCCGCTCCTCGCCGACCGCCCAGATCGTTTTCGACGGGGCGGAGATCGCCCGGGACCGGCGGATCGGCAGGCCCGGCAAGGGATTCCTGATCGCGATGGGCCTGTTCGACCGAGGACGCCTCGGCATCGCCGCCTGCGCGGTGGGACTGGCCCAGGCCGCGCTCGACTACGCCGTCGCCTACGCGAAGACCCGACAGCAGTTCGGAAAGCCGATCATCTCCTTCCAGGGAATCGGCTTCATGCTCGCCGACATGGCGACCCAGGTCACCGCCGCTCGCGCGCTGCTGCTTGACGCAGCCCGCCAGCTCGATGCCGGACGACCTTCCTCGGCCGCCGCCGCGAAGGCCAAGCTCTTCGCCACCGACACGGCGATGCGTGTGACCACCGATGCGGTCCAGGTCCTGGGCGGATACGGATACGTGAGCGACCACCCGACGGAACGCTGGATGCGCGAGGCCAAGCTGCTCCAGCTCATCGAGGGAACGAACCAGATCCAGCGGCTGGTGATCTCGACCGCACTGTGATTCGTGCCCCGCGGGTGACAACCGCGTGCGCCGGAGCCGGAGCGGCTTCAGACGGACGTGACCAGACCGTCGATCTCACCGGCCCCGGAAGCTCCGACGTCTGTCCCGCCGTCGAGACGGACGACCTGCGCTGTGGGGGCCCATCATGGAGCGGGGTGCCAAGGACGAGACGCTTGGCGTTCAGCCAGGGAAATCTCGATGTCACCGCAGTGAACCCACGACTTTCCCCGAGACGGTTTCGGATTCCGCGCTCCAACCGAGAGCGTCGCCTCGGCCAGGTGAATTCAAGCCCCTTTCCCAGCGCGAACGTGCGCAGTCCCCGGGTGGTGCGGGTGACGTCGATGAGGCGGGCACCGCCGAGCCGGTGCAGTACGGCTCGTGCGGTCGGTCCCAGACGCCAACACCGGACCGGACAAGGAACCGGCGATGTGCGTCCGACTTCCAAGTGCCGATGCGCGGCGGCGCCCGCCCCGCCTCACAGGACACCGTCTTGTAGTCCCCGCGGGCCGCCCGGCCGCCGGCAGCGGTCGATTGTCTTCGCGCGGTCGCAGAGCGTCCTGATCGCCGAGCCGGACCGATGTCACCGTGCGGCGCGGGGGCGAGCACCCCCATGCCGAAGATTCCTCACGCACTCGACCGGGCCGCCGGGGCAGGCGCCCAGCGGCCGTAACCACTCCCAGACACCCGCAGGAGACCCCCATGCCGTTTCCCCCGCTGGCGCGACCCGCCACCGACCTGCCCACCGGAGAAACGAATCGCCAGGCACACCAGTTGATACTCGCCGGACACGGCTCCGAGGGACAGCGCCGGCTCGCCGCGGGCCGGGTTCTGGTCGTCGGCGCCGACGAGATCGGCGCCCCGCTCATCGCTCACCTCGCCGACGCCGGAGTGGGGACGATCGGTGTCGCCGACGGTTCGCCCGTGGAACCGTGGGACCGCTACCTCGGGCTCCCGGACGCGGAACCCGCAGACCGGGCCACGGCCTGGGTCCGCGCGCTCGGGCGCACCCACCCCATCGTGCGCACCGTCGCGGAGAGCTGGTTCGAGCTGCCTCACGCGCGCGGGCTGGTCCATGACTACGACCTGGTGGTGTGCGCGGGGGAGGACCCGGCCCGGTGTCAGCTCGTCGACGACGTCTGTGCCGAGGCAGGCATTCCCTTCGTGTGGGGCTCCATGGGGGCCGCCGGAGGGCGCGTCTCGGTCTTCTGGGACCGTCACGGACCGGGCATCAGGGACCTGTTCCCGAAGCCTCCCGCCCCCTACTTCCGTGGCGTGTCCGGCGCGCTGAAGGTGATCGGCGCCTGGCTGGGGGTCGCCCTGGCCACCGAGGTGGTGAAGCTGCTCACCGGTCAGGGCGAGCCGCTGGTCGGCCGGGTGATGGAGTACGACGCCATGGCCGGCACGTGCGCGACCGTACCACTGCGCCCGCACACACGTGCCGCGCGCCCGGCCGAGCCCACCGCTGCCGAACCCTTCTTCGGGCTGCTCTCGCCCGCGGCGACCGAGGCCGCCCGGGAGTCCACCATCTCCGTGGAGCAGCTGAAGGAACTGCTCGACGCGGACGCGCCGGTCAACCTGGTCGACGTTCGCGAGCCCGACGAGTACGCCTTCGCCCACCTTCCGGGTTCGGTGCTCGTACCGCAGGGGGAGTTCCTGCACGGCGACGCCGCCACACGCCTGCCCACGGACCGCAAGACCGTGCTGCTGTGCCGGGCCGGCATCCGCTCCGCCGAGGTCCTCGCCGTGGTCAAGCGCAACGGCCACCATGACGCGGTCCACCTGGGCGGAGGGATCTTGTCCTGGGCGGAGCGGATCGACCCCGAGATGCCCACCTACTGAGGTTTCCTCGGCGAAGATCACCTCCGGACGGCAGGCCATCGACGCGAGGCCGAGGGGAGCGGCCTCGCGTCACCGGGCGACGGATGGCCCCGCCAGACGTTCGGCTCACCTGAACACGCATTGTCAAGTAGGGGCAGAAATTTTTCAACAGTCTGAAGAAAAATATGATGACCAGCGAGTTGCGGTGGAGGCTGGTCGGGGTCCACGCGCCCTCGGGTCGACGCCGTTCGCAGGTCCTGCGGGGTCGGGCCGGCGCCCGCCGGTCGACTGCGCTGTCGGCGCCGTCGGCGGAGGCTTCCAGGTGGCCCGGAGGCGGGGTGGCGGCCATGCGGCGAGGGGAGGTGCTGACAGCCCTGTGGGGTACACCCGCTGAGGCGCATCAGTTGAAGAGGCTCGTGACACAGTCGTAATCATGCAATCCTGGGTCGAAATCTTGCGCGACTCTGTTCTGCGTCCTAGTGTGACGCTCCGATCAGGGCAGTGCCCTGGGTCCCACCTCGGAGGAGCCGTAATGAAGCCCCGCAACCTCGCGATCTTTCTGATCTCTTCAGGTCTTGTCCTGTCAGCCACGGCTTGCGGTGGTGATGCGGACACCGGAGCCAAGGGGGACGTCACGATCACCGTGGCGTGTCAGCCGGCGAAGACGGCACCCAAGCAGCGCAAGGCATGGGACGACGACGTCAAGGCGTTCGAGAAGGCGCACCCGGGCGTCAAGGTCAAGAGCACGGACCAGCAGCCGTGCTTCGACCCGAAGACCTTCGCCGCGAAGCTGGCCGGCGGTCAGATGGAGACGGTCTTCATGGCCCCCGTCACCAACTACGCCGACGTCATGGCCAAGGGGCAGGCCAAGGACATCACCGCGTCCACGGATCTGGTGAAGAACTTCGGAGACATCCGCCAGGACGTCCGGGACATGGTCACCAAGGACGGCAGGATCTACGGCGTCCCCAACGTCAGCTACAGCGTCGGGCTGGTCTACAACCGCAAGCTCTTCGAGGAGGCCGGCCTCGACCCCAACTCCCCGCCGAAGACCTGGGACGAGGTCCGTGACGCGGCCAAGAAGATCGCGGACCTGGGCGACGGCTACGTCGGATACGGAGAGTACGGCGGCGGCAACGTCGGCGGCTGGCACTTCGCGCAGTCCATCTTCAGCCGCGGTGGCGAGATGGCCGTGGACGGCAAGGCGGCCTTCAACAGCGCCGAGGGCAAGGCGGTTCTGCAGACGCTGCACGACATGCGCTGGAAGGACGACAGCGTCGGCAAGAAGGTGCTGATCGGCTGGGAGGCGCTGATGCAGCAGATGGCGGCCGGCAAGACGGGCATGATGCTCGGTGCCCCGGACGTCGTCACCGACCTGGTGCAGAAGTTCCAGGGAAGCAAGGACCAGTACGGCATCGCCCCCATACCCGAGGGCAAGGCGTCGCTCACCGGTGGCGAGGCCTACATGATCAACCCGAAGGCAAGCGCCGCCGAGACCGAGGCCGGCCTGCAGTGGATCGATTTCCAGTTCAACACGCCCGGCAAGGGGCGTCACGACTACGCGCGCGGCAAGGCCAACGGTGAGGCCGTGGGCGTTCCGAACAACGACTACATGGGCGACTCGCCGACGGGCCAGGAGATCGTCAAGCTCCGCGGCGAGAACGCGGTCCTGCCGGTCGAGTACTACCAGCCCTACATCGACGGATCGAAGAGCATCGAGCTCAAGCTGGAGCCGGCGAAGGCCCAGGAGCTCTACGCGGTGCTGGATGTGCCCATGTCCGCAGTTCTGACCCGCGAGGACGCCGACATCGACAAGCTGCTCGCCGATGCCGAGGGCAAGGCGAACACGATTCTGGCGAAGAACTGACCGTCGTGGAACGGGTGCCGCCTCCCCTTCCGACGGAGTGCGGCACCCCGACCCGCGGCGCGGAACGGGAGATCACCATGGACACACCCACCATGCAGGCGAAACGACCCCCGAGGTTGCGGCGCCGGCCACCCGCACACCCCTCACGTCAGAGGAAGGCCCTTCGCACCAACATCACCGCCTACGGATTTCTGTGTGCGGCCCTGTTCTGCTTCGCACTGTTCGCCTGGTGGCCGATCATCCGGCAGGTCTTGCTCAGCTTCCAGGAGACCAACCTGGTCGACGAGCCCAAGTGGGTGGGCCTGGACAATTTCCGCGCGGTGGTGGAGGACCCGGCGTTCGGCCAGGCCTGGAAGAACACCTTCGCCTTCACCTTCCTCGCCCTGCTGTGCGGCTACGTGATCCCGTTCGCGGTGGCGATCGTGCTCAACGAACTGCGCCACGCGCGCGGATACCTGCGCTTCGTCGTGTACCTGCCGGTGATGCTCCCTCCGATCGTCTCGGTACTGCTCTTCCGCTGGTTCTACGATCCCGGACCCGGCCTGTTCAACCAGCTGCTCGACTTCGTGGGCCTGCCGGGCCTGTCCTGGCTGGACTCCACCGACACCGCGCTGATCTCCCTGGTCATCGTCTCCACGTGGATGAACATGGGCTCCGGAGTCCTGATCTACCTCGCCTCACTGCAGAACATCCCCGGTGAACTCTACGAAGCGGCCGAACTCGACGGAGCCGGCATCTTCAAGCGGATCTGGAACGTCACCATCCCGCAGACCCGGCTGATCCTGCTGCTCATGCTGATGCTCCAGATCGTCGCCACCATGCAGGTGTTCATCGAGCCCTACATGCTCACCGGCGGAGGACCGGAGAACGCGACCGTCACCGTCGCCTTCCTGATGTACCAGTACGCCTTCGTCTACGGCGGCAACTACGGCGCCGGCAGCGCGCTCGGAGTCATGCTCATGATCGTTCTCCTTGCGGTCGCCGCAGTCCAGCTCAGGCTGACCCGCGACGAGAAGAGGTAGTCCCATGGCCAGCACTGTCGACACGACAGCCCACCCGGAAACCGCCGCGGACACCCGCAAGGAAACGCCACCGTCCGCGACCCGCCGGCGCAAGCGGCGCCGCGCCCACTGGGCCGAAGGCCACTCCCGCACCATCGTCTCGCCCCTCGAGCTCAAGTCCCGCTGGGGCTCACGGATCTACTGGACGGTGCTCGCCGCCATCCTGTCCGTGTTCACGCTCGTGTTCGTCTTCCCGCTGTACTGGATGGTCACGGGCGCGATGAAATCGGGCGAGGAAATCGCCCAGATGCCGCCGACGCTGTGGCCGAAGGACCCGGACTTCTCGGTGTTCGCCGACGCGTGGGAGCTCTTCGACGTCGGACTCCTCCTGAAGAACACGCTTTTCTACTCGGTCGGCGCCTGGCTGTTCGCCCTCGCGGTGGACGTGACGGCCGCCTACGCGCTGTCCAAACTGCGTCCGATGTTCGGCAACGTGATTCTCGGGGCGATGTTCGCGACCCTGATGATCCCGCCGATCGTCGTCATGATCCCGGCGTACATCACCGTCACGGACGTGCCGATCTTCGGGTGGAACCTGCTCAACACGCCCTGGGCGATCTGGTTCCCGGTGGCGGCCAACGGGTTCAACGTCTTCCTGCTCAAGAGGTTCTTCGACTCGATTCCCGACGAGATCCTCGAAGCGGCGGAGATCGACGGAGTGCCGCCGTGGCGCGTGCTCGTCTCGATCATCCTGCCGATCTCGCGGCCCATCCTCGGTGTGGTGTCCATCTTCACCATCGTGATGGTGTTCAAGGACTTCGTCTGGCCTCTGCTCGTACTGCCGGACAGCGAGAAGATGACGATCAGCGTGGGCCTTTCCCAGACCGCGGGACAGGTGACGCAGAACCAGATCATGGCGGGTCTGGTGATGGCGAGCATCCCGATGATCATCGTGTTCGTCTTCTTCCAGCGGAGCATCATGGCGGGCCTCACCGCCGGCAGCCTCAAGGGCTGACACGCATCCCGCGCCACTCACCTCCCCTCCG
Organism: Streptomyces sp. NPDC093071; assembly: GCF_044754545.1. Lineage (NCBI taxonomy): Bacteria > Bacillati > Actinomycetota > Actinomycetes > Kitasatosporales > Streptomycetaceae > Streptomyces > Streptomyces sp. NPDC093071. The sequence goes on along the minus strand of NZ_JBIVPH010000002.1, from coordinate 149,870 downwards.
GTTCACCACCCACATGCCTCCGCCGCCGGCCGGCACCTTCCATGCCCCGTCCCGGCCGGCGGCGGAGCCCCACCTGCCCGAAAGGACCTCCCGTGGCAGCCGTGCACCCCTCCCGCACCCATGATTGGTGGCGTGACGCCGTCATCTACCAGGTCTATCCCCGCAGCTTCGCGGACGGCGACGGGGACGGCACGGGCGACCTCGCGGGTGTCCGAGCGAACCTGCCCTATCTCAGCCGGCTGGGCGTGGACGCGGTGTGGTTCACCCCGTGGTACCTCTCGCCGCTCGTCGACGGTGGCTACGACGTGGCCGACTACCGCGCCATCGACCCGGCCTTCGGCACCCTGGACGACGCCGAGAAGCTCATCGCCGAAGCGGCCGAGCACGGCATCAAGGTCATCGTCGACATCGTGCCCAACCACGTCTCCGACCAGCACGTCTGGTTCCGCGAGGCCCTCGCCGCCGGCCCCGGCAGCCCCGAACGGGAACGCTTCCACTTCCGCCCCGGCCGCGGCGAGAACGGCGAACTCCCACCGAACAACTGGCCCTCGCAGTTCTCCGGGAACACCTGGACCAGGGTCCCCGACGGCGAGTGGTACCTCCACCTCTTCACCCCCGAACAGCCCGACCTCAACTGGAACCACCCCGACGTCCGCCGCGAACACGAGGACGTCCTGCGCTTCTGGTTCGAACGTGGCGTCGCCGGCGTCCGCATCGACTCCGCCGCCCTCCTCACCAAGGACCCCGACCTCCGCGACTTCACCGAGGGCGTCGACCCCCACCCCTACCTCGACCAGGACGAGATCCACGACATCTACCGCTCCTGGCGGGCCGTCGCGGACGAGTACGGCGGCGTCTTCGTCGGCGAGGTCTGGCTCCCCGACGCCGAGCGCTTCGCCCGCTACCTGCGCCCCGACGAACTGCACACCGCCTTCAACTTCAACTTCCTGTCCTGCCCCTGGGACCCGGACTGCCTGCGCCGCGCCATCGACGACACCCTCGCCGAGCACGCCCCCGTCCACGCCCCCGCCACCTGGGTGCTCTGCAACCACGACATCACCCGCACCGCCACCCGCTACGGCCGCGAGGACACCGGTTTCGACTTCGCCGAGAAGCGCTTCGGCACCCCCACCGACCTGGAGCTCGGCACCCGCAGGGCCCGCGCAGCCGCCCTGCTGACCCTCGCCCTGCCCGGCTCGGTCTACCTCTACCAGGGTGAGGAACTGGGCCTGCCCGAGGCCGACATCCCCCTGGACCGCATCCAGGACCCCATGCACTTCCGCTCCGGCGGTACCGACCCAGGCCGCGACGGCTGCCGCGTCCCCCTCCCGTGGAAGGCCGAAGTACCCTCCTTCGGTTTCGGTACCCTGCCCGGCAAGGAGCCCTGGCTGCCCCAACCCGCCGACTGGGCCCGCTACGCCGTCGACCGGCAGGCCGCCGACCCGGGCTCGATGCTCACCCTCTACCGCACCGCGCTCGAACTGCGCCGCACCCTCCCCGGCTGCGGCGACGGACCGATGCGTTGGCTGCCGACCGGTGACGGCGTCCTTGCATTCGCCCGCGACCACGGGCTGATCTGCGTCGTCAACCTCTCGCCCGCCCCCGTGGAACTCCCGGATCACTCCGCGCTCCTGCTCACGAGCGGACCCCTTGATCCCGCCGGCACCCTTCCCTCGGACACCGCCGTCTGGCTCCAGGCCTGACCCCGGGTCACCCCGACGGCGCCGCTCGCCGCACGTGACCGTCGGCGGCGCCCCACTGAAAGACCCCATCGTGCGGCCGAGGCCGCTCAGCGCCGACTTCGTCGGCCGCGGCGCACGGTGGCCGAGGCCGGGGTCCTGACCCCCGGCCGTGACGGAAGTCCCGTTCCCGTTCCGTGGGGGGCCGGGAGCGGGGCTTCCGTGCATGCGGCGGCGACTCTCGTCCGCCGTGCAGTCCGCCCGCCGCCGCGACACCCGTTCGCCGCGGTTCCACACCGTCAGAGAAGCGAGCTCAGATGATCCCCAGCCGCGTTCGTCCGCGCGTGCGCGGCGGTGCCAGAGCCACCGCCGTCGCCTGCGCGCTCCTCTGCCTCGGCCAGGCGGCCGTCACCACGACGGCCACCGCCGCCCCGGGACCCGGTACGGTCCCGCCCGCCGTCACCCGCGCCGGCCTCGCTCCGGCGCTCGTGGCAGGGCGGGGCGCCACCGTGGCCTTCGACGAGCAGGAGGCCGAGAACGCCCGCACCACCGGCACCGTCATCGGGCCGGACCGCACCCCGTACACCCTCCCCTCGGAGGCGTCCGGCCGGAAGGCGGTCCGGCTCGTCCCCGGCCAGTACGTCGAGTTCACCCTGCCCCGCACGACCAACGCCCTGACCGTCCGCTACAGCATCCCCGACGCGCCCGGGGGCGGCGGCATCACCGCACCCCTGGACGTCACCGTCGACGGCCGCCACCGCACGACGATGACGCTGACCTCGCAGTACTCCTGGCTCTACAACCAGTACCCGTTCACCAACGACCCGGGCGCGGACCTCCTCCACCCCGACTGGTGGCTCGCCGAGTGCGCCTGCGTCCCGGCTTCCACCACGCCGACGCCCACCTTCGACAAGCCCTTCCGGCCCACGCACTTCTACGACGAGCAGCGCCTGCTGCTCGGCAAGACCTTCCGGGCGGGGGAGGAGGTACGGCTCACGGTGCCGGCCGGGAGCCCCGCCGCCTGGACCGTGATCGACCTCCTCGACACCGAGCTCGTCGCGCCGCCGCACGTCGAACGCGGGGGGATCGACGTACGGCTCCTGGGCGCCGACCCGACCGGGCGCCGGGACGCGGCCCCCGCCATCGAGCGCGCCATCGCCCTCGCTCGCCGCGTCGACCGGCCCGTGTACCTGCCGCCGGGCACCTTCCGGGTCGACCGGCACATCGTCGTCGACGACGTCACGATCGTCGGCGCCGGCAACTGGCACACCATCCTCAAGGGCCGCCAGGTCACGCTGTCCGAGCCCGCGCCCGACGGCTCCCGCCACACCGGCGTCGGCCTCTACGGCAGGAGCGCCGCCGAGGGCGGCAGCCGCAACGTGCACCTGCGCGGCTTCGCGATCGAGGGCGACGTCCGCGAGCGGATCGACACCGACCAGGTCAACGCCATCGGCGGCGCCATGAGCGACTCCACGATCGACGGCCTCCACCTGCACCGCACCAAGGTCGGCCTGTGGTTCGACGGCCCGATGTCGAACGTGAAGGTCACGAACAACGTCATCACCGACCAGATCGCCGACGCCCTCAACTTCCACACCGGCGTCACCGACTCCCTCGTCCGGAACAACTTCATCCGCAACACCGGCGACGACGGCATCGCTCTCTGGTCGGACAAGACCCCAGACGCCCGCAACACCGTCACGCGCAACACCGTCCAGTCGCCCACCCTCGCCAACGGCATCGCGATCTACGGCGGCGAGGACAACACCGTCAGCGGCAACCTCGTCGCCGACCCGGTCCGCGAGGGCAGCGGCCTGCACGCCGGGTCCCGCTTCGGCGCCGAACCCTTCACCGGCACCCTCCGCTTCACCGGCAACACCACGGTCCGCGCCGGCACCCTCGACCTCAACTGGAGGATCGGCCTCGGCGCCATCTGGTTCTACGCCCTGGACAGGAGCATCGACGCCGACGTCCGGGTCACCGGCGACCACTACCTCGACTCCACCCACAACGCGATCATGCTGGTCAGCGAGTACGGGGTGAAGGACCGGGTCGACGTCCCGGCCGTCCACTTCAAGGACGTCCGCGTCGACGGCACCGGCAACTCCGTCCTCAGCGCCCGGGTGAAGGGCTCCGCCACCTTCGAGAACGTCGACGCCCGCAACGTGGGGGCCGTCGGGGTCAACAACTGCGGCTCCTTCAACTTCCCCGCCACGGGATCGGAGTTCGCCCTGACCGACCTCGGCGGCAACGACGGCGGCTGGCTCGCCCCCTGGCTCCTGCCCAACACCCTCACCTGCGACGACCGCCCACCGGTCGTCACGCCCCCGGCACCCGCGCCCTGGTCCTGACGAGAACAGCTCCCTACCCGGGAGAGCGGCGGGTCCGAGTCCACCCCTTCAGTCGATCCTCGGATGCCCGCCGCTCTCTTCTCCTGAGCCGCGGAGCGGTACACCTTTTGATTCTTTTACGTCAGGAAGACATCTGAGCTAGCAAGATGGCGAAATCCGCTTGCATGGCTTGCGCTATGCTTGCATCCATGACGCGACGACTTGCTCTAGTGGCGAAAAAGGTGGGGGTCAGCGAGGCCACGGTGAGCCGTGTCCTCAATGGCAAGCCCGGGGTCTCCGAGACGACCCGGCAATCCGTACTGACGGCACTTGACGTGCTCGGCTACGAACGGCCGACACAGTTGCGCGGTGAGAGGGCCAGGCTCGTCGGCCTGGTGCTTCCCGAACTCCAGAATCCCATCTTCCCGGCATTCGCCGAGGTCATCGGCGGCGCACTCGCCCAGCAGGGACTCACCCCGGTTCTCTGCACGCAGACCAAGGGCGGCGTCTCCGAAGCCGACTACATAGAACTGCTCCTCCAGCAGCACGTCTCCGGCGTCGTCTTCGCCGGCGGGCTCTTCGCGCAGGCCGATGCTCCGCACGACCACTACTACCGGCTGGCCGAGCGCAACATCCCCGTCGTCCTGATCAACGCTTCCATCGAGGGACTCGACTTCCCGTGCGTGTCCTGCGACGATGCCGTCGCCATCGAGCAGGCGTGGCGTCACCTCGTCTCACTGGGGCACGAGCGGATCGGGCTCGTACTCGGGCCTGAGGACCACGTGCCCTCCCGCCGCAAGCTGGAAGCTGCTCGTGCGGCTGCCGCGGCGGCCGGCGCGGAGTGGAACGACACCTTCGTGGAGCGATCGATCTTCTCCCTGGAGGGTGGTCAAGCCGCTGCCACGCGGCTCCTGGACAGGGGGATCACCGGCATCGTCTGCGGCAGTGACCCTCTGGCGCTGGGTGCGATCAGAGCCGCCAGGCGGCGTGGCCTGTCGGTTCCCGCCGACATCTCTGTCGTGGGCTTCGACGACTCCGCATTCATGACGTGTACAGAACCTCCGTTGTCAACGGTGCGACAGCCCATCGAGGCCATGGGGCGCGCTGCGGTGGACCTGCTGATCACGCAGGTCCAGGGCACCCAGCGTCACTCGGGGGAGCTGCTCTTCGAGCCCGAACTCGTAGTCCGCGGCTCAACGGCCCCGCCGCCCGCTCGTTAAGTCCCGGTTCGAAGCCGACTCCCTCCGGCGTCTCCAGGACTCGCTGCCCGATAACTGAACAATTCCTGCCCAACGGCACCGGTGTCCCCGCCTCCAACGGCTTCGACACCGGTGCCGTTGGCGTTTTCGGTACTACCTGTTGCTGGAGATGAGACGGGAACCGTTGACAAAGTCGTCATCCAGTAGAAACCTTGCGGGCTGACAGCGTAAATGAGCCACAGAGCAACTCAAGAACCAGGCTGGCTGTCATTCGATCCTTGTCAGAGCCATGTTGGGCTCTAGGCACGTGATCCTGTCGAGCTCCTCGAGCTTCCCCACGCGTCCGTCGGCACGTGCCGTTACGGACAGGGGACAGGTCACGAACCCTGCCCGCATGCGGAGAGGTCACCATGAGAGGCACACACCCGAGCAGGCGGCTGGGGGTCGGTCTGCTGACAGCGGGCCTGATCTCCGTAGGCCTGCTGCCCATCCCCGCGCAGGCCGCGGCGGACACCAACCTCGCGCTCGGTCGAGCCGCGACGGCCGGTGGCGCCAACGGCGGCTACCCGGCGTCCCACGTCACCGACGGCAGCCAACAGTCCTACTGGGAAGGCCCCTTGGGCTCCTTCCCGCAGTGGGTGCAGGTCGATCTGGGCACCCAGGTCGACCTCGACCGCCTCGCGCTCAAGCTGCCCACCGGCTGGGAGGCGCGCAACCAGTCCCTCGCCGTCCTCGGCAGCGCCGACGGCACCGCGTTCAGCACCCTCACCGCCGCCCAGGCACGCGCGTTCAACCCCTCCGCCGCCAACACGGTGAACATCGACCTGCCGGCGGCCACCGCCCGGTTCGTCCGCGTCCAGGTGGGGAACAACTCCGGCTGGAACGCCGCCCAGCTCTCCGAGCTGGAGGTCTACGGCGAAGCCGGCGGAGGCGAAGACCCGGGCGACCCGCCCCCGGTGACCGGCACCAACCTGGCCCGTAACAAGCCCGTCGAGGCCACCTCCACCACCCAGAACTACGCGGCCGGAAACGCCAACGACGACAGCACGTCAACCTACTGGGAGTCCGCCGGCTTCCCCGCCTCGCTCACCGTCAAGCTGGGCTCCGACGCGGACGTCAGCGGCGTCGTCGTCAAGCTGAACCCGGACTCCGCCTGGGGCCCTCGCACTCAGTCCTTCGAAGTGCTCGGCCGGGCCTCCGACGCCTCCGGCTTCACCACCCTGAAGGCGCGCGCCGACTACGCCTTCAACCCCGCGTCGGGCCAGAACACCGTCACCATCCCGGTGACCGGCCGGATCTCCGACCTCCGCCTGACCGGCTTCTCCAACAACGGCGCCCCCGGTACGCAGGTCGCGGAGATCCAGGTCCTCGGCACGGCGGCCCCGGCCCCCGACTTCGTCGTCAACGAGCTCACCTGGGAGCCGACCACCCCGTCCGAGGCCGACAACGTGACCGCCAAGGTCACGGTCCGCAACGCCGGCACCGCGCCGGCCCCGGCCACGACGGTGAACGTCAGTGCCGAAGGCACCGTCGCGGGCTCCGCCGCGGTGCCCGCGCTCGCCGCGGGCCAGTCGACGACGGTGAACGTCCCCATCGGCAAGCGCCCGATGGGCTCCTACACCATCTCGGCCGCCGTCGACCCGACCGACACGGTGCCCGAGCTCGACAACGGCAACAACAGCCGTACCGCGACGGCCAAGCTGACGGTCACGCAGACCCCGGGCCCCGACCTGACGGTCACCGGCATCACCTCCAACCCGGGCACCCCCGCGGTCGGCGCGCCCGTCTCCTTCACGGTCGCCGTCAAGAACCGCGGCACCTCCGCCGTCCCGGCCGGCAGCGTCACGCGGCTCACGGTCGGCTCCACCACCCTGAACGGCACGACTCCGGCCGTCGCCGCCGGGGCCACGGCCGACGTCGCGCTGACCGGCACCTGGACGGCCACCGACGGCGGCGTCACGCTGACCGCGACCGCCGACGCCACGAACACCGTCACCGAGACGAACGAGAACAACAACGTCTTCTCCCGCTCGATGGTCGTAGGACGCGGCGCCGCCGTGCCGTACACGGAGTACGAGGCCGAGGACGCCTCCTACCGCGGCACGCTCCTCCAGACCGACTCGACCCGTCCGTTCGGCCACACCAACTTCGCCACCGAGTCCTCGGGCCGCGAGTCGGTCCGGCTGAACTCCACGGGCGACTACGTGGAGTTCACCTCCACGAACGCCGCCAACTCCGTCGTCGTGCGGAACTCGATACCGGACGCCCCGGGCGGCGGCGGCCAGGAGGCCACGCTGAGCCTCTACGCCGACGGCCGGTTCGTGCGGAAGCTGACGCTCTCCTCCAAGCACAGCTGGCTCTACGGCACCACCGACCAGCCGGAGGGGCTCGTCAACACCCCGGGCGGCGACGCACGGCGGCTCTTCGACGAGTCCAACGCCCTGCTGACCCAGTCCTACCCGGCCGGCACCAAGTTCCGCCTCCAGCGCGACGCGGGCGACACCGCCTCCTTCTACGTCGTCGACCTGATCGACCTGGAGCAGGTCGCCCCGCCGGCCGCCAAGCCCGCTGAGTGCGTCTCGATCACCCAGTACGGTGCCGTCCCCAACGACGGCATCGACGACACCGACGCCATCCAGCGCGCCGTCACCGCCGACCAGAAGGGCGAGATCCCCTGCGTCTGGATCCCGGTCGGCCAGTGGCGCCAGGAGCAGAAGATCCTCACCGACGACCCGCTGAACCGCGGCATGCACAACCAGGTCGGCATCCGGGACGTCACCATCCGAGGCGCCGGCATGTGGCACTCGCAGCTCTACACCCTCACCCCGCCGCACCTGGCGAACGGCATCAACCACCCGCACGAGGGCAACTTCGGCTTCGACATCGACGACAACACCAAGATCTCGGACATCGCGATCTTCGGCTCCGGCACCATCCGCGGCAACAACGCCAACGAGGAGGGCGGCGTCGGCCTCAACGGGCGCTTCGGCAAGAACACGAAGATCAGCAACGTCTGGATCGAGCACGCCAACGTCGGCGCCTGGGTCGGCCGCGACTACACCAACATCCCCGAGCTGTGGGGACCGGGCGACGGCCTGGAGTTCACCGGCATGAGGATCCGCAACACCTACGCCGACGGCATCAACTTCTCCAACGGCACCCGCAACTCCACCGTCTACAACTCGTCCTTCCGCAACACCGGTGACGACGCGCTCGCGGTGTGGGCCAACAAGTACGTCAAGGACACCTCCGTCGACGTCGGCCACGACAACCACTTCCGCAACAACACCGTCCAGCTCCCCTGGCGGGCCAACGGCATCGCCGTCTACGGCGGGTACGGCAACACCATCGAGAACAACGTCATCTCCGACACCATGAACTACCCGGGGATCATGCTGGCGACCGACCACGACCCGCTGCCCTTCTCCGGCCAGACCCTGATCGCCAACAACGCCCTGTACCGCACGGGCGGCGCGTTCTGGAACGAGGACCAGGAGTTCGGCGCGATCACCCTGTTCGCGCAGGGCCCCGACATCCCCGGCGTCACCATCCGGGACACCGACATCCACGAGTCGACGTACGACGGCATCCAGTTCAAGACCGGCGGTGGCGCCATGCCGAACGTCAAGGTCACGAACGTGAAGATCGACAAGTCGCTCAACGGCTGCGGAATCCTCGCGATGGGCGGTGCGCGCGGCAGCGCCACGCTGACGAACGTCACCGTCACGAACTCGGCCAAGGGCGACGTCTGCTCGCAGCCCGGCACGCAGTTCGTCTTCAACCAGGGCTGACAACCCGACACCGGCGGGGGCGTACGGCTCCGCAACCGGGCGCCCCCGCCGCACCCCGAGCCCCGTCGAGAAACGAGGAACGATGAGAACCCCCACCTGGCGGTCACGGTGCCTGAGCACCGCGATCGCGACGAGTCTGCTGGCACTGGGCGGCCCCCTGACGGCCGCCCACGCCGCCGGCGGACCCAACATCGCGCTGGGCGACGCCGCCTCCGCCGCCAGCACCGAGTCCGGTTACGGCGCCGGCAACATCACCGACGGCAACCAGGGCACGTACTGGCAGAGCTCCGGGTCGAGCCTGCCCCAGTGGGTGCAGACCGACCTCGGGACGAGCACCCGCATCGACGAGGTCGTCCTGAAGCTCCCGGCCGGCTGGGAGAGCCGCAACCAGACCCTGTCCGTCCAGGGCAGCGCCGACGGAACCAGCTTCTCCACCCTGAAGAGCTCGGCCACCTACACCTTCGACCCCGGCTCGGCCAACACGGTCACCATCGCCTTCCCGGCCACACAGACCCGCTTCGTCCGCGTCAACGTCACCGCCAACACCGGCTGGCAGGCTGCCCAGCTCTCCGAACTGGAAGTCCACGCGGCCGAAGGCTCCTCCGCGAACCTCGCAGCCGGCAAGACCCTCACCGCCAGCAGCCACACCGAGGTGTACGCCGCACCCAACGCCAACGACGGCAACCGCGCCAGCTACTGGGAGAGCGCCAACAACGCCCTGCCGCAGTGGCTCCGGGTCGACCTCGGCACCTCGGTGGCCGTGAACCGCGTCGTCCTCAAACTGCCGGCCGGCTGGGGCGCCCGCAGCCAGACCCTGAAGATCCAGGGCAGCACCAACGGCACCGACTTCACCGACCTCTCGGCCTCCCAGGCGTACGCGTTCAACGCCGGCAACGACAACACCGCGACGATCACCCTGGACTCCACCACCACCCGCTACGTGCGGGTCCTGGTGACCGCGAACACCGTCCAGCCCGCCGCACAGATATCCGAGCTGGAGGTCTACGGCCCGGCCACCGGCGACACCCAGGCCCCGACCGTCCCGGCGAACCTGGCCTACACCCAGCCCACGACCGGTCAGGTCAAGCTCACCTGGAACGCCTCGACCGACAACGTCGGCGTGTCCGGCTACGACATCTACGCGAACAACGTCCTGCTGACCTCCGTCGCAGGCGACGTCACCACCTTCACCGACAACCGTCCGGCCGACCAGACCGTCTCCTACCGGGTCAGGGCGAAGGACGCGGCCGGCAACCAGTCCGGAGACAGCAACACCGTCACCCGCGTCGGTGACGGCGGAGACACCCAGGCACCCACCGCACCCGCGAACCTCGGGCTCACCGAGCCCGCGAGCGGACAGGTGAGACTGACCTGGACGGCCTCCACCGACAACAAGGGCGTCACCGCATACGACGTCTACGCCAACAACGTGCTGCGCGGCAGCGTCGCGGGCAACGTCACCACCTACACCGACACTCAGCCGGCAAGCGCCACCGTGACCTACCACGTGGTGGCCAAGGACGCGGCGGGCAACACCTCCGTCGCCTCCAACGGCGTCACCCGCAACGGCACCGGCGGCAACGGCTCCAACCTCGCCGTCGGCAAGACCGTCGAGGCCTCCTCGTCGACCGGGAACTTCACCGCGGCCAACGCCAACGACAACGACACCGCCACCTACTGGGAAGGCGGGAGCGGCGCCTACCCCCAGACCCTCACCGCCAAGCTCGGCGCCAACGCCGACCTCGACAAGCTGGTGCTGAAGCTCAACCCGGCCCAGGCCTGGCAGGCCCGCACCCAGACCGTCGAAGTCCTGGGCCGCGAGCAGAGCGCCACCGGCTTCACCAGTAAAATCGCGGCCAAGAGCTACTCCTTCGACCCCGCGAGCGGCAACACGGTCACCATCCCGCTGGCCGGACGCCTCGCCGACGTCCAGCTCAAGTTCACCGCCAACTCGGGAGCCCCCGCAGGCCAGATCGCCGAGTTCCAGGTGATCGGCGTCCCGGCGCCCAACCCGGACCTCGTCGTCACCGGTCTCACCGCGACGCCCGCGGCACCCGAGGAGGACGACGAGATCACCGCTTCCGTCACCGTCCGCAACGACGGTGCCGCACCCGCCGCGGCCAGCAAGGTCGCCGTCCGCCTCGGCGGCACCAAGGTCGCGACCGGACAGGTCCCGGCTCTCGCCGCCGGCGAGCAGGCCACCGTTCCCGTCGCCCTCGGCGCGCGTGCTTCGGGCTCGTACGAACTGAGCGCGGTCGCGGACGACGCCGGTGAGGTCCTGGAGCAGAACGAGTCCAACAACACCCACACCCGGCCCACCGCGCTCGTGGTCAAGCCGGTGGCCAGCTCCGACCTGCTCGCCACCTCGGTGACGACCAGCCCGTCCAGCCCGACCGCCGGCGACGCCGTCACCTTCAAGGTCGCGGTGAAGAACCAGGGCACCGAGGCGACCTCGAGCGGCAGCCACGGCATCACGCTGGAGCTGGTCAACGCCCAGGGCGGTGTCGTCAAGACGCTGACCGGCGCCTACAACGGGGCCCTCGCAGCCGGCGCCTCGGCCGATGTGAACCTCGGTCCCTGGACAGCGGCCAACGGCTCGTACACGGTAAGGACCGTCCTCGCCGCCGACGCCAACGAGCTGCCCGTCAAGCGCGAGAACAACACCCAGTCGCAGCCGTTGTTCGTCGGACGCGGCGCGAACATGCCGTACACGATGTACGAGGCGGAGGACGGCACCGCCGGCGGCGGCGCCACCGTCGTCGGGCCCAACCGCACCGTCGGCGACATCGCGGGCGAGGCCTCCGGCCGCAAGGCCGTCACCCTCGACGCGACCGGCGAGTTCGTCGAGTTCACCACCCGCGCCGCCACCAACACCCTGGTCACCCGCTTCTCCGTCCCGGACGCCCCGGGCGGCGGCGGCATCAACACCACGATCAACGTCTACGTCGACGGCGTCTTCAAGAAGGCGCTCCCGCTGACCTCGAAGTACGCCTGGCTGTACGGTGCCGAGGCCGGTCCGGGCAATGACCCGGGCTCCGGTGCCCCGCGTCACATCTACGACGAGGCGAACCTGATGTTCGGGGAGACCATCCCCGCCGGCAGCAAGATCCGCCTCCAGAAGGACGCGGCGAACTCGGCCGCCCACTACGCGATCGACTTCGTCAACCTGGAGCAGGTCGCCCCGGTCGCGAACCCGGACCCGGCCACCTACACCGTGCCGGCCGGCTTCACCCACCAGGACGTGCAGAACGCCCTGGACAAGGTCCGCATGGACACCACCGGCAAGCTCACCGGCGTCTACCTGCCGCCCGGCGACTACCAGACGTCCAGCAAGTTCCAGGTGTACGGCAAGGCCGTCAAGGTCGTCGGCGCCGGCCCGTGGTACACGAAGTTCCACGCGCCGACCACGCAGGACAACACCGACATCGGCTTCCGTGCCGAGGGCACGGCGAACGGCTCGCTCTTCAAGGGCTTCGCCTACTTCGGCAACTACACCTCGCGCATCGACGGACCCGGCAAGGTCTTCGACTTCGCCAACGTCGCCGACATCGTGATCGACGACATCTGGAACGAGCACATGGTGTGCCTCTACTGGGGCGCCAACACCGACCGTGTCACGATCAAGAACTCCCGGATCCGCAACATGTTCGCCGACGGCGTCAACATGACCAACGGCTCCACCGACAACCACGTCGTCAACAACGACGCCCGCGCCACCGGCGACGACAGCTTCGCACTGTTCTCCGCGATCGACGCCGGCGGCGCCGACATGAAGAACAACGTCTACGAGAACCTCACCACCACCCTGACCTGGCGCGCGGCGGGCATCGCGGTGTACGGCGGTTACAACAACACCTTCCGCAACATCCACGTCGCGGACACCCTGGTCTACTCCGGCGTGACCGTCTCCTCGCTGGACTTCGGCTACCCGATGAACGGCTTCGGGACCGTCCCGACCACATTCGAGAACATCTCGATCGTCCGATCCGGCGGCCACTTCTGGGGCAACCAGACCTTCCCCGGCATGTGGCTGTTCTCCGCCTCGAAGGTCTTCCAGGGCATCCGGGTCAGCCACGTCGACATCGTCGACCCCACCTACAGCGGCATCATGTTCCAGACCAAGTACAACGGCTCCCAGCCCGAGAACCCGGTGAAGGACACCATCTTCACCGACGTCTCCATCACCGGTGCAAAGCGGAGCGGCGACGCCTGGGACGCCAAGTCCGGGATCGGTATCTGGGCCAACGAGATGCCTGAGCCCGGTCAGGGGCCCGCTGTCGGCGAGGTCACCTTCAACTGCCTGCGCATGCGGGACAACGCCCAGGACATCCGGAACACCACGTCAACCTTCAAGATCAACATCAACCCCTGCTGATCCTGCTCCGTCTCACGGCGGTAACCCTGGCGCCCGCCGCACCCGGCGGTGGGCGCCGCCCCGTGGAAGCCCGCTACGAACCGCGGCGGCCCCGGAGCCACCGACGTGAGGCGACCGTCGAGGTCGAACAGGTGGGGGTCACCCTTGTCGAGACGGCGTGGCGAGCCGACCGGGCCTCAGTCGGCTCGCCCGGACGATTCCCGCGGCGGTCAGCCGGAGAGGGGTGCACGTCGAGGGGAGAGAAGGTGCCGGGAGAACAACGACATGAGCGGCATGGTGCTCTGAACGACCTGGGAGTCGTGCGAAAACCGCAGGTAGGGGCCGATGCCGGCGAACGTGACGAGCGCGACGCCGGGACTTCAGCCGGGGAATCATCACCCACGCGGGGAGGATCCAAGCCTGCTCGCGGGGAACGGGGGCCGTGTACGTCGCATCCGGCTTCGCCCGCACCGGAGACGGCTCGGAGGCCGGCCGCTCCGGCCGGGTGTGGAAGTACGAGCCGAGAAGACGCCGCCTCCCTTTCGTCGTCGTTCCCGGTGCCGACGCCACGTTCGCGATGACCGGCGCCTGGCACCGAGCCGCTCGTACGAGCGCAGCACGCTGCCGTCGGACAGCGGCGCATCATGTTGCTTCCTCGGCGACCCTGACGGCCGGGATCAGCCTGTGTACGCATACGACCTCAACGGGTCCAGAACGGTAACTCTCGATCCCCGTGGATTCACTCTATCTTGAGCCTTTTTATCCATAATTTTCTATGAATGAACAAGATGCTGCGTGGCAGCGAAAGCGATGATCGAGTGTGCGTCGTCCCTCCGAGTTGACGTACTGGGACGAGGGCGAACCTCACGCGTGTTCAGAAGGGGGCTACACCTTGAGAGCTGTCCCACTGCGTCGTCGTCGGCGTGTATCCACGGCTGCTTTGCTCGTGCTTGCGCTCACCGCCTGCGGTGAGGACGACGACTCCTCCGACCCGACGACCCAGCTGGACCCGAAGACCGAGGTGACGATCACGATCGACTGCATGCCGCCGGCAGAAGAGGCGGCGGAGCTGAAGGAGTGGAAGGAGGACGTCGCCGAGTTCAACAAGACGTACCCGAACGTCACCATCGAGGGCCGCTCCACCCCCGGCCAGTGTCTGGAGCCGCCGCAGTTCACCGCCATGCTGAAGGCGAAGACGCAGCCGGACGTGTTCTACACGTACTTCACCGACCTGCCGCAGGTCCTCGCCGAGGACGCGGCCGAGGACATCTCCTCGTACGTGCACCCGTGGACGGTGAGGCTCCTCAGGGACATCAATCCTGACGTCCTCGACTCACTGAGGCACAAGGGCCGACTCTACGGTCTGCCCAACAGCAACTACACCTTGGGTCTGCTGATCAACCGCAAGCTCTTCAAGGACGCCGGCCTGAACCCGGACGCCCCGCCGCGCACCTGGGACGAGGTCCGCACCGCCGCCAAGAAGATCGCCGCCCTCGGCAACGGCGTCGCCGGCTTCGGCGAGTACAGCGCGGGCAATACCGGCGGCTGGCACTTCACCGCCCAGATGTACAGCCTCGGCGGCGACATCGTCGACGCGTCCGGCGAGAAGGCCGCGTTCAACACCGACCTGGGCCGCCAGGTCGCGAAGAACCTCCACGCCATGCGCTGGGAGGACGACTCCATGGGCAAGACCCAGCTGCTCAAGTGGGGCGACCTCCAGAAGCGGATCGCCACCGACAAGCTCGGCATGTTCCTCGCCGCCCCCGACGACATCGCCTACATGGTCCAGCAGCTCGGCGCCAAGTACGAGAACTTCGGCATGGGCCCGATCCCCGGCGGAAAGAACACGCTCGCGGGCGGCAACAACTACATGATCAAGAAGGGCATATCCGGCGACAAGATCAAGGCCGCGATCGCCTGGCTGAACTTCAAGAACCTCACCGTCGGCAAGGGCCAGTTCGACTGGGCCCGCACCAAGGCCGACGGCCTCCCGGTCGGCATCCCGCAGCCCAACTTCTGGCTGAACGAGTCCAAGGCCAAGGACGACGCCGCCCGTCTGGAGCACGCCACCATGCCGGTCGAGAACTTCAAGACCTTCATGGACAACCCGGTCGCCGGCAAGAACGAGCCGCCGAAGGCGCAGGAGGTCTACAAGGTCCTCGACAACGTCATGTCCGGCATCCTCACCAACAAGGACGCCGACATCGACGAGCTCCTTTCCACCGCCGAGACCGAAGTCAATCGGATCCTGGCCGATCACTGAACCTGATCGAGTGATGCCGGGACGGTTCTCCGGACGGCGGTCTGGTCGCTCCGGTAGGCCCTGGGTCGTGAGATGCGCGCGGAGTGGTGGGCTGACCGACGCCGAGAGGGCCGTGCGGGAGCGCATGCGGTCGCAGGCCGTCGGATGCTGTGGGCCGCCCGGGCGGAAGCGGACGTGGCGGGAGACGTCGAGTGGCCGGTGTCGGTCGACTCCACCCTCGTGGGTGACGAGGGCTGCGGCTCGAAGGCGATCCGCATCCGGCTTTGCCGCCGGGGCGTCCCGCACACGGTTCCCGAGCGGGCCGACCAGGCCCGGCGGGGGCAGCCGCGGAGGCCGCCCGCCGGCCTTCGACCGCGAGATCCACAAGCACCGCGACGTCGTGGAACGGTGCTTCACCCGCCTCGAGCGGTGGCGCGGCATCGCCACCCGCTACGACAAGACAGCCGAGTCCCGTGAAGCAGCCGTCACCCTCGCGCCACTCCTGATGCGGGCGTGACATTTGGCGACAGAACCTAGCCGTCGTACGTCCAAGGGGCGCCGGGAACCTGCCTGAACGGCAAGTCTCCTCGAGTCGGACTCTGTCGAGCAGGGATCCATGGGGGAGCAGAGGATTCTGTACAGGACATCGCGTTCCGGCCGACAGCCCACTGCGAACGTCTCCGCTGCCTGGAGGAACCCCGGACGGCCGTCAGTCTCCCCGGTGCGGGGGAGCGGAAGTCGGTGAGCCGCGACAGACGAACTCGTTTGCCTGACGAGGCCGCCCCAGGCCGTCGGCCATCACGAGGTCGCTGTGGCTTGCCGCTTGCGGACCGGCCTCACCGGCGAGCTGGGGGACGGACGCGACGACCGGACTGCCCGGTCGGCCGACGGCCCGTGATCGATACGCATCCGCCCGATCTCGTGACCGCTGGTCGGCCCGACTGCGATCGGGCCCGTGGGCGACGCCCGGAGCCACTCTGGGGCCTGTCTCCGTGACGCGTGCCAACCAGCACGGTGCGGAAACTTTGGTTTCCGTTGACGGTTTTGGAAACTATAGTTGTCACATGACGGTTTCTGAGATCACCCCAGAAGAGCAGACGGAGCTCGCCAAGGCCCTGTACGACGCCTTGAACCCCCTGGCCTCGGCCATCCGCTCCCGGGAGACCGGGTTGTCCGCCGACCGCATGTGGGACGCGAGCCCCGTCGAAGTGGCGCTGTCCGTTCTGGCCGCGTGGAAGGTGATGGATGGCGAGGTCAAGCGCCTCACGGAGCGAGCGGCGGCGACCGCCGGTTCCTACGGCGCGAGTTATGAGCAGTTGGGAGCTGTCTGGGGCATCACTCGCCAGGGCGCCCGCAAGAAATGGCCCGACGCCGTCAGCCGCCCGGCATCCGCGACGGCCGGCACGCTTGCGCTGTTCGGAGGGACTGCCGAGCTGGTGCAGTCGTCTTCAGGCGGTTGGGGCTGGACCGGGCGAGGCGCTGATGGCGCATCCAGTACGGTCGCCGAGCGGCCGCCGTACGCAACCGCAGAGGAGGCGGCAGCCCACGCGGGCGTATTCCTCAAAGAACACGCCCTCGACGCCGACGACCGGCCCTAGGGCTTCTCCGTGGATCGCCTGCGGGCCCGGATGAGGATGGCCGCGAGGCTGGATGGGCCTGGCGGTAATCGCGAGCTCGTCCGTTCGCGTCGCCGGTCCGCGGCACCGTTCGAGCCGGTTGATGCACCGCTCGACCGCATCGCGTTGTCTGTACGCCTCGGCGTCAAAGGCGAGGGCGGTCTCCGGCGCGGCCGCGACTCGGACGACGGCCGACCTGCTTGGAGAGCCAGGGGCGACAGCGTGGATCCCGCTCCATCGGAGGTGATGGCGGATCGCACGGGATGAGTACGCGCGGTCCGCCAGGGCGGTTTCGGGTCGGGTCCCCGGTCCTCCGGGTCCGCTTCGCGGAACACGGATGTCGGCCATGACGGTTTCGAAGGCCGGGGCGTCGCCCACCCGGCTCGTGGTGGCATGCAGGGCCGGAAGTCGTGCGTGGCTGTCGCCGGCGAGGCGGACCTTCCTGCTCGGGCTGTCGCGGAAACGTCCGGGCGCATGGTCGTCGGGTTCGGTCCGGCCGGACGCCTCTTTCCCCGACGCCTACGGAATGCTGGTGGGCTCGGCAGACGGCGGGATCCACCAACAGGCACGGTCCCGCCGATGTCGTCAGCATCCTCGGCCGCTGTCGGGGCCGCGGCCGGGGGCGTGGACTTGGTCGGCGGCATCAACGGCTCGATCCGGTTCCCCCATCGCATCAGTGATCACCAACCGGGTCGGCACATCCGATCAACGGACCGACCGGTCCAAGAACCACGCGTTCAGCCGACCCTGTGGCCGGTGCTGGACCCGGACGGCCCACGGACCCATCACGGCGTGATAAGTCGCTGCCGGATCCGTTCTCCATGCCGTGACCCACCGGATCTGGAACGCAAGAAGGCTGGTGACCGGGCGCGCTCGGGCGGACACCTGCCGGGAGCCGGCGGTAGGGAAACACGCAACCCCGTCCGCACCCACGTCGGTCGGACACGGCCCACCGCACCCGACTTCGCGGTGTTGCTGGCCCTCGTACACCTGCTCTACCGGCAGCCGACCGTCCCGTGATGGGTCGCCGCCGGCGTGGGGATCACCGTGCTCGGGTGGATCCACGTCACCCGAACCGTCTGAAACGAATCTCCTGCCATACCCAGCTGCAGGGGTTTCCCGTCGTACGAGACGCGCAGTCGGTACGCGGCACACTGGAGCGCATGACCGATGCC
Organism: Streptomyces sp. NPDC093071; assembly: GCF_044754545.1. NCBI lineage: Bacteria > Bacillati > Actinomycetota > Actinomycetes > Kitasatosporales > Streptomycetaceae > Streptomyces > Streptomyces sp. NPDC093071. The sequence goes on along the minus strand of NZ_JBIVPH010000002.1, from coordinate 131,484 downwards.
TCCCACGACCCCATCGATGCGCACCTCGGGCAGAACCCCGAAGTGCGCCGCAGGACCCTGAACGACCCGTTGGCCGCCGCAGACGTCCACCAGCTGCGAAGCGTCCTGGAACAACTCGACAGACTGCTCGTCGCCGAAGGTCTGGACGAGGCCGCGCGGCAGCGGGTCAAGACGGGCCTTGCGACCGACTCCCTCGGCACGGATGAGGACCTGGCCCGGCGGCGCGAACAGGAGACCCTCGCTGCGGGCCTTGCCCAGCCGGTCACGTGGGAAGGGCTCGACCAGCGACGGTAGTGTCAACGGCGCGGTCCGCAAGGTCGACCGGGCCGCGCCTGAGCCCGCTCCCTGACGCCATGAGGCTGCCACCGGCCCGCTGACTGATCGTTTCAGAACGAGGTTCGCAGTCGTCTCAAGCAGATGATGCCGCAGTCGAGTTGGAGCAGGCCGAGATGGAGGTCTGCGCGCATCTCGTAGCGGACGCGGAGTCGTTTGAACCGGTGTGGAGCCAGGCGAAGGCCCGCTCGACGAACCAGCGGGTCCTGCCCAGGCCTGAGCCGTGCGGGACGCCGCGTACGGGTGATCCTCGGTGTGATGCCGCGGGCCCGGAGGATGCGGTGGTACGTGTTGCAGTCGTAGACTCGGTCGGCGAACAGTCGGTACGGCCGGTGCCCAGGTTCCCGAACGACTGATGGCCACGGCGCCGGATCGAATCGGAGCACCGACGGACGCCACCGAGGAGGCGGATCAGGCAGCCGCCTCGTCCGTCGCCGGGACGCCGCGAGGGTGTGGCCCTCATGAAGCACGTGCCCGTGGGGACGACCGAACCGTACGGCGGCGCCACGGGGTTCCGCTTCAAGATCCGCGACGTACGGATCGACGGCCGAGGCCCCGTGGCGCACGTCGCCACCGGCGGCACCTGCACCCTCGGCTTCTCGCTGCTCCACCACCGCGCCGAGTGCGGCGACGCCGTCGACCAGGCCGTCGTCGGGCCGGCGGGCGAGGACCGCGCGCAGGCGTCCGTGTGGAACGGCAAGCGGCACAGCGGCGGAAGCCCGCGGGTGGTTACCCCCGGCACCGGCGGCGAGGCACTGGCGGAGGACGATCCGGGCCCGGCCGAATGGGCCGACGTCTCCTGCGACATCGTCGTCCCGAACGACTCCGGCACCTACTCCGTCTGCGCGCTACGCCCAGGCGTACCAGGGTCGGCTGATGACCGGTGAGGGCCGGGCCGTGCCCCGGAGCGAGTCCCCGGACGCTCCGGGCCGGTGGACGGTCGACCGGCCTGACGGGCCCGGTCCGGAGTCGGCGACGGGAACGATCGTCGTGGAGCTCTGAACCGGGCACTCGGCCGACGGGCGCGGCGCATCGGCCCGGCGGGCGCTCCTCCCGGGCCGGCGGGCCGTCGTGGGAGGGACGGTCAGGGGCGCGGCGCCGGTGCGGTCCGTCGTCTGCGGGAGTAGCGGCGGGCCAGCGGCTCGGCGCTGAGACCGTGGAGGACGATGCTGACCATGACGGTGATGACCATGACGCGGGAGATGAAGTCGCCCCCGCTCCCGTCGCGCAGTTCCAGGGCGGCGAGCAGTCCGAAGACCACCGAGGTCACTCCCCTGGGCCCCATCCAGCCGAGGAACAGCCGGTCTCCCAGGGACAGGTCCGTGCCGATGAGCGCGAGCAGGACGGGCACGATCCGCACCAGGCTGACGGCGAGGAGGGCGTAGAGGACGACCGAGAGGTGGAAGCCGTCCCAGAACTCGTCCGTGACGATCTGCCCGAAGAGGAACCAGAGGGCGAGTGTGAGGAGGGTGACTAGGTCGTCGGTCATCTCCACGGCGTTCTCCGGCATGTGCCGCATCGCGGGGGCGATGCAGACACCGGCCACGAAGGAGGCCACGAAGCCGTTGCCGCCGAGGACCGACGACAGGGTGTACGCGGCGACGGGCACGCTCAGCACGCCGAGGCGCATCGCCGCCGGCTGTGCCCAGCCCTTCGCCCAGGACCGGCGGAGCAGCCATCCTGCGCCGTAGCCGACGAGCGAGCCCGCGCCGAGCGCCCAGGCCGCCGCGCCGACGGCGTCGAGGAGCGCCTCGGCGTAGTCGTCGCCCGCCGTGTGGACCTCCGCCGCGGCGGCCACGCAGAGCAGGAACACCGGTGAGACGATGCCGTCGTTCAGGCCGCCCTCGACGTTGAGCACTTCGCGGAGCCGGGCGGGGATGCGGTGGTCGCGCACCACGGCCGCCGCGGGTGCCAGATCGAGCGGGACGACGACGGTGGCCAGCACCGCCAGGACCCAACCGGGCCGGTCGGGGAAGAAGGCGAGCGCGGTCAGGAAGGCGGCGGCCAGAGTGAGGGGCAGCGCACCTCCCAGGAGGCGGATCACGACGCGGCGCTCGCGCCGGATGGCTCCCGAGGGGACCTCGGTCGCGTCGACGAAGAGCAACAGGGCGAGGACGACTTCGACCGCGTGCTCGAACCCGGCCATGTCGCCGAAGTCGAAGACGAGGGCCGGGTCCGAGCCGCTGGTGAGGGCGATCCCGGCGGCGAGCATGGCGATCGGTGCGGTGATGCTCCAGCGCGCCAGCCGGTGCGACAGGACGCACCAGGCGAGCAGCACGGCCGTGATGACGGTGACGGCGAGCAACGGCATCGGCGCTTTCGGAGGGGAGCGACTGACGCGGACACGGTAGTGCCCCAGGCGGGCCGCCTCCGCAGAGCACGCCGACGGCCGCGCCGTCCGCCCCCGAACGGCCCGCAACGCCTCGACCGTGCCGTACCGGCGGAGCCGGGGGCCGGAGGAGGGGGCGCAACCGAGCCCGGACGCCGGGGGTCGGGCGCCGGAGGATCGGCCACGTCTCGGTGGAGGAGCGGCCCACCCGCCTGTTCTTCGTGACGACACCGCCGAACATCACGAGGTCCTTGCCGATCACGCGGGGCGCGCCCGGCCTGTCGGGCTTCCGAGCGCCGCGCTTTCCGAACAGGCCGAAGAGCCCGAAGTCCCTGACCTCGATCTCGATGTCGTCGGGGAGGACGATCTGGGTGCCGTCGAAGGGCGCGACGGCCCGGACGACCGTCTCCTGGTCGGCATACCGCGCGTCGCCGAGGTCGAGTCGACCGCCGCCCCACATCGACCAGGCGGTGAAGCGCGGCGGGTTCACCCACTCACCCTGGCGTTCGAACCCGCCGAACACGCCGAGGGCGAAGCGCGAGGCGGGCGATCGACCACGAGGGCGTCCCGTGGGCCGGCGTCCGGCAGGTCGCGGCCGGCCGCGGCGAGCCCTCCACGGGTCCTGGCCCGGTAGATCAAGGTCAGCCCGGCATCGAGATCGTCCATCTCCAGACGGTCGACGGCAACGGCCGCCCGTACCTCCTCGGCATCTTCCCGGCGACGCGGTCGCGGTCGCGGTCGTGGTCGGAGGCCGGCGGCTCACCGGCCGGGGCCTGCGCGGGTTGCCTCCGCTCGATCCGGTCGTGGTCGCGATGTCAGGAGTGCTCAGTCATGCCGTCAGCCCTTCCACACCCTGCTCCCGTACAGCGGTCCTCACGGTCTGAACCGGTGCGCTCTGAACGACCGCTGCCGGGCTCCTGACAACGGTGCCGGGCCGACACGGCGCGGGATCGGCCTCTCCGGCGGTGCCGGGGAGGCCGGCCGCATGTGGTGCCGCCACTTGAGGCAGGCCGGGCCGGCTGTCTGACGCGCCTGAGCGCTTCGGGCGGGCCCTGAGCGGTTTACTGGGCTCGGCCGGGGACGCTCCCGCCCGCCCCGCAGCGCGGCCGATGAGTTCCCGGCTCCCGGCCGGTCCAAGCCCATGACGCCGCAGATTCGCGACACCGAAGAATTCGTGACACCGCACACGCGTGACACCACCGGAAGGACACCGCCATGTCGGAGCTTCTCGTCGACTTCATCACCTCTCTCGACGGCTACGCATCAGGAGAGGGGTGGCCCGGATTCTGGGGACTGGAGGGCCCGGAGTACCTCGCGTGGCTCGGTGAGCAGCCCGAGGTCACGTACCTGATGGGGGCGAAGACCTACCGCCTGATGTCGGGCTTCGCCGCGGGCCAGGTCCCGGACGGCCAGGACGAGTTCAGGCCGGAGGAGGAGGCGTCCGTGGACGAGCTCACGCGGGCTTCCAAGGTGGTGTTCTCCTCCTCTCTGGAGGAGCCGCTCACCTGGGCCAACGCCACGCTCGTTCGCGGCGACGCCGTCGAGGCTGTCCGCGCCATGAAGGCGGAAGGCTCGGGCCTCCTCACCACGATCGGCAGCCTCAGCCTGGGCCGTTCCCTACTGCGGGCGGGGCTCGTCGACCGCTTCCGGGTCGTGATGTTCCCTGTGATCACGGGGGCCACGGGCGCGGAGCGCATCTACGACGGCTATCCGGACGTCGCCCTGGAGATGATCGGGCACCGCACCTTCGACGGCCGCACCCAGATGGTGGAGTACAAGCCCCGCGTGCTCGACCACCCGCCGCTCGGCGCACCTGCCTGACGACGCCCCGGTCGCCGCTCCGGTCCGCGCCCCGGCCGCCCGTCGGCGGACGGGGCGCGGGCGGCGGCCCCGGTGTCGGCGAGGGGGCTGAGGGCGAGGCGGACCAGGGCGAGGAGGTCGCGATCGCCGGATATGCGGTTGGCGGAGAGTTCACCGCAGGCGGCGCACTGATGGACGATCAACCACTCGCCGTCGGCGTGGACGTACAGACTCAGCGCCTCCGTCCGGCCGCGGCAGTCCGCGTCCCGGTCGCCCGGGACCTTCCGGTCGACGTGCAGGCTGGTCAGGCAGTTGGGACAGTGGTTGCGGTGTGCGGTGTGCGGTGTGCGGTACCGGGTGCGTCCGGGGACACGTCCAGCCGGCAGGACGTGCACCGGAAGTCGAAGGGGGCCGGCGAGCGGACGGCCGTGCGCATCAGGACGAGCTGGTTGTCATCCGTGCGAGCAGGTTCGGAGGCGAGCTCGTCGCGGCGCACGCAGCGTTGGATCACCGTCCGGTCACCGGTGGGCAGGACGACGACGATCGGGGACGTCCGCCCCCGCAGTCACTCGGGCCGCCCTCGAGGTGATCGAGGACGTGCCGTGAATGCAGGCGGGACGGCCAGTGGTTGCGCGGCGCGCCATCGTCGGCGGACACGGCCGGTCCGTACCACGCGCAGGCGAAGGCGCGGGGGCCGAGAGTGGCGTCGGTGGTGGTGTGGCTGGACACCCGGGTGCTCCTTGCCGGGAGTCTGTCAGGACGGCAGGAGCAGGCCGAGTGGCCTCGTCGGAAAGCAGCCCGTGACGCCTGGTCGGCGAACGGACGGTTCAAGGCACCGGAGGACGCGTCCGGCAGCGGCCCGAGGAAGCGGGCGGCGAAAAGCTGCGGACGGTTACACGATGCGGCGAGGCGCGCTCGGCATGGGCCGGGTCATCAAGCACCCGTTTCCAGGGTGCGCAGGCCCAGAACGAACCACAACGACCCGCGCAAGCCGGCAAGACGCCGTCCGGGGTGTCAACGCGATATCCCGAGGGGCGTGCTCCCGGTGACGGTTCCCACGAGGTGGCGTGAGGCGTCGGCCCTCACCCGCAGACGAGACCGGAGGCACACGACGTGGCCGGTGAGGCCCGCACCGTGATCCGGAGCAGCGAGAACGAGCACTCGGGCTCGCGGTAGTCGATCCACTCGATGACGCCGGTCTCGTGGCTGCCGCCGGGCGGGGTGCAGTGGGTGGAGCCGGCGCGGTCGCGGCGGATGAGGGCGACGTCGTCACCGCAGAACACCAGAGCCCCGGCCCTGATCCTGATCCGGGAGAACGGGCCCGCGGTGGCGGGTTCGGGTGTGCCGGTCATGGCGGCCAGTATCGCGGCCGCTCCAGCGGCCGGACGGCTTCCATCCGTCCGCTCAGCCCTGGCCGCTGTCGTCGAGCCTCTTTCACCCTGGGCCCACCGAGGGACCTTGAGCAGCTCTGAGCCGCGGGGATGTTCTGGATCTCCACTCTTGGAACCCCGGGATGAAAGAGGCTCAACGGGCCCGGCTCGAGTCCTTACTGCCGACGGGCGTCAAGCCAGGCCGTCCGTGGGTGTGGACGCGGCAGCTGGTGAACGGCATACGGTGACGGACCCTGACCGGCGCCCCGTGGCGGGACGTATCCGAGTGGTACGGACCGCGGGACCGGGTCCACGACCTGTTCCGGCGCCGGTGACGATTCATCGGCCGACGAGTTCCCGCTGCCAGACGGGACTCTCGAAGTAATGGTTGTCGAACTGCTCGGAACTGTCCTTGATCTCCTGCACGGTGGCCTCACCCCGGTGGACGCGCTCGAGCAGCCGGTAGTAGTCGAACCGGTCCATCCCGGGCGTGAACACGACGATCATCTCGGCCTCGCTCCCCGGGGCCGGCGCGAAGGCGTGTGGCACGGTCGGCGGAACGGTCAGGAAGTCGCCCTGACCGAGCGTGACGACCTTGTCGTCCAGCAGGATCCGCATGGAACCGCTGAGGACCAGGAACATCTCGGTGGCGCGGGTGTGGAAGTGGGCGGGCGCACCCGGCGACCCTTTCCGGAACGTGGCCTTGTTCGCGGTCAACGCGCCACCGGTGGCAGGTGAGTCGGCGAGTAGCGTGATCAGGCTGAGGGTTCCGTCCTGCAAGGTTTCGGCCTCCTGGGCGCGGACGAGAACGGGCTGAGCGGTGGTGAAAGACATGATTGCTCCTGGGTGTTCCACTGGCTCCACCAGGCGGTACTCCCTGGCGACACTCCTAACCTAGAACCCGAAAAGACCCTCCTCATGGTTCATTCCACTGGCTGAATCGTGGGTCAATTCTCCGGGAAGAAGAGCGACGGCTCGCGGATGTCCGCGGCGTGGCCCACCGTGATCGCTCCCGCCGACGGCGTTGACGCGGGCACCGACACACACCTTCCGCTGTGCTGGTCCCATCCTGTCTCTGCGAGGCGAAAACGCAGGTCAGCTGGGGTTTGCAACGAGGTGAGGCTTCTAGCCGTTGCGGTGGTGTTCTCTACGCGCCACGCATCGTCCGAGGAGCCTCGTTCGGCGCCGTATCCCGCCATGCTCGACATCCCGCACGAGCTGGTCGAGCATGTTTCCCGGCTCATCCACGGGGTCTGGTGCAAGTTCGGGTGACAGGTTCGGTCACGCGGCCTGGAGGGCCGGTATGGTCATGACGGTCTCGTATTCGACGGGGGTCAGCCGGCCGAGTGCGGATTGCCGGCGACGGCGGTGGCAGGTCCGCTCGATCCAGGTCACGATCGCGATCCGCAGTTCCTCGCGAGTGGTCCACTTACGGCGGTCGAGGACGTTCTTCTGCAGCAGGCTGAAGAAGGACTCCATGGCCGCGTTGTCGCCGGCTGCCCCGACTCTCCCTATCGATCCGGCCATCCGGTGGCGGTCGAGTGCCCGGACGAATTTCCGGGACCGGAACTGTGATCCGCGATCGCTGTGCAGGATGCACCCGTCGACATTTTCACACCGGGCCACGGCGTTCTCGAGGGCGGTCACGGCCAGGCGGGACTTCATCCGCGCGTCGATGGAGTAGCCCACGATCCTGTTGCTGAAGACATCCTTGATCGCACGGAGACACAGCTTGTCGTCGCCGGTGGCGTGTTCGGTGATGTCGGCGAGCCACAACCGGTTCGGGCCGGCCGCGGTGAAGTCACGACGGACGAGGTCGTCGTGCACCGGCGGGCCGGCCTTCTTCCCCGGCCGCGTTTCTTCCCGAACACGCTCCACCAGCGGTTCTCCCGGCAGATCCGCCACGCCGTCCGGTCCGCCATCCAGGCCCCGGCGTCGCGTGCTTCGTCCGCCGGGAACCGGTAGCCGAACTCCGGATCCTCGCGGTGAGCGTCGAAGAGCGCGTTCGCGCGATACGCCTCGGCAAGGACGGCGTCAGCCACCGGCTTGTCGAGCCAGCGGTAGTACGGCTGTCTGGCGAGCTCGAGCACCCGGCACGTCACCGAGACGGGCGTTCCGTCCGCGGCCGGCTCTTTCACGAGCGGGCAGATCCTTTCCCGGCAGATGCGCCTGCGACAGATACGCCGCGGCCCGCCGCAGCACCTCGTTCTCCTGCTCCAGCAGCCCGATCCACCGACGTGCCTCCCTCAGTTCCGCATTCTCCTGGCTGGTGGCCCCGGCCCTGGCCCCGTCATCGATGTCCGCCCGGCGCATCCACTTCCACAACGTCATCGGGTGGACCCCGAAGTCAGCGGCGACCTGTTCGACCGTCACACCCGGGCCGCGGTTCCGCGCGACCCGCACGACGTCCTGCCGGAACTCTTCCGGATAAGGCTTGGGCACAGCGACATTCTTCCCACCTGCCCCACAGGGCAGGCCACTTCAGATGTCACCCGATCGTGCGGCAGACCCGATCCAGCCCGGCTGCCTACCGGTATCGCCGGCCCGCACCCCAAGACGTAAGGCGTTACAGGTCGTACGGTCCGCGTCATGAGAATCCTGCTGCAGTACGGACCGGACCACGGCCGAACCCTCACCACCGATCAGCCCCACGCTCCCAGCGACGAGGTACACGTCGCCTTCGACCTCTATGTTTACCTGCTCACCGACAAGGAGGATGCCCTGGGGCGGCCGATCGCCGAGGTCCATCCCGACTGAGACACAACACCGACCAGCTATCCTCCGTCGCCTCCTGTCTGATGAAGCCCAGAAGAAGGGCCGCCCTTCCGTGCGTGGAGAAGGGCGGTTCTCTCGCCGTAAGCATCCGCTCCGTTCACGGTCGGGCGAAGATGCCGTGGGTCCCGATCCGGCGCCACACGATGTGCCGGCCCCCGGTTATCCGTGCCCGGCCATACGACCATGTCGCGCGCCCGTCCGGCCCCCAGGTCAGTTCGTAGACGCCCGGGACGGAGCGGACGCCCTTGATGCGCAGGCCCGGGTGGAAGGGCCGCCCGGTGCGCAGGTCGGGGACGAAGGCGTCGAGGACGGCGTGGCGGAAGCGGTGGCGCTGTGTGGGGGTGGGGCGGTCGAGGTCGGTGGTGAAGCGGGTGTGGTCTCGAACGCGGGCACGGGGTTCTCCTCCGGGCAGCACGACGAGGCACCCGGTGGATACCGGGGGCCGGGTGAGCGTTCGGGGTGAAGCGGAAAGGGTGCGCTACGTGGTGCTGATAGGCGTCAGACGGCACGTCGGGGGTGGTGCCGGAGAGCGATGACACTCCGGGTCGGCCCCGGGCCGTGTCCCGCCCGGCGGGACACGGACGAGAAAGTCGGCGGCCTCGTTCCGCCTGGCGCGACGTGTACCGGATCGGCCTTTTCTGCTGGTCAGGGCGGTGTGGCGTGGTGGTCATGATGAATGTCCGCCTGATCAGGCGCGGTCAGATGTACCGCTACTACCTGCGGCAGGTCGTCGTCGGCGACTACCTCCGCCCCGTCCGCACGCCCCTCGGCATAGCCCAGGTACAGGTGGGTGTTCCGCCGGGCCGGTGGACGGGACGGGGCCTGGCCGACCTCGGCCTGCGCCCCGGAGCGATCGTCACCGAGGACGAGCTGCGCCAGCTTTTCGGGCAGGGCCGTCACCCGCACGGCGACCGCCTCGTCGCCAAGGTGCTTGCCGCCGGGAAGACACCAGCCGTCGCGGCGAAGGCCGGGAGACCGGGCCGCGCGGTGTAGGTCACCGGAGCGGATCTCGTCTTCCGCCCGCAGCCGACCGTCCAGCTCCTCTGGGCGCTGGGGGAGGAGGAAACGAGGCGGGTGATCGAGGCCGCGCACGAACGGGCGATCGAGACGACGCTCGCCTGGATCGAGGACCACGCGGCGACCATCCGCGTCGGCGCCCAGGGCCGTTACCCCACCCGCCCGGTACACGGCCTGGCCTTCGCGCGCTTCCGCCACCACGAGTCGAGAGCCGGAACACCGCTGCTCCACGACCATGTCCTGGTGTCCCTGCGCGGGCTGCGGCCGGACGGGAAGTGGGGCGCGGTGCACTCCACGACCCTGCTGGAGAACGTGGTCGCGACCTCCTCCCTCTACAGCGAACTCGTCATGACAGAGGGGTGCGAGGCGCTGGACGTGGCCTCCGAGCCGCGTACGGTCAGCGCGGGGCGCCGGCCGATGATGGAGATCGGCGGGGTGCCGCACGAGCTGATCGGCTGGATGTCCCAGCGCGGCCACGAGATCGACCTGTGCCGCCAGGAGCTGGAGCACGAGTACGTCACCGCCGTCGACGAAGACGGCAACCTCACGTTCGGGCCCGTCGTCTCCGAGCAGGCCCGCACCAAGCTGAACCGGATCGCCGCCCGCAAGACGCACCCGCCGAAGCCGAAGGCCCGCCCGCTCGCCCAGTTGCGTACCGACTGGCGGGCGAGCGCGAAGGAGTTCCTCGGGGAGGCCGCCGAGCTCGTCGACAGACTGTTGGAGCGGGCCCGGGCCGCGGCCGCCGCGATCCGCGCCCAGGTCGCCGAGACCCTGGACGTCGCCCTGGCCGCCCTCGGCATCTCCGCGATGGTGTTCGTGATGAGCAGCAACGGCCTCTTCCACCGCCGCCACCTGCTCGCCGAAGCGCGCCGCTTCCTCGCCCTGGTCCAGCGCGGCCGCCGCCGCGAGCCCGGTCTGGACGAGACGATCGTGAACGCGGCCATCGCGGCGCACTGCCGGGACATCACCGAACCGAAGACCACCCGCGGCCTGCTCGCGGACTACCGCCTCTACACCGCCCGCTGGGCCCACCCCGATCCCGCCCGCGCCCGCCGGCGCGCACCGGAGGCGGCTCCCGACGTCGACCACCGGCCCCCGACCGGCCTCACCGCCCCGGACAGTCCGGCTCTGCCGGGGGAGGTAGGGGAGTGGGACATCCCGCGCGTCCCGCTGCGCTACGACTGCGCGGTCATCGCCTCCACCGCCCTCACCCACCAGATGCGTGCCGCACGCGGCGCGGGACGCGCCCGCTACTACGAGGGCCTCACCACGCACCAGCAAGCCGCGATGCCCGAACAGCTCCTCCCCCTCTTCGACACCACCTCCGACACCAAGGAGCCAGAGGCCGGGGACGAGCCAGCGGACTACATGGAGCGGCTGCGGGCACTGCAGAAGGCGCGCGCCGAGACGGGCGCGCACGATCTGACCGCCGAGCAGATCAGCAGCATCCAGGCCCGCATCGAGGAGATGAAGAGGCGCGGCAAGGCACTCCGGGAGCGCTACGGACCCGGCCCGAAGCTCCCGCTCCCCGGCCGGTCCTCGAGGACCAGCAGCACGGGCAGCCCGGTACCGGACAGCCCGGTACCGGACATGGTGGGGCGAGCCGCTGAGTGGGCTCCACTCTCCACGGGTGGGTTTTACTCCATGGAGAGTGGAGCCCACCGTTTCGTGCTCTGGTCCCGTCGGGCGGGCCGGGGGCCGAAGTCGCGGTCGCATCGGCTGGGACACGACCGTCGGCCACTCCTTGGCGGTGGGGGAGGGAGACGAGGGTGGGAGTGCCGGTCACCGATGTACGGAGGTCCTTGCCATGGTTCACCCGATCCCGGATCTCACACCTGAGTACATGGAGCGCTTGGAGCAGCTCGCCGACACGGTCCGGCTGCGGGCGGCGCTGTAAGCGGCGCCCGCCGTGCCCGCGCCGGTCCGGGGACGCCGGACACGGCAGTATCCCAGAGGCCGGCCGAATCCGCCGAGGGTCGTACGCCTGCACCGTTCCCACCGACGCTGAACCCACCCTCGCCACCCGGTCTGGCTGTGCGCCCGGACGGAATCGGCACCGATCGCGCCAGGAAGACACCCGGCACAGGAGCGCTGACCCGGCCGTACGCTCGCGAACCATTTCTCCCGGGTGACGGTGTGCGACCCTCTGCCGAAAACCCAGCAGCAACGAGGTTTACCGGCCCGACGGTGACACCGGATCCTGAGAACGCGGGCTGGTCCGCTGACGAAGACGGGGCTGACCGGCCGGAGACCGGACAGTCCCGCAACAAGGCCTTCCGCTGCCTTCTGCCAGGGCTCAGCGGCCGAAGAATGGGAGACGGGCCGGTGCCGTGGCGGGGCTCGGCGAGGCGGAACGGGAGTCTTCCGCGGGGGGCGGGTCAGCCGCGCAAGTGACGTCCCGGACCGGAAGCCTGCCGGTGATCAGATAGTGCGTGGTGACATCGTCGGCGCATGCGCTGATGCCGAGCGAGTACACGCCGTGGCCCTGTCCCTCGTCCACCGTGACGAGCCGGGAGCCCTTCAACGCCCGGCGCATACCGAGTGCAGTGGCCAGAGGGGTCTGCGAATCCCATTCGTTCTGGACGATGAGTGCGGGCACCTTGTTGTCGATCGTGGTGGCCGCTTCGATCGGGCGGCCCCAGTAGGCGCACGGGAAGATGTTCGAGACGGAGTCGCCGTACAGGGGGTAGCGGACGCTGTCGCGCCGGGCGTCGGCTCGGTAGACGGCCGAGGCGGTGGGCCAGCGGGTGTCACCGCACACAATCGCGAGGTAACTCGCCAGCTCGTTGTCGGTCGGTACGAAGGTCGGGAAGGTCGGGACGGGCTTGCCCGCGGCGGCGTCCCGAAGCAGCCCCAGGGTCCTGGCGGCGATGGACGGGTGGGTGATCTCCCAGCGAATGTACTCACGGACCTCGGCACCGTCGAACCTGGTACCGCCGAGATCGAGCGGTTCCCTGTCGGCGCGCGCCACGATGTCCCAGAACAGCCTCTCGACCTCGGCGGGCGTGTCACCGAGTCCGTACCGTGCCGCATGACGAGCGGTCCAGTCCGTCCACCGGTCGAACACGGTCTCCGCCTGTTCTGCCCAGACCTGCCCCATGCCCCGCCAGACCCGCTTGGGATCGACTGCGCTGTCCAGGACGAACCGGTCGACCCGTTGGGGGTACAGCTGGGTGTACACAGAACCGAGGTAGGTGCCGTACGAGAGCCCGAAGTAGGAGATCCTCCGTTCTCCGAGGGCCGCGCGGATGAGGTCCATGTCGCGTGCGGTGTTGCGGGTGGTGATGTGCCGGAGCGTTTCCTCGCTACGGTTCCGGCAGCGATCCGCGATGTTGCGCGCCCAGGCGACGTCCTTGGCGAACGTCGCGTCCCTGTAAGGCCGGTACGTCAGCCGTTCGTCAGCGGTGGTCGTGCCACAGGCTAGCGGACTGCTGGCGCCGACCCCGCGCGGATCGAAACCGATCAGGTCGTACCGGTCCTTCACGGACTGCGGCAGAAGACCGCTGAGTGCCAGGGGATAGAAGAGCCCGGAATTGCCGGGGCCGCCCGGGTTGAAGAGCAGGACCCCGTGGCGTTCGGCCGGGTTGGCGGCTTTGATCCGTGACAGCGATACGGCGATCTTCTTGCCGCCCGGCTCGTGGTGGTCGAGAGGCACCTTGAGGGTCGCGCACTCGACGGTGTCGGGGACGTCGCCGCCACACCCCTGCCAGGTCAAGGAGGAGGTGGCCGGGGCGGCCACCGACGAACCGGGCCCGGCAGCAGCCGCAGCCATGGCCGCAGTTGGGGCGCTGAGAAGCGTGGGGATGAGTAACGCGGCCACGCCCAGGGCGATCTTGGAGGTCGTTCTTCGTCTCAGGAGCAAGGGAGTGCCTTCTTTCGTTGGGGTGGTGAATGGCGCCCAGTGGTCCGCAGGGGCGGTCCGCAGGGGCGCCGGACAGGCTAACGTGCCTACGAAACAACCGAGTTCGAATACACAGTTTTGACAGGTCGGCTTCGGGGACGGCGGCGCCCGCCTGAGCGGGGAGGTGCGGAAAATCTGCGTCGCCGATGGCGCCCATGTGCTCCTGACGAGATCGCCGTCGTCCATACCCCGGACGCCTCCAGCGAAGACCTCTCCAAGGTCTGTGCAGTCACCGTGTGGGTCCTGTTCGGTCAGTGAGCCGTTTTCATCCTGTCTCTGCGGGGTGAAATAGCAGGTCAGCGTGGGTGTGTAACGAGGCGAGGCTCCTGGTCGTTGCGGTGGTGTTCTCTACGCACCACGCATCGTCCGAGGAGCCTCGCCTGGTCCCGTATCGTGCCACGGTCGACGTCCCGCATGAGCTGGTCGAGTACGTTTCCCGGCTCATCTACGTATGAAGGTGTGAACGCCGTTCGCGGTGGCGGAAGCTCGGCTGCTTTCGCCAGGCCCTGCTCGTCCTGGTGCACCTGCGCAAGAACGAGACGCTGCCTGCCCTGGCGGCCGGCTTCGGCGTCTCCACAGCCACAGCCTGGCGCTACGTCGACGAGACCCTCGGCATCCTCGCGGCGTGGGCGCCGGGCTTGCACGAGGCCCTGACCGGCCTGGGCGAGGGTGACCACGTGATCGTCGACGGCACGCTGATTCCCATCGACCGCATCACAGCCGACGAACCGTACTACTCCATGAAGCACCGCAAGCACGGCATGAACGTGCAGGTCATCGCTCGTCCCGACGGCACACCTCTGTGGTTCTCCCGCGCGATGCCGGGTCGCACCCACGACCTGACCGCAGCCCGGGCCCATGGCATCGTGCAGGCCTGCCTGACCGGGCAGATCCTCGTTCTCGCCGACCGGGCCTACCAGGGCGCCGGCGCAACCGTCCGCACCCCCTACAAGAACCACCGCGAACAGCCCGAGCACTACCAGCAGTTCAACCGCGACCACGCCCGCCTGAGAGCTCCTGGGGAACGCGTCTTCGCGCAGCTGAAGTCCTGGCGGATCCTCCGCCGAGCCCGATGCTCCACCCGCCGCATCGACACCATCGTCCAAGCCGTCCACACGCTCCTGACCTGCAGCTACTCAGGATGAAAACGGCTCAGTGACTCCTCAGCCTCCGCGCGAAGGTCGTGAATCGGAAACGTCGTGGGTGAGGGATGTTCCTTGCGCGTTCCTCCTTCTCGATGCAGTTCTTCGGGCCGCAGCGCCCAGCCGATGGCCTCGCCCGGACCGCAGAACGATGGATCGAGGTGGAACGCGGTCCGGGTCCCGAAGGGTTTCGGCGCCATGAACTCCTTCATGGGGCCGGTCGGGTCCATCCCGACGAGCTCCTGGCGATAGCCGAAGCCATCCAGCCACACCTCGATGACTGTGCGGACACTGAGTGCGGCAGCTGCGGAGGGAGCCCATCGCTGCATGTCGAATATGTAGAGCAGGGAACCGAAGAATTCCGGAAGAAGCCTCTCCCGTTCATCGGCGCTGGGGCGCTGATCGCTCTCCACCGTGAAGCTGAGATCAGATCCGATCTCGACACTGATCTGTCCATGCCTGCCGTCGCGGCGGTGCAGCGCGTCCCAGGCCACCGCTCGCAGGACCTCGGTGGGAAGTTCGGGGCTGTCCTGATCGACCAGGAAATACCTCGCTGGGCGGCGACGCACGTGCTCCACGAAATCGACCATCCGAAGCGGCTCGACGGTGAACTTCTCCACTCGCCCGCCCCGTCCCTGCTTTATCAGTCGGCTACAGCCGATCATGACACCCGGCACCAGCAAGCACTACGCTCCCCGCTCATCGGTAGCCGTAACGGATTGGCACCAATCACGGAAAGTGAGCCAGAACCATTTCTCGTGAGCATCTACAGCATTGAAGATCGCCAACTGCCACCCAAACCACTGATCAAACGCTGCTACTTCACGTGAACGAAGCCAGATTTCTTATGTTCCAGTGCGATGCGACGGCGGTGTGCAGGATGCCGGGGGACCCGCGCCTACGCCCTCCTCGGCGGCGTCGGCGACACCCATGCCGTCCGGGCCTGGACCCGCACCGCCGCGCGCCGCTTGGCCCGCGCGGCTGCCGGACACGGCGACGCGGGGGCCGGCCTGCGCACCGAGTGCGAGCGCTACGCGGCCGACCGCGCCCGCCGGCGGACGGAAGCGCGACCAGCTCGCCGCCTGGGGCGTTCCCTGCTTCCCGCCCAAGGGCTGGAAGGGCGAGCTGCACAAGCGCTGGAGGGCCGCCGGGCAGAACGGTGCGCCCCCGCTCCCGCCCCGACCGTCTCCGGTGCCGGCCGATTTCACGCAGGAGGCGCTCGGCTTCGGCTGACCCGGCGATCACGGGGCCGGGCAGGAAGATCCTGCCCGGCCCCGCCGCTTTCTCTCGTTTTCCTGCCCGCACCTCACCGACCCGGTCCGGGTGACCGTTCCCCTGGACGGTTCTTCTGTCGTGGATCGCCTGCGGTTGAAGCGGTGGTGGCGGGGTTTCGTCGTAGTGTTCGCGGCTGCGTGGGCGACACTCCACATCTGTGTACTATATCGCTAGTACATTGAGACATCGCGCGATGGAGGTTGCCCGTGTTCGCATTCCGAATGCTTGACAGGTCGGGAGTGCCGGCCTACCTGCAACTGGTCGATCAGGTGCGCCGCGGCCTCCTGCTGGGCCATCTCCAGGAAGGCGACCAGTTGCCCACGGTGCGGGCGGTGGCGGCCGGGCTGGTGATCAACCCGAACACCGTGGCCAAGGCGTACCGCGAGCTGGAGCACGCCGGGCTTGCCGTGGCGCGAGCCGGGCAGGGCACGTTCGTGACCGGGAGCATCGAGCAGGTGCCCGCCGCGACCTACGCCCGGCTGTCGGGCAGGCTGCGGCAGTGGCTGGCCGACGCGCGGGGAGCGGGCCTGGCTCCGGAGCAGGTGCGCGCGATGGTCGAGGCGGTCATGGACGACGAGCAGTACAGGGAGACGGCATGAGCTCCGACGTCGCTGTCCGGATCGATCGCGTGGGCAAGCGCTACGGCCGGCACTGGGCGCTGCGTGACTGCACGCTGTCCCTGCCCGCGGGCCGGGTCATCGCTCTCGTCGGCGCCAACGGCGCGGGCAAGACGACCCTCCTGCACCTGGCCACAGGCCTGATGCCGCCCACCGAGGGCACCGTCTCCCTACTGGGCACACCCCTGCGGCCGGACCGTCCGCAGACTCTGTCCCAGGTCGGGTTCGTCGCCCAGGACCACCCCCTCTACAGCGGGTTCACCGTCGCCGAAATGCTGCGCTACGGCCGCAAGACGAACGCCCGCTTCGACCAGGCGGGCGCGGAGCGCCGCCTGCGCGACCTCGGCATCCCGCTCAAGCGCAAGACCGGCCGCCTCTCCGGCGGCCAGCAGGCCCAGGTCGCCCTCACCCTCGCCCTGGCCAAACAGCCCCGTCTGCTCGTCCTGGACGAACCCGTCGCCAGCCTCGACCCGCTGGCCCGCCGCGAGTTCATGAAGACCCTCATCGCCGCAGTCGCCGAGACGGACGTCACCGTCCTGCTCTCCTCCCACGTCGTCACCGAACTCGAACGGGTCTGCGACTACCTGGTCCTGCTGCGCGACGGACAGGTACGCCTCGCCGGCGACATCGACGACCTGCTCGCCGGACACCGCGTCCTGTCCGGCCCCCGCGTCGACGATGCCGCGCTCGACGGCCTGGTCGCCGCCACACACGGCGACCGCAACAGCCACCTCCTGGTGCGCCAGCCGGCCACCGCGCCCACCCACCCCCGATGGGAAGCCCACCCCGTGAACCTGGAAGACCTCGTCCTCGCCTACCTCGAAGGGCAGGACTGAACAGTGATCTGGGTAACCTGGCGCCAGCACCGAGCCGTCCTGCTGACGAGCGCCTTCCTGCTGGCCGCCGTCGCCGTCCCCACCCTCATCAGCGGCCTCGCCATGCACGAGCAGTACCGCACCGACGGCATCGCCGCCTGTGTCACCGATCCCCACGCCCGCGCGGGATGCGCGCAACTGGTCGAACAGTTCGCCGCCCAGTACGGCGAGTGGGGAAACCGGATGGTGTGGGTGGCCTTCCTGCCCGCCCTCATAGGCGCCTTCGTCGGCGCGCCCCTCCTGGCCAGGGAGTTCGAGAACGGCACGTGGCGGTTCGCCTTCACCCAGGGCGTCTCCCGCACCCGGTGGCTCCTCACCCAGCTGACCCTGGTCGGCACCGCGGCAGCCGTCCTCGCGCTCGCCTGCTCCCTCCTGTTCACCTGGTGGCGCCAGCCTCTGGACGCGATGGGCAGCCGGATGCGGACCGCGGCGTTCACCGTCTCGCCGGGCCTGGTGGCACTCACCCTGTTCGCACTGGCCCTCGGCGTGTTCGCCGGAGTCCTCCTGCGCCGGACCGTGATCGCCATGGGCCTCACCCTCGCCACCTACCTCACGGTCCGCATCACGCTGGAGGAGACGCTCCGGCCCCATTACCTGAGCCCCCTGGTCCGCACGGACGCCCCCAGCGTGCAGAAGACGTCCGACACGCTTCCCCCGACGGACTGGATCGTCGACGAAGGGTTGATCAACAGCGCCGGTCACAGGATCTCCGACGGCGAGAAGAGAGACATCCTCAAACAGGTCTACGACGGCGACACCGTCCGCGAGGGCGGCGCCGCCCTCGAACGCTACCTGACCGAACACGGCCTGCAGCACTACACCGAATACCATCCCGCAGACCGCTACACGGCCATGCTCGGCATCGAGATCGCCCTCTACCTCAGCCTGGCCCTGGCCCTCTTCGCTGCCGCCGCCCACCTGGTACGACGCCGCACCTCCTGACGCCCCACCCGGCGACAACATCAACCAACGGCCCCTCCTCGCTCACCCCTCGTGGTCTGCGGCGTGCCGCAGGCCACAGGTATGTTTCAAGACAGAGACGGCCGGTCGGCTCGTCTGGGAAGCGTGGGGCGGCGAGTAGGGCGTCGACATCAAGCAACACCCCGTCCCGGCCTTCTCCACTCTCGCCTATCCCGCCCGCCTCTCCTTGGTGGACCGGCTCCTACGTCGGTGCCGACGCCGTCCGGCGTGCCTACGCGGTACAGGACCCCTACGCCGACAATGTCACCGTCCTGATCGCCCGCATCACCTGACCGACCCGCCGAGAAGAGGAGTTCACCCGGAACTTGCGGATGGCCGCCCCTGACCTGGATTGGGGAAGACCGGCTGGAGGGCGCTGTGGCGGGGCGCAGAACTTCAGACCACGGTGAGTTGCTCGTGTTCGGGCAGGTCGAGGTGCATGATCTGGTTGGCGGGGAGAACCTGGGCGAGGCAGGTCTCATGCGGATACTTGCAGGGTGTGGACCCTTCTGCGGTGGCAGCGTTCTGCTCGTATGGGCATGGCCGCATCGGTAGTCGCTGACTCCGGGTGCTGCCGGGTCGTGTCCCTGGTTGTCGGCGGGTCGCCTTCGGCGCTGTTGTGACGCGCCGCGTCGCATGGTCAGGGACGGACTCGTGGCCGTGCATCGGGTTCCAGGCCGGAGGGGCTGCGCGGTTCTCTCCGGAACGCTGCTTGCTTGCCGGAGTGCTGGCTGGCACGAATCTCGGGAGTTCGTGTCTGCGACCAGGGTCAGCGCCTGCGGCGTACGTACGCGAAAGCCATTACTGCAGCCCCGACTGCGACCACGATCGCGAACCCTGTGCTCAGCCACGTCGGACCGTCGGGCCCCCCGCCTGGCGCCGCCCAGTACGTCCACCCCATCACAATCCCCCTCGACCCGATCTCACACACTTGTCCCATTCGCTGTACCCGCCATAGGCACCGGCACGCCTGAGCCGGCCGGGCTCTGGTATATACCCGCACCGGCAAACTGACCAGGCGCTGACGAAGACGACAACCACGGCGCTTCGCAGATGTGCGCCGACCTGAGCGGGACTCCGGGAGGCACCCGAATCGAGCTCTTTGTCGGCTCCCGGTTCAGGGTGTGGCAGTTGGAACGACGGGAAGCGTGGCGGTTCAGTGCGGCGACCGGGCAGCCGGGCATCCTCGTAGCATCCCGGATGTAGCAGGCGTCTTTCGTGCGGCCTTGAGGCGGGTCGCATCCCTCCCAGGATCCTGCTGTCCCCCCGGTAGGTTCTCTCCTGGCAGTGGCGAGCGGGCTGCCGGGGGCTTGTAGTTCCTGACCGGTCGTCGCGTGGGGCGGGGGGGGGGGGGGCGCCGGGGGGGGGGCCCCCCCCCCCCGGGCGGGGGTTTTTTTGCGGGGGGGTGGGCGGTGGGTTGCCGGGGGGGGGGGGGGCCGCCAACCGGCCCGGGGTGGGCGGATTTAATGGTTG
>NZ_JBIVPH010000002.1:0-111608 GCF_044754545.1 Streptomyces sp. NPDC093071 | reverse complement strand
CCCACATGCCGCGCCCCGCGCGCAAGGTGTACCCCGTGGAGAAGGTCGCGTCGTGGGGGGGGGGGGGGGGGGGGGGCCCCCCCCCCCCCCCCCCCCCCCCCCCCCCCCCGCCCCGGGGCCAGGATTTTTACTGCCGGGAGTCTGGCAGTGGTTGCCCGGTCGGGGGGGCGCCCGTCAGTCGACCTGGTACCTGCCTATTTCCAGGAAGTGCCGCAGAACTTCGGGGGTGTTGTCGTCGAGAGCAGCATTGGCCGCCGTACGCAGCGCCGGGCTGATGGACGGGTCGGCGAGGATGCGCATGATGGTGACGCGGTCGTCCTCAGCCTGGGCAATCCGGTAGCCGGTCTCCAGCCAGGCGCGCATGGCATCGGTGTCGTTGGTGTCCAGGAGGGCGTTGACCTCGGCGATGACGCGCCGACCGCTGTCGGGGTCGGCCAGCAGACGCATGAGGGCGACGCGGTCGTCCTCACCCTGAGCGATCCGGTAGCCGGTCTCCAGCCAGGCGCGCATGGCTGCGGGGTCATTGGCGTCCAGGAGTGCGTTGGCCTCTCGTGTCACACGCCGGCCGCTGTCGGGGTCGGCGAGGATCCGGAGTATGGCCATCCTCAGGTCGTCGGCGTCCTGCAGGTCCGCGGACGAGGCCACAGCCACTGTCGTCGGCGCCGCCGTGGCGGCGACAGACGGGGTGGCGAGCAGGAGGGCCGGGACGAGGACGCCCACGGCGATCCCGGGTACTACGCGATGCAGTCGCAAGAGAGAATGCTCCTCTTCCGTTGATGCAGGGATGAGTTGAGGACGCCGGAGGGGCGCCCACACCGATGATGGTGTCATCAGGGTCTGACAATGGCGGTACCTCGCTGCTCACGAGCTCGTGCGCGGTTGGCGGCGGGATGCCGAAGGGTTTGGCGGCATCGGCGCTCACCTCTGTTGTCGACGGCCCAGGTCCGCGGTCTGCTGGTAGGAGCAGGCCGGCGAAGGTCTGGCCATGCCGCTTACTGGCTTCGGCTTGCCAGGGTGACACTGAGCCGCCCAGGGTCACCCTGGCAAGCCGAAGCCAGTGACAATGCACGAGCTCGTTTGCAGAGAAGGAGACGATGCCGAACGCCTGCGGGTGCGCAACCGTGTTGAGCACGCGTACGCCCATACGGAGCATTGCAAGATCCTCTGCGAGCGCCACTGGCGCGATGACGGCCTCCACCACGCGATCCAGACCGTCGCCCTCATGCGCGACCTCCCCCCCCCCGCATGGGCAGATCTGCCGTAACCCGGCTCTGACCTGCTCGGACAAGGACTTCTACGGTGTGCTGTACGGCTTCGTCGGGGGCAGGGGCGTCCGGTCGTGGTCGCCCGTTCTACGCTGGGGTTCAAACGTCCGCGATCTTCGTGGACGCCTTCGCCGGGGGTGGGTGGTCGTGAGTCTTTCGCTACGGAGTCGTTTGGTCCCGATAGGGATAGCCACGGGAGTGGTCTCAGCGGTTGCCGCGTTCGTGTGCTTCAACCTTTCGCGGGAGGGCTACCTGCCGGGTGATGGCATGTCTCGCGTCTGGGAAGCGCCGCGTGACCGGGACGTTCCGGCTCATGGCAATGCGAGCTGGCTGCACGGTGATGTCGTCGTCCGTGCCCGCTTCGACGCCCTTACTGGTTTCGACGTCTCCACCGGCCGCGAACGGTGGGAGTACACCGTCCCGGATGTGGCGGAGATCTGTGCCACCAGCGCCACGGCCGACCACGACGGCATCGCTGTCATCGCCTTCGGGTCCGAAAGCGGGGCGGGTACTGCGGCCGGCGGCTGTGCCACGGTGGCGGCGATCGACCTGGACACAGGCGAGGAGCTCTGGCGCGCCTCAGCCCCTTCCGCCTCCTCGCTGGGGGGCAACCACGATGTGGTGGCCGTCGGCGGGGGAGTGGCAGTCGTACACGAGACCCGTTCCGACGGGGGCACCGTGATCCGCGCCTTCGACGCGACCGCAGGCACGCCGCGATGGATCGCACAGGTGCCACCTGCGTGCGGCCCGCAGCAGGTGGGAGCGAGTGAACGCCGGGTCGTCGCGGTGCTGGAGTGCGAGGGGAGCGGTCTGCGGCTCGCCGCGTTCGGTATCACGGACGGCGCGCCTCAGTGGTCTGTCCCTCTCGACGCGCGTCGGCCGCTCGCACCGGACGCGAGGGTGTCGCTGCGCTCGGTCGATCCGCTGGTCGTCCAGGCCGAGGCGCCTCAAGAGCGGGGGACTCACGCTTTCCTGGCGTTCGCATCCGACGGCAAGCCGCGGGGGCGGATCGACTTCACGGGAGAGTACGGGGAGATCCAGAAGGACGATGCCGCGAAGGCCGTCGTCGCCGACGACCGGCTCATCGCCGTCGCCGAGTACCCCTACGAGTCCTACACCCGCGAACAGATCGTCGCGTTCGACCTGGCCACCGGACAGCCGGTCTGGCGCCATGGCCTCGAGCTGGACGAAGCCGCCGCGCTCCATGAGGGTGCCGGGAGGATCACGGCGGTCGTTGAACCGGCGGGCAAGCGGCGGGACGAGGACCTGTATGTCTTCGACACCCGTACCGGCGAGAAGAGGGATGTTCGCAGCTTCCGCGAAGACGTCGACCGCTCCTGGCTGCAGGCCCTGTACGTCCACGAGAACGGACTGGTGATAGCCGTCCGCTGGGGCTCCACGACCAACCCCTTCACGGCATACAGAACGTGGTGAATGGTGGCGCCGGCCATCGGAAGACGGCGGTCGGCCGGTAGGGGCGTACCGTCGGGCGGACTGGACCATGACGTAAGAAAGCACGGAGCCAGTGCAGCGCTGAAGGCAGTCCGCCCGACGTTCCAGGACCAATGACCTGATATGCGCTCTCAGGCCGAGACGGGCGTACGGGACAGGGCGGTGCGCAGCGCGAAGAAGCCGAGCAGGCCGCCGGCCGCGAACCGCTGGACGGCCGTCACGCGTGGCCGGGTGGCCAGGAATCCTGATACCCGTGCCGCGCCCAGCATGATCAAGCCGTTCACGGTGATCCCCACGATGATCTGTACGCCGCCGAGCTGGAGCAGCTGCGCCCAGTCCGGGCCCGCCTGGGGATCCATGAACTGCGGCAGGAGAGCGGCATACATCAGAGCGATCTTGGGGTTGAGCAGGTTGGTCAGAAGTCCCGTCGAGAACAGGCGGGCATCGGAGACAGGAGGCAGGTCCCCAGCCGGCGCGAAAGGCGAGCGGCCGCCGGGCTTGAGCATCTCCCAGGCCAGGTAGGCCAGGTAGGCGGCCCCAGCGAGCTTGACCACGGTGAACGCCAGCGGCACGGCAGCGAACAGCGCGGACAGTCCCGCGGCCGCAGCCACCAGGTAGCACAGGAATCCCACCGCGGTCCCGCTCAGGCTGACTAGACCGGCCCTGCGGCCCTGGGTGATCGCGCGGGAGGCGAGATGGATCATGTTCGGACCCGGAGTCAGCGCCATGCCCAGTTCGATCAGGGCCACTCCCCCCGCTGCGGCCAGGCTGATCACCGGTCAACTCCCGATCATTCGCCGTATACCCCGAAGAGGGGCAGCGCCCGTCTGCGACAAGCGGCTGCGACGCCTCGGCTGTGCCTGCGTCGCCGCCTAGAGAATACGACCCTGCCGTTCCGCGCCTTCGCGCCCCCCTCACTCTTGGTGTGCCGTGAGACAGCCGGGTGGCCCGGCCCGTCGATGAATCCGGCTGACGGCCCTTCACCTTGTGAGCGGGATCGCCTAGGATCATGGACACGGCATCGCGTGTCGGTCACCGTCTGGGTGAGGCATGGAGGCGCCCGTGAGATTGCCTTGCGGAGGCATTCCACACATGTCAGTCGAGTTCAATCACACCATCATCCACGCCCGGGACAGCCGGGAGTCGGCCGAGTTCCTTGCACACGTTCTGGGACTCGAAGTCGGTACGGAGTCGTTTCCGTTCATCCCCGTGGCCACCGACAACGGGGTCACTCTGGACTTCGCCACCATCCCGGCCGAGTCGATCGTCGTGCAGCACTACGCCTTCCTCGTCTCGGACGAGAAGTTCGACGCGGCCTTCACCCGTATCCAGCAGGCCGGGATCACGTACTACGCCGACCCGCAGCTGAAGCAGCCAGGACAGATCAACCACCACTACGGTGGGCGGGGCCTGTATTTCACGGATCCGGCCGGGCACGGCATGGAGATCATCACGCGGCCCTACGACAGCCACGTGCACACGCCCACGACCTGAGGCCGCACCAGAGCACGACAGCGCCCTTGCCGTCCACTGCGCAAGGTGAGGACGCAGAGGAGCCTGAAGCCGGCAGCAGGTGACCGGCAGCGAAAACATCTCGGCGAACCGGCCGACAAAGGCAGGGGCCCCTTCCCGACGCACGTCTCCCTCCCCGAGGGCCTGGCCGGGGCCCCTGCCGTCGCTCACCAGCTCACGGACCCTGCCGACAGGACAACTCCCCAAGGTCAGTCAGGAACAGCGAGCGGCCCGATGCCCCGACCAGCGCGCCCTTGGCGATCTGCAGACAGATGGCGAACCCGCTCACGGCCGACCCCGAGACCGGTGATGCCTTGAAGCCCTTCTCAAGACCGGTAGGCGGCGCGCAAGGACATGGTCACCGACTCGGCGGTGACCACTTCGCCGGGCCGGTGCGGGGTCCTCTGAAAAGCATGGTCGTAAAGACAAGCACGCTTCATATTCGACTCATGGGAGTGATCACATGACCGTAAGTTCCCATACCGCAGCGGAGCCACCTCGCTCGCGCGACAGCACCGTAAAGAATCCGGAACCACAGGACGGGAGAGCTTCACCTGCACACCCGGTACCACAGCTCCTGTCGGCTGCCGGCGTCGCGGCAGGTCCATTCTTCCTCACAGCATCCCTGGCCCAGGGCCTGACCCGGGACGGATTCGACTTCACCCGCAACGCCTTCAGCCAGCTCAGTCTCGGCACCCTCGGCTGGATCCAGATCACCGTCTTCCTGTTGACCGGCCTGCTGATCATCGGCGGAGCGATCGCGCTGCACCAGATGCTGCGCGACACACCTGGCGGCACCTGGGCACCCCGGCTTCTGGCCGTCTTCGGTGCCTCATTCCTGATCGCCGGGTTGTTCTCCGCCGACCCCGGGGCCGGGTTTCCCGCCGGCGCCCCCGAGGACCGGGCCACCTCACTGAGCACCCATGGCACGGTCCATCTGCTGGCCGGAACGGTGGGCTACCTCGCTCTGTGCGCCGCGTTCCTGGTGTTTGCCCGGCACTTCGCTGCGAGCCGACAACGCCGCTGGGCACTCGCCGCCCGCCTCCTGCCCGCCGGAGTCCTTGCTGGATTCGTCGCATCCACCATCACCGTCATGGCCTTCACCGCAGGAGCAGCACTCGGCTTGCTCGCACTCAGTGCCCTCATTTCCCACCTGGCCCTGCGCAGACGATGCTGAGCCTTTTTATTCTGAACTCGCCGGAGTGAAGCCCCGGTGCGTTTCCACAGTTCAGTGAGCCGTTTTCATCCTGTCTCTGCGGGGTGAAGTGGCAGGTCAGCGTGGGTGTGTAACGAGGCGAGGCTCCTGGTCGTTGCGGTGGTGTTCTCTACGCACCACGCATCGTCCGAGGAGCCTCGCCTGGTCCCGTATCGTGCCACGGTCGACGTCCCGCATGAGCTGGTCGAGTACGTTTCCCGGCTCATCTACGTATGAAGGTGTGAACGCCGTTCGCGGTGGCGGAAGCTCGGCTGCTTTCGCCAGGCCCTGCTCGTCCTGGTGCACCTGCGCAAGAACGAGACGCTGCCCGTCCTGGCGGCCGGCTTCGGCGTCTCCACAGCCACAGCCTGGCGCTACGTCGACGAGACCCTCGGCATCCTCGCGGCGTGGGCGCCGGGCTTGCACGAGGCCCTGACCGGCCTGGGCGAGGGTGACCACGTGATCGTCGACGGCACGCTGATTCCCATCGACCGCATCACAGCCGACGAACCGTACTACTCCATGAAACACCGCAAGCACGGCATGAACGTGCAGGTCATCGCCTGTCCCGACGGCACACCTCTGTGGTTCTCCCGCGCGATGCCGGGTCGCACCCACGACCTGACCGCAGCCCGGGCCCATGGCATCGTCCAGGCCTGCCTCACCAGAGAGATCCTCGTTCTCGCCGACCGGGCCTACCAGGGCGCCGGCGCAACCGTCCGCACCCCCTACAAGAACCACCGCGAACAGCCCGAGCACTACCAGCAGTTCAACCGCGGCCACGCCCGCCTGAGAGCTCCTGGGGAACGCGCCTTCGCGCAGCTGAAGTCCTGGCGCATCCTCCGCCGAGCCCGATGCTCCACCCGCCGCATCGGCACCATCGTCCAAGCCGTCCACACGCTCCTGACCTGCAGCTACTCAGGATGAAAACGGCTCAATCGAACGATTTACAGTCCCGTCAGACGGGTAGTGCGCCGCTGATGACGCTCCAGCACCCCTGGCACCTGCTCGCGGAAGGTCTGGCAGCACCTGCGCGTGGGACGCACCAGCGGCCGCACACGCACGCGGAGCACCACCCGCCTACCGTCGACCGACACATCGGCCACTGTCCGCCAGTGATACCCACGTACCTGTCCCGACGGCACCCCGCACACCGGGCAGGGCGCCGGTTCTCTCGGAGTCGGCGCCCTCACCACGACCCGCACCCCCTCGTCGGCCACATCCTCGATGACCAGCGGCGATATCCCCGAAAGCGCCATCTGTACAAGCTCGTTGACATCCATCACATCAACGACAAAGACCTCCGCCACTCAGCGTTACCACCGAATGCGAGACAGAGTCGTTTCTTTTACAGCCCCGCCACCGGCAGCTGATCCATGACCGGGGTGAAGCACCCTGTTAGACGGTGTGTCCGTTGTCGTAGGCTGCTGGCAACATCGCCTGTATGAACGCCATCCGCACCACTCCGCCACGTCCGCTCGACGTCACCGCGATCTTTCCTCGACTGGCGCCGCTGGCACGCCCTGCTATGCGCCTGCATCCCCGCCCCGGAGTTCCTTCGGTGTATGAAAGCTCGGCCGGTGGGCCCCTGCTCTGGCCCGCCGACGAGCCCTGGCCCCACTGCGACAAGACGCATCAGGGCGGAGAGGAAGCATTGGCCAGGCTGCGTCTGGAGCAGCGCATCCGGGCGAACAAAGCGATGTACCCGGACGGCGATCACCCTGTGCCGCAGCACACACCGGAGGAGCAGGTGGTCCTGGATCGGCTCCACTCCGAAGAGACCTGGCTCGACGACTCATGGCTTGATGCCCCGGTCGCCCTCCTGCCTGTGGCCCAGCTCTATATGCGCGACATACCCATCTTGCGCCCGCCCGTGCAGACCGGAGCGGATCTTCTTCAAGTGCTGTGGTGTCCCCTGGAACACTTTCCGGAACAGCACATGCCCAAGACCGTTGCCGTGATCTGGCGGTCCGCAGCCGCCGTCACCGATATCCTTGTCACACCTCCGGAGGCGCCCGTAGTGACCAAGGGATATGTGCCGGAGCCATGCGTGCTCGCGCCGGAGCAGATAACCGAGTACCCCAACCTCATGGAGTTGAGCAAAGATCTGCAAAATCAGATCAGGGACGGAAGTATCTGGCAGGCGAAAATCGCCGCTGCCGACAGCTCTTACGCCCCCTACCCCGAATCGTTCTATCACGACCACCTGTCCGTAGCCCCAGGCTGGAAGGTAGGCGGCTGGCCCCAGTGGGGGTACACCGATCCTGTTCCCCGGGACTGCTCGACATGCGGGACACCGATGGAACCTTTGTTGTCCGTCGACAGCTGCGAATGGGACAGTAGCACCACCAGTTGGATCCCGGACGAAGAAAAGACCGACGCATCGTTGAACCTCTGCGATCCGGATTTGGCTAATCCGGCTGCCATCCAGATAGCCGACAACCATAAACTACAGATCTATTTCTGCCCAGCAGCTCCGGGGCACCCCCACATGGAGCTGATGCAATAGGATGTGGATTTCACTGAGTTGATGACCTAAGAACTTCGTGCAGGCGGGGCCGGATTCCGGCCTCGGTCTAAAGGGTGTTGTAGAAGGTCGGGCTTCGGCAGGCTGAAGTGGCGTCTGACGTGGTGGTTCACTGTGTCATGGCGAGGTTGTGCATGGTGGCGACGGCGTGGTGGAGGCCGTCTCCCTTCTGGCGGCAGTCGCGAAGGATCTTCCAGTTCTTCATCCGGGCGAAGGTGTGCTCGACACGGGCACGGACGCGTCGGTGTTCTGCGTTGTCCTCCTCCTGCCCGCGCAGGAGGGGTCGTCCGGCTCTCTTGCGGTGCGGGACGATCAGGCCGGTGCCGAAGTAGGCGCCGTCGGCGATCACTGTCGTGCCTGCCGCCGTGGCGGGCAGGTCGGACTCGCGCCAGACATGTGCGTCGGCCTTGTTGCCCGGTGCCGGACGGGCCACCGCGATGACCAGGCGGGTATCCGCATCGATGATGACCCGCACGTTCGCCGAGAACCGGTAGTTGCGGGACGAGGCGCCGACCTTCCGGTCGCGGACCGGGATTAAGGTTCCGTCCACGATCCACAGCCGGTCGACGTCGGCGACCGGCCGCGCAGCCGGCTCGAGCGCCAGCAGCGGGCGGAGCCGTTGGATCACCCTGCAGACCGTAGCGGGCGAGATGCCGAACAGCGGCACGAGCTGCCGCATGGTGAGGTTCGTGCGGTAGTACACGGCCACCAGCAGCATCCGGTCCGGCAGATGACCAACCTGCCCGCCACCACACCCGTCACCGACCTGGTCCGCTGGGCAAAGATGCGCTGGCGCATCGAACACGACTACCGCGAACTCAAACACGGCCTGGGCCTGGGCCACTTCGAAGGCCGCACCTGGCGCGACTGGCACCACCACGTCACCCTCGTCACCGCCGCCCAGGCCTTCCTCACCCTGCGGCGGCTCGACCCAAAAGCACACACGCCGGCCTGTCCCTCTACCAGGTCCTCGACGCCCTACAGGACCTGCGGCAGTGCTGGACCGGCACCTGCACCACCTGCGGCTGACGCCTGCCCCGCAACAGAACCAGACTGAGAACCTAACGAAGCACTACTGGAACACCTCCGCACTCGTGTTCCATGAAGATCTCAAACGCGGTCTGAGGACCGTCTGCCCATGATGGGGGAGGGCCATCTGAAAATAGCCTATATGGGGTAGTACCGGGTGTTGATTGTTGGGAGTGTCAAGTGCCGGTGGCAGGGTAACGGTGAGACGTCCCGCCGCAGTAGACGGCCGGGACGTCCCACAGATACGGAGTGCTTCACCCATGAACCGCAGCGAGCTGATCGTCGCCCTGGCCGACCGTGCCGAGGTGACCCGCAAGGACGCCGACGCCGTGCTGGCCGCTCTCGCCGAGACCGTCGGTGAGGTCGTCGCCAAGGGCGACGAGAAGGTCACCATCCCCGGCTTCCTGACCTTCGAGCGCACCCACCGTGCCGCTCGCACCGCTCGTAACCCGCAGACCGGCGACCCGATCAACATCCCGGCCGGCCACAGCGTGAAGGTCTCCGCGGGCTCGAAGCTCAAGGAAGCCGCCAAGGGCAAGTAGCACTCGCCCCTCGCACCACCCGTCCCGGTCATGTGCCGTGCTGTCGGTCCACCGAACCACGCACGGGCGGGACGGATCCTGAGTGCCTTCCCACTGAGGGAAGGCACTCCTCTCAACCCGGCCGGACCCCCGGCTCGATCGAAGGACAGCAGCATGGCCAGCGGCACCGTGAAGTGGTTCAACGCCGAGAAGGGCTTCGGTTTCATCGCCCAGGACGGCGGCCCGGACGTCTTCGCCCACTACTCCAACATCTCCGGCAACGGCTACCGCGAGCTGGCCGAGGGGGAGACCGTCACCTTCGACGTGACGCAGGGCCAGAAGGGCCCCCAGGCCGAGAACATCGTCCGCGCCTGATCCGCCGGCTTGCACGAGCTCTTCTCCGATCTACCTCGCACCGGTGGTCGTGTACGGTGGTGTCACCGACGCGGGGTGGAGCAGCTCGGTAGCTCGCTGGGCTCATAACCCAGAGGTCGCAGGTTCAAATCCTGTCCCCGCTACTGGAATGGCATGAGGCCCGGATCCTGTGGATCCGGGCCTCATGCGCGTCCCGGCAACTCAGGTGGCCCGCCCCGCCGTCGGCCCGAGCCGGTCCGCCCCCGAGTGGTCGCACGGGCTGCCCGGTGACCGGGGCCACCGAGCGAGCGCTCGGCTCCCGGACGGTGTCGACGCGCGCCGCTCAGCCGTTCCGGACGCACCGCACGTGCGTCCAGTCGTACGTGAAGGGCGTGGGCTCCGGCAGGACGACGGCCGGCACCTGGCCGTTCTGGCCGTAGAAGAACGCGGCGGCCCCTGTGGGCGGCCTTGTCGAGCGGCGGGTTCCGCCGCGGCGGATGCGGCCGTTCGCGCTCCCGCCCGTGAGCGTGGAGGCGAGCGGCCCGGCCCGGCCGCCCCGTGCGCCGGCGCGGGGGGACACCACCTGCCGTTCGGCCCCGGCCCGCCTGCCGCACCCGGCACCACGTACGCCTGGAACGACGCCTCGAGGGCGGTTCACACCAAACCTTCGCAGGGCGGAAGGCCCCGGCCTGCTCTTCGCGGCGGTCCCGCTGGACAGTGGCCGCAACACCTGCTCGGGCGCGTGGACCGTCGCCGTCCAGAAGGATCAGCCTCATCCGACGACCGCCGCACCATATGGGGCGTGGGCCTACGGGTCGAGCGGATCCGGGGTGGGGGCGTGGGGGGTGAGGGTGATGACGGCGTCCAGGCCGAGGCGGTGGAGCAGGTCGTAGATGTTGGTGTTGACCCCGGTCAGACTCAAGGTGCCTTCGAGCCGGTTCAGGCGCTGGTACCAGTTGATGAGCAGAGTGACGCCGCTGGAGTCGAGGAAACTGCTCCGGGAGGCGTCCAGGGTGAGGTGACGGCAGCCTTCGTCGATCATGCGGTTTCCCACGGCGCGCAGCAGGGGGACGGTGTGGAGATCGACGCTCTCGGGCAGCAGGGCGGTGACCCCGTTGCCGGTGCGCATGGTGACGTGGAGCACAGCGGGTCCCTCTGCCTGGTGGGCCGGTGAACCTGCGGTCAGGTATTCCCGGTGCTGCGTCCTCCACTGTAATCGCGCGGGACCGGCATGTGCGCCCACCTTGACGTTCGGGTGCGGATCCAGGAGGCAACTTGCATCGGATAGGTGGATGCGGGACGGTTGCTGGACGACAACTTGTTTTCCAGAGCAGGAAGGTGGTGGGACACGCGCCGCGTGTCCCCGCTTGTGACTGCTTCCCGTGGTTTTCCCACCCGCCCCCGCAGCGCCGGTGACACGGCCGACGATGCCTGGGGACACGCCCCCTACCCCGTTGTGGTGGCCGATCGGCACGGCGGCCTGGTGTACCTCAACAACGCCGCACGACTGCTGTGGCCGGAGGCGTCGAGCGGCGACTGGTTGCACGAGGTGATGCCCTCGTGGCTGTCGGACGCGCATACCCGCATCAACGACGGATTGCGCAGCATGGACGCCGACGTACTGAGCGGACCCGTCCAGGGCCGGTTCTTCGAGGCGCATTCGACTCCGGGCGCTGACGGCGACGTGGTGTGGTGGCTGATCGATGACACCGACCGCCGCCTGGCCGTAACGGCCCTGCGTGCCGCGCAGGACCGTTCCGAGGCGCTGTCCGAGGTGTCGGCCGCGTTGCTGTCCACGCTGAACGTGCCGCGCTGCATGGAGGCAGCCGCTTTCATGGCCGCACAGCACCTGGCGGAAGCCGCCGTTCTCATCGCCCCCGTCCAGGGCCGGCGCCATCCGGTGACCTACGCGGTGCGGGGCGGTCCTGTCCTGCAGGTCTCGCAGCGGATCGACCCGCACGGCGTGCCGGGCCTGGCCGAGGCCCTGCAGGGCTTTCCCCCGGTGCCCGCGCGCTGGATCGATCCCGCCCGCATCCCCGACTGGGTTCTCCCCGACGGGTTCACCAAGCCGCTGGGTTCGGTGATCGTCACTCCTCTGCCCGGTCACGGGGTCCCCGCGGGCGCGTTGATCCTGTTGCGTTCCAGTACCGAGCAGAGGTTCACCGAGGGCGAGGAGGTCTTCGCACGTCTCTTCGCCGCCCGTGCCGGAGCCGCCCTGTCGGCGGCCCGCCTGTACACCGAGCAGGCAGACATCACCGCCACGCTCATGCGTGAACTGATGCCCCCCTCCCTGACCCGGGTTCACGGAGTCGACTACGTCGGCAACTACCGGGCGGCCAAGGACCACGAGCACGTCGGCGGCGACTTCTACGACGTCCATCCTGGTGCCGACCGCTCCCAGGAAACCCTCGTCGTCCTCGGGGACGTCGCGGGCAAGGGCCTGGAGGCAGCGGTTCTGACGGGCAAGATCCGCAACACCCTGCACGCCCTCCTCCCGCTGGCCGGTGATCACCAGCGCGTCCTGGAACTGCTCAACGGAGCCCTGCTCTCCTTCCACCACACCCGCTTCGCCACCCTCGTCCTGGCCTCGGTGCGCCGTCGCGGCGGCAAGGCGCACCTGCGGCTGACCAGCGCCGGGCACATGCCACCGCTCATCGTCCGGGCCGACGGCGAGGTGGAGGCAGCGGCCACCCGGGGCACGGTGGTCGGCGCCCTGCCGAAGGTGACCTCCCACACGGTGGAGGTGGTCTTGAGGCCGGGTGAGACGTGCCTGTTGTACACCGACGGGATCACCGAGGCCCGTGGCGGACCCCTGGGTGACGAGATGTTCGGTGAGGAACGTTTGAAGCGCGCTCTGGCGGAGTGCGCGGGGATGCCCGTGGAGGCCCTGGTGGAGCGGGTGCAGATGCTGGCCGCCCAGTGGCTGGGCACCGGGCAGCACGACGACATGGCGGTCGTCGCCATCAGCGCGCCCAAGACGGCCACTCTGTCCGTGGTCGACGGCCACGTCTCGGGTGAGGGCAAGGAGGAAAGGTGAGCACGAACACATCGGCGGCGCAGGACCTTCTGTGGCGGGCCGTGGCCGATGCGGACGAGAACGCGGCCATCGCCGTTCTGTACCACGCCATGGACGAAGGGCTGGACGAGGAAACCCTGCTGCTGGACGTCATCGCCCCCGTGCAGGAGAGAGTCGGCGTCGAATGGGCCGCCGACCGCATCACCGTCGCCCAGGAACACGCCGCCACCGCCATCAACGAACGCGCCATGGCCGCGCTCGCCCACCGCCGGTCGACCCGCCCGCCACGGTCGGCCCGCCGCGGCCGGATCACGGTCGCGTGCATCGACGGCGAATGGCATTCCTTTCCCGCCCGCCTCATCTCCGAGACCCTGCGCCTGCGCGGCTGGCACGTCGACCACCTCGGTGCCCAGACCCCCACCCCGCACCTGGTGGCCCACCTGCACCGCACCGGCTCCGACGCCGTCCTGCTCTCCAGCTCCCTCCCCACCCGCCTGCCCACCGCCCACGCGGCGATCACCGCCTGCCAGGCCATCGGGGTTCCCGTCATGGTCGGCGGCCGTGCCTTCGGTCCCGGCGGCCGCTACGCTCACGCGCTCGGCGCCGATCAGTGGGCCCCCGACGCCCGCACCGCGGCCACCGTCCTCGAAGCAGGACTGGACCGGCCCGTACCCGCGGCGATGCGGTTGACCATCGACGACCTGCCGCACCTGGACGACCAGGAGTACACGCTCGTCATCCAGAACCGCGCGCAACTGATCAAGCAGACCCTCGCCGAACTCGAAGGCCTCTTCCCGGCCATGCGCACCTACAGCACCGCGCAGCGTGACCGCACCACCGAGGACCTCGCCCACATCGTCGACTTCCTCGCCACCGCCCTCTACGTCGACGACGCCGAGCTGTTCACCACCTTCACCGCCTGGACGGCCGGCATCCTCACCGCCCGTAATGTTCCCATCGCCGGCCTGCGCCTGGGGCTGGACGTGCTGACCGGACAACTACGGGACTTCCCCCGTGCTCTGACCTTCCTGACAGCGGCCACCGACGCGCTGCACACCACCTCCGATCACACCGGCCCGGGAATCACCGCATGACCTACCTGCCCACCGACCTCACCGTCACCGTCCGCAGCACCCACCCGCACGTGCTGCACCTGGCCGTCGCAGGAGACCTCGACTACGAGAGCGCCAGGCAGTTCGCCCACGAAACCAACCAGGCACTGGACGCCCACCGTCAGGAGCACGGACCGGTCCTGCAGGACCTGCACCTGGACTTCAGCAGCCTGACCGGCATCGACTCCAGCGCCCTGAGCGCCCTGCTCCTCCTACACCGCCGCACCCACCCGGCAGGCACCACCCTGCACCTGGACCAGCAGCCCGCCCACATGACGCGCATCCTCGAGCTCACCGGCATCGCCGACCACCTCACCCAGGACGCCCGCGGCCTCCGCACCTCCGGTGGCGAACCGGATGGGCAGACGGAAACGGCTTCCGCTCCCTGAACGACCCCGGTCCGCGGACCGCTTGCGCGGATGCGAGAGCCGGGTGGCGTACCAGGCGCCGCAGGGCGGGCCGGCATCGTGCCCTCGATCACCCGTCGGGGGACCGGGACGTCACCACGGCCCGGACGTCACCGGTGGGACGTCGAACGGACCACGTCCTGGCTGGCCGACCGCTGCCGGCTCCACCGCCCCTACGGGCGCAAACCGGAACGCTTCCTCGCCGTTCCCGTCGCCGCCACGGTTGACGGCGGCCGGCCGGCCCTGGCCCCTACGCCGCGTCGGCGTCGGCCTCGCTGTCCTCGTTCCTGTGCATGAGGCCGAAGTCGAGGACGTCGGTCGCCTCGAGCCGGGTCTGCTCCGCGACGCGCGCCGCGTCGGCGACGACGTCGCCCCGTTCTGCTATCAGCAGGTCGTAGATCGGTGCGGTGCTGGTGACGGTGGCGTCCACGTGGGGTGTCCGTTTCCTTGAGGTCGGAGCAAGCGGGGAAGGCCGGCGGATCAGCCGGTGTTCAGGGCCGAGTCGTCCAGGGGCCGGGCGTCGGGCAGCTGGTGACGGGCGGCGATCAGGGCCGTGTCGATGTCCCGGGTTCCGGTGGACACGCACAAGGTGTAGGCGATGTCGTCCATGCGCTGACGAACCTGTGCGCCGTCCCCGTCGGCTGTGCCCACGGCCGTGAGGGCCTCGTACTGGTCGATCAGATCCCGCAGCACCGCGGGGTGGGCCATCAACATCACAGAACCGTCCTTTCACACCGGCACACATCTGGCGCAAGACCGTGCACCCGGCTACCCCGGTTTCCCCCTCTCATTCCCCGCCCCCGTGCAACCGCTCGGGAGAACGATCCACATGCCGCTGAGCTGCAGCCGCTCAGGAGGGAAACGGCTCACCGGCATCAGTTCTCGGGCCGGCTTCGTGAGAGGAGCACTCCATGCGCGTCCGGCTGACCGGGAGGTCGCGGAGAACGAACGGACACGCGTGCAACGATGCGCCGCTTTCCGGGCCTCCGCCGGGACGCCTTGTCGGGAACGGGTACGTTGACCGACATGTGCTGATGCCGAACCGTGACGGGGCTGGTGCGGGCGGGTGGTCGTACGGCGGTGGGGTCACATCCCGGCCGCCTGCCGTTCTCTCCGGCCGGAAGCGGCTGTCAGCCGGTCGTGGCGAAGCATCCACACGAACACGACGAGTACGTTTCCGGCATCCGCTCCAGCCTGTGGGACACGGATCGAACCGACTCCTCTCCGTCCGACCTCCACGGCAGCCCTTGCCGCTTCTGCCGGGCCCTGGGGGAAACCGACGGCGAGACCGACTCCCGAGGGCCGGTGCGCGGTACCGCCGGGTCCGTAGCGGTGCAGCCCTGGCGAGCGGCGATCCGGGGTGCCGGGCCGAACGAACTGTCCGTCACGGTTTGCCGCCCTGCCTTGTCCGGAGGGACGAGTCAGGGGGCAGCCGTTGACCGGGGGCCGCCGCGGTGGTGGCGGGCATGGTGGGCGTCTGGATCCGGGCGTCCCCGCTGCACGGGTCCGCGATCCGCCGGCCGCGGCCGGCCGGTTCCCTGGGCACGCGGGCGGCCGAGCCGCTCCTGGAGGAGAGCGTCGAGCGGGTGGACGGCCGCCGCCGTGACCGGACGGTGTTCCGGCGGGAACCGGCCGCCCGCCGTTCGAGCCCGCCCCCGCGCCGACCTGACCCGACCCGCCGGTCCGGGAGCCCCGGCGTACATCCCGCTGACGAGTCGTCGGCAGCCGCGTAGCACTTGAGGACGATTCCGCGTCCGTAGGGAGACGGACTTCCCGGCCGGGAGGGAACCCCGGCACGCGGTTGCCGTCTTGGTTCCCGTGTCGACTTGATCGGCGAGTCGAGACGAGGAGGAGTGTGATGGCAGGTCAGGTGCGAGGGACGGGACGGGCCAAGGCATCGGCGCCGGAGTACCAGGGCGCTCTCGAATCGTTGTCGGTGAATGCCTCACTGCCCGAGGTGCTGGCCCGGGGCATGGAGGAGCTGCGAACGGCGGAACGGGCCGGGAACCGCCGGGAGGAGGCGCGCTGCGGGCTGGCCGTGGCGGAGGCCTGCCGCAGGCTCGGGCGCGTCGAGGAGGCCGACCGGGCGTGGAAGGCGAGCTACCGGGCGGCGCGTTCGGCCGGTCACGAGGGGGCCATGGCGTGGGCCCTGTGGAGCGGCGGCACGCTGGCCCGACAGCGGGGTGCGTTCAGGCTGGCGTACCGGTTGCTGAGGCTGGCCGCCGAGACGGGCGAGCGGGGCGGTGACGTCGTCGTGCGCGGCTACTCGCTGGCGGGGCTCGCCGAGACCGGACGCATCCAGGGCGATTACGCGGCGGTGCGGAGGCTGCACGAGCAACTGCTTGCCGAGGCCCGCCGCCGGGGCGAGGCCCGGCACACGGTGTGGGCACTGGAGGGCATCGCGCAGATGCACCGCAACACCGGCGAGTACGACGAGGCCCTGGCCCTGTTCGAAGAGGCGGCCGACACGGCGTCCCGGGCCGAGGACCGGCGCGGGTGGGCATGGGCGCTACGCGGCATCGCGGACGTGGTGTCCGTGCGCGACGCCGACGTGGAACGCGCCCTGTCGCTGCTGTCCCAGGCGGAGGAGGCCTGCCGGGAGATGCGGCTGTCCAGCGCGCTCGCCTACAACCACAAGATGCGCGGCAACGTCCTGTACCGGGCGGGCCGACATCACCAGGCCCGTGAGATGTACGCGCTGGCTCTCGAGGAGTTCCAGGAGATGGACGAGCCGCGCGGGACGGCGCTGTCACGACTGGGGCTGGTCAAGGCCTCCGCCCACCTGGGCCGCGACGCCGCGCACACTGCCGCGGACCTGGCCGAACTGCGCTCTACGCTGGACCGCATCGGGCTGCGGTACGCCCGGGACATGGTGGACAAGGCAGCCGCCGAACTGGGGGTCGGACCGCTGCCGGACCACGGCGGCCACGAGCGGGGCGCCGCGAGGCCCGTGTCGCCGGAGGCCGGGGCCGAGGCGCTTCGGACCGTCGATGTGGAGGGCCTGCGGTGAGCGCCGTTCCGACACCGCTCTCGTCCGTGTGCTCGCCGGGCGCTGCGGTTCTGGCCACGACGCGTTCCTCTCACGACCACGACCACGACCACGACCACGACCACGACTACGACTACGACGCAGCGCCGGCCCGTGTCCTGGAGCGCTGTCGCGCGCTCGTCCGGCCTGCGCTGGTGGAGGCGGTGGGCAGCCTCCACCCCTGGACCGGTGAGATGGCGGCGTACGCGCTGGGCTGGTCCGACACGACCGGTACTCCGGACCCCGGAGGATCCGAGGGCAAGGGAGTGCGCCAGGCGCTCGCCGTGCTCGGGGCGGAGGCGGTCGGGGCTGATGGCGCCAAGGCCGTTCCCGGCGCGGTGGCCGTCGAACTCGTGCACACCTTCTCGCTCCTCCACGACGACATCATGGACGGCGACGCCCTGCGCCGACAGAGGCCCGCGGCGTGGAAGGCGTACGGGACCGGCCCGGCCGTTCTCGCCGGCGACGCGCTTCTCGCCCGGGCCGTGACCACCCTGGCCGAGGCACAGGGCCGACACGCGGCGGCCGCGGTCCGCCGGCTCTGCCGGACCCTGAACGCGCTGGTGTCCGGCCAGGCGCAGGACCTGCGCTTCGAGCACCTTCCGTGGTACGGCCCCGGCGCGGTCGGATCGGATCAGTACCGGTCGATGGCCGAACACAAGACGGGCGCCCTGCTGGGCTGCGCCGTTGCGCTCGGCGCGATCCTCGGCGGCGCCCCCGACCGGACCGCGACCACGCTCGAACGGGCGGGCCGCCATCTCGGCCTCGCCTTCCAGGCGGTGGACGACATCCTCGGCATCTGGGGCGACCCCGCCGTGACCGGCAAACCCGTCCACGCCGACCTGCTCAGGGGCAAGAAGACCTTGCCGATGCTCGCCGCACTGGCCGGCGGAGGCAGGGCCGCGCGCGAACTGGCGGCGCTGCTCGACGGTCCCCAGCCGCTCGACCACGAGGCCGCCGCACATGTCGCGGCACTCGTGGAGGAACTGGGCGGGCGGACCGCGACCCGCGACGAAGCGCGTCGGCACCTGGACACCGCCCGCCGCACGCTGCGCGACGCGTCCCTCACGCACACCGCCGTACAGCGATTGGACGTGCTGTTCACGTACCTGCTCGACCGGACCAGGTGATCATCGTTCCGCCTTCGTGATCACCCCGTCGGTGACGGCTCGACGACGGGAGCGGGTACCCGCGGCCCGAGCGCCTTCGGGGCAAGATCGCCACCGGCCCGGAGAAGGAGAAGCACGACGCGGCGCTCGCCGCGTGGGAGGCCCGGGTGGCGCGACCCCCGTCGCCGTTCACCGCTCCCCGCGCCGGCGGGGGCGGGTGTGGGGCGAGGTCGTCCACCGTGCGCCTGCCGGGCTGTTCCTCCAGCTCTCGGTGGTGAGTCGTGATCGGGTGGGTGCCGGTGCGTGAGGAAAACCGTGGACGGACCCGTGATGGATCACTTACTGTGTGGATCCACGCCCTGAGACGGATGGAAGGAGGCGAGTGCCGTGCGGTTCACACCTTTCCAGCGCTCCCTCTTTCCGCTGTCCCGGCGTGGTTCGTGAAGTTCTGACCGGGAGCGCTCCGAGCAGCCCGTATCCCGGAGGAATCCATGACCGATCTGGTCATCCGCGCGCTTTCCGCGAGCGACACCCATCTCTTCGACACGCTCCCCGACCCCCTGGGCGCCCGTGAGGGCCATCGGCGTACCCGCTTCCGTCCTGACTGGAAGCGCGTCGCCCTGCGCGACGGCCAGGTCGTCGCGCGCGGCGCGTGGTGGGGCGGCCCCGACGACTCGGAGCCCGTCAACATCAACTGGTTCGACGTGGCCGAGGGAGAGGAGGAGGCCGGGGCCGAGCTTCTGCGCTCCGCTCCCCGGCAGGTCGAACTGGAGATCAACCTACCGGGAGGCTGGCGGGAAAGGACCGACCTGCGCGCCGCCGCCGAAGCGCGCTTCGCCGCCGCACGGGCTGCGGGGTACGAACTCCTGGTGGAACGCTTCCTGTACCGCTGGACCCCGCAGCGAGGTCTGCCCGAGCGGCCCGGACGCCTGCGCTTCAGCGCCGAACCCGACGACGCCGTCTTCTTCGACGCGTTGCGCCGCATCCACTCCGCCACCCTGGACGCCCACGCGCTCAGGGCCGTCGAGGAGGGCGGCCTCGACCGGGCCGCCCGGGAAGAACTCGACTTCTTCCACTGGTGCCCCTCTCCACGGGAGTGGTGGCAGATCGCGCACACGCCGGACGGCGACTTGGCCGGCATCCACATCCCGGCCCACAACCCCTCCGGCCCGACCGTCGGTTTCATCGGAGTCGTCCCGGAACAGCGCGGTCACGGCTACGCCTACGACCTCCTCGCGGAGTGCACCCACCTCCTCGTCGAGCAGGGCGCGGAATTCGTCAGCGGAGCAACAGACCGGGGCAACTTCCCCATGGCCGCGAACTTCGCCAAGGCCGGCTTCCCCGTCGTCCGTGAACGGATCAACTTCCACCCGACGGGCCAAGCGGACCGGTAAGGAGCGGCAGCGCCGACGGAGCCGGTCCAAGGACAGCTCCTGACTCCTCGTCGGCGACATTCGGGATCTGCGCCGCGGCCAACGGCCGCCACCTCTGCCCGACCTGTCCCGCAGCGGCGCCCGGTGTCTCCGGGCCCTGCCGGCGAGGTGCTCGTACGACGGGCCCGGACCCCGTGAGTCGGAGGTGCGGGCCCGTCGCGGCACGGCCGAAGGCGCTGTTCGACTCGGCCGTCCTCGCGTCACCGCTCCGGCGGTCGGCCGCCTCGCCCGCGCCGGCACGCTCGCCCGCCCCGGTGGCGAGGTGGCCACCTCGATCAGACCCCTCTCGAGTGCGGTCATCCGGTCAGTCTTGCTCGGCCGTCGGTGCGCAGAAAGAATCGAGGCATGACCGGCGACCGTCTCATGAACATCCGCAGTGACGAGTTCCGGGCCATGGCCGACAGGGTCCGGGAAGTCACGGAGCTCACTTCCCGCCTGAACGTCCTGCCCTTCGGGGACGAGGTGGGGAAGGCGGAACTGCTCGAGCGGATCCTCGGCAGGCCGCTGCCGCCCAGGGTCGCGATCTATCCGCCCTTCTACACGGACCACGGCCTGAAACTCGACCTCGCCGAGCGTGTCTTCATCAACCAGAACTGCACGTTCCTGGACTACGCCGGCATCCATATCGGCGAACGCGTGATGATCGGGCCGAAGGTCACGTTCATCACCAGCGGCCACCCTGTCGATCCCGGAGAACGACGGTTGTATCTCACCGGCGCGCCCATCGACGTGGCGGAGAACGTGTGGATCGGTGCCGGTGCGACGATCCTGCCCGGCGTCAGCATCGGTCGTGACGCCGTGGTCGCGGCCGGCGCGGTCGTGGCCGACGACGTCCCGCCGGCGAGTCTGGTGACCGGCGGGAAGGCGACCGTGCACCGGAAGTGGTGACGGGGACGTCGGGGGCCGGGCCGAACCCGGCCGCAGGCTCGCCCCGTACGCGGTGGACCGAAGTGATGTTCTGTGCAGCCGTCGGCGGCCGTGCTCCGTGCCA
Source organism: Streptomyces sp. NPDC093071 (assembly GCF_044754545.1). Lineage (NCBI taxonomy): Bacteria > Bacillati > Actinomycetota > Actinomycetes > Kitasatosporales > Streptomycetaceae > Streptomyces > Streptomyces sp. NPDC093071. The sequence continues at coordinate 90,657 of NZ_JBIVPH010000002.1, read as the reverse complement.
CCCCTGCCTGACGGCCGGCCTGCTCGCCACCACGTTGCGGATGGTCGGGCTCGCCGGTCCCGCCGGTCCGGTGCTGCGGCCGCTGCGGCTCCTGACCGACGCCCTCGCGGACGACGTCTTCCCTCGCCCGGGCCGGGCGCGGACTCCGGCCGTACGGGGGTCCTGCGGATCACAGGGCCCCCTCCCGGAGGGCCCGGACCGGCGTTCTCCCGCCGCTCGGCGGAGCCCGGGAGGGCTCTGAGCGTGTCGCGGAAAGCTCAGTTCCATCCCGGAACGGGGGAGTCTCCCCGGTCCCGCCGGGCGGGCCCCGGGACCGTGGACGCCGCCCGATCCACCGCCGTCACCCGACCGGCCGTGACGGTCGTGCCGACCGCGGCGGCCGCGGGGCGCCGGCCGGCCATCCGGCACCCCAGGCAGTCGGGGTGGCCCCGACGCGCCCCGGGGTCCCGCACCCGCCAGGGCCACTCTTGCCGGGAACGGGGGCCGCTCGGCTTGCCCCGCCCGGCGAGGTGCAGCAGCCAGGTCGTGACGCCGGCCAGGAGGCCGAGACCGGTGCCGAGCAGGAGCAGCGGCGCGGAGACGGCGACGACCGAGACGCCGAGGACGCCCAGGCCGACGACCGCGAGTGCCGTGCCCGTCCAGCCGGCCAGTGTATGGCCGAGGTCCACGTCACCGTGCGTGCTCATGAAAGGTTCCTTCCTGACGGCAGGGATAGGCTGACTCAAGAGAAGATTTATCTCACGAGCTAAATTGCTTAGACTGTAAGGGAAGCTTGCGTTGGCCGACAAGGCACGTCCTCCTGCCACCCGGGAGCAGGCGCACGCCCAGATGGACCGGCTCATCGCGCTGGGCATCGTGGCGCAGCACCACATGGCGCAGCGCCTGGGCCTGAACGTCACCGACCTCACCTGCCTCGGCTTCGTCCTTGAGGCCGAGGGGGCCGGGGAACCCGTCAGCGCGGGAGATCTGGCACAGAGGGCGAACCTGACCACCGGGGCGATCACCGGTGTCATCAACCGGCTCGAACGCGCCGGATACGCCCGACGCGAGAACGATCCGAACGACCGCAGGCGGGTGTACGTCGTATCCGACGCCTCGGCCGCCGCCCGCCTCTTCGAAGCGTACGGAGGCAATCACCGCCGCATGACCGACCTCTTCGCCGACTACTCCCCTTCGGAGATCGCCGTCCTCTCGGACTGGCTCACCCGCGCCACCGCGGTCCTGGGGGTCTCGCTGGACGAGGCGCGCGAAGCCGACTGACGGCGGTGGTGGAGCCCCGGGAGGTCACGGGGACGACCCCTTCGCGACCTCCCTGGACGAGGAACCGGCGTCCCGCCGCTCTTCGCGTTCGCGGGGACGGGCCCATGGAGAACGGGCGCGTCACGGCACGGCCACATACGTGTACGGGGCTGCGCGCCTCCTGCCCGGGCGCGGTTGAGCACCTGTGCCCTGATGCGGGCCGGGGGACGACGGGAGGCCGGGGGCATGACGAACGAACCGCGCAATCCCGCCACCCCGTGGACGACGACCGTGTCGCTCGCCGGTGCTGCGGTGGCGACGTGGGCTGTCCGGCTGGGGTGGGACCAGCGCCATGACGTGTGTTCCGACGGCTCTACGACCGGCCCGTACGAGGCGTGGCGGGTGATCGGGCTGGGTCTGACTCCGTTGGTACCGGTGTGCGGGGCGGCGTTTCGGGGGCACGGGGCGGCCGCGGTGCCGGGTGCCCCGGGCGGTCCGACCCTGGCCGCCGGTTACGACTGGTCGGACGACGACAGTGATCCGTTCGCGATCGGCGCGGGGACGATCACGATCGGGAGCGCGGCCGCGACCGCTCCCGCCGCCCTGACCTCCACTCCGCACGAGTCGGTGTCCGGAGCCGACCGCCCCCCGGACACCGACCGCGCCCTCCGGCCGACCCGGGTGTCGAGTGATCACCACGAACCTTCCGAGCGCACCCGCGCGCCCGGCATGTCCGGGGGCTCGTGCGTGGTGGGCGCCGCAACGCTTGTCCTCGATGCCCGATCATGTTCGCGTGATGGGGAACGAGCCCCGCCGGTCACCCGGGCGACCGTGGAACGGTCGACGCTGAACCAGCAGGCCGGCCGTCGGGGGGAACACCGTGGCGAAGGTGCACAGGGGTCGCCGGGAGCCGGTCGATGGAGGCCGGCCGGTGCTTCGCGTCGGCGCCGACGGCCCGCTTCCGCGGCCTGGACTCCGGTCTCGCCCGGCTGCTCAGTCCTGTTCGGGCGGGATCTCCCGCCGGTGCCGACCGCGGTCGGCCACGCACTCCTTGGTCCACTCCCTCAGCAGGTGCGCCCCTTCCGGGGGCCCTGCCGGCGTCCTTCCCGCCGCCGTCGGTGAACCACTGGACGAGAAGGCCGGCGGCCGGGCGGTCGGCGTCGCCGGTGTCGCAGACCGCGCACAGTTCCAGGCGGACCGGACGCCCGTCCTCGTCGTCCTCCGGCACCACCGCGCTCACGATGAGTTCGCCCCCGCAGTGCGAGCACCGCGGCAGCCGGGCCGAACGCCTGACCCGCTCCCTGCCCGGCTCCCTTCGACGCGGACGTGCTCCTCCACCCAAACCCCGCCGGTCTGCGCCGTCAACCGCGCCGACGCGGGAGCAGCACTCGCCGGCCACGTTCTCCTCCGTTCCGGAGCCGCCGGAAGTCCGGGCCTGAGCGGGGACACTCCGTACGTCGCACACGCCGTCCTCGGCCTCCTCGTAGCCCTCGCGGGATTCGGCCGCCGACGGACTGTACGTGACCGCCGACTCCCGCGCGCGGTCGTCCTGCACCCGGAAGAGCTCCACGCCCCAGGCCGATCCTCATCGCCCCATCGCCTTCGGCACGTCGGCCGAACCCGCTCAGGATCACACCGGCACCGACGGTCCGGCTCCGACTTGCGCGGACGCTTGCTTCTGTCCACAGGGCGGCGTGTCTTGACCGGGGGCATGAGCAACGACGAGCAGTAGCCGACCCCGAGCGACGGCAGTGTCCTGGCGGCCCTCGAACGCAGGGAGCGGAAGGCGTTCACCCAATCCGCGCCGAAATCCGCGACTGCCCAGGTGGAATTCCTCCTCACTCCGGTGAAGGGGGGAGACGACCGGGGCCCTGGCCGAGCGTTCGGACGCCCCGCGCCGCACGGTGGGGCGCCACCGCGCCGAGACACCGGCAACTCCCCGGAAGCTGATGCGTGCCGCTCTGGTGGAGGAGGGCGCGTCGCGGTGAGAGCCACAGTCCAGAGCACGGATGCGGCAGCGGGCGAGTGCCTCGGACGGCATGATGGCGCACACCGTTGCCCGCTGTGGTTTCGCCGCCTCCAGGTCCTACGGCGACGGCCGCCGGCGGTACGTCACCATCGCGATCCGACTCACCTGCGCGAAGTGGAACCTTCAGTTTCAGAAGGCCGGAGCGACGTAGGGAGAGCCGCGTCCGATCGTGGCGCAGGCCGTCGCCGAGTCCCGTTCCCCCGGCTGGAGCTCTCTTGGACGGAGGCGAGCCAGTCGGTCAGCAGCCTGTTGACCTCGTCGGGGCGTTCCTGCTGGATCCAGTGGCCGCAGTCGTCCAGGAGGTGGGAGGCGGACAGGGCGGGGAGGGTGGTGGGGTAGGCGTCGATGGCGTCGGCCATCCAGGTGGTGGAGGCGTCCAGCGCGCCGCCGATGAACAGGGCGGGCTGTGTGATGGGGGCGCCGCGGTGGGGGGCGAGGTCTTCCCAGTCGCGGTCCACGTTGCGGTAGCGGTTGAGGGCGCCGGTCAGGCCGGTGCGCTCGAACTCCCCGGCGTAGACGTCGAGGTCGTCCTCGCTCAGCCATGCCGGGAGGGGGCCGGTGGGAAAGCGGTCGCGCAGCCGGCCGCCGCGGGCGACGAAGTGCGGGTCGGGCTCGCCCTCGGCGGGCATGGTGTCGGCGGACAGGGCCGCGTAGAAGCCCGCGAGCCAGCCTCGGACGTCGGGCTCGATCTCCGCCTCGGCGCGGCCGGGCTCCTGGAAGTAGGAGACGTAGAACTCCTGCTCGGGGCCGCCGATCCGGCCGAAGACGTCGGTGGGGCGAGGGCCGCCGGGCGGCGCGTACGGGACGCTCAGCAAACCGACCGCGCGGAAGACCCCGGGGTGGAGCAGGGCGGAGGTGGCGGCGATGGTGGAGCCCCAGTCGTGACCGATGACCACCGCCTCCTCCTCGCCGAGGGCGCGCACGACGGCGACGTTGTCCTCCACCAGGTCGAACATGCGGTAGGCGTCGGTCGTCTCCGGCTTGGAGGAGCGGCCGTAGCCGCGTACGTCGATCGCCGCTGCCCGGTACCCGGCTGCGGCGAGGGCCGGAAGCTGGCGGCGCCAGGAGTACCAGGACTCGGGGAAGCCGTGCACGAGCAGGACCAGCGGGCCGGTGCCCTGCTCGACCAGGTGCAGGCGCCCGGCCGGGGCCTCGACGGTGCGGTGGCGGAGTACGGCGTTCTGCTCGGATCGCATGGGGGATTTCTCCTCTGCTCGCGGGCGGTCGGCGTGCACCCGTCGATCATGCGGCGCTGCGGTCGGTCGGCGCGATCGGCGTTGCCGTTCTGGCAAGGTTGCGGGGCAGGGCGGTGAAGTGTGGGAGGGGAAGGAACGAGGACGGTGGCCGGTGGCGACGTGGCCCGGACCCTGGCGGCGATGGGGCCGCGGCTGCGGGGCGTGCGCGAGCGCCGTGGCGTCACGCTCGCCGATGTCAGCCGCGCCACCGGCATCTCGCCCAGCACGCTGTCGCGAATGGAGACCGGCCGTCGCAAGCCCACCCTGGAGGTGGTGCTGCGGCTGGCGAAGGAATACGGAGTCGCCCTGGACGAGCTGGCCGGCACCGCCCCCGTCCCTGCGCCCGAGCCCCGTAGCACTGTGCCGCGCGGCTTCGGCGACGACAAGGCGGTGTTGCCGCTGACCCGGTACGTCGGCGGCCTGCACGCCCACAAGCACGTCCTGCCCGCTGTCGAGAAGCCGTCCGGACGGCCCCGGCAGGTTTCCCACGAGGGCTACGAGTGGCTGTGCGTCCTGTACGGGCGGCTGTGGCTCGCACTCGGTGATCAGGACCTCGTCCTGGCTGCCGGGGAGGTCGTCGAGTTCGACACCCGCGTCCTCCACGGAGTCGCGAACGCCGGTTCCGATGGACCGGTCGAGTATCTGATCATGTTCGGGCCTCAGGGAGAACGTCTGCGCCCGCGCACCCGGCCGTCCGCTGGTCGCGGAGCCGGTGGCAGAAGGACGACCGAACGAGTGCCTGCTGCGGAGCGGACGCCTCGCCTGTGACGGCCGGGCTGCTTCGACCGCCCCTGTTCGCCTGCTCAGCGGATCCCGCTGGTGACGGATCCCGTGCTTCGGCCCCGTCCGGCGGGCCGTCACGGTGGCGCTCCGGCGGCGCCCGCCCCCGGGATCCGCACCACGAAGGCGAGCCCGAAGACGACGGGGACGTGGCCGCCGAATCGCCGCCGCCCCTTCGCCCCGCACGGCACCGCGCCCCGCGAGCAGGCCGATCCCGCCCGGAGTGGTCGGTGGGCCGCGGGCCTGGTTGCCACACTGGACAGATGAACGGGGACTGCCGATCGGTGGCCGACCGTGGCGCGGTTCGACGCCCGGATCGAGGAACTCCGTCCTGAGGCCGGGCGTCACGTGGCCGGCCGCGCGTGATCCCTCGAATGCCGCTCAAGCGCTTCGCCACCCCGTTCGGCAGTGAAGGGCCTCGAACCCGCGCCTTTCCACCTCGACCGCTCGCACGAGATGGCGAGTCCGCGCGAATGCGGCGGGGGCCAAGCACTTCGCACGCTTCGCTTTCCCCCTCCCCGGAACGGATACGGGGCGAGCCCGGGACCGGCTGCGGATCGAGGCAGCACGGGACCGGGTCCGCATCAGGCCCCATGGCAACCAGGAAGCCTTCGTCCACAGCTACCTGAACCAGAAGAGCCGCATGACCGGGAAGTGGAGACCGGCACGTTCTCAGCCCTCCCCCCCCCCGGCAGCACGGGGAGTCGGCCGTCGGGCCGCGCGATCCCGGTCGGCGCCCCCTGCTTATCGCGGAAGCGCCGAGGAACCGAAGTGAACGGCACCACGACGTGGAGGGGGCCTGAGCGGCTTCCTCCACGGGTGATCCCGGCACGGCCGCGCTCACCCGGGAAACGCCCGGCCCTCCGGTCGCCCCCGCCGTAGCCACCGCCCACCATCACGAGGCCGGCTGACGATCGCTCAACGGCGCGTACGGAGTCCGGAACGGCCCGTCGCCACGGGGCCCCGCCGCCTCGCCGGTGACGGCAAACCTGTGGGCACGTCGACCGCCCCGATTCGACTGGTCCTCCGATAAGGACAAGCCGGGTTCGAAAAGGGGGCGGTAAGGGAATGGTGAAGGATTGGCGCGCCCTGTGGGGAGGGATCGGATCACATCGCCGCTTTTGGGACGGTGAATTCCTCATAATCATCCGGTGGGTGTCTCGTCGTATCGCCCGAACCCGTCGGTAAATTGTGACAGGGGCCACTTTCCTGGGCCCGCGAACGATGCTGACCAGGTGAAACTTCGGTTCGGTACTTGAGTGAAGGTCCCACTCATGGATTCACGACGGCGGGGTATGGTCGATCTCGTCCGGGCGTCAGGACGTCCGTCGGGCATCAAGTGCTGTGCATAGCCGCCGGACTTGAAGAGACAGGGGACAAAGCGCCGGGGATTTTGACGGGAAGGGAAAACGGGGCACATGCGGGTCCCGAGCACGAAGGCCGACCAAAAGACGTTCGAGGCGAGGCGAACCGATGAATGCTCCGACCACCACGTCGGCCGACGGGGACAGGTCCGGCGACGGTGCCGACGGCAGTCGGGACGCGGGCTGGTTCGGCCGAAACCCCCGGCAGCACCAGGGGGAGGTGTCCCGGGAAACGGCGAGCCGTGCACCCGGCCGCCCGGTCACACCGGTACATCCGGTGGGAAGCGGTACCGGCCGGACTCGCACGGCACACGAGTCACCCGCCCGGCCCCGGACCCGGCCTTCCGGGTCGGCACCCGCCCCGGGGGACATGTCCGACGCCGCCCTCCTGCGCCGCACCATGGCCGAGATCGAGCCGATCGCCGACAAGGTCACCTCGCACTTCTACGCCCTGCTCTTCCTCCGCCACCCCGACCTGCGTGCCCTCTTCCCCGCGGCGATGGACGCGCAACGCGACCGCCTCTTCAGGGCGCTCCTCACCGCCGCGACCCATGCGGAGGACACCGAGACCCTGACGACGTACCTGTCCCACCTCGGCCGCGGGCACCGGAAGTACGGAACCCTTCCCGAGCACTACCCCGCCGTCGGTGAATGCCTCATCGGCGCCCTCTCCGGCCATGCCCCCAGGAGCTGGGGGCCGCGAACCGAGGCCGCCTGGGTCGGTGCCTACACCACGATCTCCCAGATCATGATCGACGCGGCGGCCGAGGACGAGCTGCGCGCCCCCGCCTGGTGGCAGGCGGAGGTCGTCGCGCACGAGATGCGCACACCGGACATAGCGATCGTGACCGTCCGCCCCGACCAGCCCTATCCCTTCCTCGCCGGCCAGTACACCGCCCTCGAGACGCCCTGGTGGCCGCGCGTCTGGCGGCACTACTCCTTCGCCTCCGCGCCACGCACCGACGGGCTGCTCTCGTTCCACGTCAAAGCCGTTCCGGCGGGCTGGGTCTCCAACGCCCTGGTGCACCGCGCCCGTCCGGGGGACGTGATCCGCCTCGGCGCCCCCACCGGATCGATGACCGTGGACCACCACACCGACAACGGGTTGCTGTGTCTCGGCGGCGGCACCGGCATCGCGCCCATCAAGGCCCTCGTCGAGGACGTGGCCCGGCACGGCCGCCGCCGTTCCGTCCAGGTGTTCTACGGAGCGCGCCGTGGCCACGACCTGTACGACATCGAAACCATGCTCCGCATGCAGCGGTCGCACCCGTGGCTCTCGGTGCGGCCGATCGTCGACGACGGCCACGGCGGCGCCCCCGGCCACCGGCTCCCTGAAGCCGTCCGTGAGTACGGCCCCTGGCACACCTACGACGCGTACCTGTCCGGTCCGCCCGGCATGATCCGCCGCGGCGTCGACACCCTGCTGGGCATCGGTGTTCCCACCCACCGCATACGGCACGACTCCATCGAGGAACTGGTCGGAGCAAGGAATTGAGCACATTCGAACAGACCGAGCGCCGGCAGGCGACGCCACCGCCACCGCGCACCACCCGTCCGGGGAGTGACGGCGAGCATCTCGTCCAGCAGCTCACGGGCACCACCGAGCGGGCCGACAAGTTCTACGCCGAGCAGGTTCTCGACCGGCTCAACACTCGGATGCAGGAGTTCGTGGCGCGCCAGGAGATGTTCTTCCTGGCGACCGCCGACCGTCGGGGCGAGTGCGACAACACCTTCCGCGCCGGTCCGCCCGGCTTCCTCCACGTCCTCGACGACCGGACCCTGGCCTATCCCGAGTACCGCGGTAACGGAGTCCAGGCCAGTCTCGGCAACATCGGGGAGAACCCCCACGTCGGCCTCCTGGTGATGGACTTCCTCCAGGACCGCATCGGGCTCCACGTCAACGGCACGGCCCGGGTCCTGGACGACGGGGAGATGCGCGACGCGCACGCCGGACTGACGTGCGACCCCGTGCCCGGACGTCGGGCCCGGGTGTGGGTGCTGGTCGCGGTGGAGGAGGCGTACGTCCACTGCGCCAAGCACATTCCGCACCTGCGGAAAGCACCTCGCCGCGACTCCGGCCGCGCGTGGGGAACGGACGACTTCAAGCGCAAGGGCGGGGACTTCTTCGGAGCCGCGGCGGAAGCACCGGAGCGAGGCTCGTTCCTGCCGCCACCGCGCGCGGACGCGGCGACGTGGCGAGCGCAGGCCGAGAAGGCCCTGGAGCGGGCGGAGCGGCGCTCGGCCGAGGCGGGGGAGCAGGTGTTCAGCGGCTGGTTCCGCCGAAGGGTGACCGCGTGACCGGCACGGGGGAAGGGGCCGGCCGAGACGCCCGGGTTCTTCCCCCGTCGACGACGTCAGCCCCACATCGCGCGCGGACGCTCCGGTGTTCGCCGGGGCCGCTGCATCATCGACGGGTGAACCCCGTGAGCTTCTGATCAAGAGAAGCGCGGTCTGCGGCAGCGTCAGGCGCCGGTTACGCCGGGTGTCCTCCGACTCGCCCAGGGCGGGGGCGCGGATCTCCGGCACGTCGATCTCGAACGCGGCGAGGATCCGGGAGTCGGGGTCAGCCGGAGCCGGAAGTCGGCGGGTACCCGGGCGTTGTCGTGGATCGTCGTCCGCGGAAGGCCGAGATGACCAGCGGTGCCGTACGCCTCGTCCGCGACCGAGAGGCCGAAGCCCGTCCACGCGCCGGCCGCGGAGCCGTCCCCGCCCGCCAGTGCGGCCTCCGGCGGGCCGCGAACCTTGAGCCGGCTCCTCGGGGAGGGGTGGTGTCCTCGAGGTCCACTGGCGAGGCGTACCCGGCGAGCACGACCACGGGCCCGTGCCCGACCCCCGGGGCGGATGGGATCGGGTTGGTGGTGGTCCGTCTCCCCAGCCCGTCGAGCACGGGATCGTCCTCCGGTGAACACACCGCGACCATCGGGCTCCGGCAGCCCACCGGGCGCCACCCCTGAGCGGTCCGCCCCGGCAGATCCGAAGTCGGGACCACGACGAGTACCCGGCCGTCCGCGAACGGCTCCAGCGCGTACGTGCCGGCCATGAGCGTCTCGCCTGACCCGGCCGTGGAGGGTCCGCCACCCGTGGTGAAACCCTGGGCCCGTACCTGAACCCCGAAGACCAGGCCGGCCAAACCCGACTGCCCGGCATCTCCCCATCAGCCTGTCCGCAGCAGAGGACCGAAGCAGAACCGCGGACACGGTCGGAAGGAGCCGCCAGGGCGGGGAGTGCGGCGGACCCGTCACCTGCGGGCCGGAGCACAGCGAAAGGCCCCGACCCCCGGGCAACGGTTCTACGGCTGCGGTGAGCGCAGCGGACGAAGCGTCACCCCATTGCCCACCACCTCCTCGGCCCGTGCTTGTTTCCGTTTCTCACTCCGGGGCATCCGGCGGTCATGGACACCTCAGCGCACGCCGAAGAAGTGGTCGAGACCCAGGGCGACGAGCACCATGTCGTCCTCAGCGCCGACACCAACGGTGACGGCAAGCCCGACGTGTGGATGACCGACACCACCGGTGACGGGAAGGCCGATCTCTATCAGTTCGACACCACCGGCGACGGACAGGTCGACGTCACCATCGTCGAACGCGCCCGACAGTCCGGCACCGACCGCCTGGTCGTCGAAGGCGATGCCGGCCACCCGCAACAGGTCTGACCCGTCCCCGCCTCCCGTGCCGCTCTCGCACCCGACGGAACACCGCGGACACGCGCGTACGGCACTCTCCCGAAAGGACCCGCACATGCTCGGCATGGCCGCCGCCGTACTGTTCTTCATCTCCTTCCTGATCAACGCAGCCGACATCGGCACCAACGACGTCTTCTCCTCCACCAACGTCATGCTCCTCGGCCTCACCGCCCTGGCCCTCCACCTCGCCGGCATCGGAACCGCCCGCACCACCCACACCACCACCGGTAGACGCCGACCCTGGTCCCGCTCCTGACCCTGCGCAGGACCGCAGGAGGAACGGTTCCGTCCTCCCTTCGGTGGTGGCGGCGAGCCATGACAGCAGCGGGCGGGTCGGCGGCCAGGCAACCTCGGGCCGGCACCTTCACCACCGCGTCGGACACGAGCGGGTCCCTTCCGAACTGCTGCCGAAAGGCTGGTCTACGACGTGAACGGGCCCTGACGCACCCTGCCGTACTCCGGGGTGGCACAGGCGGCACCGATCATCCTGACGATGGCCGTGACCACGGCCGCGGGGACGCCGCCGCTGGCCCGGCGGGTGCTGCGGGGGACGGTCTCGTTCCGGGGCGGCCAGCCCGTCGCCCAGCCCACTCGCCCCCGCTTCGGCCGTGACCGGGACCCGCACGTCTTCACCTGCCCGAGCGACCTGGGACACCCACCCGCAGGGGTGCTCCCCTGATCCGTCCCGAAGGCGACAGCTCCGGTCGGCACGCACCGCTGCGAGCCGTCGGCACTGTTCCCGGATCTCGCCGGTACTTCCCACGGCGACCAGCCGTGACCGTTCCCGGAATCCGACTGCGACCATTCCTGCAAGTCGCCCATGTGGCCACCCCGGAGAGTGCTCCCCGCGCCCGCGGGACGGTCCCCACGTGCATCTCGCGGAGTCCGATGCGTGCTGCTGCTCTCCGCGCTTGCGGGAACAGCCGCCCTCGGTCAGCCGCGGCCGCGTCACGAGTGTCTATTTCGTGTAGTTGTAGACGGTTGCCCGGGAGACGCCGAGTCGGTCGGCGATGAGCTGTGCGGAACTGCGGGTCTCGAAGAACCCCTCGCGGTGCAGATGCCGGACCAGTTCGCGCTTCTGGTCGCGGTTGAGGCTGCGAGGGGTGCTGGAGTGCTGGGCGGCGAAGGCGTCGATGGCCGATCGGAGTTCGCGTCCGGTGCGGTCGCGCAGCGTCTCCAGTGTCCCACCCGAGCGCTCGACGTCCGTGGCGACGAGGTTGGCCAGGGTCAGCGCCAGTGGGGACAGCGTGCTGACGTCGAGGTTCAGGCAGAGGGCCGCGATGTAACGCCCGTCGGCGTTCTTGATGCCGATCGAGGTGCTCTTGGCCGGACGTCCGTCGGGGAACCGGTTGCTGTAGTTCTGGACGACACTGGGGTGGCCGGGATCAGAGACGCGGCGCAGTCCCAGCTCGGTGGCGGAGTCGCCGACCTGCCGTCCGGACAGGTTGTTCTCGATGGCGCGGATGGAGCTGTCGGGCCGGCGCAGATCGTGCAGGACGACTTCGCACAGGCCCGGGAACATGCGTCCGATGGCGACGGCGATGCGCTCGACTTCCCGTACGAGGTGCTCCTCCTGCGTCGCGGGGGACCCGTCCTTCCTCGCGGGGTGTTCGACGGTGGGACCGCCTTGGGAGTGGTCGGTCATCCCGCCCTCCTTTCTCGGTGCGGGTTCAATTCGCGGGTCCGGCGAATACAGCGGCCATCTTCTCGGCGGACTTCAGCCCCGCACCGGTGAGGACGACGACGGTCGTCTCGCCCGGTGCGATGTCGCCCGTCGCGAGGAAGTGGTCGAGGGTCGCTGCGGCGACGCTGCTGGTCGGCTCGGCGTACAGGCCCCGCGCGCTCAGTGCGCGGACCGCGGCGTGGATCTCCGCCTCCGGGACGGCGTAGGCGGATCCGTGGGAACGGCGGATGGCCTCCACCGCCTCGAGCAGCCGGACCGGGCGGGCGATCGACGCGCCTTCGGCGATCGTCGGTACCCGTTCGCCGCGGCTGGCCGGGTCGACGCCGTTGAACGTGTCGGCGATGGTCGCCCAGTGCTCGGGCTGTCCGACGAACAGGCGTGGGCGCCGGTCGATCTGGCCGACGCCGAGCAGCTCGCCGAAGGCGAGGTCGCACCCGATGACGTTGCTGCCCGCGCCGGCCACCAGGACCACGTTGTCGGGAGCGGTGAAGCCGAGGGCCTCCCACATCTCGTAGGCGATGGTCTTGGTGCCCTGGAGGAACATGGGGTGCCAGTTGTGGCTGGCGTAGGGGATCTGCTCCGACTGGCGGATCGCCTCGTCCGAGACCTCGTCGCGGGTGCCGCCCACCAGCTCGACCTCTGCTCCGTAGGCACGGGTCTGGAGGACCTTGGACTCCGAGGTGGCGGCGGGAACGATGATCTTGGCGTGGACGCCGGCGGCGGCGTAGGCGGCCACGGCGGATCCGCCGTTGCCCGAACTGTCCTCCAGTACGCGCTCGGCGCCGTGTGCCACGAGGTGGGACATCATCACCGATACGCCCCGGTCCTTGAAGCTGGAGGTCGGGTTGAACCACTCCAGCTTGAAGTGGACGCGTTGGCCCGCCCAGTCGACCGGAATCATCGGCGTGCATCCTTCGCCCAGGCTCACTCGGCGGGCGGCCTCGACGGGCAGTACCGCGTGATAGCGCCACAGGGACCGTTCGGTGGTGTCGATCTGCTCGGGACGCAAGCCGGGCAGTGCGCTGACGGCCAGAGGACCGCCGTCCTCGCCCCGCCAGCGGGGGTCATCCAGGGGGTAGCGCTTTCCGGACCGGTCGTGCAGACCGGGGGTGGTGGCGACCAAGCGCTGTCCGGCATTCATGGTCGGTTCCGATTTCTCCTCGTTCGTGGCCCTGTCGCCTGGGCCTACGGCCCGGCGGGCACTCTGCCCCTCCTGTGATAGATCAGACTTCCAATTTTAGACAGTGAGTCTAATCATTCGTCAACGTGCCACATCGCCGAGCGGTTCCGACCGTACTGTGTGCTCGTCACCTCGGGGTCGGCCGTTCGCGTCAGCTCGATCGACGGCGGTAGCGAGCCGTCCCGGGTCCGGTAGGGACCCGATCACGCAGAGGGTCGAGTCATGGCAGGGCCTCCCCCTTGCCCGCTTGAGCCGTGCCGTCATGCGGTGCGGACGGTCGCCGGGGTACGGCCCGACCGCGGCGTCGAGTGGGCCGTGATGAAAGCGGTCGCGTCCAAGCTCGCGAGCGGCACGACCGAGAAGCTGTGCAAGCGGGTCCGGCAGGACCGGGTCGACTCAGGCGCCCGGCCGGGCACGACGAGCGAGGAGCCGGCCGGGCTGAAGCAACTGAAGAAGGAGAACGCCGGGATGAAGCGGGCGAAGGGGATCATCGAGACCGCGGCGCTTTCTTCGCGGCCGAGCCCGGCCGGCCGCACACGCGCTCGTGGCTTTCATCGACACCACCGAAACCGCTCCGGTGGTGTCGAACCGATCTGCCGCGTGCTGAGCGCACACGACTGCAGGATCCCCTCCGGGTGGTAGTTGCGGCGGTGGACCGGAAGATGACTTCGTGGCTGGTCAGCGGGCAGCCCCGCCGGTTCATGGTGACGTGGGGGAAGAGCCGGTGCTCGATCTCTTTCTACTTCGATGTGCCCGGCGGCAGGTGCCGGACGGTGATCGTCAGTCCCGTTCCGGCGGCGAGGCAGGCGAGTTCGAGTTTCCAGGCCCGGGTGCGGTAGCCGTTGGAACCACCCGCATCCGCCGTGACCAGCAGCCGTGTTGCCTGCGGGTGGGCGACCTGGCCCTGGCCGTGCCACCAGCGGCGGATCGATTCCACCACGAACGCGGCGGTGTCGTGGTCCGTGCCGCCGCCGACCCGACCGGTGTTCGCCGCCGCTCGTAAATTCCGTACGGGATCGCCTTGCCCGGCTTCGGGCCGGCGAAGTCGTGCATGCTCACCGGCATGCCCGACTTCGCCCGGCACTCCAACGGCCTGCTGTGGCGCGACGACCTCCGGGACTGGCCGCAATACGACGACATCTGGACCGCCGAGACCACTCGCGTCGGCGCGGGCCGGGGATCTACGAGCAGATCGAGGCCGTCGGCAACGCCGGAGGCGCCGCCGTCGGCGACCTGATCGCGGTCGACGGCTCCGGCGTGCGGTGACTTCACCTCGGCAGGGGCGACGGCACGTTCGCCACGCGAGCCGAGGTGGGCACGGGCTGGCAGATCTACGACCGCATCACCGCCGTCGGGAACATCGCCGGCACGGCCGCCGGAGACATGGTCGCCCGCGACACCTACGGCATCCTCCGGCTCTACCGGGGCAACGGCCGCGGCGGCTTCGCCCCCCGCGTGAGGATCGGGGCGGGCTGGGGCGCCCACTCCCGGCTCGTCGGCGCCGGCGACCTCGACAACGACGGGCGCCCGGACCTGATCGCGTACGGGACGAGCGGCGCGTACGGCGCGCACGTCCACCGTTCGACGGGCAATGCCACCGCCCCCTTCAGCCGTCGGACGACGAGCCCGTACAAGTACCAGGGCCGCTACTGCAACCACGTCGCCTGAGCGCTGTCCGTGCTTCAAACGGACCGGTTCGCTCATGGCCCCCTCCTCGTCCCCGCCGGGGATCGGCGTCAGGACCGGAGCACGGATCCTCACCGACGCCGGCGACGGATCCAGCTTCCCGTCCGCCGCCCTCGGCGACCCGGGCCCACTACGACAGGAACATCACCCGGGGCAAACGCCACGCCCAGGCCCTGCTCTGCCTCGCCGGACGCCGGCCGACGTCCTCTTCGCCATGCTCCGCGACGAAAACCTTCCACGAACCCCAGTCGGCCGTTTCGGGCTGAACCTCAACACCCCCGCCACGCACCGGACGGTCACGCTCGTCGATCGAGTCCATCACGACCGGGTGAGCACAGAAGCCGTACGGACGCATGTCCTCACCGATCGACCCCCGTACCGACACGTCAGCACTCACGACAGCCACACCGCCAGACCCCCCGACACCGGCCCGATCGCCTCGACCAAAGAAATAGGGGCACGCGGATGCCCCGGCCACGGACATCCCGGACCCGCGCACAGCCACCCCGCCCGACTTCCACGTCCACTGATCACCTGCCGGGCCGAGCGCGGGTCCGGGCGCTCGTCTCAGCGCCGCTGCGGTCCGGGTAATCGCTGCCAGGCGTCCCAGCCGGCAGACGGCGGGCTGGTCCGACCGGCGTGCAGGGAGCTGAAGTCGACCGCCCGCTCCGCCATCCGCAGGCACTCGTCCGCCGCCTGCCGAACCTGTGCGGGCACGTCCCCCCATTCCCGCACCAGTGCCGTGTAGATCGGAATGCTGTCGGCTGCCGGGCCGGTGGACTCACGCTGGTGCACAGCCACCCCTTGGGGGAGAGGGAGATCGGTTGGCGAGTCTACGGACAAGCGGCCAGGCCCGTCCCGGGTTTCAAGACACCCCATGCACACGCCGGGGGTCTGCTCCATCCGCGCGAAGCCTCACGGGTACCGCCGGTCGGCGTCAGGCGACGGGGCATGCCGTACTCGGCGTGGGTGTCCTTGCGGCGGACCTACCGGCCACGAGCCCGCACAGGACATGCGCGACGACGCCGTCCTGCTTGCGCGACGCGCCTGGGGGGAAGGAAACCCGTGGACCCGGCCGCCCGCGCAGAGCGCATGGTGGACCCGGCCCGTGATCGACCCCCTAGCGAAACGGACCCTCCCGCGTGACGACCACTCCTCTGGAACCCTCGACCGCGCGTGTGCCCGGACGCGCCTGGACCGTCCGCCTGACCGGACACAGCGACCGCGCGGTCAGTGTCACCTGCACCTCGCCGTGCACGATGCCCGCCCGCTCCCGCGACCTGGCCTCCTTGCGCGCCTTCGCCGCGCAGCACGCCGCCGCCCACGCCAAGGCGGCCACCGTCCGGCCCAACGCCGCCTGTCACTGCCGCGCCGAACGCTGCGAAGCGCACCCGGGGGACAAGACGCTGTGCGCGGGCGAGGTGGTACTGATCCTGCGCCACGACCCGATCGTCGGACAGGTCTGGATCGTCGAAGAAGTCTGCGCGACGTGCGCACCCCACATCCCCCACGCCCGCATCCTGGCCCGCGCCGCAGCCCCCGCCCGACGCGCCACCGCCAAGCCGGCCACCCAGGGCCAGGACCGCGCGCAGGTACTCGCGCGCCCGGGGGCGTCCAGTCTGTTCTCTTCCGCCGGCACCGCCGAGGTGGGTACCGACACGGTCCGGCGCCCGCGCAAGCCCTACCGCCGTCCCCGCCAAAGCTGACACGCACGCTGCCGCGGTGGTGAACGGTGAGCGGGTGAAGACTCGGTTCTCCCGCCCCCTCGGCCGGCTGTTGTGACCGCGGACCCCGCAGCCGCTTCAGCTCCGGTCTCATCGGTCTCGTCCGCGCCCGGCCTGAGGGCCAGGCGGCTACGGAGACGAGACCAGCAGGGCCCGTTTCACAAGCGGATCACCAGCGAGCGTGCCGTTCGGCTGCGGCATGCCACCAGCCGGGCGGAGAGGGTGCTGTGATCCGGGCGGTCGACTGCTCGGGATGCAGCCCATGACGTCGCAGCGCGTCGGCGTGGGTGCGGACGTCGAACCAGCCGTGCCACCGGCCGTCGACGCCGGCACCGCAGGCCAGGTCCCAGCGGACCTCGGTCTGGTCGAACGGCATCCAGTCGATGCCCCGATCGCGCGGTCAAGCGCGAACGGCCGCCATCGGCCGGGGGCAGCCTGGCAGGTTCTCGTGGGCGGTGACGGTGATCCAGCCGGTGCTCGGTGTGGTCATGGTGCCCATCATGCCCGGCGCCGGTCCGACACGAAGGCCTACGGCCCTGTCAGAGCCGCTCGTTGATGACTGCGAGCGGTACGGTCGCCTCGTAACGGCCTCGAACGCGACCTCGTACACCTCACCAACCACCTCGCTGATCTGGCACGATCCCTTCCCGACACGCCTGCCTGCCGGGCCTTCACCCTCTTCGGTTCCCTGAGGGCGAGGACGGCCTGCTACGCCCCGGCGCCACCCTTCCCCGACTTCCGGATTTACGAGGGCGGCGAGCCGGCCGGCATCCGGCCGGCCCCCTTCGATTGCGTGCCGGACATCCGTACGTCCAGCTTCATGGTCACTGATTCCGCCTTGCCGTCGACCACCCGGCACGCGAGGTCGACCCCCTGCCGCCGGGTCGAGCGTCGACTGTGCCCGGGCACAGGGCGGCCCCTCGCTGTCGGTGCGTACGGGAAGGGGCCGCGCGGGTCGGTACCCGGAACCGCCGGGGTCGGTGGCGGCGGGGCGATCCGGGGAATCCGGTGTCAGGGTGAGGGGCAGGGGCCCGGGGTCCGGGTGAGGGAGGCGCGGGTGCCGCCGACGACGATGTCGGTGCCGTCGGACAGCCGGACGTGCAGGGCGTTGACGACGAGGCCGCGCCCGTCGCCGTAGACCCGCTGCTCGTTGAGGGTGACCGTGCCGAGCTGCGGGAGGGTGATGACGGTGTTCGGCGCCGGGTGGGCAGCGAGCGTGGTGTTGCCCACGCGGGCTCCGGTCAGGGTGGTCGCGCCGGTGACGGTGATCGTGCCCAGTGCCGTGGGTGCGGTCGCGGTGGCCGTGGCGCTCGCCGTGCCCGCGCTGATCAGGCCGCCGAGGAGGTGCAGTCCGTTGACGGTGGCGGTTGAGGTGGCCGTACGGGTGCTACCGGCGCCCGCGGTGCCCGCCGCGTGGGTCGTGGCGGAGCTGAACGAGCCGGTGGAGGAGCCGACGTGGGTGTTGCCGAGCTGGGCGCCGTCGGTGGCCGGGTCCTCGGTGCAGGTGACGTCCGAAGGGGCCAGCGGCGCGATCGGGGCGGCCGTGACGGCCCGGGCGTGCGCGTCCATGAGCAGTGCCACGAACGTCACCGAGGTGCAGCCGGGCGGGTCGATGCCGCGCCGGGCGGTGGTCGCCGCGGCGCACAGGGCGTACGTGCCGCTGCGGGCCGAGGTCACCCGGACCGTGATCGTGCAGGACTCCTGCCCGGCGGCGAGGTCGCCGCCGGAGGTGAGACCGTGCCCGCCGGGGTCGACGGTGACCGTGCCGGAAGGACAGTTGGTGGTGGCGGAGCCGGGGTCGGCGACGAGCCCGGACGGCAGCTGCTCGGTGAAGGACCAGCCGCGCTTCGCCGCCTTCTCGCTGGTGTTGGTGACGGTGAAGGTCAGCGTGGTCGGGTCGCCGGCGCCCACCGGGTCGGGGTCGAAGGCCGTACTGAGCCGCGGGGTGGCGTCCAGGATCCGGAGGTTGTCGATCGCACCGTCGTTACCGGTCCCGCTGGCCTGAGCGTTGACCATGCGGACACCGACCGAGGGGCCGGAGAAGAGCACGGCGTCGTCGCCCGCGTAGGTGCCGACGTGCGTGCCGTTCGCGGTGACCGTATCGGCGTCGGTGCACGTGTCGATGGGATCGGTGAACGCCGGGACGGCCCGCTCTCCGTCGAGCAGGGAGAACTCCAGCAGCGGGTGCGCGGCGAAGCAGTTGACGGCCGCCGCGTCCACCGAGAAGGTCAGAAAGCGGTCGGTCGCCGCCACCGGCACCGGCTGCACCGTCTCCAGCTGCGTCTTTCCGGCTCCCGGGTTTCCCGCGGTGTACGCGGTGACGGCGTGGTTGTCGGCCGGGTCGCCGCCGGCCCATTCGGCCAGCGCCGACGCCATGGCCTGCTGAGAGGGCCAGGACGCCCCGCAGCCGCTGCCGGCCGGGGCGGTGACGGGGTCGGCCGCCGAGACCAGCCAGCCGTTGCAGGCGGTCAGCCAGGCCGGATCGGCGGTGTACGTCTCGGCGAGCGGCGGAGCCCCGGTGTACGAGGTCAGCAGGCGGGGAGCCCCAGGGGCGTTCTCGAATCCCTCCTCGAAGAGCACGGTCGCCGCGCGGGGCACCGGCGCGGAGACGGCCGCGGTTCCGGTGGGCGCGGGTGCGGCGGCCGCGGGCAACGCGGCGGCCAGCACCGCCACGCACGCCAGGCCGGACGTCACGACGGCACGCAGGAACGGTACGGTCCGGCGCGGCCGACCCGGTAAGTGTCTGTACACGTCTTCCCCTCCTCGATCCGTCCCGCAGACCGCAACCGCAGCGTGCGGGGCGCCTGTCGTCGAACAGCGCGGGCCGCCCGACGGCCGCGGCCCGACCCGGCAGGCGATGCCCGGCCGCGAAACGGTCACCAGTCTGGCCGTCGCGCCCGGACCCGGCAGCAGCGCACACAGGAGGGCAGGGCGGCGCGCGCCGGGCGCACGCGCCGTCAGATCCTCTTCCGGCTACGCCGAGGGACTGCCGCCTCGGGCATCCGGCCGAGACGGATCCGCCGACGACCACCGTCCCGGCCGCATCAGCCCCGAGAGTGACCAGCCGCCGTTTCCCCGGGCTGCCGCCTCTCTCGCCTGCCCGGCCCCCGCACCGGTGCCGTCTTCGCCTTCGGGCGCAGCGCGGCGAGCGGAGAGCGCCTGCCCTTCCCGTCCCGGCGGAGCTCCTCCCGGTCGACCTCGGGGTGGAGCCCCGGACGGTCGGTCATGGCCGGGTGGTGGGGACCGCGTCTCGCGCAGTGATCATCGGCAACCGCCGGATCCCGGGGCTGTCGGCCGATGTGATCGCTGAACTCGTTTCCGAGTCGGGTCTGTTGTGGCACGGGCGTCACCAGGCCGGGCTTGTCTCCCGGCCGCGGCGGCGAGCGGTGGGCGCCGGTGCGAAGCACCGGTTCGTGTTCGCCGACCGGCTCCTGGCCGCTCCCGTCCATCTCCGCCACGGCGCCACTCGCGATGTGCCGGCCTGCTGGTTCGGCGTGGACCGTTCCACCGTCACCCGGGCCATCGGTGAGGTGCGGCCGCCACCCGCCGAACGGGGGTGCGCGATCAGCCCCCGACGTCCGGCTGCGAACGCTGGCTGGGGTCATCGATCGCCTCGGCGCCCGTGGGCAGACCGGCATCGCCGACGGCACCGGGGTCCGGGTTGGTCGGCCCGCTGTCGGCCGCAAGGATCGGAATCGCTTCATGTCCGGCAAGAACAAGCAGAACGTGGCGAAGACCGTGGTCTTCACCGATGGGGACGGGCGGCTGCCGTTCTGCAGCCCGACCAAACCCGGAAGCTGCGCGGACATCACCCACGCCCGCGAATCAGGCCTGGTCAAGCTCCTGGCCGACGGTCAAGCGGTCGAGATCCTTGCCGGCGCCGGCCACCGAGGACCCGGAGCACAGACCGGCGGACGCGTGGTGACGCCACCGCACCGCAAGTTCAAGAAGAACGATGTGCAGTCCCCATGCGGGACAGGGCCGTTTCTTACGGTGCCGGAACGGTTCAGGGTGTCGGTCTACCGGGGCGGGTTCGGTTCGGGTGTGGTGAGAGCGCGGTCGTAGAGGCTGAACAGATGGAGCCGGCTGCGGGTTTCGTGCTGTCCTGTGATGAGGGTGTTCCAGCACCGTGCCGCCAGTGCGCGGGCGTGGGTGCCGGGCCAGGGCTGGGGGAGCAGTTCGGGGGGCAGCAGCGGATCGGGGTCCATCGCGGTGGTGAAGGCGGTTGCCAGTTCGACGGTGTACGTCAGCCGCTGGGTTGCGGTGGGTGGGGCGGCTGGTTGGGACAGTCTGGTCAGGCGGTCCGTGGCGAGTGCCGCGAGTGTCTTGTGGCGCTCGGCGATCGACTGGAGCGGCCAGAGCAGGGCGGCCAACCGGGCGGGTTCGGTTTCTTCGCCCACTCGCAGATCGCGGCTGGTGAGGCGGGTGAGGGAGGGCAGGACGCCGAGGCGGCGGGCGTGGGCCTCGACGGTGTCACCGATTTCGTTGGCGCTGACGTAGAGGCCTCCTTGGAGGGGGGCCGCGCCGAGGTGGAGCAGGGTGTCGCGCAGGGTGTCGCGGGCCTGCCGCGAGGTCTCGGAGATGGCGAAGGCGAACAGGTGCCAGGTTCCGTCCCAGGGGGCGAGCCCCTGGTCCTGTCGGTAGGCGTGGCGCACGTACTCCACGTTCGGCGCGATGGAGCCGGTCGCGTCGGTGGTGGCGCGCAGCACCGCCTTGCGTCCCCGGCCTTCCCGGGTGAACCGCCCCTCGGTGACCAGTCGTTTGACGCACAGTCTGACCTGCTGGTCGGTCATGCCGAGCGTCTGGGCGACCGCGTACAGTTCGCCGGCGTCGACGGTGCCGTCCTCGCGGACGAGGCCGAACACCAGGGTCCGGGTGCTGATCCCGGGCGTGGCGGGATCCGCCGCGGAGGCGCCCGCGGGCCTGGTCGTCATCGCCGCTGCTCCAAGGTGTCGCCGGATGGGCCGCCGCTCGGGCGGCCCGGGACGGCGCGATGCATCGTAGTCACGGCGCCGAACCCCATGAGCCCCCTGAGGTACGGTGTCCGCTCGGTACGCACGGCGGTGAAGCCGTGCCGCTCGTACAGCGCGCGGGCGCGGGGGTTGACGTCGATGACGTCCAGGCGGACCCGGCGGCAGCCCTGTTCGGCCGCGATGGTCGCGATCTCGGCCAGCAGCAGGCCGCCGATGCCGGCGCTCCGATGGGCGGGGTCGACGGCGATGCCGTCCATGACCAGTTCCCCCGGCCCCGGGGTGCGATCGAGCAGGGCCAGCACGGCGAGCCGGGGCATCCCGCGCATGAGCCCGTAGGCGGAGAGCACGTCGCGTATGCCGCCGCCGGTCAGGCCGCGCCCTGAGAGCCGGTAGCCGGCCACGCCCACGACACGGCTTCCGTCGTGGGTGAGGGCGACGGCGGCGCGGTCGTGGTGGAGGTGACGGGCGATGAAGGCACGGCCGTGTTCCGGCGGGCCCAGAGCGGCGCCGAGCTTGCGGCCGAACGCCTCCCAGTACAACGCGGCCACCTGGTCCTCGGTTTGCCGGGGCACGACGCGCCGGATGGTGACTGCCGGGTCCATGTTTCCTCCTCGCACTCTTTGAACGATCATAGTACGGTCGAAAGGGAAACGATCGTTTCCGGTCTGATAGATATTTGTCTGGAGGGGAGATGGCACCGAAAGGCGCTCTACGCCGCCGGGTGGTCCGGATCGTGCTTGCGACGCTGGCCGCGCTGGCGGTCACGGCAGCGGGCCTGGGCGGGCTGGTGGTCTGGCAGAACACCTACGACGTCCGCGAAGAAGCCGTGACGATACGGCGGGGCGGCCAGGTCCTGGAGGGGGTTCTGGCCCTGCCGAAGCAGGGAAAGGGGCCCTTCCCGCTCGTGGTCTTCGTGCACGGCGACGGACCCGTCGATGCCACGCACGACACCTTCTACCGGCCGATCTGGGAGTCCTTCGCCCGCGCCGGCTACGCCTCACTGTCCTGGAACAAGCCGGGCGTGAAAGGCGCGCCCGGCGACTGGCTCGACCAGTCCATGGACGACCGCGCCCGGGAGGCCGTCGACGCCATCGCCTGGGCCCGGGAGCGACCGGACGTCGACGGCAGCCGGATCGGCCTGTGGGGCGCCAGCCAGGCCGGCTGGGTACTGCCCAAGATCGCTGCCAAGGACCTCGGGGTCCGCTTCGCCATCGTCGTCTCACCCGCCGTCAACTGGCACCGGCAAGGCCGCTACAACCTCTTTGCCGAACTGCGCCGTGACGGCGCCTCCGACACCGAGATCACCGCCGCCCTGCGCCGCCGCGAGACCGGGTTGGAACTGCTGGGGCGGGGCGCCTCGTACGAGGAGTACGTACGCGCCGTCGGCGATCCGCAGGGCATGACGGCCGCCCGCTGGAGGTTCGTCTCCAAAAACCACACCGCCGACGCGAGCGCCGACCTGCCCGCACTGCGCCGCACGCCCGTCCTGCTGGTGCTCGCCGGACACGACGTGAACGTGGACACCGCCGACAGCGAGGCCACCTACCGTCGGCTCCTGCCGGAGCCCGCGTTGCGCGTCGCCCACTACCCGGACGCCACCCACGGCATGGTCAAGCACGACGTGGAGAACTCCTCACTCCGCCTCACCCTGACCGCGCTGTGCGCGCCCAGAGCCCTGTTCGCGGACGGCTTCCTCGAAGACCAACGACAGTTCCTGGCCTCCGTCAGCGCCCAAGGAGCGAAACGATGACCGTCCGGCCCGCGGCAGGGCCCCACAGCGGGGCCGCCGGCCGAGGCGGCAGCACCGCGGCGCCTCTCCGACACCGAGTTCTACCCGCTCTTCGGCTACGGCTTCACCCTCCAGCCGGCCTCCGCGGACCGCGACGGTGCCACCTTCCCGCCCCGCTTCCCGCGGCGTTGCGCCGGCCTGTTCGGTCTCGGGCTCCGCCACGCCCTCCTGCTCCTCTCCGGCGACGTCCCCACCATCTACGCCGTACTCGGCCCTCATCCTGTTCGCCGTTCACCGGATCCGGCCGCGCACCGCGATACGCGCCGCCGTCGCCCCGTTCACCCTCACCGTCCGTCGCCGGCGAAGCCGCCGCCCGGTTCGACGCCGCACTGACCGCCCCCCTGGCCTTCCCCGGTCCGGTGTCTGCCGGCCGTTGCGCGCGATGCCGCATCCACCGGCCGACCGTGATCCGTGCGATGTCCACCGCGCCAGGAGGCGGTCGGCACGACGGCGAGCCCGGCTTCGACCAGGTCATCGCCGTCGTACATGGCCTTGTCGCCGATCTGCGGGCCGCTGAGGCCGTCGAAGGAGTCCTCCGGGCCAGGCGTGCTCGGGCCGGGGCCTCCGGCGTCCGCAGAGCTCTTCGAGTCCGCGCCGGTGTCGGCGGGTCCGCAGGCGGCGAGTGTGGTGACAGCGGTCGATATGAGTATCGCCGCGACGACGCGGCGGTTGCCGCAGTACTTCATGGTGCGAGGCTCCCTCCCCTGTTGAACCCGCTCTGTAGGGGGTGGGTGCGACATAACAGCTGGTGGTGCGGGCCTGGAGCGCGTTTCCGTGAGGTCGAGCCCGGCACGGAACCGGAGTGAGGGGGGCGAGTGCGGCCGTAGCGTGTTTGAAGATGGCCACGGGAGAGGCCTGGGTGACGTCGTGAACCTCTATGAGCTGTCCGGTCGATCATGTGGCGAAACCGGTCGGTGATCTCGGGTACGGCCTGGCAAAGGGGGCTGTCGATGTGTGATCGCGACCGCACGCGATACGAACATGTCTGCGATGTCCTCTGTGATTCCGTCATGATCACGTCGTCCATCGACCCCGACTCGCAGAGCTTCGCCGCCGGCCAGGCGATAGGGGCGCTCCTGGTCACCGCGGTAGCCGTGGCCGTCATCCGGGTCACCACCAAAGCCTGGCGCCGCGGCCCGGTGCCGACCGGCGCGGTCACCGCCGAGCAGGCCGTGGCTCTTGCCATACGTCGCGAGAACATCGTCCGCGGCGTTCTGCCGGCTGTTGCGGCCGCGGGTCTGATACGGGCGTTCAGCTACGAGGGAGAGCCGCCTGCCGCCGAGGCGGCCCCCGTCCTCCAAGCGCCCGCAGTCCAGGCCCCTTCCGGTGCGGCAGCGTCCCCGGAGACCGAGCGCGCCGTCGATGCCGCCCCACGCGTCGGCGGATACCGGCTGCTGTCCGGCGCGGAAGCCACCGAGTACGAGCAGATGACCTCCGGGAAGGAGCCGTCGGGCGAACGATGGTTCCACGACGGCCCCGGGGAAGGCCCGGTGGGCGCCGTGCTCCAGATCGGCACCGTCGAATGGGTCGCGGAGTCGGCCGAGGCGAATCGCTCGCACACCATGGCCCACGAGATGCGCAACGTCTTCGCCGGGGCACGGGCGACGGAGGTCGCCGCGTTCGAGGCGGGCCCCTGGGGCGGTCGGCTGAGCTGTGGCTCCATGGCATCGGCCACCGGACGCCCGATCCTGTGCGCGTGGACCGACTCCGGCACATCCGCCCGGGTGATGCTGGCGGACGAGGAGAGCCTCTCCGGGGCCGCAGAGATCGCCCTGCGCTTCCGTAGCGGTTCGGACAAACGGGATTGAGCACGTTTCGTCCGGGATGGTTGCAGGTCGACGGGGTGTGGACGGCTTGGGCGATGGTGCCGACGGCGGGTGGGGCATCCGGCTCGGCGGAGGACGTGCCAGGGCTTCAGCCGTGCGAAGGCTCGTTCCCCCGGAGCCCTCAGCCGTGTGCGGCCGCAGATGAACCGCTGGTGGTGCTCGGGCTGTTCGTGGCGGTAGGACGGGGTGCGCAAGACGGCGTCGGCGCCCTGGTAGGCGGAGTCCGCGGGGTCCGCGGGAACGAGGGCCTGCCGGGTGAGGCAGGACCGGACGACGGCCGTGGGACCGGGCCGCGGTCAGGTCGTGGGTGCGGTCCGGTCCGGTGCCGCACGGGAGAACTACAGCGATGTGCCGTCGGGGCGGGCGGTGACCTGCACGTTCATGCCGTGCTTGCGGTGTTTCGCCGAGTGGTACGGCTCGCCCGCACGGATCCGGTCGGTGGGAATCAGGGCGGCTGTCAACGATGACGCGGTCGCCTTCACCGAGGCCGGTGGGGGTTTCGTGGAAGCCGGGTGCCCGGCCGGCCAGGACGTCCGGGGTCTCGTCCACGTATCGCCAGGCGGTGGCCCCGGATATTCCGAAACCTGCTCCGGGCTGCGAGAACGCCTCGTTCTTGCGCAGGCGGACGAGGGTGAGCAGGGCCTGCTGGAAGCAGGTGAGCTTGCGTCGGCGCGTGTGGCGGGCCTGGCGGCGCTCGTGCGGCAGCCAGGCGACATGCTCGACGAGCTCGTGCGGGACGCCGGGCGTGACAGGACACGGAGACCTTCAGGGCCCCTTCGGGCGCCGGTGTGAGAGTGGAATCGTCCCGCCGACGACAAGGGGCCCTGCCTCGTTGCCCCTCCTGCCGAGAAGCCCGCTTCATCGTCCGACACGGGCGGAACGAGGTTGACCGATCTGTTCGACGTGCGCTGGCGGCAGGACTCCTTGCCCCAGGAGTCGGATGAGACCCAGGAGACTCTCGACTCCCTCGAACACAAGGCCGTCCAGCTGATGGCCATCGGCCTCCTGGACGAAGCCATCTCCCGGCAGGGAGGACTCCCGGTCCGCACCACCCGCTGGATTATCGGCAAGCCGCCCCGGCGCCTGGGCGCGAGCAGCGGGTTCCGGGCGGGCGTTTCGGCCGACCGGAACGGCCGGATCCGCGCATGAGGTCCCGCATCGGGGGCAGCGCTTACTCCAGGCCGCATCAGTCTGTGCGGGTTGCTCCCGACCGATGCGATTTTTCCCCTCTCGGCCCTCCCCGGCCCGACCCATGAGGATGGCGACATGTTGCAGGTCTGCCTCAACGGCCCGCGCGGACGTGCCGAATCACCCGCTCTTCCGGTCACTCCCGGCCAACTGGCGCAGGCAGCCCGTGCCGCCGTCGCCGCCGGGGCTGAGAACATCCATCTGCACCCCAAGGACAGCGAAGGCCAGGACACGTTGGAGGCGGCCGCCGTCGCCGCCGCCGTCAGCGCCGTGCGAGCCGCCGTCCCCGGCGTCCCCGTCGGCGTCACCACCGGCTCTTGGGCCAGCTCCGACCCGGGAGAACGTATCGCGCGGATCGCCGCATGGACCGTGCTGCCCGACCACGCCTCCGTCAACTGGCACGAAGACGGCGCCCGCGAAGTCGCCGGGATTCTGCTGGAACGCGGGGTCGGCGTCGAGGCCGGCATCTTCTCGGGTACAGGGGCGGCACGCGCGTTTCTGAACTGGCCGGATGCCCCACGTGTGCTGCGTGTCCTCGCCGAGGTCACCGAGACCGGGGCGCAGGAGGCGGTGGAGGTCGCGAACCGTCTGCTGGCAGAGCTCGTCCCCACGCCCGCGCAGCTGCTGCTGCACGGCCAGGACGGCTCCGCATGGTCCGTGCTGAGGCTCGCGGCGGCCCGCGGCCTGGACACCCGGATCGGCTTCGAGGACGTCCTGCACCTCCCCGACGGTACTCCGGCGCCGGACAACGCGGCCTTGGTCCGTGAGGCCCGTGCCCTCTTCACCCATCCGGGCCTCGGCCCGGCACGGACCGGTTAGTACCCCCGGAACGGGCCAGGGCAGGGTGCGCGAGGCATTTCGCCTGGAGTGCGGGGCACGCACGGCCGCGCTGGCGGGTCTCGCCCCCGGCGGACGGGGAGCCGCCGACCCGGTACACTCCATGGACCGTGCGCGAACCGCTCGGGCACCTGTGCGTTGTCCCGGACTGGCCGACGCCGTCTGCGGAGCCGGACCGAGGCCGGCTTCCGGCCGCGCCCGCACGCCGTTCTGCCGGCCGAGCTCCGCCACGCGGACTCGTTGAACCTGGACGGCTGCTCCGCGGGCGGCTCTCATGTCCGTGCTCTCGAAAGGCGGATCATGTCGGCCCCTCGCCCGTCGACCGTGCCCGCCTGGATTCCAAGCACCACCTGATCGTCGACCGCTACGGAGCCCCGCTCGCCGTCACCCTCACCGGCGGCAACCGGCACGACGTCACCCAGCTCCTGCCACTCCTCGACGCCGTTCCCCCGATCCGGGGAATGTCTGGACGTTCCCGCCGCGAGACCCGGCGCCCGTCGCCGACCGCGGCTACGACTTCGACGAGTACCGCCGCCCGTTGTCGAGGCGTGGCATCAAACCGATGATCGCCCGCCGTGGCGTCGCCCGCGGCTCCGGGCCGGGCAAAGCGCGGTGGGTCGTCGAGCGAGCCTTCGCCCGGCTGCACCAGTTCAAGCGACTCCGCACCCGCTACGAACGACGCGCCGGTCTCCACCAATGCCTGCTCGAACCGGCCTGCGGCTTCATGTGCTCGCGTCGGCTCCGACGGGCGGTCGATCGCGCCGGTAGCGGAGACGGGCCTCAGACCCGTCGATACGCACGGTGCAGTCCTCGAAGAGCTGAAACGGAGGTAGGCCGCCAACTGGAGCCGGCGCGGGCCCCAGCTCGCGCAATGGCCTGGCCAGGGCGACGAACCCGGGCCCATCAGGGTCAGGGCCCCGGTGGGCCGCCCATGCCGTACCGAGTGACGGCTCGGGGTCGAGGGTTTGTCCGTGATGCGGCACGGTGCACCGGACCCGAAGACGCGAGGCATCAACATGAAGCCCCGGACTCCGGAAACGCGGCGCGCTTGCCGCACACCAGAATGTACGAACGTACCTTCTGGGGCGTACGATCGTACGCATGGAGACGGACTACTTCGCCGGCGATCCGCGCACCAACCTGGAGCGCATGCTCGCGGGCGACCTCTACATCGCAGACGATCCCGAGATCACCGGCAGGCAGCACCGCGCGATGCGGCTGGCAGCCCGCTACCAGGCGGCGTATCTCGACGATCCCGCAACGGCCCGGCCGCTCCTCGGCGAGCTGCTCGGCTTCGCGGGCGAGGAGGTCGAGGTACGACCGCCGCTGTACGTGGACTACGGCAGCAACATCACCATCGGCGCCCGGACCTTCGTCAACTACCACCTGACCGCGCTGGACGTGGCCGCGATCACCATCGGCGAGGACTGCCAGATCGGCCCGAACGTCCAGCTCCTCACCCCCACCCATCCTCTGGAGCCGCGGCCCCGGCGCGACAAGCTCGAAGCCGCGCTCCCCATCAGCATCGGCAACAACGTCTGGCTCGGCGGAGGCGTCATCGTCTGCCCCGGCGTGAGCATCGGCGACAACAGCGTTGTCGGCGCCGGATCGGTCGTCACCAAAGACGTCCCCGCGAACGTCGTCGCGGTCGGCAGTCCCGCCCGCGCTGTCCGCGATCTCTGAAAGCACCCCTTCCTTCGATGGCTACCGGGCACACCGACCCGCAGCGGCGTCAACGCATCCTCGCCGCCACCCTTGACCACATCGCTGCCGAGGGCGTCGCCGGCGTCTCCCACCGCAAGATCGCCGCTCGCGCCGACGTACCGCTCGGCTCTATGACCTACCACTTCACCGGCATCGACGACCTGCTCCGCGAGGCGTTCACCGGCTTCGCGGACCACATCGTGAGGGTCTTCGAAGAGCACCTGGATGCTGCCGGCGACACCGAGCAGGCGCGCCGCGCCGCCGTCGACCTCATCCACGCAATCGCCGAAGGCCCCCAGCGCGACCTCGTCCTCGCCCAGGAGCTCTACACCCTCGCCGCCCGCCGCCCCGAGTACCGCGAACTGACCGGAACATGGATGCGCCGCAGCCGCGACCTGCTGCAGAGGCACTTCGACGCCGACACCGCCCGCCAGCTCGACGCACTCATCGAAGGACTCGCCCTCCACCAGGCCCTCGACACCACACCGCACGACCGCGACCTGACCATTGAAGCGGTTCGGCGCATCACCACTGCCTGACAGCAGCCCTCCGGCAGCCTGCGGGGGCGTGAACCTGCCGATCGACCGCATCGCCACGAACCGGCCGGTCCGCTCCGGCGAGCACAAGGGGCACGGCATGGACGTGCAGGTTCTCGCCGATCCCTTCGGCCGACTGCTAAGGGCTACCGAGGTGCCGACGGCACGATCCGCATCCCGCACCGGGGGAGAACCTCTCCGCGGGCCGGCAGGCGGTGAACCGGTCCCATGCGAAGGTCCGGTCCCTCGTCGAGCAGGCCGTCGCCACCCTGGAGTCCCGGCGGCTCCTGCGTGAACTGCGGTGCTTGACCACCCCGATCGCCAGTCTCGTCCAGACCGTCCTCGCCCCGCATCCGACCGGCTCAGGGTAAGGATGGGAAAGGCCCAGGGGTTGGCACGGGGCTTCCCGTCCACCTGCCTCTGAAGGGCTGTAGGCCTCGTCGGCTGGGGCGGTGGCGTGGCAGAGCCCCCGATCGTCGGTGGTGTGGATTCCACTCGGCACTGCCGACAAACCGGGGGCCTTGAAGGTTTCCGCATCCTGTCACGCTCGGCGTCCCGTACGGGCTGGTCGAACACGTTTCCTGACCGATCCACGCTCGAGGGCATGAACTGAACTCGCCGTGGAGACGGCTCGGCTGCTTCAAGCAGGCTCTCCTCACACCGGCTCACCTGAGGAGGAACGAGACGTTCGCCCAGCTCGCGGCCGGGTTCGGGGTCTCGACCGCAATGGCCCGGCGTTACGGCGACGAGACGCCGGGCGTCCTGGCCGGCTGCGCGTCCGGTCTTCACGAAGCACTCACCGGCCCCGGCGAAGACGACCACGTCATCGTCGACGGCATCCTGATCCCAGCGACCGCATCCGTGCGGACGAGTCGTACTACTCGATGAAACACCGCCGACACGGCATGAACGTGCAGATCGTCGTCCGTCCCGACGGGACACCTCCCGCCTGAGTCAGACACCGGCTCCGCACCGACCCCGCCCGTGCTGATGAACCTTGAGGTCAACCGCTGACCGATGGTCTTCCCCGCAGGCTCCCGCCCGCGGCCGGCGCGAGTACCCGGGGCCGGTCACACCAGCCCTGCGACCCGCGGATTCAGGTTGGCGGGGGCTCAGTGCACCCGTGCCGGGTAGGGATGACGCACTTTCCGTGCTTCTCTCTGTTGAGAAGTGAGGAGAGGAGCAGGGTGAGAGAGGGCCGGAAAGCGTGTCACTCCGTCACCCTCTCGCCTCCCTCATACACAAAGGACCGGATCCGGTCATGTCATGTGGTGATCGGAGTGCGTCACCACGTGCGGCACTCGTACGGCATCCCTTGTCCTCTGTCAGGTGATTTCGACGGATCGCCAGGCGTCTTCGACCGGTCAGAGCGCGTGGGGGTGGAGCGCCGCCTCGTCCGCTTCGACGCTGCCCTCCACCCAGGCGTTGTCGGGCGGCGGCGGTGAGCCCGCATCGGACAGCACCTGCGAGTCGCCCACCCGAAGGACAGCGGTGCCGTCTCCGGTGAGCTGGAGAAGTCCTCGTAGGACCACCTGGTCGGCCTCCTTGCTCACCCCCGGTTCGGCGAGCACGAACGACCGCGTGTTGCGGCCCAAGAGGATGTCCCCGGCAACGGTCCATTCGGCGCGGTGCCGGCCCACCACGTTGTCCAGGCCGCCTCGCCACACCGCCACGGTGCTGCCGACGGGCCCGCTGCGAGCAGACACCCACTAAGCTCCTGATCATGGAGTTTGCTGCTGGCACCCCCTCCGCGTGGCACGTGACGCCGCAAAACGGCGCGTTGGTCGAACTGTGGGCCGACGCGTACACCACGGAGGAAGGCGCCTACGTCTTTTGTCCTGCTCCACAGCCGTAGCTCCCGGCCGGCGATCCATCGGTCAAGACCACCCGGCAACCGGTCGGGAAAACCTGTCAGAGGACGGTCGGAGGCGGACGGGGTTCCGTTCGGCCCGTGCCGATACGGCGTGCGCGGGTGGGGGGCGGCGCCCGGATGCGCTCTGGGACGCAGTACCGCCGGGCCGCCCCCGCTGCTCTTCCCTCTGTCCCCGGCGACGGCGACACGGCGCGGGAAGCAGACGGCCACTCGGGATCTACCTGGGCGGCCGTTCTGCCTTGTCGTTCGCGGTGTGCTGCGGATCAGGAGTGCAGGGCTCGGGCGAGGGCGGGGTGGCAGGGGATGATGGTGTCGACGCCGACGAGGGCCAGGACGCGCCGGACGGACCGGTTGGCACCGGCGACGCGCAGCCGGCCGCCGGTGGCGTGGATACTGCCGGTGGGCGGGGATGAGGACGCTGACGCCGCTGGAGTCCATGAAGCTCACGCCTTCGAGGTCTGCCGCGACCCGCGATACCGGTAGCCTCTCGTCGGGCAGCAGGGCCTTGCTCAGGGTGTCCTTGGCCGTGCGGCCGATCTCGCCGTGCAGGGTGACGGCGCGGACGCCGTCGACCGTGCGGGTCACTGCGGACAGCCGGCCCGGCCGGTCCGCTTTCTCGCGGCCGCTCATGGTCTCCTCGCCGGCGTTCACGCCTGCCCCCGGTTGGGGCATGCGCGGGTGATTCCGCCTCACCGCGCTGTTCCGGACCCATTCCGGTGGTGGTGCCGGGTTCCTCCGCCGCGTAGGGGAGCGCGGGACGGGTAGTGGCGCCGCGTGGGCGGGAACGAGGACCAGGTTCATGCAATCCCAGATCGGTGGGGGCGACCGTAGCGGGCCAGGCATATGTCTGATGTGCGGCGGCTATGCCCTCGACGCGACGGGCGGCTGCATCTCCGACGCCCGCCATCACGCCACCGCCTTTCTGGACAGGGCCGGCGCCGAGCATCATCTACCGGTGTCGCAGCGTGTGGGGGATCTGACCGAGCTGGTCGTCAGCGGACTGGTTACCAACGTGGTCAAGTGCGCTCCCGGCCCCGTGCTGAGGGAACTGCGCGTCGCCACCGGCATGGTGGACGTAGTGGTGTGTGACAGCGATCCCGCCGTTCCCACGGTCCGCCCGGCCGATCCGGGGCGGGCCGGCCAGCACGGCATGGAGATCGTCCAGGCCGTCACCGAAGAACTGCTCATCGAGCAGGAGCCGGTCGGCACACGCATCACCGCCCGCATCGCCCCGACCGACACCCACAGCCCGACGTAGAAGCAGACACGTGGCGACGCCGGATCCTGCCCCGAGGCTCTCGTCCGCCAAGTGCATCGCACCGGACGCCTCCGGCGGTAGTGACCGTAGAGGCATGCGGCCGGGCGGCTGCAGGCCGGGACGGTGACTGTTCTACGCTGACGAGCGTTTCGTTCGTCGGGCGGAACAGTCGCGCCGGGCGGATCACAGTCATTGATGGCGGCAGGGGATGCGTTCTGACAACGACGGGCCCAAGAGCGGCGCGGAAGACGGCGTGAAGGACTCTTCCGCGTTTCTCGAGCAGGTAGGTCTTGAGACTGTTGCGGATGCGGGGATGGACCGGTTCGCCCGCCTGGCTGCAGGCATGCTGGACGTGCCGACGGCGGTGGTCGCCCTGGTCGGCCGGGACCGGCAGTTCCTGCCCGGGGCGGCAGGGCTGGGTGAGCCGTGGTCCTCGAGCAGGCAGGCGGACCTGGCCGGTTCACCGTGCGAACACATCGCCGCTTCGCGTGAGCCCCTGGCGGTCACCGATGCGCGTACTGATGCGCGAGTGCGGGACGTCGCTTCGAGCGCCTGGTTCGGCGCGGTCGCTTGTGCGGCGGTGCCGCTGACGGACGATGCGGGAACGGTGCTGGGAGCCCT
Source organism: Streptomyces sp. NPDC093071 (assembly GCF_044754545.1). Lineage (NCBI taxonomy): Bacteria > Bacillati > Actinomycetota > Actinomycetes > Kitasatosporales > Streptomycetaceae > Streptomyces > Streptomyces sp. NPDC093071. The sequence continues at coordinate 57,449 of NZ_JBIVPH010000002.1, read as the reverse complement.
GTGCGCCCTCGACTTCACGCCTCGTACCTGGAGCGAGCGGGACATGGAGGCTTTGGAGGATCTGGCGCAGGCATGCAGCGTGCAGCTGCGGCTGCGGGTGTCGGCCCAAGAAGCCCGGCGCGCCGGGGGCCAGGCCGCCACGCTGCTGAGGAACTCGCGGTTGCTTTTGCGCGCCGCGGAGACCATGGCCCGTACCTCCGGCCTGGAACAGGTGCGCCGCCAGGTCGGTGATCTGGTCAGCGGAGATCTGCGGCCGGCCTACGTAGGCCTGGTTCTGCGCCAGGAAGGCGCCCTGCGGCGGGTGCCCGACCGGATGGCGTCCTCCGTCCCGCTGGAGAAACACTTTCCGGTCTACGACTTGCACGAGCAGTGGCCCAGTGCCCAGGCGGCTCGGGAGAACAGGATCGTACTGATTTCCGACCGGCAGACCCTGGTGGACCACTACCACCCGGACACGGTCGCCGAGTTCGACGCCATGAACCTGCGCTCGGCCGTGTGCGTGCCCCTGCCCGACACCTACGGCCGTGCGCTGGGCACCCTCATCCTGGCCTGGAATGTTCCGCGCACGATCGACATCTCCGAACGGGCGGTGCTGACCGTCCTCGCCCGCTATACCGCCGACGCCGTCGAACGCGCGTTGTTCCTGGACGGACGCATCGACGTGGCCCGCCAGCTCCAACAGGCCATGCTCACCGACCTGCCCACCGTTCAGGGTCTGCGCCTTGCCGCGTTGTACCGGACGGCCGCCGATCAGAACATGGTCGGCGGCGACTGGTACGACGCCTACCGGTTCGGCTCCCCCCGCTCCGACGCCGACGTCCGCACCGGTACCACCAGGCTGGCGCTGACCGTGGGGGACATCACCGGGCACAACATGCAGGCCGCCACGCTGATGGGGCAGGCCCGCAGCATGCTGCGTCAGGCCACCCACGACCACTTCCGCAGCGGACCGGCCACCGCGGTCGACGCCCTGTACAGCGCGGTTACCGATCTGGGCATGAACATCTCCGGCACCCTCGTCCACGCCCACCTCGCCCCCACCGGCGGGGGTGCCTGGAAATTCACCTGGACCAACGCCGGCCACCCGCCCCCGCTCCTGGCCCGCCCCGGACACCCCGTCCGACAGCTCCAGGAACACGACCTGCTGCTCCACCCCGGCCTGCCTGCCCGCCGCACCCAGCACCGTGTACGCCTGGAGCCGGGCTCCACCCTGCTGCTCTACACCGACGGCCTGGTCGAAGCACCCGGCACCTCCACCGAGCAGACGATCGAAGAGGTCTCCCGGCTGCTCGCCGCGAACAGCAGCGCCCCGGTGGAAGGCCTTCTGGAGCAGATCGCCGACCAGATCGCCGGCCGTGCCCACGACGACGACATCGCCTTGCTCGCCGTCAGCGTCGACACCTCAGGAGCGGCTCAGACCGAACTGTCATGAGACGGAGGGCCCCTGACTGCCTGCTCTTCGTGACGAGGGAGCTCAGGAGTGAACGCGATGCCTGCTCAGGCGCGCGGAGAGGTGGTGTCCAGGACGACCTGGATGGTCTTTCCCGTCCCGAGGGGGGTGATGGTGACCTGGCGGCTGAGCTTTTGGATCAGCGGCCAGCCGAACCCGCCGGGCGCGGTGGGGTGACTGTCCGTCCTCGTCTGCGGGGTCACGGTGGAGGCATCGGTGGCGCACACGGTGAGGGCGCCGTCGACGAGGTGGGCGGTGAAGCCGGTCAGCCCGCCGCCGTGCCGGTAGGCGTTGGTGACGAGTTCAGAGACGACCAGCAGGATGTCGTCGCTCACCGCTCGGGGCGGGGGAGCGCGGCCGGTGGTGTGCAGGAGGTCACGAACCTGATCGCGGGCCGCGCCCGCAGTGGCGGGCAGAGTGTGCCGGCTCGCACGGGGTTCCGTCGTCGTCATATCTGTCCACCCTTCTCCTCCACATGGTCACCTTCGCGTTTTCCCGCGCAGGCGGGTTGTACGCGGTTCACCGCCGGCGGGGCAGGGGGATGCGCGCACGGACGAGGTGCGTGGCCGCAGGCAGGTCGGGGGCGATGGTGAAGGCGCGCGTGAGATCGGTCAGTTCCAGCATCCGTTGCAGGAACGGAGTCAGCCCAGCCAGGACCAGGGGGACGGCGGCCCGCGCATGGCGCTGCTGAGCGGTGAACAGGGTGTGCAAGAAGGAGGAGTCGGCGAAGGCGACCCCGGACAGGTCCACGACAGTGCCGAGCGGAGAACCGCCGGGGAGCAGGGCGAGGGCGTGGGCCAGGACGTCGGCCTCGTCGGTGTCGAACTCTCCTGCGACCCGCACGGTCCGTATGCCGTCGGCTATGGCGACAGTCACTTCCACATCGTCGTTCATCCGGGCATTTTTACAGATGGGAGCCTCTGCGAACCAGCTCAGGCATCCTTCACTGCGGTCTTGTTGGCATCGCCGGACGGGTAAATCGCAAAAGAGATCGATCTCACTGCTTCACATGTGAGGACCAGTACTACTGGGCCTGCGAGAAGGGGGATACGTGGCTGATGGTGTGGGGAAGTGGTGCTGGCTTTGGCCTGAGATTGCGTGGGACCGGCAGATGCGAGACGGTTGCTGTCAGGCAACTGTTTTCCAGCGGCAGAAAGGTGGTGGGGTGCGCACGATGCGTCCCCTCCCATGTGATTCCCTCCCCGGGTACCCCTGACAGTCCGCGCGGTGGTGGCGTTCACGTCGGTACGGCGTGGAGCAACGCCCCCTATCCCGTTCTCGTCGCCGACCGCGACGGGAACATCGCCGAAACCAACGAGGCCGCCCGCCACCTGTTCACCGAGGCCGGTGAGGATCCGGCGACCGGCGCACTGCCGGACTGGCTGGCTTGCGTCCACCGGCACCCGGCACCGGAGACCACCCCGCCTCAGACCGTCTCCGGCACGGTGGCGGGCCGCGTGTTCGAGGCGCATCCGTCGCCGGGCGAGGACGGCTACACGGTGTGGTGGCTGGTGGAGAACACCGACCTGCACTTGGCCGAGCAAGCCCTACGAGGCGAACGGGCGCGCACCACTTTGCTGGTGGACATCTCCAGCGCCCTGTTCTCCTCGCTGAACGTCGAGCGGTGTACGGAGGTGACAGTGCGCATGGCCGCCGACCATCTCGCGGATGCCGCCGTCATCGTCGCCCCCTCCCAGGGCCGCCGTCACACCCTTACCTACGCCCAGGTCGGGGGCGAGGTCACGCAGAAGACCGCGGCGATCGACCCGCACACGGTTCCGGGCCTGACCGAGGCCCTGCAGGGCTTTCCCCCCGTGCCCACACGCTGGATCGATCCGGGGGACATCCCCGACTGGGCCGTCCCGCCCGGTTTCACCGGCCTGATCGGATCGGTCATCGTCACGCCTCTTCCCGGCTACGGCATGCCCGCCGGTGTCCTGATCCTGCTGCGTTCCGGCACCCGTCAGGCCTTCACCGACGGCGAGGAGGTCTTCGCGCGGCTGTTCGCCGCCCGGGCCGGCGCCGCCCTGTCGGCCGCCCGCCTCTACGCCGAGCAGGCCTCCATCACCGCCACGCTGCTGCGCGAGCTGCTGCCGCCGAAGCTGGAACGCGTCCATGGCGTGGAGTACGCCGGCATCTACCGGGCCGCGAAGGACCACGAGCGTGTCGGCGGCGACTTCTACGACGTCCACCCCGGTACCGACGCCACGAAGGAGACCTTCGTCGTTCTGGGCGATGTGGCGGGCAAGGGCCTGGAAGCAGCCGTCCTGACGGGAAAGATCCGCAGCGTCCTGCACGCGCTGCTGCCACTGTCGGCAGACCACCGGCGGGTTCTGAACCTCCTCAACGATGCGGTCCTCACCTCCCATCACACCCGCTTCGCCACCCTGGTGCTGGCCTCCGTCCAGCGCCGCCAGGGCCAGGTGCGGATCAGGCTGACCAGCGCCGGGCACCTGCCCCCGCTCGTCGTCCGCACCGATGGCCGGGTGGAGGAGGCCACCACCCGCGGGACCCTGATCGGTGCCCTGCCCGACATCAGCACGCAGAGCACGGAGGTGGTGCTGGCGCCGGGGGAGGCGTGCCTGCTCTACACCGACGGCATCACCGAGGCCCGCGGCGGCCCGCTGGGCGATCAGCTCTACGGCGAGGAAAGGCTGCGAGCCGCGTTGCGGGAGTGCGTGCGGATGCCGGCGGAGGCGGTGGTGGAGCGGGTGCAGATGCTGGCCTCGCAGTGGCTCGGCGGCCGCGAGCACGACGACATGGCCACCCTGGCGATCACCAACCCGGCCAGTGGCCACGGCGCACTGCACATCGTGGGCGGGCACAACGACTCCCGTACGTACACCAGGGAAGGCTGATGACCACCATCACTGCGCCCCGCCCTCTGCCTGAGCTGCCGGAGTTGTCCGAGCAGTTGTGGGAGGCGGTGATCGGGCGGGACGAGCCGGCCGCGATGCGGCTGGTGACGGCGGCGGCCGACGCCGGAGCGGACACCGAAGCCCTGCTGCTGGACGTCGTGGCCGGCGTGCAACAGCGGGTCGGCGTGGAGTGGGCCGCCGACCGCATCAGCGTGGCCGACGAGCACGCCGCCAGCGCGATCACCGACCGCGTCCTGGCCGCCCTCGCCCACCACCGGGTCCCCCGGCGGCTGCACACCCGAGGACGCGTCACCGTGGTGTGCGTGGAGGGCGAGTGGCATGTGCTGCCCGCCCGCCTGCTGGCCGAGGTCCTCACCCACCGGGGCTGGCAGGTCGACTTCCTCGGCGGCCACACCCCCACCCCGCATCTGGTGTCCCACGTCCACCGGACCAACCCTGCCGCGGTGCTGCTCTCGGCCTCTTTGCCGACTCGCCTGCCCGCCGCTCACAAGGCGATCAGCGCCCTGCAGTCCATCGGCGTCTCCGTCATGGTCGGCGGCCGTGCCTTCGGTCCCGACGGCCGCCACGCCCGCCGCCTGCACGCCGACGCCTGGGCCCCCGACGCCCGGGAAGCGGCCGACTACCTCGACCAGGGCCTGGCACGGCATCGTGCGGGGCGGCGTCAGCAGATCGAGGACGATCTGCCCCACCTTCTCGACCAGGAGTACACCCTGGTCACCACCCGGCGCGCTGCTTTGGTGAAGCAGAGCCTGGAGGCGTTGGAGGAACGCTGGCCCGCGATGCGCACCTACAGCACCGCGCAGCGTGACCGCACCACCGAGGACCTCGCCCACATCGTCGACTTCCTCGCCACCGCCCTCTACGTCGACGACGCCGAGCTGTTCACCACCTTCACCGCCTGGACGGCCGGCATCCTCACGGCCCGTGGTGTCCCCGCCGCCGGTCTGCGCCTGGGCTTGGACGTACTGGCCGGACAACTGCGCGACTTCCCCCGCGCGCTGACCTTCCTCAAGACTGCTGCCGACAGCTTGCAGCTCAGTTCCGATCACACCGGTCCGGGAATCACCGCATGACTTATCTGCCTGCCGACCTCGTCGTCACCGCCCGCAGCGCTCAGCCGCGCGCACTGCATCTGGCCATTGCGGGGGACCTCGACTACGAGACCGCCACCCGGTTCACCCACGAGGTGAACCAGGCACTGGACGCCCACCACCAGCAGTACGGGCAGGTCCCCAAGGACCTGCATCTGGACTTCAGCGGCCTGGCCGGCATCGACTCCAGCGCCCTGACCGCTCTGCTCGTTCTGCGCCGCCAGGCGTATCCCGCGGGCATCACCCTGCACCTGGACCAGCAGCCCTCCCAGATGGTCCGAATGCTCGAGCTCACCGGCATAGCCGACCACCTCACCCAGGACGCCCACGCCTCCCCTCCTGCTGCCGACGAAGTGGACGAGCAGACGGAAACGGCTTCTGCTCCCTGAAGGACCCCGGCCTTCGCCCCGCTTGCCCGTGCGCCGATGCGAGAGCCGGGTGGCGTACCGGGCGCCGTGGGGCGCGCCGGGTACGGCTCTTGACCGTGCACAGTGGCATCCCCAGCCGGATGGCGATCTCCCTGGTGACCGTATCCGTGCGTGCTGACAGGCCAGGTGCGGCACCCGACGCTGCGAGGAGGGCAGGGACTGCAAGAGCTCGTCGGCGTGCGGGCGTCCGGCAACCGCCTGGGCCGTGGTGTCGTCCACGTGCTCCGGAAGGGTGCGCTCGATCAGCCGCTGGTGGCGGGCCTGCCGACGGTGGTACGCATCGAGCGCCCCATGAACCTTGTGATTCGTCATACCGAACAGCCGGGCCCTGACCGCGCCACGGCCCGCACGGTAGGCGCCCTGGAACTGCCGGGCAGCGACAGAGACCTGCTGGACGACATCTTCCGCCTCGTGTTCGTCCTGCGGTTGACTGCCCGGGACCGTACTTCTGAACGTCAGCGGGTGTAGAGGGTGCTGAGGTCTTCACCATCACTCACGCACGGCCACCTGTCGTCGTTGCGGACCACTGATGATCGGCTGCCCCGGACGCCGGGATGATCCACGGCGACCCGGTCGAGCAGCGCGTTGCGGGCGGCGGAGCCCTGCACGCTCGCCGCGGTGACCAGCACGGCGACCGCTTCGCACCGGTCCACGAGGCTCGGACCGGTGGGTCCGCCCCTTTTCCGTCCTGACGCGGGCGGAATCGAGGGCGGCGCGGGACAGGTCGAGCAGGCCGGTGTCATCGAGGCGGTGCAGGATCTCCTCGTGCAGTCGGCCCCGCACTCCGGCCCATGACCAGATCGGGAACCGGCGGTGAGCGGTGGACCTCGATATGCCGAAGCACGGTGGCAGTGACCGCCGGGCGCACTCGCTGACCAGGACGTAGATGATCGCGGCGGACAGCGTCTCATCAGGCGCGTCCTGCGTCCCGCCGCCCTGCGGCCGCGCACTGGACGGCGGGATCAGCGGCTTCGCGATCTCCCGCAGCCCGTCCTGAACGATCCCACTTCACGTATCCCGCCCCACGACCAGCCCAATGACCGCCTCACCGCATAGGACACGGTCTGAGGACCCCTGGTCCGGCCCAGCCGAATCGGGGGGTTCCCGCATGTCCGGGAACGCCCGCCGGTGAAGCGGCGATCGTTCGGGAACGGCCGGATGCCCCACTGGCGCGGGCGGCCACCCGGACGGCCCCACCCTTTGCGCACCGGCCGGGGCGAAGGCCGCGGGCTCGACCGCATCCGCGGGACACGGCGCCGGGGCGGCCGGGCAGGAACCCACGCCATCCCGCTCGCGGAGGCGCCGGCGGGCGGCGGGAGTCGTATGTATGCGGTTTTCCACAATGCCTGTACGTAGCAATGACATGCCATTCTGTGACCGCCACCGCACTTCGCGGTCCGGGGGTCCGGCGGCACACGAGCCGCGGGCGACCGATCGCGACCACGGAACGCCCAGGAAGGGATCGTTATGCGAAGAGGAATTCGGAAGGCCGCGGTCAGCGCCGTGCTTGCGTCCGCTGTTCTGATCGGCGGAACCGCTCAGGCACATGCCGCCACGGCATCGGTCGGCAATACCGACCGGACGAGCACCTCCGCCGTACCCGCCGGCCGGGAAGGCCTGGCAGCGGCGAACATCTGGATCTATGGCGGAAATTACCCCTCGTACTTCGCGGCGATGGCCGCGTACGCCACTCTGGTGGGCTTTGGAATGGCCAGTCAATACATGATCGAGGCCACCCCGTACGAAACATACGACCTCTACTACCAGTGATCCCCTCCGCGTCGGGCCATGAGCCCGTGCGTAGTGAACCTGACCGGAGCGGCGCACTCCCCGCCGTTCGAACAGAACGGGTGAAACCATGAAGAGAATGACTCGCATCACTGGTGTGCGCCGCGCCGCGGCGGGCGCTCTCACCGCCGTCCTGATGGCGGCCGGAGTGGTTGCCCTGGCCCCGGCGGCGCAGGCGGTCGACGCGCGGCCCGGAACTCGGGCAGCGGCTGTCGAACAGCGCGCCACGGAGGCCGAGGACGAGTCCAAGGGCCAGGTGGGCGTCGCCGCGGCCCGCTCCACCCAGGTCGAACTGATCAACTATTCCGGAACCAATCTGGTCAAGACGTGGGACGAACTGCCCCACGGCTGCTGGACGACCGACATGCTGCCGCCCGACACCGTAGCCAATGGCGCGCAGCCCATATGGCAGAGCGAATCCTGCGGTTTCATGACCGGAACCGAGGGGAAGGTGACGTACGCGATTCCCGGGGGCGGAGAGGTCCGCATTCACTGGAAGAACCCCTACTCGGGATCCAACAGCTACAGTTGCGTCGTCCCTGCGGCGTACCAGTGCGACAAGTACGGCGGCAGTGGGAACAACGCCTCGGTGAAGTTCGACCTCTGGAAGAAGGCGTCGGCTGCGAAGAAGGCGTCCGGCGCGACCAAGGCCCGGGGCGTGGCGGCCAATCCGCTCAGGGCCAATGCCGCGCGCAGCACCAACGTCACCCTGACCAATGTCTCGGGCCGGCTGCTCACTCGCTCCACCTCGCAACTGCACTGGGGCATCTGGTCCACCAACATGCTGCCGCCCTCCATCATCCAGTCCGGTGTCTCCGGCAACTGGCAGAGCGAGTCCGACGGCTTCATGACCGGCACGGAGGGCGAGGTGAGTTTCAATGTGTCCGGGGAGACCAACAAGGTCAAGGTGTACTGGAACAACCCCTACTCGGGCAGCAACGGGTACTCCTGCACCGCTCCGTCCGGATTCGATTGCACCCGTCAGGGCGGTAGTGGGAACAACGCCACGGTCGCCTTCACTTTGACGAAGCTCTGACCGTGCCGGTCCGGGTGGCCCCGTCCAGGGGATGAGCGCGGCGGCCCCCGCCCCGCCACCACCCGGACCACTCACGGACGCGATCGACCGTTCATGAGGCCTCCGCGCCCCGCCGGATCACCGGCGGGGCGCGGTGCGGTGTGCGGCGGGGGCCCGCACACGGCAACCGGTGGCGAACGGGGTGTCACTCGCCCGCGGGGCGCGTCTCCCGCGCCAGCACCGCCACGAGTTGGGTCCGCCGGGCGATCCGCAGCTTCCTGTAGGCGTTGGTGAGATGCATTTCCACGGTGCGGCGGGTGAGACACAGCGAGGAGGAGATCCGTGCGTTGGTGTGCCCCGCGGCGGCCAGTTCGGCGACCCGCCGTTCGGCCGCGGTCAGCGCCTGTCCGCCGTTGGTCTTCCGGGCGCCGCCCCGGCGCAGCGCCTCCTCGGTCAGATCCAGGAGACGGCGGGCTCCCGACTTCTGCGCGGCGAGCCGCAGCGCCACGGCGTGCGCCTCGCGCAGGGTGTCACGGCCCTTGCGGCCGTTGCCGGCGTCGAGGCGGGCACGGCCGAGAGCGACGAGGGTCTCCACGAGTTCCACCGGCGCGGGGGCCGAGCCGAGCAATTCCGCAGCCTCGGTGAGGGATTCCAGGGCCAGTCGGCCGCCGAGGGCGGCTGCGTGGGCGCGCAGCGCCCGGCCGATGGTGCGCCCGGTTCCCCAGACGCGGGCGTGGCGGAGTTCCTCCTCGGCGAGCTCGCGCGCCTCCTCCCGGCGTCCGAGCCGCGCCAGGGCGAGCGCCGCCCCCGAGCGCCATGGTGTGGCGACCGGGCTGACGAAGTCACGAGCGCTCTGGCCGACTCCACAGGCCAGGTGACCTTCGAGGGCGGCCCGCCAGTCGCCGTCCGTCTCGTGGAGCCGGGCGCGCGCGTAGCCGAGTTCGCTCCACTCCCAGGAGGTGTCGGCGCCGGACGGCCCGGCGACGGTCACCGCCTCCCACGCCTCGGCGCGCGCCCCGGTCTCGGACCGGGCGAGCGCCACCATGGCCGCCAGATGGGGCAGCCGGACGCCCTGTCCGGCGGACAGCTCCACCCAGGCGACGTTCTCGTCGATGACGCGGCCGAACTCGCCGGCCCAGAGCGCCGCCTCGGCCCGTACGCTGAGCAGGCACTGGAGGCCCATGTCCGTCAGGTCCGGGGGGACCGGCGAGGAGGGCAGACACCGGGCGGCGAGTGCGCGCGCCTCCTCCAGACGGTCAGCCCACTGCAGAAGCGTGGCCGCGCTGCCGAGCCAGGCGGTCCGCAGGCGCTGGTCCACCGGTGCCCCCAGGCGCCGTTCGACCCTGGCCACCGCCTCCGCCGCCGAACAGAGTCCGGCCCCGGCCTCGTACTCGGTGATCAGTCCGCACACCAGGGGCTCGACGGTGGGCGGAGCCACCGGGGCGAGCGCGCGCAGCGCGGAGACGGCGTCGCGCCAGGCTTCGGCGTCGTGCGAGGAGACGAGGGCGCCGAGCGCTTGCAGCACATGGACGAGCTCGTCGTCGTCGGCGGCCCGGCCGACCTGGCGCAGGATCCGTAACGCGGCGTCGGGGTCCCGCCCCGCGACCAGGCCGGCGCTGAGCGCGCTCGCGGCGCTCGCGCGTTCCCGGAGATCGGTGTGGAGCTCAAGTCCGGTGTGCAACCAGCGGATTCCGGCGGTCACGTTGCCGGGAAGCTCCAGCGCGCCGAGGCGCATCGCGAGACCGGCGCGGCGGTCCGGGGCGAGCGGCCCGCTCAGGGCATGGCGCAGATACCCGGCGGACTCGGCGGGCCGGCCCGCGCGCAGCGCCTCGTCCGCCGCCTCCTCCAGGGAGCGGACCATCCATGCCTCCCCGGGCCGGTCCACATGCAGGAGCCGGGCGGCGACGGCGGTGGCGGGCGCGCCCTCCTCGGCCAGCACCTGGGCCACCCGGGTGTGCAGCACGGACAGCTCCTCGGGTTCGGCGGCGGCGAGAACGGCCTCCCTCGCGAGAGGGTGGCGCAGCAGGATGCCGAGGCGCTGGCCCATCGACGGGGAGCCGGATGCGGGCCGGGTCGGGCAGAGGCCGGTGACCCGGTCGGTGAGGCCCGAGGTCGTCCCTCCCCCGGCCGCCACGGCAAGGGCTAGGCAGTCGTGACGCGAGCGCGGATCGGGGAGACTCCGGATCCAGCCGGTGATCGTCTCCCGGTAGCGGCTGCGCACCGGGGCCGGGGACGAGCGGGGAAACGGTCCGTCGCGGAGATCGGCGACCAAGGCGCGCACCAGCGCCGGATTGCCCGCACCCGCCTCGACACAGGTCGTGATCTCCTGGGTGCTCAGACCCGCCGCCCTCGCGATACGGACGACCGCAGGGTCGCTGAGCGGGCGCAGCTCGACGGATGTGCCCGTGTCCGCAGGAAACGCCGGGGGGTCGGTGTAGCCCGCGCAGGCGGTGGTCACCAGGAGGACGGGAAGTTCAGCGATGCGGCGCGCCAGATAGCCGATCCAGCGCCGGGACGGTTCGTCGGCGTGGTGCAGATCATCCACCGCGAGCAGCACCGGGCGCCCGGTGGCGAGGCGAGCCAGCCGGGTCAGCAGCCGGTGGTACAACCATTGCTCGCCGTGTCCGGTGGGCGTGGCGAAGGGGACGCCCCCGAAGTCCTCGGTGAAGAGCCGGCGGACGAGTCCGTACGGGAACGCGGCCTCCTCCGGCGTGCCGCGCGCGTGCTCGACACGCATGCCGTCGGCGGTCTGCCGTCGCACGACCTCGTCGAGCAGGGCGGTCCTGCCCATGCCGGGCACCGCCCCGGTGACCCGCATCCAGCGTCCGTTGCCCGCCCGCGCGGCTTCCCCCGCCGTGGCGGCCGTGTCCAGTACCTCGTCCCGCTCCCACAGCACTGATCCCCACTCTCCTCTTTCTCGGCGACAGGATCCCTGTTCGGTTCCGGTTACGTCGTTCTGGTGTGCAGGAGGTGTTGTGGAGCGGATCGGTTGGCGGGACGGCCGCCCGGACGCGGAAATGGCCGTAAGGCGTCGTACGGGATCACTTCGCTCCTCCCTCGCTGTTCGGCGTCGCCGTGGGCGCCGGGTGGGCGCTCCCCCTTCCTGCCCGTCCCCGTGCGCCGCCAGACCGGCGGACGATCTTTCGGCCGGTATGCCACTCCTCGCCCGCGCGGGAGTGTCGGGGTGATCGCGAGGCGGGGGAGGGAGTGCGGTGAGGGCGATCCTTCGGAGTGGACATCCTGACGATGGTTCTTGACGGTCCGGGGAGGGACGTCTGCGTAGGACGCAGGTCCTCGTATCCGGAGGAGTCCAGGAAGGACGTGGGCGCGCTCCACCGTGCCGCGGCAGCGGCCGGAAGCGGACGTACGGGGCGGTGGCCGCGGATCTGGGCATCACCGCGGAGTCGCTGCGGACGTGGGTGCGCGAGGACGAGAACCAGGCCGTGCCCGGACGCCGTGACACGGGCGGCGAGGTGGATGGGCCGACCCGGCTGCGGGCGGGAAACGCACGGCTGCCGAAGGCTGGGGAAGAGTGGCACCGACCTCGTCCCGGCCGCGCTCCTCCTCGGGTTCGTGCCGATCCTGCTCACCGCCTTCGCCTTCCGCGGGCCCAACCGAGAGACGCCCGACTGCGGCACCACCTTCGTCTGGAACACCCGCGCCTTCGGCCCCGGCCACCGGCTGGTTCGCCGGTGGCCGGGTGCCACGGACAGCCACCCTCATCGCCGTGGCCGCACTCGCGCGGGTCGGTTCCGGCTGGTGCCCGGCTCGACACCAGAAACGGCCCTGACCTTCGCGCCCCGCCGAGTGGTGCTCCAGTCAGGGAGAACACGGTCGGCTGGAGGGTTCTCGACGACGGGCGCCATGTCGGCCTGGTCCGACTCGAGGGCGAAAAAGGTGATCTGACGGGCCGCCACGCTCCGGCCGGTGTCCCGCAACCCGCTTCCCGCGGTCGATTGCGGGCCTCCTCCGGCTGTGCGGGGCGTACCGACCCGGACGCGTTCCGGATCCGGGCGTCCGAAACGGTGATCCGACGCCCGGCCTCGGCTGGGGCTTCTGTACGTGCGGGCACCGGAGCCCGATGCCCCACGTGCGCTGCACCTGTTCGTTTCCCGGTCGCCGGGGCTGCCGGCAGCCCCGGCGACCTCTGACGGCCGGGGACCGATCCGTCGTTCGTCGGCTCAGGCCGCGGTGGTGAGCTTCACCGGTTCGATGCCGGTCGCGCTGTGCCGTTCGGCCCAGCTCTCCAGCGCTGTGCGACAGGCGTGGTCGAGGTGGTGCAGCCCTGACAGGTCGAGCTCGACCGGGCGGTCCTGCGGGAGGGACTCCAGCGTGTCGAGGATCTTCGGCAGGCGGAGGAACGTGGCGTTGCCCGTCAGGTATGCCTCGATGGGGCCCGCGCCCTTGTCGATGACCTCCAGTCTGACGTGCGAGGCCTCCCACGCGGTCTTCACGATCGCCAGGGCCAGGCCGATCAGGACGCCCTCGAACATGTTCACCACGACGATGGCGAGGGCCGTCACCACCAGGATCGCCGCCTCGCCCCTGTGTTCCCGCCACAGCGCGGCGACCTGGCGGAACGGGATCAGTTTCCAGCCCGCGTGCACGAGGATGCCGGCGAGCGCGGGCAGGGGGATCAGCGCCAGGGCGAACGGGAGCGCGGCGGCGAACAGCAGCAGCCACACGCCGTGCAGGACGCGCGACGCCTTGGTTTTCGCACCGGCGTTGACGTTCGCCGAACTGCGGACGATGACTGCGGTCATGGGCAGGGCACCGAGCAGGCCGCAGACCGTGTTGCCCGTGCCCTGGGCGACCATCTCCTTGTCGTACTCGGTGCGCGGACCGTCGTGCAGCCGGTCCACGGCGGCCGCGCTGAACAGGCTCTCCGCCGAGGCGATCAGCGCGAACGCGATGATCGTGCCCCAGATGGCGGGACTGGCCAGTTCACCGAAGGCCTCGGCACCGGGCGGCTGGACGACACCGAACAGGCCCTCCACCTCGACGGTGGCGACCGGTAGCCCGAGGCCGAGGGTGATGGCCGTCGCCAGCACCACCGCGGCGAGGGCCCCGGGCACGGCCCGCACCCGCTTCGGCAGCCTTCCCCACAGCACGATGACGGCGATGGTGCCCGCACCGATCGCGAGGGAGGCCAGGGCCTCGGCGCTCCCGAGCGCGTCGGCGAACGCGCGGGGCAGACCGATGATCTTCCCGATGCCGGTCTCCGGGGCCTTCAGGCCCGCCGCGGCGTAGATCTGCCCGGCGATGATCACCAGGCCGATGCCGCAGAGCATGCCCTCGACGACGGAGACGGATATGGCCCTGAACCAGCGGCCGATCCGGAAGAACCCCATGGCGAGCTGGAGCAGGCCGGCGACCAGCACGATCACGCCGAGCGTGCTCACCCCGAACTCGCTGACCGCCTCGAAGACGATCACGGTCAGGCCGGCGGCCGGTCCTGACACCTGGAGACTGCTGCCGCGCATGAGGCCGGTGACGAGGCCGCCGACGATGCCGGTGACGAGTCCCAGCTCGGCCGGGACGCCGGAGGCGACCGCCACTCCCACGCACAGGGGCACCGCGACGAGGAAGACGACGACGGAGGCGAGGAAGTCCTGACGTAAGTGGGGGAACTTGGACAGCATGGCGTTCACCTCTTCCCTCAGAGCGCTTCGAACGTGTCGGTGTCCGCGTGGTGTTCGCGTACGAGTCCGGTGTGGACCTCGTAGTACCAGCCGTGCAGGCGGAGTTCGTCGGCTCGCAGGCGCTGTTCGACACAGGGGTAGGAGCGCAGCCGCAGGAGCTGCGTCAGGACGTGGTTCTGCACGGCCTCGGCGACCGTAGGGTCGGTGGGGTCGGAGCACTCGGGTTCTTTCGCGGCGTGCGCGAGCCAGTCCCGTACGGCGGGAACCGAGTTCAGGTCGTCACCACGCACCACGGCACCGACCGCGCCGCAGTGGGAGTGGCCGCACACCACGATGTCCTTGACGCCGAGGACTTCCACGGCGTATTCGATCGTGGCCGCCTCGCCGGTGGGGGTGGTGGAGGCGTACGGGGGAACGATGTTGCCGGCGGTGCGCAGCTCGAACAGCTCGCCGGGCCGGGCGCCCGTGATGAGGGCCGGTACGACCCGGGAGTCGGAGCAGGTGATGAACAGGACCTCGGGGGACTGGCCTGCGGCGAGGCCCGCGAAAACCTCGGGACGCCGTCCGAAGGTACGCGCGTTGTCGATGAGAGGCTGCATGGTGTGGTGATTCCTCCTGGCGCGCCGTGACGGCGCGTCGGGTGTGCATGACGGAGACATGGGGACGGTCCACCGGATCAGTGGTGGAACATCTGAAGCGCGGCCCCGGAAGGAGCCGTGGATCTACTCGACGCGCGGCCGTGCACGGCCTTGAACGCGGCGCGGTCGAGCCCGGCCGCCGGTCCTCGGTTCGAGGCCCCACTGCGCGGCTTCGGGCCGGGAGGGGTGGTCCCGGCCTGGCCGCCGGCGGGACAGCCAGAGGGGTGAGCGTGCGTGAAGGAAGCCGTGGCGGCGAGGAGCGGGGACGTGGGCAGCGGGACGGAAAAGAACTCCGACACGCTCCGGGTCGTCGTGGCTCGCGGCACGTTCTTCCCTTCGGCAGGTTCACGCCCGTGGCCCAAACCAAGAGATCGTCAACCATTGGTCAAGAACACCATAAGCAAGTAAAGTTGCTCGCAAGGTTAACTGCACGTGTCGACCGGGAAAGAGCCCAAAAAGTGAGGGCTGTTTGGCCGGATCCGCGTTCACGCGCTGGGTTCGCCCCGCCGGTCGCCTCGTCGCCGACCGCGCCGTCATCGGTCGTTCCGTCGGCGTCACCACCGCGTGTACGAGGAGAAACGCCCGCTTCGCCGACTTCTGCGACTCTCTTCGGGAGCCCGTACCGGATTCACGGTGCGGCGCTTGAGTCATATGCCTCGGCTTCGCGGGCGGTCCCGATGTGCCGTCACGGCCGGGTCGTCCGGCGGCGGGTCGGTTCGGGGTGCCCCTTTTCGCGTGGGCGCGAGAGGCCTCCACGCGTACGCGAATCCCGTCGAGTTCGCGGGCCGCACTCGGCTCGAAATGGCGCGAGGTGTGCAGTTCAGGTCAATCGGCAAGCCAGGACTTGACGTCTGATTGACCATCTCTTTACGTTCGATGCCGATGGACGGCCGTCGCGAAACCGTCTTTTGACGAACGTGTACCCCTCTCTTCGATTCCAGGAGGTCTCACCATGGATCAGCTCATCAAGCGCATGACGCAGGAGCCCGTGTGGCACAAGTGGGTCGCCGCCAACTCCACCCAGACCACCAAGGACGGCTGCATCAGCACCACCACCAAGAGCGGTTGCATCTCCTGACCCGCTGACGGCCCGGGCCGTCAGCGCGGCCGTCGCCGCGTCGGCGGTCCTCGCCCGCCACCCGCCGCCGACCCGCCCCGGAGAGCCCCCGTGAAGCGCCTGCCGAGTGCCGACGTCCTGGACAAGGTGCGTGACGTCCCGATCTACCGCGCCTCCGTCGAGCGCGGTCACTTTCCGATCCTGGAGAAGCCGGAGATAGCCCGCGGGTTCCCCGACAACTGGATGACTCCCGCGCTGGCCCGCGCGCTGGAGTCGGGAGAGGCCGAGTTCGTGCTCTCCACCGGCACCAACCACGCCCGCATGCAGCTCATCCGGCCGCCCTACTTCCTGCTCCGCTCGTACTACCACCTGTGGAGCGAGCACCCCGATCTCGGCACCTCGTGGCACGAAGGCGCCCGACGGGTCTCCCTGACCACCGTCCTCGCCACCGAACACGTGGCCCGGGTGAACGCCCGCAAGCCCGGCACCACCCCCGGCGAACGCTGGCTCGACGACCGCACCTTGTACCTCAACCGCCGCCTCGAACCGGCCGACTGGGACCGAGACGAGGTCGAGCGCATGCTCACCGAGATCCGCGAGGCGGCCACCGCCCACCCCGGCGGCGCCTATCTGCTGGACTGTTCCGGCTACCACCTGGCGCACCTGGTCCGCAAAGTCTCCTCATGGGGCCTGTGGAGCGACTTCCCCCGTCCCGCCGGCATCGTCCACGCCTACGAGTACACGCCGTCGAACGTCCGCGCCCTCCTGCGCGCCCACTTCGACTGCCCGGTGGTCGACCTCTTCGGCAGCACCGAACTCGGCTACCTCTTCTACAGCGACGCCGAAGGCCGCTACCAGCCCTATCTGCGGGACATGAGCGTGGAGCTGATCCCCGTGGAACCGGGCAGCGGCATCCACAGCCTCATCGTCACCAGCACCCGCAACCCCTACATGCCGCTGATCCGCTACCGGTCCGGCGACTGCGTCCGTACCCGCGACGGCAGCGCCGATCCGGAGAGGATCGTCTCCTTCTGCGGGCGGGAGAAGGAACTGCTGCGCACACCCGACGGGCCCGTCTCCCAAGCCGACCTGGACGCCCGTATCACCGGGGTCTGCACCCGTGTCTTCCTGTACCAGCTGCACCTCGTCGGCGAAGGCCGGTGCCGCCTGGCGTACACGACCTTCGACGACGCGCCGCTCACGGCCGGCGAGACGGCCGAGCTGGCCGCATCCGTCGGCGCCCTGACCGGGCGGGCCTGTCAGGTGGAGCACCGCACCGCCATCCCCGTCGGACGCTCCGGCAAGTACGCCTGGCTGACCGCGCACAACCCTTCCTGACCCAGCCCGTCGCCTCCCGCGCGCGGGGCCCGCTCGTACGGGTCGTACCCGCGTACGCGACGGCCCGGCGCGCCCGACGACGACCCCCGGAGGAGCCCATGTCCACGTCCGCCGCCCACGCCTCCTCGGCCCACGCAGCCGACAGGGCGCCCACCGCCGAAGAACTGCTCGGCCCGACTCTGTACGAGGAGGTGGTGCGTCACTTCTCGGCCGAGCCAGACGCCCCGTCCGTCACGGTCGTGCGACACCGGGTCCGCGAGTGCCTGCGCTACCTCTACCTCGTCTCCCGCCACCCCGACCGCCTCGGCGGCCTCTTCCTCCCCGTCGAGCAGGACATCGACGAGATATGGCATTACCTCATCCTGCAGACGCGCGAGTACCGCGATCTGTGCGAACGGCGGCTGCCCGGCGGACACTTCATCCACCACCGGAGCATCTCCTACGGCGCCTACCAGGAGGCGCCCGGACGGGAGACCGCCGCCGAGGAGGCCCTGCGCTGGATCCCCCTCTACGCGGCCGAGTTCGGCTCCTTCGACGCCGACGCCCTGCCGCACTGGACGATCGTGCGGTTCCTGCACGACGAACTGCACATGTCGCTGGCGGAGATAGCCGGCCTGGCCGACGAGGCGGGAGCGCCCGACGGGCCGAGGGCGGCTCCCGCGCGGGATCACACGTGACCCAGACGGCCTCCCCGGCCACCAGGGCGGGGTTCTCCCGTGAACAGCGCCGCGCCCTGACGGTGCTCTGCATCTCGCAGACGCTCGGCGGCGCGGGTATGGCGGCCGGCATCACGGTCGGCGCGCTCCTCGCCCAGGACCTCCTCGGCTCGACCGGTCTGGCAGGCCTCCCGGCCGCGCTCTACACCGCCGGTGCGGCCTTCGGAGCGGTGGGTCTCGGGTACGTCGGCCGACGCTTCGGGCGCGGTCCGGGACTGGCGCTCGGCAACGGCATCGCCGTGCTGGGCAGCGCGGGCGTGGTCGCGGGAGCCGCGGCGCGCTGGCCGGTCCTGCTCCTGGCCGCCCTCTTCGTGTACGGGGCGGGCACGGTCACCGGGCTCCTGGCACGCTACGCGGGCGCCGACCTCGCCCCGCCCGAACGACGCGGCCGGGCCGCCGGAACCGTCCTGTTCGCCATGACCCTGGGAGCGGTCGTGGGCCCGAACCTGACCGGACCCACCGGCGACCTCGCCGACACCTGGGGCCTTCCGCGGCTGACGGGCCCCTTCCTGCTGGCGGCGGTCGCGTACGTGGCCGCCGCGCTCGTGCTGGTGGTGTGGCTGCGCCCGGACCCGCTGCCCCCAGCCCCACCCCAGGCGTCCGCGGTCTCCCCCGCGGGGCGCCCCGCCCCTGGCGTCGTCACCGGTGCCACCGTGATGATCACCGCGCAGCTCGTGATGATCGCCGTGATGACCATGACACCCGTCCACATGGCAGATCACGGCCACACGGCACAGGCGGTGGGCCTGGTCATCGCCCTCCACGTGGGCGCGATGTTCCTGCCGTCACCGCTGAGCGGCCTGCTGGCGGACCGGATCGGCGGGCGGCGGGTCGCCACCACGGCCGGAGCCGTCCTGCTGGGCGCGGCTCTGCTCGCCGGCCTCGCCCCGCCGACCTCCGTCCCCCTCCTGGCCTGCGCGCTGGTCCTGCTCGGAGCCGGCTGGAACCTGGCCCTGCTCGGCGGCACGACCATGCTCACGAACGCCGCGCCCGCCGAGAACCGGGCCGCGGTGCAGGGCCTCGCGGACGTGGGCATGTCCGTGGCGGGCGCGACCGGTGGCATGGCCTCGGGGCTGGTGATGGGCGGCACCGGATATCCGGTCCTGGCGGTGGCCGCCGGGGCCCTCGCCCTCACGGTCGTCCCGGTGGTGGCGATGAACGGCCGCCGCCCCACCTGACGGGCGACCGGGCGGCCCGCACACGGGAGGACGACCCGGCACCCGCCACGACACCTCCCGCCTCCCCACCACCCCGTCCGTGATCCGGTAGAACAGGAGCCCGCAGATGAGCCGTCCGACGAGTTCTCCGACGAGCGCCCCGACGGTGCCCGACGGCCGCCCGTCCGCCGCCGACCAGGTCGACGCCGTGGTCGTCGGGGCCGGACCCTCCGGCCTCTACCAGCTCCACCGGCTGCGGGAAATCGGCCTGACGGCCGTGGCCTTCGAGGCCGGCGACGACATCGGCGGAACGTGGTACTGGAACCGGTATCCCGGGGCCCGCTGCGACATCGAGAGCATGTCCTACTCCTACTCCTTCTCCCCGGAACTCGACCAGGAGTGGGAATGGAGCGAACGCTACGCCACCCAGCCGGAGATCCTGCGCTACCTCCACCACGTCGCCGACCGGTTCGACCTGCGCAAGGACATCGTCCTGCGCACTCGCGTCACACGAGCCGTGTACGACGGACGAGATCACCGCTGGCGACTGTCCACAGACACCGGACGGGCCCTCACCGCCCGCTTCGTGATCCTGACGACCGGCTGCATGTCGGTCCCCAAGGACCCGGAGACACCCGGTGGCGACAGCTTCGACGGCGCCGTCCACCACACCGCGCGATGGCCGCGCGAGGACGTCTCCTTCGCGGGGAAGCGGGTCGCCGTGATCGGCACCGGGTGCTCGGGCGTCCAGGTCATTCCCGTCATCGCCGCCGAGGCGGCCTCCCTGACCGTCTTCCAGCGCACCCCGGCCTACGTCCTGCCGGCCCGCAACCGCCCCCTGCGGGCCACGGAACGCTCGGCACTCAAGGCCCGTTACCCCGAGTTCCGGGAAGCCCAACGGCGCTCGCGGGGCGGCACCGTCTTCGCACCCCCGACCCGCTCGGCCCTGGAGGCGGACGAGGCGGAGCGCACCGCCGCCTACGAGGCCGCCTGGGACGAAGGCTTCCTCAACGGGATGCTTCGCACCTACACCGACATCCTCACCGACGAGAAGGCCAACGGGACCGTGGCGGAGTTCGTCCGGTCCAAGATCCGGTCGATCGTGACCGACCCCGCGACGGCGGAACTGCTCTCCCCCCGCACCTTCCCGTTCGCGACCAAGCGCCCCTGCCTGGGAACCGACTACTACGAGACGTACAACCTGCCGCACGTGGGGCTTGTGGACCTGCGCACGACTCCGATCGAACGGATCACCCCCCGGGGCATCCGGACCCCGGACAGGGAGTACCACCTCGACGCAATCGTCTTCGCCACCGGCTTCGACGCCCTCACCGGCTCCCAGCTCGCCATCGACATCGTGGGCAAGGGAGGCGTGACACTCCGGGAGCGGTGGGCCGAAGGCCCCCGTAACCACCTCGGACTCGTCTCGGCCAGCTTCCCCAACCTCTTCACCGTCCTCGGCCCACTCAGCCCCTCCGTGCTCACCAACATCACGGTGTCCCTCGAACAGCAAGTCGAGTGGATCACCGGCTGCATCGACCACCTGCTCCGGAACGGTCTCACCGAGATCGACGTCACCCCGTCCGCCGAGGCCGCCTGGGGGACACGCGTGGCGGACATCGCCGCCCGTACGCTCTACCCGGCGGTGGACTCCTGGTACACCGGGGCGAACGTCCCGGGCAAACCCCGCGTGTTCCTCGCCTACGCGGGCGGGCTCGACCGGTACCGAGAGGAATGCGACGCCGTGGCCCGCGGCGGTTACACCGGCTTCGTCCTCTCTTCCTCCGCAGGAGGGCCCACCACCCCATCGGCTCGCCCTGTGACGAGGTGAACGCGGACGATCTGCGGGCAGCGACACCCGGCATCCTCGCCGAACCCGACATCAGCGCCGTTCTGCGCGCGGCGACAGGTACCACCCTCGACGACAGCATCCCGGAAGCATCGCGCCGTTTTCCCGAAGTCGGTCGGTGAGACCCTTTCATCTTGAACAGCTGCGGCTCGGGAGCGTTCGGGCGGCCTGGACGATCGTGCTGATGCGGTGAGCGGAGCATCGGGCCCGGCGGAGGACGCGCCAGGACTTCAGCTGCGCGAAGGCGCGTTCGCCGGGAGTCCTCAGGCGGGCGTGGTCGCGGTCGAACCGCCGGTAGTGCTCGGGTTGCTCGCGGTGGTGGTGGTACGGGGTGCGGACCGTGGCGCCGGCGCCCTGGTGGGCGCGGTCCGCCAGGGACAAGGAGCGGCCTGGTGAGGCAGGCCTGGATGCCGTGGGGGCGGCCCGGCGCCGCGCGGGAGAACCACAGCGGTGTGCCGTCGGAACGGGCGATGACCTGCACGTTCACGCCGTGTCGGCGGTGCTCCGACGAGTGGTGCGGCTCGTCGTCTGCGATCCGGTCAATGGTGATCGGCGTGCCGTCGGCGATGACGTGGTCGCCTTCGCCGAGGCCGGTGGGCGCTTCGTGGAGACCGGGTGCCCAGCCGGCCAGGACGTCCGAGGCCTCGTCGACGTAGCGCCAGGCGGTGGCCTGCGATATCCCGAAATCCGCTCCGAGCCGCGAGAACGTCTCGTTCTTCCGCAAGTGCGCCAGAGTGAGCGGGGCTTGCTGGAGGCAACCGAGCCTGTGTCGGCGGGTGTCACAGGTCTGGCGATGCTCGTGCAGCGGCCAGGCGACGTGCTCGACGAGCTCGTGCGGGACGCCGAGCACGGCAGGACACGGAGACCTCCAGGGACCTTTCGGCCGCCGGTGTGACGAGTGGGGTCACCCCGCCGAAGACGAGAGGTCCTGCCTTATCAACACCCCCGCTGACCGGTCCGCTTCACCCTCTGGCGCAGGATGGAAGAGGCTCGGTGGTCCCTTCCGGGGACGGACCGGAATCGTCGAGCTCGACCAGTCAGGACTGCCGCCCGCCGGCTTCCGAGCTCGGCCCGACCGAATACAAGGCCCCTGGAACCCCGCCGCCAAGCACATCTGTCTGGCGGTTCGAGCCCCCGACACCTCTGCGGGCTGGATCTACGAGTACGCAGGGATCGACACAGCGGCGGACGGCTGACGCGCGCTCCGCCACCACCAGGGGTACCCCGACAGCTCGACCGAAGAGACAGGGGCACCCCCCCCGCGAGGCGCCCGGCCGGGAATCCCTCCCCGGCCGTCGCCGCGCACGTGACCGACCGGAGGCCGCCAGGAATGCGGCGAGGGGCCGGGGGATCTCACCGTCGTCCGCCGCCGGACCCCCGACTTGCCTGCAAGGAAAGTCAAAGGTTACTTTCCTCGTAGGAAAGTAATCGAGTGCGGGAGGGTGACGACCGTGAGCACGCCGGTGGATGCCGAACAGGCATGGAAGGATCTCCAGCGCATCCGCGTACCGCAGGAGCGGGTGTACGACGAGTTCGAGCGCTCCACGTCCGGCGGGCGCGGCACGACCTACGGCACGGCCGCGCTCATGTGGGTGTTCCTCGCCGGCGTCGGCATGGATCTGCCCGGGTGGGGCGTCGCACTGTTCGTGGCCGCCTACGTCAGTCTGTTGAGCGCACTGGTGGTGACGCTCGGCCGCAGGAGGCGGATGCAACTGCACCACACCCGCTACCCCGGGCGGGTGTGGGCCGCCTTCGGCGCGACGGCGGTCCTGGTCGGCGGCACGACCGTGCTGTCGCACCACCTGAGCCAGTCGCTGGCGCCTGTCTGCGCCGGTCCCGTCCAGGCCACGGCCGCAGTGGCCGTGTACCTGCTCTCCCTCGGCCACGCCAACCGCTGGGCGGCCGCCTCGGTGCGCGGCGGCGAGCCGGCGGCCGGGAAGGAGTCGGGCCGATGAGCACCCCCGCCGGCTTCGACGACCTGATCCACCCCGCCACCCGGCTTTCGGTGGTCGCACTCCTGGCCGCCACCGAGTGGGCGGACTTCGCCTTCGTCCGAGACAGCCTCTCGCTGAGCGACTCCGCGCTCTCCAAGCAGCTGCACACCCTCGAGGGGGCCGGGTACCTGGAGACCCACAAGGAGGGCGGCGGCCGCAACCGCCGTACGAAGGTGCGGCTGACGGACCGCGGCCGCGCCGCCTTCGAGGGGCATGTGGCGGCGCTGCGGGCCATCGTCGACAGCGCCGCGCCCGCTGCCGGGACGGCACGGCAGCGGCCTCGTGCACAGGTGGCCCGATGACGGCGCCCGGGCGCACCTCCGGCCGGCCCGTGATCCGGGTGCGCGGTCTGACCATGGCGTACGGCGACGCCGACGTCCTGCGCGGCGTCGATCTGGACATCCACCGCGGCGAGGTCTTCGCGCTCCTCGGGCCCAACGGCGCGGGGAAGACCACCACCGTCGAGATCCTGGAAGGCTTCCGCCGGCGCTCCGGCGGGGAGGCGAGCGTCCTCGGTACGGATCCCGAGCGGGGCGGCGACGCCTGGCGGGCCCGGATCGGCCTGGTCCTGCAGTCCTGGCGCGACCACCGCCGCTGGCGGGTCGCCGAGCTGCTGACCCACTTCGCGGCCTACTACCCCGACCCGCGCGACCCGGCCGAACTCCTGGACCTGGTCGGCCTCACCGGCCAGGCCGGCCGGCAGGTCGGCCGGCTGTCCGGCGGCCAGCGGCGCCGCCTCGACGTCGCGCTCGGCATCGTCGGCCGTCCCGAACTCCTCTTCCTCGACGAGCCGACCACCGGTTTCGACCCCCGGGCCCGGCACGACTTCCACCTCCTGGTCGAACGGCTGGCCCGCGACGAGGGCGTCACCGTCCTGCTCACCACCCACGACCTGGCGGAAGCCGAGCGGCTCGCCGACCGGATCGCCATGCTGGTCGGCGGCCGGATCCGCGCCTGCGGCACACCCGTGGAACTGGCCGGGCGGGCGGCCGCCCAGGCCGAGGTCCGCTGGACAGCCGGCGACGGGACGCCCCGCCGCGAACGCACCCAGGACCCCTCACGGCTGGTCTGGGAACTCCACCGGCACGCGGACGGCCCGATCGCCGGCCTGGAGGTCCGCCGCCCGACGCTGGAGGACACCTACCTGCGCATGGTGCACCGGCAGGCCGGAGACACGGACGAAGCCCACGGCACGGGCGAGGCCGGGGGCGGGGACGAGGCAGGCGGCACGGACGGCTGCGCGCACGAGGAGGCACCGGCGGCATGAGGGGGACGGACGTGACCCACAGGAGCAGCAGTTGGCGTGTCGGACTCCAGCGCGGCGCAATCGAGCTGCGGCACCTCCTGCGCAACGGCAAGGAGATGTCCGGTCATCTGGCCAACGTGACCGTCGCGTTGCTCGTCGCCGCCCACTTCGGCGACGACGTACCCGGGACCAGTACCCCGATGACCCATCTGGTCCTGGCGGGCTTCGCCGCCTACCTGCTGTTCCAGGTCGGACTGATCAACCTCCCACAACTCCTGGTGACCGAACGGGAGGAGGGCGCCCTGCTGCGGCTGCGCGCCACGCCCGGCGGGATCCCGGCCTACCTCGTCGCCAAGTGCCTGCAGGCGGTCGTCCTGGCGGTCGGCACCCTGGCGCTGCTCCTGGCCGCCGGCGCACTGCTGGTGGACGGGCCGCTGCCGCACGGGCCGGGCGACTGGCTGACGCTGCTGTGGGTCACCACCCTCGGCCTGCTCGCCGTCGTCCCCCTCGGGGCGGCCATCGGCGCCGTACTGCCCAACCCCCGCGAGGCCCTGGCGTTGATCATGCTGCCGACGATGGGGCTGCTGCTCGCCTCGGGGGCGGTGTTCCCGATCACCGCACTGCCCGTGCCGGTCCAGCAGACGGCCGCGGTCTTTCCGCTCAAGTGGATGGCGCAGGGCCTGCGCTCGGCCCTCCTCCCGGACGCGGCACGGGCCGCCGAGCCGGCCGGCTCCTGGGAACTGCTCACGGTCGCCCTGGTCCTCACGGCCTGGACGGTCCTCGGCTTCCTCCTCGCGGTACCGCTCCTGCGCCGCGCCGCCCGCCGCGAGTCCGGCTCGCGGATGACCGCCCGCCACCACAAGGCGGCACGGAGCGGCGCACCGGCCGCGTAGGCGCTGCACGGCCACCGGACCCCTCCGCGGCCCGGCGACCGGCCGCGGAGGGGTCCGGCGAACGCGCTCCCCGTCGCCGGGCACGCACCGTCCGTGCACCGGATCCGTGCCGACGGGACCTTGCCAGCGGCTCACGCGGCCCGGGAGGCCGCGTACGTTCCCGCACCGCCGGCAGGAGCGCGTGAACGGCCGGGCCCCGCGCAGGCGCGCGGCCCGAGGGCCGGTCTCACGGCCGATTCCGGCGAATCTCGTCGTGGCCCTGCGCCGCGAGGCGGCGGCCGGCGTCCCGAAGACGCGGGTCGCTCAGCGCCTTGCCGTCGGCCTCCCGCTTCATGCCGCGGATGACTTTGAACGCTCCGCCGAGCTTGCTCACGATGTGTCCCTTCCCGGTGTAGGTACCGCTCGGTCGCGCCGGGAGCGACCGGCGCCCCCGCTCGATTCCCGCCTCCGAAAGCCGCAAAACATACAAAACGGAAAAAGCGGTTCTTTCGGGGGTGCGCTCGGCCCACGCTGGCGGCGGAGGAGGCGACAAGCCGGGCTGCGGAGAGAGGGAGGCGGACGGCCCCGCCGATGCGCCGGCGCGCGGCCCCGGTCGGCCGCTCGGTGAGTGCGTAGACGGCTTCGGTGACCTGCTGGGCACACAGGAGGTGCGCCCCGACGCGGAGCAGCCACAGGCGGCTGGTCGGGTCGGCGGGTTCTTCGACGGTCGGCCCTTCGCCGGCAGAACGCCGCTCGGCGGCTCGCTCGAGTTCTCGCACGAGTGCGAAGAACCGGATGAGGGCGTTCTCGCGCTCGCTCCGAAGACGGGGAACGGCCGCGTGCCACTCCTGCTGCTCCGTCGACCGTGAGCGCCGGCGCTCGCTGAGGCGACGGCCAGGTGAACGATGACCTGCGGGGCGAGCGCGGCCTCTGGGCCCTTCGCGTCACACGATCGGCAGGCCCGGCCTCCTCCCGCGAAGCCACTGGCCCGGCAATCGCCAGAGGGCCGCGCCGGTGCCGCTCGGCTGACGAGTCCCACGACGCCTGCACCGGAACGACTGCCGGGCGGCAGCGCCACACAACCTCGCGGCCGGTGCCGGGCCGGCAGTACCTGCAGGGCATCCTCTACGTGCTGATCAACGACACCGCCCGGCAACTGCTGCCCCCGGAGTTGGGGTTCGGCTCGGACCAGACGTGCCGGCGGCGGCTGGACCGGTGGCAGCAGGCCGGGGTCTTCGACCGGCTGCACCCGATCCTGCTCGCCGGGATGAACGCGGTCGGCGAGCTGGCCTGGTCCCGGGCATGCGTCGACGGTCCCCGTGTCCGCGAAAAAAGGGGGGTGCCGATACCGCCAGGAGCGTCGTCGAGAAGAACCGTGAGGCGTTCCGGCTGGAGGACGGTAGGTGTCTGGCCGACCTGAGCGACGTCGAACTCGCGGCACTCATCGAACACAACCCGGACCTGGACGTACAGCTGAGCGCCCACCACCTGGCCGATCCGCGCGATCAGCCGTACGGCGGGAAGGAGATCTCCCGGGGCATGACGAAGGCCCGGACCACCCGGTCCGGGCCTCTCCACTTCTCCTTGGACCCGTCAGACCGCCGAGCTCCTCACATCCGTCGGGCGACGAGCCGTCCGGCGCGGCCCGACCGCGAAGACCACGGCCCGACCGCGCCTTGGCGTATCGCCGTACCGGCAGCCAGAGCCCAGGGGATTCCCTGCCGGTCCTGCCGCCCGCCCACCGGCTGAGGTAGACGCGTGGTCCCCATGCGGACTCGAGGTCGTTGAGGAAGACGGTCTCCAGCGACTTCTTCCACGGACCGCGCAGGAGCATCGGCGAGGTCTCCATCCGCTCCAGGGCGACCGGGGTCTCGGGCTGCCCGATCAGCGTGCACCGGCCGTGCGGTGGTGCATCCCCCGCTTCTCGGCCTGGCTCACCCGAGCCTTCGGTTTCTCCTCCTCGGTGGCGGGGGTGATGCCGGGGACGTGTTCGCACATCCGCTGCCGCACGCTCGCCGGCTTGTCGAACCCGAGGCGCCGCGCCCGCGCCCACCGTCCCAGGACCTCGCCCCGGCGCACGACCTCCCCGGCCGCCAGCGACAGCGCTCCGCCCTCGTCCAGGTGCCGGCGGACGAGGTGGAGGGCGCGCTGCCACTCCACCGGCCAGGTCGGGCACCAGGACGGGGCGATCTCCTCCGGCTGCTCGCGCCGCGCCTGCGACAGCGTCCCGCCCACGACGCCACGGGTAGTCCCTCGGCCTGGCGCTGCTCGGGCTCGGCCGCGCGCCGGGCGGCGGCCCGCGCCTTCTTCAGCCAGATCCCCACCGCCGCCCCCTGGAACACCGCGTCCAGCGGCGCCGGGAGGTGCCCGCTCTCCTGCGCCCACCGCGCGCGGAGGGTCAGGCCCTCCTCCCGGGCGACGTCGTGGCGGGGGCCAGACCACGCCGGGCTTCTCCAGCTCCCGGGTCCGCTCGGTGGCCGTGTTCCCGCGGGTGTGTGAGCCCGGGGCGTCGGCGATCCACTGCCCCGGCGGGAAGCCCGCGAGCGGTCGTCGGCCACCCCTCACTCCGCACCGTCCGGCTCTCCGCACCGTCCGGCCCTCCTCCCCGGCCGGAATGCGGAAGGCGAACGGGACGCGCAGGTCCCCGTGGAGCCGGTGGTGAGGGAGACGGTCTCGATGCCGCGCCACCGCCGCTCGTGCTCGGGGTTGAGTACTCGCAGCCGGATGAACGCCGCCGACTGCGCCGGATCGCGGGGGCGCGGGGAACTTCAGCAGTGCCCGGCCGGGGCGCTGACACCCTTGGAGTCCGTACTGTTCCACGCGTGTTCGCCCGGTCTCTTCCTGGCCGATGGGCCCGCGGCGGCTCGGCCTCTGCTGTTCAGGCCTCCGGTCCGGTACGGATGACGGCCTGGTCGCCGTGCGGGCCGAACAGATGCAGGATCTCGACCGCGCTGTCACCCGCGGGCCCGAACCAGTGGGGTTCGCCGGTGTCGAACTCGGCGACCTCGCCGGGGCGCAGTACGACGTCGGAGCCACCCAGGATCAGCCGGAGTTCGCCGGCGAGGACGTAGAGCCACTCGTAGCCGGCGTGGGTGACGAGCTTCGGTTCGCGCGGGGCGAGCACCTGTTTGAAGACCTGCACGCGGCCCGGGTACTGCGTGAGCGGTACCAGCACGCTGCCGCGGTCCTTGCGGTGCGGGCGCAGGTGCACCCGCGGGTCGCCGGTGGCCGGGGCCGCGACGAGCTGGTCCAGGGCGACACGGTGGGCGCGCGCCAGGGGGACGAGCAGGTCGAGGGTGGGGCGCCGGATGCCCGACTCCAGGCGGGAGAGGGTGCTCACGGAGATGTCGGTGTCCCGGGCGAGCGCCTCCAGGGTGAGGCCGCGGTCACGGCGCAGGGCGCGCAGCCGGGGTCCGATGCCGTCGAGGATCTGGGCGAGTTCAGCGTTCATGGCCTCTATTTTGCGGTCTTCGCAAAGACGCTGGGTGGAGGCGGCCGACCGGTCCGAGCATGGCGGCACATGATCCCGACGGAAGGCGGTCGCCGATGACCACGACCTCTTTGCCAGCAGAAACCGGACTCGGCGCGCGCCGGCGCTGGACGGTCCTCGCCGTCTGCACGTTCAGCATGTTCCTGGTGGGGCTGGACACCACCATCGTCAACGTGGGACTCCCCGCGATCGGGGAGGGCCTGGGTACCGGCACACGGGGCCTGGAGTGGGTGGTGGACGCCTACACCGTCGTCCTGGCCGCCCTCCTCATCACCTCCGGCGCGCTCGCCGACCGCTTCGGACGCCGGCGGGTGTTCCGCGTCGGCCTGGTCGTCTTCGGGGCCGCGTCGCTGGTCTGCGCGGTGGCACCGTCGCTGGGGGTCCTGATCGCGGCGCGGGCCGCGCAGGGAGTCGGTGCGTCGATGCTGAGCCCGGTGGCCCTGGCGATCGTGGTGAGCACGATGCCCGACCCGAGGGAGCGGGCCAGGGCCATCGGGATCTGGGCATCGGTGTTCGGTCTGAGCATGGCGGCGGGACCGGTCACCGGCGGGGCACTCGTCGCGGCGTTCGGCTGGCGGTCGGTGTTCTGGGTCAACGCCCCGGTCGTCGTGGTCGCGCTGGTGCTGGTCGCGGTGTTCGTGCCGGAGTCCCACGGGCAGCGCACACGCCGTCTGGACCTGCCCGGGCAGGTGCTCCTCGTACTGGCCCTGGGGGCGAGCGTCTGGGTACTCATCGAGGGCCCGCGCATCGGCTGGGCCTCCACCGTGGCCGTGTCCGTATATACGCTGATCGCCGTCACCACGGCCGCGTTCGTCCGGGTCGAGACTCGCCGGAGCGAGCCGCTGATGGACCTCGGGCTGTTCCGGCGGCCGGTGTTCACTACGGCGGTGCTGGGAGCCACCGCCGTGTTCGTCGCCCTCAGCACGGCCCTGCTGCTGAACACGCTCTACCTCCAGCACGCCCGCGGCTGGACCCCCCTCGCAGCCGGGCTCGCCACCCTGCCCATGGCGTTCGGCGCCACCTTGTGCGCGCCCTGGGCCGGCAGCCTGGTGGGCCGCCTGGGACCACGGCGCCCGCTGCTGCTGGCCGGTGCGTTCACCGCGGCGGGCGGGCTGTGCCTGGCCGACCTCGGCCAGGACACCGACGTACGCCTCCTGCTGACGGCCCAGTTGCTGCTCGGGATCGGGTTCGGCTTCGCCAACGCACCTCTCACCCATGCCGCGATCAGCGGTCTCCCCGCCTCCCGGGCGGGCGTGGCCGGGGCCATCACGTCCACCGCCCGCCAGGTCGGCTCCGCCGTCGGGGTGGCCGTCGCGGGGGCCCTGGTCGCCGGGGCCGACCCGGACGAACTGGCCCGGGCGGCACGTCCCGGCTGGCTGCTGGTGGCGGCCTGCGGACTGTTCCTGCTGGGCGTGGCGCGGGCCGCCCCGCCGGTGCGCCGGGAAGCATGACGGCCGAGGCGCCGGCGAAGGGGCACCCTGGGGTACCAGTCCGGCTTCGGACACCGGACCTGCTACTACTGCCCCGGGTCCGGCTGGAGGTCCGCGACCGCGCCGACCACGTCGTGGGGGTACGGGACGAGGAGACCTGACCACCGGAACGCGCCCGGTGGACCCCCCCGCGCACCTCACGGCCCCGGGGCCTGCCGCCGACTCGCCGATCGCTCCGGGATCGCTTTCCTACGACGTCCGCCGGGCAGAGGCCCGGTTCGGCTGGACGGTCACGGTGGACACCGAGCTCACCGGACCCATGGCCACGGCGCCGCGGCCGTACGTCGAACTGCAGGACGCCGACGGCATGGACCTCGTCGTGGGCGTCGAGGAACGGGGCGCAGGCCGGTTCGTCCCCCTCGAAGGCCCCCTACGGGTACGGCCGCGACCGCGCTGCCACCGGATGGCGGAACCTCGCCCTGCGGGCACTCGACACCGACCGGTCGTGCCCCTTCGAACCCGTGCCGGCCCGTCTGGTGCGCGGACCCGTCCCGGCGGGGGAGGTGGGACATCCCCGCCGACATCGCGCTCGGTGCCTCCCCCGGCCTCGGGGTGATCCCCGGCGCGGCCGCGGGCACGGCCGCGGTGACGGCCGCCGCCCCGCGGCTCCCGGTCAGCAGCGTGGTCCCGATCGTCCTGGTCCCCGGCAACTCCGAGACGATCCCGGTGGTGATCCTGGCGGCCGTCACCTCCTTCGTCGTCGCCGAACTCCTCCTTCCGGGCCCGCCGCTCATGCCGCGCCGTCCGCGCGGGGCGCGCGTCAGGAGCGGCCCCGCCTGAGCGGGCCCCTGACGCCCCCGGCCCGCTCGCGGACGTCCCCCACCGCTTCGCGGGCCCCGGCCTTCGCCCGATCGGTCCTGCCCTCGGCCTCGAGCGTCCATGGGCTCCGTGGCCGACGGCTCGGACGCGGGCGGCGAAGCGCCGTACACCCGCTGGGGTGCCGCTGCGGCCCGCACGTTCTCGTACACGATGCCCCCGGAGTCGCCGGGTTCGAGGGTTCCGGCCGCCTCCCGGGGACCGTCCTGGCCGAGCGGGCCCGGGAACGAGTCCTCGAACACGGCGAGGTCGAACTCGCCGTCGTCGTTCGGGTCGGTGAGAGCGAGCGCTCTGACCGAGCCGTTCTCGCTCTTGCGGACGAAGGCCCGGGACCGACGGGGAGAGCAACCGGCTGCCGGTCCCCGCAGAGGACCGGCAGCCGCGCGTGCTGCGGCGCGTCGACCGAAGCCCACAGGCGGATCCCATGGGTCCCGGTACCCCTGCGAGGACTCCCGCCCGATCGCCACGGGCCTCCGGCGTCAAGCAACGAGCTGGTAGACGCTTCGGGCCGTCAGCCACACGCCGGCGGTCAGGGAGAGGGCGACGACGAGTTGTTCCTGATGTCCGCCCAGCCAGCTCCGCAGGGCGTTGAGCCGGGCGTCGGCGGCCGCGGGCGCACGGACCACGTACAGCTCCATGGCGATGAGGCTGAGGGTCGCGAGAAGGCAGTAGCCAGCCAGTGCGAGCCAGTCGGAGAGGGTGGAGAGGTCCGCGTCGACGACGGTGGCGGCGCCGGCGGCGACCAGGCCCCAAGGCTGCAGCAGCCATGCCAGACCCGCCGCCGTGGCCGGGGAGGCGTTATCGACCCGGGCGGCCCAGCGGGGCGGGCCGTGCGGACGGGGCGGCCTGCGGTGCCGGTACGCCCCGTACAGCGCCAGCGCCAGGCCGATGACCAGTTTCGCGACGATCGCGGCGGTTGAGGGGGTGCTGTGGCGCTCGGGAGGCCGACCGCCGGTCAGCAGCACCACCACGGCGATCACCGCGACCAGGTTGGCCAGCCACGACAACAGGAACGCCAGGCCCTGACGGACACCTCGCCGCGAGAACAGCAACAGGATGAAGGCGGTGTTGTGCAGGGGGCCCAGAGTGATGGCCGTTCCGATCACCACCAGGTCGAGGACCACCGAACCAGTCACTCCTGGATGTCAGGGCCGTCCACCACGAGTGCGGGAAGGACCGGCCGACAGGGGACGCGGCGCCGTCCCGGTGCCGCGTCCCGACTCTGCACGCGCTGGTTCGGCCGGTCAAGCGAGCCACGCCCATGAGACCCGCGGGTCCATCGGGGAGGTCCGCCGGCGGCGACTGCGGCAGGGCCGTCGAC
The DNA here is from genome assembly GCF_044754545.1 of Streptomyces sp. NPDC093071. Classification (NCBI taxonomy): domain Bacteria; kingdom Bacillati; phylum Actinomycetota; class Actinomycetes; order Kitasatosporales; family Streptomycetaceae; genus Streptomyces; species Streptomyces sp. NPDC093071. Next base: position 25,172 of record NZ_JBIVPH010000002.1, on the reverse strand, counting down.
GTCCCCGTCCCACCGCGCACGAATTCTCCGGGAGCCAGTGGACGAGGGGAGCCGGCGGGTGGTCCCGAACTGCCGTCCAGGAACTCGCGGATCGCCGGACACACCAGGACGATCACCACCGTCCACACCACGACCGCCGTCGTCGGGTGGCTCCGGGTGAGCAGGACCACGGCGGCGCCCACCAGGATGAGCACCCCGATCCAGCGCTTGGAACGATGTACGAACCGGCCGACCGCTCCGAGGCGAAGTCCTGCCGACGTGGCCACGTCGCGCAAGGCGCCGATGCCTCTTCGGCAGGCGGTGCGGGTGGGGACGGCGATCCGGAACGAGCCGCAGAGGAAAGCGCCGACGGCGGTGAAGAGGGCGATCGCCGCGAGGGTCCGCACGCTGGCGCGCAGGAATTTCACCAGCGCGTCGTACACGGTTCCTGCCGCGGCCTGGGACGCACCGGGAGGCAGGCGGTCCGGGTAGACGTCGCGGAAGACGGTGAGACCGATTCCGAGGACCGCCATGGCGACGAACACGGCCAGTCCGGCTCCGCCGACCGCGTACCACCGGTGAGACGCCAGGCACACTCCGGCCGCCGCGACCAGCAACGCGACGACGGGCAGCCAGCCGCCGAGGATCTCCAGCACCCTCACGTAGGTCCTGACCTTGCCCACGTCCTCCGACGCGAACACCACGGAGTTTGTGTGAACGGCCGGAACCTTCGCGGCGGACGAGAAACCGGCCTCGACCAGCCGGTCCCTCACCTGGGCGACGACCGGGCCGAGATCGATGACGGCCTCGTCGTCCTTCGGCTCGACCACGGTGTCGGACCGGCCTGTCAGGGCCTCGTCCAGTGCCGAATGGGCCCTGCGGTCGGCATCCACCCAGACCGTCTCGAAGGCACTGCTGATGACCACTTTCTCCACCGCGTTCCTGACCAATCGCTCGAGACCGTCCGAGACCGTCCGAGACCGGACCGTCCAGATCGCCGAGCAGTGTGGCCAACCGGGGTGGGACGCCCTGATCCCCGGCGGCGTCCGTCAGCTGCCCGACGAGTGTGCCCACGTCGACCCGGGCCGGTACGACGTCGGTGACGCGGTCGGTGACCGGCTCCTGGACATCGGGATCGCTCGCCGGCGGTCCGACGGTGGCGACGTAGCGGTCCGTGTCCCGCACGATGCTGTCCGCCCACACGGTGACAACGGACAACACCGACAGCAGCGCGGCGAGAAGGACGAGCAGGACCGAGCCGGACGAGCGGAGCAGACGGCGCCTCGCGGGCCGCGACGGCCCCGTGCCCTCCAGGGCGTTCGCCCGCCGCCGCAGTTCGTCCAGCTCGCCGCGCTTCTCGGCCGGGGATCGTCCGCCGTCGCCCGTGGCAACCAGCGAACTGACGGGGTGCACAGCACGCGACCCGGGCGAACCGGGCGGGCGAACGGCACGCCGGGCGGTCTTGGGGACGGTGCTCACAGCGGTGGCGGAGTCGGCCACGGCCGCTCGGCCGGGACACGGAGTTCCCCTCTCGCGCATCCGTCGCCGCGACCGGCCCCCGACCCGTACGGGCCGGCGGCCGGGAGGAGCTCAGTAACCGGTGCCGCGCTTGACCCGGGCCCGTTCGGCATCGTGCGTCGTGCCCTTGTCGTCCAGGGTCCGGCAGGCGTCGGTGATGTCCTGGCTCAGGCGGTCGATGTGTTCGCGGCTCAGGGTCTCCTTGACGAGGGCGCGCATGATCTTCACCCGCTCCGCGTTGGGCGGGAGGGTGTACGCGGGCACCATCCACCCGCGCTCGGCGGAGAGCTGCCAGGCGATGTCGGACTCGTCGTAGGAGTGCTTCTCCGCGAGACGGAACGCGACGAGCGGGAGCTGTTCGAGGTCGCTGCCGATCACCTCGAAGCGGCCGCTGCTGCGCAGGTTGTCCGCCAGTACGCGCGCGTTCTCCTGCATCATCCTCATGACGTACGTGTAGCCCTGGCGCCCGAGCCGTACGAAGTTGTAGTACTGCGCGAGCACCATCGACGCACCGGTGGAGAAGTTCAGTGTGAACGTGGCGTCGGTCTTGCCCAGGTAGTTCTCGTAGAAGACGAGGTCCTTGGCCAGGTCGGACTCCTCGCGGAAGATCAGCCAGCCGATACCGGGGTAGACCAGGCCGTACTTGTGGCCCGAGACGTTGATCGAACGGACCTGTTCGAGCCGGAAGTCCCATGCGGAGTCCGGGTAGAGGAAAGGCCACACGAAAGCGCCGCTGGCGCCGTCGACGTGGATCGGGATGTCGAGGTCCCGCTTCTCGCGGACGCCGCGCAGGAGCGCGTCGATGCCGACGACGTCGTCCTTGTGTCCGGTGAACGTGGTACCCAGGACGGCGACGACACCGATCGTGTTCTCGTCGAGATGGGGTTCCACGTCCTCCGGGCCGATCGTGTACTTGCCCTCCGCGAGCGGTACGATCCGCGGCTCGACGTCGAAGTAGCGGCAGAACTTCTCCCACACGACGTGGACGTCCCCGCCGAAGACGAGGTTGGGCCGGTCGGCCGTCAGGCCGGCGGCCTCGCGGCGTTCGCGCCACTTCCACTTCAGCGAAAGCGCGCCGAGCATGATCGCCTCGGACGATCCCTGGGTCCGGCACCCGGCCGTCCCGCCCGGCGCGTGGAAGAGGTCGGCGAGCATGCGCACGCAACGCCGCTCGATCTCGGCGGAGATGGGGTACTCCGCGTGGTCGATGAAATTGCGGTGGAGGTTCTCGGCGATCAGCCGCTGCGCCTCCGGCTCCATCCACGTGGTGACGAAGGTGGCGAGGTTGCGCTGCGGGTCTCCCTCCATGGCGAGGTCCACGTCCACGAGCCTCATCGCGTCCGTCGCGGCCATGCCCTCCTCGGGAAACTTCTCCGAAGGGGCGGGTGCGGTCAGGAACCGGTTGCCGAAAAGAACCGCATCATCACGCTTGGTCATGCGGGGATTCAAGCAGCACAGGTTTCCGGCTCGGCAAGGGACACGCCGAGCCGCAGTTGCCCGGCGTACGGCACGAACGGCGCAGCGCGTGCAAGGCCCGCCGGGCATCCACGCCGGTGAGGGCGGACTGTCCGTTCCGATACACGGGTCGGTGCGGGTTCCGCGGCGAGTTCGCGGCACAGCCCGTCGGGCACGGTCCGGTGGGTCGCCGTCCGGAACCCCTCCGGCAGGGCTTCGCGGTCACGCCTCGGGCGGCGGTGCCGAACCGGTCGGCTGGAGGTCCGATCGGCGGGTAGCCGGCGTGTCCAGCCCTCCGCACACACTCGACCGGGGCGGACTCGCGGTCGGAAAGGCATTACTGAGCCTCTTTCACCTTGAACACTTTCAGGTCCGTAGGGTGTGGACGGCTTGGACGATGGTGTCGGTGCGGCGGGTGGAGCATCGGGCCCGGCGGAGGATCCGCCAGGACTTGAGCTGTGCGAAGACGCGTTCGCCGGGTGCTCTCGGGCGGGCGTGGTCGCGGTTGAACTGCTGGTGGTGCTCGGGTTGTTCGCGGTGGTTCTTGTACGGGATGCGGACGGTGGCGCCGGCGCCCTGGTGGGCGCGGTCGGCCAGGACGAGGATCTGCCGGGTGGGGGAGGCCTGGACGACGCCCTGGGCCCGGGCCGCGGTCAGGTCGTGGGGGCGGCCGGCGTTGCGCGCGAGAACCACAGGGGGGTGCCGTCTGGACGGCCGATGACCTGCCCGTTCATGCCATGCCGGCGGTGCTTCACCGGATGGTACGGCTCGTCCGCACGGACGCGGTCGATGGAGATCGGGGTGCCGTCGACGATGACGTGATCGCCTTCACCGGCCAGGAAGGTGTCGTCATCTGGGATTTCCTGTGCATTCGCCGTCATCGTTCCGGATGCTCCGGCAGGTGTACGGGCCGGTGCCGCTTCGGAAGGCGGGGCTTGTCGCACTGGTGTCGTGGTGCCGGGAGAAGCGGGCGGTGAAGAGCCGTCCGTGCCGTCGCTGCCGCCTCCAGAACCCAGGATGCCGATCAGTACTCCCACCATGATTCCATCGAGGGCCGCGAGACAGTGCGTCAGGACGGGCCGATGCCTGGCATGCGTTGCGGCCGGGGCGGACTGTCCCCACTGAGGCCCTCGCGGCGGTCCCGACGGGGTACTGCGATCCGGCATACGTCCAGGGTGCGGCCTGAGACGACCACCCGCATCCTCGGCGCATAGTCGGCTCGGTACCGCTCCGACTATGACGGAGTGGTACCGAGCATGACTTCCTTGTACTAGACCACGGTCGTACGGCCGGTGATCAGCGCGCTCGTCGTCACCCCGAGACAGTGGCAGTGAGTACGACCGCCGCACCGCCTCCATGACCGGCCATTTTTCCAGACTTCCCCACGCTCGCGTCGCCGGTCTCGCTGTCGGCGCCGTAGTACTGAGCTCCCGTCGCCGTCCCTCCCTCGCCCTGTTCGCCTTGGTCGTCCTCAACACGACATGCAGAACCGGCAGCCCGGACTGTCACGGCCATTCGCCGATCGTGGTGATCGGGACGGTGGCCTCGAAGCGGACCGCGAGCTTGTCGAACCGGGTGGCGAGCGCCCGGGTTGCGCTTGAGCCGGTCGATCCCGCACTCGACCGCGTACCGGGCCGGGTAGTCCTCGCGATCGAAGGCCGGAGGCCGCCCATCGGCCCTCGACCGCCTTTTGCGGTCGGCGACCTGGTCAGCCGTCTCCGGTATGGGGAACCCGGATGCCTTCCAGCACAGTGAGGAATTGAGGACTGTCACCGGGTTTGCTCACGGTGACCATCGACGACAGCGGTCGCTGACCCTGTTCACGGGCCGGATGAATCTCGGCGGTGAAGCTTGCCCGGGACCGGCCCAGCTCGTGGTCGTCCGGTTCGGTACGGGTGCCTCCGAACGGTTCCTTCTGGGGCTGACCGTCGCTGCGAGCGTCTGCGGAGTGCTGACGGGCCCGGCAGATCGTGGAGTCTGCGTTGACCTCCCACGTGATCGGTCCCGTCGCATCCGCCCGGACCTGTAGTCGGGTCAAACGGCTCCAGTACCGCTCACTGCTCGTCAGAAAGATCGCCTCACCCCACACACGCAAGAGAAATACCCGCTTCGCAGGCTTCTGCGGCACTTTAGGTGGAGTGCTGGCCGCCTACGCAGGCACGGCCCTTTCCGGGGCTGTCGGCCGCGTGAAATGGCTGCTCGGTGCGACGGCGCACTGCCACTTCTCGACCTCACGAGACCGACCTGCTGGTCTTTGCTCCGGCGACCGCCCAGGTACCTTTTGCGCCTACTTTCATGATCGGTCACCCTCTCGACAGCCCCCAAGGCATGATCACGCGAGATATCGATGACGGTGCACCGGATGGTGCCGAAGGAGAGGAACGAACGGGTGAGTGTGAAGGGATTCCGGTTCAACCCGCCGCCGAACTGGCCACTGGCCCGGGGCTGGGTCCCTCCGGCCGACTGGGAACCCGATCCGTCCTGGCCGCAGCCCCCGTCCGGCTGGCAGATGTGGCTGCCCGACGAGCCCGACGGAACGCCGCCGGTGGCCACTGTTTCCCATCAGCACACGCCCCCGCCCGGCGTTCCCACCAGGCGCAAGAGGGGTTTGTTCGGCCGTTGGCGGCGGGACGAGGCGAGCGAGCTGGAGGAACTGAGACAGTGGATCGCGCAGGCCCATGGCGCGGACGCCGCCCAGGTCGCCGCACTGGTGCAGCGCACACGCCAGGAAGCGGCGCTGCTGCGGACACAGGCCCAGGAACAGGCCGAGGCGATCGTCGAGGAAGCCCGCCAGGCCGTCAAAGACATCAAGAGCGAAGCCAAGCAGGTCGCCAAAGACGCGGAGAAGACCCGTAAGGAGACCGAGCGGCAGCGCCATGAGATCCACCAGGCCGAGAGCCGCCTGACCGAGCTGCGCGCGCAGATCGTCACCACCGACGAGACCGTCCTGCTGCAACAAGCGGGCATCTACGCCTACCACCACCAGCTTCACGACGCAGTCGCCTACCGCAGCCGCCTGGACTCCCTCAAGGCCGAGATCAAAGACCTCGCACGCAACAACCAGGCGGTCCTGGCCGCCACCGACTGGACCGTCAACGGCTCCGCACGCGAGGGCCGCAAAATGATCCGTGACTTCTCCAAACTGATGCTCCGTGCCTACAACGCCGAAGCCGACTACGCCGTCCGCACCATGCGCCCCCACCGCCTCACCTCACTGGTCGACCGCCTCTACAAGAGCCGGGAGACCATCGCCAGACTCGGCGCCACCATGCACATCCGCATCTCCGACGCCTACCACGACGCCCGCGTCCGCGAACTACAACTGACCGCCGACTTCCTGCAGAAAAAGGACGAGGAGAAAGAAGCACAGCGCGAGGCGAGGGCCCGCGAACGAGAGGAGGCAGCCGCCCAACGCGAGCTGGACCGCGAGCGGGAGAAGCTGAACAAAGAACTCAACCACTACGAGGCCGCCATCGAACGCATGCGTGCCCAGGGTGACCACGACGCCGTACGCGACATGGAAGCCAAACTCGCCGAGATCCAGAAGGCACTCCAAGACGTCGACGCACGAGCGGCGAACGTTCGCACCGGCTACGTCTACGTCGTTTCCAACATCGGCGCCTTCGGCGACAGCATCGTCAAGATCGGCATGACCCGACGCCTCGAACCCCTCGACCGCGTCTACGAGCTCAGCGGCGCCGCCGTTCCCTTCCGCTTCGACGTCCACGCCCTGATCTTCAGCAAGGACGCCGTCGGCCTCGAAACCCGCCTCCACCAAGAGTTCGCCGACCGCCGCGTCAACCGTGTCAACAGCAGGAAGGAATTCTTCTACGTCACCCCTGCCCAGGTGCGCACCGCCCTGGAGCGCTTCGCGGGTGAACACCTGGTGGAGTTCACCGAGACCCCTCAAGCACTGGAATGGCGCGCCGGCAGGACAGACTGACGGATCGAAGAGCCCCCACCGACGGCGGGCACACGGGAGCCGGCCAGATCACGACATGCCGAAGGCCTCGTCGATACGAAGGACGTACGCGCGCCGCTTCTCAACCCCGACCCGTGACATTTCGCCAGCCGGACAAGAGACCGGGACCGAACAGCGAGGGCTTCGCAGATGCCGGGCCGGCAGTGTGGCGTGTAGACGGTTGGTGCTGCCGCCACTGTCGGGCCTGCCGCCGGTCGGGAAACCATGCCTGATCAGTCGGAGCATCCAGGCCGATCAACTCGTCGAGCCGGCTCGAATGCCCGTCCACATCGGCCGTGCCGGAGCCGAAAGCCGAGATCCGGCGGTCGACCTCGGCATGGAGCCGCCGGTGTGCGCAGCCGGGGGAGTGGGCCCAGCCCTGGAAACGGTCATACGTATCCGTGGTGTACACCTGCGCAGAAGCGAGCACCCTCAGAGGAAGGCCCGAGCCGTCGGGCCAGTCCTGGTTGTCGTCTCAGGAAAAGGGATCCAGGTCCCCCTGCTCCATCGCCGGCAGACCGTGCCGCACAGCCGCGCCAGGACTCGTTCGCCTTCCGCCGCTCTCAAGCTCCGGCCGAACGTATCCTCCTCCGCAGGCGTACCGGGAACCGGTCGACGTGCTTCTCGACCGGCACCCCGCCATCCGGCGGCGTGATGTCCGTATACCGAGCGGTGAACATACCGAGCGGTGAACTGGATGCCCGGGACGTCCGCCAGATCCTGGTGGCAGCCGCCTATGAACTGCGCCGGGCCGACGCAGGGCCTCTCGTCAACACACGCCAGTGGCGCGACACGCTGTTCGGACCCTGCAGGACGACGCCCTCCTCGGCTACGACGAGCAGACAGCACGCCGTCCGGCGTCACGGATCATGAGCGCAGCCGAAGGCGAATTCGCAGTGGTCGTCCCGGAGGGGGCCGGGACCATCGGCTTCGCCCCCGCGTTGTCGCCGAGCAGCTGTCCGGCGAATACCTGGTCACTCTGCCCCTGGCAGGGCAGAAAGATGTCATCGCGCCCGGCCGGACAGCCGCGCGTGGCGGGACGTACTGCCGGCACCGCTGGCCGGGCAGGGACGGCCGAGCGACGTCACCGAGCTGCTCGACGCCGCTATCGGCGCTTCTGCTCAGAACACGCAGCAGGGCGGATACGAACTGGCCGCACGAGTAGTGGCCGCCGGCATCCGGATGCCGGCGCGCGACGTCGAGCGCTTCACCCGACCCGTCATCGAACGTATCGAAAAGCACCCGTGGATGCCTCATCGAGCGCGACTGCCGGCCTCCCTCACCGCTGCGTCGGCCGACACGACAGCACGGTGAACCCTGATTCCCTGGTTCACCCGCAAAGCCATCGCGCCCACCAGCGCACCCAACGCCTACCGTGCCCTGCACAGCGAAGGCGTCGCGGCACCGGCAGCCCGGAGCATCCTGTTGCAGGCGCTGAGCGACCCATCCGAAGAAGTCCAGCACGCGGCCGCCGCCGCCCTCGCACAACGCTTTGCCGACAGCGAAGAGTTGGCACATGCCTTGGGCCGCCTCGCACTCCGGGAGCCACAGAACCGCCGAACTGGTCAGCGAAGCAGTCGTAGGCGACACATCCATACGCGACCTGTGTTCAGACATTCTGTCAGGCAAATCAGGCCGGTCCGACGTCCCCGGATCACAAAGCCTTGCCTGGCGGGTACTGCTCACTTCTCTGATGAGCAGGCACTTGCTGCGGAAGCGGTCTCCTCAGCCGAAGGCATGTCACGTTCGAGCCCTCTCAGGGCTTTAGGTCTCAGGAGCGGGCCACTGAGCCCCGCAAGGACCGAAAGGCAGCCCCCGTGGAACCGATGATCATGCTGGTGCTGGTAGCCGCCACCTCGCTGCTCGACTCGCTCACTCGCCTGGGCTACAAGGCGATCACAGCGCGCGCGGAGACCCGTCACGCCGAAGTGATCCAACAGGGGCTCGCAGAGCAGGTCCGCTTCCTGCCCCCGGTCAGCCGCTTGCGGGAGCGGACCACGGACCGCGAGATCGAGATCGTCCTCGGCCACCCGGCCGGCACCCACGGGGAGAGGCGCTGGTGACCGAAACTTCCGCGCCTGCCACCGCGCCACCGGCTCGGCCCCGCACAGCTGCGCAGCATCCCGGTGATTTCGCGGCCTTCTACACCACCGAAATGACCAGGGTCACGGTGTTCCTCATGAACCTGGGCGCCAGCCCCTATGAAGCGGCTGATGCCACGCACGAGGCGTTCTTGATCATCCTGCCGGACAGATGGAGAACCCTGGAGCATCCCAGGGCCTATCTGCGTACGGTCGCCTATCGGAAGTACCTGCAGCAGATCACCAGCCGGACCCTGCCCACCGACCCGGTTCCCGACCGGCCGGGCGGGACATGCCCGGTGGAACTGCTTGTACTCTCCGACGAACAGCAACATCTCCTCGACTTACTCGCGACGCTGCCGCCGGCGGAACGAGAAGCCATGGCCTGGAAGCTCGACGGCTTCAGTCACGAGGAGACCGCGGTCTTCTTGGGGAAGAACCCCGCCGCCGTACGACAGGCCTACGGGCGGGCGCGCACACGACTGAAGAAGGCACTCGGGCTGAAGGAGGCAGCGGCCGATGTATGACCACCGCGGACACCTCGACACCGGTGCCGTCCTCGACGCCCTCCTGGCCGCGTACCAAAGCGGCCTGCACACAGCGGTCTCGGCCGTCCTCGACACCGAAGCAGGACTTGCGGAGATCGTTCCCCCGGAAACCATGTGCTCGTTCCCCGAAGTGGCCCGGGCCCCGGCCGGATCCGACGCCCCCAAGGCGGAGACCGGTGAGAACCGCGCCTCCTCCGACGGGGAAGACGGCTCACCCCTCGCACGCGTCGTGTCTTTGCTGCAAGAAGAGGTGCTTCACCTCGCGAGCCTCACATCCCGATGCGACAGGTTCGCGGCTCCTCCCGGAATCACGACCACTCCTTCCGCAGCATTGGCATCCGTTCACGTCATCCTGGCGGACATCAAGACGGCACTGCTCGCCCAGAAGATCACGAAGGAGAGGGCCTCGCTCAAGTTCCGCCTGGCGGAGAAGGCTCTGCAGCAGCAGAGCACCCTCTGGACCGTCGAATACGGGAGGACGCAGTCTGCAGACGCGTACTCGATGGTGGAACTCTTCACGGAGCGGCGCCATGTTCTCCACGCCTTGCATGCCCAGGTCGTCAAACTGTTCGAAGATGCGAACGAGTGCTTGCTCCAGTTCAACTGACCGGCCCTGCTCTGCTCCAGGACCACCACAGCTCTCCTCGGCAGTACCACGGCCGGAGCCGCGCGGTTCATGGCCGACGCCCAGGGGCCGCGTGGCCGCACCGGGCTGAGCAGGCCGCTGAACTCGACGGCCGGGGACACCGCAACCTCATCCGCCGTTTCCCCGGCACGGCCGCGAGCCCGCACACCTGCCGGGCCGGCCCTGTGCACCGACAGCAGGCGATGCCCCGCCGGACCGTTTTACCGCCTATCACGGCCAGCACGGGCAACCGCACGATGACACAGGTCACGCGACCAGGACCGCCCTGTTCCATGGATGGGTGATGCCGACGGGTTTGGGAGGCGCGGGGGTTCTTGCCCGGGCGGCATCGGGATGCTCCTGGCGGAAGGCGCTGTTCATGTCGCGGATGTCGAAGGCCGAGCTGTACGCGGCGGTCCGGCGTGACGTGGCGGGCGGTGTGGAAGGGGTTGGACCCGTCGTGGCCGGAGCGGTGCAAGAGGCTGCCGGCGCGGACGACCGGAGTGGATCGCTGCAAGCCGGTGATCGGCGAGGTCCTGTGGGCGGACCTGGACGCGCCGTGCAAGCGGCGGCATGCGGTCGCCCGGATCTTCCACCGGCTGGTCGGGGAACGCGGCGCCGACGTCTCCTGCGGGACGGTCAGCTACTACGGTCGTGGCCCGGGAGCCCGAGGTTTTGGCCGAGTCGGGCGAGGCTTCGCCTGTTGTGTTCGGGCAGGGCCGTCCACCGCGTGTTCGCGTTCTGCGGCCAGGAGGCGTTCTTCGAAGGCCACGTCCATGCGTTGCGGACGCTGGACGGGGTCGCGCGAGCCAGGGTCCGTAACGACGGCCTCAAGGCGGCCGTCGCCCGCGTGTGGCGGGGCGGGACGCGGGTCGGCGTGTGCGGATCGGGATCCTGACGAAGGTGTCCACCGCTGAGCCGGTCGACGCGGCGATAGCCAAGCACGACCGAGTCGAGCAGCGCCGTCGCCTGCTGTCGGCGTGGCCGGTCGTGTACTCCGTTTCCGGCGGACGGCCGACCCGGTCACCACTCCGACCACGCCCGGCGAGTGGTGGCGCGGTTTGGCCACTCGATACGGCAAGACTGCCAGCGTCTACCTCGCCAGACTTCACATCGCCGCCACGGTACTCTGACCGTCACGCTCGCCGATATCGACCCGGGCGCCCGTGAGGGGCATTCGCCGGCCACTGCCGAGGACACCAAAGTGTTGGGGCAGATCGCCCGCCAGAAGAAATCCTCGCCCCGCCGCGTGAGACCCGGCCGGTCCGGATGAAATAAGAGACGGATTTCATGACAACGGGGACGGAGGCGTGGGAGGCCGCGCACGGGCAGGAGTACGGCGAGGGGCTGTGGGTCGAAGATCTGTCCGATGCGTGGCCGGTATCGACGAAGGAGGACGTGGACGATGCCGGGCCCGTCGTCGCTCGTTGAAACCACCGTACGGGGGAGGCGGGATCGTCGCAGTGGTGGTGCGGCGGGCGGCCCTACGCGTCTCCCGACCCGCGCGGTGTCGGGCCCTTCCCTAAGGGCCTGCCTCTTCGGCTTCCGGATGCAGCGCACCCTCCGCCGGTGGATCAGCCGCGTACGGCCTTGAGCAGTACCTTCACGTCGTGGCCCTTGTGCCAACCCGTGTTCACTAGCGGGCTGTGGTGGCTCTCATTGCCCCAGACGTAGAACTTCTCCCACGACTGGTGCCACCGGCCGTTCAGGTTGGAGCCGGTGGCCGTGTAGACCTGGGCCACCTTGCCGTCGTGACGGTTGTCCCAGATGTAGAACTCCGCCCTCGTCTGGGTGTTCAGCCCGCTGTACCGGTCGCACTCGCGGTACTTGACCCCTGCGGCGTTGTTGTTGACCTGGATGACCCGCCACCCCGTGCACGCCTCGGTCGCGCTTGCCGGGGCGGCAGCGGCCGAGGGGACCAGCGTGGCGGTGACCGCCGCGGCGAGTGCCACCGCCGCCAGCACCATGCGCTTGCCCGAACGCATCGTGCGTACGCTCGCGTCGTGCTCCGTGGTCCCGCGTGCGTTCTGTTTGATCATGTTCACCCCGTGCCTTCCGTTTCGATGCCCATGAGTTGGATACCCCTGCCCGGCGCTTGCCCGGCGCTGCGGTTTCCCTCAGCGCCTCGGCCGCGGTGGTCGTCGACCCGGCCCGGCCGGGGCTGATACAGAAACGTACGGGGATGCGGACGTCACGTCGTCCGGTGCTGGTTTGACATCGCCGCTCCACCTACAGCGGTACGTACACGCCATCTGCAACTCCTGCGGTAACCGGGGCCCGCTCACCGGATTCCTTCGCTTCCTCCCGCCGCTATGGGGACACACCCGGCCCTGGCCGCCGCCATCGCACAACAGGCCGACGACGCCGTCCGCGTTCCGCGATCCTGCGGACTCGCGCTGAACATGCCGGACAACTGGTGCCGGCCGCCGCACCCACCCTGCGTCAAGCCGGGGTTTCTCCCTCTACGCGGCTCAGCCGCTTCGTGCCTCGGTCCTGCCGCTCTCGCCACCACCGTCGATGTCCGCCTCGGGTGACCCGGTCGTCGAGGGCGATGGTGACGCGCTCGCCCGGACCGGGGCCAAGGCGGGCCAGACGCCGCTGGATCCGGTCGTAGAGCGTGGCGGCGTGCAGGCTGATCAGCAAGGCGATCAGGGAACTGTCGAACAGCGGGGGGAAGACCAGCTTGTCGACCTTGTCGATGACGCATGACGGGCGCGCGGAAGTGGGGTGGCCGGTGATGCGGCTGCGGACCGCAGCCGGGCGGCGCGTTCCTCGCTCACCCGCACCGGCTCGGAGGTCTCGGCGGAGCAGGCCTGGAGCTCGTCGACCACCGTACGCGGCCCGGCGATCTCCTGCGCCAGGGAGGCGAAGCCGGCTCAGGTCTCCTTCGGCACGGTGACAAGTCACTCCCTGACCTGGTCGGCGGCCTCGCGGACGACCAGACGCACGGACTCCTCCGAACGCCAGACGCCTACGAGCCGATCGCGGACAGCAAGCGGATCCGCGACCGCCCCTGTCCAGTCCGCCACCCCGGATCCGGGGCCGGGCTCGGGGCCTCCACGTGCTGGGCCGTCACCGCCGCCCTCGGCCTGGCGCTCCATCGGATTCCCGGCCCGCTCCCTCTGGTCGATGCCGTCGGCTCGCTCGCCGGAGGGACCAGTGCCCTCACCACCGTGATCCTTACCGGCACCGCCGGTGACCCTGCCCGGCCGACGTGAACGTGCGGGGGAGCACACCTTCAGGCGTAGTCCCCGCACGGCCGGAGCGGGCGATCACCCGCCGTCCACGCCCCAGCCCGGGTCCTCGGTGGTTCCCCAGTTGACGTCTTCGTGCTTCCATCGGCTGCCGTGGCTCATGCCCGTTCCCCTCTCCGTCGTACGCGGCGCCGTCCAATGTGCCGTGGGGCCGACCGTATGCGCAGGTCACATACCGTGTCGCCCCCTTTCGCCGGCGCCGGGCGAAGGCAAGGAAGGGGACGTACCCCCTGCTCGTATCCGGCTCTGTGTTCTTGTGGCCCGCGCTGTAGCCTGGCTTGTGCCTGCCCGTTTTTCCGGCCCAGCGCGCAGCCCCCACCGGATCACCGGTGGGGGCTTTCGCCGCGTACCCGCACCGCTGCGGAGCCCCGCGTCCATGCCTCGTACGGCCGGGGCACTGCCGGCACCGTCCGCACGAAGGCCGGACACGGTCCGTCGGGCCGGACGAACCTGCAGTCCACGGTAGCCGGGGGCGTTCCGGAAAGGATTCCGTACGACGCCCGCGGCCTGGAGGGGGGAGGGCGCAGGGTGGTCCGGGGGGCTTGTTCTCACGCCGTGGGGGGAGGTCCGGCCGCGCCGAGACGGCGGTCTGCGCGCTGTTGTTCCCTCTCCCGGATGCCGCCACGATCGCCGGTGCGGTGCGGTGCGGTGCGGTGCGGTGCGGTGCGGTGCGGTGCGGTGCGGGATCGGGCTCTCGCGCCGGCGCGGCGACGGCTGATCGCAGGGGGGAGGGGAGTGAGCCCGGACGAGGCGCGCTCTTTGACGGTGTTCTTCTGCGCTCTGCGCGATCCGGGCAAGGCGTCGCGGTTCCGGCAGCGGGAGGCTCGTCCGTGGGCCCGGGCGGGTGACGCGCCGCGGGACGGATGTCCGCGGGTGGAGGCGGGGTGCGTCATGAGCGGGTGTCCATGCCCGCAGTGCTTCCCCCGCTGGCCGGGGCCGGTCGCGGGTCGGACCGTTCGGGCAGTCCGGCGGTGTGGGTGGTGCGGGTTGTCGGTGGTCGTCACGGGCGGGTTCCTCGGGCTCGGCCCCGATGGCGCCGTTCGGTTTCCTCGGGCGCGGACCTCGCGGGGAGCCTGGCCGTTCGCCACCTGCGATCGGCCGGCCCCGTGTTCTTGCATGGGCACCGCGGGCCGGCCGCTTGGCGTTGTCCCCGTGCCTGACGGCCGTACGGACCTCGCACACCGGATGCGCGGAGGAAGACGCCTCCCGCGGGCCGGTGCCAGGCGGCGCCGGCCCGGCGGTGGGGACCGGCCACCGGGCCGCAGGCTGTGCCGCACCGGCTGCACCCGTATGCCGGCGGGAGGCCGAGGCCCGGACACCGCGGCGGTGACGATCGCGGCCAGGGCTTCCCAGGGCGCTGCGGCAACGGCTCGCCACAGCACGTCAGCGCGGTCCTCCCAAGGTGTTCGGCGCGCCGGAGGGGAGGGAGAAGAAGGCGCGCGCAGGCGGAGGCAGCACGCCCGTCATGTGCGCGACTTCCCACTGGCAGCCCGGCTGCAACCGGTCGAGTTCGGCGAACTGCGCGCGCTGCAGCAGCAGTGCCAGAGCCGACACAGCGGTTGAGCCGGCCTTCTCGTGGCGGGTGCGCAAGGCGTCCAGCAGCCACAGCCCGGCCGGCAGCTGCCTGCTGATCCACCACTGCGTGGTGGCATCGCCGGGCGCCCGGCCGGCAAGCTCTTCCTCGGCCCGCGCGCACAGCTCCAGCGCCCAGACGCGAACCTCCCGGGCGGTGTGCCAGGCGGCGGCAAGGTCTTCTGGCGCGACTGTCGCCGCCAGAGTGCGCAGGACGTGCCGGACGTCGCCGCTCGACATGGTCAGGCTCTCATCGGGTCCCAGGACGGGGGAGTGCGGAACTTCGCGCACCGTGGTCTCCACGAGGGAGGCGATCGGGTTCACCTCCGTTTCGGGCATCATTCCCCGCAGCAGCGCGCCGATCATGGGCATGGGCGCCCTGCCCGTGAGAAGCGCATCGGCGGCGAACAACGAGACGCCGTGCGGGCTCATGCGCTCCCCGCCCGTGTTCTCGTCCCACTGGGCAAGCTCCGGCGGCGGCCAGGGGACACCCGCGGACTCGAAGAACCCGACGATCTGCTCGTCCACCCGGCGTGCCCGCGCGGGAACCATGACCACCGCCCGACCGCCCTGGCCGATGGAGGAGCCGACGGCGTTCAGATGCTCATCGACGTCCCGACCGGGCTCGGTGCCGCCCGGGAGGCAGACGGCGTCGACGGCGGCCCGGAACGCCGCCCGGACCGTCGGCTCGGGTACCGGCAAGCCTTCACCGAACAGGAGCAGGGCCACGTCTGTCGGCCGTTTTCCCCGCCCGGACAGCCGGGCGAGAGCGAGCACCAGATCGAAGCTGTCTGCCGCCGGCCGAGAAGTACTGCCCCGCCCGCGGCCCAGCCCTCCGCCCTGGACGTTCGGCAGGAGGAGCCCGTGGCGCCGCCACCCGGACAACTGCTTGCCTGTCACCTCGAAACCGTACGTGCGGGCATGGTCGATGAGCTGCTGGTCCGCCCGGCTGGGCGCCTTCGTGCCGTCCACCCCGTGACCGTACGGGCACCACTCCCGCCAACAGAGCCTTTTTGGAGCCCCCCACCTTCGCCCGGTCGCTGTGCTACGGGTCCGCTGCAATAGGTGAGCCGCCCCGCGCGGCAGACCGCACCCGGTCGGTCCTCCGGACCGCACATCCGACACGAAGGGACCCGGTTCACCCATGACGCACAACGACGAACACCGCGAGCTGCGCACACTCCTGATGCTGCTGGCCATCGTGGTGGGCCTGCTCATCACCGCGGCAGTCGTCTGCCTCACGTTCGTCTGTCCCCGGCTGGCCCAGCCCCTCGCCGTAGGAGCCGCGGTCCTGACCTGCCTGGCCGGCCTCGCACGGCTGGTCGTCAAAGGCTCAGGGGAACCGCGCTGACCGTGGCGCCCCCCACGCCGGGGTGCAGAACCCGGTAGCCGAAAATCCCGTCCACGGACCATGCCGGCGGCATGGACCACGACTTTGCGGACGTACTGAACCTCCCGCGGCCGCCTCGTGCCCACCGCGAGTACGTACGGCGGCGGAATCCCCCCGGGGACACCCGGCGCAGTGCCGTACAGGAACGAAGCGCCGTGCGAGCCGGCTGGCCCGGCCGACGTTGCGGCCGCCGCCGACGCCACCGCGCCAGTCTTCCAGCAACTGCGCGCCGACCGGTGGGCGACGGTGAGCAGCGGAGCACACGACCCGGGACGCGGGGTGAGTCCGGCGTTCGGCTGTGCTGCCGCCTGGAACTGCGCCGGCTTTATGCCCTCGACCTCCTCGGCCTGGAACCGGCGCATCCCACCGGCCACAGACCCCAACGAGCTACCCGTGGCGCACCAGGGACCCTCCTGAAAGCGTTGACAGCGCAGTCCACAATCAGGGGTGTGCCGCCCGTACGGGTGCGCGTCCTTCCCTCGGCGCCGGCGGGTGTACGGAGGATGACCAGGCGGCCGCCGGAGATACGTGACCTGTGCCAAGCTCCTCTCCCAGGGAGAGGAACGACCGATGAACCGTTACCGATGCGGATCGTGCTCGTATCAGAGCGACCAACTCGGCGAGGCTCGACAACACTCGCACCAGACGGGCCACGTTTGCATCGGCAAGGACGGTACCGGGCCGGCCGGAGGCAGGTTCGGCAAAGCCAAGGTCGCGGTTAAGGCCGGCGCCGGCATTCTGGCCGCCACCACCATCGGGGTCCTCATCTGGAAGTACAAGGAGCTTCAAGAGGAGCACAAGGAGCTTCAGGAGGAGCACGAGGAACTCCAGACGAAGCACGAAGGGCTTCAGGAGGAGCACGAGGGGATCCTGTCCATGGCTGCCGGACTGGTCGTGCAGTTGGCGGAATCGGCGGCAGAGAATGAGAGCCTGAAGTCGGAGAACGACTACCTGAAGTCGGCCACCGGTGCCTCCAAGACGCTCAAGAGCTACGACTGCTGAGTGCGGACGTACTACGGGCGGTGCCGCTGGCGGACGGGTGCCCCGGAGCCCGACGCCGTTGGAAGACCGAGCGGGAGCCGCCCCGGCCCGATGCCGAGCTGTCCCCGCGGGCCACCCATTCGAGAAGATCGACTGATCGCAGCGGGCCGGCCACCGGTCAGCGCAGCATTCCGAGTCGCAGAACAACGCGGGAACGGCCGCTCAGGCCGGGAGCCGGGGCCTGGCGCCGGGTCCGGCGGGCGGCGAGGGCGCGCTATGCGCGTACCGCATGGAAGGCACCTCCCCACTGCGTCAGGCCGACCACCCCTGGCTCGAACAGCACGGGACCCGACCTCGACACCCCGGACAATCACCGATGCGGCACTATTGGAGCAGCCAGAGTTCGATGCCGTGAACAACGCGGCGGCGGCCGCCGCGCCGAAATCCGAACACCGCAGCCTGTACGGCAAGGCCGATGCCGACCGGGCGCCCCGCTGGTCCACGCTCCTGAGCGGATCAGGGCCGGGACTGCAACCCGCCTGGTCGACCAGGGGCGACGGCGACGGCGCCGGTGGAAGAGGCCGCGGACAGCTTCGTCGCCTTCTGCGCGGCGCCCGCGCCAGCAGTGGAGAACTGGCTGTTGCTGACTGGCGACCTCCCCGAAGAGGCACGGATCTAGCCGGACCGGCACATCCGGCAGACCTTCCCCGCCGCCGAACCAAGCCACTTGGGTCCGATGCCCGCCCCCCCACGGCCTTCAGCCGGGCGGACTCGACCCCCGTCTCCTGGCCGGTGCACCGTTCGTCCGCGCCCACGATCCGGACCATGACTCGCACCGCAGTAGCGCACCCCGGTCCAATTCCACCGGCCCGCGTCCGGAGACCCGGCACTGCAGGGCGCTGCTGCCGCTGACCCTGCGGAGCCACGAGATCCTGTATGCCGATGAGGCGCTCTGCGCCGATCGCGGTCGCAGATTCGGACTGTACCCAAACCATCTGCCCACCACCTTCCAGGCCTACGAGGGCCATAACGGCAGGCAGGAGCAGGCCGAGGTCCGCGAGACCGGCACCCTCCACGTCGCCCAGGCGCAACTCCCTCGCCAGTAAGCCTTCTGCTTCACCGTGGCCGCAACAGGAGGGAGCATCTCGTATCTCTAAGCCGGTACGGGCGACTGGAAGGCTTCCTTAAGGGCCCGGACGGCCGCCCCGGCCCTGGGTGCCGCGCCGAACAGCCGCTCACCTGCACACAGCGGCAGAACCTGCACCACGCCGGCCACACCGCCGCCTCACTCTCGCCCCCAGCGAGGCCACGGCCCTCATCCGCCTGCTGCACCGCACCACCCCCCGCCTCGCCCCCGGCCTGCCGCCGATCCGATCCCGCGCCCGGCCAACCGGCGTCTGCTCCCCCGGCCGGAAAGCAGCCCACTGCCCACCCGGACGTGCTGTTCGTCCTCGGCCTGGCCACCCACCCCCTCCTGGACGCCCCTGACCCCGACAACCCCGACAACCCCGACGACCACGCACCGGCCGCCACGCCCTCTGCCGTCCCGCACCGCATCGCGGCGGCCCTGTGAGCACACGACCCCGCCGGGCCCCGGTGGAGAACCAACCCCGGCACCTCTGCCCTGGCCGCACAGCCGGGCGCACACCCCCCGGCGGGCATCCCGCCTTCATGACCTTGACCGGCCCGCCGCTCAGTTCCCCCGGCGACCTCCCCCGGCCCGGACCGAGCGTCTTCTGGCCGACTCGCTACAGACCCGCCTGCTCCGGCAAACCGGCCGACTTGCTTCTCGACTTGTTGCGAAGCCACTCGGAGCAGAGGTAACTTCGCAACAAGTCAAGAAGTTCCCTCCCGGGAAAGGGGCAGGCGGAGTGCTGCAGATCCAGCTGGGGGCCGAACGAGCCGCCGACGGGGACGACCGCCTGGGCCGCACGACGATCGGATGCCGCCCCGGCATGTCGGAGGACGAAGCCTGGCAGGCGGGGCGCGGCGTATGGAAATTCAACGCCGACCGGGCCCTGTCCCAAGACGAGGCGCAGATCATCAGCACCGACGGCACCGTGCTCGCCGTCGCGAAGATCACCGGCATCACCAAACACGGCGACCGCTACGCCCTCGAAGGCGACCTGCTGCACGGCGACGCGCGAGTAGGCCGCCCCACCCCGAGCCCGCACCTGTCCCGCAACCCCGTCACCTACATCTGAAAGCCGCGGTGTGATGAGCGACTTCGACGCGATCGACTCGCTGCTCGCCTCCGTGGGCCCCGAGACGAAACTCCCGGAGGCCGAAGTACGCCGAGGCCTGCGTGAGCAGGCCGGTCTGTCGAAGGCGCAGGTAGCCCGCGCGCTCGGGATCAGCGCCTCCACACTGAGCGCGTGGGAGGCGGGACGGGACCCGTCGGGCGAGACCCGGACGAAATACGGCTACTTCCTCGACGGCCTGGCCGCCAAGTTCGATACACCCGCGCCCGCAAAGACACCCGCGCCCACAAAAAAGCCGACGCCGCCGAAACCCGCGTCCGGCAGCGCGGACAAAACCGAACCCGACGAGGGCGTGATCCAGCTGGCCGACAGCGAGCCATGTGTACTCTGCGGCCACCCGGCGACCTGGCGGATGGCTGGCTTCACCCAACACCTGGACGCCGCCGAATGCCACGCCGCCGCACCCCCGCCCGCATCCGACGACACAGTACAACCCACCCCGCACCAGCCGGAGCCCCCCGCCCCGGCGCCACAGCACCCCGCCGCCGACCGCCACCGTTCCGCAGCCCGGCACGCCATACGGCTCCCCAGCGAGCCGACCGACCTGATCAGCCGATCGGTACGGGCCGCACTCGAAGCACACGACGGCGACGCCGAAGCGGCGACGGCGGCACTGGTGAAGAAGGCGATCCCCGACGCGATGACCCTGCTCGACGAGACACGCAAAGGCGGCAGGTACGACGTCATCGCCCATCCATGGATGCCGGACATCCTCAAAAAACAGTCCGCACGCGGCCCCGACCAGGTGTGGGAAGCCCGGCCCAAGTGGACACGGACCGAGCTGCCACCCGGCGAGCACAAGGTGACCGCCCTCGACATCAACGGCGCCTACCTGTCCGCCCTCAAGACACACCTCCCACTGGGCCAGCTGGAGCACTCCACAGGATCCGACCACGACCGCCGCCGCGCCGGCGTCCACCTGATCACCCCACCGCCCTGGGACCACCAGGACGTACTGCCGAACCCGATCGGACAGCGCGACGAACCGGGCCCACTATGGGTCACCGAACCCACACTGCGCCTCCTGCTGCGCCTGTCAGGCCCGAAGCACGGGCTGTGCGAACCACCCGAGATCCACGAGTCATTCACCTCCGGAGCCACCGAGGGACTGCTGGAGAAATTCCGCATCACGCTCAAGGACGCCCGCGACGCCGCGATCGCCACGGATGACAAGGTGACACTGGAGTACGTGAAGGCGATGTACTCCAAGTTCGTCTCCACGATGGGAACCTCGAACTACAACCGGGAACTCTACCGCCCGGACTGGATGCATCTGATCCGCTCCCAGGCGTTCGCCAACCTGTGGATGAAAGCCCTCAAGGCCCACGACGAAGGCCTGACCGTCGTCCGGGCCATGGGCACCGACGAACTCCACGTCATCGGTGACTGGCGCAAGATCTTCCCCGAGGGCCGCGGCGTCGCCGAAGTGAAGGTGAAAGACGAATACGCTGCCCATGGCGTAAACACGGCGGGAGGAGCAGCCTGATGCCGGACCGGAACCACGAGTTCGGAAGACTCGGCGCCCGCGGCACCAAGGGAAGCGAACTCGTCGCCCGCCGCCTGGACGCACTGGTCGACTTCATCATCACCCCCGTCACCACCTCGCGCGGTCTGCTCGCACGCCTCCACTACCTGACGACGTCACCCAAGGCGCTGAAAGCCGCCCGCGCAGCCGGGCTCACCGTCACCGACCGCACACTGAAGGCATGGCTCGCCGGCACACGGAACCCCTCGAAGGCCAACCTGGAACGCATCGAACAGGCCTACCGCACGGTGCGCCGCCACAACGTCGCCCGCCACCTCCTGAAACGCCTCAACTCCTCCGGCGGCACCCGGGTGGAGATCCACCCCCTCGACCAGTCCCAGGTCTCCACACCCCACCGGCGCACCCTCGAGTACCGGCACATCAACGTCCGCCGCTGGGACCACATCGTGACCGCCTGGACCACCAGTGACAGCCACGCCCTCGACGACGCCTGGACCACCAGCGTCCTGCCGGACCTGGGCAGCCAGTGGGGCCAGTACGAATACGTGACGAACATCGGCTTCGCCGCCTGACAACACCGGCACTCCGGTATATCCGCCAGCGCCATCACGGCAGTTGACACCCCATCCGACTCTCCCCGAACGGCACTGCCAACCAGAGAGGACTCCCGCGGGCGGCACCGGCAGACCTCACACCCTGCCCACACAGACAGGAGACGCTCCTGGCGACGCCACGCCCTGGAGCCCGGCAACGGCGGGACAAACTCCTACCCCGGAAGGCATCCAGGCCCCGCAGCCTGAAGATGCCCTCGGCGAACCGTTCTCGGATCTCACCGGCCTCGTGACACGAGAACTCATCCGACTGGCCACGACGCCCGAAACGCAACACGCGAACACCGGGCTACAGCCCCGACACCCCGGACACGACGCTCGCCCCACGCCCTTGAACCCCGTCTGAACCGAACGGCCGACACCTCTGATCCGCGCAGCGATGCGACGCGCAGGCCGCCAGCTGGGATGGCGCGTCCAGACGCTCGGCCAGGAGGGAGAACACGTTGCCCTGGTGCTCATCCACGACACGAGGCAGACACCCCCCGAGTTCGCGGATGCCGTAGAGGAAGACCGTATGCAGCGCAGCATAGAGGCGATGGACCTCGTGTCAGCGGCCATGGACAGAGACAACAGGAAAACCCCAGGCACGCTGAAGTCCAGCCCGGTAGAGCGCCAGACTCGAGCGTTTCTGGCGGCTGCCCAGGCCGCGATAACCGCAAACACGGAGTCCTGGAGCTAGAAGGCCGCACCGGGCCGCCACCCGGCGTGGCCGGCCCGGTTACCGCCTGCACCAGAAGGCCGGCGGACAATACACCACCACCCGCTGCCGCGTCGAGAAACGTGGCAGCGCGGCCGTACTCGGTCTTGCGGACGGCCACCGAGAGGAGCACCTCGGCGACCTGCCGGCCGCGGACGAGGCCCTGCCCGGTGACCTCGGACAGGTGGCGACCGGAGCCCCCAACACCACCTGGACGACACCACCCACCGCCTGATCACCCGCCGGTTCCGTTGGCCCTCAGCCGGCGCGGTGTTGTTTCCGCCCCGCCGCGCGGGCCTGGGCTGCCGCCACCCGTTACCACGCCGAACACGGCCATCTGAAGGTTCCGGCCGGCTACACCGACATCTACGGCTACCACCTGGGAGCCTTCATCGCAGGCCAGCACACCGCCCACCGCCGCGGCACCCCGACTACCGATTGGATTGCCGAACTCGACGTACTCGGCATGATCGGGGACGAGCACGAAGCCTCTTTCGAGGCCAACATGACCCTCATGCCGGCGTACGGACTTCTCTCCCCAGCTGCGTACGGACGAACGTCCCCAGATGTTTCTGATCCTGGTGCGCCATGCCGGCTCCATGACAACTAAGGGGTGGGGCATAGCAGCCATGGCCTGGAGCGTACTGGCTGTGCTGTTTCTGGGGGTAACGATGTGGGCCGGGACTCTCGGGCTCGTGCGGCTGGGACTGGCTGGGAACGAAACCCAGGTTTGTCCGGTCGAGGGAAGAGGCAGGCCGCGCCAAGTACCTCGTGAGACTCTTATGCCACTTCCGTCTCTCGCTCGATGGCCTTGAGGCGGTTCTTCAGCCGGTAGCTGGGGCCGTTGATGGAGATCACTTCGCAATGGTGCAGGAGCCGGTCGACGATGGCGGTGGCGAGAACCTCGTCGCCGAAGACCTGGCCCCACTCGCTGAAGGTCTTGCTCGAGGTCAGGACGATCGAGCCCTTCTCATAGCGCTTGGAGACGACCTGGAAGACCAGGTTCGCCTCGGCGGCCTTGAGGTGGCGGCCATGTCGTCGAGGCTGGTGAAGTAGATCGAGTAGCCGACCCGGCAGGCCGCGACCGCCAGGGCGATTAGGGCGACGTGGCGTCGGACGACGGTCTTGGTCCGGTCGTAGACGATCGTCATCGGCACCCCGCCGAAGTGGACGAAGGTCCGATGGTGGCAATCGAAGAACGTCTGAAGGTCTTGGCTGGTGGTGAAACAGCAGAACGGGTCCCGCGAGTACGACAGCGTCATGTGGAAGAAGTAGACCTTCCCAATCCCCATGTGAGCGAGGATCTTTCCCTCGTCACCCCAGTCCACCTGGGCCTGGGCGCCGGGGACCACCTCGAACCGGCGGTGCACGCCGGCAAGCTCCTTCGGCGTGATGCCGAGTTCCTCGGCGACCCTCGGGCGGGCTTCCTGAACGTAGAGCTTGACGCGCTGCTAGTTGCCGGTGAACCCGTACTCCTGGACGAGCCGCTCGTGGATCACCACGGCCTTCATCAGGATCTCGGCCCGCAGCATCGAGTCGACCAGCGGCGCGAACGCGTCGATCACCCTCGCCTTCGACCGCCCGTTCGGCGACCAGCGCGGCGGGGTCGCCGACCCCGGTGCCAACAGACATTTACGGACCGTCTTCCGGTCCAGCCCGGTCTCCCGGGCCACCTCCGACAGACTGATCGCTCCGGAGACCAACAGACTGCGGAAACACCCCAGTTCCAACCAACGATGCGGATCCAGGACCACCACCGACCGCTTTCCGCTGCCTCGCACCGACCACGCAGCAGAGTGCCGGGACAGCAGGCCTCACCGCATCAACAACTGCCCCTTTTCATCCGTACGCAGGTGGGGACGTTCACGTGTACGCCGACACCTCATCGAGACCTTCTACGCCGAACACGGCCACCTCTCCAAAGCCCGCCACACACGTCTGACCGCCCTCGACCCCGACTGGCTCTTACCACACGGACCCGACTGGCACCGCAAATACCATTACCTGGCCCGACACCTCCAGGCCGGACACAATCCTGGAACTCTACGCCGCAACAACGTGATTGACGGCGTGAAAGCCGGCACCTAGCTGCACCGCCAACTCACCACCTGGAACACTCTCGACGATGGCCAACGCCACCTCCTGGCTCGCCTCGGCCTCACTCCCAATCACATCACCCTGACCACGGCGAAGACCGCCACCCCCAGAACCAGGAAACGCCGTTCCTTCGAGCAAACAGCCACCCTGCTGCGCGCCTTCGTGGAACGGCACGGCCGTCCTCCTGGAGCCCGGGAGGGGATCGACGTTGAGGGAGAGCGCGTGATGATCGGCCCCTGACTCTCCAAGACCCGCACGCCCAGAGCAACGACCAACAACCCTAGAAAAAAGCCAGTTGATCCAAAGCATCCTCCGTGAATCCGACGTCGACTCTCCGGAAGAGGAGGCCCCCGGATTCTCAGAGAGCCCGTAACCTTTCTGCTCACAACCCCACCCAGGAAGTGCTATCGGGGAGGGACCATGCCTCGTATCCGTGTGGCCCCCGTTGACACGAGCAGTCCCGACAGCTCGGGCCTTTGTAGCCAGCCCTAAGAGTTCGCGGAGCGAACTCTTTTGAGAGACCGCGGAGCGGGATCTCAACAGGCCACGAAGTGGCCTTTCTACGTCACGGAGTGACGTAGAGCCAGTGATGCGGAGCATCACGATGTATCCGTCGCGTAGCGACGGCGCGTCGTCTTCGCGGAGCGAAGCGCGCG